>NZ_FOEP01000004.1:7537-350679 GCF_900110775.1 Thalassovita taeanensis | reverse complement strand
ATGGCAAAGGAAAAGTTTGAGCGTAATAAGCCGCACGTTAACATTGGCACGATTGGCCACGTTGACCACGGCAAGACGACGCTGACCGCAGCGATCACCAAGTACTTTGGTGACTTCAAGGCCTACGACCAGATTGATGGCGCGCCGGAAGAGAAAGCCCGCGGGATCACGATCTCGACGGCGCACGTCGAGTATGAGACCGAAGCACGTCACTATGCGCACGTCGATTGCCCCGGCCACGCTGACTATGTGAAGAACATGATCACCGGTGCGGCGCAGATGGACGGCGCGATTCTGGTTGTGAACGCTGCTGACGGCCCGATGCCGCAGACGCGCGAGCACATCCTGCTGGGTCGCCAGGTGGGTATCCCCTACATGGTCGTCTACATGAACAAGGTTGACCAGGTTGACGACGAAGAGCTGCTGGAGCTCGTGGAAATGGAAATCCGCGAACTGCTGTCCTCGTACGATTACCCGGGCGACGATATTCCGATCATTCCCGGCTCGGCTCTGGCCGCGCTGGAAGGCCGTGATCCGGAAATCGGCGAAGAGTCGATCAAGAAGCTGATGGCCGCTGTTGACGAATACATCCCGACCCCGGCGCGTGCCGTGGATCAGCCGTTCCTGATGCCGATCGAAGACGTTTTCTCGATCTCGGGTCGTGGTACGGTTGTAACCGGTCGTGTTGAGCGTGGCGTGATCAACGTTGGCGACAGCATCGAGATCGTCGGCATCCGCGACACCAAAACCACCACCTGTACCGGTGTGGAAATGTTCCGCAAACTGCTGGATCGTGGTGAAGCTGGTGACAACGTTGGCGTCCTGCTGCGCGGCATCGACCGCGAAGGCGTTGAGCGTGGTCAGGTGCTGTGTAAGCCGAAGTCGGTTAACCCGCACACCCAGTTCGAGGCCGAGGCGTATATCCTGACCAAGGAAGAGGGTGGCCGTCACACGCCGTTCTTCGCCAACTATCGCCCGCAGTTCTACTTCCGTACGACGGACGTGACCGGCACCGTTACGCTGCCCGAGGGCACCGAGATGGTGATGCCCGGTGACAACCTGAAGTTCACGGTTGAACTGATCGCGCCGATCGCCATGGAAGACGGCCTGCGCTTCGCCATCCGCGAAGGCGGCCGTACCGTCGGCGCCGGCGTCGTGTCGAAAATTCTGAAGTAATCAAACCTTCGGGTTCGAAGAGGGCCGGCGGATGAGCCGCCGGTCCTCCTATCAACTCTAACGCCGCGAAAGGCTAAGAAATGCAAAGCCAAAACATTCGCATTCGGCTGAAGGCTTTTGACTTTCGTGTGCTGGATGCCAGCACACAAGAGATCGTCAATACGGCCAAGCGCACGGGCGCTCAGGTCCGTGGGCCCATCCCTCTGCCGAACAAGATCGAGAAGTTCACGGTTCTCCGTGGGCCGCACATCGACAAGAAATCCCGCGATCAGTTCGAGATCCGTACGCACAAGCGTCTGCTCGACATCGTTGATCCGACCCCCCAGACCGTGGACGCGCTGATGAAGCTCGACCTCGCCGCTGGTGTGGACGTCGAGATCAAACTGCAATCGTGATAGGGAGGGTATCGCAGATGCGCTCTGGTGTTATCGCAAAAAAGGTGGGGATGACCCGCCTGTTCATGGAAGACGGCAAGCAGATTCCTGTGACCGTTCTTCAGTTGGAAAACCTGCAGGTGGTCGCTCAGCGGACCCCCGAAAAAGACGGCTACACAGCTGTTCAGCTCGGGGCCGGCACGGCCAAGGTCAAGCGGGTCAGCAAAGCCATGCGCGGCCACTTCGCCGCAGCTTCGGTCGAGCCCAAACGCAAGATCGCGGAATTCCGCGTCTCGACGGACAATCTGATCAACGTGGGCGAGGAAATCTCGGCCGAGCATTATGTTGCTGGTCAGAAAGTTGACGTGTCCGGTACGTCGATCGGTAAAGGCTTCCAAGGTGCCATGAAGCGGCACAACTTTGGTGGTCTTCGCGCCTCGCACGGTGTGTCGGTCAGCCACCGTTCGCACGGTTCGACCGGTCAGTGTCAGGATCCGGGTAAGGTTTTCAAAGGCAAGAAGATGGCTGGTCACATGGGTTCTGCCCGTATCACCACCCAGAACCTTGAGGTCGTTCGGACCGACGCCGACCGTGGCTTGATCATGGTCAAAGGCGCCGTTCCCGGCTCCAAGGGTGGCTGGGTCACCATCAAAGACGCCGTGAAGAAGAAACTGCCCGAGAATGTTCCGTTCCCGGCAGCTCTGAAATCGGCCGTGACCGAGGCGCCCGTCGCCGAAGCACCCGTCGAAGGGGGTGAAGCATGAAACTTGATGTGATCAATCTCGACGGCAGCAGCGCCGGTTCGTTGGACCTGTCCGAAGATCTCTTCGGTCTGGAGCCGCGCGCCGACATCCTGCACCGTGTGGTCCGTTGGCAGCGTAACAACGCGCAGGCCGGCACTCACAAGGTCAAGACCCGTTCGGAAACCTCCTACTCGACCAAGAAGATCTATCGCCAGAAGGGCACCGGCGGCGCACGCCACGGTGACCGTAACGCGCCGATCTTCCGTAAAGGTGGTATCTACAAAGGTCCGACCCCGCGCAGCCATGGGCACGACCTGCCCAAGAAGTTCCGCAAGCTGGGTCTGAAGCACGCTCTGTCGGCGAAAGCCAAAGCAGGCGCGCTGGTCGTGATCGAAAACGCCGAAGCTGAAGGCAAAACCGCCGCTCTGGCCAAACAGGTGAAAAACCTCGGCTGGAAACGCGCGCTGATCATCGACGGCGCCGCCGTCAATGAAGGCTTTGCCAAGGCCGCCCGTAACATCGAAGGTCTGGATATCCTGCCGACGATGGGCGCAAACGTCTATGATATCCTCAAGCGTGACACCCTGGTGATCACTCGCGCGGGTATCGAAGCACTGGAGGCTCGTCTGAAATGAGCGCGAAGGCTGAACTGTATGACGTGATCCGCAAGCCGATCATCACCGAGAAGGCCACCATGGCCTCTGAAAACGGTGCGGTCGTGTTTGAAGTGGCAATCGACGCCAACAAACCCCAGATCAAAGAGGCCGTCGAGGCGCTCTTTGGTGTCAAGGTCAAGGCTGTCAACACCACGATCACGAAAGGTAAATCCAAGCGTTTCCGGGGTCAGCTCGGTCGCCGCAAGGATGTCAAAAAGGCTTATGTGACCCTCGAAGAGGGAAATACTATCGACGTGAGCACAGGTCTCTGATAGGAAGCCACGAATCTCACATGGCCCCGGTTTTTTCCGGGGCCATGGGTTTTTAAGAACGGGGACCTTCGGGGCCCTACACACCGGGCACCTGGCGTGGTTTTCATAAGAAAACGGGGCGAGGGGCCTTTAACGAAGACGGGGAAACCTGTCAGTCGGGGTAACCCGACTTTGCTTAACGGAAGACAGAAAGCATGGCACTCAAGTCGTATAAACCGACGACGCCGGGCCAGCGTGGGCTGGTTCTGATCGACCGTTCGGAGCTTTGGAAAGGGCGTCCGGTCAAATCTCTTACTGAGGGTTTGACCAAGAGCGGCGGCCGTAACAATACCGGACGGATCACGATGCGCCGCACAGGCGGCGGGGCGAAACGCCTTTATCGGATCGTCGATTTCAAACGTAACAAATTCGATGTGGCGGCCACCGTCGAACGGATCGAGTATGACCCGAACCGGACCGCCTTTATCGCGCTGATCAAGTACACCGATGGGGAGCAGGCCTATATCCTCGCCCCTCAGCGTCTGGCTGTTGGCGATCAGGTGATTGCGGCTGCAAAGGCCGACATCAAGCCCGGTAACGCAATGCCCTTCTCGGGTATGCCGATCGGTACGATCATCCACAACATCGAGATGAAGCCCGGCAAAGGTGGTCAGATCGCCCGCGCCGCCGGTACCTACGCACAGTTCGTGGGCCGTGATGGTGGCTACGCTCAGATCCGCCTGTCCTCGGGCGAACTGCGCTTGGTCCGTCAGGAATGCATGGCCACAATCGGTGCCGTGTCGAACCCCGACAACTCGAACCAGAACTACGGTAAAGCCGGTCGTATGCGCCACAAGGGCATCCGTCCAAGCGTCCGTGGTGTGGTTATGAACCCGATCGACCACCCGCATGGTGGTGGTGAAGGCCGTACTTCGGGTGGTCGTCATCCGGTGACCCCGTGGGGCAAACCCACGAAAGGCGCCCGGACCCGCAACAAGAACAAAGCGTCCAGCAAGCTGATCATCCGCTCGCGGCACGCCAAGAAGAAGGGGCGTTAATAGATGTCTCGCTCTGTTTGGAAAGGCCCTTTTGTCGACGCTTACGTGCTTAAGAAAGCCGAAGCATCGCGTGAAAGCGGTCGTAGTGAAGTTATCAAGATCTGGTCGCGCCGCTCGACGATCCTGCCGCAGTTTGTCGGCCTGACGTTTGGCGTTTACAATGGCCATAAGCATATCCCGGTAAACGTGTCTGAGGACATGATCGGCCAGAAGTTCGGTGAATATTCGCCGACACGGACCTACTACGGTCACGCGGCTGACAAAAAAGCGAAGCGGAAGTAAGTCATGGGCAAGGAAAAGAACCCCCGCCGCGTGGCAGATAACGAAGCAATGGCAAAACTGCGCATGCTTCGTACCAGCCCGCAAAAGCTGAACCTGGTCGCCGCGATGATCCGCGGCAAGAAGGTGGACAAGGCCCTCACGGACCTGACCTTCTCGAAAAAGCGGATCGCCGAGGACGTGAAGAAATGCCTTCAGTCCGCGATTGCCAACGCCGAGAACAACCACAATCTGGATGTGGATGAACTCGTTGTTGCCGAGGCGTATGTTGGTAAGAACCTGACCATGAAGCGCGGTCGTCCGCGGGCACGTGGCCGGTTTGGCAAGATCGTCAAGCCGTTCTCCGAGCTTACCATCAAGGTGCGTCAGATTGAGGAGCAAGCCTAATGGGTAATAAAACCAATCCGATCGGCATGCGCCTTCAGGTCAACCGTACCTGGGACAGCCGTTGGTATGCCGAGTCCAAGGACTTCGGGAACCTTCTTCTGGAAGACCTGAAAATCCGCGACTTCATCCGTGAAGAGTGCAAGCAGGCCGGTATTTCCCGCGTGATCATCGAACGTCCGCACAAAAAGTGCCGCGTCACGATCCACACGGCACGTCCGGGTGTCATCATTGGCAAGAAAGGCGCAGACATCGAAACTCTGCGCAAGAAAATCGCCAACATGACCAAGTCCGAGCTGCACCTCAACATTCTCGAAGTGCGTAAGCCCGAGCTTGATGCTCAGCTGGTTGCCGAATCGATCACGCAGCAGCTCGAGCGTCGTGTATCGTTCCGTCGTGCCATGAAGCGTGCCGTTCAGAACGCCATGCGTATGGGCGCCCTGGGAATCCGGGTGAACGTTGCTGGCCGTCTTGGCGGAGCCGAGATTGCACGGACCGAATGGTACCGCGAAGGTCGTGTGCCGCTGCACACGCTGCGCGCGGATATCGACTACGCCCATGCCGAAGCGATGACCGCCTATGGCATCATCGGCGTCAAAACCTGGATCTTCAAAGGCGAGATTATGGAACATGACCCTCAGGCTCATGACCGTCGCCAAGCCGAGCTCCAGGAAGGCCCTGCGCCCCGTGGCGCCGGCGGCCGTCGTTAAGGAGATATGAGCGATGCTTCAGCCAAAGCGTACCAAATTCCGCAAGCAGCATAAGGGCCGTATCCACGGTCTGGCCAAAGGCGGTAGCGACCTGAACTTCGGCACATATGGCCTCAAGGCCACTCAGCCCGAGCGTGTCACGGCCCGTCAGATCGAAGCGGCTCGCCGCGCGATGACGCGTCACATGAAACGTCAGGGCCGTGTCTGGATCCGTATCTTCCCCGATACGCCCGTGACCTCGAAGCCGACAGAAGTGCGGATGGGTAAAGGTAAAGGTTCGGTTGATTACTGGGCTGCCAAAGTCAAACCCGGCCGCGTGATGTTCGAAATCGACGGCGTGGACGAAGTCATAGCGCGTGAAGCGCTGCGTCTGGCGTCCATGAAGCTGCCGGTTAAGACACGCTTCGTGATCCGCGAAGACTGGTAAGCGTACGGCGGGATCACTTCCCGCCCTACGTCAAGACATAAAACCCCCGTCGAGTGATCGGCGGGGGTTTTCTGTTGTTTCATCGAAAAATGTAAAGTTATCATCGTCGCGATGGGACTGCGCCATCACAACAGCGCACCATACTTTCGGATGTATAGATCGCTGTCCCCAAGCTGATGGAACACCAGCCAAGTCAAAGACTGCCCGAGGGCGTCTCACTCCCAGCTGTAATTGAAACTCACGCTGATCCGCTCGGTTTCCGCCATATTCATCGGCACCTCATGGCGCAGCCAGCTTTCCCACAGCAGTACGTCGCCAGCATCGGGCGCGACATAGATAAAGCTACGCAGCTCGTCGCGCGCCTTCTTCTTGCGCGTCGGCGCGGCCATCATCATCGGCAGGCGCGGGTCTTCGAACTTGATCGCGCTCGCCCCCGTGGGCATGGTGACATAGGTGGTGCCACTGATCACGCTATGGGGGTGGATATGCGAGGTGTGAATGCCGCCTTCAGGCAGGATATTGATCCACAGGCTGTCCAGCTTGACCTTTTTGTCGCCCAGATCGAATTGCAGGTCTTTGACAAAGGCCGCAACATGCTTGTCCAGCACCTTGACCAGATCCTTGAAGATCGGAAAGCGCCACGGCAGGTCGGTCAGCGAGGCATAGCTGGTATAGCCGGGATAGCCGTTCTTCTCGCACCATTCCTGACCGGCCTCATCATCGATGGCGATGGCCAGGCACGAGGTTTCAAGTTCATCCGTATCGATGGCCTTGCCGAATTCCGACAGGGCAGCACGGTAGAGGCGGGTGGCAAAAAGCGATTCAATCTGTGACATGGCGCCCTTCTAGCCCAGCCTGCAGCGCATGGCGAGAGGGCACAATATCGCAATGATATCGCCGACACCGAATGAAACAACGGGTTTGAAGGTATCAGGGGTTGCTTATTGCGTCGCCACGGCGTAAACGGCCCTCTCATCATGAACTCCACTGGAATCAGGGTGACCCTTCGCGGGCCCTCCAGTGATGTTGAAAGGAAGATGGCGATGAACGCCCAGGAACTACGTGACAAAACCCCGGACCAACTCCGCGAGGAACTGGTCGCTCTGAAGAAAGAAGCATTCAACCTGCGCTTTCAACAGGCAACGGGTCAGCTGGAAACCACTGCTCGCATCAAATCGGCTCGCCGTGACGCTGCGCGTGTGAAGACCATCCTGAACGAAAAGGCCGCTGCTGCGGCTGCAGAATAAGGGAAGCCTCAAGATGCCCAAACGTATCCTCTCTGGCACCGTGACCAGCACTGCAAACGCACAGACCGTAACGGTCTCTGTCGAGCGTCGCTTCACGCACCCTGTTCTGAAGAAAACCATCCGTAAGTCCAAGAAGTACCGGGCTCACGATGAAACCAACGCTTTCAATGTCGGTGACGCCGTCCGCATTCAGGAATGTGCGCCGAAGTCGAAAACGAAACGCTGGGAAGTTCTGTCCGCCGAGGCATAACTTTTCAGTTTGATCGAAACCCTGGGGAATAGGTAATAATGCCCCCCACAGGTCGGGAGAAACCAAATGATCCAGATGCAGACCAATCTGGATGTCGCTGACAACTCCGGCGCTCGCCGGGTGCAGTGCATCAAGGTCCTCGGCGGTTCGCACCGTCGTTACGCGTCGGTCGGTGACATCATCGTAGTATCGGTGAAAGAAGCCATTCCGCGCGGCCGTGTGAAAAAAGGCGATGTCCGCAAGGCCGTCGTTGTTCGCACAGCTAAAGAAGTCCGTCGTGAAGACGGCACCGCGATCCGCTTTGATCGCAACGCCGCCGTCATCCTGAACAACAGCAACGAGCCTGTTGGGACCCGTATCTTCGGGCCAGTTGTTCGCGAGCTTCGCGCAAAGAACTTCATGAAGATCATCTCACTCGCCCCGGAGGTGCTGTAAGATGGCTGCTAAGTTGAAAACTGGCGACAAGGTCGTCATTCTTGCCGGTAAGGACAAGGGACAGACAGGCACAATCGCCTCTGTTGACCCCAAAGCCGGTAAAGCGGTTGTGGACGGCCTGAACATGGCCATCCGTCACACCCGCCAAAGCCAGACCGATCAGGGCGGCCGCATCCCCAAGGCGATGCCGATTGCACTGTCGAACCTGGCATTTGTCGATGCAAATGGCAAAGCCAGCCGCGTTGGCTTCCGCATGGAAGGCGACAAGAAAGTGCGTTTTGCCAAGACCACGGGGGACGTGATCGATGCTTGATACTGCAACCTATACCCCGCGTCTGAAAACGCTGTTCGCAGACACGATCCGCGCCGCTCTGAAGGAAGAATTTTCCTATAAGAACGACATGCAGATCCCGCGTCTGGACAAAATCGTTCTGAACATCGGTTGTGGCGCTGCAGCTGTCCGTGACAGCAAAAAAGCCAAATCCGCTCAGGAAGACCTGACCACCATCGCCGGCCAAAAGGCGCTGACCACGATCGCTAAGAACTCGATCGCTGGCTTCCGCGTCCGTGAAGGCATGCCGATGGGCGCGAAAGTGACCCTGCGCGGCGACCGGATGTACGAATTCCTTGATCGTCTGATCACCGTTGCAATGCCCCGTATCCGCGACTTCCGCGGCGTGTCGGGCAAAAGCTTTGATGGCCGCGGCAACTATGCCATGGGCCTGAAAGAGCACATCGTGTTCCCCGAGATCGATTTCGACAAGATCGACGAATCCTGGGGTATGGACATCGTGATTGCCACCACCGCGAAAACCGACGCGGAAGCGAAGGCACTGTTGAAGCATTTCAACATGCCCTTCAACAGCTAAGCGCGGGAGAGAGAGTTATGGCTAAAAAAGCAATGATCGAACGCGAGAAAAAGCGCGAGAAGCTGGTGGCGAAATACGCCGTCAAGCGCGCTGCTCTCAAAGAGATCGTGAATGACGAAAGCAAGCCGATGGAAGAGCGTTTCCGCGCTTCCCTGAAGCTGGCTCAACTGCCGCGCAACAGCTCGGCTACCCGTTTGCACAACCGCTGTCAGCTGACAGGCCGTCCCCACGCTTACTACCGTAAGCTCAAGGTCAGCCGTATCATGCTGCGGGAACTTGGCTCGTTTGGCCAGATCCCCGGTTTGGTGAAATCCAGCTGGTAAGGGAGAGAATGATATGAACGATCCTATCGCCGACATGCTCACCCGTATCCGCAACGCTCAAATGCGTGGCAAATCGACGGTTTCCACTCCTGCGTCCAAGCTGCGTGCCTGGGTTCTGGATGTGTTGGCCGACGAAGGCTACATCCGCGGTTATGAGAAATCCACAGGCGCCAACGGCCACCCGGCTCTGGAAATCAGCCTGAAATACTTTGATGGCACCCCCGTCATTCGCGAAATCAAGCGGGTCTCCAAACCCGGTCGTCGCGTTTACATGGGCGTCAAAGATATCCCCACGATCCGTCAGGGTCTGGGTGTGTCGATTGTCAGCACTCCGAAAGGTGTGATGTCGGATGCAGCAGCACGGACCGCCAATGTTGGTGGTGAAGTGCTCTGCACGGTCTTCTAAGGAGGAAGGCAATGTCTCGTATTGGTAAGAAACCGGTCGAGCTGCCCGCAGGCGTTTCGGCGTCCGTGTCCGGCCAGACCATCGAAGTTAAGGGTCCGAAAGCGACTCAGAACTTTACCGCAACTGACGATGTCACCATCACCGTCGATGGTAACCTCGTTTCCGTGGCCCCGCGTGGGTCGTCGAAACGCGCCCTTCAGCAATGGGGCATGTCGCGCACTATGGTCGCGAACATGGTTCAGGGCGTGACGAGCGGTTTCAAGAAAGAGCTCGAGATCACAGGTGTGGGTTACCGCGCCGCGATCCAGGGCAACGTTCTGAAGCTGTCGTTGGGTTACTCACATGAGGTCAACTTCGACGTGCCGGCCGGTGTCACCGTGACCTGCCCGAAGCAGACCGAGATCACGATCGAGGGCGATGATTCGCAACTCGTTGGCCAGGTGGCCGCGAACATTCGCGATTGGCGCCGTCCCGAGCCCTACAAAGGCAAAGGGATCCGGTACAAAGGCGAGTTCATCTTCCGTAAGGAAGGCAAGAAGAAGTAAGGACCCAGGATATGGCAAACAGCAAAAGAACCCTGTTTCTGAAGCGCCGCCTGCGCGTTCGGAACAAACTGCGGAAAGTGAACGCCGGGCGCGTTCGTCTTTCCGTTCACCGCAGCAACAAGAACATCAGCGTTCAGCTGATCGACGATGTGAATGGCGTCACCCTGGCCTCTGCCTCCACTCTGGAGAAAGATCTGGGCGTGGTTGGCAAGAACAACGTCGAAGCAGCAACCAAGGTGGGTGCGGCAATCGCCGAGCGCGCCAAGAAAGCTGGTGTTGAAGACTGCTACTTCGATCGTGGTGGTTTCCTCTTTCACGGCAAAGTGAAGGCCTTGGCCGACGCTGCGCGTGAAGGTGGCCTCAAGTTCTAAGGAGACGATAGAATGGCAAGAGAAGATAACCGCCGGGGTCGCGATCGCGACGAAACGCCGGAATTCGCCGATCGTCTCGTAGCGATCAACCGCGTGTCGAAAACCGTGAAGGGTGGTAAGCGTTTTGGCTTCGCCGCACTTGTGGTGGTAGGCGATCAGAAAGGCCGTGTCGGCTTCGGTAAAGGCAAAGCGAAAGAGGTCCCCGAGGCCATTCGCAAAGCCACCGAGCAGGCCAAGCGTCAGATGATCCGTGTGCCGCTGCGCGAAGGCCGCACGCTGCATCACGACATGGAAGGCCGTCATGGCGCCGGTAAGGTCGTCATGCGCACCGCACCGGAAGGTACCGGCATCATTGCTGGTGGCCCGATGCGTGCCGTGTTCGAAATGCTGGGGATCAAGGACGTTGTGTCGAAGTCGATTGGCTCGCAGAACCCCTACAACATGATCCGCGCAACCATTGACGGGCTGACCAAAGAAACCAGCCCTCGTATGGTCGCACAGCGTCGTGGCAAGAAGGTCGCCGACATCCTCAAAAAGGATGATGCACCGGCCGCCGAAGCTGCTGAAGCATAAGGAACGGGACCAATGGCAAAAACCATCGTCGTCAAGCAGGTCGGTTCGCCGATCCGCCGCCCCGCCAAACAGCGCGCAACGCTGATCGGTCTGGGTCTGAACAAGATGCACAAAACCCGTGAACTGGAAGATACACCTTCCATCCGCGGCATGGTCGCTTCGATCTCTCACATGGTCGAGATCATCGAAGAGCGCGACTAAACGCAGGCGGGCAACCGTTTTACGGCATTCAAAAACGCCCCGCAGGAAACTGTGGGGCGTTTTTTTCTTGAGGTATTCATATTTATCTCACTTAATGGCCAAATTTGGTTGGATGTAAAATGGATGTTTCGTGGGTCCTTGAGCTTGTAGTGGGCGCGAAGGAATTAGCAGATAGTGCGAGAGTGGGCGAAAAACCGCGCCACGATCAACGGAAACTACTCCACGCCAAAAGCATTATTGAGGCTCTTCGCCTAATTTACTTTGCGCCACGAGGCGTAATTTTATTGCTCGATGATCTTGCAAAGGGGGGCCGGCCCAACAGGGAAGAAATTGAACTGATCCTGCCAAGGTTCAACGATGGTGAGCATTTTGTTGAACGAATGCTATTTCGGTTAGACCCTTCAGATGGTCAGCCCGATGGATTTTTGACATTGCGAGCTGAGCGTGTCTTGCGAGAAATCGCATATGGCAAGGGTGGGATAAGGGAAAAAGTTCAGGCGCTACTCAATGAAGCTCTGACTTATGATCAAGATATTCCTGCGGATGAAGCAGCAAAGCTTCGAGATGAAATCCTCGCCCTGAACAAGGCTATCGAAGATGCAGAGGAGGCACTCGTTGTCTCGATGCGATCAGAGACGCGGCGTAGATCCTAGCAGTGATGCGCTTGCAAAGTTCATACTTGCCGTCTATACGCCCCCGGTGGCCCTCCGTGGCCCAAGAATCAATGAAAAACGCCGTGTTTGCCCACTCCGTCGCTGGAGGGCAGTTCCGGCATAAGGAGAAGCGACATGAAACTGCATGAACTGAGTGATAACGCTGGCGCCACCAAGAAACGCAAGCGCGTTGGTCGTGGTCCGGGCTCCGGTACCGGTAAGATGGGTGGCCGTGGTATCAAAGGTCAGAAATCCCGTTCGGGTGTTTCGATCGGTGGCTACGAAGGCGGCCAGATGCCCCTCTACCAGCGTCTGCCCAAGCGTGGCTTCAACAAGCCGAACCGTAAAGAATTTGCCGTTCTGAACCTGGGCCTGCTGGCCAAGTTCATCGAAGCCGGCAAGATCGACGCCTCCGCGCCGATCACCGAAGATGTGCTGGTCGCATCCGGCCTGATCCGCCGCAAACTGGACGGCATCCGGGTTCTGGCCAAGGGCGATTTTTCGACCAAAGTCGACCTGACCGTGACCGGCGCCTCCAAAACCGCGATCGAGGCTGTTGCAAACGCTGGTGGCTCACTGACGGTCACAACCGCGACGGTGGCTGCCCCTGCGGCTGAATAACGGGTTGTGAGCGGCGCCCGTGCCGCTTACATACATCCCTAGTTTTCCCAAACGCCGCCAGAGCTGGAAAACGCTCTTGGCGGCGTTGTCACGATAGAGAGACCGCGAATGGTATCTGCAGTAGAACAAATGGCAGCGAACACCAGCTGGGCCGCCCTTGGCAAAGCGACCGACCTGCGCAGCCGCATTCTGTTCACCCTTGGGCTTCTGATTGTTTATCGCCTTGGCACGTTCATTCCCGTTCCGGGGATCGACGGGCAGGCGCTGCGCGACTTCATGGAAGGTGCAGCAGCCGGTCTTGGCGGTATCCTGTCGATGTTCACCGGCGGCGCGCTTGGCCGCATGGGCATCTTCGCGCTTGGGATCATGCCGTATATCTCGGCCTCTATCATCATTCAGTTGCTCACCTCGATGGTGCCCTCCCTGGAGCAGCTCAAGAAAGAGGGCGACTCGGGTCGCAAAAAGATCAACCAGTATACCCGCTATGGCACCGTGGTGCTGGCCACGCTTCAGGCCTATGGCCTCGCGGCCTCGCTTGAAGCCGGTGATCTGGTCACCGATCCGGGCATGTTCTTCCGCGCCTCTTGTGTTGTGACGCTGGTCGGCGGCACGATGTTCCTGATGTGGCTGGGCGAGCAGATCACCGCCCGCGGCATCGGCAACGGCATCTCGCTGATCATCTTTGTCGGCATCATTGCCGAAGTGCCCGCCGCGCTGGCGCAGTTCCTGTCTCAGGGGCGTTCGGGCGCCGTCAGCCCGGCCGTGATCGTCGGCGTGCTGCTGATGGTGATCGCCACAATCGCTTTCGTGGTGTTCATGGAGCGCGCCCTGCGCAAGATCCATATCCAATATCCGCGCCGTCAGGTCGGCATGAAGGTCTATGACGGTGGCTCAAGCCACCTGCCGATCAAGGTCAACCCGGCGGGCGTTATCCCGGCGATCTTCGCCAGCTCGCTGTTGCTGCTGCCGACCACGATCAGCACCTTTTCGGGCGCGCAGACGGGCCCGATCATGTCCACACTGCTGGCTTACTTTGGCCCCGGACAGCCGCTCTATTTGCTGTTCTTCGTCGGCATGATCGTGTTCTTCGCCTATTTCTATACCTTCAACGTGGCGTTCAAGCCCGATGAGGTGGCCGACAACCTGAAGAACCAGAATGGCTTTGTTCCCGGTATCCGCCCGGGCAAGAAAACCGCTGAGTATCTTGAATATGTGGTGAACCGTATCCTTGTGCTTGGCGCGGCCTACCTTGCGGCAGTTTGTCTCCTTCCTGAAATTCTGCGCCACCAGCTGGCGATTCCCTTCTACTTTGGCGGAACCTCGGTGCTGATCGTTGTGTCCGTGACCATGGACACGATCCAGCAGGTGCAAAGTCACCTTTTGGCGCACCAATATGAAGGGCTGCTCGAAAAGTCGCAATTACGCGGCAAATCCAAGAAACGCCCGCGGAAGGGAGCCGCTCGCCGATGAACATCATTCTGCTAGGACCGCCGGGGGCGGGCAAGGGAACGCAAGCTCGCCATCTGGTCGAGACCCGCAACATGATCCAGCTTTCGACCGGCGACATGCTGCGCGAAGCCAAGGACAGCGGCACCGAGATGGGCAAGATCGTGGCCGACGTGATGGCACGCGGCGATCTGGTCACCGACGAGATCGTGATTGGCCTGATCCGCGAAAAGCTGGCGGGCGACAAGGTCGGCGGCTTCATCTTTGACGGCTTCCCGCGCACCCTGGCACAGGCTGATGCACTGGCCGATCTTCTGGCCGCCTCGGGCGAAACTCTGGACGCCGTGATCGAGATGCAGGTGGATGACGCCGCCCTCGTGTCGCGCATCACCGGTCGCTACACCTGCGGCAATTGCGGCGAAGTGTATCACGATGACACCAAACGCCCCGCCGTGGCTGGCACCTGTGACAAATGCGGCAGCACCGACATGAAGCGCCGCGCCGATGACAACGAAGACAGTCTGCGCCAGCGCCTGATGGAATATTACAAAAAGACCTCGCCGCTGATCGGCTACTACTACGCCAAGGGTCAGCTCAGCAGCGTTGATGGTCTGGCCGATATCGCCGACGTGCAGGCCGTGATTGCCTCCATCCTCGACTGAGTCGGACCTTGAGATTGATGAATGCAGGGCAGGGGGCAACCTCTGCCCTTTTTCGTTTCAGCTCCGCACAGGGACACAGCGCCCCCTCCGGCTCAAGTCCCGACGCCGCTGCACAAAGACGGCCGCAAGCTCACCACAAGGTTGCTAATCCTGCGGATGATGCTTACCCTTGCCGCAGCCCTTGCAACGCCAACCAACGGCGGGAAGACGGGGGCAGAGGCTGGGGATTCGCACGCTCTTGCCTGCACGGCAAGTTATCTGTCGGTTCGGCCTTGACCTATCTTCGATTTCCACATACCCAGCCCTATCTCTCTCGAGAGGTTGATTCCCTGTGCGACATAGTACTGGGAGTTGTATCACCTGGATCAGCTGCGGCCCGGCGCGTTCACGCCTCGGGCCTGCGTTGTGAAAAAAGGTTCTGGAGCTACGGAACCGCAACGAAAAGGAAAGTGAAACGTGGCACGTATCGCCGGCGTAAACATCCCGACCCACAAACGGGTCCCGATCGCCCTGACATATATCACCGGAATTGGTCATACTTCGGCCAAAGCCATCTGCGACGCAGTCAACATCGACGCAACCCGCCGTGTAAACGAGCTGTCGGATGCCGAAGTTCTGTCGATTCGCGAACATATCGACGCAAACTTCACCGTTGAAGGCGACCTTCGCCGTGAGACGCAGATGAACATCAAACGTCTGATGGATCTGGGCTGCTACCGCGGCCTGCGTCACCGTCGTAACCTGCCCGTTCGCGGTCAGCGGACCCACACCAACGCTCGTACCCGCAAAGGCCCCGCAAAGGCCATTGCCGGTAAGAAGAAATAAGGGAGGGCTGCATCAATGGCACGTGATACCCGTCGCGGAGGCAAGAAGAAGGTCTCCAAAAACATCGCCACAGGCGTGGCGCATGTGAACTCATCGTTCAACAACACCAAAATCCTGATCTCTGACGTTCAGGGCAACGCTATCGCATGGTCCTCTGCAGGGACCATGGGCTTCAAAGGCTCGCGTAAATCGACGCCTTATGCTGCTCAGATGGCTGCCGAAGACGCAGGCAAAAAAGCTCAGGAACACGGCGTGAAAACGCTTGAAGTCGAAGTGCAAGGCCCCGGTGGCGGACGCGAAAGCGCATTGCGCGCTTTGGCTGCAGTCGGTTTCAACATCACTTCGATCCGTGACGTGACGCCGATGGCTCACAACGGTTGCCGCCCGCCGAAACGCCGCCGGGTCTGATCCGACACGACACGAATCGGGGCTGTGCTTTTGCACGGCCCCAATCCGTCATTTAGAAACCTCGGGCGTCTTGGACTTTAGGACATGGGGACAAGACAGGAATGGAGGGACGCATGATCCATAAAAATTGGGCAGAGCTGATCAAGCCGACACAGCTTGACGTAAAGCCGGGTAATGACCCGACTCGTCAAGCAACTGTCGTCGCTGAACCGCTGGAACGCGGCTTTGGTCTGACGTTGGGCAACGCCCTGCGCCGTATCCTGATGAGCTCGCTGCAAGGCGCGGCCATCACTTCGGTGCAGATCGACAACGTTTTGCACGAATTCTCCAGCGTCGCCGGTGTGCGCGAGGATGTGACTGACATCATCCTCAACCTCAAAGGCGTGTCGCTGCGCATGGAAGTCGAAGGGCCCAAGCGCCTGTCGATCAACGCCAAAGGCCCCGGTGTCGTCACCGCTGCCGACATCACCGACAGCGCCGGGATCGAGGTTCTGAACAAGGACCACGTGATCTGCCACCTCGATGATGGCGCCGATCTGTACATGGAACTGACGGTCAACACCGGCAAGGGATATGTTGCGGCTGACAAGAACAAGCCCGACGATGCCCCCATCGGCCTGATCCCGATCGATGCGATCTATTCGCCGGTCAAAAAAGTCAGCTACGATGTGCAGCCCACCCGCGAGGGCCAGGTGCTGGACTATGACAAGCTGACGCTGAAGGTCGAAACCGATGGATCGCTGACCCCGGATGATGCCGTGGCCTATGCCGCGCGTATCCTTCAGGACCAGCTGTCGATCTTCGTCAACTTCGACGAGCCGGAATCGGCCACCCGTCAGGACGATGATGATGGTCTCGAGTTCAACCCGCTTCTGCTGAAGAAAGTGGACGAGCTGGAACTGTCTGTGCGTTCGGCAAACTGCCTGAAGAACGACAACATCGTTTATATCGGTGACCTGATCCAGAAAACCGAAGCCGAGATGCTGCGCACCCCGAACTTCGGCCGCAAGTCGCTGAACGAGATCAAGGAAGTGCTGTCCGGCATGGGCCTGCACCTTGGCATGGACGTCGAGGATTGGCCGCCAGACAACATCGAAGATCTGGCGAAGAAATTCGAAGACGCCTTCTAAGAACAAGGGCGGGGGTAACCCCGCCCTGTACACGACGGGTAGGGCGGGCTTGATCTCGCCATACCGACCCCGGCACCGACGAAATACCGACGTGATACCGACGTATTACAGAGGCGCCAAAACTGGGCATACCGCCCCAAGGAGAGTGGCTGACACGCATCGGCTGCCAGACAAAGCATAACGCTGTAGGAGATAGAAAATGCGTCACGCAAAAGGTTACCGCCGCCTGAACCGTACCCACGAGCACCGTAAGGCGCTGTGGGCAAACATGGCCGGCTCGCTCATCGAACATGAGCAAATCAAAACGACCCTTCCCAAGGCCAAAGAACTGCGCCCGATCATTGAAAAGCTGATCACGCTGGGCAAGCGCGGCGATCTGCACGCGCGTCGTCAGGCCGGTGCACAGCTGAAGCAGGACGCATATGTTGCGAAACTGTTCGAAGTTCTGGGCCCGCGCTACAAAGAGCGTCAGGGTGGCTATGTCCGTATCATGAAAGCCGGTTTCCGCTATGGTGACATGGCACCGATGGCGATCATCGAATTCGTGGACCGCGACGTTGACGCCAAAGGCGCTGGCGACAAGGCCCGCGTTGCCGCCGAGGCAGCCGCCGAAGAATAAGACACACCGGCCCCGCGCCGACTGTCAGCCCCGTCCGCTTTTGCGGGCGGGGTTTTTCGTTGCGGCGGCACCCCACCTTGCAATCCGCCGCCCGGCTCAGCATATCAGAGATAGCTATTCAGGGGGTCCGCATGGTTCGGTCATTCATTTTCGTTCTCACGCTTATTGCCACGCCGCTGTTGGCGGATACCCGCGTGCCGCAGTCGCAAACCGAAATTCAGCTTGGCTTTGCGCCGCTCGTGAAACAAACCGCCCCCGCCGTGGTGAACATCTATGCCAAGCGCATCGTCGCCACCCGGACCAGCCCGTTTCAGGATGATCCGTTTTTCCGCGACATGTTCCGCGATTTCGGCACCATCCGCCCGCAGGTGCAAAACTCGCTTGGCTCTGGTGTGATTTTGTCCTCGGATGGCTATGTTGTGTCGAATTATCATGTGGTTGGCGGTGCGACGGACATCCGCGTGGTGCTCAATGACCGGCGCGAATTCGAGGCGTCGGTGCTGCTCTCTGATGAAGAAAGCGATCTGGCAATCCTGCGTCTTGATAGTGCACAGGACATGCCCTCTCTTGCTCTGCGCGACAGCGAGAGCGTCGAGGTTGGCGAACTGGTACTGGCCATTGGCAATCCCTTCGGCGTCGGCCAGACCGTGACCAGCGGCATCGTGTCGGGGCTGGCGCGTTCGGGCACCGCTACCGGCAGCGCTCGCGGTTATTTTTTGCAGACCGATGCGGCGATCAACCCCGGAAACTCTGGCGGTGCGCTGATTGATGTGAACGGGCGGCTGATCGGGGTAAATACTTCGATCCTGACGCGTTCGGGCGGGTCAAACGGCATCGGCTTCGCCATTCCCTCCAACCTCGTGGCGCAGTTCGTGGCACAGGCCCGCGCCGGTGAAAACCAGTTCAAACGCCCCTGGGCCGGGATAAACGGACAGCCCGTTGATGCCGATATCGCAGCCAGCCTTGGGCTTGAGCGCGCCAGTGGTATCCTGATTGCGGAACTGCATCCTGCAAGCCCATTTCTGGCTGCCGGGTTTCAGTCCGGCGATGTAATCCTGTCCGTTGATGGCCAGCCGGTGAACACGCCCGCCGAGATGGTGTTCCGTATGTCCGTGGCCGGGCTTGGGGCGCAAACGCGCATCACCCGCGTCCACGATGGCACGGCACAGGAGGTCACGGTCGGGCTGATGGCTGCCCCCGACACCCCCGCACGCGACCGCCGCGTGCTGAGCGAGGCGTCGGCGCTGCCGGGCCTGACCGTATCGAACATCAATCCCGCCGTCCTGTCGGAGTATGGCCTGCCGCTCAGCAGCACCGGGGTCGTGGTTGAAGATCCCGGCCCGGTTGCGGGACAGGTCGGACTAAAATCCGGCGACATCCTGCATGTCATCAATGGCGACACGATCGAGGCTACGAAAGACGTCGAAAAAGCCCTGACCGGGCGCGTGCGACGGTTGACGCTGGATGTGCAGCGCGGGCTGCAGCGGCTGGTCATTCGGTTCCGGTTGTGATGCGCTGATGGCCGATCTCTTCGCCTCTGACACACCGCCCGCCCCGAAAGGCACCGCGCCACGCCCACTGGCCGACCAGTTGCGCCCGCAGGCGCTGTCCGAGGTGATCGGGCAGGAGCAGGTCTTGGGATCGGAGGCGCCGCTTGGCGTGATGCTGGGCGCAGGCAGCCTTTCATCACTGATTTTCTGGGGTCCGCCGGGAGTGGGAAAGACCACCATCGCGCGGTTACTGGCGGATGAAACCGACCTGCATTTCGTGCAGATCAGCGCGATTTTCACCGGTGTGCCCGATCTGAAAAAAGTCTTCGAGGCCGCCCGGCTGCGCCGTCAAAACGGGCAGGGCACGTTGCTGTTCGTCGACGAAATTCACCGCTTCAACAAAGCCCAGCAAGACAGCTTCCTGCCGCATATGGAAGATGGCACCATCCTGCTGGTCGGGGCCACCACCGAAAACCCCAGCTTCGAGCTGAACGCCGCGGTCTTGAGCCGCGCTCAGGTTCTGGTGCTGGAGCGGCTGTCGCTGGCCGATCTGGAGCGGCTGACGCAGCGGGCCGAGAAACAGCTGGCCCGCGCTCTGCCGTTGGACGGCCCGGCGCGCGAGGCACTGCTGGAAATGGCGGATGGTGACGGGCGGGCGCTGCTTAACCTGATCGAACAGGTTGCTGCCTGGCGGGTCGAGGGCAAGCTGAACACCGAGGCGCTGAGCAAACGCCTGATGAAGCGCGCAGCGAAATATGACAAGGGCGGCGAAGAGCATTACAACCTGATCTCGGCGCTGCACAAATCGGTGCGCGGCTCTGATCCTGACGCGGCGCTGTACTGGATGGCACGGATGCTGACCGGCGGCGAAGATCCGCGCTATCTTGCGCGGCGGATCATTCGCATGGCGGTCGAGGATATCGGTCTGGCCGACCCGCAGGCGCAGACTGTTTGCCTGCACGCGTGGGAAACTTATGAGCGTCTGGGCAGCCCCGAGGGCGAGCTGGCGCTGGCGCAAGCCGTGACCTATCTGGCGCTGGCGCCGAAATCCAACGCGGGCTATGCTGCTTACAAGGCGGCGATGCAGGCGGCGCGAAAATCCGGCAGCGAGCCGCCGCCCAAGCATATCCTCAACGCGCCGACGAAGATGATGAAAGAGCAGGGCTATGGCGCAGGTTATGCTTATGATCACGACGCCGAAGATGCGTTTTCGGGGCAGAATTACTTTCCCGAAACGATGCAGCGGGGCAGCTATTACCAGCCGGTCGAGCGTGGGTTTGAGCGCGAGTTGAAAAAACGGCTGGAGTATTTCGCCCGTTTGCGTGCGCAACGCAGCTGATCTGATCGGGATGCCGTTGGCATCACTTTGTGAGCTTCGTGCACAGGGCACGAAGCGGCGCGCTCCGCGCGGGAGTATTTCGCTCAGAAAGAAGCAGAAGGGCAGGATGGGCCTTGATTGCTTGACATTCGGGCGATGCAGCCTCAGAGGGGGCGGCATGTTTACAACCCTTCTTCAGGTCGCTCTTGGCGGCGCGTTCGGCGCATCCCTGCGGTATTTGGCGGGGATTGCGATTTTTCGTTTTGTCGGGCCGGGGTTTCCGCTTGGGGTGATGGCGGTCAATATCCTTGGGTCCGGGGTCATGGGCGCGTTGATTGTCTATCTGGGGCAAAAGGGGCTGAGCCATCTTAACCCGTTGCTGATGACCGGGGTCTTGGGAGGATTCACCACCTTCTCGGCGTTTTCGCTAGAGGCGTATACCTTGTTTGAACGCGGGGCGGTGGGGCAGGCGGCGATGTATGTCGGGCTGTCGGTTGTGTTGTCGTTGGCTGCGCTGGTGGTCGGGGTAAATTTGATGCGAGGAGTGCTGGCATGAGCCGGGTTCAGACAATTACTGTGGGGCCGGGTGATGGCGACCAGCGCTTGGACCGCTGGTTGAAGCGGATGTTCCCGCATCTGTCGCAGGGCCGGATCGAGAAGATGTGTCGCAAGGGCGAATTGCGGGTCGATGGCGGTCGCGTCAAGCCTGCGACCCGGCTTGAAGCCGGGCAGGACGTGCGCATTCCGCCGTTGCCCACACCCGACCAGATCGAGGCTGGGCCACGAACCGATATTTCCAACGCCGATATCAAGATGATGCAATCGGCGGTGATTTACCGCGACGATGATATGATCGTGTTGAACAAGCCGCCCGGATTGCCGGTTCAGGGCGGCAGCAAGCAGACCCGCCATGTCGACAGCCTGTCCGAGGCGCTGCGCTTTGGCGCGGATGAAAAGCCACGGCTGGTGCACCGCTTGGACAAGGATACCTCGGGTGTGCTGGTTCTGGCGCGGCACCGTTTGGCGGCGGCGGCGCTGACCGCAGCGTTTCGCCACCGCGAAACCCGCAAGATGTATTGGGCTGCCGTTGCAGGTGTGCCTGCGCCGCGGATGGGCACGATTAAATACGGTCTGATCAAGGCGCCCGGCCATGGCAGCGGTGGGGAAGGTGAGAAGATGATCTGCCTGCACCCGTCCGACGTGGCCAAAACCGAAGGCGCCAAACGCGCCACCACCGATTACGCAGTGCTGGATACGGCGGCGAAACGCTGTGCCTGGGTGGCGCTGGTGCCGATCACCGGCCGCACCCATCAGTTGCGCGCGCATATGGCCGAGATCGGGCATCCGATCATCGGCGATGGTAAATACGGCGGTTCGGGGCAGGAAAACCTAGGCGATGGATGGGGCGCGCAATTGGGGGGGGATATCAGTCGCAAGCTGCATCTTCACGCGCGCTCGTTGCGAATCGAGCATCCGATGACCAAGAAGGTTATCAGCTTCACCGCAGCGCTGCCCGAGCACATGACACGCACCTGGAATACGTTCCAGTGGAACGAAAATGATGTCCCCGAGGACCCGTTCGAGGATCTGGAATGACGGGGCAGCTACGGCTGATCATCTTCGATGTGGACGGAACGCTGGTGGACAGTCAGGGCGACATCGTCACCTCGATGAGTCGTGCCTTTGAGCAGGCCGGTCAGGCCGCGCCCCCGCGCGAGGCTGTCCTAAGCATTGTCGGTCTGTCGCTTCAGGTGGCAATACCGCGCCTTGCGCCGGGCCTGTCCCCGCTGCAGCACACGCAGATGGAGGCGTGGTATAAAGAGGCATATATGCAGCTGCGCGCAGAGCAGGGATCGGCGCGAAGTTCGCCGCTTTATCCGCATGTGCGTGACGTGCTGACGCATTTGGGTGGCGTACCGCAAAACATCCTTGGCGTGGCTACCGGTAAATCGCGGCGCGGGCTGGATGCGTTGCTGACCGGGCATGGGCTGGAGGGCGTGTTCGTGACGCGGCAGGTGGCGGACCATCACCCGTCCAAGCCGCATCCGGCGATGATACAGGCCGCGATGGCGGAAACCGGCATCGGGCCTGCGGATACCGTGATGATCGGCGACACAAGTTTTGACATGGAAATGGCGCAGGCCGCCGGGGTGCGCGCCATCGGAGTTGGCTGGGGCTATCATCCGGCGCAGGATCTGGCTGGGATGGCCGATCATATGGTCAGCGATTTCCGTGAATTGCCCGGCGTTCTGAACAGGGTGTGGGACACAAAGCGATGAGCAACTGGAAAGCCAAACGGTTCTGGAAAGAGGCAAGTGTGACCGAGGCCGACGACGGCTTCACCGTACAGTTGGACGGGCGCCCAGTGCGCACCCCGGCCAAGACGCTGCTGGTGGTCCCGACGCGGGCCATGGCGTTAGCCGTCGCCGATGAATGGGACGCGCAAGAGGGCGAGATCAAGCCCCAGACCATGCCCGTCACCCGGTCCGCCAATGCCGCGCTCGATAAGGTCGCGCAGCAGCATGACGAGGTCGCCGCGCTGATTGCCGATTACGGCGGCACCGATCTGCTGTGCTATCGTGCACCCGCGCCGCAAGAACTGATCGCCCGTCAGGCTGCAGCCTGGGATCCGATCCTTGATTGGGCCGAGCAGAGCCTTGGTGTGCGCCTGATCTGCGCGGAGGGGGTTATGCATATCGCGCAAGACCCCGAGGGGCAGTGCGTATTGCAGGCACGTGTGCGCGCGATGGATCCGTTCCGGCTTACGGCATTCCATGATCTTGTCAGCCTGTCCGGCTCGTTGGTTCTGGGCTTTGCTGCGGTGCATGACCTGTTGCCACCTCAGCAGATATGGGCGCTGTCGCGCATTGACGAGCTTTGGCAGGAAGAGCAATGGGGCGCCGACGACGAGGCCACAGCTCTGGCCGAGACCAAGCAGATGGCTTTCCTGCACGCCAAAAGTTTTCACGACCTGTGCGCGCCTGCCTTCTAGGTGCGCGAAGACACGGCTTCCCTTACGGAAATCTGAAAAGCCACGCGGTTTTGAAAACGATAGGGTTGACCTTTGCAGATGAATCCGCCCAAACTTTGGTCACTGAGAGGGGGGCAACCCTTTACAGTATAGCCCCCGGCCCAAAAAGGGCTGGATGAGCCGCTCTTAAAATGGGCGGAAAATCAGGAAGAGGTAAACATGAAAAAATCCGTATTTCTTGGCGCGCTGACCGTCGCCGGCCTTGCTGCCGGTGCTGCTGCAGCCGGAACACTCGACGACGTCAAGGCACGCGGCAAGCTGAACTGCGGCGTGACCACCGGTCTTGTTGGTTTCGCTGCGCCTGACGCAAACGGCACATGGGACGGTTTTGACGTTGGCATCTGCCGCGCCGTCGCTGCTGCTGTTCTCGGCGACCCGACCGCAGTTGAATTCGTTCCCACAACCGGCAAGACGCGCTTTACCGCGCTGGCGTCGGGTGAGATCGACGTTCTGGCCCGTAACACCACCTGGACCTTCTCGCGCGATGTCGATCTGAAGTTCGATTTCGTCGGCGTGAACTACTATGATGGTCAGGGTTTCATGGTTCCCAAGGCTCTGGGCGTCAGCTCGGCCAAGGACCTGGATGGCGCAACCGTTTGTATTCAGACCGGCACCACGACCGAGCTGAACTTGGCGGATTTCTTCCGCTCGAACAACATCAGCTACGAGCCGGTTCCGATCGAAACCAACGCCGAAGCGCAGCAGCAGTACCTTGCCGGTGCCTGTGACGTTTACACCACAGACGCCTCCGGTCTGGCCGCGACTCGCGCCACATTTGAAGACCCTGCAGCACACATTGTTCTGCCCGAGATCATCTCGAAAGAGCCGCTCGGTCCGCTTGTTCGCCACGGCGACAATGAATGGGGCGATGTGGTTCGCTGGGCGCTGAACGCGCTGATCGCTGCTGAAGAGCTGGGCATCACCTCGGCCAACATCGCCGAGCTGTCCGCAGGTACCAACAACCCGGAAATCAACCGTATTCTGGGCACCGAAGGTACCCTGGGCGAGATGCTGGGGCTGTCGCCTGACTGGGCCAAGAACGCCATCATGGCGGGTGGCAACTATGGCGAATTGTTCGAGAAGAACATCGGCGCCAGCACACCGATCGGCCTGTCGCGCGGCTTGAACGCGCAGTGGACCGATGGCGGTCTGCTCTACACTCCTCCGTTCCGTTAATCCGGAATCTGCACAGGGCGCGGTTCTTCCGCGCCCTTTCGCCAATACCACGACAGTTTTGAAAAAAATATCGGCCATCGGCCCTGCGGGGACCGGATAAAAATAACGGCCGAATGACGGGGAACAACCCAGATGACGACACTCACCGACCCTCCTAAGGAGTCGTTCCGCCTATCTATGCTGATCTATGATACCCGCTATCGCTCGGCGACCATTCAGGTTGTTGCGATGTTGGGGTTCATGCTGCTGGCGGCTTGGCTGATTAACAACACCGCGCAGAACCTGAACGCTTTGGGCAAACCAATCGATTTCGGTTTTCTGGGCGAATCGGCCGGGTATGACATCAACCAGCGCCTGATTGATTACAGCTCGCGAAGCTCGCATATGCGCGCAGCCTTTGTTGGTCTGCTCAATACGCTGGTCGTTGCGGTTCTGGGGTGTTTGACGGCGACCGTTCTGGGGATCATCATCGGGGTGCTGCGGCTGTCAAAGAACTGGCTGATTGCCCGGATCATGACGGTATATGTCGAAATGTTCCGCAACGTGCCGGTGCTGCTCTGGATCGTATTCCTGATGGCGATCCTGATCGAAACACTGCCGCCGCCAAACGCCTTTCGCGGCGAAAATGCGACGGCAACAATGGTTCTGTCCGATTCGGTGGCGTTCACCAACCGCGGCGTCTATGTTCCGGAACCGCTGTTTTCCCGTAGCCTCGGTGATTTGCATCTGTTCGGCGAAAGCGCCGTCCGTTTCGACATCAGCCTTGATCTTGTGGTCGTCCTGATCGCATTGATCGGCGGTATCATCGGTGCGCGTATGGTCAAAAAACGCGCCGACCGCATTCAAGAGGCAACCGGCGATCGTCCCACCACATGGTATCTGGTGTTGGGCCTGATCGCGGTGCCGACGATAATCGTGATGGCCGCGCTTGGGTTCCATCTGGGCTATCCTGCGCTCAAGGGGTTCAACTTTCAGGGCGGCACGCATATGCGCAACTCGCTGATCGCGCTGTGGCTGGCCCTGTCGCTCTATACGGCGGCTTTCATCGCGGAAAACGTGCGTGCGGGCATTTTGGCAATCTCGAAAGGTCAGACCGAAGCCGCAGGCGCGCTTGGTCTGCGCCCCAGCCGGATCATGCGCCTTGTGGTCTTGCCGCAGGCGCTGCGGGTGATCATCCCGCCGCTGATTTCGCAATATCTGAACCTGACCAAAAACTCTTCACTGGCGATCGCCGTCGGCTACATGGACATTACCGGCACTCTGGGCGGTATCACCATGAACCAGACTGGCCGCGAGCTGGAGTGCATCCTGATGCTGATGCTGGTCTACCTTGTGATCTCGCTGACCATTTCGTTCGTGATGAACTGGTATAACGAATCCGTAAAGCTGAGGGAGCGCTGAGATGTCTGACATTGCTTTTGTCCGCACCGAAATACTGCCGCAAAAAGCGCCACCCGTCGCCGCGACCGGGTTTATCGGCTGGGCGCGCGAGAACCTGTTCTCCGGCTGGTTCAATTCGATCCTGACAGTGCTGTCGCTTGCGGTTATCTTCTCTGTCCTGTCGTCGATCCTGCCATGGGTGTTTTCTCCTACTTGGAACGGCACCTCGCTGGCCAATTGCCGCGAGATCCTGACCGCCGCTGGCTCGGTTGGCGAACACGGCACCACCGGTGCCTGCTGGGGCGTGATTCGCGAACGCTGGTTGCAGCTGATGTTCGGCTTCTACCCGTCCGAGCTTTACTGGCGGCCGATCCTAACCTTCGTGATGCTGTTCGTGGCGCTTGGCCCGATCCTGTTCACGGATTTCGTGCCCTCGAAACTGATCTGGTTCTCGGGCCTGTTCCCCTTCATCGCGGCTTGGCTGCTGTGGGGCGGCTCGATCTGGAACCCGCTCGTGGCACTCGCCGGTTTTGCCATCGGTTTTGGTGTGTTTCGCTATGCCTCGACCGCACTGGGGGCTCTTGCCGCGATCATCCTTGCGGCGTTGGTGCCGATCCTTTGGTGGGTGTTCCTCGCTGGTCCCGTGGCCTCGGGGCTGTCCTCGGTGATCCCACTGGAGCTGGAGACGGTCCAAAGCCGGAATTTCGGCGGCTTCATGCTGTCGATCACCATCGGGGTTACCGCGATCATCTGTTCGCTGCCGTTGGGGATCATTCTGGCGCTGGGGCGTCAGTCGGATCTTCTGATCGTCAAATCGCTCTGCGTCGGCTTCATCGAGTTCATCCGCGGCGTGCCGCTGATCACGCTGCTGTTCGTGGCCTCGACCCTGTTGAACATCTTCATGCCGCCGGGCACCAACTTTGACATCATCCTGCGGGTGCTGATCATGGTTACGCTTTTCGCCGCTGCCTATATGGCCGAGGTGATCCGCGGGGGCCTCGCTGCCCTGCCCAAGGGCCAGTACGAAGGCGCCGACAGTCTCGGACTCGATTACTGGCAGGCACAGCGTTTGGTGATCATGCCGCAGGCGCTCAAGATCTCGATCCCGGGCATCGTGTCGACCTTCATCGGGGTGTTCAAAGATACCACGCTGGTGTCGATTATCGCCCTGCTGGACCCTCTGGGCCTGAGCAACGCCATCCGCGCCGACGCGAACTGGAACGGGATTGTCTGGGAACTTTATGGCTTCATCGCCCTGCTGTTCTTCGTCTTCTGTTTCTCCATGTCGCGCTATTCTATGTATCTCGAGCGTAAGCTCACAACAGACCATCATTAAGGAGATCGAATATGTCTGATCTTGCACTCGACCGTGATATCGACCGTTCCAAAATGCAGGTCTCTGATGAGGTCGCGATTGAAATCACCAATATGAACAAGTGGTACGGCACCTTCCACGTGCTGCGCGACATCAACCTGACCGTTAACCGGGGCGAACGGATTGTCATCGCTGGCCCATCGGGTTCGGGGAAATCCACGTTGATCCGCTGCATCAACCGGCTGGAAGAACACCAGCAGGGCAAGATTGTCGTGGACGGAACTGAACTGACCTCTGATCTGAAAAACATCGACAAGATCCGCTCAGAGGTTGGCATGTGCTTTCAGCACTTCAACCTGTTCCCGCATCTGACCATTCTGGAAAACCTGACGCTGGCCCCGATCTGGGTGCGCAAAACGCCCAAGAAGGAAGCAATCGAAACGGCGATGTATTTCCTTGAAAAGGTCAAGATCCCCGAGCAGGCCGACAAATACCCTGGTATGCTTTCGGGCGGGCAGCAACAGCGCGTCGCCATCGCTCGTTCGCTCTGCATGAAGCCGCGGATCATGCTGTTCGACGAACCCACCTCGGCTCTCGACCCAGAGATGATCAAAGAAGTTCTCGACACCATGATCGAGCTGGCCGAAGAAGGCATGACGATGCTCTGCGTGACCCACGAGATGGGCTTTGCCCGTCAGGTTGCCAACCGCGTGATCTTCATGGATCAGGGTCAGATCGTTGAACAGAACGAACCCGAAGAGTTCTTCAACAATCCCAAATCCGAGCGGACCAAACTGTTCCTCAGCCAGATCCTCGGCCACTAAAGAACGACCGCACAAATTTCAGGCGCGCCTCGCAATTGTGGGGCGCGCTTTTCTTATGCCTGCATCACCTCAGCGGGGATAACGAAGGCCAATGGCACGCCGGTGCCGTACCGCACCTCCGCCCAAGTCTCCACCTCGAAGTCGGCGACCAGAGTGGCGCAGGTCGGATAGTCGAAAAAGCGCTCGTGCGCGGGCTCGGTACTCAGCAACCGTTCGGCAAACTCTGCAATTCCGGGGTTGTGCCCTATCATCAGAACACAGGGCGCATTGGCGCTGCGCAGCACTCCCATCATCTGGTCGGAACTGGCATGATATAGTGCCGGTGAGAACCGCACCTCGGTGTCCAAATTCAGCCCTGCAAATGTCTCGCGGGTGCGCACCGCATCCGAACACAGCACCAGATCCGGCAGATATCCCTGTGCCCGCAGCCAGTCTCCCATCGCTGCCGCCGACCTTTCGCCACGGCTATTCAGCGGGCGCTCGTGATCCCGTTGCGCCGGGCTGCCCCAGTCGGACTTCGCATGGCGCATCAAAATCAGGCGCAGGGGCTTCAAATGGCTCATCGAAAGGCCTCCATATGAAAGGCAGATTGTGCCGCTACCCTGCCATGTGCACGGCTGATCGGACAAGCGCGCCGTACCGCGCAGCCCTGCGCCATGCAGTCACGCCCCTGCGGGCTGTGCAGCCAATCCTTGCAGGTGGCCACATCATATCCGACCGTCGCATCCCCCAAAGCATCGACGGGGCAGGCACTCAGACAGGGGCGCGTGTCGCAGCTGTCGCAAGGGGCCGCTGCGGGGGGCGCAGGCAGGCCAATCCGTTCGGCAAATCCCAGCGCTCCGCGATAGGAAACGAACAGACCCGCGTGTTCATGCACCAGTAACCCAACCGGCGAGGCGAATGCTCGTCCGCTGCCCTTGGCCCACTGGATAAACGGTTGAAACGGCGGCCCGCCGAAGGGAAACAATGCCTGCGCTCCCAGGCCGGTGGCCAGCGCTCCGATCTCTCGCGCCGACCAGCGATCCATCGGATCCGGCAGCCCGTCCTGATACTCGGGGGCCGCGGTGAAGGCGGGCCAAAAACCCGGCTCATCCGGCCCGAGCAACAAAAGCGTGCCGACCCCGGCCATATCTTCCGGGTGTAGCCCACCCAGAATGCACAAATGCCGCCCGAGGGCGGCATTTTCGATCTGCGCATATCGGGCCATCGTCAGTCCAGACCGGGGTGAACGCGCGGCTCGGATGATCGGATGATCGACCCCGCCCCATGTTCAGTAAACAGCTCCAGCAGAGAGGCATTCGGCATCCGCCCGTCCATGATCACTACGGCCCGTACCCCGGCTTCCAACGCCGCCAATGCGGTTTCGGTCTTGGGGATCATGCCGCCTGCGATGCTGCCATCGGCGATCATTTCGCGCACCTGATCGGGCGACAGTTGCGTGACGACCTCACCGTCCTTGTCCTTGACGCCTGCCACATCGGTCAGCAACAGCAACCGGTCCGCCTGAAGCGCGCCGGCAATCGCCCCGGCTGCCGTGTCGCCGTTCACGTTGAACGTCTCGTTGTCGGCCATGCCCGTGCCCACGGGCGCGATCACCGGTATGATACCTGCGTTATACAGGTCGCGGATCACCTGCACGTTCATCTCGACCGGTTTGCCGACGAAGCCCAGTTCGGGGTCATCCGCCTCGCATACCATCAGGTCGTCATCCTTGCCCGAGATGCCAACGGCGCGGCCACCTTCGTCGTTGATGGCCTGTACGATGCGCTTGTTGACTAGGCCCGACAGAACCATCTCGACCACCTCGACCGTGGCTTTGTCGGTCACGCGTTTGCCGCGTACGAACTCGCTGTGAATCCCCAGACGCTTCAGAAGATCGTTGATCATCGGGCCGCCGCCATGCACCACAACCGGGTTCACGCCAACCTGTCGCATCAACACCATGTCGCGCGCAAACTCGGCCATGGCGTCATCATCGCCCATGGCGTTGCCGCCGAATTTCACAACGACAACAGCGCCGGTGAAGCGTTGCAGATAGGGCAGGGCCTCGGACAAGGTCCGGGCGGTGGCGATCCAATCACGGTTCATATTCTGCTTCTTCATCATTTGTGTCCTCAGAACCGCCTTGTGTTAGCGGCTTACGGGCTTTGTGCCAAGTGGCTCGTTGCACTTGGGCTGCACAGTGCTAGGTTCTCGGAAAGACAGACACGGCAGGACCCGATGAAAAAACCACAAAAAACTATGCTTCTGACCGGCGCCAGCCGTGGGATCGGCCATGCCACAGTGCGCCGCTTCAACCGCGAAGGCTGGCGGGTGATTACCTGCTCGCGCGCGCCCTTCCCAGAGGAATGCCCCTGGGGCGGCGGTGCCGAAAACCACGTGCAGATCGACCTTGCCGACCCGGCAGATACGATCAACAAAGTCGCCGAGATCCGCGAGCGGCTGGACGGGCGACTGGACGCGTTGGTGAATAACGCCGGCATTTCCCCCAAAGGCCCCGAAGGTGAGCGTCTGAACACACTCACGACCGATCTGATGACCTGGGGGCACGTATTTCACGTCAATTTCTTCGCGTCGGTTGTGCTGGCGCGCGGCCTGAAGGATGAACTGGCCGCCGCGCGCGGCGCGGTCGTGAATGTGACCTCGATTGCGGGCTACCGGGTGCATCCTTTCGCGGGTGCGGCCTATGCCACATCAAAAGCGGCACTGGCCGCGCTGACCCGCGAGATGGCGCATGATTTCGGACCGCTAGGCGTGCGCGTGAACGCCATCGCACCCGGCGAGATCGAAACCGCGATTCTGTCGAAAGGCACTGAAAAGCTGATCGAAGATATCCCGCTGCGCCGCCTTGGTCAGACCGAAGAGGTCGCAGCGACCATCTTTTTCCTGTGTTCCGGCGAATCATCTTATATCTCGGGCACCGAGATCGAGGTGAACGGCGGGCAACACGTCTGATCCGTTGGTGCCCGCCAAGGTGCGGGCACTCTTCGCTTTGTTGGCTGTTCGCGCCGGGTATCTTCGGTTCGGACCAGCCGGACACAGTCAGTTTTTGCTGGAGTCTAGCTGCGTCGGTATTGCTTCTCGGCGGGTAAGATTGCCGGTTCAGACCACCACTTCCTGTTCTTCCTGCTCGCCCACGCCGAACACGCGTTTGTAGCGGTCGATCTCGGATGCGGGGCCCATGGCCTTTCTGGGGTTGTCCGACAGCTTGACCGTTGGGTGGCCATTGGCGGAAACTGCTTTGCAGACGACCGAAAAAGGCGCCAGCGCGTCGTCCATCGTCAAGCCGCGGAAATCATTGGTCAACAAGGTGCCCCAGCCGAAAGATGGGCGTACACGGCCAGCGAATTGTGCCTGCAATTCGGCGATTTTTTCGACATCAAGCCCGTCCGAGAAGATGACCATTTTCTTGCGCGGGTCTTCGCCACGTTCGGTCCACCAGTTGATGGCCGTTTCGGCCCCAGTTGCGGGATCGCCGCTGTCGATGCGGATGCCGGTCCATCCGGCCAGCCAGTCCGGCGCGCGTTTCAGAAAGCCTTCGGTGCCGTATGTGTCAGGCAGGATGATGCGCAGGTTGCCGGAATGCTCTTCGTGCCAGTCGGCCAGCACTTGATAGGGTGCGCGAGCCAGATCCGCGTCGGTTTCAGCCAGCGCAGCATAGACCATTGGCAGTTCGTGCGCATTGGTCCCGATCGCTTCAAGATCGCGGTTCTTGGCGATCAGACAGTTCGATGTGCCGACAAATTTGTTACCCAGCCCCTCGCTCAGGGCCTGCACGCACCAATCCTGCCAAAGAAAGGAGTGCCGACGACGCGTGCCGAAATCGGCAAGTCGCAGCCCATCAACCTGCTGCAGGCGTTCGACCTTTTCCCACAGCTTGGTCATCGCGCGGGCATAGAGTATCTGAAGCTCGAATTTCTTCATTCCGTCCAGAACCGCACGGCTGCGCAGTTCCATCAGCACGGCCAGCGCGGGGACTTCCCACAGCATGACCTCCGGCCAGCTACCTTCGAAGGTCAACTCGTACTGACCATCGCGTTTTTCAAGGTGATAGGGGGGCAGCGAAAGGTTTTCAAACCATTCCATGAAATCGGGGCGGAACATCTGACGTTTGCCATAGAAGGTATTGCCGCGCAGCCAAGTGCTTTCGCCGCGGGTCAGCGAGAGCGAGCGGATATGATCCAACTGCTCGCGCAGCTCGCCTTCATCCACCAGTTCGGCCAGCCGCACAGATTTGCTACGGTTGATCAGGCTGAAGGTCACCTGAGTGTCAGGTTTGTTGCGAAACACCGATTGGCACATCAGCAGCTTGTAGAAATCTGTGTCGATCAGAGACCGCACGATCGGGTCGATCTTCCACTTGTGGTTCCAGACGCGGGTAGCGATATCCAAGGCGGGCCTCTTTTCTTATGCCCTCCGTTGATACGCCAGCGGAAAACTGCTGTCCAAGCGAAAACCCAGCACAGCATCAAAGCACCCGAATCTTGTTGTCTGCTTCAAAGGGCTGGATGTACAAGCGCGAGACATTCCAGCAACTGCGCCTTGCGGACGGGTTTGGCCAGAAAATCATTCATTCCAGCATCAAGGCACGCCTGCCTGTCGCTGGCAAAGCCATTGGCCGTAAGCGCAACAATCCGAGGTTGCCGTCGGCATTCCCGGCGGATCGCCCGTGTCGCCGCCAGCCCGTCCATTCCGGGCATGGACATATCCATGAAAATGATATCGGGCTGGTGCGTCTGCGTCATTTCCACGGCTTGGTGACCATCATGGGCGAAGAAAAGCGAAACGGGGGCGTCCTGAAGGTATTTCCGCACCAGCAACCGATTGGTTTTATTGTCTTCTGCAACCAAAACAACCAAGCCTTGCGCGACCTCCGCCAGGATGGCTGGAACGGGTTCATAAATGGTTTGCGTGCCACTCGCGGCACGCATGGGGAAAGTCAGGGTAAAGCATGCTCCCTGTCCTTCGGGCGAGCTCACCTTGATGTCACCCCCCATCGCGTGCGCCAACATGCGAGAGATCGTTAACCCCAGTCCCGTGCCACCGAACCGACGCGTGGTGGCCGCATCCGCTTGAGAAAACTGATCGAACACCCGCTCCAGCCGATCAGCAGGGATCCCGATACCGCTGTCTAGAACCGTGATCATGACCAGAGGGCCTGCGTCGGTCTCGTGCTCAGTTGTGGTGACGTGCACACCGCCAGATTCGGTGAATTTGATCGCATTGCCGATTACGTTCAGCAAAATTTGCCGCAGGCGCCCATCATCACCATTGATCAGAGTGTTGGCCACGCAGGTTTCGACTGTTAGAAATAGCCCCTTCGACTGGGCTTGTGGGCTCAGCAACTTGGTCACATCTTCGATGCAGGTCCTAAGGTTGAAATCGACCTGACAAAGCTCGACCCGCCCGGCGTCTAATTTGGACAGGTCCAGAATGTCGTTAATGATGGTCAGCAGCGCTTCGGCTGAAGTGCGGATCGTGGCGGCGTAACTGTGATGTTCGGGGGACAAAGGCGCCTCGCACAGCAGATCAGCCATGCCGATCACCCCGTTCATCGGCGTTCGGATTTCGTGGCTCATCGTGGCAAGAAACGACGATTTGGCGCGCGCGCCATCTTCGGCGGCAATTTTGGCCTGTGCCAATTCTGCCGCATGCTGTTTCGACGCGGTTACATCGCGTTCGATCGCCACGACCATTTCAGTATTGCCATCTTCTTGTAATACGGGGACCAGCATGGTTTCCATCCAGATTTTCTTCCCGTCCTTGCGATAGTTTAGGATTTCGGCCCGGTGTGGCGTTCCCGCGGATATCGCCGCGGCAATGCTGTCGGCGGTGTCCTGCGATGTTTCGGGGCCGTTCAGCACTTCTGATGGGCGCTTGCCACGTATTTCTTCGAAATCGTATCCGGTGACCCGCGAAAAGGTCTCATTCACCCACTGAACACGGCCTTGGGGGTCGGACATGATCACACTGTCCATTGCGTGACGCGCAACCAACGACAGTTTGCGCGCTTCCTTTTGATTTTCACGAAGCTCGGCAAGGGCTTGCGCCAGCGCTTGACTGCGCACCAGAAGCTCGCGCCGGTTTGCCTGCTGCCTTTGATGCCCAGCTGCGACGAATTCGACAAAAATGGAAGCCATATACATCATCATGCAGCTGCCAAGTGCGTCATATGTCAGGGCAATCAGTTGATCTTGCTCGTTCTGCGGTGTGATCAGAAACGCCGCATGGGCAAAAAGTGCAACGACGGTCCCAGCAAAGATGCATAGCCGTACCTTCGTCGCTGCGGGGTGGAATGGCAGCACAATACCCGCGTTGATCCCCGCCCCGGTGAGATAGGCGAGGGAGAAAAGAGACGCACTGTCATTCGGGGCAGTGAACCAGGCCAGCGCAACGCATGCGGCAATGGTCAGCGCCTGAAGCCCGCCCGTCACCGTGGTCCACCGATAGAGACACCGCACAGTGATCCCTCGCGTCAGAAGCGTCGGAATGGCGGCAAGAAGGACGCAATCCAACACCTCACCCGCAATCGCAAGGGTGCAGGCCAGTAGCCCAACCTCGGGCGACACCAGAAAGAACAGTAGCACGGCCCCGCTCAGCGTCAGCGCCTGACGTTTCCAGAAACTGCTCAGGCGGCCACGGGCATAGCGCAGCAACAGCCCTTCACGCGTGTGGCGGCTGTCGAACTCAGCAAGGCTTTGAGTCGTGTCTGATTGTTCAGCGCGCATCCATCGGTCCGGGCGGTTTACCTGTGTCCCGACCAATAAGCGCGAAATTCGTAAACAAGCCGCAAATCAGCGACCGATTAAGTTGACTCCAGCTGAGCCCATGGCGGTCAACGCGGCATCTAGCGATCCATCCAGATCAATCGCGCGGCACAGATCCAATCGCACGCTAACCTCAAAACCCAGCTTCGCCGCATCTTGTGCCGAATAGTTCACACAGAAATCTGTGGCCAGACCAACCAAGGTCAACCGGGTGAGGCCGCGTGCCCGTAGATACCCCTCCAGCCCGGTCGGGGTGGTGTGATCATTCTCGAAAAACGCGGAATAGCTGTCTATCTGGCGCCGAAACCCTTTCCGCAGGATCATGTCGGCAGGGTCAATATGTAGGCGCGGGTGAAACAGCGCGCCGTCGCTGCCCTGACGGCAATGATCAGGCCACAGCACCTGCGTGCCATAGGGCATTTCAACCAGATCATAGGGGGCTTTGCCTGCATGTTGGCTTGCGAATGAGGAATGATCCGCCGGGTGCCAGTCTTGCGTCAACACAACAGCGCCGACCTCGGGCATCAGGGCGTTGATCCCGTCGATGATGGCATCGCCTTCGGGCACGGCCAGGGCGCCGCCGGGGCAAAAATCATTCTGGACGTCGATGATGATCAAAGCGTGGGGAATGTCTGGCATGGCGGCTCTCCTTTGCCTTCAAGGCCTAGGCGCGCACAGCGCCCGCGTCAATGCAAGCCCTTGCCCGACGCGGCACTTGGGCGTAAATCGCCCGGCATGTTGACCGTTTGCGCCCTTTATCACTTCACCCGATTCCCTGATCCCGCTGCGCTGCGCGCGCCGCTACAGGATTTGGCCCTGTCCCATGGGGTCACCGGCACGCTGCTTTTGGCTCATGAAGGGATCAATGGCACCATCGCCGGTCCGCGCGCCGGGATTGATGCGATGCTGGCTCATATTCGCGCGCTGCCCGGCTGCGCGGACCTGGACTGGAAGGAAAGCACCGCCAGCGCGCCGCCCTTCCCACGGATGAAAGTGAAGCTGAAGAAAGAGATCGTCACGATGGGGCAACCCGATGTCGATCCGCTGGCGCGCGTGGGGCACTATGTCGACCCCACCGACTGGAACGACCTGATCCGCGCGCCGGATGTGGCGTTGATCGATACGCGCAATGACTACGAAGTGGCGATCGGCACATTCGACGGTGCGATTGACCCCGAAACCAGCAGCTTCCGCGATTTTCCGGCTTGGTGGGAACAGAACAAGGACCGCTTTCACAACAAGCGCATCGCCATGTTCTGTACCGGCGGGATCCGCTGCGAAAAATCGACCAATTTCCTGCTGGGGCAGGGTGTGCAGGACGTCTATCACCTCAAGGGCGGCATTCTGAAATACCTCGAAGAGGTGCCGCAGGACGACAGCAGCTGGCAGGGCGAATGTTTCGTTTTCGATGGCCGCGTCTCGGTCGGACACGGGTTGACCGAAGGGCCGCACCTGCTGTGCCACGCCTGCCGCCGCCCGATCCTGCCTGAAGATTGCGATCGCCCCGAGTTTGAACAGGGCGTGTCCTGCCATCAATGCATCTCCGAAACCACCGAACAGGACAAGGGCCGCTTCCGCGAACGCGAAAAACAGATCGCACTGGCCCGCGCCCGTGGCGAAACCCATATGGGACGTCATTTGGATCCGTAACCCGGCGTTCACATTTTTCAAATATCCCCGCCGGAGGCTTCTGGGGGCACCGCGTGCGAACGCAATAGCCGGATCACGCCAGCGCCCGCGTGGCAGTGCGCCCGCGCGTCAGGATTAGCAGCATGATCCCGATATTCAGCACATTCCACGCAATCCCGTTCCAAAACGCCATATGGTAACTGCCCGTCACGTCATAGATCCAGCCCGACATCCAGCCGCCCAAGGCCATGCCCATAATCGTTGCCATCATCACGAACCCGACGCGGGCTCCGGCTTCTTTCGCGGGCATGTATTCGCGAACAATGACGGCATAACTGGGCACGATACCGCCTTGGCTCAGCCCGAAGATGGTTGAGACGACGTATAGCGAGACCAGCCCATCAAACGGCAGGTATAAAAACAGCGCCAGACCTTGCAGGCCCGAGCCGATCAGCAAGGTCCGCACGCCGCCCAGCCGATCTGCCAGCAGGCCAGAGATCAGCCGTGATACGACTCCGCCCAACAGCATAAGCGACAGCATTTCGGCGCCCACGGCGGGGCCGTATCCCAGATCAACACAGAACGAGACGATATGTACCTGTGGCATCGACATGGCCACGCAGCAGCCAATTCCAGCCAACCCCAAAAGCCCCGCCAGCGCCCGAGGGGAAAACCCGGTCGCGCGGGCGCGCAGGCCTGAAATCGTGTCGGAATGCGCTGTTGCCTCCAACGGAACCCGGCGGCGCAGCAGCAGCGACAGCGGGACCACCGCACCAGTGCAAATCACCGCTAGCACCAGATAAACCGCGCGCCACCCGAATTCAGCCAGCACACCGGACAAAAGCACCGGCCAGATCGCCCCGGACAGGTAATTGCCACTTGCGGCAATCGCCACCGCGATTCCGCGTCGCTTTAGAAACCACAGCGAGACATCGGCGATCAGCGGCCCGAAACTTGCGGCCGTGCCAAGCCCCACCGCCAAATGCACGATGGACAGGATCAGGATCGTCGGGCTGATCGCCGCCAGAACAAAGCCCGCGCTGATGGTCAGCGCGGCACCAGAGAGCGACAAGGTGATGCCAAATCGATCCACCGCGCGCCCGATCAGAAGATTTCCAAGCGCAAAGCCGATCATGGTCAGGGTATAGGGATACGATGCCTCGGCCCGGTCTAGACCGAATTCAGCCTGCACGGCAGGCATAACCACAATCACCACCCACATGCCGACATTGCCGATCATCGCAATCAGCAATGAGACGCCAAGGCGCGTCCAGGAATATCGGCTGTCGAGTGTGTCTGCACCGGTCATGGCGCGACTATTCCGGTTTCGGGGGGCGCTGTATAGGGGGCTTTTACTGGCGGTCAGCGCAATTTGTGGACAGCTCTGTCGCGCTATTCTTCGCCGGTGATTTTGCCGCGCATCGACTTGACTTCGCCACGCTGTTTTTTTGCAGCGATGCGGCGGCGCTGGCTGCCTTTGGTGGGTTTTGTGGCAATCCGGCGTTTCGGGGCCACCAGCGCCTGAGAGATCAACTGCGCCAGTCGCTCGCGTGCGATTTCGCGGTTGCGGGCCTGGCTTCGGGTCTCGTCACACTGGATCACCAGCGCGCCTTCTTTGGTCCAGCGTCGGCCAGCCAAGCGGCGCAACCGGGTTTTGACCGGGCCGGGCAGACTGGGACTGCGTTCGGCTTCGAACCGCAACTCAACCGCCGACGAAACCTTGTTGACGTTCTGACCACCGGGGCCGCTGGCGCGGATGAACTGTTCGGTCAGTTCCCAATCCTCAATCGCGATCGTGTCGCTGATCTTTAGCATGCTCTGGCTCCGTGTCCTGTCAGGCCGTCATAGCAAAATCATATCAAGAGCACATCAAAAAGGGCCGCTCCCATGGAACGGCCCTTAGAGAATTAAGGAGGTGGGGCCGGTTAGGCGCTCACCAATTCGGATGGATTCACAACCAAGGGCTGCCTTGGCTGCTCGCCTCCCAAACTGTTCCGACACCTCTCTCCATTATCCCATTAGACACTAGAGCACCTCCTTTCTGAATGTTTCGATACAAGGAGGTTCGCACAGATTTCGCGTTTGTCAAAACAAAATCATGTGGTCTTTGCTGTCATCGCCCCCACGATCATGCGGAAGGGCACAAGTGCCACCAAAGCGAGCGCCAGCTTCACCAGCCAGTCCGCTACGCCCAGCGAAACCCAGAGCGGCACAATGGGACCAACCCCCAGAAGCGGCAGCGCCTCGGCGGCCCAGCTGACATCATTGGCGGGTTCCAGAAAGGTCAGCGCGCCGGAAAAAGCGACGGTGAAGAAAATGGCAGTGTCCAGCGACGAGCCGACCAGCGTGGAGGCCAGCGGCGCGCGCCACCATTTTCCCGCGCGCAGGCGGTCAAAGATCGCAACGTCGCTCAGTTGTGCCACAAGGAACGCAAGGCCCGAACCGATGGCGATACGCAGGGTGACCAGTGGGCCAAACTCGCCCATAATCTGCGTGCCGATCAGCGAGCAGATAACGCCGACGATAAAGCCCGCGATCACGACCTTGCGGGCCGGGCCTGCGCCATAGACGCGGTTCATCACATCGGTGACAAGAAAAGCGAGGGGATAGGTGAAGGCGCCCCATGTCAGCCATTGGCCGAACAGGAACTGAACAAGGATGTTCGAGGCCACGACGATGGCGGCCATGGCAAGAATGCCGGGGATATGTGTGCGGTTCATTTTGATGCCCGTTTTGTCAAGGTAGCGGCGACTTGGCCCCCGACCATCGGGGACGGGCGGCGTTTACTGCTTGGAGGCGGCTTTGGCAAGCGGTTCCGTTATGACATATTCGACCAGTTCAGTGCGCTGGAAGAACTTGAAGTTGTCATCCGACACCATCGTCAGCCGGATTTGGTCCTGACCGTCGCGCCGGACCGACAGCCCTTCAAGGTTGTCAAACTGCGCCAGATGCGAGCGCAGCAGCACCTCGCCACCGTCAGGCGTGTCGCTCGACAGGTCGAACCGGCGCACACGGCTGGAAAACCCGATCCCGTCAAACCGCCGCTCCAGAAGATAGAGTTTGCCGTCGGGGCCAAAATCGGCGCCGACGGGCAAAAAACGGGAGTTGCGTGACAGCGTAAAGGCCCGCTGCCACCCCGCCCCGGCGTAAACATAGACCGCCACGCCATCACGACGGGTCAGCGGTTTTTCGGGGATGGCAAACAGTCGCCCGTGCGCATCAATGGCCAGCGCTTCGAGCGAGGAGTTGCTTCCCATCTTGTTGAAGTCCGGGTGGTGCGGCAGCAATGTTGCAGCGGTGCCGGGAGCTTTGTAGGCCCAGACTTGCGCAGGTCCTTCGAGGGACACAAACAGCCGCCCGTCCGGGTGCCGCGCCAGCCCTTCAGCGTCAGAGTGCGGGGCGCGCACAGGCGTGCCTTCGGGGGGCGTCAGCGGGGTCGGGGTGACATTCACTACGCCGACAATATTCCCGTCGCGACGCAGCAACTGCCCGCGGATCAGCATGCCCCGATCCGACACCGCCATGAAGTCTGTCCCGTTCGGCAGCAACTCCAGCGCTGACAGCCCGCCAACATTGGGATCATTCGACCGCCAGATATATGTGCCGACGAAACGCGCTTTTCCCGGCACCTCGGCGGTGCCTGACAGAGCGTAAAACAAGGCGGCCAGTGCGATTAACGCGACTGCAATACGGAAACGCATTGGCCGGGCAGGTCATTCAGGGTCAGTTCGCGGCGCGGTTTGGGCTTGGGCGCGTTGGGCTTGGGCGGTGGCGGATTGAGAATATCATGTGCCCACTTTTCCGCGTCGGCGCAGCCATCACCGGGCGGCGGCGGAGCCTGATTGACGCAATTTTGCGCGCCTTTGGGGCAATTTAGCCGGACATGGAAATGATAGTGGTGCCCCCACCACGGGCGAATTTTACGCAGCCAGCTGCGGTCGCCTTTTTCGTCCTTGCACATTTGCACTTTGGCGCCGGGAAATACGAATATCCGGGCGGTACGAGGGTCTTGGGCGGCGGCCTTTAGGATCTCGTGATGCTGTGGGGTCCAGCTTGAATTGACATAGGCCCCCTTGGCGCGCCGCATCGAGACCGAGGATAAGCTCTCGCGCTCTGAGGCCGATAGGTTCAACCGGTTCGGTGGCAGCATCCAGATGTCGATATCCATACCGATCTGATGACTGGCATGGCCGGTCGCCATCGGGCCGCCACGTGGCTGGCTGATATCGCCGATATAGAGCCCGTTCCACCCCGGTTGCCGTGCGGCCTTGGCGGACAGATCGCGGATGAAATTCACCGTCTCGGGATAGCCCCAGTTGCGGTTACGCGACAGGCGCATTGCCTGCCATGTTGGGCCGGTTTCGGGCAGTTGTATCCCACCCGCCAGACAACCCTTGGCATAGCTGCCCAAGGGGGCCGCGGGCTGAGCCGAGCCGTGTTCGTGTTGCGAGAACAGCTTTTTCGCCTCAACTCCGCGCATGGCTTTGGGCACGGCCTGCTGGGTTGAAATGGTCTGTCCAGTGTCTGCGGTCTGCGATGTGCCGCCGCAGCCGGTCAGGGCAAGAGAAATGGCAATCAGTCGGGCGAGGCGGACCATGCGTTGGGGTTTCCATCTGGTTTGACCCAGCGTAGCAAAACAAGACCCAAAAGGAAAAGCACGATCAGCGGAGAAACGCCCAATTGCTGGCTTTGTGTCACCATGGTCATGACCCCGATCGACAGCGGCGCGATAAAGGACGTGGCCTTGCCTGCCAGTGCGTACAGCCCGAATGCCTCGGTCATCTTGTTGGGGTTGGCTTGGCGGACCATCATCGTGCGGCTGGCCGATTGCAAAACGCCGCCCGCCGCACCGATCAGTGCGCCAAGGGCATAGAACACAATGTCAGGCAGCTTCGAGCCCGCCTCGACCGGGATACCGTAGACACTGTCGCGCGCGACAAAGACAATGGAAATGGCTACGAAAGACAGGATCAGGATGCAGATGGTAATCACTGGTTTGGGGCCGAACCGTTCATCGGCATGACCGCCGAGCCAGGCAAAGATCGCACCTGATACAATCGCAAGAATGCCGAAAATGCCGGTATCAACCACGCTCCAGCCTAGAACGCCGGCGGCGTAGATGCCACCGAACACATACATTCCGTTTAACGCATCGCGATAAAGCATCGACGATGCGAGATATGCAAAAAGCGAGGGCGTGCGTGGCAGGCGGCTGACGGTTGTGCAAACCTCGCGCAAAGCAATAGAAACAGCGCCTTTTTGCGGCTTGGTCGGCTTTGGGTCGCGCACCCACAGGAAGAAAGGGATCATGAAAACCGCATACCAGATCGCCGTCAGCGGCCCGACAAAACGGGTGCCTTCGCGCATGGCCGGATCCAACCCAAAGGCAGGCGACAGGCCGACAAAGGTTTTTCCGGTCGCGGCGCTTTCGGCGAAAAACATCAACATGATAATCAGCGCGAACAGCCCGCCGACATAACCAAACGCCCATCCGTTGCCCGAAATCCGGCCAATCTCTTCTTTGGTGCCCAGATCGGGCAGCATGGAGTTGGTGAAGATCGTGGCGAATTCCATCCCGATCATGCCGATGGCGAACAAGACCAGCGTCAGCAGTAGATTGAAATTGCCCGGCGCGGCCCACCACAGGCCAAAGGCGCCGATCACATACAGCAGTGAAAACCCCCAGATCCAGCGCAGACGATTGCCGGATGTATCTGCCATCGCTCCCAGAATGGGCGCCAGCAGTGCAATCACCAGACCCGCAGACCCGATGCCAAACCCCCACGCCGATTGCGCGGTTGTGCCGTCACCCAGCAACTCTTTGATATAGGGGGCGAATATGAAGGTGATCAGCAGCGTGTTATAAGGCTGGCTGGCCCAATCAAAAAAGAACCATCCCCAGATACGCTTGCGCATAGCTGCCCCCAATCGTGCTAAAACCCCAACTGCGCGGATAAGATAGGCAAATTGTAACGCTGGCAAGTCAATCCTGCATGGGGGGCCATGGCCGGATATCTTCTGATCGGATCCAAGCCGCGATCCAATCGGGAATGGCCGGAGAGGGGATGCCCTGCCCGATGGCCGCCAGCACACGCTCGGGTGCCACGATTCCCGCGCCGTCTGTCAACGCCGTGCGATAAACGATGTGGTTGGCGCATTCACCGTTCTTCTTCCACATGGATTGTTCCAGATAGATGAACCGCTCGTCCCAGCACACGGCACGGGATCGCATTTCGATCACCTCGAACATGCGAATCCGGCGGCGATAGCGCACGCAGGCCCCGGCCATCGTCATGCCCCATTTTTGCTGGCGCAGCGCATGCAGCAGCCCGGACCGCTGTGCCAGAACCGAGCGCCCCAAATCAAACAGGGTCAGGGTGCGGCCATTGTTCAGTTCCATCCATATATCGATGTCCCACGGCAGGCACATGTGCTGGGACACGTGGGTGCCGTTCAGTGGCAGCGCGGGCGCATTGCGAAACTTGATGAATTCCTTGGTCAGGCGCAGGATCGGATACATGGCGGCCTCCTTTTTCGGTCAGATGTGCCAAGCCCGCGACGCCGGTCAACGCAAACGGTGCGTCAAAGCTTGCGGTTTCGGTTCCGCGCGCTTACCTGTTGGGCGTTTGAAGGAAAAAGGTCGCTACACATGATGTCACTGTTTCAGATCCTGATGTTGGTGCTGGATGTAATTTGGTATTTCATTTTGGCCCACGTAATCATGAGCTGGCTGATCAATTTTCAGGTGCTGAACCTGCGTCAGCAACTTGTCTCGCAGATCTGGTATATGCTGAACCGGGTGTTGGAGCCGATCTATGGCCCGATCCGGCGCATCTTGCCGCCGATGTCGGGGATCGACCTCGCGCCGCTGGTGGTGATCATCGGGATTGCAGCCTTGCGGATGATCCTGATCAACAATGTGGCGGCTTTCTACTGATCCGGGCCTTGCCGCGCTAAGCCTTGTGTGTGAAAACTCCTGTAACAGCAGATATAGACAGATTTACAGGATCATATGCCCGATCACTTGTCCGGCGCCGACACTCTTCTGAAGGACATTTTCGGCTTTGACGGCTTCCGTCCGGGGCAGCAAGAGGTCGTGCAGGCCGTGGCGCAGGGGCAAAATGTGCTGGCCATCATGCCCACGGGTGGTGGCAAATCCTTGTGTTTTCAGTTGCCGGCGCTGATGCGCCAAGGCGTGACAGTGGTGATTTCGCCGCTGATTGCGCTGATGCGGGATCAGGTGCGTGCCCTGCGCGAGGCCGGGGTCGAGGCAGGCGCGCTGACCAGCGGTAATACGCAAGAGGAAACCGATGCGGTCTGGCTTGCGCTGGAGGAAGAGCGGCTGAAGCTGCTGTATATCGCGCCAGAACGGTTGGCTGCGGGCTCTTCCATGGCGATGCTGCACCGGATCAATGTCAGCCTGATCGCTGTGGACGAGGCGCATTGCGTCAGCCAATGGGGTCATGATTTCCGGCCTGATTATTTGCGCATCGGCGAATTGCGGCGCGCGCTGGATGTGCCGCTGGCGGCATTCACTGCAACGGCGGACGCCGAAACGCAGGTCGAGATCGTGCAACGGCTGTTTGATGGTGCCGCGCCACAAACCTTCTTGCGCGGGTTTGACCGGCCCAATATCCACCTTGCCTTTGCCGCCAAAGACTCGCCGCGCCGTCAGATTCTGGATTTTGCCGCGGCGCGCAAAGGGCAATCCGGCATCGTATATTGCGGCACCCGCGCCAAGACCGAAAGCCTGGCGCAGGCACTGCAAGAGGCGGGCCATTCCGCCTGTCATTACCATGGCGGGATGGAGGCCGATGCGCGCCGCGCCGCCGAAACCCGGTTTCAACAAGAGGACGGGCTGATTGTGGTGGCGACGGTGGCCTTTGGTATGGGGGTGGACAAACCCGATATCCGCTGGGTCGCGCACGCCGATCTGCCAAAGTCGATTGAGGCTTATTATCAAGAGGTTGGTCGCGCCGGGCGGGATGGCGCCCCGGCGGAAACGCTGACGCTGTTCGGCCCCGACGACATCCGCCTGCGTCGCAGTCAGATCGACGAAGGGCTTGCTCCGCCTGAACGCCGTGTCGCAGATCACGCGCGGCTGAATGCCCTGTTGGGCTTGGCCGAGGCGTTGAAATGCCGCCGCGAAACTCTGCTGCGTTATTTTGGCGAAACGCAGGTCACTTGTGGCAATTGTGACCTATGCGATACCCCGCCCGAGGTGTTCGATGGCACGCAACCCGTGCGTATGGCCCTGTCGGCGATCTTGCGGACAGAGGAATGGTTTGGCGCTGGGCATCTGATTGATATCGTGACCGGCAACGAGACTGATAAAATCCGCCAGCGGGGGCATGACAGCTTGCCGACATACGGCGTTGGACGCGCCTATGACAAGCGTCAGTGGCAGGCGATTTTCCGGCAGATGATGGGGCATGACCTTATCCGCCCCGATCCCGAACGCCACGGCGCGCTGCGCATGACGGATGCCGCTCTGCCGATTCTGCGCGGCGAGGTCGAGATCAGCCTGCGCATGGACACAATCCGCAATGCGCCGCGTCGACCGGCGGTAAAAACTCTGGTGGCAGAGGAAAACGCGCCACTGCTGTCTGCGCTCAAGGCCAAACGTCGGGCGCTGGCCGAGGCGGCGAATGTGCCTGCCTATATCATTTTCACCGACCGCACCCTGATCGAGATGGCCGAGAGCCGCCCCGCCGATCTGGATCAGATGGCGCGGATCAGCGGTGTGGGGGCAAAAAAGCTGGAGCGGTATGGTGATGATTTTCTAGCGGTGATCAATGGTGCCGCCGAAGAAATGCACCCGTCACGCCGCAAGATCGCCGGGCGTGACGCGGCGGTTCTGTATGACCGGCTGCTGGAAGTGCAGGCAGATCTGACGCGCGGCGCGGACGGATTGGATAAACCGCTTAGTTGCTCGGCGTCGCTTCTGGCGAAAGTTGCCCAGATGAAGCCGGGTGATGCGGGCGCGATGGCGCGGGTTTTGGGCGAGCGACGCGCCGACAGGTTTGCCGCCGCGTTTCTGGACGTATTGCGCGAGGCTGGCTAGGGTCGTTTGAATGCGCAGAAGGAGTTTAATATGTTGATCGTGGTTTCCCCGGCCAAAAAGCTGGACATGACGCCGACTGAGGGCATCGTCCCGACCCAACCCGCATTCGCCGCGCGCGCTGTGGAATTGGCCACTGTCGCTCGCGATCTGTCTGTGGATCAGCTGTGCAAACTGATGGGGATCAGCGAAAATCTGGCCCGGTTGAATGTGGATCGGTTTCGGGATTTTGGCACGATGCAGACCAAACCCGCCGCGCTGGCCTTTGCCGGTGATACATATCAGGGATTGGAAGCTGCTTCGCTTGATTCAGAGGAGATGAGCTGGGCGCAAGATCACTTGCGCATCTTGTCCGGACTTTACGGTTTGCTCCGCCCACTGGACGAAATCGAGCCTTACCGGTTGGAAATGGGCAGCCGCCTGAAAACCCCACGCGGCAAATCGCTGTATGAGTATTGGGGCGGTGATATCGCGCAGGCGCTGAACGCGGATGCCACTGCGGTTGATACGGATGTGCTGATCAACTGCGCCAGCCACGAGTATTTCAGTGCTGTTGATCTTTCTGTACTCCGGTCACGCGTGATTACGCCGGTCTTCATGGAAGAAAAGGCCGGTGTGCCAAAGATTGTCAGCTTCTATGCCAAGCGTGCACGGGGCGCCATGGCGCGGTTCATCATTCAGCATCGCCTCACCGACCCTGACAGTATTCGCGATTTCGACGCGGGTGGATATGGTTTCAGTTCGGCCCTGTCCGATGGTGACAAATGGGTCTTTGTTCGCAAGGCTCAACTGGCGGCAGACGCCGCCTGAGCATCTGGCTCTTGCGGCAAAGGCGGGCGTGCATTTCGCGGGCAATTTTCCAGAATTTTTTCTGTGATCGCCTCCTTTCGCAAAGGTTTTGTCAAATATTCATCCAGCCCCGCCGCCAGAATGCCTTCGCCGTCGCCCTCCATCGCGTGGGCAGTCATGGCTACCACTGGCGTGCGCTGCCCGCTGGGCTGTTCGAGCTTGCGGATATTTGAGGTCGCTTCCTTGCCATCCATTTTGGGCATGGAAATGTCCATGAAAACTAAGTCTGGTCGGAAATTCCGGAACTGCTCGACGGCCTCCAATCCGTTTTCGGCAAATCGCAGGTCGATATCCAGATGTTTGACCATTTTCTGAAACACCAGTCGGTTGGTCTTGTTGTCCTCGGCCGCAAGAACGCGCATCGGCCTTAGCACCGGGGGCGGGGGCGCGACGGGAGGGATCCCATCGGTGGGATCCGGGGCCACGATATCTGCGCCCAGCGATTGCAGACGGGCGAACAACTCGCGCCGGGGGGTGGGTTTTTGCAAGATCGCCTGCACGGCTGAGCGCGCGGCATCTGTTTCTGCGTACGACGAATTGGAGCTGAACAGCAGGATCGGCACATCCTGCCCCGCTTTACGGATTTCAAGCGCGAGCTCCAACCCATCCATGCCTGGCATATTGTGATCGGTCAGGACCACGTCAAAAGAGCCGTCCAGCGCCGCAAGTGCTTCGGGCCCTCCGGGGCAACTGACACTCTCGATCCCCAGGACCTCTAGCTGCTTTTCCAGAATAGCCCGGTTCACGGAAAGATCATCCACCACAAGTGCACGTCGCAAACGACCCGACAGGATCGGTGCCGTATCCGGGATACTTTCGGCGGCGGGCAGGGTGACCCGGAAGCCAAAACTGGACCCTACGCCTTCTTCGGAATCGACCCAGATCTTGCCCCCCATCAGTTTGATCAGCCGTTGCGAGATTGCCAGCCCCAGCCCGGTGCCCTCAAACTGGCGATTGCGCTCGTCTTCGACCTGATTGAACTCGCCGAAAATATGGTCGATCTTTTCAGTCGGAATACCAATTCCGGTATCCTCAATTGTAATATGCACATGGGTTGCACTGCTGCCTTCGGGCTGCATTCCGACAACACGGACCAGTACATGCCCCTGCGATGTGAACTTGACTGCATTGCCCAGAAGGTTGGTCAGTACCTGCCGAACCCGTCCGGGATCGCCGATGAACATGGTGGGCAGGAACAGGTCGTAATCCACCAGAAGATCAATTGCCTTGTCCCGTGCCGAGGGTTGCAACAGCATGATGATCTCGTGAATGCAGCGCTCAAGATCGAAAGGCTCGTTGTGTAGAACCAGCTTTTCGGCTTCGATCTTGGAATAATCCAGCACGTCGTTGATGATCACCAGCAATGCCTCGCCCGAATTCTTGATCGTGTCGACGTAGAGCTGCTGTTCCTTGGTCAACGGCGTATCCGTCAACAGATCCGCCATGCCGACGACACCGTTCATCGGGGTGCGGATTTCGTGGCTCATATTGGCAAGAAAGGCTGATTTTGCGCGATTTGCGGCTTCAGCCTTGGCGCTGGCCTTCTTCAGTTCTTTTTCATGGCGGACCGTATCGGTGATGTTCAGTGCCAGACTGACCACATCGCCGCCGTGGCCGCGCTGATCGACCAGCTTAATATACTGATTGTTCCACAGCCGGATCACCACCGGGTCCGGCGAAGGGGATTGCCAGCGTTTCTGCATGCGGGCACGCCAGTCATCGGCAGATTTCTCGCCGATATTGACGATACCCTCATCGGTCATCAGCTGAAGGATACGGGTATAGGATACGCCCGGCTCCACCTCGTTCAGACCGTCAAAAACCGACAAATACGAACGGTTCGCCGCGATCATGTGACTGTCAACATTGAAGAAAGCAAAGCCGTCTTGAATGGTCTCGATCGAGTGCCACAGCCGCCTTTCAGCAATCTCTATCTTTTCATGCGCTGCGGTCAGATCGGATTTGACCCGCTGATTTTCATCACGGATCGTTTCCACCTGAGCGCGGGTTTCAACAATTTCCTCTGACAACGCGCGGGCATGCCGACCAAGTTTCTGATTGGCGGAAAACAGCTCTGCCTGTTTCAGCTCCAACAGCCGTTCGGCCGCCAGCCGTGCGCGGCGTTCTTCGGCCAGTTTGTTGGCAAGACTCATGCCTGTCCCTCGATTCGCGCGATTCCGTCGCAGCGCAGGATCGGCAAAGGGAATGAAAAATCGCTTAAAACGTGATCAGAGCAGGTTTCGCGCAGACTTGCCAAGCGATCAGGCCGCGTGTCACCATCTTGGCATTTGATATAGGAGCTGTTTGATGCACCGTATTCTTTCAATGATTTTAGCGGGTCTTATTCTGGCCTCACCTGCTGTTGCCGCCGATGAAGTGCCGGACAAACGGTTGATCGTAACCCGCAATGTCGATTTTTACGGCGCCGATCTTCAGGCGCTGTTCGATACGACCTATCAGTCTTGCGTCAACGCCTGTCTGGCCGATTCGCAGTGCAGGGCGTTCACTTTCAACGACCGCTCGAACTCCTGTTTTCCGAAACGCGAGGTCAGTGATCGCAAGCCCTATGATGGCGCGTGGTCTGCGGTGGTAGTGGCGACCTATCCCGGGGTGATGAAAACGTCGCGGGCAAGAGCGGGCGATCTGTCCTTCCTGTCCGCTGATGATCTGTCCAGAGCGCGCGAGCAGGCGGATCAGATTGGGCGGATCCATCCGGCTGGGGACTATTCTATTCAGGCGCTGTTGGACGCCGCGCAGGACCGTCGTAAAAACAGCGACTGGTTAAGCGCGATGCGCTGGACGGGGGGGGCCATTTCGCACACAGATCAAAGCGACCTGTGGGTCGAATATGCCCGTCTGTCGCTGCTTATCGGTGGCAGTGACAGCGATAAGCGCAAATACCGCGAGCGGGCTTTGCGCGCCGCCACCAACGGATATCTGCGGGCGCAGGCCCCGGCGCAGCGGATTGCGGCCTTGCACGTGCTGGCCGAAGCGCTGGAAGCAAACCGGCGCGGGGGCGATATGATTCCGGCGTTACGTCTGGCGCTGAACCTACACCCCGCGCGCAACGACATTGGGGCGGCACTTGAGGCTGCAATTGGCAAATACGGCTTCCGCATCATCGAGCATAGCGTTGAAAGCGACAGCGCGGCGCCGCGACTTTGTGCGGAATTTTCGGAACCTTTGGCTAAAACCGGTGTCGACTACAGCACATATGTCCGTTTGCCTGTCGCAGGAATGGCAGTTCAGGCCAGCGGCAATCAGCTTTGTGTAGACGGGGCCGAGCACGGCGAACGCTATGCCGTGACCTTCCGCGAGGGTCTGCCCGCCGCCAGTGGTGAAACGATGGCCAAGGACGTCACGCTGACGCTCTATGTTCGCGACCGCAGTCCCCGCGTTAGCTTTCCGGGGCGGGCCTATGTTTTGCCAAAATCGCCTGATGCCGCGCTGCCGGTGGAAACTGTGAACCTGAATCAGATTGATCTGGTGCTGCGCCGGGTCAGCGACCGCAATTTGCTGCGCGCGATTCAGGACAGCTATTTCGGGCGGCCGCTCAGCTATTGGGAACAGGAGGATTTTGCCACCAACATCGCCGAGCAGGTCTGGACCGGGCAGGGCGAGGTGCACAACGCCCTGAACCGCGACATGACCACCCGCTTGCCGATGGGCGAGGCAATCTCTGACCTGCCCGCCGGGATCTATGCGCTGACGGCGCGGGTGCCGGGGGCCGACCCCTATGACGATGCGGGGGCGACGCAGTGGTTTGTGCTGTCTGATCTGGGGGTGACGACGCTGAACGGCACCGACGGTCTGCATGTATTCGTGCGCGGGTTGGGTGATGCGGGTGCGCGGCCCGGCGTGACAGCCACACTGCTGTCGCGAGCCAACCGGGTGCTGGGCACGGCTTTGACCGACGATCAGGGGCATGCGCTTTTTACCCCAGGCCTGACGCGTGGCACCGGGGGCGCGGCACCTGCGCTGATCACTGTGGCGCAGGGCAACGATGATATCGCGTTCCTGTCGCTGACCGACCCGGCGTTCGATCTGTCGGACCGAGGTGTGGAGGGGCGCGCGCCCAGTCCGCCGATCGACATGTTCCTGACCACTGATCGCGGGGCATATCGCGCGGGCGAGGTGATCTATGCCACCGCTCTGGCACGCGACGATGTGGCTGCGGCCATTTCCGGCCTACCAGTGACGGCGATTTTGACTCGCCCGGATGGCGTGGAATATTCCCGCCACGTGTCTACTTCCGATGCCGCTGGCGGGCATGTCTTCACCTTGCTGTTGGGCGAAACCGTGCCGCGTGGCACTTGGCGGCTTGACCTCAGGGCCGATGCAGATGCCGCGCCGCTGGCAAGCCAAACCGTGCTGGTCGAGGATTTCCTGCCCGAGAGGATTGATTTTGACCTGTCGCTGCCTGATGCCCCGATGCGCCCCGGCGACACTCCACCGCTAAGCATTGCGGCGCGCTATCTGTTTGGCCCGCCCGCCGGTGGGCTTGCGATCGAAGGCACCGTGGTGCTGCAAGAGGCCAGTGGACTGGAGAGCTTTCCCGGCTTCCGCTTTGGCCGTCAGGACGAGACATTTGGCCGACGCACCAGTTTTCTGAGCGGTGGTAAGACCGATGATGACGGGACTGCCAGCGTACCGTTGGAGCTGCCAGAGGCAGAGGATGCCGATCGCCCGCTTGAGGCGTTGATCACTGTCAACCTGGCCGAAGGCTCGGGCCGCCCGGTGGAACGTCGCCTGACCCGCGCGCTGGCGCCTGCCGCGCCGGTGATCGGTATCAAGCCGATGTTTGATGGGGTTGTGCCGGAAAATACTCAAGCGCGACTTCAGGTGATCGCACTCGGGCCGGACTTGAAACCGCTGCCGATGCGCGTGCGGTGGACCCTGAACCGGGTCGAGCGACGGTATCAGTGGTATCAGCAATATGGCAATTGGGAGTGGGAGCCGATCACCACCCGCAAACGCATCACCAGCGCCGAAGCCACGCTTGGCAGTACGCCGCTTGAAGTTGCCGCCCCGGTCGAGTGGGGCAGTTATGAGCTTGAGGTAGAGCGGCTTGATGGCGGTTATGTTGCTGCCGCGACCTCGTTCTACGCTGGTTGGTATGCGCCCGCCGATGCGTCGGCCACGCCCGACACGCTGGAATTGTCATTAGACCGGCCCGGATATCAGAGCGGTGACACGGCGATGGTGCGTTTGGTGCCGCGGTATGCGGGCACGGCGCTGATCAGTGTCATGTCAAACCGGGTGATCGCGATGAAAGCGGTCGCGGTGACCGAGGGTGAGAACCTGATCCCACTCGCAGTGACGGATGACTGGGGGGCGGGGGCCTATGTTACCGCCTCGGTGATCCGGCCGATGGATGCCGCTTCGGGTCGCAATCCGGCGCGGTCTCTGGGGCTGAGCTATGCTAAGATTGACCCCGGTACCAAACAGCTTGCAGTGTCTTTTGATGCTCCGGCCAAGGCGGACCCGCGCGGCACCCTACGCGCCACGGTACAGGTGGATGGCGTGGCTGACGGCCAGGCCGCCTACGTCACTGTGGCCGCAGTGGACGTGGGTATCCTGAACCTCACCGGCTTTCAAAGCCCGGATCCTTCGGATCACTATTTTGGCCAGCGCCGCTTGGGGGTCGAGATCCGCGATATCTATGGCCGCCTGATCGACGGGATGAACGGTGCAATGGGCGCCATCCGCTCGGGCGGGGATGCGGGCAGTGCCGCGCGGTTGCAATCGCCACCGCCGACCGAAGAACTGGTCGCTTATTTCAGTGGCCCACTTACGGTTGGCCCGGACGGAGGGGCCGAGGTGACGTTTGACCTGCCCGCCTTCAACGGCACAGTGCGGCTGATGGCGGTGGCCTGGTCGGACACGGGCGTCGGGCAAGCCGAAGCCGATGTTCTGGTGCGTGATCCGGTTGTGATCACCGCCAGCCTGCCGCGCTTTCTGGCCCCCGGCGACAGCAGTCGCTTGTTGCTTGAGATCGTGCATGCCACCGGCCCCACTGGGCGGATGGGGTTGGATGTTACCGCGCAGGGCATCAGTCTTGTGGGGGGCAATCTTCCCTCAGACGTGATGCTGACTGAGAAGGGCACGGCGGTGCTGAGCATCCCGGTCACGGCGGGCGAGGTGGGCGACCACAGCCTGCGCGTGGCGCTGACCACGCCAGATGGGCGGCCGTTGGTCAAAGATTTGGTGCTGGCGGTACGTGACAATGATCCGGCTGTGTCAGTCACCCGGCGTTTTGCGCTGGGTGCAGGCGATACCTTTACCCTTGATCGCGATGTTTTTGCTGGACTGCGCCCCGGCACGGGGTCGGCAGTGCTGTCTGCGGGACCGCTGGCCAAACTCAATGCGCCTGCGCTGCTGGCGTCCCTTGATCGCTACCCTTACGGCTGCACCGAACAGGTGGCCAGTCAGGCGCTGCCGCTGCTCTATCTGGGGCAAGTGTCCGAGGCGCTGGGCCTTGGCAACCGCGCCACGATCCAGGCCCGTGTGGGTCAGGCGATTGACCGTATCCTGACGCGGCAGGCCAATAACGGGGCCTTTGGACTGTGGCGGGCCGAAGCCGGTGATTTCTGGCTTGATGCCTATGTCTCTGATTTCCTCAGCAGGGCCCGCGCCGAAGGATACGCCGTACCCGATCTGGCCTTTCGCTTGGCGATGGATAACCTGCGCAATCGCATCAACTATGCCCCCGACTTTGACACTGGCGGCGCGGATGTAGCCTATGCGCTAATGGTGCTGGCGCGCGAAGGCGCGGCGGCGATGGGCGACCTGCGCTATTATTCCGACGTCAAGGGCGATGCTTTTGACACGCCGCTGGCGGCGGCGCAGTTGGGGGCGGCGTTGGCCTCTTATGGTGATCCGACGCGGGCCGAGGCGATGTTTTCCCGCGCCGCCCATCTGATGGTGCCACGCATGGGGGAAGAGGCCGGGCTGTGGCGTGCTGACTATGGTAGCAACCTGCGCGACGCGGCAGGTGTTCTGTCGCTGGCGGTTGAGGCGGGCAGTGCCGTGGTCAACCGTGAGGCCCTGATTGACCGGATCAGCGCCACCGTGCGCGGGCTTTCCACTCAGGAAAGCGCTTGGGCGCTGATGGCGGCGCGGGCTCTGGTCACCGATCCCGGTATTGCTGGGATCGAGGTGAACGGCACCGTTGCTCAAGGGCCGCTTGTGCGGCTGTTTGAGGATCAGATTGGCGCGGCGCCGATCACAATTCGCAATGCGCGTGATAGCGCCACGCAGATCACGCTGACCACCACGGGAGTGCCGGAAACGCCGGTCACGCAGGGCGGGTATGGCTATCGCATCGACCGGACATATTACACCATCGACGGAGCCGAGGCTCTACCGCAATCGGTCAGGGTAGGTGACCGTCTGGTGGCCGTGCTGAAGGTCACGCCTTTCGAAAAAGGTGGCGCGCGGCTGATGATAAACGATCCGCTGCCCGCCGGGTTCGAGATCGACAACCCCAATCTGCTGCGCTCGGGTGATATCCGCGCGCTTGACTGGCTGACGCCGAGTGAGGCCGAGCATAGCGAGTTCCGCTCGGATCGCTTCCTTGCGGCGGTCGATTGGCGCTCGGACAAGCCATTTCAGCTGGCCTATATCGTGCGCGCGATCTCGCCGGGGATATTCCGACATTCGGCGGCCACGGTCGAAGACATGTATCGCCCGCAATACCGCGCCAATACCAACGCGGGTCGGATGATGATCGTGGAATGAGGCGGTTCGCCCCCTTTCTGCTGGTGGCGGCGTTACTGTTGGTCGCCGCCAGCCGCGATGCCGCAGATCGCTGGATTGATCGCACCGCGTTGCCGGTGACACTGTTGGACACGTCGGTGGAAGTGCGCGACCGCGCCGGGACGCTGCTGCGGGCCTATACGGCAGCGAATGGTGTATGGCGCCTGCCGGTGCAGGCGGCGCAGGTTGATCAGACCTATCTTGCGATGTTGCTGGCCTATGAAGATCGGCGGTTCCATGACCATGCAGGGATCGACCCCGTTGCCATTGCGCGCGCAGCGGTGCAGGCCTTGCGACATGGCCGGATCGTGTCCGGCGGTTCGACCCTGACGATGCAGGTGGCGCGCCTGCTGGAGCGCAGCGGCACCGGGGCGTGGGCGGGAAAGCTGCGGCAGATGCGCGTGGCACTGGCGCTGGAGCGGAGGCTGAGCAAGGCGCAGATCCTTGACCTTTACCTGACACTGGCCCCGTTCGGTGGCAATATCGAAGGCATTCGTGCCGCGACACTGACCTATTTCGGCAAGGAACCTGCGCGTCTGACCCCAGCCGAGGCGGCTTTGCTGGTTGCCCTTCCGCAAGCGCCCGAGGCCCGCCGCCCCGACCGCGCCCCGGCCACCGCGCAGCAGGCCCGCGACCGGATTCTGGCGCGTGTTGCCCGCGCGGGTGTGCTGAGCACTGGCGATGCCACCGCCGCTCTGACCGATCCGGTGCCCGATACCAAACGCGCTTTTCCTGCGCTGGCGCCGCACCTGTCTGATCGCGCGCTGGCTGAATCGCCCGACCGCCAACGCCACGACCTGACGCTGAGCGCCGACCTGCAAGCGCAGCTTGAGGCCTTGGCGATCACCGCCCTGCGCGGCAAATCCGAGGCGCTGTCCATTGCGATCCTTGTGGCGGACCACCGGAGTGGTGACATCCTTGCCTCGGTCGGGTCGGGTGGCTTTAGGCCGGGGCTGGGACAGGGCTTTGTCGACATGACCCGCGCCCTGCGCTCGCCGGGATCGACGTTGAAGCCGCTGGTCTATGCCATGGCTTTTGATCAGGGACTGGCCCATCCCGAAACCTTGATTGACGACCGCCCCGTGGCTTTTGGCAACTATGCCCCGCAAAACTTCGATGGGATGTTTCGGGGGGAAATCCGCGTCGCCGACGCGCTACGCCTGTCGCTGAACATCCCCATCGTCCTGCTGACCGAAGAACTTGGCCCGACCCGGTTGGTCGCAGCGCTGCGCCGGTCAGGGGCTCAGCCCGTGGTGCCGGGCGGCAAACCCGGCCTTGCGGTGGCTTTGGGAGGGGTTGGCCTGACACTTGAGGATCTGGTGCAGCTATATGGGGGGCTGGCCAATGGTGGTGTCGCCAAACCGCTACACTGGCGACCGGGACCGGCCACGGTGGGGGCCCAGATCGTCAGCCGTACCGCGGCCTGGCAAGTGGGGAATATCCTGTCTGACATGGCGCCGCCCCCTGGCGCACCGCGCAACCGGCTGGCTTTTAAAACGGGCACGTCTTATGGCCACCGCGATGCTTGGGCGCTGGGGTTTGATGGGGCGCATGTGATTGGTGTGTGGCTTGGGCGGCCGGATGGCACGCCGGTGCCCGGGGCCTTCGGCGGCGATTTGGCGGCCCCCGTCCTGTTCGAGGCGTTTCAGCGGCTTAAGCCAAAGCTTGAACCGCTGCCGCCACCGCCGCCGGAAACGCTGCTGGTCGGCGCTTCGCTGCTGCCGCAGCCGTTACAGAGATTTCGCGGGCGGCAGGCGCTTTTTTTGCCGCAAGCCGATGCGCCGAAGTTGATCTTTCCGCCCGATGGCGCAGAGTTGCCGTTGGAAGGGGGCGCCCTGACGGTCAAGCTGCGCGACGGGGTGCCGCCTTTCACCTGGCTGGCAGATGGCACGCCGGTGCTGACGGGCGCGCATGGGCGTCAGGCCGTGTTGCAGGGAATCGGTGCGGGATTTGTCACGCTGTCTGTGATCGACGCGCAGGGAAGGTCAGACCGCGTGCATCTGAGAGTTGAGTGAGATTGCGGGACGGGGCGAATTGGATTGGTACGGATTTTCCTGCGGAAAACTTAACCAAATTGCTCGCGGTCGGGCAAATCCGTATGCATATCTGCGCGCCCTAGCGTCCATTCAAGCCGTTCATGCGGCACTTGAGGTGTTTTCTGGGGTGGATATCGGAAAGACCGGGGGAGCCAAGCAAACGCAAGCATGTCGCCTGCGGCGGGCGGGGCGGGGGCGCTGCCCCCACGTTCCCAATCTGCGATTTGGAACGTTCCCCCGGAGTATTTTTGTCAAAGTGAAGATCAGATACGCTCGATCGCAAGCGCGATACCCTGACCGCCGCCGATGCACATGGTGATTAGCGCTTTCGAGCCGCCAATCCGCTCCAGTTCATACAGAGCTTTGATGGTGATAAGCGCGCCGGTGGCACCGATCGGGTGGCCAAGTGCAATCGCGCCGCCGTTGGGGTTCACCTTGGTCGCATCCAGGCCCAGCCCGGCATTGACTGCCAGTGCCTGCGCGGCAAACGCTTCGTTCGATTCGATCACGTCGAAATCGGCAATGCTCAGGCCGGTGCGGGCCAGCAAATTCTGCACGGCGGGAACCGGGCCGATTCCCATTACCTCGGGGCGCACGCCGGCGTGGGCATAGCCGATGACGCGGGCTTTGGGTTTCAGCCCAGCTTTTTCGGCCGCGTCGGCGCGGGCCAGAACCAGCGCTGCACCGCCATCATTCAGACCCGAGGCGTTGCCCGCTGTCACGGCGCCATCTTTGCGGAAGGCGGGACGCAGGCCGGAGAGCGCTTCGGCTGTGGTGGCTTTGGGGTGCTCGTCTGTGGCAAAAGCCACCGTGTCGCGTTTTACGCGCACATCGACAGGCACGATCTGTGACGCGAAATATCCGGCTTCGATGGCGGCCGCCGCGCGCCGCTGGCTTTCCAGTGCGAAGGCGTCCATCTGTTCGCGCGTGACGTTATTTTCGTCCGCCACGTTTTCTGCAGTCACCCCCATGTGGCCGGTGCCAAACGGGCAGTTCAGCGCGCCCAGCATCATGTCGACCGTGCGGATGTCGCCCATCTTGCTGCCCCAGCGCTGATCTGGCACGATATAGGGCGAGCGGCTCATGTTTTCGGCGCCGCCGGCCAGGCCGAATTCGGCATCCCCCAGCATCAGTGATTGCACAACAGAAACGATTGCCTGCGCACCCGATCCGCACAGGCGGTTTACGTTCATCGCGGGTGTCGTATCAGGAATGCCCGCGTCAATTGCGGCAACCCGGCTGAGATACATGTCGCGCGGTTCGGTGTTGATCACATGGCCAAAGACCACATGCCCGATCTGGCCGGGTTCGACGCCCGAGCGTTCCATCGCGGCCTTTGCGGCAATCGTCGCAAGCTGCGTGGGGGGAATACCCGCCAAAGAGCCGCCAAACGTGCCGATGGCGGTGCGGGCACCGTCCAAGATTACGATATCAGTCATGGGTGTTCTCTCCGAAGCAGTGATTTCTGGCGAAGGCTACCCTATCGATTGAGCAATATACAGCGTGAACCTGCGCCAGAACTTCGGTTTCTACCCCGTTGGTATAGGTTTTGGACAGGCGGCGCGGGGTTGAATTTTCCTACCCGGAAAGTGCCCGTCGGGTATGTTTCACTGCTCCAGCCGGTCTGACATATGCTCTACGCGTTGATTTCACTCAGCAGTCGGACCACGCCGGTTTTCCGTCTGCTCGCCGCGCGGCACGGCATGCAGACTTTCTGGCAGAAGCTCGGCCTGATCCGTTTGATTTTCTGGCGCATTATCGTTTCTCAGGCTTGTAATGCGCCTCTCCGGGGAGCGAGCATGTGGTGTAACTTTTTTGCCAAAAGTTTGCAAAGGACCGGCCTGAAACAGCGGCCCGCCGCAGGTCTCAGTCAAACGACCGGTCGCAGAGCCTGGCGCCCTCCCGGCTTCAGGGTCCAGACTTGGCCGCTCTCAAACACCGCTGCGGTGATCGGGCGACCGTAGCCTGCACCACTGTCCAGATTGACGCGGTTCCCTTGATGCTCTGCCTGATCAACCGCGGTATGCCCATGCACAACCAGCCACGGGTGCGGCTTGGTGTGCGTCAGGAACGGGCCTCGTATCCACATCATATCTTCGGCTGTCTGCATCTGCAGTGGTACACCCGGCGCGATGCCGGCGTGCACAAACAGAAGATCCTCAACCTCATGGTATGTCGGCAAATTGTTCAGGAATGCCAAATGCCGCGCGGGCACGGCCTCCTGCGCGGCGGCCCAGAGGTGTTCAACGGGCATGTCGATCGCGTTCACGCCATAGGAGGCTAGCGTTTCCAGCCCCCCCAAACGTGGATTCTCCCAGGAAATACCCGACAGAATACGCGGGTGGTCAATCCTTCCGCTGGACAAGAAATCGGCGAACATCCTATCATGATTGCCTGAAAGTACGGTCCAAGGGCGCCCTGCGGACTGGCCCTGTTGCAACAGATCAATCACCTCACGACTGCCGGGGCCGCGGTCCACCAGATCGCCAAGAAACACGATATTGGCATCGGCGCCGCCATCGTCCTGGATCAGCGCAATCGCCGCGTTCAACATGTCGATCTGACCGTGAATGTCACCGATCGCATAAAGTGGAAAGTCGGGCATCTGGAACTCGTTTCAGTGTTGCTCGGGGCGTTATTAGCGCATTGCCGATGGTGCGGAAAGACTTTGACAGTCTGAAGTGTTGGACGGGCGTGATTGGCGCGGGGAAATAGGGTATTGTGCCCGCTGTCCGTCGGCATTTTCCGGTCGGATGTATACAAATCAACTCAATTCAACGGAGTCTGCACAGATGAAGGGTATTTCGATCTATTTCTTTCTGGTCGCGATTGTTTCGGTCTCTCTTGGTATGATCTGGGGCATTCAGATGTCTGCCAGCCATGATCATATCATGGCACCGGCGCATGCACATTTGAACTTGCTGGGCTGGGTGTCTATGGCAATTTTTGCCTTTTACTATCACCTTGTGCCGGACGCGGCGCTGGGGGCTTTGCCCAAACTGCATCTGGCGCTGGCAGTGCTGGGGCTGGTTACGATCGTGCCGGGCATTGCCATGGCGGTGAAAGAAACCGGGGAAACACTGGCCAAGCTGGGCTCGCTTCTTACGCTCGCCTCAATGCTGGTGTTTCTGGTGATCGTTGTGCTGCAGGTACGCCGTGGCTGAGACAGTATGGCCGATCTGAGGCCCCGGTGCCGTTCGAATACGGCACCGGGGCAATTTGTTATGCGATGTCGAAGTGCAGCGGTTTGACCTGCCGGAACAGACCGGTCGCGGTCAGTTCTTGCAGAACATTGGCTTGCAGCGGGCCATCGACATAGAGCAGGGCAATCGCCTCGCCGCCGGTTTTGGCGCGGCCGAGGGTGAAGTTGGCGATGTTCACGCCATTTTTGCCCAAGAGACCGCCCAGCGTCCCGATGATACCGGGGACATCTTCGTTGGTGGTGTAGAGCATGTCTTCACCGACCTCGGCATCGATGTTGATGCCCTTGATCTGGATGAAGCGCGGCTTGCCATCGCTGAACACCGTACCCGCGATCGAACGCTCGCGCTTTTCGGTCACGACCGTCACTTTGACATATCCTTCGAAGGCGCCGGATTTGTCCTGATTGGTGGTCGAGATCTGAATCCCGCGCTCTTTGGCGACAACCGGGGCTGACACCATGTTCACGTCTGGGTTGGATTTTTTCATGATCCCGGCGACCACGGCGCAGTTCAGTGCGGCCAGGTTCATCTCGGCCACAACACCATCATAAAGGATGTTGATCGCCTTGATCGGCTCGTCGGTCAGCTGACCGATGAAGCTGCCCAGATGACCCGACAGTTTGACCCAAGGGCCCATGACCTTGGCTTCCTCGGCGGTCATCGACGGCATGTTCAGCGCATTTTCTACTGCGCCATCAAGCAGATAGTTCGACATCTGCTCGGCCACCTGCAGGGCTACGTTTTCTTGCGCCTCGGATGTGGCGGCGCCGAGGTGGGGGGTGCAGACGACGTTGGGCAGGCCGAAGAGGACGTTTTCGGTGGCGGGTTCTTCGGCGAAAACGTCGAAGGCGGCGCCGGCAACGTGGCCGGATTTCAGTAGTTCCGCCAGCGCGGCCTCATCCACCAGACCGCCACGGGCGCAGTTGATGATCCGCACGCCTTTTTTGGTTTTGGCCAGATTTTCAGCCGACAGAATGTTGCGGGTGGTGTCGGTCAGCGGCACGTGCAGGGTGATGAAATCGGCGCGCTTCAGCAGCTCGTCGAGCTCGACTTTTTCGACGCCCATCTTGGCGGCTTTTTCTTCGGACAGGAAAGGATCGAAGGCGACCACTTTCATTTTCAGGCCACGGGCACGGTCACAAACGATGCCGCCAATGTTACCTGCACCGATCACGCCCAGCGTTTTCGCGGTCAGCTCGACGCCCATGAATTTCGATTTTTCCCATTTGCCAGCGTGGGTTGAGGCGGATGCCTCGGGGATCTGGCGGGCGACGGCGAACATCATGGCGATGGCATGTTCGGCGGTGGTGATCATGTTGCCGAAGGGCGTGTTCATGACGATCACGCCTTTTTTGCTGGCGGCGTCCTTGTCCACGTTATCGGTGCCGATCCCGGCGCGGCCGACCACTTTAAGGTTGGTGGCCGCTTCGAGGATCTTGTCGGTCACCTTGGTGGCCGAACGGATCGCCAGGCCGTCATACTCGCCGATCACGGCCAGCAGGGCATCTTTGTCTTTGCCCAGCTCGGGGCGGAAATCGACGTCAATACCGCGATCCTTGAAGATCTGTACGGCGGCGTCAGAGAGTTTGTCAGAGATGAGTACGCGAGGGGCCATTTCTGGGTCCTTTTTGCTCTACACTTTCGATGCACAGGGCATACACATCACATGCATACGCGATTTTCGCACGAAAGTTTCCAATTTTGGGGGAGGCTGCGCACGAATGCGCAGCCAGAATATCGTTAGGCCGCAGCCTGCGCTGCGATCTCGGCCTCGAACGCCCATTCGAGCCAGGGCAGCATCGCCGCCACATCCGAGGTTTCAACCGTGCCACCACACCAGATCCGAAGACCGGCGGGCGCGTCGCGATAGGCGCCGATATCCAGCGCGATGTTTTCCGCTTCCAAACGCTTGGCCACTGCCTTGGCGAATGCGGCGCCGTCCTTGATGCGGTCATCGGTGAATTTCAGGCACACGCTGGTGTTCGAGCGCGTGGCGTCATCTTCGGCCAGATTGTCGATCCAGTCGCGTGCGGCGCAGAAATCCCAGACCGCCCCGGCATTGGCATCCGCACGGGCGATCAGCCCGGACAGGCCGCCAACGTCGCGCGCCCAATCGAGGGCCAGCAGGTAATCTTCGACTGCCAGCATCGAGGGGGTGTTGATGGTTTCACCGACGAAGATACCTTCGATCAGCTTGCCGCCCTTGGTCATGCGGAAAATTTTCGGCAGCGGCCAAGCGGGGGTGTAGCTTTCGAGGCGTTCCACCGCGCGGGGGCTGAGCACGATCATGCCGTGGGCTGCTTCGCCGCCCAGCACTTTTTGCCAGCTGAAGGTGGTCACATCCAGCTTGTCCCAAGGCAGGTCCATCGCGAAGGCAGCGCTGGTGGCGTCGCAGATGGTCAGGCCGTCACGGTCGGCGGGAATGAAATCACCGTTCGGGACGCGCACGCCCGAGGTGGTGCCGTTCCAGGTGAAGACAACGTCGTTGTTGAAGTCGATGCTGCTGAGATCAACGATCTTGCCATAGTCGGCGGTCTTGACCTCGGCTTCGATTTTCAGCTGCTTGACCACGTCGGTGACCCAGCCCGCGCCGAAGCTTTCCCATGCGACCATTTCAGCTTTGCGTTGGCCCAGAAGTGACCAGAGCGCCATTTCGACGGCGCCGGTATCTGACGCGGGCACGATGCCGATGCGGTAATCGGCGGGGATGCCGAGAATCTCACGGGTGCCTTCGATCGCGGCTTTCAGCTTGGCTTTGCCAACAGCGGCACGGTGCGAGCGGCCCAAGGGCGCGCCAGACAGTTTGGCCAGATCAAATGTGGGGATTTTGGCACAGGGGCCAGAGGAGAACCGCGGATTTGCCGGCCGCAGTGCCGGTTGTGTCGTCGTCATTTGTGCTACCCTTCCAGATAAGCGCCCCCCGTTGGGGAGGGGTGTCCCACCGACGCAGATAGTGTGGTTCCGATGCTTTCACAATGGTAAAAATGCAGCTATAGCGCCGCTTGAATGCGCTTTTGCGACGCAGACCAACTGTGAACGGAGCTTTGCCCCATGTATGTCGCCACGATCCTGTCCAATCCCGAAGAGCCTCATCTGGAACGTGCGCTGCTTGATTCGCTGCGCGATGCCTGGGGTGGGGGGGATGTTGTGTGGTTGGCGCAGGCCGAAGCCGCGGAATTCGAGCTGTCGGTTCTGCCGGACAATCGCTGGGACGTTTGGGAAGAGATGCAGCGTTTGGGGTTGGATCTGATCGTGCAGCCTGCTGCGGGGCGCAAGAAGAAGATGTTGCTGGCCGATATGGACAGCACGATGATCCGGCAGGAGTGTATTGACGAGCTGGCCGATGAGGCGGGCGTTGGGGCGCGCGTGGCGGATATCACCGCGCGGGCGATGAACGGTGAGCTGGATTTCGAGGGCGCATTGCTGGAGCGGGTCGGGCTGCTGAAGGGGCTGGACGAAGCCGTGATCGGCAAGGTGTTGGCCGAGCGGATCAGTTTCATGCCGGGCGGCAAGGCTTTGGTTGCGACGATGCGGGCGGTTGGGGGCTATGCCGCGTTGGTGTCGGGTGGCTTCACGGCGTTCACCGGGCATGTGGCGCGCGAGCTGGGGTTTGACGAGAACCACGCCAATATTCTGCTGATCGAGGATGGCAAGCTGAGCGGTGATGTGGCGCGGCCGATTCTGGGGCGGCAGGCCAAGGTGGATGCGTTGGAACGGATCACCCGGCATCTGGGCATCGAGGAGGCCGATGTTCTGGCGGTGGGCGACGGGGCGAATGACCTTGGGATGCTGGGCCGGGCGGGCACCGGCGTGGCGCTGCATGCCAAGCCCAGCGTGGCGGCGCAATGCGAGGTGCGGATCAATCACGGCGATCTGACGGCGCTGCTGTATTTGCAGGGCTATGCGCGTGAGGAATTTGTTGGCGCCTGAGGTCGTTTGCTGAAGCGGGACGGGCAGGCCCCGACCGCGCTGAGGCGGACGGGGCGGGATTTGAGTATTTTCATCAGAAAGAAGCCTGAGGTGTGGGGCAGTCTTTCGGGTATCAGGCGGCCAGAGCGGCGCGGGTTTTACCGATTGTGAGCGCGGCGCGGGCGGCCTCGCGGCCTTTTTCGACGAAATGCGCGCGGTAGATTTCGTTGTGGTGGTCGGTTTCCTGATAGTGGTGTGGGGTCAGCGAGACCGAGAGCACCGGGATGCCGGTATCGAGGCCTGCGCGCATGAGACCGTCGACCACGGCCTGCGCCACGAAATCATGTCGGTAGATCCCGCCATCCACGACGAAGGCGGCGCAGGCGACGGCGGCGTAGCGGCCGGTCTGGGCCAGATCGCGGGCGAGCAGGGGCATTTCAAACGCGCCGGGGACGTCGAAGACATCAATCTGGGCGGCGGGAATCAGTTCGGCGAAGCCGTCGAGCGCACGGTCGACGATGTCGGCGTGCCAGTTTGCCTTGATAAAGGCGTAGCGGGTGGGTGTCATGTAGCGTTTCCTTTCCTCATCGACACGTCACCCAGAGCGTCGAAACGACAAGGAAGGGCACGGGACCCCGCGCTTTGCCTGCCGTTCTCTTTCATCCGGACTATGACCGTCGGCTCTGGAGTTGCACCAGATCTGCTGACCCTCGGGGCGGAAGGCCGCCGAGGCGCTCGCGGGCTTGGGGCCGAGGCCCCTTACCGCCGGTGGGGAGTTTCACCCCGCCCTGAGAACGGAGCGACTTTGCCAAGCCGGGGCGGGTTTGGCAAGCGGGGAAGTGGTGCTGTGACGCTCAGTTCCTGCGCAATTTTGTCAGGATGGAGAGCGAGGGATAGCCGTCGGGTTCGGTGCCGATGGCGCGTTGGTAGCCGCGCACCGCTTCGATCGTCAGCGGGCCGATTTTGCCATCGACGCCTTTGGTGTCGAAGCCCTTGCGGGTCAGGTGGCTTTGCATTTCCTTACGCTCAGCGAAGGTCAGGGCGCGATCGCCGCGCGGCCATTCTGACTGAATCGGTTTGCCGCCCTTGAGCCGGTCGCTGAGGTGGCCAACGCCGATCACATAGGCGTCGGCGGTATTGTAACGCTCGATCACCGAGAAGTTCTTGAAGATCAGGAACGCGGCGCCCTGCGCGCCCGCAGGCAGCAGAACCGAGGCGCTGCCGTAGTCGCGCACCGGCTGACCGTTCAGGCCTTTGACGCCCAAGCGGGCCCAGTCGGAGGGCATTTTCTTGATCTTGCGGCTTGCCAGCGCATAGTTGAAACCACGCGGCAGTTTCACCTCGACGCCCCAGGGCTGGCCTTTGACCCAGCCGAAGCGTGCCAGATAGGCGGCGGTCGAGGCCAGCGCATCGGTGGGGTTGTCGGACCAGATGTCACGCTTGCCATCACCGGTGAAATCGACCGCATAGGCGAGGTAGGAGGTGGGAATGAACTGCGTGTGACCCATCGCGCCGGCCCAGCTGCCGGTCATCTGGCGCGGGCTGGTGTCACCGGCCTGAAGGATCTTCAGCGCGGCGATCAGCTGTGCCTCGAAGAACGCGCCACGGCGACCATCATAGGCCAGCGTCGCCAGCGCCTCGACCACATCGGTGGAGCCGCGATGGCTGCCATAGGCGCTTTCCAGACCCCAGACGGCGGTCACGACCTCTTTGTCGACGCCGTATTTGGCTTCGATGGCGTTGAGGGTGCGACCGTGCTGGCGCAGGGCCTGTTTCCCATTTTTGACGCGGCTGTCCGAGGCGGCGCTGTCGAGGTAATCCCAGATGGTTTTGGTGAATTCCGACTGGTTGCGGTCGCGCTGAATCACGTCGGTGTCATAGCGCACGCCCTTGAAGGCGCGGTTAAAGGTGCTGGTGCTGATCCCGGCGGCGCTGGCACGGCGACGGAAGCCTTCGATCCAGCGCTGAAACCCGAGGTTCGAGCTGGAGATCTGGGCGACCTGATCGGCCACATCCTGCGCCACGTTGGGGCGCTTTTGCGGTCGCAGGGATTCGCGCAGGGGTTCGGCCACAAGGGCCCCCGACAACAGGCAAGCGCCTGCAAACGCAGATAAGAGTACTTTGAAAAACATTGCCCGGCCCCGTTCTATTGCTGAACTTGGCAACAATGGTATCGCGATTGCGCGGATTTCGGAAGCGGGCAAATGCCCGCCGCCCAAAAGCCTGCGAAAGCTTGCCGAGTTAGCGCCGTGTGCGTTCGACCTTGCGTTTGGTCTTGGCGGTTTTGCGCCGCGAGGTGGACAGCTTGCGCTTCATCGGCTTGCCGCGCCCACGCGATGGGCCACGGGGCATATCCTTGCCCTCGATGCTGATCAGCTCCAGCGCGAGGCCGCCGGTGACGGGGGCGGCTTCGACCAGTTTGACGCGGACCCGCTGACCGATGGAGATGGTCAGCCCGGTGTCAGAGCCCATCAGGGTGCCTGCTTCCCGGTCGAAGTGGAAATACTCGCGCCCCAGCGTGCGGATCGGGATCAGCCCGTCGGCGCCGGTTTCATCCAGTTTGACGAAGGCGCCGAACTTGGCGATGCCGCTGATCTTGCCGGTGAATTCCTGCCCCACCCGTTCGGACAGGAACGCCGCCAGATAGCGGTCGGTGGTGTCACGTTCGGCCATCATCGAGCGACGTTCGGTTTCGCTGATGTGGGTTGCGGTTTCGTCAAGGCGTTCGGCATCGGCGCGGGTCAGGCCGTCTTCGCCCCAGCCATGCGCGGTGATCAGGGCGCGGTGCACGATCAGGTCGGAATAGCGCCGGATCGGCGAGGTGAAATGCGCGTAGGCCAGAAGCGCCAGGCCGAAGTGGCCGAAGTTGGCGGGGCTGTAATAGGCCTGCGTCATCGCGCGCAGGGTGGACATGTTGATCAGCTCGTCGAAGTCGGTGTTTTCGGCGGCGGCCAGAAGTGCGTTCAGGTGGCTGGTTTTCAGCACCTGCCCCTTGGCCAGCACCAGCCCGGCCGCCTGTGCGGTGTCGCGCAGCGATTCGAGCTTTTCGGGCGAGGGTTCTTCGTGGACGCGGAACAGCAGCGGCGATTTCTTTGCCACGAGGGTTTCGGCGGCGGCGACATTGGCGAGGATCATGAATTCCTCGATCAGCTTATGCGCATCCAGCCGGTCGGTGAAGTTGACGCTGGTGACGAGCCCTTCGTCGCTGAGGATCACCTTGCGTTCGGGCAGGTCCAGATCCAGCGGTTGCCGCCGGTGGCGGGCTTTCACCAGCGCCTCGTAGGCGGCGTAAAGCGGGGTGATGACCTCGTCCATCAGGGGGGCGCATTTTTCGTTTGGCGCGCCATCGCGGGCTTGCTGGACCTCTTGATAGTTCAGCGAGGCGACCGAGCGCATCAAGCCGCGCTGAAACCGGTGGGCGATCTTTTCGCCGACGGCGTTGATTTGCATGCGCAGCGCGATACAGGCACGCGGCACGCCTTCGTGCAGCGAGCACAGGTCGCCGGACAGCCGGTCGGGCAGCATCGGCACGACCCGGTCGGGGAAATAGCTGGAGTTGCCGCGCTTGCGCGCCTCGCGGTCGATTGCGCCGCCCGAGGGGACGTAATGCGCCACGTCGGCGATCGCGACCCAGAGCACAAAGCCGCCTTCGTTCTTGGGGTCGTCATCCTCGTGCGCCCAGCAGGCGTCATCGTGGTCGCGGGCATCGAAGGGGTCGATGGTGATCAGGGGCATTTCGCGCATGTCCACCCGAGCGTCGAGGCCTGCGGGTTTCATGCTGTCGGCTTCGGCGATCACGTCGTCGGGGAAGTCATCGGGGATGCCATGCTGATGAATGGCGATCAGGCTGACGGCTTTGGGCGCGCTTGGATCGCCCAGCCGGGTGATGATGCGGGCACGGGGCAGGCCCATGCGACCCATCGGCCCGGCTTGTTCCGCCTCGACCAACTCGCCATCCTTGGCGCCGCCGGTGGAGCCTTCGGGCACCTGCCATTCCTTGCCGTCGCCCTTGTCGATGGGCAGAATCCGCCCGCCTTCGGCGCCTTTGCGGAACACGCCCAGCACCCGGTGCGGGTTGGCACCGATGCGGCGGATCAGCCGCGCTTCGTAATGGTGGGCTTCGCCGCGAACCTCGGTCAGGCGGGCGAGAATGCGGTCGCCTTCGCCCAAGGCCGGATCGCTGGCGCGCGGGATCATCAGGACGACAGGTTCAACGCCTTCGCCCATCCATTCCAGCGGTCGCGCCATCAGGTCGCCATCGGGGCTGGGGCCGGTGATCTGCAACACGCTGACAGGCGGCAGCCGGTCCGGGTCGCGATAGGTCTTCTTGCGCTTTTCCAGATGGCCGTCGGCCTCGAGCTCTTTCAGGATGCGCTTGAGATCAATACGCGCAGCGCCTTTGATGCCAAAGGCCTTGGCAATATCGCGTTTCGCAGTGAGGGTCGGGTTGTCGGAAATCCATTGAAGGATTTCGTCCTTGGTGGGCATCTGGCTCATGTTCGTGGCGTATCATGGCTTGAAAGGCGCGTCACTTGGGAAAACGCATGGCGGCCCCGGTGGTGCGCAAATCTTCGACAGTGTCGACGTCGTGCAAGGTATCCACCAGTGCGATCCGGTGATGTTTCAGGCTGGCCATGCTGTCGGCCAGCGCGTGGGCCGAGGACCAGCGCACGCCCTGAAACAACGTGGCGGGCGGCGGCGCTGTGCGGTGCAACCCGACCAGCCAGAACCCACCATCGGGGGCGGGGCCGAAGACGGCATCATGCCCGCCAAGCGTATTGAAGGCACGGGCAACATGGGCGCGGGTGACGCCGGGAATATCGCCGCCGATGATGCAGATCGGGCCGGGTGGCATGTGCCGCATGATCCGCCCCATCCGCGCGCCCAGATCACCGCGGCCCTGCGGGATGCGCGGCAGATGCGCGGGCCAAGTGCTGCTGCCAAGCGCCGGGTCCGGGGCGACGGCCAGCACCAGTTGCCAGCGCGGATCGTCGAGCCGCCGCAACAGGCGCGCGACCTGATGGCGGAACCACCACGCGGCGGGCACCATGCCGATGCCGCGGCCCAGCCGGGTTTTCACCCGGCCTGCGCGCGGCTGTTTGAGCATCACCACCAAACGGCGGCGGTGGGCCAAATCAGGCGAAATAGTCATGCAGGATGCGGGCGTAGATCGCCTTGAGCTGATGGATCTGTGCCACCTCGACCCGTTCATCGACCTGGTGCATGGTTTTGCCGACCAGCCCGAATTCGACCACCGGGCAGTGGTGCTGAACGAACCGTGCGTCCGATGTGCCGCCGGACGTGGACAGCACCGGGGTGACGCCGGTTTCGGCCTCGACCGATTTGGCGACCAGATCCGACAGCGCGCCGGGCGGGGTGAGAAAGCTTTCGCCCGAGACCTTGATCTTCATCGTGATTTCGACGCCGAAGTCTGCGGCGACGCGGTCAGCCTCGGCCTTGAGCCAGTCGGTCAGGGTGGTGCTGGAATGGGCGTCGTTGAAGCGGATGTTCACCGTTGCCGTGCTGCGCGCGGGGATCACGTTCGTCGCCGGGTTGCCGGTGTCGATCGTCACCACCGCCAGCGTCGAGGGATCGAAGTGATCGGTGCCGCTGTCGAGTTCGTGGCTGGAGAGGCGGTCCATCAGCCGGGCAATCGCGGGCAGCGGGTTTTTGGCGCGGTGCGGATAGGCGGAATGGCCCTGAACCCCGGTCACCGTGACCCAAGCGGTCATCGAGCCGCGCCGCCCGATCTTCATCATCTCGCCCATGTGGTTGGGGCAGGTGGGTTCGCCCACCAGGCAGGCCGACATTGCCTCGTCTTCGGTCTGCATCCAATCCAGCAGCGCCACGGTGCCGTCCACGGCATCGCCTTCTTCATCGCCGGTGATGGCCAGAATGACCGCGCCATCGGGGGGCGTGTTGCGGACGAAATCCACGGCGGCGGCGGCAAAGGCGGCAACGCCGGATTTCATGTCGGTCGCCCCGCGCCCCCAAAGCATTCCGTCTTTTTCCACGGCCCCAAAGGGCGGCACGGTCCAGGCGGCCTGATCACCGACGGGAACCACATCGGTATGGCCATTGAAGCCGAAGCTGCGGGCGTGGCCCTTGGTGCCCCAGCGCGCAAAGAGGTTCGCCACCTCGCCACGGTCCACGCGGGTGCAGGTGAACCCGGCCCCCTCCAGCAGCTGTTGCAGCAGCACCAGAGCGCCGCCTTCGGTTGGCGTGACCGAGGCGCAGCGGATCAGCTGTGCGGTCAGCTTGGCGGGGTCAACGGGGGGATGGGTTGGGTTCGGCATTTGGCGCTCCTTCGTCTTGCGGATGGCCTAGCGCGGATTCCAGCAAATCGCAAATGTGGCAAGAGTGCAGCGCTTTTGGGACGCAATTGTCGCGATCGGCGAACAAATGCTTAACACGAGAGGATTTTTCGGCATATAGTTACCTAAAATAGACCCGAGGCAGGGCACATAACAGACGGGCCGCAAATGGCCCGGACCGAGCAGTTGAGCAAAAGTTGGGTATCAGGCAGGGGAAACCTGCCGGGCTGTCGTGATGTGTTGTCTCCAAACAGGTTTGGGGCAGGATATGGTTGCGGCGTCGGAGTTACCGATCAATACGGGTGCGAATGCCACCCAGATGGCACAGGAAATCTTTGGCGACGGGGTGCAGGTCGTCAGCGCGACCTACTCTGGTGACAACCGATCTTCGGGCATCTATTCCAACGGTGACAGTGTGTCGGCGGCGACCACGCCGGGCGATACGGGCGTGATCCTGTCCACCGGGCACGCGGCGGATTATACCAACAGCGCCGGCGGCGGGGGCGGCGGCGGTTGGTGGGGTGGCTGGGGCGGTAGCGCGGAGGCCAACCAGGCGACCAATACCTCGACCAATACCAGCGGTATCAACGACGACGACGCGTTCAACAAGGCGGCGGGCACTGCCACCTATGACGCCTCGTTTCTGGAAGTCAGTTTTATCCCTGATGGCGAGATGATGACGATTCAGTTCGTTTTCTCGTCCGAGGAGTATCCCGAATATGTCACCGGGCTGTATCAGGATTTCATCGGCGTCTGGGTGAATGACGAGCAGGTTGATCTGTCGATCGGCGATGGCGATATCGACCCCAACAACATCAACGGTGGCAACAACGAAAGCCTGTTCATTTCGAACACCAATGATCAGTACAACACCGAGATGGATGGTTTCACCGCCACCATGACGCTGAAAATGCCGGTCAATGTGGGGCAGGTGAACACGCTGAAGATCGGGATCGCGGATGTACAGGATTCGAACTATGATTCGAACCTGATGATCGCGGGGGGCAGCGTTCAGACCGCGCTGATCGCCAATGATGATACGGTTAATGTTGCCCCCGGTGGCAGCAAGACCGTTGATGTGCTGGCCAATGACGATGGGCCGGGCAACAGCACGCTGACCCTGACCCATATTAACGGGCAGGAGGTGAGCGCGGGCAGCGTGGTCACCCTGTCCACCGGTCAGCAGATTCAGGTCAATGCGGACAGCACGCTGACCATCATTGCCGACAATGACGAGGAAAGCGTTAACTTTTCCTATACAACGGCCATCGGCAACGGCAACGGCACCTCTGATACGGCTTTTGTGACGGTCAATCAGGTGCCCTGCTTTGTGGCGGGCACGATGATCCGCACGCCGGAGGGCGATGTGCCGGTGGAAACGCTGGAACCCGGCGATCTGGTGATGACGCGGGACGAAGGGGCGCAGCCGCTGCGGTGGACCGGGGCGCGGCAGGTTGCGGCGCTGGGCAAGTTCGCCCCCATTCGCATTCGCGCAAACACCTTTGGCGCGCATGACGATCTGTATGTGTCGCCGCTGCACCGGGTTCTGATTCGCGATAGCGTGGCCGAGCTGCTGTTTGGCCACTCTGAGGTTCTGGTCGCGGCGCGCGATCTGGTCAACGACCACTCGGTTGTGCGGGCCGAGGGGGGAATGGTGCACTATGTTCACCTGCTGTTTGACCGCCATCAGGTGGTGTGGTCCGCAGGGCTGGAAACCGAAAGCTTTCTGCCGGGGCCGCAGACCGCCCAAAGTTTCGAGGCTGACATCGTGCAGGAGATCTGTACGCTGTTCCCCGAAATCGACCCCGAGACCGGCGCGGGATATGGCCCCTCGGCACGGCGCACGCTGCGCAGGTACGAGGCTCGATTGTTGACCGCTTTGGATCGGGCGGCCTAGATGGGGTGGATCGCCCTTTCCGACCGCAACCGGCAGGTGTTCAACCTGAATGGAATCGGGGCGGATGCCGGAAAAGCCGCCACGGCAGGCGAAGAACTGACACCGGACAGCCTGCTGATCCGGGGCAGTATCGTGGTGGAAACCAACTTGCCCGAGGATGGGCGCCCGCAGCAATTGATCCGCTATAACCGCGATCACCCCTGGGTCAGTCGTCTGTCATTGCAGGCGATTCCGGGCGGCGCGGTTGTTCTGGTGATCACCCAGGGCAAAGAGGTGTTTCACACCGCATTGGAGCATGACGCGGCCGGGCAGGCCGACCGGTTGCGCATTACATATAGCTGGGATGCACCCGCGCGTTGGGGGCGGCTGTCGGTCGAACGGATCGGCACCGACAAGCTGTTCCTGTCGGAGGTCCGTGACCCCAAGCCGCTGTTGCTGTCGGACCTTCGGATTATGGCGCTGGACCCGGCGCAGCGGCAAATGGACCGCGAGGTTGATTACTTCGCCGTCTCGACCCGGATTGAACCGGTTGGCCCGATGCCCAGCCTGACTGCGCGGGTTCCGGTGCTGACCAGTTGGGGGTACCGAGCCGCGCATCAGATCACGCGGGGGGATCTGCTGCGAGGCCCGGATGGGGGCACCACGCCGGTGTTGGCGACGGTGCGGCGGACTGTGCCCGCGCGCGGCGCGTTCCGGCCGGTGCGGCTTCGTGCGCCCTACTTTGGGCTTCAGCAGGATATCGTTGTGGCGCCGGGGCAGCTTTTGCGGCTTGACGGGTCGGATGTGGATTACCTGTTTGGCCAGCAGGCCGTTCTGGTGCCCGCCGGTCATCTGGTCAACGGGGTGTCGGCGATGTATTGCGATGGCGGTGATACCGTTACCTATTCGCAGTTCGTGCTGCCGGGGAACGAGCCGGTCGTTGCCGCCGGGGCGCCGCTGGAAACGCTGTTCCTTGGCCGGATGCGGCGCAAACCCGCACATGTCGCTGCCAGCCTTCTGGCTGGGTATGACCGGTCGCGGTTGCCGGAGCATCCGTGCTCTGCCTATCCTGTACTCAAACCGTTCGAAGCGATCACGCTGGCCGAGCTGCGCGCGGCGTAATGCGGCGTAACCGCCCGCACTGGCCTAATCGCAGTCGGAATGATGGGGACAGGTATGACGAAGCGCTTTGCACTGCTGGCTGTAACATTGCTGGCACTCTGGCCGATCCGTGCGATGGCGCAGCAGGCCGAGCTGACGGTGGCCACGGTAACGCGCCCGCCGTTTTCCATGCCGGTGGCGGGGGCCGATCAGGGGTTTTCCATCGACCTGTGGGAAGCGCTGGCCAAGAAAATGAACCGGTCCTACCGGATCGAGAGGTTCGACAGTTTCGGCGCGATGCTGAAGGCGGTTGAAACCGGGCAGGCCGATCTGGCGATTGCCAATATCTCGATCACGGCGTCGCGCGAACAGGTGATGGATTTCAGTCAGCCGATTTTTGCCTCGGGTCTGCAAATCATGACGCAGATCGACAATAACCGGCCATCGCCGCTGATGGCGTTGATGTCGCGGGATCTGCTGTTGGCGATCGTGCTGGCCTTCGGCGCGCTGATGGGGCTTGGCATGCTGATGTGGTCGCTTGAGCGCCGCTCGCAGGCGTATTTCGACCATCCCGCCAAGCAGGCGATGTTCCCGGCTTTTTGGTGGGCGCTGAACCTTGTGGTCAATGGCGGCTTTGAGGAGCGCGTGCCGCGCACGTTTCTGGGCCGGATACTGAGCGTGACGATGGTGCTGGCGTCGTTGTTCTTCGTGTCGGTATTTGTCGCCTATATCACGGCGGCGATGACGGTCGAGGCGATCACCACCAATGTGCAGTCGATCAATGATCTGTACGGCAAGAAGGTCGGGACCATTTCGGGGTCAACTGCCGCCAGTTTCCTGCAGGGCCGCGAGATGGATTTCGTGGGCTTTGCCGGGCTTGAGGAAATGCTGGTCAGTTTCGAGGATGGGGCGTTGGATGCCGTGGTGTTCGACGCGCCCATTCTGGCCTATTACGTCAACACCCGCGGCAAGGATCAAGCCGTGATGACCGGGCAGGTGTTCTTGCGTGAAACCTATGGTGTTGCGGCCCCCTCGGGCAGCCCGATGATCGAAGAGATCAACCGCACGCTGCTGGCGCTGCGCGAGGATGGGGCGTATGCGGAGATCTATAAATCCTGGTTCGGAACCGAGCCGCGGTAAGGTTTAGTGCGGCTTGGCGTCATCGTAGAACGGCGTCATTTGCGCCACGATCACCGAGTTTTCCGCAAGCGCGCGCGCCATCAGCTCTTTCTCGTCGTCGCCAATGTCGTGGCCTTCGGCGAGGCGTTCTTCCAATGTGCCATAGCCTGAGACATCCAGCGGAGCCAATTCGGCCTGCTTGAGAATGGCCACGGTTTCGCGCACGGCTTCGGCTTCGTCGATGCCGCTGGCGTAGCACATCAGCGCAGCCCCGGTCGCGCCATCCGGCAGCCCGTCGCCGTCATGCCGTCCGACCTCGACCAGCAGGGTATAGACCTGTTGCCGCGAGGGTTTCTTCTTGGGTTTGTCTTCAGACATCGGGGGCTCCTGAAACGGGAAAGGCGGGCAATTTGCCCACCTCGAGTTTATTCAATGGCGGGCAGGAGGGGCGATGTGCCCGCCGCCCGGTGGGATCAATCGCGCAGCAGCTCGTTGATCGAGGTTTTCGAGCGGGTTTTCGCGTCGACCTTTTTGACGATGACGGCGCAGTAGAGGTGCACGCCGTTTTTCGACGGCATCGAGCCTGCGACGACAACCGAGCCTGCGGGGACTTCGCCATAGAAGACTTCGCCGGTGTCACGGTCAAGGATCTTGGTCGACTGGCCGATGAACACGCCCATGCCCAGAACCGAGCCTTCGCGGACGATCACGCCTTCGACGACTTCGGAACGCGCGCCGATGAAGCAGTTGTCTTCGATGATCGTCGGACCGGCCTGCATCGGTTCCAGCACGCCACCGATGCCGACGCCGCCGGACAGGTGCACGTTCTTGCCGATCTGGGCGCAGCTGCCGACCGTGGCCCAGGTATCAACCATGGTGCCGCTGTCGACATAGGCGCCAAGGTTCACGAAGGACGGCATCAGCACCACGCCCGGTGCGATGAAGGCACTTTTGCGCACGATGCAGTTGGGCACGGCACGGAAGCCTGCGGCCTTCCACTGATTGTCGCCCCAGCCTTTGAACTTGCTGTCGACCTTATCCCACCAGCCGCCGCCTTGCGGGCCGCCGTCTTGCTGTTCCATATCCTTGATGCGGAAGCCCAGCAGCACGGCCTTTTTGGCCCACTGGTTCACATGCCAAGCGCCGTCGGCCTGACGTTCGGCCACCCGCAGGGTGCCGCCGTCAAGTGCTGCCAGCGTATCTTCGATTGCCTCACGCGCGGCACCTGTGGTGGCGGGGGTGATGGTATCGCGCGCGTCCCACGCGGCTTCGATGGCTTGTTCCAGTTGGGCGTTCGACATTCTGGGGCTCCTGACATGCGGATTGCGTTGCCCAAGGGCTATAAGCGCAAGGGACGCCCGGTGCAATCCACACGCCAGCGTGCATGTGCGTGTCTGGTCTCGGGGGGCGCAACACGCTAGGCTCACACCAAACGCGCAAGCAAGGACACCAAGATGAAAGACGACCGCCGCAGCTCTTTCCCTGACGCCCATACGGATATTGAAATCGCGCATGAGGTGCCGGATACGCCGCAAACCCGTGCGCCCTCGTACCGGCTGGCTTTTGCGGACGATGAATTCCTGTGCCGGGACGAGCTGCGCCCGGTGCGGTTGCAGCTGGAGCTGCTGAAGCCGCAGATGATACAGGATGAATACGGCATCGACAGCACGATTGTGCTGTTCGGTGGCGCGCGCATTCCCGAACCGTCGCGCAAGGACACCGCGCGCACGAAAACGCTGGCGGATCTGTCAAAATACTATGACGAAGCGCGCGAATTCGCCCGGCTGATTACGTTGAAAAACATGAATAACGGTCGGCATGAGAATATCATCGTCACCGGCGGTGGCCCCGGCGTGATGGAGGCGGGCAACCGCGGTGCTGCGGATGCGGGCGGGATTTCGATCGGGCTGAACATCGTGCTGCCGCACGAGCAGGCGCCCAACGAATATGTCACGCCCGACCTGTGTTTCAATTTCCACTATTTCGGCATCCGCAAGATGCATTTCCTGATGCGTGCCAATGCGATGGCAATCTTTCCCGGCGGCTTTGGCACGCTGGACGAGATGTTCGAGGCGCTGACGCTGATTCAGACCGGCCGGATGAAGCGCGTGCCCTTCCTGCTGTTCGGCGAGGCGTTCTGGCGCAAGATCATCAACTGGGATGCGCTGGCAGAGGCCGGCACGATCTCGCAGGAGGATCTGTCGCTGTTCCGCTTTGTCGAAACCGCAAATGAGGCGGTGGCGGCAATTGATAATTGGGAAGGCGCGGGGGAAACCCGGTCTCGGGTGCCGGGGCGCTGACCGCGACCTGCCACACGGCGATCAGCTGAGGCGGCACAGTTCCTGATTGTGCCGCAGGCTGGCGACGATCAAGCCTTGCGCCGTATCCACCAGCGCATAGCCAAAGCCGCGCACGCGGTGGCGCCATTCACGGTCCGACAGGGACATTGCCTTTTCGTGCATTACGATGCTCAGAGCCTGTTCGGCGGCGTCCTGGCTTGTTTCATACGAATTCAACATGGGTACTCTCCAAAGAAACAGTTTTCTGTTCCTTTGGGATAGCCATCGGATGCGGCAGCAATTTTGCCAAAATAAGAAACAATTGAGGCGGATTGTTTCTGGCGCCGGTTCAGGGCCGGGTGTTCGTCTCGGCTTCGATCTGCTTGCGTGATTTGCGGGCGCGTTCGGTTGCGGATTTCAGCTGACCGCAGGCGGCCATGATGTCTTCGCCGCGTGGTTTGCGGATCGGGCTGGCGTAACCGGCGTTGTGGATGATGTCGGCAAAGGCATGAATACGGTTGCCCGAGGAGCGTTTGTAGGGCGCGCCGGGCCACTCGTTGAACGGGATCAGGTTGATCTTGGCCGGGATGCCTTCGATAAGCTTGACCAGCCGGTGCGCGTCTTCCTTGCTGTCGTTCACGCCGTCCAGCATCACGTATTCAAAGGTGATCCGTTCGGAATTCGACACTTTGGGATAGTCGCGCAGGGCCGCCAGAAGGGTTTCGATATTCCAGCGCTTGTTGATCGGCACCAGTTTATCGCGCACCTCGTCGGTGGTGGCGTGGAACGATACCGCCAGCAAGCAGCCGATTTCCTGCGCGGTGCGGGCGATTTCCGGCACGACACCGCTGGTGGACAGGGTGATCCGGCGGCGGCTGAGCTGAATGCCTTCGGGGTCCATCGCGATTTTCATCGCGTCGCGGACGTTGTCGAAATTATACAGCGGCTCGCCCATGCCCATCAGCACGATATTCGACAGCAGCCGGGTTTCGTTCTTTGGGGCGCCTTGCTCGGGCCATTCGCCCAGATCGTCGCGCGCGACCATGATCTGTCCGACAATCTCGGCGGCGGTCAGGTTGCGCACCAATTTCTGCGTGCCAGTATGGCAGAACGAGCAGGTCAGTGTGCAGCCGACCTGCGAGGAAATGCACAGCGTGCCACGGCCCTCTTCGGGGATATAGACCACCTCGACCTCGTGGCCGCCTGCGATCCGCACCAGGTATTTGCGGGTGCCGTCGTCGCTGACCTGCCGGGTCACGACCTCGGGGATTTCGACCACGAACTTTTCGGCCAGATCCGCGCGATAGGCTTTGGCGAGATTGGTCATCGAGTCGAAATCGCGCACACCCCATTGATAGATCCACTGCCAGATCTGCCCGACCCGCATCTTGGCCTGCTTTTCCGGCGTGCCGTTGGCAATCAGCACCTCGCGCAGCTGATCGCGGGTCAGGCCGACAAGATTGATCGGTCCCTCCGGCAGCTTGCGGGGGAGGGTCATTACGTCCTGCGTGATCGGAGCCGTGGCCGTCATGGTGTTATTTCCTTTGGGATGAAGCGGCTACATACAGGATTCTGCGGCCAATGCCAAAACTTAATATGCAAACGCTGAAAGCGGCCCAAGGGCCGCTTGTCGCCGTATCCGGGACGCAGATTACTTACAGCGCTTTTCGGCCTCTTCGACCGCAGCGGTGAAGCCCAGCAGCGAGAACGTGTCCTTGGTCTGAGTGCCACGACCCGAACGGGCAGTCATCACCGCGCTTGTGCCGCGCTTCATCGCCGAGATGATTTTTGCATCATCCGCCGCCGATGCGGGCCAGGCCCATTCGCCCTCGGTGAACAGCTCGAACTGGTTGCCATCCACATCCAGGGTGACGTTCGAGCCGCTGGCGAAAGGATAGCCGCCGGTGAATGTCACCTGCCCGGTCACCCCGGCGCCGGGCCGGAAGAACGTCATGAACAGAATATCGCCACGGCGCACGGCCACAACGCGGCCATCCTTGCTGTTGACGGTTTCCTTGGGGGACGAGACCGCCCAGCATTCCTTGGGGTCGCTTTCTTCAAAGACGCTCCAATCGGTCTTGGCGGCGACCTGATTGTTGCTTGTCTGCTGTGCCCATACGCCTGTAGCCGCCAGTGTCATCATGACTCCGGCAATGCCGCGTATAAAACGTGATACCATCTGATCCAGCCTCCAGCTGTCCTTGCCTCAATTCCGATCCCCCCACCGCACGCCTTACACTGGCGTTTCTTCGCGAAACGGGGCATTTCCTACTCGACAATGCTACAATAGCCTGAAATCCGCTACCGGCGAAAGAGCAATTGGCGGAATTTCGCACACGGCTTGAACACAAGTGAAGAGGATCACGAGAATGGCAAATCCGGTTCCAATGGCTGAAATCTGGCGCGGCGCGTTTTTGGAAAGCGTGCATCACGGTCATGCGGTGATCTGTGACGAGAGTGGGCAGATCGTGCAGGCCTGGGGCGACCCGCATGCGGTGGTGCTGCCGCGCTCGTCCTCGAAGATGTTGCAGGCGCTGCCGCTGGTCGAAAGCGGTGCGGCCGATGCCTTCGGTTTGGGGCAGGAACAGCTGGCGCTGGCCTGTGCCAGCCATCAGGGTGCGGCGATCCACACCGACCGGGTGCGCGCCTGGTTGGATCATATCGGCAAGAGCGACGATGATTTCCGCTGCGGCGCGCAAGAGCCCTCGGACAAGGATGCGCGCGAGGCGCTGATCCGGGGTTTCGAGCAGCCCTGCCAGTATCACAACAACTGTTCTGGCAAGCATTCGGGGTTTCTGACGCTGACGCGGCATTTGGGGGCGGGGCCGGAGTATGTGGACCCGTCGCACCCGGTGCAGGCCGCCTGCCTTGAGGCATTCGAGGATGTGACAGGCGCGACAAGCCCCGGTTTTGGCATCGACGGTTGTTCGGCCCCGAACCACGCCACCACGCTGCATGGGATGGCGCGCGCGATGGCGTTTTTCGCTGCCGCCGAGGAAGGGCAGGGCGCGCGCGCCAGTGCCGCCGCGCGGTTGCGCAATGCGATGGTGGCCTATCCTGAGCTGGTGGCCGGCGAAGGCCGCGCCTGCACCGAGCTGATGCGGGCGATGAACGGTCGTGTGGCGCTGAAAACCGGGGCGGAGGCGTTTTTCATCGCCATCATCCCCGAGCGCAAGCTGGGCGTGGCGCTGAAGATCACGGATGGCACCACGCGCGGCGCGGAATGCGCGATTGCCGCGATTCTGGTCAAGCTGGGTTTGCTGGAAGCGGATCACCCTGCGACGCTGAAGCGGATGAACACGCCGATCCGAAACTGGAACGGGATCGAGACGGGTGCTCTGCGTCCGGCCTCGGCGCTGCTTTGACAGTGGGGCGGCGCGTCAGCCGTGGCGCGCGCTGCCCTGTTGCGCGCGTGCCGGTCGGCAGGCGGGGTGCGTGTGGGTTTGAGTATTTGGATCAGAAAGAAGCTGGGCGTCTGGTCAGAGGTGTGACCGGAAGGCGCTGAGCACCTGTTCATAGACGGCGCGTTTGAAGGGCACGATGTTTTCCACCAGATCGCTGGGCGAGAGCCAGCGCCAGGTCGAAAATTCGGGGTGTTGTGTTTCGATGTTCACCTGAGCGTCATCGCCATGAAAGCGGAGCAGGAACCATTTTTGTTCCTGACCGCGAAAGCGGCCTTTCCAGATTCGCGGCACCAGGTCGTGCGGCAGGTCGTAGGGAATCCAGCCTTCGGTCTCGGCTTCGACCGTGATCAGATCGGGGGTCAGGCCGGTTTCTTCCCATAGTTCGCGCAGGGCGGCGTCACGCGGGTTTTCGCCCTTGTCCACGCCGCCTTGGGGCATTTGCCAAGCCGGGCCGGGGTTGTCGATGCGCTGGCCGACGAAGACCAGCCCTTGCGGGTTCAACACCATCAGCCCGACGCAGGGGCGATATGGCAGTTTGGCGATGTCTTCGGCGTGCATGGGCGGCCTTTCGGGTTGGCGGGGGTGTTGGCTGTAGAATAGCGCCTGTGATGGTGAAGGGAAAGCAGATCAGGCGGGAATGTGGGCGGGCGATTGGGCGTGAATGTTGCGCGTGATTGTGGCGAAGGATGGGGGCAGGCGTGAAGGGGCGGCGTTGTGATCTGATCGGCGATTGGCGATCTGGCGGGCGCAGGTGGACATGCAAAGGCCGCGGTGGAATGTTCCGACCGCGGCCTTTGGTTGTGCGATGTCGGGGGTGGCCCGACGGGTTACTCTTTGGGACCCAGCGCCGACAGGCCCTTGAGGATGTCGATGGCATAGGCCAGCTGATAGTCATCCTCGCGCAGTTTGGCGGCTTCGTCGGCCTTGGCGCGGTCGGCTTCGATCTGTTTGACCTCGTCCTCGGTCAGGCTGTCGTTTGACAGGCTGCCGCGCAGATCGGCCTCGGAGCGGTTGCGGCGTGCGGGTGTTGCCTCTTCCTCGGTGGCGGGGGCGCGGCGGGGTTGTTCGACCACGATATCGGGCGAGACGCCGAGGTTCTGGATCGAGCGGCCCGAGGGTGTGTAGTACCGTGCCGTGGTCAGGCGCATCGCGCCGTCGCCGCGCAGCGGCATCACCGTCTGAACCGAGCCTTTTCCGAAGCTTTTGGTGCCCACGACGATGGCGCGGCGATGGTCCTGCAACGCCCCTGCCACGATTTCCGATGCCGAGGCCGAGCCGCCATTGATCAGCACCACAATCGGTTTGGCCATCGCAAGATCGCCCGCGACCGCGTTATAGCGATCCCCATCGGCCGGGTTGCGGCCACGGGTTGAGACGATCTCGCCGCTTTCCAGGAACGCGTCGGACACCTGAATCGCCTGCGTCAGCAACCCGCCGGGGTTGTTGCGCAGATCCAGCACGATGCCGTTGACCTTGTCCATTCCGCCCAGATCCTCGACCGCCTTTTTCAGGCCGGCCTCGAGGTTGGGATAGGTCTGATCGTTGAAGGTGGTGATCCGCAGCACGACTGTGTCGCCCTGCGTGCGGGTGCGCACGGCTGTCAGCTTGATCGTGTCACGGATCAGCGAGACATCGAACGGTTCGGGTTCGCCTTCGCGCACGATGGTGATGATGATTTCGCTGCCAACCGGCCCACGCATCAGTTCAACCGCGTCGTCCAGGCCCAGACCCAGCAGGCTTTCGCCATCGACGTGGGTGATGAAGTCGCCCGATTCGATGCCTGCAATCTGTGCAGGGGTGCCGTCGATCGGCGAGACGACCTTGACGAAGCCTTCTTCTTGCGTGACCTCGATGCCCAGACCGCCGAATTCGCCGCGTGTCTGCACGCGCATATCGGCGGCATCGTCGGGCGACAGGTAGCTGGAGTGCGGGTCAAGCGAGGTCAACATGCCGTTGATCGCCGCCTCGATCAGCTTCTTCTCGTCGACTTCTTCGACATATTGCGCGCGGATACGCTCGAAGATATCGCCAAACAGGTCCAACTGCTCATAGACATTCGCCTTTTGCAGGCTTTCCTGCGCCAGAAGCGGCCCGGCCACCTGGGTGGTCATGATCACCCCAGCCAGAGTGCCGCCAATCGCGGCCATGACGAATTTCTTCATCGGTCAGTTATCCTTCACGGTTTTGAACCACAGCTCCGGGTCGACCGGCGTGTTGTTCTCTCTGATCTCTATATAGAGCGTTTCTGTTGCCTCAGTTCCAGCCCCATCACCGGCCTGTGACAGAATTGTGCCAATTTCCGCGTCCTGCCCGCCCATCAGCCCGACGGGGCTGCCCGAGGGAAGGACCTCTCCGGCATTGCCATACACCACATCCAGCCCGGCGAACACGAACAGCAGGCCCGCTTGTGGTTCAAGGATCATCACATTGCCGTAATTCAGCAGCGGTCCGCGATAGCGGATCGTGGCGGCGGCAGGTGTGGTGACCAAGGCGCGCGGACGCGTGGCCAGCACCAGACCGGGGCGGGCAATGCCTGCGGCGTCGGCCTCGTTTGCGTGGCGCAGGATGCGGCCCTGCACTGGCAGGGTCAGCGCGCCCTTGCGGTGGGCGATATCGGGCAGGCTGCCTTCGGCCTCGTCCACTGTGATATCCGACAGGCCGCTGGCGAAGCCCTCGAGCGTTTCGGTCGAGGCGATCAGGATCGCGGTGCGCACCGGGTCTTCGGTAAAGCGGCGGGGCAGGGCTGTGCGGTCGGCCAGTGCCTTGGACAGCTCTGTGCGTGCCTGTTGTACGCCGTTCAGGCCCTTGCGCAGGGTATCCGCCGCGGTTTCCTGCAGGATGCGCAGCGTGGCCACCTCTTGCAGGTTGCTGCGCAGCGCATCGGCGCGCGCGGTCAGCGCGGGGGTTACATCTGCCAGCAGCATGCCCGCCCGCGCGGTGCCGGTGGGGCCATCGGGATGCAGCGCCATGACCGGGGCCGGGGTCGCGCCCAGCGATTGCAGCACGCCCAGAAGCTGGGCAATTTCGGCCTCGCGGGCTTGTACCTCGCGGGTCAGCCGCGCCTCGCGCAATGTCGCCCGGCGCAATCCCTCGCGCATGGCTTCCAATCCGTCTTCATAGGCGCGCAGGGTTTCTGACAGCGCTTTGATCCGGTCGCGGGCTGAGTCGGCCTTGGACAAAGATATTGCGGCCTCGTCCAGCCGTTTGGCGGCCTCGCGCGCGGCCGTGGCCGGATCGCTTTCGGCCCAAGCGGGCAGAGGCAGCAAGAACAAAGCGATCAGTGCGGCCCGGATCATTCCAGCAGGCTTTCCCCGGTCATCTCATCCGGCTTTGGCAGGCCCATCAGGGCCAGCAAGGTCGGTGCCAGATCGGCCAGTCGCCCCGCGTGCAACTGCGCGCCTTCGGGGCCGCCGGTCAGAATGACGGGCACCGGGTTCAGCGTGTGCGCCGTGTGCGGCCCGCCAGTGTCGGGGTCGATCATCATTTCGCAATTGCCGTGATCCGCGGTCACGATCATTGCGCCGCCTGCTTTTTCCAGCGCGTCCACAACCCGCGCCAGCCCGCGATCGACGGCTTCGCAGGCCTTGATCGCGGCCTTCAGATCGCCGGTATGGCCGACCATGTCGGGGTTGGCGTAGTTGGTCACGATCAGGTCATAGCCGTCTTCGATTGCCTTGACGAAGGCATCAGTGACTTCTTCTGCTGACATCTCGGGCTGCAAATCGTAGGTCGCGACCTTCGGCGAGGGCGCCATATAGCGGTCTTCGCCGACTTCGGGGGCTTCCTTGCCGCCGTTGAGGAAAAACGTCACATGCGGGTATTTCTCGGTCTCGGCCAAGTGAAACTGCCGCTTGCCGTGGCTGGCCACCCATTCGCCCAGTGTGTTGACGATATTACGCGGGGGGAAGACCGTGGTCATATAGGTGTTATGCGCGTCGGAGTATTCCACCATGCCAAGCAAGGCGGCCCATGCGGGCCGCGATCCAACATCAAAATCGTCAAACCCCGGTTCGCCGATGGCGCGCAGAATCTCGCGGGCGCGGTCCGAACGGAAGTTCAGACAGAAAAACCCGTCGCCGTCCTTTGCGCCCTGATAGCCGGCGATCACCGTGGCGGTGATGAATTCATCGGTTTCCGACCGGCTGTAGGCCGCATCCACCGCAGCGTGCGCGCTGGCGCTTTTGCCACCTTTGGCGTGGATCATCGCCTCGTAGGCTTCGCTGACCCGTTCCCAGCGGTTGTCGCGGTCCATGGCGAAATAGCGACCGGTGAGTGTGGCAATCCTGGCCAGCGGTGGCAGGGCCGCCTGCAGGTCGTCGATATAGCCAAACGCCGATTTCGGCGCCACGTCGCGCCCGTCGGTGATCGCGTGCAGCGCCACGGGGACGCCTGCGTCGGTCAGGGCTTTCACCGCCGCAAGGATGTGGGTCAGGTGGCCGTGCACCCCGCCGTCTGACACCAGACCCATCAGATGTGCGGTGCCACCGGTTTTCTTCAGCGTGGCGATGAAGGCCTGTAGGGCGTCCATCTGAAAGAACGATCCGTCCTCGATCGAGAGGTCAATCTGCCCCAGATCCATCGCCACCACACGCCCGGCGCCGATGTTGGTGTGGCCCACTTCGGAATTGCCCATCTGCCCGGTTGGCAGGCCGACGTCGGGGCCGTGGGTGATCAGTTGATTGTGCGGGCATTCTGCCATCAGTCGGTCGAAGGTCGGCGTATGTGCCAGCGCGGGGGCGTTTGCTCGGGTGTCGGCGCGCAGGCCCCAGCCATCGAGAATGCAAAGAACAACGGGTTTGGGAATGCTCATCGTTAAAAGGCTCCAGCGGTTTGTGTCGCTTCTAACGCCTTCGCGTCCGGGGGTGAACCGTCTTTACGACCCGTTTGCTGCACTGCGGCTTCATCTTGCCAAAAATACGCGACATCCGGCCTGCAAGGCAGGCGTGGCGATTCGAGTATTTCAGTCAGAAAGAAACGGTGGTCACACCCGGTGGTAGGGGCTTTTGGCCAGAATGGACGCGGCGCGGTACAGTTGTTCGCTGAGCATCGCGCGCGCCAGCATGTGCGGCCAGACCATTTTACCAAAGGACAGGGCAAAGTCGGCGCGCGCGCGCAAGGCGGGGTCAATCCCGTCAGCCCCGCCAATCACAAACGCCACGTCGCTGCGCCCGGCATCGCGCCATCCGCCCAGCTGTTCGGCAAATGCGGGCGAGGACATCAGTCGCCCCCGCTCGTCCAGAACGCACAGCAGGGCGCCCGCGGGGATGGCGCGGTCCAACAAGGTGGCCTCGGCGCTCATGCCGCCGCCTTTCTTGTCTTCGACCTCGTGCAGGGTCAGCGGGCCGAGTCCCAGCGCCCGCCCGGTCCGGTCAAACCGGGTGGTATAGTCGTCAATCAGCGCGCGTTCCGGGCCAGACCGCAATCGGCCCACCGCGCAGATATGAACGCGCATCAGACCGGGCTGGCAGCAGCCACGGCACCCGCAGGCAGCCACATCTTCTCGAGCTGGTAGAACTCGCGCACTTCGGGACGGAACACATGCACAATCACATCGCCTGTGTCGATCAGCACCCAGTCGCCGGTGCCCTTGCCCTCGATCCGGCTCATCCGGCCGAAGTCTTGCTTGAGCCGCTCTGACAGTTTGTCGGCAATCGCCGACACCTGCCGAGAGGAGCGCCCCGAGCAGATCACCATATAGTCGCCAATCGCCGTTTTGCCGCGCAGATCAATCTGCACGATGTCTTCGGCTTTGTCGTCTTCCAGAGAAGAAATGATGCGTGCCAGCAGTTCTTCGCTGGTCACATCCATAGGGGTGCCCGTCACCGGTGCCCCCTGTTCAGCGGCAACAGCCGCGTCAAAGTTAAGAGACAGGACATTGTCCTCCTGAGAAAGTGCGCCGCCTGAGTCCCGACGCTGGACCTCTATAAAGTAGCACCGGATATGTTAAATCTCAATGTCGGCGCAAGAGCCGATTGCCGTATTGCCAATTTCCGCCCAAAATAGGCGGTCGGGCGGAGCGGCTGTTGAGGGGGGCAGCGGGCCCTGGCCCGCCGCTTTTTTCGCTTTATGCCTGTACGGGCAACTGCCGGGCCTGGGCGAAGGACAGCAGGCGCTGGCCGTGTTCGTCCCACAGGTGCAGCCGTGCGCAGGACAGGCTTTCGCGTATCGTCAGGCGCTGGGCGCCGGCCAGAACCGGGTGGTCGCGCAGGACCTCGGTCAGGCGGTAAAACGGGATGCGGCTGTACAGATGGTGCACGTGGTGAATGCCGATGTTTGCGGTCATCCACTGCAACACGCCCGGCAGAACATAGTGCGAGCTGCCCATCAGCGCGGCATCATGCAACTGCCAATCTTCGGCCTTATGCCACACTGTTTCTTCGAACTGGTGCTGCACATAGAACAGCCAGACCCCGATCGTGGCCGCAATCAGAACCGTCGGCAAAAAGATCAACAGGATCGGCATCACGCCGCCAAAATAGAAAATCAGCCCAAGCGCAATCGCGATTGCCGCGTTGGTGGCCATCGCATTGGTCCAGTATTTCGCCCCTGCCCGCATCAGGCCGAACGGCAGACGGTTCTGCAACAGAAACAGGTAGGTCGGTCCCAGCAGGAACATCACGAACGGGCTGCGGTACAGACGGTACCCCAGCCGCCCGCGCACGGACAGCGCGCGGTATTCTTCGACCGTCAGCGTGTGAACGTCGCCCATCCCACGCTTGTCCAGATTGCCAGCTGATGAATGGTGGATCGCATGCGACCGCCGCCAGACATCATAGGGCGTCAGCGTCAGAACGCCCAACGCCCGCCCCACCCAGTCGCTGACATGGCGGTTGCGGAAATAGCTGCCGTGGCCGCAATCATGCTGGATTACGAACAGCCGCACCAAGAATCCGGCATTCAGCACGGCAATTCCCAGCGCCAGCCAGCCACTGATCGACAGCGCCCAGAAGGCCAGCGCCCAAAGCGCCAGAAACGGGATCAGGCTGACGCCCAGTTCATACAGGCTGCGTCCTAGGTGCGGCTCACGGTAGTTGGCGAGTACACGAACCCAGTCCTGTGGTGTCCTTTTCGGGGCGGTCGCCTTTGGCGGCACAGCGTCTGTCATCTGGTAGCGTCGTCTTTCATCGTTGGAAAAAGGGAGTGAAAAGCAGGGCGGCGTCGTGCCCGGACCAATCCGGATGTTCGGTGATCCTGCGGGCCGCTGTCTCAGGGCGCACCTCGCTCAGTCAATCAGGGCAAACCTGTAATCGGCTATATAGGAATTGTCGAGCGTTCAGACTAGCCCCGGCGCTTCTGCCGCGCCTTTTTGCCGACCGTCCTGACAGTGCGGGGTTGCACGAGAGGTCACACAGGGTGGCTTGCGTTTGGGGGCTTTCAACGGCGGGTGGCGGAGAGGCTGATCCTGTTGTTGCGTGCGATTTGCCCGACATGCGGGCGCGTGACACACGGCCCCGGATATCAGCCTTCGTCCGTGGCGAGGGGCGCGCTGGTTTGCAATTCTGAGCCCGGCAAGACCTTGACCTCGCGCTGCGGGAAGGGGATCGAAATGCCGTGTGCGTGGAACGCATCCCACAGCGCCAGATAGACGTTGCCGCGAATATTGGTCAGCCCCTCGGTCGGGTCCTTGATCCAGAACCGCAGGATGTAATCCACGCTGCTGTCGCCAAAGCCCACGATATGGCAAACTGGCGCCTTGAAGCCCAACACCCGGTTGACCCCCTGCGCCGCCTCGACCGCGATTTTGCGCACCAGATGCGGGTCGTCGCCATAGGCGGTGCCAAAGAAGATATCCAGCCGGACATAGTCGTTGGAATGCGACCAGTTCACCACCTGCCCGGTGATCAGATCCTCGTTCGGGATCAGGTATTCTTTGCCGTCCCGCGTGACCACGCTGACGTACCGGGCGCCAAGGCTGTTGATCCACCCAAAGGTTTCGCCCAAGCTGATTACATCGCCGGGTTTTACCGACTTATCCATCAGGATGATGATGCCGCTGACAAGGTTCGAGACGACCTTTTGCAGGCCAAAGCCAAGCCCGACACCGATCGCGCCGGACAGAACCGCCAGCCCGGTCAGGTCAAATCCGACCGCTTTCAGCCCAATGAAAAATGCCGCGCCGTACAGAACCACCTGCATGAACTTGATCGACAGCTCTTGCATAGACGGTGAAATGTCTTCGTTCGTGCGGATCCGCCGCGCGCTGGTCGACGACACCGCCCGCGCTGCGGCAAGCAGCAGGCCCGTCACCACCAGAGCCTTCAGGATCGCCAGCGCCGACAGGCGGAAATCACCAAACTCGATCGCCAGACCGTCGAGAAAGCTGGTCGCCGCCTGCAGCAGCGCGGTGTAGTAGAGCACCGCGTAAATCGACAGCCCCCAGATCACCACGCGCCGCAGGAACCGGTTGCGGATGATCTGCGCCGCAATGCGGATAAACAGCCACGCGGTGGCAATGGTCGCCACCAGAACCAGCACATACCGCCGCGATGGGAACTGATAGGTCGCGGCAAACACCCCCACCGCCGCCCACAGGCTGGTGGCAAAAATGATCAGTGTCAGCCGCTTGTGCAGGACCAGAAGCCAGCGCAATTGCCATTTCGGCCGGTTGTCCAACCCGCGCATCCAGCTTTCGTATTTCGGGCCCAGCCACATCCGAAGCAGCCAAGCCAGCACGAAACACCCAAGCACCACCGCCACCTGATACAGCCGTGATGGCAGCAGCATGTTGCGCCCGAATTGCAGCATCGTAGACAGAAAGCTTTCGAATGCTGCCAGAAAAGATTGAATCTCGGTTTCCATGCCTGCTGCCCCTGTTTTTTGTCATGCTGACATAGGCAGTGCGCCGTGCACAAGCACCTGCCCCCTTGATAGACTCGGCGCTTCACTATATCTGCCGCTGCATGACACGCGTTTTTGACATGGATGATCGCGCACGCCTGCCTTGGCGTTTCTTCGGCGCATCGCTGACGATACTGGCCCGGCTATAAGCCGCGCCCACCCCTGTCACGCCCAAAATTTCAGACAATCCACGGGAGAGGACCACAATGACCGCCCCGAAGACACTCTATGACAAAATCTGGGACGCCCACGTTGCCCATGAGGCCGAGGACGGCACCTGCCTTCTGTATATCGATCGCCATCTGGTGCACGAAGTCACCAGCCCGCAGGCCTTTGAAGGGCTGCGTATGGCGCACCGTCCGGTACACGCGCCGGATAAAACCATCGCCGTGCCGGATCACAACGTGCCGACCACGCTGGACCGCGCCAATGCCGCCACGATGACCGAGGACAGCCGCATTCAGGTCGAGGCGCTGGACAAGAATGCCAAGGATTTCGGGATCAATTACTATCCCGTGTCCGACGTGCGTCAGGGTATCGTGCATATCGTTGGCCCCGAGCAGGGTTGGACCCTTCCGGGAATGACTGTTGTGTGCGGCGATAGCCACACAGCAACCCACGGCGCATTTGGTGCGCTGGCCCACGGTATCGGTACCTCTGAGGTGGAACATGTTCTGGCGACTCAGACGCTGATTCAGCGCAAGGGCAAGAACATGAAGGTGGAAATCACCGGCAAGCTGCGCCCCGGCGTCACTGCCAAGGATATCACCCTGTCCGTGATCGGTGCCACCGGCACTGCGGGTGGCACCGGCTATGTCATCGAATATTGCGGCGAAGCGATCCGCGATCTGTCGATGGAAGGCCGCATGACCGTCTGCAACATGGCGATTGAGGGCGGCGCGCGCGCAGGCCTGATCGCACCGGACGAGAAAACCTTCGCGTACTGCATGGGGCGCCCGCACGCTCCGAAAGGTGCCCAGTGGGAGGCGGCTGTTGCCTATTGGAAGACGCTGTTCACCGATGAAGGCGCGCATTTCGACAAGGTTCTGACGCTGAAGGGCGAAGACATCGCGCCGGTGGTCACTTGGGGCACGTCGCCCGAAGACGTGCTGCCAATCACCGAGGTGGTGCCCGCCCCCGGAAGCTTTAAGGGCGGTAAGGTCGAGGCGGCGCAACGCGCGCTTGACTATATGGGGCTTGAGGCCGGTCAGAAGCTGACCGACATCAAGATCGACACGGTGTTCATCGGGTCCTGCACCAACGGTCGGATCGAAGATTTCCGCGCCGCCGCGGCGATCCTCAAAGGCAAGAAGATCAAGGACGGGATGCGGGCCATGGTTGTGCCCGGTTCGGGTCTTGTCCGGGCGCAGGCCGAAGAAGAGGGGCTGGCGCAGATCTTCATCGACGCCGGGTTCGAATGGCGCCTTGCGGGATGTTCGATGTGTCTGGCGATGAACCCCGATCAGTTGGCTCCGGGAGAGCGGTGCGCCGCGACCTCGAACCGTAACTTCGAGGGGCGTCAGGGGCGCGGGGGCCGCACTCATCTGATGAGCCCGGCCATGGCCGCTGCAGCCGCAATCACCGGTCATCTGACCGATGTGCGCGAGATGATGTAAGGCGTAGACGGTGCGGCGGGGAGACCCCGCCCTACCACACCCGTAGGGCGGGGGTCTCCCCGCCGCCCGTTTCAAGGAGACAACAGATGGACAAGTTTGAAAAACTCACAGGCATCGCCGCGCCGATGCCGCTGGTCAATATCGACACCGATATGATCATCCCCAAGCAGTTCCTGAAGACCATCAAGCGGTCCGGTCTGGGCGTGAACCTGTTTGACGAGATGCGTTACAATCAGGACGGCAGCGAGATCGAAAGCTTCGTGCTGAACAAGCCTGCTTACCGCAACGCCGAAATTATCGTCGCAGGCGAGAATTTCGGCTGCGGGTCATCGCGCGAGCACGCCCCTTGGGCGCTGCTGGATTTTGGCATTCGCTGCGTGATCTCGACCTCTTTTGCTGACATCTTCTTCAACAACTGCTTCAAGAACGGCATTTTGCCGATCGTGATGCCGCAAGAGGTGGTGGACGTTCTGATGTCCGACGCGAACAAAGGCGCAAACGCGCGGATGACCATCGATCTGGAAAATCAGACCGTGACCACCTCGGATGGCCAAAGCTTCGCGTTCGAGGTTGACGCCTTCAAGAAGCATTGCCTTCTGAATGGTTTGGACGACATCGGCCTGACTTTGGAAAAAGTGGCCTCGATCAAGACGTATGAGGCAGACATGAACGCGCAGCGCCCCTGGGTCTGATTGCGTCTGAGCGCAGTAGAAGCCGCCCGTCGGGGCGGCTTTTTACGTTAAAATGACCCAAATCATATGTTGCGCCAGTTTGGGGCTTGATTTCAGATGCGGGATGAAAGTTGATGTAATCTCGCACCACCTGCCATCGAAACGCCCGTATTATTAAAGCGTTGCCCACTCGTTGCTTGAGCCGCAGCCTGAAAGAAGGCAACATTTAGGCAATAATGAGGCAAACCGCCACAATGAGCGGGATCAAGTTGGAAACAGGGTGCGGCAACGTATTGCGCCCGGCCAGTTTGAAGGGATCGAGCAGTGATCGAACGTATGGCAGGCGCGATTTTTCGCGCATTTATTATCGCGTTGCTTGTTGCAATGCCGTCACTTTTGTTGCCCGGCGTCGTGTCGGACGCCACTGCGATGGTTGTGCTTCTGGCCTTATTGGCCGCGATGATGACCTTTGTGGAATATAACAGTGAATTCCCGTCGGTTGTCGAATTCCGCTATGCTCCGCCGTTCAACCGTCTGCGGGTCGGGACGCTGTTTCTTGTGGTGTTCATGCTGACGATGATCAGTCGGGGCGGTGTGTATCCGACGGATCTGTCGTTGGTGTTGACCGCTTTGGGGCGTTTGGTGGGGACTGCTGTGGATTTCCCCTATTCCCCGGTTCGGCTGATGGTTCTGATGATGCCTTCGAACACCTCGCCCGTGCTGATCGACAGCGTGCGGACTGCGGCTGGTGTATCCTATTGCATCTCAGTGTCGGCGGTTCTTCTGTTTCTGGGTCTGGTCAAGTTCTTTGGCTGGCCCGCGCGAAACGGGGCCTTCAATGTCTGGGTCAATCTGCCGATGTTCGACCCAACTGCGGGCGATGTGCTGTCGCGCCTTACCCGTGATGCGCGTGTTAACATTATATTAGGCTTTCTGCTGCCATTCATGATCCCGGCATTGGTGAAGGCTGGATCCGCCTGGATCGATCCGACGGTGATGGCCAACCCGCAAACCCTGATCTGGGCGATGACAATATGGGCCTTTCTTCCGGCAAGCATGATCATGCGCGGCATCGCCCTTGCCCGCATCGCCGAGATGATCGGCGAAAAGCGCCGTCGCGCCTATGCCGAGGCCGAGGCGCAGGGGCTGCAAGCCATCTGATCCTGGGGATCGTTTTGATCCTTGGGGCGTATCACCCCGCGCGGGCGGATGTGCTGCGCATTGCCACCTTCAACACCGAATTGTCACGTAAGGGGCCGGGGCTTTTGCTTCGCGATATTCTGCGCGGCGATCCGCAGGTCATGGCGGTGGTCAAGGTGTTGTCGCATGTCGCGCCGGATGTGGTTGTAATTCAGGGGTTTGATTATGATCGCGGGCTGGTCGCGCTGAGCGCGCTGCGTGATGCCATTGCGCGCAAGGGGCTTGGCTTTGCGCATGTCTTTGCGTTGCGGCCCAATGCGGGCCTGCAAAGCGGGCTGGATCTGGATGGAGACGGGCGCCGGGGCAGAGCGCGCGACGCGCAGGGATATGGCGAATTTTCCGGGCAGGGTGGGATGGCGATCCTGTCGCGGTTTCCGATTGATGTCGAAAATGTCAGAGACCTGTCCATGTTGCTATGGCGGGATGTGCCGGGGGCGCGTGGGCCTGGCGACAGGGTTGTGTTGCCGCTGGATGCCGCGCGGGTGCAGCGGCTCAGTTCGGTTGGGCATTGGGTCGTGCCTTTGCGCCTGCCGAATGAGACGCGGCTGACATTACTGACATTCCACGCGACGCCGCCGGTCTTTGACGGGCCGGAGGATCGAAACGGGTTTCGCAACGCGGATGAGGCGCGGCTTTGGTCGGCGCTGTTGGATGGAAAGCTGGGTGCGTCGCCCAAGGGGGCGTTTGTGTTGCTGGGCGATGCCAATCTGGATGTGCACGACGGTGCGGGGCAGCCTGCGGCGCTGACGTCGATATTGAATGATCCACGGCTTCGGGACCCGGTTCCCAAAGGGCGGGGGGATCTGATGGCGAATGCCGAGCATCGCGGCGATCCGGCGCTGGATACGGTGGATTGGCCGGATCCAGCGCCGGGCAATCTGCGGGTGGATTACGTGCTGCCCTCGGCTGATCTGGCCGTCACGGGCGCAGGTGTGATGTGGCCCGCGCCGGATGACCCGCTTGCGACGGCGGTGCAGACGGCCAGCCGTCATCGGCTGGTTTGGGTCGACGTGGCCCTGCCGTGAGCGGCTCAGGCCTCGGCAGTCATCCCTGAAGGTTTCGCCTTTCCCGCCAGAACCGGGCTTGCGGCCGTGGCCAAAGCGTGGGCAACGGGCGTGTGCTGGAAGTTCGGCAGCAACCGTTCGAATTTTGATCCATCAAGTTGGTGCGGCACGTTCCACAGATACCGCATTTCCAGCAGATGCTTGGCCACCGGCATGACCAGACGGGCGAAGGACAGCGGCCACCACGCCATTTGCTTGACGCTGATTGCGCGACCCAGCGCAGCCGACAGGTGCCCGGCCATCTGCGCCCCGGTCAGGGTATAACCGGGAAAGGGGATATCCTCGAACCGGGCCAGACCTTGGCGCGCTTCGGCCAGTTGCACCGCCGCGCGGGTCAGATCTGGCAGATAGGCCCAAGCGTGATCCGCATCCGTTCGCCCCGGATAGGTCAGCTTGTCCTTGGCCAGACTGGGTGCCATCATCCGGTCGAACCAGTTGCCCGAGGCCCGGGTGTCGAGAAAGTCACCAGCCCGCAGCAGGATCGTGCGGACACCGTCGCGGCGATACGCGGCTTCCAGCTCGACCCGGATACGGCCCAGCGGGTTTTGCGCCCGGTGCGGGCTGTCTTCGCCCCAGGGGGCGGGTGTTTCGGCGCCAAATACATAGAGGTTGCCGGGCAGGATAACCGTGGCATCCGCCGCCAGCGCCGCCTGTCGGATTTGCTTGTGCAGACCCGGTAGCTGACTGGCCCAATCGGGATAGGCCGGGTTCCAGCCCGCAACGATCACCTGAACCCCCTGTGCCGCCTGCATCAGGTTGTCGCGGCTGCGATCAAAGCTCCGTACGGTCCAGCCTGCGGAGTTGAACGCCACGGTGGCATGATGGCCAAACCGGCCATGCGCGCCCAGAATCAATACTGTTTTTCCCATGTGTGTCAGGTCCTTTCGATGTTGATGGCATAAAAATATACCGTCGCACGTGAATAGGAATTGCCGCAGTTTGCAGATCATGTATTCATATGTGAATGGCGGATCTTAGCAAAACCGACTGGACCCTGATCCAGTCCTTTCTGGCAGTGGCAGAAGCCGGCTCGCTTTCGGCGGCGGCGCGGCGGATGGGGGCCAGCCAGCCCACGCTTGGCCGTCAGATACGGCAGATCGAGTCCGATCTGGATGTGACCCTGTTCACACGTCAGCCGCGCGGTTTTGACTTGACCGAAATTGGCCGCGCGATCCTGCCTTCCGCCTTGCAGATGCAGCAGGCGATGCACGATATCGGCCTGACGGTCGCCGGGCAGGAAACCGAGGCGCGCGGCCCGGTTCGCATCACCGCCAGCGAGGTTGTGGCGCATTTCATCCTGCCCCCGATCGTGGCCGATATTCGCCGCACGCACCCCGGTATCACGGTTGTTCTGGACGCCAACGACAGCAGTGAAAACCTGCTGTTTCGCGAGGCTGACATTGCTGTGCGCATGTACCGCCCGCGCCAGCTGGAAATTGTCACCCGGCACTTGGGCGACCTGGGCATCGGTATTTGTGCGGCGCGCTCTTATCTGGATCTGCACGGACGCCCGCAAAGCCCCGACGAGATGCTGCAGCATGAGTTGATCGGCTATGATCAGAGCGAGCTGATCCTGCGCGGGATGCGGCAGATGGGTTGGTCGGCGACGCGCGACTGGTTCACCACCCGCTGCGACAGCCAGACGGTGTATTGGCAATTACTGCGGGCGGGCTGTGGGATCGGCTTTGGCCAGCTTCCCCTGATCGAGGCCGACCCGGACATTGAACTTCTGGATATGGGGATCGACATTCCGCCGCTGCCGGTATGGCTGGCCGCGCCGCTGGCCGTGCGGCAAACGCCGCGGATTGCCGCCGTGTGGGGCATGCTGGAGGCCGGGTTGAAGCCCTTCGTTTCTTGACCCTGCGTCCCCCAGCCGCTAGGCGTTTTCCGACGAATTCACACCAAGGACAGATCACAATGACCAACCTCTCGCTTCTCATCCTGCCCGGCGACGGGATCGGCCCCGAAGTCATGGCCGAAGTGCGCAAGATCATCGACTGGTATGGCACCAAGCGCGGCGTGACTTTTGACGTGACCGAGGATCTGGTTGGCGGCTGCGCCTATGACAAATACGGCACGCCGCTGCACGATGACACGATGGCCAAGGCGCAAGCGGTCGATGCCGTTCTGCTGGGTGCCGTGGGTGGTCCGAAATATGACAACCTTGATTTCAGCGTCAAACCGGAACGCGGTTTGCTGCGTTTGCGCAAGGAAATGGACCTGTTTGCCAACCTGCGCCCGGCGCAGTGCTTTGATGCGCTGGCGGATTTCTCGTCGTTGAAAAAGGACGTCGTGGCCGGGCTCGACATCATGATCGTGCGGGAACTGACCAGCGGCATTTACTTTGGTGAGCCGCGCGGCATCTTCAAAGAGGGCAACGAGCGTGTGGGCATCAACACCCAGCGGTATACCGAATCGGAAATCGAACGCGTTGCGCGCGCCGCTTTTGAGCTGGCCCGCAAACGCGGCAACAAGGTCTGCTCGATGGAGAAGGCCAACGTGATGGAGTCCGGTATTCTGTGGCGCGAGGTCGTGACCGAGGTCCACGCCAAGGATTATGCCGATGTCGAACTGTCGCATATGTATGCCGATGCCGGCGCGATGCAGCTCTGCCGCTGGCCCAAGCAGTTTGACGTGATCGTCACTGACAACCTGTTCGGCGATCTGCTGTCTGATGCCGCCGCGATGTTGACTGGCTCGTTGGGCATGCTGCCCTCTGCCTCGCTTGGTGCACCGATGGCCAGCGGTCGCCCCAAGGCGCTGTATGAGCCCGTACACGGTTCGGCCCCTGACATTGCAGGTCAGGGCAAAGCAAACCCGATTGCCTGTGTGCTTAGCTTTGCGATGGCCCTGCGCTATAGCTTCGATATGGGGGCCGAGGCCGATCGGGTGGAAAAAGCCGTTGAAAAAGTGCTGGCCGACGGGCTGCGCACTGCTGACCTGCTGGGTGAAGAGGGTGTGACGCCCGTTTCCACCGGCGAGATGGGCGATGCCATCGTCGCAGCGCTTGACGCGTCGCTGTAAGCGCGACGGTAGGTGATCAAAACACAGGCGACACAAAGGCGGCGCGGGGAATTCCGCGCCGCCTTTGCTGTTTCCGCCTGTCGATTTCCGGCTGTGCCCTTGCGCAGGGGGAGGACCGCCCTAGCATGAAAGACCAGAAATGATTGGCTTTCCATGCACTCGCACTCCAGGTCAAACCTTCGCGCCGCTCTGACAGCCCTTTGCGCTTTCGCGGTTTTTTCCGGCCACGACGTGGTGGTGAAGCAGCTTGGCGGCAGCTATGCGCCATTTCAGATTGTGTTCTTTTCGGTGCTGTTTGGCTTTCCGGTGGTGACACTGATGCTGATCCGGGACCGCACCGACGGCAACCTGCGTCCGCGCCATCCGTGGTGGACCGCCCTGCGCACGGTGTCTGCCGTGATCGCATCGCTTTCTGTATTCTATGCCTTTTCCAAGCTGCCGCTGGCGCAGACCTATGCCATTTTGTTTGCCGCCCCGTTGCTGATCACATTGTTGGCGATTCCGCTGCTGGGCGAAAAGGTTGGCTGGCATCGTGGCGCGGCCATTCTTGTCGGCCTGATCGGAGTGATGATCGTGCTGCGCCCCGGCAGCACGCCGCTGACGCTGGCGCATCTGTCGGCGCTGTCGGCAGCGGTGTTTTCGGCGCTGGCCGCCGTCATCGTGCGCAAGATCGGCAGTGATGAACGCAGCGTTGTTTTGCTGCTTTATCCGATGCTGACAAACTTTGTCGTCATGGCCTGCCTAATGCCTTTCGTCTATGTGCCGGTGTCGCTGCCGCATCTGGGCGGGTTCGGATTGATGGCGGTGCTGGTCTTCTGCGCGACGCTGCTTCAAATCGCCGCCTACCGCGTTGGCAGCGCCTTTGTTGTCGCCCCGATGCAATACTCGCAAATCATCTGGGCGGTGGTTTTTGGTGTGCTGTTCTTTGATGAATACCCTGATCGCAGTACAATCATTGGGGCCTGCGTTGTGATCTGCAGCGGGCTTTATATTGTGTTTCGCGAAGACAAATCCGCAGTATCCGTCAACACGCCCGTTCTTAGCACCCGCAGCAGGTTCGCCGTGGGCACAATGCCGCGTGTCGGCGCCGTGCAAAAGCTCTGGCGCAAATCCTGACTTTCCTCTTTCGCCGGGGCTTGCCAAACTCGCCTGCGCGGTATAATCGCCAATCCCACGGTCGGGCTGTAGCGCAGCCTGGTAGCGCACCTGCTTCGGGAGCAGGGGGTCGGAGGTTCGAATCCTCTCAGCCCGACCAATATTTGCCTGCTGTCGATTGCCAAGGCACGAGCAGTCATCTCTAGCGAAATTCCGTTCGCGGCATCGTTTCTTCGCTATCTGGGAAACCAAGGACGCCCCGAGTTTCCCCAGATCATGTCAGTTCAGATAGCCTCGAATTTTTCTGTCGCCGGAATATACTGCTCCAGCCCGCCTTCGCCGATGTCGTTCCAAAGCCCGTGGATCGAAAGCTGTCCTTTTTCCACGGCCGCAGAGACAAAAGGAAAGGTCATCAGGTTGTCCAGAGATGTAAGGACGGCCTGTTTTTCCAGGGCGCGCAACTGGCCTTGCGCATCGGGGATGTCTTTAATTTTTTCATAGCCGGGGCGCAGGATATCCATCCAGCGACCAACAAACGAGGATTTCTCGTCCAGTTCCGGCGCATGGCCCGAGCACATATCAAGGCATCCCTGTACACCGCCACAATTGGAGTGACCCAGCACGACGATATGTGCGACCTTCAGAGCGGTTACAGCATATTCCACGGCGGCGGATGTGCCGTGCTGATTGCCGTCAGGTTCATAGGACGGGACAAGGTTGGCGATATTGCGGTGGATGAAGAATTCGCCCTGATCGGCACCAAATATCGCAGTCACGTGCACGCGGGAATCGCAACATGAAATCACCATGGCGCGGGGGCGCTGTCCCTCGTCCGCCAGACGGCGATACCAACTTTGGTTCTCTTGATAGGCCGTTGCCTTCCAGCCGTGATAGCGCTGGACCAGATAGCCGGGCAGGGGTTTGGCATGCTTCATGTCGTTGTCCTTGCGATTTGTTGGGCACTGGCGAAATCAGATACCCCGGATTTATATAGTTTTCGAGGAAAAACAATCGGCGGCCTCAACCTTTTGGGAACCTCTTGGAGCGCACATCTGGTGCGCCGTGGGGGCAGACCAAGAATAAGAAGGGGTGAGAGACGTGGACCATATCACATTGCTGCGGCCGGATGAGGCTGTTCGGCTGGACTCCGATCAACTGGGGGAGCTTTACGATCAATTGGGCGAGGCTGGGGCAGAAGATGTCGTCTGTCGCGCGATGGAGGAACTGGCGGCGCGCCTGACTCATGCAGAGCGTTTGTATCGCAGTGAAGAGCAGGCAGAGATGCGCAAGAACGTCCGTTCGCTTGTGGGGATTTCCGAACAGATCGGGATGTGGTCGCTGGCGCGCGCGGCGCAGAATGTGATCAATTGTATCGATGCCGCTGACCGGGTGGCGCTGGCCGCGACCTTGGCGCGGTTGCTGAGGATCGGGGAACAGTCCCTTTCCGCTGTTTGGGATTTGCAGGACCTTTCGATCTGACCCCCCTTGCAGGCGCAGATGGGAGGCGTAGGCTGGCGGGACCGAGTTCCCAGAAAGGCGTGCCTGTATGACCCCCGGATTTGCTACCACGGACGAAACCGCCCTGCCTGTGCACATCATCGAGGCAGATGCACTTGAGGGATGGGTCGCGTCGCAACCCGCACCTGTCCAGACATGGGTGCAGGCTGCGGGGTTCAAGGCTGCGATCGGGCGCAGTTTGCTGATCCCCGGCGCCGATGGCGCGCCGGAGGCGGTGCTGGTGGGCTATGGCACTGCCGCGCAGCGCAAGCGCGCCCGGTTCCATCTGGCGGCGGCCGTTTCAGGCCTGCCGGGGGGCGCGTACCGGATCGCGTCGGGCTTGCCTGCCGACAGGGCCGAGGAAGAGGCGCTTGGATGGCTGATGGCGGGATATGTGTTTGATCGCTACCGGGTGCAAACTGCGCCCGCCGCGCGGCTTGTTGCCCCTGAGGGTGTCGATGCCGCAAAGCTGGAGGTGATTGCGGCAGGAGAGTTTCTGACCCGCGATCTGATCAACACCCCGGCCAGTGATATGGGGCCTGTGGCATTGGAGGCGGCATGTGCGGCCTTGGCGGGTCAGCATGGCGCGCATATTGAGGTGATCCGGGGCGAAGCGCTTCTGGCACAAAATTTCCCGATGATTCATGCGGTGGGGCGTGCCAGTGATCAAGCGCCACGGCTGATTGATCTGCGATGGGGGGACAGCGGGCCAACCTTGACGCTTGTGGGCAAGGGCGTGTGTTTCGATACCGGTGGGCTGGACCTGAAACCCGCCGCCGGTATGGGGTTGATGAAAAAGGATATGGGCGGCGCGGCGACGGTTCTTGGGCTGGCGCATATGATCATGGCGCTGGGCCTGAAGCTGCGTCTGCGGGTGCTGATCCCGGCGGTGGAAAACGCGGTGGCGGGCAACGCGTTCCGGCCGCAGGATATTCTGACGTCGCGCAAAGGGTTGACGGTCGAGGTCAACAACACCGATGCAGAGGGGCGGTTGGTGCTGGCCGATGCCTTGGCGTATGGTGCCGAGGCGGCCCCCAATCTGATGCTGTCGATGGCAACATTGACGGGCGCCGCGCGGGTGGCCATGGGGCCGGATCTGGCACCATTCTTCACCGATGACGATACGGTCGCGGCTGAGCTGAGTGATGCCGCCACCGCTGTGGCGGATCCGGTCTGGCGGATGCCTTTTTGGGAACCATACGAGGCGGATATCGAACCGGGCATCGCCGATTTGGACAATGCGCCCAAGGGTGGCTTTGGTGGCGCGATTACGGCCGCGTTGTTCCTGCGGCGCTTTGCGGGCGAGGGGGTGCGCTATACCCATTTCGACATTTACGGCTGGCAACCCGTGGCGGCCCCGGCCAGACCCAAGGGCGGGGTAGGTATGGGCGCAAGGGCGCTGTTGCAGGCGTTGCCCGGCTTGCTAGGGATCTAAGCGATGGACCGCCGTCTGATCCCCGCCAATGCCCGTGTTGCCGCCGCGCATTTGCGTGGGCAGATCGAAGCCCCGTTGTTTGCAGAAGGCGAACGGCGTTCCGTCTGCCAGCCGCTGGTGGATCTGCTGTCTGCCCCGCACGGGCGGCGCGAGCGGCAGCTGCTGCTGGGCGAGGTGGTGACGCAATATGAGGTGCGGGCTGGATGGTCCTTTGTGCAGGCGGAGCGCGATGGCTATGTCGGGTATCTGACGGTCAATCAGCTTGAGGACCGGCGCCCGGCGACACATCGAGTTTCGGCGCGCTCCAGCCACCTTTATTCTGAGCCGAATTTCAAATCACCCGAACGGATGGCGCTGAGCCTTGGGGCACAGTTGCGAGTGACCGGGCAGGTCGGGCCGTTCTATGTCACGCTGGATGGCTATGTGCCGGTGCCACATCTGGAACCGATCGAACAGCGCGCCACCGATCCGCTGGAGGTGGCCGAGCAGTATCTCGGCGTGCCATATCTTTGGGGTGGAAACAGCATCTGGGGAATCGATTGCTCGGGATTGGTACAGGCGGCATGTCTGGCTTGCGGCATCGATTGCCCCGGTGACAGCGACTTGCAGGAGGCCGCCTTGGGTCAAGCGCTGGAGCACGGCGCAGCAGCGCGTCGGGGTGACCTGCTGTTTTGGAAAGGTCATGTTGCGCTGGTGGCTGACAAGGCGCGGATATTGCACGCCAATGCGTTCCATATGGCCGTCAGCTATGAGGATAAGCAGGGCGCAATTGACCGGATCAGTGCGCAAGGTGGTGGGCCGGTGACATCGCACCGCCGCCTGCCTGTGCCAACAAAAGGAGCCGAAAAATGAGCGACGCCTATTTTCACCCGGTCTCGGGCTTTGATTTGCCGCGGTTTGCGGGGATTCCGACATTCATGCGTCTGCCCTATGTGCCGCCGGGCCACGAGCGGTTCAATGATGTGCAGATAGGGGTGATCGGCGTGCCGTGGGACAGTGGCACCACCAACCGCCCCGGTCCACGGCACGGCCCGCGGCAGCTGCGCGATGCGTCGACCATGATCCGGGCGGAGCATGCAGTCAGCAGGGTGCGCCCGTTCGAGGCACGGGCCTGCGCCGATCTGGGCGATGTCGGGCCGAACCCGGCGGATATTCAGGACAGCATGGCGCGGATCACGGCCTTTTACGATCAGGTCATGGGCGCGGGGATTGTGCCCCTGACGGCAGGAGGGGATCACCTGTCATCGCTGCCGATCCTGCGGGCCGTGGCCAAAACCGGACCTGTGGGGATGGTGCATTTCGACAGCCACACCGACCTGTACCATTCCTATTTTGGCGGCACGATGTATACGCACGGCACACCGTTCCGCCGCGCGGTGGAAGAGGGGCTTCTGGATCCCAAACGCGTTGTGCAGATTGGTATTCGCGGCACGCAATATGATCGCGAGGATCAGGATTTCGCCGCGAGCGTCGGGATCAGGATCATCCCTATTGAGGAGTTTCACGCCCGCGGGGTTGAGGACGTGATGGCCGAAGCGCGCGAGATTGTTGGCGCGGGTGACACCTATGTGTCATATGACATTGACTTCGTGGACCCGACTTTTGCCCCTGGTACGGGCACGCCCGAGGTGGGTGGTCCAAACTCCTATCAGGCGCTGCAGGTCGTGCGCGGGCTGAGCGGCATCAAGATCGTCGGGGCTGATATGGTCGAGGTATCGCCGCCGTTTGACCCTTCGGGGGCTACAGCGTTTTTGGCCGTGTCGATCATGTTTGAACTGCTGTGTCAGATGGTGTGAGGCCTGAAGGCCTCCGGCGGGGATATTTGGAAAATGTGAATGCTGGGCACCGTGTTTGGGCCGGCAAAGGCAATTGATAGTTATTCCACGGCCCGGATGAGCTTGCGTTCCAGTACCCGCAGGACGGTTTTCAGATCATGCCCGCGTTTGAGTGTCTGACCATCAATGCCGATCACGGCATACATGCCCTGCCGCATGCGCAGGCGCGGGCGTTTTTCAATCCGGTAGAGCGGGTTTTCGGCGGTGCGGCGGAAGACGGAAAACACTGCCACCTCGCGCAGGCACGAAATTCCATAGTCGCGCCATTCACCGGCGGCCACCATGCGGCCATAGAGGCCAAGGATTTCCCCCAGTTCGTGCCGATCAAAGGCCACCTGTTCGGGTGGGCGCGATTGTGGAAAGGGTGTAGGCGGTTGGAGCGTCATGCCTCAGAGTTGCGCTAAATTTCGGGCAAATCAAGGGTCTTGCGAGGGGAGAAGTATATACGTCTGCAGGTAGTGGGCTGCGGCCATCGCGGATATGTCGCCGGTGGGGCCGTCGCGCCACTGTCCCGCAGTCGTGCGATAGTATGGACCGGATCCTCTATGGCCGCTGGCTGACGATCTTGCTCTGGGTGGCTTTCGCGGCCTTTCGACGGCACTTGTGCCACGTCTTTCGCAAGAGCGAGGTTGAAAACCTGCCCGGATTGGCTCAGGGTCCAGTTCGGAAAACAGAGAGGACGCGAAAGATGCGTACAAGGGCTGCCGTCGCCATCGAGGCCGGAAAACCACTTGAAATCATGGAAGTGAACCTTGAAGGCCCGAAGGCGGGCGAGGTTCTGGTGGAAATCAAGGCCACTGGCATTTGCCACACTGACGAATTTACACTGTCCGGGGCCGATCCCGAGGGGCTGTTCCCGGCGATCTTGGGTCACGAAGGCGCGGGCGTGGTGTTGGAGGTTGGGCCAGGCGTAACCAGCCTGAAGCCCGGCGATCATGTTATTCCGCTTTACACGCCGGAATGTCGCGAGTGCGAATACTGTTTGAACCCGAAAACCAACCTGTGTCAGAAGATCCGCACGACGCAGGGTGCGGGGCTGATGCCGGACGGGACCAGCCGTTTTTCGATGCTGGATGGCACGCCGATCCTGCACTATATGGGCTGCTCGACCTTTGCCAATCACACGGTTCTGCCGGAAATCGCACTGGCCAAGGTGCGGCCTGATGCGCCCTTCGACAAGATTTGCTATATTGGGTGTGGCGTGACCACGGGCATCGGCGCGGTGATTAACACGGCCAAGGTGGAAATCGGCAGCCGGGCGATTGTGTTCGGTCTGGGCGGCATTGGTCTGAACGTGCTTCAGGGGCTGCGGCTGGCGGGGGCGGATCAGATTGTCGGTGTGGATCTAAACCCCTCGAAGGTCGAAATGGCCACGCGGTTTGGCATGACCGATTTCGTCAATCCCGCTGAGGTCAAAGGTGATCTGGTGGCGCATCTGGTCGAGCTGACCAAGGGCGGCGCGGATTACACATTTGACGCCACTGGCAACGTGAACGTTATGCGCACAGCACTTGAGGCTGCGCATAAAGGATGGGGTGAAAGCATCATCATCGGCGTGGCGCCAGCGGGTGCAGAAATCAGTACGCGGCCGTTTCAATTGGTCACCGGGCGTAGCTGGCGTGGCACGGCCTTCGGCGGTGCGCGCGGGCGCACTGATGTGCCCAAAATCGTCGATTGGTACATGGACGGCAAGATCGAGATCGATCCGATGATCACTCACACGATGCCGCTGGAGGACATCAACAAAGGCTTCGACCTGATGCATGCAGGGGAAAGCATTCGCAGCGTGGTGGTTTACTAACGCCTGCCCCCATGGGGATTGTCATTGGGTCCGGCGCGCTTTCGTGGCGGACCCCAACAGCAAGAAAGAGTCATTATGCCAACCGAAAAACCCCCTCTTCTGGCGGTCCTGATTGACGCTGACAACACGTCGCCGCGCTGGACCAAAGCGATTTTTGACGAAATCGCGGGTATGGGCGAGGCCAGCGTTAGGCGCTGTTATGGCGATTTTTCCAGCACCCAGATGAGCGGTTGGAACAAGGTGCAGGCCGAATTCGGCCTTGTCCCGCATCACCAGCCAGCCAACACGGTCGGTAAAAACGCCAGCGACATCGCGCTTGTGATCGATGCAATGGACCTGATGCACTCGGGGCGGTTTGACGGATTTGTGCTGATTTCCTCCGATAGCGATTTCACCCGCCTTGCCAGCCGTATCCGCGAACAGGGGTTGGATGTGTTTGGCATCGGTGCCAAGAAAACCCCCGAGGCGTTTCGCAAGGCCTGCAAGCGCTTCATCTTTCTGGAAAACCTGGCCGCACCCGAGGTCAAGGAAAAGACAGCCGTGCCGGGCAGCGTGCCTGCCCCCACGGCCAACCTGACAGAGGCCCGCGATCTGATTCTGAAGGCGATGGATTCGATTGATCAGGAGGATGACTGGTACGCGCTTGGGCCGTTGGGGCAGTTCATTACCGCTGCCAATCCCGATTTTGACACGCGCAGTTATGGTAAGAAAAAGCTCAGCGATCTGGTCGCGGATCTGAAGATTTTCGAAACCAAACGTGGGCCGGGAAACCAGCTTTTGGTTCGGCGCATCGACTGAGCCGTCACGCGACACTCTTGGCAGCAGAAGGTCGTGCGCTCGTTCCGGGCTGCGTCCTTCGGTTGCGTTGCAAATACTCGGCCGGGGACATTACTCTCCTCTCGGGGCATCGCTTGCCCCTTGCCTGTTTTCAAGCAGAGCGCTAAAATTAGAATTGTTCTAAACAGGGGTTTGATATGCGTTTTTTGACTCAGCGCCGCCATTTCAAGGATCTGAGCGAACAGGAGGTTCTGGCGCTCGCAATTTCTTCGGAAGAGGATGACGCCCAGATTTACCGAAGCTATGCTCAGCGGCTGCGGGACGAATATCCAGATACCGCACAGGTTTTCGACGGCATGGCGCTTGAAGAAGACGGCCATCGCCAAATGCTGATCGATCAGCACACCAAACGCTTTGGTGAGACAATTCCGCTGATCCGGCGCGAGCATGTGGCCGGGTATTATGCGCGCCGTCCGGTCTGGCTGATCGAGAACCTCGGGATCGAACGCATTCGCACCGAGGCCGAGGCGATGGAGCGAGATGCCGAACATTTCTATCTGACCGCCGCCAAGCACAGCACAGATGCCGACACCCGCAAACTGTTGGGCGATCTGGCCGCCGCCGAGGCCGGGCATCAAGACCGCGCAGGCGAATTGGAGCAAGACCACCTTGATCTCGATAGTCGCGCATCGGAAGATCGCAGTGCACATCGACAGTTTGTACTGACCTGGGTGCAGCCGGGGCTGGCGGGGCTGATGGATGGTTCGGTCAGTACTCTGGCGCCAATCTTTGCCACCGCCTTTGCGACGCAGAGCACATGGACGACCTTTCTTGTCGGCCTTGCCGCGTCGATCGGGGCAGGTATTTCGATGGGCTTTACCGAGGCCGCCTCGGATGACGGTGAACTGTCGGGGCGTGGGTCGCCGATCAAACGCGGCATCGCGGCGGGTGTGATGACGACACTTGGTGGGTTGGGCCATGCGCTTCCTTATCTGATCCCGGATTTCTGGACCGCCACAATCACTGCCTTTGTTGTGGTGTTTCTGGAGCTTTGGGCGATTGCCTGGATTCAGAACCGGTATATGGAAACGCCATTTTTCCGCGCGGCGTTCCAGGTGGTTCTGGGAGGGGCGCTGGTCTTTGCTGCTGGTGTGCTGATCGGTAGTGGCTGAGCCTGTGGCGGGCCGGGTCGTGAGTATTTGGATCAGAAAGAAGCTGGGCGAGGTGAAGGAGCCACGGGTGTGACCGATTGGCCGGGCTGGTGCGCCCTTAGTCTCGGCGAAGCGCTTGGTGATTGACGCGGGAAATTGTCCTGCTAGGCATGGTGAATGCTTGAGATATTTTTCAAAACCTTGCCATTCTTTGCATTGATCGGGCTGGGATATGGTGCCGGTCGCACGCGCTTTTTCCCCGAAGAGGCGACGGCGTGGCTGACGAAATTCGTGTTTTACTTTGCGCTTTCGGCGATGTTGTTCCGGTTTTCGGCCAATCTGTCGCTGCGCGAGGTGTTCGATTTGCCGTTCGTGATGGCCTATCTCTGGGGCACGGCGTTTGTGTATGGCATCGCCACGCTGGTGTCCTTTCTGCGCCGACGCGGGATTGAAGAGGCGGCGGTCGAGGCCCAATGCGCGGTGATCGGCAATGTTGGTTTTCTGGGTGTGCCGATGCTGGTGATGTTGCTGGGCGAGGCCGCGATCGGTCCGGTGATGTTGGTTCTGGCCGTCGATCTGATCGTGTTTGGCAGTCTGATCGTGATCCTGATCACCGGCGCGCGCGATGGGCGGATGTCGATCCGCATATTGCGCACCGTAGGGTTGGGATTGTTGAAAAACCCGATGATCATGTCGATCACTGCAGGGCTGACATGGTCGGCGTTGCAGATCCCGATCCCCGATCCGCTGAACGAATTTGTTTCGATCCTTGGGGCGGCGGCGACGCCCGGCGCGCTGTTTGCCATCGGCGCATCGCTGGCGACGAAATCAGCCGAGAAGATGGCAGTGGCGGGCTGGTTGTCATTCTGCAAACTGGTGTTGCACCCGGCGTTTGTAGCGGTTGCCGCGCTAGTGCTTTTCCCGGTTGAGCCCTATGCCGCCGGGGTTATGATCGCCGCGGCATCGCTGCCCGTCGCTGGCAATGTCTATATTCTGGCGCAGCACTATGGTGTTGCTCCGCAGCGGGTGTCGGCCTCGATCCTGATTTCGACCGGGCTTAGTATCTTCACGGTTTCAGCGGTGATTGCCTGGATTACGCGGCTCTGATCCTTGCTGCGCTGGCCGCCCTGCGATAGCCATATGGAAACAGACAGGAGCGTGTGATGGAAACGGTTTCGGAAAACAAATGCTTTGGTGGCGTTCAGGGCGTTTACAAGCACAGCTCGGCCGCGACGGGAGGGGAGATGACCTTTGGTCTGTTTCTGCCGGAAGAGGCCGAAGAGACCCCCGTACCGCTGCTGTGGTATCTGTCGGGTCTGACCTGCACCCACGAAAACGCTATGGTAAAGGCGGGGGCACAGGCTTGGGCCGCCGAACAGGGCATTGCGCTGGCGTTTCCCGACACCAGCCCGCGCGGGCCGGGTGTGGCAGATGACGACGCCTATGATTTGGGGCAGGGGGCTGGGTTCTATGTCAACGCCACTCAAACCCCATGGGCGCCGCACTTTCGGATGTGGGATTATGTGGCTGACGAACTGCCCAAGCTTATCACCCGCAATTTCGCCGTCGATGAAGAACGCCAGTCGATCACCGGCCATTCGATGGGCGGCCATGGCGCGCTGACGTTGGCAATGGGCTTGCCGGGGCGGTTCCGGTCGGTCTCGGCGTTCGCGCCGATCTGCCATCCGACAGCGGGCGATTGGGGGCGCAAACAACTGTCCGCCTATTTGGGGGCGGATGAGACAACGTGGGCCCGCCATGACGCGACGTTGATGCTGCGCGAGGTCGGGCTGGAGATCCCGCTTCTGGTTGATCAGGGCAGCGACGATCAGTTCATTGACTTGCTGATGCCCGAGGCCTTGGCTGAGGCCGTAGCAAAACGCCGGGTGCCTGCAACGCTCAGGCTTCAGAAGGGCTATGATCACAGCTATTTCTTCGTCTCGACGTTTATTGAGGATCACATCGCCTTCCATGCCGAGGCGCTGTACGCATGAGCAAACTCTACATCGACGCCGATGCTTGCCCGGTCAAGGACGAGGCAGAGCGTGTGGCCACGCGCCACCGCGTGCCGATGTATGTGGTCAGCAACGGTGGGTTGCGCCCCTCGCAAAACCCACTGGTCGAAACGGTGATCGTGCCCGATGGTCCCGACGTGGCCGATATGTGGATCGCCGATCGCGCGGGGCCGGGCGATGTGGTGGTCACGGGCGACATCCCCTTGGCGGCGAAATGCGTCGAGGCCGGTGCACGTGTGCTGAAGCACAACGGCGAGGCGCTGACGCAGGCCAATATCGGCAATGTTCTGGCCACGCGCGATCTGATGGCAGATCTGCGGGCCGCCGATCCGTTTCGCCAAGGTGGCGGCAAGGGGTTTACAAAAGCCGACCGTTCCCGCTTTCTTGAAGCATTGGAACGGGAACTGCGCGCGGCGCAACGGCCCGCCTGACACCGGGCGCGTGCGCCCCGAAACCGGAGCAGGGGATGACACTGCAAGCCATCGTGTTTGATATCGGAAATGTGCTGATCGAGTGGCAGCCAGAACGCTTCTTTGACCGCCAAGTGGGGCCATCCCGCAGGCAGGACCTGTTCGCAACCGTGCCCCTGCACGTGCTCAACGACGAGGTGGACCGGGGCCAGAACTTTACTGACACGATCCTTGGCGCTGCGGATCAATATCCGGCTTTCCGTGACGAAATCCACCTGTGGCATGATCGCTGGATTGAAATGGCGAGTCCCGAAATCCCGCACTCCATTCGCCTGCTGAGGGCGCTGCGCGGCAAGGGTGTTCCGGTTCTGGCGCTGTCAAACTTCGGGATCGAAACGTTCGAGATTGCCCGGCGCCACTATCCTTTCCTCGAAGAGTTCGACCAGAAATTCATCTCGGGCCATATGGGGCTGATCAAGCCTGATCCCGCCATTTACGAGGCGCTTGAGCAGGCCAGCGGCTTTGCCCCGGATACGTTGCTGTTCACTGATGACCGGTCCGAAAATATAGCAGCCGCTGGTGCACGCGGCTGGTACACACACCTGTTCGAGGGCGCGCAAGGCTGGGCCGACTGTCTGATCGCCCACGGCGTTCTCTCTGAAAGCGAGGCCGCATGAGTTTTCCCATCATTCCCTTTGCAGAGGGCGAAGCCCTGCTCGACTGGATCGGCCTGACACAGGCGCTTGCGGTTGGGCATACGCTGCCCAAGGCCGAAATTGCTGATACTTTCTTGTACCGCACACCCGACACGTTGCTCAACCGCGCTGCGTGGATCGATGGGTTGGGGTTGGCGGTCAAATCTGCCACTGTGTTTCCCGGCAATCCCGCACAGGGCAAGCCGATGGTCAACGGGGCGGTCAGTCTGTATTCCGACAGCGATGGCATGCTTGAGGCGTTGGTGGATTTCCACCTTGTCACCAAATGGAAAACTGCGGGCGACAGCCTGCTGGCCGCGACCCGTCTGGCACGCCCTGACAGCCGCGAGATCTTGATTGTCGGCGCGGGGACCGTTGGCCGTTCGCTGCGTGACGCTTATGGCGCGGCCTTCCCGCAGGCGCATTTTACCGTCTGGAACCGCACCCGCGCCAATGCCGAAGCGATGGCCGCAGAGTATCCGGGGATGGCCGTGGCCGACGATCTGGAAACTGCCGTGCGTGCCGCTGACATCGTCACCTCGGCCACCATGAGCACGGAGCCGTTGCTGAAAGGCGCGTGGCTGCGTCCCGGTCAGCATATCGACCTGATCGGCGCCTACCGCCCCGATATGCGCGAGGCCGATGACGATGCCATCGCCCGTGCCCGCGTTTTCGTTGACAGTTTTGACACCACAGTTGGTCATATCGGCGAGGTCAAAATTCCTCTGGATCGGGGCGTGATCTCTCGCGATCACCTCGTGGCTGACTACTATCAGCCTGCTCAGTTCCTCCGCCAAACCGCCGAAGAAATCACCCTGTTCAAAAACGGCGGCGGTGCGCATCTGGACCTGATGACCAGCCGCTATATCCTGGACCGCTGGAGAGCTGCTCGATGACATGGACCCTTGGCGTTCTTGCGCTTATTCTGGTAGCGCCTTTCGTGCGCGAAGCGCTGAAACAACCGATGAATGCCCGCGCCCGCGAACAGGCGCCCGGCGAGTTCGTCAACCTGTCGCAGGGGATCACGCACTTTCGCTGGATCGGGCCGGAACGCGGTCCGGTGGCGGTCTGTGTGCACGGTCTGACAACTCCCTCGTTCGTGTGGGAGGGGGTTGCCAAAGGACTGGCTGCGATGGGTTTTCAGGTGCTGATCTATGACCTCTACGGTCGGGGCTTTTCGGACCGGCCCAAAGGGCTTCAGGACCGCGCATTTTTCCTGCGTCAACTCGAAGACCTACTGGCGACCGAAGGCGTGGCAGATGACATCACGTTGTTGGGGTATTCGATGGGCGGCGCGATTTCCACGGCCTTTGCTGCCGAACACCCCGGTCGGATCCGCCGTCTGATCCTGCTGGCGCCTGCGGGCATGGGGCATGATCTTGGGCTGCTTGCCAAGATCACCCGCAATGTTCCGATCCTTGGCGACTGGTTAATGCTGACATTCTTTGCGCGCAATCACCGCAAAGGCACCGAGGCGGAACGCGCCCTGCCCAGCTCGGTCGAGCGGATCGTGGACAAGCAGCAAAACGAACTGACTTATTGCGGTTTCGTGCCTGCGATCCTGTCCTCGCTGCGCGGCATGCTCAGCACCCCGCTGGAGGCCGAGCATCGCGCCATTGGTGCGGCAGGCGTGCCGGTGCTTGCGGTCTGGGGGCGTGATGACAGCGCAATTCCGATCCGCGCCATGGGCGTTCTGGCGCAATGGAACCACGCCGCCCGGCACGAGGTTATTGACGGCGCTGGCCATGGCCTGACCTATACGCATACGGATCAGGTCGTGGATGCCATCGCTGCAGATGTGGCAGAAGCCTAAGCCGCCAGCGGCGACCGTTTTTCTTGAACTGGCAAATGCACGAGGGCCGAAAACGCCCCGACACCGACCCCAATCCACCAAACTGTGGTGTAGTTGCCATAGAGGTCATACATCCGCCCCCCCAACCAGACGCCCATGAAGCTGCCCAGCTGATGGCTGAAAAACACGATGCCATATAGCGTGCCCATATACCGCAGCCCATACAGTTGCGCGATCAAAGCCGAGGTCAGCGGCACCGTCGCCAACCATAGCGAGCCCATCGCGACTGAGAATATCAGCACCGTCACCGGGGTTATCGGGGTTAGGATGAACGCGGCGCCAACCACCGTGCGCAACGCATATATCGTCGCCAGCAGGTACTTCTTCGAATATCGATTTCCTAGCCACCCGGCTAGCAATGTGCCCGCAATATTGGCCGATCCGATCACCGCAATCGACACCGCCCCCAGCGCTGAGGTGCTTGTGATCCCCAGCGAGTGCAGCGCCCCACCTGGAAGAATAGGGCCGCACATCTCGGTCACGAATGCCGGGAAATGCGCGGTGATAAACGCCAACTGATACCCGCAAGAGAAAAAGCCAAGAAAGATCATCGCGTAGGACGGGTCCCGCAGCGTGCGCGACACAATACGCCCCATGCTTTCTTCGACCTCAGACCGCGACGCGGTGGGTTTCGGGCTACGCATCAGGGGCAAAAACGCCATCACAAGGATGATCGCAGCGGCAAAGATCAAGAATACGTTTTGCCAGCTGAGGAACCCAAGCAGCCACTCGGCCACTGGCGCGCCGAAAATCTGCCCCGCAGATCCCGCAGCCGTCGCGATCGCCAGAGACATCGAGCGATTTTCGTTCGACGATGCCCGGCCAACAACCGCCAGAATGACGCCAAAACCGGTGCCCGCAATGCCAAATCCGACCAGCACCTCATAGAGCTGATGGGCCTGCGGCGTGACGGCAAACGAAGATAGCACCAGCCCCGCCGCATAGGTCATCGCCCCTAAAACGATTGCCTTGCGGTCCCCGATCTTCTCGGCCAGGGCGGCGAACAGCGGCTGCCCAAACCCCCACGCCAGGTTCTGAATCGCGATTGCGAGCGAAAATTCGGCACGTAGCCAGCCAAATTCCTGCGCAATTGGAATCTGGAACATGCCAAAGCTGGCCCTGATCGCAAAATTGACCAGAATGATGATGCAGCCCACGATCAGTACGGGGGTGAAAAGCGGGATTTTGCGATCCATTGGGAAACTCCTGTGCGAAGGGGCACAGTAGGCCAAACACCCATAACGTCAATTCGTGAAATCAGTAACACCCAGCGCCAAGAACTGTATCCGGGATGCTGGGTGTTACTCTCAGTCGTCCCTTTTCAGCGCGTCACGTGCCTTTTTCGCCGTCGCTTCAAGTTTGTCACGACGGCTCTCGTAATCATCTTTCAACTCCGCGAGTTGCTCACCCACGCGTTTTTGAACATCGCCCGAGGTTTTCTTGGCCTGTTTTTCCATGATCTCGGCGCGAACCTCTAACTCTTCTTTCAGGGTTCCGATCTTTTCTTCGGCCTTGTGAGCAAGGTTTTTCAGCGTCTTCTTGGTCGCGTCCAAGCGCACCTGCAGGTTCCCCTCGGTTTCGATTGCTTTATGGCTGACGGCAGATTTCAACCGATGATATTCGGCGCTTTGTACGTCAATTTCACGCGTGATCTGCTGGTCTTCGACATCGTGACGAAAGCTCCGTACGACAATGCCGCCCAACGCCTCCATCCGGGTATCGAGTGGGGTCATCCATGTTTCAGCCACCTCGGCAATAACCGCAGCCTTGCCTGGGCTTAGCTCATCGGTGATAGATTTGACGAAAGTGTTCGACACGCCAACATTATATAGGTCGTACAAACCACCTGCCATGACCCCGCCTGCCAGACCAGCCACCGCCCCAATCGGTCCGGCCAGCAGTCCAACAAGCCCGCCCAGAACGGCGCCAATGGCCGTCCCAAGCGGGCCTTCGGTCTGCACGTTCTTGACCTCGATTGCGCCTTCGGCGTCTTTTAGCACCACGGCATTGCTGAACAGCGAAATGCTACCTTCTTCGCTCAGCTCCTGCAGTGCGCGGAACCCTTCATATGCGGTTTTCTCGTCGGGAAAAATTGTGACTACGAACTTGTTCATGGTTTTCTCCAAAATGGTGGTGGCGCTGCAAAAATTAGGCGGTTCACTCACATCCGGGCCAACCGCTTTGGCGTCGGGCGTAGCACTTGTTGAACACATCGTGATGTCAGAATGCCCTTTCAAGTGACCAGATGCCGCAATCCGTCCCGAAGCGGTGCCAAGTGAACAGCCCACCTTTCCTTGGTCGCGGCAGCGCGGTATGCCGTGGGCATGACGCGCATCCAGGAAACATACGCGGCCCGTGTGGCTCGCGGCGAGTACCACGCAGACCCCGCCCAAGAGGCCGTTCTGCCAGAGTTCGAACGTATTCACGCGGCGGTGAATACGCCGGTGAAAAAGGGGCTGTTCCGGAAGGCACCGCCCCCGCCACAGGGGCTGTACCTCTGGGGGGGCGTGGGGCGCGGAAAATCCATGCTGATGGATCTGTTCATCGAGCATCTCGATGTGCCCGCACGGCGCGTACATTTTCACGCCTTCATGCAGGAAATCCACACCGCAATGCACGCCGCCCGACAATCCGGCATCGAGGATTCTCTGGCCCCGGTCGCCGCCAAAGTTGCGGCCGAGGTCAAAGTCTTGGCTTTTGATGAGATGCAGATCACCGATATCACCGATGCGATGATCGTCGGGCGGCTGTTTGAGGCTTTGTTCAAAGCGGGCGTGGTGGTGGTCACCACCAGTAACCGCCTGCCTGATGATCTGTACAAAAACGGTCTGAACCGGCAGCTGTTCCTGCCCTTCATCGAGATATTGAAGCAGCAGATGGTGGTATGGGAATTGATCAGCCCGCGCGATTATCGCCAAGATCGCCTGAGCGGCGCCCCGGTTTATTTCACGCCCATTGACGATAGCGCACGCCACTCCATCCAGCAAGTTTGGGAACACCTCAGCGGTGGCGACGCCGCGCCACTGGTGCTGAAAGTCAAAGGCCGCGAGGTAGAAATCCCCGCCTTCCGCAACGGCGTTGCGCGTGCTTCATTCTATGACCTGTGCGGCCGGATGCTGGGTGCCGCGGATTATCTGGCTCTCGCAGATGCTATCAAAGTGCTGGTGCTGGAAAACATCCCTTGCCTGGGCCGCAACAATTTCAACGAGGCCAAACGCTTCGTCACTCTGATCGACGCGCTCTATGAGGCCAAAGTTCGTTTGATCTGTTCTGCCGCAGCGGATCCAGAAAGCCTTTATCTCGAAGGTGAAGGCGTGTTCGAATTTGAGCGCACGGCCAGCCGCCTACGTGAGATGCAGTCCGAAGAATGGGCGACCGACGCCTAGGCTGAATAAGTAGTCGGAAAAAAGGGGGCCGTTGAATCGGCCCCTCTGATTTGCCTGCCTGCCAACCTTGTTTTCCTGTGGCACTGCTTGATCGCTTGTGCCTGCGGAAGGGCGACCATATCGCCACAAAACATCTTGTTTCGACCATAGGCGAATCGCTGCGAATCAGTCAACAGCGGTGATTCGTTTTTCTTCGAATCGGCTGCATGACCTTGCGAAGCCCGCGCGGGTGCCTGTCAGACGAGCGTGGCACCAAATTCAGCCGGGTACAGGTTTAGCCGTTTTCCCTCAGCACGTGGCCCGCCAGGTACAGCGAGCCGCAAATCAGAATACGCGCCCTCGGCTCCCGCGTGGTAATCGCCATCAGCGCCCGCGTTACGCTGTCGGCGGTGCTTGCGCTTATTCCGGCGCGGGTGGCGGCCTTGGCAGTCGTTTCGGCGGGCAGGGTATTGGACTCACCGGGAATCGACACAGCGGTCAAACCGGCCACATGCGGTGCCATCGGCGACAGATATCCGGTAATGTCCTTTGTGTTCAGCATTCCGCAAATCAGATAGGTCGGCCGTTTCGGCAATGTCGCCAGATGCGCCGCCAGCGCCAGCCCGGCAGCGGGATTGTGCCCGCCATCCAGCCACAGTTCGGCCTCCGGCGCAGCTTCTACCAAAGGCCCTTGCCGCAATCGCTGCATTCGCGCGGGCCAGAACGCGCGGCTTACCGCAGCCTCAGCTGCCTGTTCGGTCTGGCCGAGCTGGCGCAGCGCTGCAATGGCCGCCCCGGCATTCTGGATCTGATGAGCACCGGGCAGGTTGGGCAGCGGCAGGTCCAGCAAGCCAGCCTCATCCTGAAACACCATCCGTCCACGTTCTTCAAAACAGTGCCAGTGCTGCCCATGGGCCAACAAAGGGGCTCCCAGTCGCGACGCTTTGGCCTCGATCACATCCATGGCCTCGTCGGGCTGTGGGCCGACAACACAGGGCACGCCGCGCTTGAGGATTCCTGCCTTTTCCCCGGCAATCTTGCTCAGCGTATCTCCAAGAAATGCTTCATGATCAATCGAGACCGGGGTGATGATCGTTAATGCTGGGCGGGCAATCACGTTGGTCGCATCCAACCGTCCGCCAAGGCCAACCTCAAGCAACGTGTAATCCGCCGGAACCCGCGCAAACCCCAGCAGCGCGGCGCAAGTCGTGATCTCGAAATAGGTGATCGTCTCGCCCTTGTTGGCGGCGTAACATTCATCCAGCAGCGCGGTCAGGTGGGCCTCGTCAATTAATGCGCCAGCCAGCCGGATACGCTCGTGAAACCGCGCCAGATGCGGCGAGGTATAAGCGTGCACGTTCTTGCCTGCGGCCTCAAGCCCGGCACGGATCATAGCCTGCGTACTGCCTTTGCCATTGGTACCCGCAATATGGATCACCGGTGGCAAATGGTCCTGCGGATCGCCCAGTGCCGCCAGAAGCCGCCACATTCGGTCCAGCGTCAGATCAATGATTTTGGGATGCAGCGCCATCATCCGGGCAAGAATGGCGTCGGATGTGGGCGTGTTCATTTTTTCGTGGCAGGTGCGGTCGCGGGGGGCGCCTTGGGCATCTCCGTATCAGTCAGCGGCGCGCCAGCGACTTCCGTTTCCGCTGCAGGCGCGGGTAGATCGCCCATGACTGCGGGCGGCAGCCGCAAAAGCATCCGCACAATCCCGATCAATTCGGCGCGCATATTGGGGCGCGGAGTGACCCGGTCCAGCATCCCGTGATCCAGCAGATACTCGGCCCGCTGGAACCCTTCGGGCAGCTTTTCACGAATAGTCTGCTCGATCACGCGCGGCCCGGCAAAGCAGATCAGCGCGTTCGGCTCGGAAATGTGCACATCGCCCAGCATCGCATAGGAAGCGGTTACGCCGCCTGTCGTGGGATGGGTCAGCACAACGATATATGGCAGTCCGGCCTCTTTCAGCATCTGCACCGCCACGGTGGTTCGCGGCATCTGCATCAGAGACAAAATACCCTCCTGCATCCGCGCGCCGCCCGCGGCGGAAAACAGGATCAGCGGGCGTTGCAGCTTCACGGCTTCTTCGGCGGCCGCAATGATCGCGTTGCCGACATACATGCCCATGGATCCGCCCATGAAGCTGAAATCCTGCGCGGCGGCCACAATTGGCGTTCGGCCGATGTCCCCGGTGGCGACCAGCATCGCCTCTTTCTCGCCGGTGGATTTCTGCGCAGCCTTCATCCGGTCGGGATATTTCTTCTGATCGCGGAAATGCAGCGGGTCGGTCAGCGGTTCGGGTACCGAAATTTCCGAGAAAATACCGGCGTCAAACAGCGCCTCGAACCGGGCACGTGGCGTGATCGACATGTGATGGCCGCAAGTGGTGCAAACGTTCAGGTTGTCCGTCAGTTCGCGGTGGAACAGCATCGTTCCGCATTCGTCACATTTCGTCCACAGGTTCTCGGGCACCTCGCGGCGCGAAAAAATCGAGTTGATCCGCGGGCGGACGTAATTGGTGATCCAGTTCATTGGCGATATGCCCCCGTTAGACCGTTGTTGGTCAGTCAGATAAGCCGGTCGCAAGCGAAATGCAATCAGCGGCGCAGCGCCACGCGGGCAACAAGCCACATCAGGGCGACAATTGACAGTTCGACCAGCAGTGAGAGCGACAGAATGGGCGCATCGCCTGCGATCGGGATCAGGAGTGGTTCTTCGGGCGGAAAAAGCAACAGGGCCAATCCGGAATCAGGGCTTCCGGCCTCGCCGAAAAACAAAAAGGCATAGAGATTGTTGGCTAAGTGAAAGCCGACCGCAGCCCCCAACGTACCGGTACGCGCCGTCAGGTCTGACGCGGCAAGCCCGAAACAAAAGGCCCAGACCATATATTGCACGGCGTCAGACATGGCCGCAGTGCTGTCCCAATGAGCGGTCGCGAAAAGCAGATTGGGCAGCGTTAGCCAGATCCACGGGGTATTGAACCGTGCCGCCAACTGCTGCTGCACATACCCGCGATAGAGTAGCTCTTCGGCGGCCGTCTGCACCGTCAGCGCAACAAATGACAGTGGCAGGAGCATCAGCCACAACACGGGCGAACGGGGCTCCGCTCCGGCTGTGGACCAATAGGGCGGCAGCAACTCAATTGCAGCAAACAGCGTCAGACAGACAACAAGCGTCACCCGGAATTGATGCACTGCAGGGCCAATCGCGCCGATCAGCGAACGAAACGTCCGCCGGTTCAGAAACCTTGCAACGAATGCGATGGCCCCCGCCAGAAAGCCAAAGCTCAATAGCTGCGCCAGAAGGCCAGCGGGCGTGGTGCCATAGTAATAGCTGTTGGACAGGTCTGTGGGCAGGGCCGTCAGGCCGATCGCGATCACGTCAAGACAAAGGCCATAGATCAACTCGATTGCAACCACGCCAATGATCAACCGCGGTAGATCGGCAGTTGGCAACGCCGGAGAGATGAATGCGCGATGAGGCAGGTAAGACATGCGTAGCTTCCTAGCGCCGCAGAATCAGGCGAGCGGTCAGCCAGCACAGCAAAAGCGTTGCGCAATCCGCCAGAAACATCGGGCGTAGGGCGTCGGTATCGGCCAAATCCAGCGGCTGCTGATGCAGAGCCAGGCCTGAAAGGCTTGAGTCGTATGACACAAACAAGATTGCCGTGGCATTCGAGGCGAAATGCAGTACAATGGCTGGGCCGAGTGTGCCTGCCCGCGCGGTCAGATCGGCCGCCGCCAGAGAGAATAGTGCCGCCCATGCCATCAACAGCGGTGCATTGCCCCCGGCCTCAGGGCGGTAATGCATCAGGCCAAACAAGCAGGCTGGCAACCCCATCCAGATGAGCGGCGATCGGAACCGCGCCGCCAGTTGCTGTTGAATATAGCCCCGAAAGGCCAGTTCCTCGGCTGTGGTCTGTATCAGCAATGCCGGGATCGAAAGCGGTAGCAGTACCGCCCAATCCAGTACTGGAAGCGTCTGTTCCGCGCTCGGGCCGACCTCCGACGGGGGCAGCAGCCAGATCGCGGTAAACAGCATGGTCAATCCCAGCAGGACGGTCACGCCCTGCCGCAAAGCAAGGCGCGGCGGTCCGACCAGTGTGGCCGGTCCGCGCCCATGCAACTGATGCGCGACGGCCATGATCGCAACCGCTAGACATGCGAAAGAGCCGAGGATGAACAGCGCTCCGCCCGCGGTCGCGCCCCGTGCTGTGCTTTGCCGAAACATCAGGTAGGCGTCAGGTGACAGCACCGTCATGACAATGGCCTGCACCGCCCAAAGTAGCCCGATATAGATCACCACGACCATCACGATGCCAAGCGCCAGCCGCCAGGGTTCGGACCGGCTGCGGGCTGGGGCGACAAAACGGAGATGAGCGGCGTAGGGCAGGGGCATGTCTCGGGCAGGGATATTTGGAAAATGTGAAAGCGAGGCGTCTGGTTGGCTTTTAGTGCGCTTTTGGCACGAGGGACAGGGGCGGCGGGCGGGGGCAAACAGGCTTGTGCCACTGCGGGGGCTTGTTTATTCCGTTTTTGAGTATTTCCGGGAGGCGGTCATGATCACGAACTGGCATTTCGACAGGTCCAAGCTGGGCGGCCGTTTTGTGATCAATGGTATGAAGCGCGAGCGGCATTGGTCCTGTATGTACGCAATGAAGGGCGCGCGCCACGAAGGGGGCCAGTCTTTGGTTGGTGTGGCCACCTGCCCGAACGAAGTCACGCCATGCAGCGTTGCGCTGACCCCGCAGGCTCTCGGTGCGCCGCGCGAATTTACCACAATCACCGTGACTGACGAACGCGCGATGGGGCAAGATCGCAATCAGGATGATCAACGTCAGGCGCAACGTGCCTGTGGTGCCTTTTGGAAAGACGTGCCGTTGGTTGTCTCGCCTCGCAAAGGTGCGGTGACTTACCGGGGTGGCGAGGCCGAGCTGTATGTTTGCATCGATCTGTAAGGCCTTAACCCAGCGGGTTTCACGTCTGGTTCTAGGCGTGGCATTTTCCGCTGCGCTGTCTGGATGTCTGGCCAACGAGGACGGGATGTCGTTCGCTCAGCACCCAGACGAGTTGACGGTGCTGCATCGCGCGCCGCTGGCCAGCGGCGCGGTGGTGGTGGTGCCGCCGACGGGCTATTGCATCGAGAAGAAAAGCCTGCGCGAAAAGCCGGGCGGTGGGTTCGCGCTGATGGCTGCTTGCGCTGAATTGACTGGCCAGGTTAGCGGAGTTCTGGTCGAGCCTGCGATCCTGACCGTTGCCGTAGTGGACCGCGCCAGCACGACCTCTCAGCCGAATGTAGAGGAGATTGCAGCGGCATTGGGGGATCGAAAGGTCTTGCAGCGGATCAATGGCGATGGCCTGGCGGTGGTACAGGTCGTGGCCACCGAGGCGCTGTCGCAAACAGGGGATCCTCGACATTGGCGAGGGATGATGATCATCAATGGCAAGATGGTGGGGCTGGCGCTGTATGGAGCGAAGAATAGCGCGGTCACTGGGGAGCCGGGGTTGGTGCTCTTGATGCAACTGGCCGAACAGATCCGAGCAAACAGTCCAGCGGGAAGTGATGCGACGCAAAAGCCCGTCGTCGTTGCAAAACCTCCTGCAAAATCTGCAGCGGACGCTTCGAAGGAAGGTGAGATCCCGGCGAGTGATGAGCGGATTGACGAAAAAGATCGCCCAACGGGGCTGAATAAGCTATTTGGGCGTTTGTTTCTGTAAACACCTTTCGGTTACAACAGGATCAAGAGCAGAGAACAGGACCGGTAAATAATGGCACGGTTTAGGGGCGGCATTCTAAAAGCGGCAATCTTTCGGCGTATTCTACGCCGGTGGGCCAAGATCGCGCGCGAGGCAAGTACCAGCAACCTCACGCAGCTGCGAAGGCGCAGCAATCAGGCCCGGCAGCTCAGGCTTCATCTGGATCAACTGATCCATGTTGCCGACAGTCGTCTGGCCCTGCCAATGATCGGCTCGACCACGTTTCGCAAACCGCAGGGCTCGGATTGGTCCTGGCGTCCAGAATTGTGGCGCGGGCCATTGCCGGTGCCGGGTATGTCTGCGGTCGAGAATAAAAGCACGCTCGGTAGCGAGGTTACGCTTTTTCACGATTGCGTCTTTTCCGAGCTGACCCTGCGCCAGCTGCGCAACACGCGCGAAGCGGATCTGGCCCCGTTCGGGTTGCGGATGGATGTGTTCCGCTTTGACGGATCGTTCCTGTCGCTGGTGATCGACCTGCCGCCCGAGGCGGTGCAGGGGCTGAAACGGCGGCACCTGATCCGCATGGATACGATTGTCGAGATGGAAAAGCCGCTGGAGATCTTTGCCCGGCTGAATATCCGACACGGGCCGAACACTGAACAGATTGTTCGAGAGCTACCTTTGCATGAAGAAGATATCATGGTCGAATTCGATCTGGCCTATACTAAGCTGAACGAAAAACGAGTCGAAAAGGCTTGGCTGGATCTGATCTTTGAGGGACCCGAAATGAATCAGGTGGTTCTGCGGGATCTGACCTTTAGCCGCCGCCCGCGGGCCGAGTTGTAAGGAGCAAGCGCGATGACTGATCTGGTGCTGACCAAGACCCGGTTGTTCGAAGGGGTCTGGGAGGGGTTCTTGACCTCTTCGTCGATGGACAACCTTTTGCCGCGCCTTGAAGTGACCCATCTGGAGCATGCGGTGCCAGGGCTGGAGGTGATCGAGGATCGCGAACAGGGGCATTGGGTGGTGCGCGTTCCGATCCCGGTCGATCTTCTGTCAGACGGCGTGCAGACCTTCCTGATCCGTGATGTGGGGACTGGTGAAACGCTGGAAAGTTTTGCCATTCTCTCTGGCGAGGCGCTGGCCGATGACATTCGCTCCGAGGTCAATCTGCTGCGTGAAGAGTTGGACATGCTTAAACGCGCCTTTCGGCGGCATTGTCTGGAGACGATGTAGAGCGGCCTAGGCAGTCGTGCCTGAAATGTTGTCGTGAAGTGTCGGTGATTTCGTCCTGCCCAACGGCGTGAGCGCCCAAACCCAGTTTGCCGGATGGCAAACCTTACTGACGCTGCGTAGGGGGTGACAAGCCGCGTCCGCTTTGGCCAGATACCGGTCAAATCAGGGAGGCACGCAATGACCAATTATCCGCACCTACTGGCCCCGCTCGATCTGGGCCATATCACGCTGAAGAACCGCGTTCTGATGGGCTCGATGCACACCGGGCTTGAGGAAACCAAAGACTGGAACCGTGTGGCAGAATTCTATGCCGCACGCGCACGCGGGGGCGTTGGCCTGATCGTCACGGGTGGCATTGGACCCAACCGCGAGGGGGGACCTTTGCCCGGTGCGGCAGGTATGATGACCGATACCGACGTGGCCAACCACAGGATTGTCACCGAGCGGGTGCATCAGGCCGGAGGCAGGATTGCGATGCAAATTCTGCACGCAGGGCGGTATGCTTATAGCCCGGAATGTGTCAGCGCCTCGCCGGTGAAATCGCCGATCTCGCCTTTCCCACCGAAAGAATTGGATGAGGAAGGGATCGAGAAACAGATCGCCGACATCGCCAACAGTGCAGCGCTGGCGCAGAAGGCGGGCTATGATGGGGTCGAGGTTATGGGCTCTGAGGGGTATTTCCTAAACCAGTTTCTTGTCACGCACACCAATAAGCGCACCGACCGTTGGGGTGGGGCCTATGAGAACCGGATGCGTCTGCCGATAGAGGTGGTCAAACGCGTCCGCGCCGCTGTGGGGCCTGATTTTATCATCATCTACCGGCTGTCGATGATCGACCTTGTGCCCAACGGATCCACCTTTCACGAGGTGGTGCAGTTGGCGCAAGAGATCGAGAAGGCGGGCGCCTCCATCATCAACACCGGGATTGGCTGGCACGAGGCGCGTGTGCCCACGATCGCAACTTCGGTGCCGCGTCGGGCATTCGCTTGGGTGACCAAGAAACTGATGGGGAAGGTGGGGATCCCGGTGATTACCTCGAACCGGATCAACACACCGGAAGTGGCCGAGCAAGTGCTGGCCGAGGGTTGCGCCGATATGGTTTCAATGGCGCGCCCGATGCTGGCGGATGCAGATTTTGTGGCCAAGGCGGCGGCGGGCAAGGCCGACCGGATTGCGCCCTGTATTGCCTGCAATCAGGCCTGTCTGGATCATACTTTCGGTGGCAAGATTTCATCTTGCCTCGTCAATCCCCGCGCCTGCTACGAGACTGATCTGGTCATCAACCCCGCTGAGGTGCCGAAAACCATCGCCGTTGTTGGCGCAGGTCCGGCGGGTCTTTCAGCGGCGCTGACTGCGGCAGAGCGGGGGCACAAGGTCACGCTTATCGACAAATCCAACCGCCTCGGTGGTCAACTCAACATGGCGCGCCAAGTGCCGGGCAAGGAAGAATTCCACGGCCTTGTGGATTGGTTCGAGGTCATGGTCGCGGATGCGGGTATCACGGTGAAGCTGGGCGTGCAGGCCACAGTCGATACGCTCAAAGATTTCGACGAGGTGATTATCGCCACCGGTGTTGTGCCGCGCGACCCCGGAATTCCCGGACAGGATGGCGCCAATGTCCTCAGCTATATTGACGTGCTTGCGGATAAGGCGCCGGTCGGTGAACGGGTCGCGATCATCGGTGCGGGTGGTATCGGTTTTGATGTGGCGGAATTTCTGGTGACGGACCACAGCCCCACGCTGAATCTACCAGAGTGGATGCGCGAATGGGGCGTGACAGATCCCGAAGTCCAACGCGGCGGTCTGGTCCCCGACGGACCACAGCCCGATGCGGCCGTGCGTCAGGTCACGCTGCTACAACGAAAGTCCAAGGCATTGGGCAAGGGGCTGGGCAAAACCACCGGCTGGATCCACCGCGCCGCACTCAAGATGAAAGACGTCAAAATGGTTGGCGGCGTGAACTACGAAAAGATCGACGCCGCCGGTTTGCACGTCAGCTTTGGCGAAGCCCGCGAAAACCCCACGCTTATCGCAGCCGATACAATCGTGCTTTGTGCGGGCCAACTGAGCGAACGCAGCCTTGCCGATGCGCTGGAGGCCGAAGGCGTGACTTGCCATGTCATCGGCGGCGCGGACGTCGCTGCCGAACTGGATGCCAAGCGCGCCATCGATCAGGGGACACGTTTGGCAGCCGCACTGTAGGCGCTTTTCTGTTTTGCCCCGCGCCGTCTGGCGGTGTGGGGCACCCCCCCCCCTGTCGGAAACGCGTTGTTTCCCTGTTTCCGCAGCTCGGACGATCTTCGACAAAACCCTGATATTGTCCGACCCTTGCCGCAGTCATGCCTGATTTCCCCGCGATACCTTGATGCTGAGAAGTGTCGTGAAAAGGGAAACAAAATGGATCGCCTGACCGAAATGGAAGCCTTCGCCACAGTTGTGGATCAGGGTGGCTTTACCGATGCGGCCAAGAAGATGGGGATCTCGAAGTCCGCCGTTTCCAAGCATGTTTCCAGCCTAGAGGCCCGCCTTGGCGCGCGTCTGCTGAACCGCACCACCCGCCGTGTCAGCCCGACTGAAATCGGTCTGGCCTATTACGACCGTGCCCGCCGTGTTCTGAATGACGCAGGCGAGGCCGACGCGCTGGTGACCTCGATGCAATCGGCCCCGTCCGGCCTGCTGCGGATCAGCGTCGCAACTGATTTCGGCGTCAATCATCTCAGCCCGGTGCTGGGTGAATTTCTGTCGGAATTCCCCGACATCACGGTCAACATGGTCCTGAATAACCGCTATGTTGAACTGATCAGCGAAGGCTTTGATATGGCCGTGCGTATTGGAGAGCTGGAAGACAGCACCCTGCGCGCCCGCAAGCTGACTGAAACAACTAAGCGGATGATCGCAAGCCCGGCTTATTTCAAGAAATATGGTCGCCCGCAGAAGATCGACGACCTGAACGAGCATAAGCTACTTCACTATTCGAACCAGTCGAACGGGAACGTGTGGAAACTGACCGCGCCATCGGGCGAAAAGCGTCAGGTGCGTACTGCGGGCTGGCTGAGTGTGAACGATGGGCAATCCTTGCTGAATGCCGCAATTTCAGGTCTTGGTATCGCGTATCTCCCGAGCTTTCTCTACGCAGACGCGATGGAAAAAGGGCTGATCGAGGATGCGATTCCCGACCTTCCGGTCGAAACGCAGGGCATTTATGCTGTATATCCGCCGGGTCGGTTCACCCAGCCAAAGGTGCGGGCCTTCATCGATTTCCTAGTGCATGAATTCGCCGACAAGGGGCCGACGGACTGGTAACTTCCGCGACACTGGTTTTCTGCTCAAAACGCGCCCTCCCGAGGGCGCGTTTTGCCTTTTTGGGCGGACAAATCCGCCTTGGCCACCATAGTTTTGCAAAAACAGCGCTGTGTGCTCGGTTTGGTTTCTGCGAAAACACTCTCAATGCCCGCCATAGGGCAATGAGGAATGGGAGGATACTAGATGACGATTCTGACAGAGGAGCAGCAGCTGATTCAGGATATGGCACGCGGGTTCGCGCGCGATATTCTGGCACCGGGTGCGGCGGAGCGGGACAAGACCAAGACGATCGCTCCCGAGATTTTGGCGCAAATGGGAGAGCTGGGTTTTCTTGGCATGACCGTGCCCGAGGATCTTGGTGGTGTTGGCGCGGACTATGTCTCGTATGCGCTGGCGCTGATCGAAGTCGCTGCCGGGGACGGCGCGATTTCTACTGTGATGAGCGTGCACAATGCACCGTTCAACGCGATATTGCAGCGCTACGGTTCGACCAAGCAGCAGCAAGAGGTTCTGCGTCCTGCCACGGCAGGTGCATTCATTGGCGGCTTTGCCCTGACCGAAGGCCACGCCGGATCAGATGCCTCAGCGATCCGCACCCGCGCGCGGCGGGACGGGGATGACTATGTGATCGACGGCGAGAAAGCCTTTATAACCTCCGGTCAGATCGCTGAATGGGTCGTCGTTTTTGCGCGGATGGAGGGGGCCGAGGGCAAATCCGGGATCACCGCTTTTCTGGTCAGCACTGACACCCCTGGCTATCACGTCACTTCGGTCGAGGAAAAACTGGGGCAGCGTTGCTCGGATACTTGCGCGCTGCGGTTCGAGGGGCTGCGCGTGCCCGCGCATATGCGCATCGGCAAAGAGGGTGAGGGATATCGTATCGCTCTGTCCAGTCTGGAAACTGGGCGTATTGGAATCGCTGCGCAATCGGTTGGCATGGCCCGCGCGGCGCTGGATCTTGCTGTGGCCTATGCTCAGGAGCGCACCTCATTTGGGCAGCCCTTGATGGCGCATCAGGCGGTGGGCTTTCGGTTGGCTGATGCACGCACGCAGCTTGAGGCGGCGAAGCAGTTGGTGCTGAATGCGGCGCGGATGAAGGATGCCGGAATGCCCTGCTTGACCGAGGCGGCGATGGCGAAACTTTTTGCTTCGGAAGCGGCAGAGCGGATCATTTCTGCGGCTCTGCAAACCTTTGGTGGCTACGGCTATATGCAGGATTTCGCGGTCGAGCGGATTTACCGCGATGCCCGTGTTTGCCAAATCTATGAAGGCACATCGGACATTCAGAAACTGATCATCACCCGCGCGATGGCCAATTGACATAAGGGTGGAACAGGGTGGGCGAGGAACGACCGCGTCTATGCGAGTGGCTTCACATCCACCCTGTGGCTGCTGCTTTGCGCGCCTGATGTGCGCAGCACACCGCGCAGTGGGGCGACTTCGGAATAGTCCCGGCCATACGCGACAACGATATGGTCTTCGGCGACGAACAGATCGTTGGTCGGGTCGTATTCCACCCATCCCAATCCTGTGCCGCACCAGGCGCGAACCCAAGCATGCATCGCATCTGCGCCCTCCAGCCGGGGCCGCCCTTTGGGCGGACTCGTGCGCAGGAAGCCGCTGACATAACCTGCGGGAATACCGCGCCCGCGCAGGCAGGCAATCATCACATGGCTGAAATCCTGACACACGCCATGCCGGTTGGCAAAGGCGGTTTCAGGCGGCGTATCCACATCGGTTGCCCCTGCATCAAAGCGCATTTCCTTATGAAGTCGCTGCCCGACAGCACGGACCGCTTCCAACGTACGCATCCCAGGGCGAGTGGTCTCAAAGGCAAAGGCGGTCATGGCTGGGCTGGTTGCCACGCGCGGCGAGGCTGACAGGAAATGCTGCGGCGAATGGGGCGCAACGGTTTGCGTGGCCTTCAGCTCTGGCCCGAGATGTTCGAGTAGGCAGGATTGAGCATCTTGCGGCTCGGGAACAGCAAAGCGCTCAACGCGCGCGGACAGAGTAACGCTCAGTGCTGCCAAGGGGCTGCGAAAGGCGATCTCGGTCACGGTGTTTCCAAAGAAATCGCAACTGTCGCGGCGTTCGTCCGGGCGTGGCGATACTGTGATGGAGCCGGAGAGAAGCGCCTGCTGTCCCGGCTTGTGCAACGGCATCACATGGATCAGGTTGCGGGCGACCCCGGTCGCATCAGGATAGGTATTTTCCAGCACCAGTTTGATGTCGTACTGCATCTTTGCCCCTCCGCTTCAGTTCAGATAGGCTGTGGTCAGGCTGGCTGACAGCTCGGCCATCGCGTTGCCGATGTCGGTCAGCTGCGCTTGGCTTAGCGCGTCCGGCGTAATTGACCCAAGTTTGGTTTGAAGCTGTTCAATCTGTTCGGAAAGAGGGGCGTGTTGAGACGCCGGTCTGCCGAACGGTAAGGCCGGGATAAGATCATGCAGCGTGTCGATCTGAAACAGAATTGCACGGGGGTTGCACCGGTCTAATGCGAGAAGGTCGATCACGCTTTGGCGGTTCGGATCGACAAGATAGCGCCGTTGATGGGTAATCACACTGTCCCCCAGTTCAATTGCGACGTCCAGACACCCCTCAGGTGCGTCGGGATCGGTAAAGCTGGCCAGCGCTGACGCCATCTCTGATACCCGCTCCAATGCGCGCCCGAATTCTAGAAAGTGCCAGCCGGAGGAGCGATACATGTTGTCCTGCACCAAGCCGGAAAACCCGGACAGCTTGCGAAGCAGAACGCCCATGGCTCGGGCGCAATCATCGCCGGGCTCGACCGTCACGGCCAGCTTGCCAAGTGATTTCGTCAGGTCGTTCAGGGCGGTCCAGCCATCGACGGAAAAGCGGTCACGCACTTTCGAAGCGCAGTTCGTGGCGGCTCCGATCTCAGTCGTTAGGGCTTCGGGGATTGGTTGCGTCGGGTCAACACCCCACCCCAGTAAATATGACGCCAGATAGGCCACGCTTGGGTCTTCGGGGTCGTCGGTTTCTGCCAGTCGCAGGTGGTAGGCGCGCAGCAGGCGGATTGTGCCCTCTGCACGCTCGACATAGCGCCCCAGCCAGAAAAGGTTGTCGGCAGCCCGGCTTGGCAATGCGCCCTCGGGGACGCGCTGATAGCTGCCCTTGGCGGGGGACAGGGTTTCGCGGGGAACGGGGGTGTCTGAAACGACCCAGACATCCGCCACAGAGCCGCCGCCCTGCATCCCCAAGGCCGTGGTTTCGCGGTTTTTCCCGATGCGGGCATATCCGCCGGGCATGACCTGCCATCCGTTGTCAGTACGCGCCAGAAAGACGCGGATGGTCATCGGGCGCGGCACCAGCCTGCCGTTTTCGTAAACCGGTGTCGTCGATAGTCTGACAGACTGCTGGGCAACAAGGTTCCCCGCTTGTGCGTCGATCCATGCGGCAAGATCCTGCCCCGGTGGCGGCGCCGCGTTGGCTGCACTGGTGCCCGAGTCGCGATCATAGGGCAGGCCAGTGGACAAGGCAGATCCGAAAGCCAGCCGCCCGGCCTGAGCTTTGACATAAGCACGCTCGGCCGCATGACCGCACCACCATGTTGCGATATTGGGCAATATCAGCGGGGTGTTCAGCACGCTTTTGGCAATGCGTGGCAGAAAGGCCATGAGCGCACGGGTTTCCATAACACCGCTGCCCAGAGCATTGATCATCGACAAATTGCCTGCACGCAATGCGCCGACCAGACCCGGCGTGCCGATATGCGAGTGTTCGTCCAGCTCTAACGGATCGGCAAAGGGCGCATCAAGCCGTCGCCACAGCATGTTGATGGGACGCAGCCCGGAAACAGTGCGCACCATTGCCTGACCATTCTGCACGGTCAGGTCTTCGCCCTCCAGCAGCATCAAGCCCAGATAGCGCGCGATATAAACATGTTCAAAATAGGTGTCGGTGCCCGGCCCCGGGGTCAGGATGGCGGCATCGCTGCTGCTGCCGGCATGGGCACGCAGGGTATCACGAAAATCCCGGAAAAAACCGGCCAGTCGGCGCACATTCGTACGTGTGAAATAATCCGAGAACACCCGCGAAGTCGCCCGCCGGTTTTCCAGCGCGAATCCCGCGCCAGAGGGGGCTTGCGTCCGATCGCCCAGTACGAACCAGCTCCCGTCGGGGTTGCGCCCGATCTCAAACGCCAGATGGTGCAGAAAATAGCCCGAGCGCGGAACAATGCCCACCATCGGGCGCAGCCACTCGGGGTTCTGCGCCAAAAGTTCGGCGGGAATTTGCCCGGTACTCGCCAGCGTTTGCGCGCCATAAATATCAGTAAGGACATGTTCCAGCAGGTCTGCGCGCTGGATCAGCCCGCGTGTTATCTGTTGCCAGTCGTCGTCGTGCAGCAAGACCGGAATATGGCTGAGCGGCCAGTCGCGTTCATCCGGGGAGGTGCCGGAGTAACGGCGAAAATACACGCCTGCATCGCGCAGATACTGATCGCCATGGGCGATACGGACGCCAAGCTGATCGGCGCTCAGGCTGGATATGTGGTTGATGAAATTCGTCCAGACGGGCCGCATCTGACCGCTTTTGTCAAACAGCTCATCCGCCGCCCCCGAAGGGACGGCATAGCCTTTAACAAGATCAGAACCCAGCCCTGTGGGCATGGGGGGCGTCACATTGGACATAACACGTTAGATTCCAGGCGCGCGCCTAAGATCCAACGTGCTCGGGAAATCCGGGTGCGGTGTATCAGGCGCTGGGGTAAACATACCAGATGTATGCCCGTGCGCCTGAAACCTTGCAAGCCGTCTTGCCTCGGCTTCGTTGCCATTGATCGGGAAGGTATCATAATTGCGCCCGCCCGGATGGGCCACATGATACACGCACCCGCCCAGAGATCGCCCGGTCCATGTGTCGTAAATGTCAAAGGTCAGTGGTGCATTCACTGGCAAAACCGGGTGCAGCGCCAGCGGGGGCTGCCACGCCTTGAACCGCACTCCGCCCACGAATTCGCCCGATGTCCCCGAGGCCGTCAGCGGCACAGTGCGCTGATTGCACAGCAGCTTGTAGCGGTCAGGATTGGGGGTGGTAAACGACGCCTGCAACCGCTCGACCGAGCTGTCAGTATAGCGAACAGTGCCGCCGATCGCCCCGGTTTCGCCCAGCACATGCCACGGCTCCAGCGCCTGACGCAGCTCAAGCCTATTGCCCTCGTATGTGACCTCGCCACAGAACGGAAACCGGAATTCGGCCTGCGCCTTGTACCACTCGGGGTTCATCTTGAACCCGTGCTCGTCCAGGTCGCGCAGCACATCCAGCAAGTCATTCCACAGGAAATGCGGCAGCATGTACCGGTCATGCAGCACCGTACCCCAGCGCACAGGCTTGCCCTGAATCGGGTCTTTCCACATCCGGGCAATGATCGCGCGGATCAGCAATTGCTGCGCCAGATTCATTCTGGGGTCTGGTGGCATCTCAAAACCGCGGAACTCGACCAATCCCAGTCGGCCAGTTGGCCCGTCGGGCGAGTACAGCTTGTCGATACATATCTCGGCCCGGTGGGTGTTGCCGGTGACGTCAATCAAGATATTGCGCAGCAGCCGGTCCACCAACCAAGGCTGTGGCGCAGGGCCTTCGCCGGGGTTGGGAATTTGCGCCAGCGCGATTTCCAGCTCGTACAGACTGTCGTGGCGCGCTTCGTCGATGCGTGGCGCCTGACTGGTCGGCCCTATAAACAGTCCTGAAAACAGATAGGACAGCGATGGATGCCGCTGCCAGTACAGCACCAGAGAGCGAAGCAGGTCGGGACGGCGCAGGAACGGGCTGTCCAGCGTCGTCGCCCCGCCCACCACCACATGGTTGCCGCCGCCGGTGCCGGTGTGGCGCCCGTCGATCATGAATTTGTCGGCGCCAAGACGACACTGGCGCGCCTCCTCGTAAATGGCCTGTGTGGTGGCCACGCAATCCTCCCAATTTCCGGCAGGGTGGATGTTCACCTCGATCACGCCGGGGTCCGGGGCGACCCGGATCACGTCAATGCGCGGATCATGTGGCGGAGCATAACCTTCGATATGCACGGGCAGCCCCAGCTTGTGCGCTGCTTTTTCTGCTGCGGCGACCAGTTCCAGATAATCCTCGGCGTCTTCGACCGGCGGCATGAAAATACACAACCTTCCATCGCGTTCCTCGACCGACATGGCGGTGCGAACGGCGCCGCCCACCTCGCCCAATGCCTGTTCGATCACGGTCTGGGTATCGCTCCCGGCTGTAAAGCTGGACACAGGTTGCGTATGTTCGGGTGTGGCCTCAGGCTCTTGCTTGTGCTGGTGAAACTCAGGCAGATCTGTGCGCGGCGCTGTCGGGTCGGTGACATAAGTATAGGGGTATTGCGAGGCTGGAACATGCGGCAGCGCCTCTAGCGGCAGGCGATACCCGACCGGGCTGTCGCCGGGCACGAGAAACAGATACCCACGCCGCATTTTCCACTTTTCCGACCGCCACGTGTGCCCACTGGCCTTGGATTGCCAGCGCTGGATCGGCAGGACATAGCCAGAAGGATCAGTCAACCCCCTGCCAAAAACCCGCGCAATCCGGTGACGCTCTTCGGGGTCTTTCAGTTTGGAGTTTTCGGGCGTCACATTTTCCGGCAGGTTGCCTTCTTTGACGATCCATTCGGCTGGGTCTTCATATGCCGGATGCACCATCTCCGGCTCCACCCCCAGCTCCTGCGCCATCGTGCGCAGCAGTTTGCCCGCGTCTTCATGAGTTGCCCCGGTTTGCACCGTTTCTTCGGCCACCAGATCGGGATTGTTCCAGATCGGCTTGCCGTCCTTGCGCCAGTACAGCGAAAAGGTCCAACGCGGCAGACTTTCGCCCGGATACCATTTGCCCTGCCCATAGTGCAGGAACCCGCCCGGCGCAAAACGGCTGCGCAGACGCCGGATCAGCTTGTCGGCCAGATCACGCTTGACCGGGCCAACGGCGGCAGTGTTCCATTCGTCCCCCTCAAAGTCGTCGATCGACACGAATGTCGGCTCGCCGCCCATCGTCAGGCGCACATCGCCCTCAGTCAGACTTTCATCAACCTTGTGTCCCAGTTTTAGCAGATCGTCCCATGCTTCATCCGAGAACGGCTTGGTGATGCGCGGATGCTCGGATACGCGCGTGACCGTCATGTCAAAGTCGAAATTCACCTCGGCAAAGCTGGCCATGCCAGAAATCGGCGCAGCGTTGCGATAATGCGGCGTCGCGGCCAATGGAACATGACTTTCGCCCGCCAAAAGCCCGCTGGTCGGGTCCAGCCCGATCCAACCCGCGCCTGGCACATAGGCCTCGACCCAGGCGTGCAGGTCTGTGAAATCCACGTCGGTGCCCGACGGGCCGTCCAACGATTTCAGATCCGGTTTCAGCTGAATAAGATAGCCCGAAACAAACCGCGCAGCGATGCCCATATGGCGCAGTACCTGCACCAGCAACCAGCTTGAATCGCGGCACGATCCGGTGCCACGATCCAGCGTTTCTTCAGGCGTCTGCACGCCTGGCTCCATCCGGATGACATAGCCGACGTGATTGGCCACGAACGCGTTCAGCGCCACCAGTTTGTCGACAGTGCGCAATTTGTCGCGGGGGATCTGGCGCAGGAACTGCTCCAGAAGCGGGCCGGTTGGTTCGGGCGTGCAATAGATCGACAGATCTTCGTCCAGATCCAGCGGATACTCGAATGGCCAGTTTTCCGCCGTCTCCTCGACGAAGAAATCGAAGGGGTTGTAGATCGACATATCGGCGGTCAGATCGACCTCGATCTTGAATTCGCGCACCGGCTCGGGGAATACAAACCGAGCCAGCCAGTTGCCATACGGGTCCTGCTGATGATTGACGAAATGCGGCTCTGGGCTGACCTTGAGCGAATGCGAAATCACCCGTGTGCGCCCATGCGGCGCGGGGCGCAGGCGGATGATCTGCGGGCCCAGCGTGACGGGGCGATCATATTTGTAGTGGGTCAGGTGGTGGATGCTTGCAATAATGGCCATTGGGTGCCTGTGCTTCTAAGGTGTTTTCGCAAGTATGCGCGAGCGGGATCGCACGCACATCTGCTTTGTGCCCTTCCGCGCGGCCTTTTTTAGCGCCGCTGGAAAAAGGTTTAATAACCGGGCAGTTGCGGGGCTCATGCGACCACCGGCGTGCGCAGCCCCCCGATCTCGCGGATCAAGGCTACGATCTGATCAAGCCCCTGACCCTGACGCAAGTTGGTAAACACGAAGGGCCGCCCGGCGCGCATCCGGGTGGCGTCCCGCTCCATCACCTCAAGCGACGCACCGACATAGGGAGCGAGATCGGTCTTGTTGATCACCAGAATATCCGATTTCGTGATGGCCGGCCCGCCCTTGCGCGGGATCTCTTCCCCCGCCGCCACGTCGATCACATAAAGCGTCAGATCGGCCAGCTCAGGGCTGAACGTGGCCGACAGGTTGTCGCCGCCGGATTCGATCATCACGACCTCAAGGTCCGGGTGACGTTTGCACATCTCATCCACAGCCGCCAGATTGATCGAAGCGTCCTCACGGATCGCAGTATGCGGGCAGCCGCCTGTTTCGACGCCGATGATGCGATCCTGCGGCAGGGCCTGCATGCGCATCAAGGCTTCGGCATCTTCCTGCGTGTAAATGTCATTGGTGATGGCTCCGATCGAATGATCCGGTGCCAGCACCCGGCACAGGGCGGCGGTCAGGGTGGTTTTCCCGGCGCCAACCGGACCGCCAATCCCGATTCGCAGGGGGCCATGAGGAGAGGTCATGTGCGGAACAGCCTTGTATATTGGGTTTCGTGTTTCATCGCGGCGACATCGGCCAGAAAGCAGGCGCCGCCCAGATCATCGGTGGTCAGCGTCTGCGCCTGTTCGGCGACTTCTTCGCACAGCGGCGCCAAGGCCGCCAGAACGGCTTGGCCCTCTGTCTGTCCGAGCGGCACCAACCGGATCGCGGCCGACACCAAGTTCGATGCAAAAGCATGCAGATAGAACGCAGCGGTCAGGCTCAGCGGCAGGTTGTGACTGCGCGCAGCAAAGCCAAGCGCCACCGGATAGGTCAGCTCTGGGAGCTCATCCCCCCAGATCGCCGCCGTGGTTCGACAAAAGGCCGCGCCTTGCTGCCGGGTTTCCAGCAAGCGCTCCGCCGACGAGGCGAAGGCGCGCGCCAGCCCATCCAGTTCGGTCAGCGCGCTGCGTGGCGCGCGCCACGCGTGGGCCAGCAGGATCGCATCATTGCGCCCGGCGCCATGGCACAGGATATCTTTCAACCAGTCCCGCAGACTGCTGGCATCACTCACATCCTGCGCCGCAATCGCCCATTCCAGCCCGTGGCTATAGCTGAACGCCCCGACGGGATAGGCGGGGGAAAGCCATTGCATCAACGTAAGATGCGGCGCGTCAGTGATCATGGCTGTGATCATGAGTGTGGTCGTGCGCATGGGCGTGTAGGGTATTTCCATGCTCGTGCGAATGGGTGCGTCCGTGGCCGTAAGCCCCGCCCTCGGGGGTGAAAGGCTCTGTCACCTCGGTCACAACAGCGCCCAAATGGCTCAGCATTGCCATGATCACGTGATCACGTTGAATCAGCAGGCGATCGGCCTCGATCTGACAGGGGGTGTGTCGGTTGCCGATGTGCCAGGCCATCCGATGCAGATCTGGACCGGACACCGCAAGAAGCTGCTCTGGCGCGGCGAAAATGTCGACTCGCTGGCCGGTTTCGGTCGCCAATTGCTGCCCTTCTTCCAAGGACGTCGCACGTGGCAGATCCAACAGCACGGTTGCGCCTTCGACCGTGGTCAGGCGCTTGCGGCGCAGAAACCGGTCCTCATAGGTCAGCGACAGGCTGTGCGGGGCGGGGTCGGTTGCGGTTATGATCTGCGTCGCGATGCCAAGATCGGTCATGGGCGGGCTCCGGGGTTTTTGCGGCAGGATTCAGGGCGTGTTAACCTGTTTACGCGAGGTTTGAAGAAAATTTCCGCTGGATGGAGAATACTATGAACGAAATGGGTCTCGCTGACGAGCTTGCAGAAACCCGCGCCGGAATTGCCCGGCTGAAGGAACGCGAGGCCGCCCTGCGGGCGGCGATCCTTGCGCAGCGACACGACGTGCCCGACGGCAGGTGGAGCCGCGTTGAGGTGGTTGAGCGGCGCGCGCGGGTGTTCGACAAGGCGCTTTTGCCCACCGAAATCCGCGAGGATCCGCGATACTGGCGTGAAAAGCTGACACGCTATGTGCAATGCCTGCCGGTGCAAGTGCAGCGGGCGCGTCCGGGCTGGCCGATCCGGCGTGTCGATGGGGGCGGTGCGGCGATGCATTAGAACATGAAATACCGCTGCGCCATCGGCAGAACCTGCGCCGGTTCACAGGTCAGCAACACTCCATCCGCGCGCACCTCATAGGTTTCGGGGTGGACCTCGATATGGGGCAGGGCATCGTTCAGTTTCAGATCAGCCTTGCCGATGGTGCGAGTATTTTTGACCGCCACGGTCTGTTTGGCCAACCCCAGTTTTTCGCGCAAGCCGCTGGCCTGAGCGGCTTCGGAGACAAAGGTAATGGCGGAATGTTCAACCGAGCGACCATAGGCCCCAAACATCGGCCGCGAATAGACCGGCTGCGGTGTCGGGATCGAGGCGTTGGGGTCACCCATCTGCGCCATCACGATCGTGCCGGACATCAGTACCATTTCGGGTTTTACGCCAAAGAATGCGGGCGACCACAGGACAAGATCGGCCTTTTTCCCCACTTCGATCGACCCGATCTCATGCGCAACACCCTGCGCAATAGCTGGGTTGATGGTGTATTTGGCAATATAGCGGCGGACGCGGAAATTGTCATTCTCGCCGGTTTCTTCGGCCAGCCGCCCACGCTGCTTTTTCATCTTGTCGGCGGTTTGCCATGTACGGATCAGCACCTCGCCGACGCGCCCCATTGCCTGACTATCGCTGGCGATGATCGAAAACGCGCCCATGTCATGCAGGATATCCTCGGCCGCAATGGTCTCGCGGCGGATCCGGCTTTCAGCGAAGGCCACGTCTTCGGGGATGGATTTGTCCAGGTGGTGGCAAACCATCAGCATGTCCAGATGCTCATCCACGGTATTAACCGTAAAGGGGCGCGTCGGGTTGGTGGAAGAGGGCAAAACATAGCTTTCGCCGCAAATCTTGATGATATCCGGCGCATGACCGCCGCCCGCGCCCTCGGTGTGGAACGCATGAATGGTGCGGCCTTTCATGGCCTTCACCGTGTGTTCCACAAAGCCGGATTCGTTCAACGTGTCTGTGTGGATCATCACCTGCACATCCATCGCATCGGCCACAGACAGGCAGCAATCAATCGTGGCCGGGGTGGTGCCCCAATCTTCGTGCAGCTTCAGCGCACAGGCCCCGCCAAGAACCATCTCCTCCAACGCGGCGGGCAGGCTGGCGTTGCCCTTGCCGGAAATCCCGATATTCATCGGAAAGGCATCAAAAGCCTGCAACATCCGTCCGATGTGCCAGGGGCCAGGGGTGCAGGTGGTTGCCAGCGTGCCATGCGCGGGACCAGTCCCACCGCCCAGCATCGTGGTGACGCCTGAATGCAGCGCATCTTCGATTTGTTGGGGGCAGATGAAATGGATATGGCTGTCAAACCCGCCCGCCGTCAGGATCTTGCCCTCGCCAGCAATCACCTCGGTGCCGGGACCGACGACGATATCCACGCCGGGCTGAGTATCAGGGTTTCCTGCCTTGCCGATGGTGTGAATGCGACCGCTCCGCAACCCAACATCAGCCTTGTAAATCCCGGTATGATCCACAATCAGCGCATTGGTAATCACCGTGTCCACTGCCCCGCCTGCGCGGGTGACCTGACTTTGCCCCATCCCGTCACGGATCACCTTGCCGCCACCGAATTTTACCTCTTCACCGTATGTCGTAAGGTCGCGTTCAACCTCGATGATCAGGTCGGTATCGGCCAAGCGCAGCTTGTCGCCTGTGGTAGGTCCATACATGGCAGCATAGTCAGAACGGGAAATCAATGCGGGCATCTATTCAGCTCCAGATAGAGGTCGGTTATTTATCAATGCGAGCGCCGGGGCGTGATCGCCCTCGTGTGCGTAACGTTGGCGATTGAAGGGGGCGTGAACGCCGGGACACGTTGCGGATTGTCGGAAGATGAGCGAACTTCAAAGCGCACCCATGACCTGCTGATTGAACCCGTATACAACGCGCTTGCCTGACAGCGGCACAAGTTGCACTTCGCGCCGTTGCCCCGGCTCGAACCGGACTGCGGTACCTGCGGCAATATCCAACCGCATTCCGCGCGCGGCTGCCCGATCAAAATCAAGCGCCGGATTGGTTTCAAAAAAATGATAGTGGCTGCCAACCTGAACCGGGCGATCACCGGTGTTGGCGACCATCAGCGTAATTGCCTCGCGCCCCGCGTTCAGGGTCAGCATTCCATCGGCGCAAAAGATTTCTCCGGGGATCATGGTGTGATTTCCTCTTTCAGCTTGCCAAAATACTCAGACCCTCAACGGATCGGGTTGTGCACGGTCACCAGCTTGGTTCCATCGGGAAAGGTCGCTTCAACCTGCACCTCGTGGATCATCTCTGGAATCCCCTCCATGCATTGCTCACGCGTGATGACCCGAGCCCCGGCCTGCATCATGTCCGCCACGCTACGTCCATCACGCGCACCTTCCACGACGGTGTCGGTAATCAATGCGATTGCTTCCGGGTGATTCAGTCTGACGCCACGCGCCAGACGTTTGCGGGCAACCTCTGCGGCCATGGCAATAAGCAGCTTGTCTTTCTCTCTGGGGGTCAATTGCATGTCAGATCATCCATGTTCGGGGAAGGAGGGCACCGTTCAGACGAGTCAGAACGGGGATAAGCGATTGGCGCAGGACAAAGCTGTCCTCGGCCAGAATACGGGCGAACAGCAGTCCGGGCCGGATCAGCGAAACGCCGCCAGTATCAGGCATCAGCGCGCGCACTGCGTCAAGATGACTTTCAGCTTCGTGTGCAGGCGCGGCCAGCAGGACCGAGGCCATTGCCCCCGCTCCCCCGGCAATAGCGCGCCGCTCCAGCAGGTTTTGCGCATCACCTGCGAGTTGAAGGCAGTCGGCAAATAGCAAACTCCCATCACGAATGATGCGGACTGAATCTTTCAACGCCGTCGCGGCCAGCCGTTCGCCCATGGCCGCACGGCCAAAAACCAGCGGTTCGACCATCAAAAAACGCGCCGAGCCTGCCATGTTCACGTCCAAGCTTCGGGTCAGGGCGCTGTGATCAAAGAGAATCGTTTCCTGCGGCAACCAGTCCAGACCGGCATTGCCGCGCAGCACCAGTTGTGTGGCAATACGCCCCACCTCTTTTGGTTGCGCACGATACGCGCGTTCAGCCGCCTGTGTGCTTAGCGTCAGGTGACTGTCGGGGCCGGCCTCAGCACGCAATCTCAGGTGATCACCGCCGGTCACGCCACCAGCCGTGTTGATGAAGATCCCGGTCAGGCGCTCGGGGTTTCCGCGTGGAAACAATACCTTCAGGCACCCTGAGCTGCGCAGATCAGATAAGGCTGTCACCGGACCGCGCGCCTTGGTGGCAACAAGCGCCTCGCCCATCGCCCGAGGCTGACGTGCGTGCTGCGCTGTGTGCAATATGTCCGGTGCGGTGTTGATGGCCTTCTCCTACAACTTACAGTCATGGGGTCGCACAGAGAGGTGGCATACGAAAGGAACATGCTTAAAAACCGGGCTGAAATGCTGATCGACGCCATACTGCGCCTATATTTGCGACGAAGGCGCGTTTGCGTGCCTAATTATTACACAACTCACTGCTCACGCAGCGTCAACCTTGTCGGCGGGATTGCGCCACTCGTGGCTTGCGGCATTTGTTTGGCCTGCCCGACCGAAACGCGCAATGCTGAGACTGGGTGTGTGACGACCGTCCGATGTGCAATCTGTCCGGTCGCCACACTGTTGCAACAAAAACAATGTTGCGGGGTTCAGGTATGTATTTTGTCCGCTGCGGGCAAGGGGCACCTGAAGTTCTCCCCGCCTTGGAGGATGACTATGAACCTATTCAAATCCACAATTGCGGGGGCATTGGGCCTTAGCTGCCTAGCGATGCCCGCGCTGGCAGAAGAGACAATCAAGATCGGCGTTTTGCACTCGCTGTCCGGCACAATGGCAATTTCCGAGACCACGCTGAAAGACACGATGCTGATGCTGATCGACCAGCAGAACGCCAAGGGAGGTGTTCTTGGCAAGCAACTGGAAGCGGTTGTCGTTGATCCGGCGTCTGACTGGCCGCTGTTCGCGGAAAAAGCGCGCGAGCTGCTGACTGTGTCCAATGTCGACGTGATGTTCGGCTGCTGGACGTCCGTGTCGCGCAAATCGGTGCTGCCAGTGATCGAAGAACTGAACGGCCTGCTGTTCTATCCGGTGCAGTATGAGGGCGAGGAAAGCTCGAAAAACGTATTCTACACCGGCGCCGCGCCGAACCAGCAGGCGATCCCGGCCACGGATTATTTCCTCGAAGAGTTGGGCGTCGAGAAATTCGCGCTGCTTGGCACCGATTACGTGTATCCGCGCACAACCAACAATATTCTGGAAAGCTATCTGAAATCCAAAGGCATTCCAGCTGAAGATATCTTCGTGAACTACACGCCTTTCGGCCACTCGGATTGGTCCAAGATCGTGGCTGACGTCGTGGCGCTGGGCGCTGACGGAAAAAAAGTCGGCGTGATCAGCACCATCAACGGCGACGCCAACATCGGTTTCTACAAAGAACTGGCCGCGGCTGGCGTTTCGGCTGACGACATTCCTGTCGTGGCCTTCTCGGTTGGCGAAGAAGAGCTGTCGGGTCTGGACACCACCAACCTGGTTGGCCATCTGGCCGCTTGGAACTATTTCCAGTCGGCAGATGCTGAGGTTAACGCCGAGTTCATCAAAGCCTGGAAAGCCTTCGCTGGTGAAAAGCGCGTGACCAACGACCCGATGGAGGCCACCTATATCGGTTTCAACATGTGGGTTCAGGCGGTCGAAGCGTCCGGTACCACCGACGTTGATACTGTGACTGCGGCGATGATCGGTCAGACCTATCCGAACCTGACCGGAACCACTGCTGAAATGCTGCCAAACCACCACCTGACCAAGCCGGTTCTGATCGGTGAAATTCAGGCCGATGGTCAGTTTGACATCATCAGCCAGACCGAGCCGGTTCCCGGCGACGCATGGACCGACTTCCTGCCGGAATCTGCAGTGCTTGACTCGGATTGGCCGGGCCTTGGTTGCGGCATGTACAACACCGAAACCAAAACCTGCGTTCAGATCAAATCCAACTACTGATCTGTGACAAAAGGGAAGGGGGCCAACACCCCCTTCCGCTTTCTCTATTGGCGGGCATTTGAATGCGGCATTTTCTTTTCTCTCTGATCGCACTGGTAATGCTTGTCTGTACGACACAGGCACAGGCCGGTCCGGTGCAGGACATTATGCAAAACCATCGGGCCGTGATCGAGAAAAGCTCGCGCAAGACCATTGAACCCGCGATCACCGCATTGGCCGAAAGCGGCTTGTCGCAAGCGCAGCTGGTGCTTGAGAAATGGCAATCCAAGGATATGTGGCAGCGCAAGGCAGACGGCCTGTTCTTCTACGCCGAAAAATCGGGCAAGAATTATCGCCTGATTGATTTCGACAGCAACGAGGCTGTCGGTGAGTTTCCCAAAAGCGATCTGGATCAGCTCAAGCCAAACAGCGGCGTGCGCGCTCTGATCGGCACCGCACTGGTGCAGTTTCAGCTGTCTGATCCCGATCCGGTTCGGCGCCGCGATGCGTTGACCTCGATCGAACGCTCGCCCATGGCCGAGCATCTGTTGCCGCTGCGCGCAGCCATCAAGACTGAAACAGATCCGGTGCTGAAGGCCAAGAAGCAGCGCTTGGAACGGCTGCTGAGCATGGCCTTTGACAAAGACCTCAGTACCCGGATCAGTGCCATTGAAAGCTTCGGCGGTGATCTTGGCGTCGATGTGCGCGCCACGCTCAACCCCCTGCTGACCACCCGCCGCGCAGTTGTGCCCGGAAACACGCTGCCGGAAGGGTTGAATCTTGCCGCGCGGCTCAAGCCCGGCACCAAGGAACTGCCGCGCGCCGAGGCCTATGACATGCTGGTCAAGAGCGGTTACAGCGCCGCCCGGATCAGCGATGCTGAACTGCGCTCCGCGCTGGCCGCCAATATCGAAAACGGACAGGTCGGTGGCATTCCGGTGCCCGAGCTGAACACCCTCGAGGCCCGCGACCGCGCCTATGCCGCGTTGGCGGCACGGGGCAAGGTGGACCCCACCGTTCTGGCCACTGATGTGACTGCAGCTCTCGCGGCGCACAGTTTTTTCGATGCCTATGATGAACCATCTTCGGTCGTGACCGACGCCGCTCGCGGTGCATTGCGCGCGATTGAACAGAAAGTCGGGCTGAATCAGGTGCTCGACCTGACGCTGGACGCTCTGTCTCTCGGCTCGATTTATTTCCTTGCGGCGATCGGTCTTGCCATCACGTTTGGTGTGATGGGCGTGATCAATATGGCGCACGGCGAATTCATCATGATGGGCGCCTATACCGGCTATGTCATTCAGCAGATCATCCCAGACTATACACTCTCGATCATCGTCGCCATTCCGATGGCGTTTGCCGTGACCTTTGCTGCCGGTGTCGCGATGGAACGGCTGGTGATCCGCTGGCTGTACAACCGCCCGCTGGAAACCCTGCTTGCGACTTTCGGCATCTCGATCGCGCTGCAGCAGATCGCCAAGAACATTTTTGGCACGCAGGCCCGCCCGTTGACGTCGCCGGGTTGGCTGGATGGTGCCTGGGTGCTGAACGATGTGGTCTCGATCAGCTATATCAGGATCGCCATTTTCGTTCTGGCGCTGATTTTCCTCGCGGTGTTCCTGTTCATCATGAAACGCACGCGGTTGGGCCTTGAAACCCGCGCAGTCACGCAAAATCCGCGCATGGCCTCGTCGATGGGGATCAACAAGGACAAGGTGAATATGCTGACATTCGGCCTTGGCTCGGGGATCGCTGGCGTCGCTGGTGTGGCCATCGGCCTGTACGCCAAGGTCACGTCCGAGCTGGGCAGCGACTACATCGTGCAAAGCTTCATGACCGTCGTTGTCGGCGGTGTCGGCAATATCTGGGGCACGCTTCTGGGGGCCACGATGATTGGCTTCCTGCAAAAGGGGATCGAATGGTTGAACCCGTCCAACACATTGGCGGCGCAGACCTATATGATCGTCTTCATCATCATCTTTATTCAGTTCCGCCCCCGTGGGATCATCGCCCTCAAGGGCCGCGCGGCAGGAGATTGACATGAAAAACAGCTTCATCCTGCGCAACCCTTCGGTTCTGATTTTCCTAGGTGTGCTCGCGCTTTTTACTCTTGGCGTTACATTCATGTCCGAGGCGACCGGCGCAGGGCTGATCTCGACCAGCTTCGTCAAGACACTGGGCAAGACGCTGTGCCTGTGCCTGATCGCCATCGCGATGGATCTGGTCTGGGGCTATTGCGGTATTCTCAGTCTGGGGCATTTCGCCTTCTTCGGGCTGGGGGGCTATATGATCGGCATGTGGCTTATGTACGAGCGCACCCGCCAGATCGTTACCCTGTCGATGGCCAACGCCGAGATCCCCCCGACCGACCAAGAAGTGGTGGATGCCATCGGTAGCCAGATATTCGGCGTCGTGGGCAGTTCGGATTTCCCCCCGATCTGGAGCTTCGCCGACAGCCTGCCGATCCAGCTTGCGCTGGTTCTTATTGTGCCGGGCATGCTGGCGCTGATCTTTGGGTGGCTGGCATTCCGCAGTCGGGTGACGGGCGTGTATCTGTCGATCCTGACACAGGCGATGACGCTGGCCCTGTCGCTCTATTTGTTCCAGAATGACAGCGGTTTGCGCGGCAACAACGGTCTGTCAGGGTTGCAAAACCTCCCCGGTACCGACGCGATACCGCAAAGCCTGATCTCGATCTGGTTCTTCTGGGCCTCGGCTCTGGCGCTTGGACTGGGCTTTCTTCTGGCCTCTTGGGTGGTGTCGGGCAAGTTCGGATCGGTGATCCGCGGCATCCGCGACGACGAGCAGCGCGTGCGGTTTCTGGGCTACTCGGTCGAAGGCTATAAGCTGTTCATCTTTGTGATGACCGCGATGATCGCGGGCATCGCCGGGGCGCTGTATTACCCGCAGGCGGGCATCATCAACCCGGCCGAGGTCGCGCCCATCGCCTCGATCTATCTCGCGGTCTGGGTGGCGATCGGCGGGCGCGGGCGGCTCTATGGCGCGGTGATCGGCGCCGCATTCGTCTCGCTGGTCTCAACATGGTTTACCGGCGGGCAGGCGCCCGATGTGCCGTTGGGGTTCTATGTCGTCAAATGGGTGGACTGGTGGCAGGTTCTGCTAGGCCTCAGCTTTGTTCTGGTCACGCTTTTCGCGCCCAAGGGCATTGGTGGCCTGTTCGACCTGTTCGAGGGCATCCGCAGCCCGCGCCGCCACGGTGCAGCTCTTGGGCCTGATCAAGGCTCGTTGCAAGAGAAGGAGGCGCAGGAATGAGCACGCTGCTTGAAGTGTCCGGCGTCTCGGTCTCGTTCGATGGGTTCAAGGCGATCAACAACCTGTCCTTTCAGATCGGTCAGGCGGAATTACGCGCTATCATTGGTCCGAACGGTGCCGGCAAGACCACCTTCATGGATATCATCACCGGCAAGACCCGCCCCAACGAAGGCCGGGTGCTGTGGGGCGAGAAATCGCAATCGCTGCTGAAGATGTCCGAAGCCGCGATCGCCCGCGCCGGGGTAGGGCGCAAGTTTCAGCGCCCCACGGTGTTCGAGGATCAGACGGTGCACGACAATCTGTTGATGGCGATCAAAAATGATCGCTCTCCCTTCAGCGTGTTGTTCTTCAAACCGAAGTTCAGGGATTTAGGTCGGGTGGAAGAACTGGCTGCTGAAATCGGGTTGTCAGATCAACTACACCGCAAATCAGGCGAGCTGAGCCACGGGCAAAAGCAATGGCTCGAGATCGGTATGCTGCTTGCGCAGGAACCGCGCCTGTTGCTGGTGGATGAACCCGCCGCAGGCATGACCCTGTCCGAGCGGGAACACACAACTGACATTCTGGTCGAGGCCGCCAAGACCCGCGCGGTGGTGGTGGTCGAACACGACATGGAATTTGTCCGCCGTCTGAACTGCAAAGTCACAGTTCTGCACGAGGGCAGTGTTCTGGCCGAAGGATCGCTGGATCATGTGACACAAAACAAGGACGTCATAGACGTCTATCTGGGGCGCTGAACAATGCTGAAAATCCAAGACCTGACCTTGCATTACGGTAGCTCGCAAATTCTCAACGGTGTTTCGCTCGAGGCTGAAACCGGCAAGGTGACCTGCGTGATGGGCACCAATGGCGTGGGCAAGACCAGCCTGCTCAAGGCAATCTCGGGCACGCACCCGCGGTCCGGTGGGCGGATGGAGCTGAACGGCGAAGAAATCGGCCGCCTGCCTGCCCACGCGCTGGCGCGCAAGGGAATCGGATATGTGCCGCAGGGGCGCGATATTTTCCCGCTGCTCAGCGTCCGCGAAAACCTTGAAACCGGCTTTGCCTGCCTGCCAAAATCCGAACATTACATCCCTGATGAAGTGTTCGAGCTCTTCCCCATCCTCAAAGATTTCCTGCATCGTCGCGGAGGCGACCTGTCGGGGGGGCAGCAGCAGCAACTGGCCATCGCGCGGGCGATGATCACCAAGCCCAAACTGCTGTTGCTGGACGAGCCGACAGAGGGCATCCAGCCAAATATCATCCAGCAGATCGGCCGCGTGATCGAATATCTGCGCGATCAGGGCACCATGGCGATTGTGCTGGTGGAGCAGTATTTCGAGTTTGCCTACGGCTTGGCAGATCAATTCGTGGTGATGCGGCGTGGCGCGGTTTTGAAGCAGGGAACCAAGGCGGAACTGACAAAGGCGGAACTGGTCGAGGCCGTTTCGGTTTGAACCGATACAAGTATGCGCTGGAAAAGAGCAGTTTGCCACCTTTTCACCCTTGACGCCTGCGCCTAGCTTTCGTAATTCGCAATCCACTTTGGCGGAGTAGCTCAGTTGGTTAGAGCAGCGGAATCATAATCCGCGTGTCGGGGGTTCAAGTCCCTCCTCCGCTACCAAGTTTCCCAAGCCCCTAGATGAACGACCGAGCTATACTCCGATCCTGGAACAGGTTTTCGGCTTATTTATGCTGATCTGCGGTCCCGTCGATCGGTGGCGATGCTGCTGAAGTAGATCAAGATATCGGGTCGGCTGTCCACCACGGTCGACGCCTACTGTTTGGGGGGCGCTTATTTAGCTGTTGCCCCGGCCCAGTCAGAAGACGAACTAAGCCGTATTTCGTCCTCAGCAAAGTCTCAAAGACAATCATGGAGCTTCACTCCAAAAAGCTCTTGATTGAGATCAAGTCACCCGAGCAGCGATTGGAGCACAATGTGTCTAACGCCGCTTGGCTGAATAATTAACGGATCGAGAGACAATGGTATGAACGGGCTTCCCACTGAAAAACTGCGGCAGCGGTGCGATCCGGCGGCGCTTCCATTCGTATCGACCAAGGATCTCGTCGAACAGACCGAACTGATCGGTCAGGATCGCGCGATGGATGCCATTCGCCTGTCGTCTCAAATCTCTCACCGTGATTTCAACCTTTTCGTGTTGGGCCCCACGGGCACCGGGCGACGCACTGCGGTGCTGAAACTTCTGAGCGAGCAGGCCGCGACGCGGGAGTTGCCGTCCGACTGGGTCTATGTGAACAACTTCGAGGCTGCGCACAAACCCGAGGCGATGCGCCTGCCGCCGGGAACGGCGCTTACTCTGAAGCGCACGATGCAGAACCTGATTGATGATCTGGCCAATGACATTCCGGCGCTTTTTGAGTCCGAAGAATACCAGACCCAACGCCGTGCCATCGAACAGGAACTCGGCGAGGCGCAGGAGGCGGCGATGGCGGATTTTTCTGATCGCGCCAAAGCCGAGGAAATCGCCCTAGTGCAGACGCCCATGGGCTTTATGCTGACCGCGGTTCGCGATGGCAAACTGGTAAAAAGTGAGGATTTTCAAAAACTCGACGAGGCCGAGCAGGCACAGATCAGCGAGAAGATCTCGCGCTTGCAGGAAGACTTGGCTACCGTGTTGCGCCAGACGCCGAAGCTGGAAAAAGAGCACCGCAAGCGGGTCGAGGGTCTGAATGCGGGGATGGCCGAGCGCGCGGTGTCCGCGCGGGTGGCCGATATCGAGGCCGAATTGCAGAAGATTGAGGTCGTGGCGCAATATCTGGCGGCTGTGCGAGAGGACATCATCGCGAACGCGGAACTATTTCTGCAAGCGGCTGCCGAAAATCACGATGGCCCTTTCCCCGAGGCGATCCGCAAGTATCACCATAAGCCGGAGTTTGATCGCTATGTCGTGAACGTGATGGTCTCGCAAGACAGTGAGACAGGAATAGGCGCACCGGTCGAAACCGAAGACCTGCCGACGCTCGACAGGGTGGCGGGTCGCATCGAGCATGTTTCGCACATGGGGTCGCTGATGACTAACTTCACCATGATCAAACCTGGCGCCTTGCACCGGGCCAATGGCGGGTATCTGGTGCTGGACGCGCGTCAGGTGCTGAGCGAGCCTTATGCATGGGACACGCTGAAGCGCTGCCTGAAGAACCAGTCGATCACGATCACATCAATGGCGGATCGGTTGAGCTTGATCTCGACGACGTCGTTGGAACCCGATCCAATTCCGCTGGACGTGCGTGTGGTCTTGGTCGGTGACCGGATGTTGCATAGCCTGCTGGTGTTGCTGGACCCGGACTTTAACGAGCTTTTCAAGCTTCAGGCGGATTTCGAGGATGTCGTTGACCGGACGCAGGACAATCTTATTCTGTTCGCGCGGCTGGTGGGGTCTTATGTGCGACGCGAAGGCCTGCGCCCGATCAGTGCCGCAGGCGTCGCGCGTGCGTTGGACGAGGCGACGCGGCTTGCCGATGACAACACGAAACTGTCGTTGCGTCTGGGCGCCTTGACCGATCTGATCCGCGAGGCCGATCACTATGCGGCCTCCCGCGACAGCGACCACATCGATGACGCCGATATCGAGCGCGCGGTTTGCGAAAAGGACAGGCGCGCCTCGCGGATCAAGGACCGGATGCAAGAGGCGATCACCCGAAAGACCATTCTGATCGACACCGACGGAGAGAAGATAGGCCAGATCAACGGATTGTCCGTTGTCGGGATGGGTGAGTATCGATTTGGTCGACCGTCCCGGATCACCGCTCGGGTGCGGATGGGAACCGGAAAGCTGGTCGATATCGAGCGCGAGGTCGAACTGGGCGGGCCGCTGCATTCCAAGGGCGTGATGATCCTGTCGGGGTATCTGACCTCGGCCTATGCGCTCGACGTGCCGTTTTCGCTGCACGCCAGTCTGGTTTTCGAGCAAAGCTATGGTGGCGTCGATGGTGACAGCGCCTCGTCGGCAGAGCTTTATGCGCTACTGTCGGCATTGTCGGGCCTGCCGATCAGGCAGGGGCTGGCGGTGACTGGGTCGGTCAATCAGACCGGCGAGGTTCAGGCCATCGGCGGCGTCAATGAAAAGATCGAAGGGTTCTTTGAAACCTGCGCGGCGCGCGGTCTGACAGGCGACCAAGGCGTCTTGATCCCACAATCGAATATCCCGCATCTGATGCTACGCGCCGACGTGGTTGAGGCCGCAGAGGCAGGAAAATTCCGGGTGATTCCCGTTGCAACGATTGATGAGGGGATCGCGATACTGACCGGGGTCGAGGCAGGCGTGCGTGACAAGGGCGGCGCGTTTCCCGAAGCATCGGTCAATGCGCTGGTCGAGGAACGGCTGCGCGGGTTCGCCCTGACGCGCAAGGCCTTCGCGCGCTTTGCCAAGTCAGATGAAAACGGAAACGACGCATGAGCACGCCGCCAAAACCGCCAAAACGTTTACTGATTGGCGCAGGAAGCTTCGCCGACGCCCTTGGCGCGTTGCGGCTGGCCGAGCGGCTGGCGGAAACTCTCGCCGGGGACTTGGGCGGTCTGCTGGTCGAAGAAGCCGTCGTGACCGAGGTTGTGGGCCTGCCCGGGCAGCGAGTCGTGACCGCCAGCGGTACGCTTGTTGTGGCTCCAACACGCCAACAAGTCCGCACCCTGATGGAAGGCGACGCCAAAGCGTTTCGCGACACTTTGTCAGGATTGGCGCAAAGCAGGACACGGAACTGGTCGTTCGAGCGCCGCCACGGTGATCTTATCGGCGGGCTTTGCGAGGCGGCCAGGGGATGGGATCTGTTGCTGTTGGGGTATCGCGAAACCCACCGACGGGCCGGGCGTGTGGTGTTGATCGCTCCGCCCACGGGGGCGTCGCAGGTCGCCCCGGACCTTGCCGAGGATTTGGCAAAGGCGCTGCGGACCGACCTCTATGTCTTATCTCTTGATGCGGACGCCGCAATGCCGGAGGACGAAGGTGGGCACCGCGAACAGTTCACGTCCGATACCGCCATGCTGGGGCGGATCAGTCGAATGAACGCCTCTGCCGTCGTGTTGGATCTATCAACCGGCCCCTTGCGCACCCACAATCAGCTGCGGCACCTGCTGGCCGCGGCGCGGTGCCCGGTGCTGGTGCTGGGTGCGGCCCAGGGCGAGCCGTCGATTGAGCACACGACCCAGATCCCGCCGAGATATGGGAATTGAGTTCGAGGATTCGGCCTCCAGATTCGCAGGGATGCGGATGCACGCGGAAGGATGTTCCGCAGTTGCGCCACATGGCTAGCGCTCTCTGACGATTCTTTGCGCCGCGCCCGGGCACGCGAAAGCTCTAAAGAAAGAGGGACACAACTCAACCTTAAAGGTAAAATGATCTTTCGCATTTCAGGAGGTGGATTGGTGGAGCCTAGGAGGATCGAACTCCTGACCTCCTGAATGCAAATCAGGCGCTCTCCCAGCTGAGCTAAGGCCCCAAAATCACAGGCTGGTGTTTCCTGTGCGCCGCTATCTAGGCAATGCTGCGGGCGGGATCAAGCGAAAAATTCCGCCCGCAGCAAGGATTATCAATCAGTCGTCATCATCAGCGGCAACGTCGGCGATTTCGTCCAGCGAGACGTCATCATCTTCGTCATCATCCAGCAGATCATCATCCAGATCCACTTCGACATCATCGTCGTCTACGACGGCCGTTTCTGCGTCAGCATCTTTCAGCTTCTTGCTGGCTGCATCCTCGGCGTCTGCCGCGATCATCCGGCTTTTGCCGGTGTCCAGTTCCACGATCTCGCCCGTATAGGGGCTGACAATCGGGCTCTTGTTCAGGTCATAAAACCGCTTGCCTGTGGTTGGGCAAACGCGTTTCACACCCCATTCTTCTTTGGGCATGGGTGATCCCTTTCAACTGTGTGGTCTTGTCGACGATCCGCGCCAACTGCCATAACGTGTGGCGGGTGTCAAAGGCTTTAAGGGTAAGGCGACACCATCGCGGACAGGAGGCGATATGGGGCAACATATCCTGCCGGGCAATCCCCCGGTGGAAATCACACTGCGACGCTCGGCGCGGGCGCGGCGGATCTCGCTGCGGGTGTCGGGGTTGGATGGTCGGGTAACGCTAACCCTGCCGTCCGGCACCTCCGAGCGCGAGGCGCTGGCCTTCGCACGTGAAAAGGCCGATTGGCTGCGTGGCCACATCGGCGCGCAAGGAGCGGTCCAGCACGTCGGGCTGGGCACTGTGGTGCCGTTTCAGGGCGCCGAGGTCACGGTCGCGCCCGGTACCGGGCGTCGTGTGCAGTTGAGCGGCGATACGCTGCTGGTTCCCGGTCCGCCTGAGGCCATAGGCGCCCGTCTTGAAGGGTTTTTCAAGCATTCCGCCCGCGACAGTCTTGCTGCGGCCTCGGATCATTATGCCGGGCTTCTGGGGCTCAGCTATGGTCGGCTGACGCTGCGTGATACCCGTTCGCGCTGGGGGTCGTGTTCGTCGTCGGGGGGGCTGATGTATTCTTGGCGGCTGATCCTGGCCCCGCCTGCCGTGCTGAATTATGTGGCTGCACATGAGGTCGCGCATCTGGAGCAGATGAACCACTCGCAGGCGTTCTGGGACGTGGTGCACCGCATCCACGGCGATCACACCGCATCGCGGCGCTGGTTGCGTGAACATGGCGGGGCGCTGCACCGGTTTCGCTTTGGCGATTGACGTCGCCGATCTTTGTGATCACAAATGCATATGCTGATTACATCTCGCCCTGAACCCACCCCCACCTCGGCGCATGACCGCGTTTACCGCGGATTGCGCACCCGAATCATGCACGGCGATATCCCGCCGGGTCAGGCGCTGACCCTGCGCGGGATCGGGCGCGAGTTCGGTGTCTCGATGACCCCCGCCCGCGAGGCTGTGCGCCGTCTGGTGGCAGAGGGCGCGTTGACCCTGTCGGCCTCGGGGCGGGTCGCCACCCCCGAGCTCAGCAACGAACGGATCGAAGAACTGGCTGCCCTGCGCTCGCTGCTTGAGGTTGAACTGGCCAGCCGTGCCTTGCCGCGCGCGCATATGGCGCTGATCGAGCGGCTTCAGACCATCAACGGGACCGTGGCGGACATGGTCGCCCGGCAGGATGCCGTGGGCTACATCCGCACCAATCTGGAATTTCACCGCGCGTTGTACCTGCGGGCACAGGCGCCCGCCATGCTGGCGATGGCCGAAACGGTCTGGTTGCAGCTTGGTCCGACAATGCGCGCGCTCTATGGGCGCTTGCGGCAAAAAGAGCCGCCGCATTTCCATCGCCTGATCATCGCGGCCCTCAAGGCGGGGGATGAACCCGGCCTGCGTCTTGCAGTCCGTTCGGACGTGACGCAGGGGCTGAAGATGCTAACTACCTGAGCCACCTTGGCGCGGCGCGTCCGCTGCACTAGGTTCTGGCAGACAGGACAAAGGAACGCCCCATGCAAATGACAGACCAACGCGATATCCGCGCCGATCGTGCCACCGTTTGGGCGGCCCTTCTAAGCCCGCAGGTGCTGGCCGAATGTGTGCCGGGCACACGCGAACTGACCGGCACCCCGGAAGACGGGTTTCAGGCCACGGTCGTGCAAAAGGTTGGCCCGGTCAAAGCAACCTTCAATGGCACCGTTCTGCTGTCCGACATGATCGACCATGAAAGCCTGACATTGTCGGGCGAGGGCAAGGGCGGCGCCGCTGGCTTTGCCAAGGGTGCGGCCAAAGTTCGGCTGGAAGAAACACCCGAGGGCACCCGCCTGTTCTATGAGGTCGAAGCCAAGGTTGGCGGGAAGCTGGCGCAGCTGGGCAGCCGCCTGATTGATGGGTTTGCCAAGAAAATGGCGGACCAGTTTTTCACCCGTTTGCAAGAGGTTCTGGAAGCCCCCGAAGATGCGAGCGAACAGAGCGCCACTGAGGCGGAGGCCGAACCGGAAGCCAAGAAAAAGGGCTGGCTCAGCCGCCTGAAAACCTGATGCGAATGCAAACATGCGGGTTTTTTCCCCGCGACGCACGGACAAAGGCCCCGCCGCCTTGTTTGTCCCTCTGCATCCCTCTACATGAGCCAGTATGAAGCGCTACATTCCCTTCCTGAAACTCGGCCCGCCCCGCGTTGCCGTGCTGCGCCTGACGGGCACCATCGGCTCTGGCGCGCGCGCGCCGCTGAGTGACGAGGCGCTGGCCCCACTGATCGACCGCGCCTTTCGCAAGGGCAAACCGGATGCTGTCGCGCTTTTGATCAATTCTCCGGGCGGCTCGCCGGTGCAGTCGGCACTGATCGCCGCGCGCATCCGTCGCCTGTCTGAGGAAAAGAAAATTCCCGTCCACGCCTTTGTCGAAGATGTTGCCGCCTCGGGTGGCTATTGGCTGGCGGCTGCGGCAGATGATATCTGGGCTGACTATGGCTCGATGATCGGCTCGATCGGGGTGATCTCGGCCAGTTTCGGCGCGCATGAACTGCTGAACCGGCAAGGGGTCGAGCGGCGTGTCTATACGTCGGTCAAATCCAAATCCATGCTTGACCCGTTCCTGCCGGAGAAGCCTGAAGATGTCGCCCGGATGAAGGAAATTCTCAGCGACATGCACGCGGGCTTCGAAGCCTATGTCAAATCCCGCCGGGGGGAAAAGCTGGTCAACGACCCCGATCTGTTCACCGGTCGGGTCTGGCTGGGCGAAAAGGCCGTGAAGATGGGCCTGATCGACGGGCTGGCCCATATCGAACCCAAGCTGAAAGAGCTGTACGGCGAGAAAGTGGTGCTGATCCGTTATGGCCGTCGCCGCACCACGCTGTCCCGCTTGGGGTTGTCCGTCGCCGATGAAGCTTTTGCTGCGATCGAAGAGCGCGCGGCCTTTGCACGGTTCGGACTCTGATATGGTTGTGAAGATCGTCACGCTGTTTCTGGTCGGCATGGGCGTTCTGGCCATGTTTGGGAAACTGCGTTTTCCGGGCCAAAAGCGCCTGACATCAGCCAAATGCCCGCGCTGCGGGAGATTCAGGATCGGCAAGGGGCCATGCCCCTGCGAAAAAGGAGCGCGCTGAGACATGGAATGGCTGATGGGAGCCTTGGGGCTGGTTATCCTGTTGCTTGCGGGCGACGCTTTGGTCAAGGGCGCGGTTAACCTCAGCCTGCGTGTTGGTATCCCGGCGCTGATCGTCAGTCTGACCATTGTGGCTTTCGGTACCTCGGCACCCGAACTGCTGATCTCGATCACGGCCGCGCTCGAAGGCGTGCCCGGAATTGCTGTCGGCAATGTTGTCGGGTCCAATACGGCCAATGTTTTGCTGGTGCTGGGGGTGCCCGCGCTGCTGGCCACGATGCATACCAGCGAATGCAACACCCGCAAAAGCTATGTGCTGATGATGGCGGGGTCGGTCCTGTTTGTCGCGCTGGCCTTCTTTGGGCAATTCACCTGGGTCAGCGGCGTGGTTTTGCTGCTGGCGCTGGCGCTGGTGCTGGGCGATGCGGTGCGCGACGCTCGTGCCCACCGTGCGGCGGGGCAATTGGTCGAGGCCGACGAACCCGAAGGCGCTGACCCCGACATGCCGTGGTGGAAGATTTGCATGTTTCTGGCGCTCGGTCTTGTTGGCCTGCCGCTGGGGGCCAACCTGCTGCTGGACAGCGCGGTAACCATCGCACGCACGTTTGGCCTGTCGGAGTCGGTGATCGGCCTGACCATGGTCGCCATCGGCACCTCGGTGCCAGAATTGGCCACGACCGTGATGGCCGCGTTGCGGCGTCAGGCCGATGTGGCGTTGGGCAATGTGATCGGGTCGAACATGTTCAACCTTCTGGCCATCATCGGCATCGCCTCGATGGTCAGCCCGATCCCGGTCGACCCGGAATTCCTGCACTTTGACCTGTGGGTCATGCTGGGCGCTTCGGCGTTGTTGTTCCCCTTCGTGTTTCTCAAACGTGACATCACCCGGATATGGGGCGTGGTCTTGACCCTGCTGTATGTGTCCTATGTGATGTCCGTATTAAGCTGAGCCTGCCCGAAAAGGAGCCGCGCATGGCCGTCGCATTGGTAACCGGGGCCGCAAAGCGGCTGGGGCGCGCGATGGCGCTGTATCTGGCCGGACGCGGGTTTGATGTGGCGGTCCACTATGACAGCTCGAAAGACGCGGCACAGACGGTTGCTGATCAAATTCGTGCCCTTGGTCGTCAGGCCCATGCCGTACCCGCCGATCTGCTGTCCGAGGATCAGACGCAAACTTTGATGCCCCGCGTGGCGGCCGCTTTTGGTGCGCCCGTGACCTGCCTGATCAACAACGCCTCGATCTTCGAACACGACCGGATCGAAACCGCCACCCGCGACAGCTGGGACCGGCATTTCGAATCCAATCTACGCGCGCCCTATGTGCTGGCACAGGCGCTGGCCGCGCAAATCCCCGACCCGCTCAGCGATGACGCAGGCGAGCCTTTGGCGCAGGGGCTGATCATCAATATGGTCGATCAGCGCGTGCGCAAACTGACACCGGACTTCAGCACCTACACCTTGGCCAAGATGGGGCTGTGGGCGCTGACACAGACCGCCGCACAGGGGCTGGCCCCGCGCGTGCGGGTCAATGCCATCGGGCCGGGGCCGACGTTGCAGGGCGAACGACAGACGAAAGACTACTTTCAGCAACAGCGCGCAGCCACCATTCTTGGCCGTGGGGCCAATCCCGCTGATGTGACTGCGGCGCTTGGGTTCTTCCTCGATTCGCCTTCTGTGACGGGGCAATTGATTTGCGTGGACGGTGGTCAGCATCTGGGTTGGAAGACCCCCGATGTGCTGGGTGTAGAGTGATTTCGAAACTTCCCCAGCGTAAGTTGTGCACTGGTCACATTGGCGTTACGAAAGCGTTACAAAAACTCTAATGTTTTCAATGTTTTGCCTGATGGTAAAAATAAAAATCATTCGTATCAACGCCTTACATTTGCGCCCAAAAAACAGGCAGCGCTGGGAAATGGGCCGAAAACAAGGGAAATTTCACGATGCCCAGAAGATATCTCCAGACTTATCCACAGAAACCGTGGGCAGGTTCGTGCTTGCTCCGGGCAGTCAAAGATTGCAGGCGCACCCCTAGAATCATATCTGTCCTGACATGACAGATGCTGCACCCGCCCAACTGACCGGGCACACCCTGATACAAGACTATCTCAAGACGCTCGACGGATCCCCGGGAGTGTACCGGATGCTGGATGCGCAGGCGCGCGTGTTGTACGTCGGCAAGGCGCGCAACCTGCGTGCGCGGGTGTCGAACTATGCGCGGATGACAGGGCACTCGGGGCGGATCGCCCGAATGATTTCCGAAACCGCGTCGATGATGTTCCTAACCACCAAGACCGAGACCGAGGCCCTGCTGCTTGAGCAGAACCTGATCAAGCAGCTGAAGCCGCGCTACAATGTGCTGCTGCGCGACGACAAAAGCTTTCCCAATATTCTCGTCTCCAAAACCCACGCGTTTCCCCAGATCAAGAAACACCGCGGCGCGAAAAAGGAAAAGGGCAGCTACTATGGCCCCTTCGCCAGCGCCAGCGCAGTCAACCGCACGCTCAATCAGCTTCAGCGCGTGTTTCAGCTGCGCAACTGCACCGATGCGATGTTCGAAAGCCGCACCCGGCCTTGCCTGCTTTATCAAATCAAGCGCTGTTCCGCCCCCTGCGTCGGGCGGATCTCTGCTGAGGATTATGCCACATCGGTGCAGGATGCCGAACGCTTCCTGTCGGGCAAGTCCACTGCCATTCAGGGAAAGCTGGCCACGCAGATGGCCGCTGCTTCGGATGCGATGGAGTTTGAAACCGCCGCCGCCCTGCGCGACCGGATCCGCGCGCTGACGCAGGTGCAGACAGCGCAGGGGATCAACCCGCGTGGCGTGTCCGAGGCGGATATCATCGCGCTGCATCTGGAAAACGGTCAGGCCTGCGTGCAGGTGTTTTTCATCCGCGGCAATCAGAACTGGGGCAACCGCGATTTCTATCCCCGCGTCGGCGCCGACATTGACGCCCCCGAGGTGCTCGAGGCCTTCCTCGGGCAATTCTACGATACCAAGGAGCCGCCCCGGCAACTGATCTTGTCGCACCCGATCGAAAGCCCGGATCTGATGGAACAGGCTCTGTCACAGAAGCTTGGCCGCAAGGTGGAAATCCTTGTGCCTCAGCGCGGCGAAAAGGCCGAGCTGGTCGCCGGTGCTGCCCGCAACGCCCGCGAAAGCCTGGCTCGAAAAATGTCCGAAAGTGCCACTCAGGCCAAACTTCTGCGTGGTGTGGCCGAGGCGTTCGGGCTGGATGCCCCTCCGACTCGGATCGAGGTTTACGACAACTCGCATATTCAAGGCACCAACGCTGTCGGCGCGATGATCGTCGCCGGGCAGGACGGGTTTTTGAAATCGCAGTATCGCAAGTTCAACATCCGTGGCGATGACCTGACCCCCGGCGATGATTTCGGTATGATGAAAGAGGTCCTGACCCGCCGCTTCACCCGCCTGCTCAAGGAAGACCCCGACCGCGACAAGGGCCTCTGGCCCGACCTGCTACTGATCGACGGCGGCGCTGGTCAGGTGTCGGCTGTGCGTCAGATCATGGAGGAATACGGCGTCGAGGATATTCCGATGGTCGGTGTGGCCAAGGGCGTGGACCGCGATCACGGCAAAGAGGAATTCCACCGCCCCGGCAGCCGCCCCTTCGCCCTGCGGATGAATGACCCGGTGCTATATTTCATCCAACGCCTGCGCGACGAGGCGCACCGCTTTGCCATCGGCACTCACCGCGCCAAACGCGCCAAGGCCGTCAGCGCCACGCCGCTTGATGACGTGCCCGGCGTCGGTGCCACCCGAAAACGCGCCCTTCTGGCACACTTCGGCAGCGCCAAGGCCGTCAGTCGCGCCAATCTTGCTGACCTCAAAGCAGTCGCTGGCGTTTCGGACACGCTGGCCGAAACGATCTACAACTACTTTCACGACACCTAGTTGCCTAAAGGCAGGGCAGGCGCACGAAAAAGGTCGTGCCTTTGCCAGGCGCGCTGTCGTACCAGATTGTCCCCGCGTGACCCTCGACGATGAGCTGGGTGATATTCATGCCCAGACCAGAGCCGCCGCGTTGGCGTGTCAGTGACGAGTCCACCTGCGAAAACCGGCCAAACACCTTGTCCTCGACCCCTTTGGGGATGCCGACGCCGTGATCTTGCACCGCAATGGTGACGTGGTCCTCGTCCGAAGTCACAGAAACCGAAATCACGTCATCCTCGTACGAGAATTTGGCCGCGTTTGACAGAAGGTTCGCCAGAACCTGCGCCAGCCGCTGGGCGTCCCCCCGGATCTGACAAAGCTCATCGGGCATCGTCAGGGTCGAGCGTACCCTGAAACGCGCCAGATACCCCTCGTTCGCGTCCAGCGCATCCTTGATCAACGGCCCGAGATCCAGCGGCCTCAGGACCATATCCATCTTACCTTGCTCGATCCGTTGCAGATCAAGAAGGTCGTCAATCAATTGTCTCAGCCGGTATGTGTTGGTTTTGGCAATCTTCAACAGACGCATTGCGGGATCTGTCTGATCGCCCAGCTTGCCGCTGGCCAAAATGTCCAACGACCCCTGGATCGAGGTCAACGGCGTGCGCAATTCATGACTGACGGTCGAGATGAATTCAGTTTTCGCCAGATTGGCCGCCTCGGCTTGCCGGGCGGCGTATTTCAATTCGTTGGTGTGTTTCAGCTGCTCTGTGATGTCCGTAAAAGCCAGCGTCCACCCAACGACCGGACCATCGGGGTTGATCGGGCTGGAGATCGGGAACAGCACCGGATTATAGCTGTGGCCTTTCCAGTGCAACGGCCCCGACGGCGGGAGCGCGCCAGTTTCAATCACCGCCGTCACGAGCGATCCGACCTCAGGCTCGTTCAAAAGCGACTCGCCTATCTTTGGAAAAGACGGGCTGATAACTTGCGGCACCTGCGGGTTGAACCCGGACAGCGCGCCAGAGTCGTCAAAGATGATGATCGGGTTTTTGGTGCTGTAAAACAACAGATCGCGTGCAATCGAACTGATATCCATCATGCGGTTGTTAACCACCAGCCAGCCAAAAGCCCCTATGATGAAAGAGAACATGAACGGTGTCGGATCAAAGCCGAAGATGGTCACATCCATTGTGATGTAACCCAGATTTCCGGCAATCGGGGCCAGAGTTATGATCAGCAACACGAGAAAGAAGGGGCGCAGATTTGGGGCGCTCCGGCGTAAAGCCACAATGCAAATGGCAATAGAGGCCAGCATGAATAGATAGACATAGGCCGCCGCCAGATAGAACAGCGGCCCGTGCTCGTACTCCACCGACATCCGTCCGCCGATTTCGATCAGCCGGGTGCCTTCCCGGTAAAACAGATGATGGTATCCGTTGGTGAACGCCTGAACGCTTACAACGGTTGGCCCAATCCACATTATCAGGTGGCGCAGCCGGGGTCGCCCGCGCTCCTGACCCAGCGCATAATGAAACATGAACAGCGCCCAGGATGACGGCAAGAGCACAATTCCCGGCCAAGCCGCCTGAGCCCAGAAGACCTTGCAGTCTAGCCCGGAGGACGACAACTCGAATCCTGCGGTGAAAAGCCACCACAACATGGCGATCTGCGCCATCAGGAAAGGTGCTTTGCCGGGGAACTGGTGTTGTTGCCAAACCCAGAGCGAAAATAACGCTGATCCGGTCCAGACCACCATTGTGGCAATAACTGGAAAGTCCAGTGTTCCAGCCGCTAGACAATTCAAGGACATCCCTCCTCGGGATTAGACAGGGTGGGTGCGGCAGAACAGGCTCACGGAACTGGTGATACATCACTCACACCAGCTTTTCCCGGAGACACGGGCAATACAAAGCAACGATGTGCGGTGTGACTGTTTCAGTACAACCAGAAGGATGCAACCGTGTTTGGTAGTGTTGCTTCAATGCAACGGTGTATTCCGTGCGCATTCAGGGGGTTTGCATCTTTTGGTTTCAGCATGAGGGCCGCCGTGGCGCCCACTGTGTGCAGCGCCTGATGCGTTCTTTATGCGGCGACTGTGAATCTGTATTGTCAATCGAACGCCCATGGGAAAAGTATCCGGGAACAACTGTCGGTCTGGCAGAGTGTCTTCCAAGTGCCATAGGAACCGGATAGAAAAGAGCGATGACATTGAATATCCCAAATATCCTGACGGTGATCCGTCTGATCGCGGCCCCCGGCGTCGCGGTAATGTTTCTCTTTTTTACGCGCCCTTACGCTGACTGGTTTGCGCTGCTGCTGTTTGTTGGTGCGGCCGCCACAGATTGGTTTGACGGCTATCTGGCCCGGCTTTGGGGGCAGGAAAGCAAGCTCGGTGCGATGCTTGATCCGATCGCGGACAAGGCGATGGTCGTGATCGCGCTTATGGTGATTGTCGGCTATTCCTCGATGTCGCCTTGGCTGGTTCTGCCCTCCACCATGATCCTCTTTCGCGAGGTGTTCGTATCCGGCCTTCGCGAGTTTCTGGGCGATACCGCAGGCACGCTGAAAGTCACGAAATTGGCCAAGTGGAAAACCACCCTGCAAATGGTCGCGATCGCGACGCTGTTCGCGCAGGGCGTGTTTGAGCATTACTTCGGAATGAACACGCTGGGCATGGACGGTGCCATGGTGCGCGAAATTCTGGAAGGGCGGCAAGAGGATCTCTTGGGATTGGACTGGAAGCTAAAAGGCATGATCTGGTCGGGCAATGCCGGGCTGATTTTGCTCTGGATTGCGGCCGTCCTGACGTTGATTACGGGCTGGGATTATTTCCGCAAGGCGATGCCCTTTCTAAAGGATGACGGCTGATGGATATCCTCTATTTCGCATGGGTGCGCGAACGGGTCGGCCTGCCACGCGAACGGATTGAAACGACGGCGGCAACCGTCGCTGATCTGGTTGAAGAACTGCGCGCACGTGAAGAACGCTATGCCGCGGCCTTTGCTGACCTCTCTGCGCTACGTGTTGCCGTTGATCAGGAACTAACCGATTTCGACGCCCCCCTTGCCGGGGCCCGCGAGGTGGCCTTCTTTCCTCCCATGACCGGGGGCTGAGATGACAATCCGCGTTCAGTCATCTCCTTTCGACGTGGGCGCTGAAACCAGTGATTTCGCTGCGGCCCAGACCGGCATGGGCGCGATTGTCACCTTCACCGGCGTCGTTCGCGACCTGCCCGGTGACGGGCTGGAGCGGATGGAGATCGAACACTATCCCGGCATGACCGAAAAGGCGCTCGCTGCCATCGCCGATCAGGCACAAACGCGCTGGTCGCTGGGCGGCGTGTTGATCATCCATCGCTATGGCACGTTGCGCGCGGGGGACCAGATCATGATGGTGGCCACAGCGTCGAAACACCGCGCACATGCGTTTGAAGCCGCCGACTTTCTTATGGACTACTTGAAATCTCGCGCGCCATTCTGGAAAAAGGAATACACCCGTTCCGGTGCTGAATGGGTCGCGTCCAAGGACGAAGACGAAGCCGCTCTTACCCGTTGGTAAACCGCTTCTTTCTGATATCAATACTCTCGGGGGGAGCGTTCAAAACCTTTTGGTTTTGAACGTGGGGGGCAGACAGCCCCCTGAACGCTGCGCGCGCGGATCCCCCTCAGGGCTTGGGCACCTCAAGCACCAACCCGTCCAGCGCCGCCCGCGCCACGATCTGACAGGACAGGCGCGACGCCGGGCGGCGGCGCTCAGCCTCGGTTACATCCAGCATTGCCTCTTCAAAATCCCCGATATCTCCGGTTTTCTCCACCCAGTCAGCGGCCACATATACATGGCAGGTGGCACAACTCAGGTTCCCGCCGCAGTCGCCCAATACGCCGGGCACATTGTGGGCCACGGCGGCCTCCATCATGTTGATGCCATCTGCCACATCAGCGCTGATGTCGCTGCCATCGGGAAGTTTCCACGTCACATGCATTGCTCTGCTCCTCAGACGAACCAGACATAGAAGTCGCGCAGCGCGTCGCCTTCCAGATCGCGGGTTTTCTTGACTTCCTTTGCCTTCATGAAGGCATGGTTTGCGACCAGATCGGCCCCCACTGCATTGGCCAAAACCGTATCTGCCATCAGATCAGCCACGGCGCCTTTCAACGAGGTGGCCGTGGTCTCTTTCGCGTCCCATTTCTCAAACCCGTCGCCGGTTTCCATCGCAGGCAGGTCATATCCGTTGGCCACGCCCAGCCGCGCTGCCTGCAAGACTGCCGCAACCGCCGTGTATGGGTTCGATGATGCATCTGCCATCCGATGCTCCAGCCGCGCCTTGGCGCCACCTTCGGACGAGATGCGCGTCGTCACGTTGCGATGATCACCGCCCCAGTTGCACAGGAAACCTGACAAAGACCCCGGTTGCAGCCGCTGATAGGAATTGGCCGTGGGTGCGATCAGCCCCGCCAAGCCCTTGTGATGGTGCAGCAATCCGGCGATGCATCCACGCGCCAGATCGTTCATGTGATCCGGGCCACCCACCGGCCCGCTGGACAATGCGTTGCCACCAGCCTCGCCCACGAACGAGAAATTCACATGCATGCCCGACCCACCAGCCTCGGCAATTGGTTTGGGCATGAAGGACAGCACCACACCGTGCTCCAGCGCGATCTCGCGTGCCATCAGGCGGAACAGCACGATGTCATCCACGGCTTTCACAGCGTCATCGAAGGTCAGCGTGTATTCAAACTGCGGGCTGTCATACTCGCTGGTGATCATATCCAACCGGAACCCCAACTCATCCGCCTTTTCCCAGATCGCATCGTTGAAGCGCAGCGGATCGCTGAACGGCCCCGTGCCATAAACATGCGCGCCGGGCGTGTCATAGGGCATCAGGCGGCCGTTTTCGTCCGCGACCAGCGCATAGGCCTCCAGCTCCAGCCCGACTTTCGGCGTCAGCCCCAGCGCCTTCCAATCACTCACCGCGCGTTTCAGCGCACCGCGCCCACACAGCGGCAGCGGCACGCCGTCGGTGTCATAAAGATCGCCGATCACGATCTTGGTGGCCCGGTCCCAGCTGTCGCGGATCTCGTCGCCCTTCCAGTGCAGCTCCATATCCGGCAGGCCCTGCATCATCATCGCGCCGGGGGCATCCAGCAGGTCCTTGTCGTAATGCACCCCAAAGGTCGAGCGGCAGAACCGTGTCGATCCATCGCCGATCTTCGACCCCGGCAGGTATTTGCCCCGCAGGATCGACAGGTGGTCACAATAAAGCGCGCGCAGGCGGGTGTTCATCTTGTCGGCTCCTAGTTGGGGACCACCCGCACGGGCAGCTCCTTGATCCCGCCCACGAAATTCGAGCGCAGGAATTTATGCGGGCCTGTGGCCTCGATTGATTTGATCCGTTTCGCCAGTTCCTGAAACAGCACCCGCACCTCCAGCCGCGCCAGCCACATGCCCAGGCAGATATGCGGCCCGCCCTGACCAAAGGCGAGGTGCTTGTTCGGACTGCGGCTCAGGTCCACATGGAACGGATCGGCAAACACGGTCTCGTCGCGGTTGGCGGACGAGAACCAGTATAGCACCTTGTCACCGGCGCGGATGGTCTTGCCGTGCATCTCCACGTCCTGCGTGGCGGTGCGGCGGAAATACAGCGCGGGCGTGGCCCAGCGAATGATCTCATCCGGCGCGGTTTCCCAGATATCCTCGGTCTGCATCTGGCGCAGCAATTCGGGCTGATGGCACATTGCCTGAATACCCGCCGCGATCGAATATCGTGTGGTGTCGTTGCCCGCCGCCACCAGAAGACAGAAGAAGTTGCGAAACTCTTCTTCGGTGATCACGCTACCATCCTTGCCCGGTTGCAGGATCAGGTGCAGCACGCCGTTGGTGTCACCTGCCGCAGACTTCTTTGCCATCAGCTCTTTGGCATATTGATACAGATCCGCCCCGGCGGGCGAGTTGAAGGGCATCATCCGAAACTCATCCGTGGTCATTTTGTCCAGCACATGGGTGGTGAAGTCGGGGTCGGTATTTGCGATCAGCGCATCGCCCTTTTCCACCAGCCACGGTAGGTCTTCTTCGGGGGTGCCCAGAATACGGCCCAGCATCCGCATCGGTAATTGCCGCGCAATCGCTTTGGTCGCGTCAAATTCGCGGGTTTCCAACACCTGATCAAGAATGTCGTCGCACAACTCGCGAATGTCACTTTCGAACTCTGCCACCACGGGTTTGGAAAACGCCTTGGCCACCTTGATCCGGGTCATCATGTGCTCAGGCGGATCGGTTTCCTGAAACGTCCGCCGGGCGAGGTATTCTTCGTAGGTCTGATCCTCCATCCGAATGCCACGAGCCGAGGAAAACACCGCCGGGTTGCGGTTCATCTCGGTGATGTCCTGATGCCGGGTGATCGACCAGAACCCTTGGCCTGCGTCCCACTCGGTCCAATGTACCGGGTCCTCGCGGCGCAGGCGGGCAAAGGTGTTGTGCGGCGCACCTGCGGCAAAGGTGTCGTGGCTGGTCAGATCGGCAAAACCATCATCCGTGGGCGTCCAGACCGTCATTTCGGCACCTCTTGTTGTTAACTTGTTATGCATATTAAAAGTGACTATAAATATGTAAAGAAGAATCTCAAAAGGTGCCTGATGCGGATCGCAATTTTGATGACCAACACGGATGACAGCCCGTTTTCCGATCAACATCCCAAGGATGGCGAGAAATTCACCGCATTGCTGCACCTTGCGCGTCCCGATTGGAAAACGCAGGTGTTTTCGGTCAAGGATGGTATCTTTCCAGACGACCTGAACGGTTTCGACGGCGCGATTATCACCGGCAGCCCGGCGTCGGTTCATGACAGCGATCCATGGGTTGCGCAGCTAATGGATCTGATCCGGCAGATGGTCGCCGACGGTCTGCCGCTGTTCGGGGCCTGTTTCGGGCATCAGGCGATCGCCTTGGCGCTTGGTGGCAAGGTCGAGCAGAACCCCGGCGGCTGGGTGTTTGGCCGGACAGAAAGCCAGATCGCCGCGCGCGCTGATTGGATGGCGGGGCTACCCGCCACGCTTGGGCTATATGCGGCGCATGTCGAGCAGGTAACGCAGCTTCCCAAGGGGGCGCGGATCCTGACGACCTGCGCGGCATGCCCGGTTGGTGGCTTCGCAATTGGCCACGCGGTGTACACAACCCAATATCATCCTGAAATGACCCCGGATTTCATCGCGGCCCTGACTGACGAGCTTGCTGACAAACTGCCTCCTGCCGTACTCACGCAGGCGCGCGCCTCTTTGACGGCCCCGGCCGACACGGTAGCTTTCGCTGAAAGCATCGCGCGTTTTTTCGAGCAGGCAGTGGCGCGCGACTAGCCCAGAGCCGCCAGCAAATCCAACGCAGTGACCTGATCGAATTGCACATGCCGGGCCATTGCCTCTTCGGCCTCAGGTGACTTGCGGGCCGTAATCAGCGTCGCAATATCACGGTGATCGCGGGCCGAAGCGGTAATGACACCGGTGTAATGATATCGCGCCCGGTAATACGCCATCAGCTTGCGGGCGTTCATCTTGATCATATCCAGCAGGAACGGATTGCCTGCGGCCTCGGCCACAACCCGGTGGAAATCCATGTTCAGTTGATAATACCGGTCTGGTTCGCCGTCGCCATAGGTCCGCGCATGGGTTTCGCAGGCCAGAACCGAGGCCTCCAGCGCGGCGGAATGGGCAGGTGACAAACGCCGTGCGGCCAACCCTGCGGCTTGCCCCTCCAGCTTTGCATGCACTTCCAGAATTGCCAGAAACTCTTCCAGGGTCGGTTTGAACACAACCGCGCCTTTGCGCGGCAACCGGCGGACCAACCCGGCGGTTTCCAGTTGGATCATGGCCTCGCGCACCGGGGTGCGCGACACGCCGTGGGTGTTGATCAGACTTTGCTCTTCGATCATGTCGCCGGGAGACAGGCTTCCCGCTTCGATCGCGCCCAGAATGGCGGCAATGATCGTCTCTGTCTGTCCGGCCATTGTCGCCTCAGCCCTTCCAATGGGCCAGCTTTGCCCGCGCCGCCTTGGCCAGCATCACCACATCGATGCCAACGGCCAGAAAGTTCGCGCCCCAGTCGCGGTAGGTCGCCGCCACGTCATCATCAATCGCCAGTATGCCCGCAGCCTTGCCCGCCGCACGAATGCGCGTCAGCCCGTCGCGGATCGCCTCTTGTACGGCAGGTTGCGAGCTGTCGCCAAGATACCCCATATCCGCAGCCAGATCGGACGGGCCGATAAAAACGCCATCGACGCCCTCGATCGCCAGAATATCGTCCAGGGCTTCCATCCCCTTGACGGTCTCGACCTGAGGCAACAGGCAGATTTGCGCGTTCGCGGTTTTGACGTAATCGGGAATATCCGAAAACCGCGAGGCCCGCGCCAGCGCCGCGCCGGACCCGCGGATGCCATGCGGCGGATAGCGCGTGGCGCGCACCAGATCGGCGGCCTGATCCGCGCTTTCCACCATCGGGATCAGCAGCGTCTGCGCCCCCACATCCAGCGCCTGTTTGATCAGCCATTCATTGCCCACGGGTAGGCGCACCACCGGGTGGGAATGCTTGCCCTCCAGCACCTGAAGCTGATGCATGATACTGCGCAGATCGTTGGGCGCGTGTTCGCCGTCGATCACCAGCCAGTCGAAGCCCGCGGTCGCCAGGATCTCGGTCGCATAGGGGTCGGCGAACCCGGCCCAGCAGCCATATTGCACCGTGCCTTGGGCCAGCGCGGCTTTGAATGTGTTGATCGGAGCGGGCATGTCAGGCGTCCTTCAGGGTCTTGGCGGTTTCAGTGATCACGTCATAGGCCAGCGTGATGTCGTCTTCGGTGCAATCGAACTGTCCGGCCTGAAACCGGATCACCAGCTTGCCGCCGGTCCGGGTTTGGGTCAGATAGATGCGGCCATCGTCGTTGATCGCGGTCAGCAGTTCAAGGGTGGCCGCGTCTGCGTCGGCACCTTGCGGCGTGACGCGGAAGGTGAACAGCGACAGAACAGGCTCGGTCACGATCTCGAAGTCTTTGGTTTGGCGAAGTTTTTCGGCCAGCGCCTGCGACCAGGTGACGTGATTTCGGATCATCTGGCGCAGCCCGTCCAGCCCGTAGGCGCGGATCAGGAACCACAGCTTCAGCGCGCGGAACCGGCGGCCCAGCGGCACTGACCATTCGGAATAGTTGATGATGCCATCGGCGCCGTGGGTTTTCAGGTATTCGGGCTGAATCGCCAGCGTGCGGGTCAGGGCCTCGGGGGATTTGACGAAATGGGCGGACAGGTCAAACTGGGTGCCCAGCCATTTGTGCGGGTTGAAGACAACCGAGTCCGCGGCCTCGATCCCGGCCCAAAGGGTGCGGTACTCGGGGCAGATCATCGCCGACCCGGCCCAGGCCGCATCGACATGGGAATACAGCCCGTATTTCTGCGCAATCGCGCAGGTGGCCGCGATGTCATCACAGGCCCCGGTGCCAGTGCCGCCGGTGCAGGCGATGACGCCGACCGGCAGGTAACCTTCTTGAATATCAGCAGAAATTTGCGCCTCCAGCGCCGCCGGATCCATCGCGCGCAGAGGGCCTTGGGTGGGGATGCGGATGAGATTGGACTGGCCGATGCCGGCGATCCAGATGGCGCGATCCACCGATGTGTGAACCTCGTTCGAGCAGTAGATCCGCAGGGTTTTCTGGCCGGGCAGGCCGTTGGCGTTGCCATCCCAGTTCAGCGCGCGTTCGCGCATCACCAGCACGGCGGCGAGGGTGGCAGAACTGGCGCTGTCCTGAATGACGCCCTGAAATTCGGCCGGAAGGCCCAGCGACTGGCGTAGCCAATCCATCATCCGGGTTTCCATTTCCGTGGCTGCCGGAGAGGTCTGCCACAGCATACACTGCGGTGCCATGGCGGTGACAAGATTGTCAGCCAGCACGGCGGCGGGCGCGGCATTCGAAGGAAAGTAGGCAAAGAAACGTGGGTGTTGCCAATGGGTTATGCCCGGAACGACGATGCGTTCGAAATCGGCGATGATGTCCTTGATCGGCTGCGCCTGATCGGGGGGCGCGGCGGGCAGGGCGGCCAGAACCTCGCCGGGTTTGGTCTGCGCGCGCACGGGTTTGTCACGCAGGCCCGCGTGATATTGCGCGGCCCAGTCGGCGGCCCATTTTCCCCATTTCGGAAATTCGCTCCAGCGCATGTCAGCCCTCCCAATGCTGTTAACATGTTAAGTTATACGCGGAGAAACGCCCCGGCAAGCGCAATCCAACACCACAGAAGTTGGGGGTCAAGACGGCAAAAAACGCGCGGCACACAACATGCACAGAGCATGCACATCCGATGCATACGCCGATGCGCCGGGCCTTGGCGCGGTATCAGGCCGCCGGGGGGGTGCCTTTTGCCGCGACAAGCGCCTGATGCAGTACGTCGCGGTCGCCGATGTGATTGGCGAGGATCAGGATCAGCCGTGCATTCAACGCGTCGCTGTCGGCCTTGCTAAGCCCGTCGTGGGTGGCCAGCAGATCGGCATAGAAATCATCGGGCGTGTCGATGTTGGGGGTCAGGATCAGGGGCATCACGATCACTCCTTGCCAATGGCGCGGCGGATCGCGGCGCGGGTTTCGGCCTCGTCAAAGCGGGGCCAGCGGGCGGCAACGTGCTGATCCGGGCGGATCAGATACACGGCACTGTCTGCCGCGCCCAAGTAGCGGTCGCGCAGCGCGGCGTCATCCGACGACAGCGCAAGGCGGGGGACGGTGATCCCGGCTTCGTCGAGCGTGTCGGGGGCATCGGCGTTGAGCGTCAGCAACGTGAACCCATTGCCAAGCGCGGACAGCAGGCTGTCACCGCCCAGCATCACATCGGGGCAGGCCGATCCGGGCCGGGTGCGGGCCGGGCCATCCAGCGCGTCGGCGGTGTTCAGCGGCGACCCGTCATAGGTGCAGGGCAGTGACAACCGCCCGGAATTGACCAGCGGGCGGGCAAAGGCGTGGTGTTCGCTGAGGTCCAGCACCGCATCACGGAACAGCCGACTGGTGTCCGATTTCGGCGTGATGAAATCGGTCGAGCGCGAGGAGTTCATGATGTTTTCCTGCGCGCCGTGCACGCGTTCGGTATCATAGCTGTCGAGCAGGGTTTCGGCGGCTTGACCGTCGATCACCAGTTTGAGTTTCCAGATCAGGTTGTCGGTATCCTGAAGGCCGGAGTTGGCGCCGCGCGCGCCAAAGGGGCTGACCTGATGCGCACTGTCGCCCGCGAAAAGCACGCGGTTGTGGCGGAATTTCTCCATCCGGCGGCATTGGAAGGTATAGATCGAAACCCATTCGAGATCGAATTTCACGTCCTCGCCCAGCATCGCCTTGAGCCGGGGAATGACGTTTTCGGGTTTCTTTTCGTGCTCTTTGTCGATGTCCCAGCCCAGTTGCAGGTCGATGCGCCAGACCCCGTCGGGCTGTTTGTGCAGCAGCGCGGATTGGCCTTGGTTGAAGGGCGGATCGAACCAGAACCAACGCTCGGTCGGGAAATCGGCGTCCATCACCACATCGGCGATCAGGAAGTTATCTTCGAACACGCGCCCGACAAAATCGAGGCCCAGCATCGAGCGGATGGGCGAGCCTGCGCCGTCGCAGGCGATCAGCCAGTCGGCCTCGATCTGATAGGGGCCGTCGGGGGTATCGATGTGCAGGGTGGTGTGATCGTCGTGCTGTTCGACGGCCGTCACCTTGTTGCGGCCGCGGATTTCGATCGGCGCGCCCTGCGCCTGAAGCGCGTGGGCGCGGTTCACCAGGTATTCTTCGAAGTAATACTGTTGCAGGTTGATGAAGGCCGGGCGTTTGTGGCCGTCTTCGGGCAGCAGGTTGAAGTCATAGACTTTGCGGTCGCCGAAGAAGACCTTGCCGAGGTTCCAGACCACGCCCTTGTCGACCATCGGCTGACCGCAGCCAAGGCGATCGGCGATTTCCAGCGTGCGTTTGGCAAAGCAGATGGCGCGCGATCCGAACGAGACCTTGTCGTTGTCGTCAAGCACGATCGCCTCGATCCCTTGCTGGGCAAGGTCGATGGCGGCGGCAAGGCCGATGGGACCGGCGCCGACGATCACCACACGGTGGCGTATGGCCTCGGGCGCGTCCTGATCGGTGCTGCGGGCATAGGGGTAGAGCGGGATTTCGAAGATCTTCTTCATGGTGTCTCCTCGGCGCCATGGGGCCGCATCACGGCGGGCGGCGGCCCCGGTGGTGGTCTGCCGCTGTGCCGTGATGCGCAGGCTTTGAGCGTGTCAGCCCTGCAATGCGTCCCACATTTCCAGATCGCGTTGGGCGGTCCAGATGCGCGGGGTGTCGATGCCGCGCGCTTCGTCATAAGCGCGGGCGACGTTGAAGGGCAGGCAGTGTTCATAGATCGCGTAATCGCCAAACTTCGGGTCGCATTCGGCGCGCACGGCGTCCCATGCTTCCTTCAGCGTGCCATTGCGGGCGGCGACGCGGGCGGCAGGGCGATAGGTGCTTTCGACGAAATCGCGGGTGTTTTCAATGGCAGCGTGCACCATTTCCTTGCCCACAAGGGCGTCGCCCCGGCCCGGTGCAATGGCATCAACGTCGAAAGACGCGATATTGTCGAGGGTGTTGCCCCAGTCGGCGAAATGGCCGTCACCACAATAGCAGGCCGAGTGGTATTCGACGATGTCGCCGGTGAACATGACGTTCTGGTCGGGCACATGGATGACGATATCGCCCGCGGTATGGGCACGCCCAAGGTGCATCAGGTTGACCTGACGATTGCCAAGATAGACGGTCATATCCTCGGTGAAGGTGGTGGTGGGATAGGTCAGGCCGGGGATGCTTTCATGACCTTCGAACAGGCGGGGGAAGCGTTGGAATTCGCTGTCCCAATCTTCCTGTCCACGCTCGACGACCATGGCGCGGGCGGCGGCGCCCATGATGACCTGTTGCGCGCCAAAGGCGCTGGCGCCCAGAACGCGGACGGCGTGATAATGGGTCAGCGCCACATGCGAGATCGGCTTGTCGGTGACGGTGCGCACGCAGTCGATCACCTTTTGCGCCAGACGCGGGGTGGCCTGTGCTTCGACGATCATCACGCTGTCGTCACCGATGATGACACCCGAGTTGGGGTCGCCTTCGGCGGTGAAGGCATAAAGCCCCTCGCCGACCTCGGTGAAAGAGATGGTTTTTTCGGTCATGTCCCCTTGGGACGCGAATGCCTTGGCCATTTGGGTGTTCCTTTAGCGTTTATATGGGTCGTCGAGGGCAGGCAGAACCGTGCCCGAGCAGTCACCAAAACCGATGGTATAGCCATCGCCATGGGCCGCGCCGCGCAGGGTCAGCGTGTCGCCATCCTCGAGGAAAGTGCGGGTATCGCCGGTGTCGAGCGTCAGGGGCTCTTTGCCGCCCCAGCTGAGTTCCAGCAAGCTGCCGCGTTCGTGTTTGTCCGCGCCAGAAATCGTGCCCGAGCCAAGCAGATCGCCGGGTGTCATCGGGCAGCCGCTGCTGGTGTGATGCGCCAGTTGCTGCGCGGCGGAATAGTACATTTCGCGGTAGTTGGTATGGGCGATCTCGGTCGGGGCCTTGCCTTTGGGGGCAAGGGTGACGCGCAGGTCGATGTCATACAGCATCGGGCCGGTGTCGCGCAGATGCGGCAGCAGTTCGAATTCACGCGCGGGGGCGTCGGCGCGGAACGGCTCCAGCGCGGCTTTGGTCACGATCCACGGGCTGATCGAGGTGGCGGTCGCCTTGGCCTGAAACGGCCCAAGCGGTTGGTATTCCCACGCCTGAATGTCGCGCGCCGACCAGTCGTTCAGCAGGACATAACCGAAGATATGCGCGTCAGCCTCGTCCACGGTGATCGGGCTATCCGAGGGCGTGCCGACAATCGCGCCCATTTCCAGTTCAAGGTCGAACCGGCGGCAGGGCAGGAAGGCAGGCAGATCGTGATCGGGGGATTTCAGCTGCCCCCAAGGACGGCGGATATCGGTGCCCGAGACCACAACCGACGAGGCGCGACCGTTATAGCCGATGGGAATATGCAGCCAGTTTGGCGGCAGCGCATTTTCGGCGCCGCGGAACATGGTGCCCACGTTGGTGGCGTGGTGACGACCGGCATAGAAATCGGTGTATTCCGACACAAGGAACGGCAGGTGCAGGGTGCCATCGGCCATCGGCACCAGAAGCGGTTCGGCCTGCACCTGATCGGCGCTGCCGGTGGACAGGATCTCAAACAGACGGGCGCGTAGGGCCACCCAGGTTTCGGTGCCCATCTCCATCACGTCGTTCCAGAATGGCACGTCGAAGACGGCAGCCTCATCAAGGGTGATCAGCCCGGCCTCTTCTGCGGCCTGACAGTCAAGGATCATATCGCCGATGGCCACGCCGCAGCGCGGCTCCAGCTCGTCGGTCGAGAATACGCCATAGGGCAGGTTGTTCAGCGGGAAGGGGCAGTCGGCGGTATTGGCCGAAGCCACCCAGCTTGTCTTGAGTCCGGTCACAGCAGTAGTTCCAATCCATCATATCCAAGGGTCACCGGCCCGTTCCAGACCGTCGCGCAACGTTGATACCAGTCTTCGGCAGTGAAGCGAGGGTCATCTGCCGGGATCAGGTGATTGAGCACCAGTTGGCCGACGCCCGCCGCCTGCGCAATGCGGGCGCAATCATCGGCTTTGGTATGGGCGGCGAACAGATGCGCCCGCAGCTTGTCGCCCAGCCCGGTTTTCTTCACGATCAGCTCGACCGCCTCGGGCAGCATCGCTTCGTGCAGCAGCACATCAGCCCCCTTGGCGAACTCCGCCAGCGGCGGGTGATAGGCGGTATCGCCCGACAGGGTCACGCTTTTGCTGCCGTCAAAGCGCAGGGCATAGCAATGCTGAAGCGGCGGATGCGGCACCCAAAGCGCCGACACCGCCAGATCGCCGGTCAGCACCGGCCCCTCGGCATAGGTCTGCACGCGGATCAGCTCGGTCAGCGGGGTGCGGCCCTCGTCCTCGACCCGGATCGCGATGTCATAGGCCAGCGATTGCAGAAAGCCCTGCCAATAGGCCTCGATCCCTTCGGGACCATAGAGGGTGACCGGCGTGTTCAGCCCGGTGGTCCAAGCGGTGTGGATCAGCGGGCCAAGTTCGAGGATATGGTCAGAGTGCAGGTGAGTGATAAAAATCAGGTCGAGGGTTTTGAGGTCCATCCCCGCCTCGACCAGAGCTTTGGTCACGCCCAGCCCGCAATCGACCACGACCCGTCGACCGTCCAGCTCGAGCAGGGTCGAGGTGGGCATTGCCCCCTTCGCCCGGATCGCCGGCCCGCCTTTGGTGCCCAGAAGAACGAGACGGTTCATTTGACCCCCGGCGTGCCGTCGAACTTCTTCTCGATCTCGTCCCAGCAGTCGATGTAATCGTCCTGCAGGGGGGCCTCGTTCGCGGCAAAGCCGGTCAGGTGCTGCGGAAAGCGGGTCTCGAACATGAAGGACATGGTGTTGTCCAGCTTTTCGGCTTTCAGCTCGGCGTTCGACGCGCCCTCGAACGCGTTCTTATCCGGCCCATGCGGCAGCATCATGTTGTGCAAGCTCAGCCCGCCGGGGATGAAGCCCTGCGGTTTGGCGTCATACTGACCATAGATATTGCCCATCAGCTCGGACATGATGTTCTTGTGATACCACGGCGGGCGGAAGGTGTTTTCAGCCACCATCCAACGCTCGCGGAACAGCACAAAGTCGATATTGGCGGTGCCCGGCACGCCCGATGGCGCTGTCAGCACGGTAAAGATCGAGGGGTCGGGGTGGTCGAACAGCACCGCGCCGACCGGGCAATAGGTGCGCAGGTCGTATTTCACCGGCGCATAATTGCCGTGCCAGGCGACCACGTCCAGCGGGCTGTGGCCGATCGTGGTCTCGTGGAACTGACCGCACCATTTGATGATCACGGTCGAGGGCGCGTCGCGGTCCTCGTACGCTGCCACGGGGGATTTGAAATCGCGCCGGTTGGCCATGCAGTTGGCGCCGATCGGGCCACGGCCGGGCAGCTCGAACTTCTGACCGTAGTTTTCGCAGACAAAGCCGCGCGCGGGGCCGTCCAGCACCTCGACACGGTACAGCAGGCCACGCGGGATGATCGCGATTTCCTTCGGCTCCAGATCAATGATCCCAAGCTCGGTGCAGAACCGCAGGCGGCCTTCCTGCGGCACGATCAAAAGCTCGCTGTCGGCAGAGAAGAAATACTGATCGACCATCGATTCTGTCACCAGATAGACGTGGCTGGCCATGCCGACCTGCGTATTCACATCGCCCGCGGTGGTCATCGTGCGCATGCCAGTCACCCAGGTCAGCGCCTGATCGGAATGCGGGACCGGGTCCCAGCGGTATTGGCCAAGGCTGATCACATCCGGGTCGACATGTGGGGCGGACTTCCAAAACGGTATGTCGATCTTGGCATAGCGGTTGCTGTGCTTGACCGAGGGGCGGATACGATAGCACCAGGTGCGCTCATTCTGATGGCTCGGCGCGGTAAAAGCGGTGCCACTCAACTGCTCGCCATACAGACCGTAATTGCACTTCTGCGGGCTGTTCATGCCCTGCGGCAGCGCACCGGGCAGGGCCTCGGTTTCGAAGTCATTGCCGAACCCGGGCATATATCCGGGCGTGGTGCCGGTGCTTGGCGCCTGCACAAAGGCACGCGGCAGTGTCTGATTATTCATGGCGAGTCCTCCTTGTGCTTGCGGTGTTAATGGTTGATTTTGTAACTAACAACAGAGGCAGAGGCAGAAATGACCGAAAACACCCCCTTCGATTTGCAGAATTTTCTGCCCTATCTGCTCAACCAGGCCGCCGAGGAAAGCAGCCTTGCGTTTCAGCAGGTCTATAAGGATCGCTATGGGATGCTGCGCACGGAATGGCGGGTGCTGTTTCACCTTGGCATCTATGGCCGACTGACCGCGAAAGAGATCGGCGAGCGGTCAAAGATGCACAAGACCAAGATCAGTCGCGCGGTCGCCCGGTTGGCTGATCGCCGGTTCCTGACCCGTGAACAGGACGATCGTGACCGGCGCTTGGAATATCTGGAACTGACGGCATCAGGGCGCGCGGCGTATGGTGACCTGCGCGGGGTGGCTGAACGCTATGACGCGCAGCTTTCCGAAACCCTCAGCCCCGACGAAAACCGCCTTCTGCGGCAAGCGCTGCAAAAACTTGCCCGCATGGGCTGACCTGCGGGTTTCTTTCTGATCCAAATACTCTCGCCGAAGGCGAAAACCTGTTGTTTCAGCTCAGAAATCCGGGGTGACGCCGGGCAGGTTCAGTGCCTTGATCAGGTCGCGCAGCTCTTGCCGGGCGGCGACGTTCGAGATGTTCATCTGCTTGACGCCGATATCTTTCAGATCCAGCAGCGTCAGCCCGCGCGGGAACAGCTCGCGGAAGATCACACGCTCGTTGAAGCCGGGGACCACGCGGAAGCCAATCCGCTTGGCCAGACCGTCCAGCGCTTTGCCCATTTTCTCTTTGTTGACCATGTTTTGCGCGCCCAGACGGTTGCGCAGCACGATCCAGTCGATCGGTTTCAGCCCGGCCTGCGCCCGCAGTTGCCGCGCGTTCCAGACCATTTCCGAATAGACCGACGGCCCGAGGATTTTCTTGCCGTCGCTGTCCACATGCGCCAGCAGGTCGAAATCGACAAAGCTGTCGTTCAGCGGGGTGATCAGGGTGTCGGCCAGCGAATGCGCGACCTGACTCAGGCGGGTGTGCGATCCGGGGCAGTCGATCAGGATGAAATCCGTCTCGGGCTCCAGCGCGGCGATGGCGGCGGACAGGCGGTGATCATAGATGTTTTCGCCCGGTTTCAGCTCGGATTGTTCGATCTGGGGCAGGTCGTGATAGGTCGGGCTTGGCAGGTCGAGTTCGGATTTTGCCTGAAATTTCTGACGGTTATCGACATATCTGGCGAAGGTCTTCTGACGCAGGTCAAGGTCGAGCACGCCAACCCTGTGGCCCATCCGTGCCAGCGCTGTGGCGACATGCATCGAGACGGTCGATTTCCCCGCTCCGCCCTTTTCGTTCCCGACGACAATGATATGTGCCATTTTCAGACCCTGTCCCGCTATAGATTGCCTTGTTCCCTCGAACACCCACAGGATATTGTGTGCGCCCCGAATTGCAAAGCTTCGTTATGTTCCGTTTGGCATTCATTGGCAGGTGTTGCAGGAATATGGAAGAGGCTGGGTGCAAAGAGATGCCGCCGCGCGGCATCGGAGGCAAAAACGGCCATACAGACGACATGCACAACACATGCACAGGGCATGCATATCGCAGGGGCCGACGCCGCCGCTTGGGGGGGGGGCGGCGTCGGCATGGGTCAGCTTGACAGGGTCGCGGCGACGGTTTGCGCGATCGGGGTCGTCGGCCGACCGATGAGGGACGAAAGCGTGCGGCTGTCGTCGTAGAGCCACCCGGCGGACACGCCGACATCGGAATCGGCCAGCATTCCGGCGATGGGAGCGGGAAGGCCCGCGCCGATGAGGGCCTGCTCATAGTCGGCTTTCGGCATGTCGACATAGACCACAGGCTTGCCGGACTGGTGCGCGACTTCTGCGGCCAGCTCGGACATGGTAAAGCCGGTGTCGCCGGCCAGTTCATAGACCTTGCCCGCCTGATCTTCGGGACTGGTCAGCACGGCGGCGGCGGCCTCGGCATAGTCGGCGCGGGTGGCGGCGGACACGCGGCCCTCTTTGGCGCTGCCGATAAGGGCGCCATGTTCAAGCGCCATCGGGATGCTGCCCGCATAGTTTTCGCTGTACCAACCGTGGCGCAGCAGGACCACATTCAGACCAGAGGCTTTGAGCGCCGCTTCGGTGGCCTTGTGCTCAGCGCCCAGACCCAACTCGGATTTATCGGCGCGCAGGATGCTGGTGTAGGCCAGCAGTTTGACACCGGCCTTTGCGGCGGCGTCGATGACGGCCTGATGCTGCGGCACGCGCTGGCCAATTTCGCTGGAGGAGATCAGCAGCAATTTGTCGACGCCCGCGAAGGCGGTGTCGAGCGTTTCGGGCTTGGAATAGTCGGCGTGACGGACAGTAACGCCAAGGGCGGCCAGATCGGCGGCGGCCTCGGGGCGGCGCACGGCGGCGATGATGGACGCGGGGGGAGTGGTTTTCAGCAGGGCCTGAATGACCAGGTGGCCAAGTTGGCCGGTGGCGCCGGTGACAGCAATCATTGGAAACATCCTTGTTTTTTGACGTGTGCCCCGTATATCGTATCAAGCAAACTTTTCGTAAGTACGTACAAAAATGTTAGTTTTGGGAAACTGCCCTGATGATGGAAAATGATCTGCCGAAGATGTCTGACGCGGTGCGCCGGGGCGAGGTGCTGTCGAAGGACTGCCCGTCGCGCGACGTGCTGCGGCATGTGACCAGCCGCTGGGGCGTGCTGGTTTTTGTCGTGTTGCAGACCGGGACGCATCGGTTCAGCGACCTGCGGCGCAAGATCAGTGGCGTCAGCGAGCGCATGCTGGCGCAGACGTTGAAAACGCTGGAGGGGGACGGGTTTGTAAAACGGGTCTCGCATCCGGTGGTGCCGCCACATGTGGAATATTCGCTGACGCCGCTGGGGCAGGAAATTGCGGTGCAGGTCGAGGGGCTGGCGAATTGGATCGAGGGCAACTTTGCCCGCGTCGCCGCAGCGCGGCTTGCGGCCGAGACGCCTGCCGAGACACCTGTGGGCAACGAAAAACGCCGCCCCGAGGGGCGGCGTTTCGTGTAAATCCGTCAGGGGTGGGTTTAGAAGCCCAGACCTGCGTATTTGTTCTTGAACTTCGACACACGGCCGCCGGCATCCATCAGGCGCGAGGTGCCGCCGGTCCAGGCCGGGTGCACGGAGGGGTCGATGTCGAGCGACAGGGTGTCGCCTTCTTTGCCCCAGGTCGAGCGCATCTTGATGATGGTGCCATCGGTCATTTTGACGTCGATGGAGTGGTAGTCGGGGTGGATATCGGTTTTCATCTCGCCTGTCCTTACGCTTCTGCAGCCGCTTTGGGCTTGTAGTTGCTGACTTCTGCGATACGGGCGGATTTACCGCGACGTTCGCGCAGGTAGTACAGTTTGGCGCGGCGCACACGGCCACGACGCACAACGTCGATGCTGTCGATGTTGGTCGAGAACAGCGGGAACACACGTTCCACACCTTCACCAAACGAAATCTTGCGGACCGTGAACGAGCCGGCAATGCCTTTGCCGTTCTTACGGCTGATGCAGACGCCTTCGTACATCTGAACACGGCTGCGCGTGCCTTCGGTCACTTTATAGCCGACGCGAACGGTGTCGCCTGCTTTGAAATCGGGAATGGTTTTCCCGAGGGCGGCGATTTGCTCCGCCTCGATTTGTGCGATCAGGTTCATCGCTTTCTCCTATATGCTTGCGGTTTTTCCGCAAAGTTGTTGCGCCGCCTCAGAGCTCTTGGTCTTCGTCCGGGTCCCTATTGTGTTTGGCACAATAAGCCCGCCAGAGGTCAGGTCGTCTTTCCTTTGTCAGCCTTTCGGCCATGGCCCGTCGCCAGTCGGTGATCTTCGCGTGGTGGCCCGACAGAAGAATGTCAGGGATTTCGCGACCGTTCCAGATGGCGGGCTTCGTGTATTGCGGGTGTTCAAGCAAAAAATCCGAGAAAGATTCTTCCTCGGTTGAGACCTGATTCCCAAGTACGCGGGGTATAAGACGGACTGTTGCATCAATCAAGGCCTGAGCGGCAATCTCTCCTCCGGTGAGGATGAAGTCGCCGAGCGAGACTTCCTGAATGTTATACTGCTCCAGCACGCGTTCATCGACGCCCTCGAAGCGGCCACACAGCAGGGTGACGCCATCGGCCTGCGACAGGTCGCGCGCCATCTGTTGGTCAAAGCGTTTGCCGCGCGGTGACAGGTACAGCACCGGCCATGTGCCACGGGTGTCCTTTTGCGCCGAGTCCAGCGCAGCGCCCAGCACATCGGCACGCAGGACCATGCCCGCGCCGCCGCCTGCGGGGGTGTCATCGACGTTGCGGTGCTTGCCGACGCCGAAATCGCGCAGGTCGATGGTTTCAAGCTGCCACAGCCCGTCTTTCAGCCCCTTACCGGTCAGGCTTTCGCCCAGCACACCGGGAAAGGCCTGCGGGAACAGGGTGATCACCCGCGCGGTCCAGACACCGGCAAGGCGGGGATTGCGGCTCATCAGGTCCTGCGGTTTGCGCGTGACGGAGATGGATTTGCGGCCAAAGGATTTGGGTGTGTCGGTCATGAGCAGGCTCTTAGCCGGTATTGGCGCAGCGCAAAAGGGGCTGTCAGCCCAAGGCCTGCGTGATCAGGTCGGCTTTACGGCGGCGCATCTCGTCTTTGGGCAGGTCCGAGCGGTTCAGGTGCAACAGGGCATCCAGCACCGGGTCGGGCAGTTTGCGATTTTGCGGCGACACCGGAACCAGTGCGGCGCGCAGGGCGTCGCTGGGTTGCATCAGGTCAAGCAGGGCGGTGGCGGGGCCAAGCGGGTGGGTCTGACTGTCCTCCAACGCGGCGGTGAATACGTGGTGGGGGGCGACGGCGGTCTGGATCTCGTCCAGCACCGGGCCAAAGTCGGCATGCGGCGACAGCGTGGCGAAATAGGCGGCCCAGCCCAACCGCTGACGGGTGGCGCGCAGGCTTTGGGCATAGCTGCTGCGCAGCCAGCTTTCGGGATCGCGGGTGGTGAACAGGAAGGTAAGCTCAGCGCCGGGCAGGCATTCGTCGGCAACCTGCACCAGCATCTGCATCAGGGCGGGGGTCGCGGCATAGCTGAGCAGGCGGTGGCGACCGGGCGTGTGGCCGGACAGATCCTCGGCGCTGATCACCACCGGGCGGGGATCGGCGGGATCAAGGGCGGACAGGGCCTGCGCCGCTTCGGACAGGAACAAGCCCTGATCCAGCGGATTGCGGTTGACCGAAAACCCACGGGCACAGTCGCACAGCGCCTTGATCTTCGGCCGCATCAGCACCCGGAATTCGGCGCTGAGGGTGGGTTTGTTCTGGTACAGGAAGTTCTGGATGCTGCTGGTGCCGGTTTTGTGAAATCCGGCATGCAGGATCAGTCGCATGTCAGATCAGCCCTTCGGGCGGGTCGACAATAATGCGCCCGGCGTCCAGATCGACGGTGGGCACCACGTCGCGGGTGAAGGGCAGCAGGACGCTGGATTTCAGCCCCGGACCGTGCAGTTCCAGCAGATCGCCGGCGCCGTGGTTCAGCACCGATTTGACCCGCCCCAGCAGCGTGCCGCCGGTGTCCAGCACCTCGAGCCCGATCAGATCGGCGTGGTAAAATTCGTCATCGGGCAGCGACGGCAGGCGGTCGCGCGGGACATAGAGTTTGACGCCTTTCAGCGCGTCGGCCTGTTCCTTGGTGCTGACCCCGGTCAGGCGCACGGCAAGGCCGTTGCTGATCGGGCGGCTGACGGTGACATCAAAGCTGCGGCTGCCGTCCTCGGTCAGCAGGGGGGCATAGTCGGCAATGGCTTCGGGATCGGCGGTGAAGCTTTTCAGCCGCAGTTCGCCCTGAACGCCAAAGGCCCCGGCGATTGCGCCGACACAGATCAGATCATCCGGCTGGTCCATGCTGTTCCGCTCCTGTTGGGCCACGCGCGGCGCGTGGCGGTTGCTTTGGTCTGATACCGTTTGCGGGGCACTGGGGCAATCGGGGAAAATCGGGTGGCGCTCAGCGGGTTTGCAGCGGCAGGTGGCCCCGGCGGTCTTCCCAGCCCTTTTGTTCCAGTTCCGGCGTGGTGCCGGTGTCCTGTGGCCAGCCGACACACAGATAGGCCACAAGCGACCAGTCCTCGGGCACCTCAAGGTCGCGGCTCAGCTGATCGGGATCAAGGATCGAGACCCAGCCGACGCCCAGACCGCGCGCACGGGCCGCAAGCCAGAACAGATTGACAGCAGAGACCACCGAATAGCGCCGCATTTCCGGCATGGTGGCGGCGCCAAGGCCGTGGCCCTTGGCGGTTGCCTCGTCGCAATAGATCGCAAGCTGCACCGGTGAATCGATCATGCCCGACAGTTTGAGCGAGGCGTAAAGCTGTGCCTTTTCAGCGCCGTAGCCATCAAGGGCCTGCGCGTTGGCGGATTTGTAATTGGCCAGCGCCGCCGCGCGGGCGGCATCACTGGCGACGCGGATCACGCGCCAGGGTTCTGACAGCCCCACCGAGGGGGCCAGCAGAAAGGCATCGAGGCATTGCGTCAGCAATGCCTCGTCTACCGGATCGGTGCGGAAGTTGCGCACGTCGCGCCGCCACCGCATCAGGTCGGTCAGGTCGCGCTGGAACGAGTCTGAGAAGATGTGCATTCCAGCGCGCTCTGGTTTTACTCGGCCGAGGCTTCTTCGGGCGCTGCGGCGTCTGCTTCGGTCGCGGCTGTGGCTTTGGCGGCCTTTTCTTCAGCGCGATCGGTGGCTTTCTTGCCGGGGGTGCCGCGCTTGGGGTTTTGGTTGGTGCGGTCTTTCTTCGGCAGCACGCCTGCGGCTTCCAGCATACGCGAGATACGCTCGGTGGGCTGGGCGCCTTTGCTCAGCCAGTGCTGAACGCGCTCGAGGTCCATTTTTACGCGCTCTTCGCTGTCTTTCGGCAGCAGCGGGTTGTAGGTGCCCAGCTTCTCGATGAAGCGGCCGTCGCGCGGCATGCGGCTGTCGGTTGCAACGATGCGGTAGAAGGGGCGCTTTTTGCTGCCGCCGCGGGCGAGACGAATTTTCATGGCCATGGTGGTATCTCCTTTAGATGGCTTGGTGCGGCGGGGATGAACCCGCCCTACGTTGGTGTGTGCGGCGGGGTGATCCCCGCCCTACGTTTGGGTGCGATGGGGTGTGGTCCGTCGCGTGTTGGTTATTCTTGGTGTTTCTTGTGGTGTTGGATGACTTCCTGAATGATGAATTGCAGAAAGCTTTTGGCGAATTCGGGGTCAAGGTCGGCCTGCTGGGCCAGCTCTTCCAGCCGTGCGATCTGCCCGGCCTCGCGGTCGGGGTCAGAGGGCGGCAGGTCGTGTTCGGCCTTGAGCTTGCCCACGGCCTGCGTGTGTTTGAACCGCTCGCCCAGCGTATAGACCAGAATCGCGTCGAGGCGGTCGATGCTTTGGCGGTGGTCGCGCAGGAGAGTGGCGGCGCGGGTTGTGGCGTCAGTCAATTGGCATCCCCTTGGGCTTGAACAGCGGGTTGGCGTAATTGGCGATCTCCATCTCGATCCCATGCGACAGCTGGCTGTTTTTCAACTGCGCGGGCGTGGGATGGCGATAGACAATGTCGTTGCCGTCAACGGTGGCGGCCTGCGGGTCCTTCTTGGCGCCCAGACGTTCGGCCAGACGGATCGAATCGAGGTTCTTGGGGTCGACATAGGACACGGCGGTTTCCCAGCCCATCTGCCCATAGAGATATCCGCGCGCAGCGTGCGTGGCCTCAAGCGCATAGCCCTTGCCGGCGGTTTCGGGCCAGATGATCCAGGCAAGCTCGGCCTCGGGCCACTTCGCGGGCTTCCAGCCACCGGCCATGCCGAGCGGCTTGTCGGTCTCGCGGTCGTGGATGACCCACATGCCGAAGCCGCGAATTTCCCAATGGCCGATTTCAGCGGCGTAAAGCATCCACGCCTCATAGGAATTCAGCGGCCCGCCCATGAACCGGGCGCGATAGCTGGTGAAGGTGGATTTGAACTCGGGGTAATCCTGCGCCTCGGGGCCGCGCAGGATCAGGCGTTTGGTTTCCAGCGTCGGGATGATCAGGGGCATTATGCGGCTCCTGCGGCTGGGTGGCGGAAGATGTGACAGGGGGTGCCCATCACGTCGCCGTCACGTTCAAAGGTCGCGCCAAGGCGTTTGGCCAGCGCCAGCGACCGGGTATTGGCCGGGTCGATATAGCTGATCGGCGCGGGGATGCCGAAATGCCGGGCGGCATGGTCGCGGGCGGCCAGTGCTGCCTCGTGCCCGATACCCTTGCCTTCGGCGCCCGCATAAAGGTGCCAGCCGAGTTCGGGCTCGTCCCAGCCTTCGTGGTTGATGATGCCGACGCCGCCAAAGGGGTGCCCGGTGGCCTTGTCCTCGATCACCCAGAAGCCATAGCCGAAGATCGCCCAATGGCCGATCATGCCGATCAGGCTGCGCCAGGTTTCGTGCCGGGTCTTTGGCCCGCCAACAAAGCGGCTGCGGTCGTCGGCATAGAAGTCGGCCATGGTGTCAAGATCGCTGGCGCGCGGCGCGCGCAGGATCAGGCGGTCGGTTTCCACGGTGGGGATGGGCAGCGGCAGGGCGGTCATGTGTAGGCCTCGATCCCGCCGTTCACCAGCGCGTCGGGCGCGGGGTGGCGGTAAACATGCATAAAGCCATGACGCTCGTGGGTGTAATCGCTGTCGTGCCACGCGCCCATGCGGGTGGCAACGCGGGCCGATCCGGTATTGGCGGTTTTCACAAGGCTGATCGCGGTGGTCCAGCCGAGCACGTCATAGGCATAGCTGCGCGCGGACAAAGCCGCCTCGGTCGCATAGCCTTTGCCCTCGAACCCGGCGAACAGATCCCAGCCGATTTCGGGCTCGGGCCAGCCAAAGGGTTCGAACAGGCCGATCAGGCCGACGGGCGCGCCGGTGGATTTCTCCTCGGCGATCCAGCGACCAAAGCCTTTCAGCGTCCAGTGGCCGATCTCCATCGCCAGCATCCGCCACGCGCCTTCCGAGGTCAGCGGGCCGCCGACAAATTTGGCGCGGTCCGAGGCATAGAATTCGGCAAATGGCGTGAAATCAGCGGCGCAGGGCGCGCGCAGCGTCAGGCGTTCGGTATGAAGGGTGGGGGCGATCATTTTTTCTTGCCGAACCCGCTAAGGCCCGAGGGCAGCCCGCCGCCCATGCCACCCAGCCCGCCGGGCAGTTTGCCGCCCATGGCTTTGGCTGCGGCCTCAAGCGCCTTGGGGTCCATGGCTGTGGGATCCATACCGGCAGGCATGCCGCCGCCCTTGCCCATCATGCCCTTCATGGCTTGCTTGAGCATGCCACCTTTGCCCATTTTGCCCATCTTCTTCATCATGTCGGCCATCTGCCGGTGCATCTTCAGAAGCTTGTTCAGATCAGAGACCTCAAGCCCGGCCCCTTTGGCGATCCGCTTTTTACGGCTGGCTTGCAGCAGCGCGGGGTTGGCGCGCTCTTTCTTGGTCATCGACTGGATCAGGGCGATCTGGCGCTTCAGCACTTTGTCGTCAAAGCCCGCTTCCTGCACCTGCTTGGACATCTTGGCCATGCCGGGCATCATGCCCATGATCGACTCCATGCCGCCCATTTTCATCATCTGCTCAAGCTGCATCTTCAGGTCGTTCATGTTGAACTGACCCTTCTGGAAGCGGCGCATCATGCGCTCGGCCTGTTCGGCCTCCAGCGTTTCCTGCGCCTTCTCAACCAGCGCCACGATGTCGCCCATGCCAAGGATACGGCCAGCGATACGTTCAGGCTCGAAGGTTTCGAGCGCGTCCATCTTTTCGCCCAGACCGACGTATTTGATCGGCTTGCCGGTGACGGCGCGCATCGACAGGGCGGCACCGCCGCGCCCGTCGCCATCCATCCGGGTCAGGACAACGCCGGTGATGCCGATCTTGCTGTCGAATTCTTCGGCCACGTTCACCGCGTCCTGACCGGTCAGGCCATCAACCACCAGCAGGATTTCACGCGGGGTGGCGATGTCGCGGACGATCTGCACCTCGTCCATCAGCACTTCGTCGATGTGCAACCGGCCGGCGGTGTCCAGCATATAGACGTCATAGCCGCCCATCGTCGCCTGTTGCTTGGCGCGTTTGGCGATGTCGGCGGGTTTCTGGCCGGGCACGATCGGCAGGGTGTCAACGCCGATCTGTTTGCCCAGAACCTCCAGCTGATGCTGGGCCGCCGGGCGATACACGTCAAGCGAGGCCATCAGCACGCGCTTGCCGTCGCGGTCTTTGAGGCGCTTGGCAAGTTTCGCTGTGGTGGTGGTCTTGCCCGAACCTTGCAGGCCGACCATCAGGATCGGCGCAGGCGGGTTGTCGATTTTCAGCGCGCCGGGCTCGCCTTCGCCGCGCAGCACGTCGATCAGCGTGTCGTGCACGATCTTGACGACCTGCTGACCGGGGGTGACCGATTTGGTCACGGCCTGACCGGTGGCCTTTTCCTGTACCGCTTTGACGAAATCGCGGGCAACGGGCAGGGAAACGTCGGCCTCAAGCAGGGCAACGCGGACTTCGCGCAGGGCGGTTTTGACATCCTCGTCGGACAGCGCGCCTTGCTTGGTCAGGCGGTCAAAGACGCCAGACAGGCGTTCGGATAGGTTTTCAAACATTCCCGCGGCTCCTTACACCGTTTCCATATGATCCTACAGGTAAGCAGGACCGGCCCAAATGCCAATGTCCCCCGTGGGCGCAACGCGCTGACGGGGGGCGATCCTTGCGTGATGCGAAGGACCGGAAGACTCGCGACTTCCGGATTGGTTGCGGGGCGTGTAGGCCGAACGGGGCGGCGAGTCAAGTCTGGCGGGCAGGGCCGCGCTGGGCCAAGACCGGGGCGAACAGGGTGGCGACTACGGCGGCGGATAGGGAAGCGGGCGATGCGGGACGGGGTGATTTTTGTCGGAACAGGCGCGGGCTATGTGGCGCTTGCGGTGCAGGCCGCACACAGCCTGCGGGCGCATAATCCGGGGCTGGCGGTGGATCTGTTCACCGATCTGCCCGCAGCACCGGGGCTGGAGGTGTTCGACCGGGTGCACCGCACCCCTTCGGCGCATCCACGGGTCAAGCTGGAGTGTTTTGCGCAGGCACGGTTCGAGCGGGTGCTGTTTCTGGATTGCGATGTGCTGGTGCTGGCGCCGCTGGGTGATCTGTTCGATCTGGCGGATCGCTTCCCGCTGAGTCTGGCACATGATGTGCGGCGCCGGTCCGATCTGATCCGCGAAGGCGCCGGGGCACAGACGCCCTATGCCTTTCCGCAGCTCAATTCCGGCGTGATGCTGTACCGCAACGATGCCGCGATGGCGGCGTTTTTCGCCGAATGGAAGCGGCGCTATGATCTGATGGGGGTGGCGCGCGATCAGGTGGTCCTGAAGGATCTGCTGTGGGACAGCGACCTGCGGTTCTATGTGCTGCCGCCCGAATTCAATCTGCGCCGCGTTACCATGCTGGATGCGTGGGAGCCGCTGGACGCGGTGCCGACGATCCTGCATTCGCATCGCCTGTTGCAGCATCTGCGCGGACAGGGCGCGCGGGTGACCACGCTTGAACAGGTGCGGGCGCTGGAACGTGTGGCGCTGAAGGAAGAGTGGGCCGCGCTGGATGGCGCGCGGCCCTGGCCCGAATGAACTGGCCTTTACGACTTAGGCGACGAGGGCTGCAACGCCTTCGTTCGCGGCTTTCATCGAGCTGTCGGCGTCGATCGCATAGTGGTCCGAGGCGACGAACTGAACATCGGTGATGCCGAAGAAGCCCAGCATGTGGCGCAGGTATCCCGACGCGAAGTCGATGTCCGACCCCATGCGCGTACCGTTCGACGAATAGGCGACGATAACGCGGGTGTCTTTCACCAGACCAACGGGGCCGGCTTCGGAATAGTTGAAGGTCTCGCCCGCGCGGGACATCTGGTCGATCCAGATTTTCAGCTGTGCGGGCGGCGCGAAGTTATAGACCGGCAGGCCGATCACAACGGTGTCTGCGGCCTTCAGCTCGGCGATCAGGGCGTCGGACAGGGCTGCGATCTCGGCTTGCGCCGGGGTGCGGGCGTCGACCGGGGTGTTGACTGCGACAAGCCATGCGCCATCTGTAACGGGCAGCGGGTTGGCGCCCAGATCGCGGGTGGTGACTGTGGCGTCGGGGTGGGCAGCGGTCAGGCGCGCGACGATATCGCCGGTCAGTTGCTTCGAGATCGAGCCTTCGGGTTTGATGCTGGCATCAATACGCAGGATAGAAGTGGTCATCAGAGGTATCCGTTCATGGTAAGGGTTGCTGTTTGTGATCAGATACTCCTTGCATCACAGAACGCAATTTGCCCAAGTGAACAGGGATTGTTTGCTGGCGCACACAAGTAGGGAGTATGGCGTGGACAACTGGGACGAAATTCGGACGGCCTTTCAGGTGGCGCGCATGGGCACGGTCAGCGGCGCCGCTGATGTGCTGGGGGTTCATCATGCCACCGTCATTCGCCATATTGATTCCATCGAAGGGCGGCTGGGCGTCAAACTGTTCCAGCGCCACGCCCGCGGATATACCGCCACCGAGGCCGGGCGGGACCTGCTGCGCGTGGCGCAGGCCACGGACGAACAGTTCAGCCAGCTGGTCGGGCGCATCAAGGGGCGTGGCAACGAAGTGTCGGGCGAGCTGGTGATCACCTCTCTGGCCGGGCTGGCGCCGCTGATCATGCCGGTTCTGGCACAGTTCCGCGCGGCTTATCCGGATGTGGTACTGCGCTATCTGACTGGCGACAGGCTGTTCCGGCTGGAATACGGCGAAGCGCATGTGGCGATCCGCGCGGGCTCGGTGCCCGATCAGCCCGACAATGTGGTGCAGCCGATGCTGAAGCAGCGCACCGGGCTGTATGCGGCGCAGTCCTATATTGCGCGCATGGGCCTGCCCGAATGCAAGACCGAGTACGGCAAACATCTTTTCATCGGCTCGGACATCGGCGATTCGCGCGCGCCCTTCTACAAATGGCTGTGGGATACGGTTCCGCCGGAAAACATCATATTCCGCAGCACCGACATCCGGGCGCTGAACCTGGCGGTTCTGGAAGGGGTCGGCATCGGATTTCTGCCGCAGTGGGAAGCCAGCCAACACCCCGATCTGGTCGAGATCTGCCCAACGCGCGAAGACTGGGAAGCGCCCTTGTGGCTGGTGACCCACGTTGACCTGCACCGCACCACCAAGGTTCAGGCGTTCTTGTCCTTCCTAAAGGACAGCGCCAAGGACTGGGCCTGAGCATGAGCCAAGCCGCCCGTGGTCATCTGGCGATGCTGCTGTTCTCGGCGCTGGTGGCGGGGTCGTTTTCGCTGGGCGTGCAGGCGGCCAATCACATCGCGCCAACGGCGCTGAACGCGGCGCGGTTCGCGATTGCGGCGGTGCTGGTCGGCACGGCGGCCTGGGCCACCACCGGATTGCCGCGCAGCGCCTGGCGGGCGCCGTGGCGATACCTGCTGCTGGGCGGCATCTTCGCCATCTACTTCGTACTGATGTTCGAGGGGCTGAAAACCGCGTCGCCCGTATCGGCCTCGGCGGTGTTCACATTGACCCCGATCCTGAGTGCGGCGGCGGGCTATGTGCTGCTACGCCAGATCACCACGCGCTGGATGGCGCTGGCGCTGGCAATCGGCGGGGCGGGGGCGGTCTGGGTGATCTTCCGTGCAGACCTGGCGGCGCTGCTGCGGTTCCATGTTGGCCCCGGCGAAATGGTGTATTTCTGGGGCTGCGTTGCCCACGCCATCTATACCCCGCTGGTGCGTAAGCTGAACCGGGGCGAACCTGCGGTGGTCTTCACCTTCGGTATGCTGGTGGCCGGTTGCGTCGTGGTCACGCTGTGGGGCTGGCGCGATATTGCGGCCACCGATTGGGCCAACCTGCCGCGGATCGTCTGGATCACACTGCTTTATATCGCCGTCTGCGCCAGCTCGATCACATTCGTGTTGCTGCAATACGCGTCCCTGCGGCTGCCCTCGGCCAAGGTGATGGCCTATACCTATCTGACGCCCAGCTGGGTGCTGGTGTGGGAATTCGCGCTGGGCCACGGCCTGCCGCCCGCGTTGACCCTGATCGGGGTGGGGCTCAGCATCGCGGCGCTGGTGATGCTGCTGCGCAGTGACCCGGTGACACCGCAGCCGCAACCGGCGCCCTAGTCGCACTCCGCCTCAGGCGCCACCAGCTCGGCCGCCAGAAACCGCTCGAACGCATCCAGATTGACCGGCTCGAACTGACCAAACCCCTGCATCCAGACGCTGGCCTCGCGCAGCGCGTCGGGTTCCAGCTTGCACCACCGCACCCGCCCGCGCTTTTCCTGACTGATCAGCCCGGCGCTGGCCAACAGGCCCAGATGCTTGGAAATCGCGGCCAGCGAGATCTCGAACGGCTCGGCCACATCGGTCACGGCCATGTCATCCTCCAGCAGCATCGACAGGATCGCGCGGCGGGTCGGGTCGGCCAAAGCGGCAAAGACGGTATCAAGGGACAGGACCATGCCCCGGCATAGGCCGAGCGGCATTTCATCGTCAACCATTTGGTTGAATATGCCTTCCGGCCCATGTTTGCCCTAACACCATCCGCCGCGCGCCCGCACCCCTGTTTCTTTCTGATAAAAATACTCATTATAACAACGGCTTGATCGTATTTCGACGCCGCGTTATGCGCGCTTGACTCGGGGCCCTGCGGCGCTTAGCAAGGCCGCACTCATCCTAAGGGGGTTTTGCGCGTGACCGATCCCGACCAAAAGCGGCAAATGCAGCAGCTTGAGGCCAAGATCGCAGCGGCCAAAGCGGCTCAGGCACCCAAGCCTCGTGCGGATGAACACTATTCTCAGGCCAATGTGGCGTGGCGGATGGTAATTGAATTGGTGGCCGGTCTGGGGATCGGCTTTGGCATTGGATACGGGCTTGATCGCCTGCTCGGGACAATCCCGATCTTTCTGGTGCTGTTCACAATGTTGGGCCTTGCGGCCGGGGTGAAGACAATGCTCCGCACTGCGCAAGAAATCCAGCAGAAGCAATTGGCCGACAAGGCCAGCGACGACGAGAGGGTATAGACGTGGCAAGCGAAGCGCATGGTGCCGAACAAGCCGCCGACCAAGGCGGTCTGGTTTTCCACCCGATGGACCAATTCATCGTAAAACCCCTGTTCGGGGGTGATACGGTCGAATGGTACACGATCACCAACGTAACATTGTGGATGGGCGTGACCATTCTGGCGATCATCGCGTTGCTGGTTCTGGGCACCTCGCGCCGCGCCATCATCCCCAGCCGCACCCAGTCGATCGGCGAGCTGGCCTATGGCTTCATCTACAAGATGGTCGAGGACGTGGCCGGCAAGGACGGGGTGAAATACTTCCCCTATATCATGACGCTGTTCATGTTCATCGTCTTTGCCAACTTCCTTGGCCTGCTGCCGATGGCCTTCACCACCACGTCGCACATCGCCGTGACTGCCGTGATGGCCTTTGCGGTGTTCTTTGCGGTGACCATTCTGGGTTTCGTGCTGAACGGCCCCAAGTTTCTGGGCCTGTTCTGGGTTTCAAGCGCGCCGCTGGCGCTGCGCCCCATCCTGGCCCTGATCGAGATCATCAGCTACTTCGTGCGCCCCGTCAGCCACTCCATTCGTTTGGCGGGCAACATGATGGCCGGTCACGCCGTTATCAAAGTTTTCGCGGGTTTCGCGGCCATCACGGCCATCGCCCCGCTGTCCATCGTTGCCATCACGGCGATGTATGGGCTTGAGGTTCTGGTGTCCTTTATCCAGGCCTACGTGTTCACCATCCTGACCTGTGTGTACCTCAAGGACGCATTGCATCCCGGACACTAAGTCAGGGTCAGAAATTTCTGCCAATTCCAACGTAAGGAGACATCTCATGGAAGGCGATATCGTACAAATGGGCGCATACATCGGCGCAGGTCTGGCATGCATGGGCATGGGCGGCGCCGCGGTTGGTGTGGGCAATGTTGCCGGCAACTATCTGGCGGGCGCTCTGCGCAACCCGTCGGCGGCTGCATCGCAAACCGCCACTCTGTTCATCGGCATCGCGTTTGCAGAAGCACTGGGGATCTTCTCGTTCCTCGTCGCTCTGCTGCTGATGTTCGCCGTCTAAGCCTTACGGAACACATCCTTACGCGCGGGTGGGCCGACACGGCCCATCCGTTGTAACCGGAAGTTCCCAAGGAGGACGTCATGGCGACTGAAACGCACGAAGCCGTAGGCGAAGGTCTGGCAGATGCAATGGGTGTAGCGGCGCATGAAGCAGCCGATGCCGCACCCGGCATGCCGCAGCTGGATTTTTCGACCTTTGGCAACCAGATTTTCTGGCTTCTGGTCACGCTGGTCGTGATCTACTTCGTCCTGTCGCGCATCGCGCTGCCGCGCATTGGTGCGGTTCTGGCCGAGCGTCAGGGGACAATTACGAATGACATCGCCAAAGCTGAAGAGCTGAAGGCGAAAGCGGTCGAGGCCGAGGACGCATATAACAAGGCGCTGGCGGAAGCCCGTGCCGAAGCGGGCCGGATCATCGCTGAAACCAAGGCCGAAATGCAGGCCGATCTGGACGCAGCGGTCGCCAAGGCCGACGCCGAGATCGCCGTCAAAGTGGCCGAGGGCGAGAAAGTGATCGCTGGCATTCGCGAGAATGCTTTGGTCAGCGTCAAGGACGTTGCCACCGAAACCACCGCAGCGATTGTTGCGGCCATGGGCGGTGCTGCGGACGAGAAAACTGTGTCAGCGGCGATTGCCGCCCGGATGAAGGGGTAAGGGATATGCGTAAACTGGCTTTTCTCATTGCCCTGACCGCCGCCAGCCCGGCCTTCGCGGCCTCTGGCCCGTTCGTGTCGCTGCACAACACCAACTTCGTCGTGCTGCTGGCGTTCATCCTGTTCATCGGGGTCCTGTTCTATTTCAAGGTTCCCGGTCTTCTGGGTGGCATGCTGGACACGCGCGCCGCCGGCATCAAGTCCGAACTGGACGAAGCCCGCGTCCTGCGTGAAGAGGCCCAGACCATTCTGGTCTCCTACGAGCGCAAGCAGCAGGAAGTTCAGGATCAGGCCGACCGCATCGTGGCACATGCCCGCGAAGAGGCCGCTCTGATCGCCGAGCAGACCAAGGCCGATCTGGAGAAGTCCATCGCTCGCCGTCTTGCGGGCGCACAGGATCAGATCACCTCTGCCGAAGCATCGGCTGTGCGTGAAGTCCGTGACAGCGCCATCGCCATCGCCATCAGCGCGGCGAATGACGTGATCGCCAAGCAGATGACCGCGGCCGAAGGCAACAAGCTGATCGACGCGGCTATCGCCGAGGTGGATGCCAAGCTGCACTAAACGAATGGTGGGGTGACCCTCGTCATACGGTTATAAAAACCCGCGCCCGAAACGGCGCGGGTTTTTGCATTTCACACGGCTCAGACACTCACTTTTAGGTGAGATTCGCCGACCTGCGTGTTCAAGGGTTGAAATGCACGCGATTCCTGCGAACCTGACTCCACTATTTTACGACTGTGTTTTTTAATTATTATTTAGGAGTTTGCTATGCCGAGTGCAGCAGCAGTAGTCGAAGGTATTCAAGCCATTTTAACGCTTGAATCGGTGGTTTCTTCGCAATTGGATACGTTTCGTCACGCGATCGAAATCGAGGTGTTGAACGGCGACGTCGATGCCAACGGGCACATCCTCTATAACGGGTTCAAGGACGTTCACACCTGTTACAACGAGATCGTCTCCAGCGACTATGATTATTGGATCGTGGACAAGGCCGCCAATCCGCCACTGGATCTGCATCCGCCGGAATCGACGATCAAGATGCCAGAAGGCGACGGGTTCCTGTGCGGCTTGCAAAGCAATGCCGGGCGCGGGGTCTATTGCGCGTTTCCGGTGCAGACCAGCGCGGTTTGGTTCGAAATGTCCAGTCAGGCCGTGCGCGACAAGACGGTCTGGAAGGATCTGGCGATCCCAGCGGGCGTCGCGGCGAAGGGCTTCAAATACCCCGGCCGCTATTTCCCGACCTTCATTTTCGGCGTCTATAATTCCTACGGTGGCGACCACTATATGGCACCGCTGTCGGTGATCATGTCGCCCGAGGTGTATCACCCGAACAAGAAGACCGCAGTAGGCACGTGGAGCAGCGGGATCTACAAGGCGCTCTATGAAAACGGGGCACTGTTCGGCATCAAAGGTGAAGAGACCAGCGAGATCGTGATGGATTTCGACACGCCCCTGTTCGATATCGCCGGGATGAACATGTCGGGGAATACGCCCAGAATACTGGGCTATTCCGGCTATGAGCAGGGCGGCAAGCACTATTTCCTCAGCGACGCAGGCGATCTGTGCATGCCCTATGCCAAACTGACCTCCTCGGCGGTTGGGGGCGGGACCAAGGTGATGAACATCAGCCTCAGCCTGCGCCGTGACTATACCCAGCCCAAACAATAAACCCGGATCGCCCGCCGGTCAGCGCGCCTGTTCGTGCTCGAACCGCTGGCGGGCGATTTCCTCGTTCCGGTCGGCCTTTTGCTGATCGCTCAGCGAGGCTTTGACGTAGTCCAGATGCGCCTCGACCGCCGTGCGGGCGGCCTCGGGGTCGCGGGCCTGCAGGGCGGCGTTGATGGCGCGGTGCTGATCCAGCAGGGTGTCGCGGGTGGTGCGCTGGCGGAACATGATCTGCCGGTTATAAAACACCCCCTCGCGCAGCAGCTGATACATCGACCGCATCATGTGCAGCATCACCACGTTATGGCTGGCCTCGATGATCGAGAGGTGGAAATCGGCATCCAGCCGCGCCTCGTCAGCGGGGTCACGCTTGGAGTGGGCGGTTTCCATCTTGTCAAAGATCGTCTGGATCACCCGCAGGTCGGTATCAGACGCCAGACGCGCCGCGCGCGCCGCCGCCAGCCCCTCCATATCCCGCCGAAACGAGATGTAGTCGAACACCGCCTCGTCATGGCTGGCGAACAGTTTCACCAACGCATCCGAAAACGCCGAGCCCAGCACATCGGCGACATAGATACCCGCCCCGGCTTTGGTGGTCAGCAGGCCCTTGTCCTGCAACGCTGAAATCGCCTCGCGCAGCGACGGGCGCGAGACCCCAAGCCGCTCGGACAGCTCGCGTTCGGCAGGCAGGCGTTCACCGGGCCGCAGGATACCGCGCAGGATCAGCAGCTCGATTTGCCGGGTGACGGCGGTTGAAAGTTTCTCTGGCTGGACCTTCTGAAAAGGCATGGATCTGTCCTGTCCGGGAATTGGTCAGATTATATGACCATCGCCGCGATGGGGCAAGGGTGTGGGCACGGGCGCCGGACAAGGGCGGGGCCTGTTCACAAATGCTGAAATAAATGGTCAGTAATATTGACGCAACCGATGCCGTCCGAACATATGCCCAGACCACCGGGAGGAGACCCACCATGGGACTGGACACTATATTCGCCACGCGGATCGCGCGGATGAAGGCTTCGGAAATCCGCGAGCTGCTCAAGCTGCTGGACCGGCCCGGTATCCTGTCGTTCGCGGGCGGCATTCCCGATCCGGCGCTGTTCCCGTCCGACGCGTTCGCCGCCGCCTTTGCAGATGTCCTGAGCGGCAACAAGGCGGGGCAGGCGCTGCAATATTCGGTCAGCGAAGGCTATATGCCCCTGCGCCAGTGGATCGTCGGGCAGATGGCCGCGATCGGCGTGCCCTGTACGGTGGACAATATCCTGATCACCTCCGGGTCGCAGCAGGCGCTGGATTATCTGGGCAAGCTGTTCCTGTCGCCGGGCGATACCGCGCTGGTGGGCTGGCCGACCTATATGGGCGCGCTGGGGGCGTTCAACGCCTATGAACCCGTCTATGACCAGCTCAGCGTGAACGGCAACCGCTCGCCCGCCTCCTATGCCGAGGCCGCAGAGGCGGCTGGCGGACGGGCGAAATTCGCCTATCTGTCGGCGGATTTTGCCAACCCGACCGGCGAGACCGTAAGCCGCGCGGGGCGCGAGAACCTGCTCGACATGGCCGCCGCTCTGGACATCGCGGTGATCGAGGACGCGGCCTATCAGGCGCTGCGCTATGATGGCGCGCCGGTGCCGCCCGTGCTGGCGCTCGAGATCGAACGCTGCGGCGGGATCGAGGCGGCGCGCACGATCTATTGTGGTAGTTTTTCCAAGACGCTGTCGCCGGGGCTGCGCGTCGGCTGGGTCTGTGCCGCCAAGCCGGTGATTTCGCAACTGGTGCTGATGAAACAGGCCGCTGACCTGCATTCGGCGACCGCCAATCAGATGGCCGTGGCCGAGGTGGCGGTGCAATGTTTCGACACGCATATCGAGCGCGTGCGCGCGACCTATAAGGCGCGGCGCGATGCGATGCTGACGGCGCTGACGCGCGAGATGCCCGAGGGGGTGACATGGTCGCGCCCCGAAGGTGGGATGTTCATCTGGCTGACGCTGCCTGCGGCGCTGGACGGGGCCACGTTGCTGGCCCGCGCGCTTGAGGTGCACAACCTTGCCTTCGTGCCGGGCCGCGCGTTCTTCCCCGACGGATCGGGGGGCAACACGATCCGGCTCAGCTTCTCTTGTGCCGACGCCGCGATGATCGACGACGGCATGGCGCGGCTGGGCGCGGTGATCCGCGAAGCGCTGGCCTAGAACTCGACACCGATCTGCGCCTTGATGCCCGAACGGAAGGGATGCTTGATCAGCTCCATTTCCGTCACCAGATCGGCGGCTTCGATCAGCTCGTCTTTGGCGTTGCGACCGGTCAGAACCACGTGGGTCATCGGCGGTTTTTCGTCCTTGAGGAACTGCACGACCTCGTTCACATCCAGATAATCATAGCGCAGCGCGATGTTGATTTCGTCCAGCAGCACCATGCGTCGGCTTTCATCGCGGATCAGGTCCTTGGCCTTTTCCCATGCGGCCTGCGCCATCTCGATATCGCGGTCGCGGTCCTGGGTTTCCCAGGTGAAGCCCTCGCCCATGGTGTGAAATTCGCACAGGTCGGTGAAGTTTGCCAGGATCAGGTCACGCTCGCCGGTGCTCATACCGCCCTTGATGAACTGCACCACGGCGCAGGGCATTTGGTGGGCGATGCAGCGAAAAATCATGCCGAACGCGGCCGAGGATTTGCCCTTGCCCTTGCCGGTATGAACGATGATCAGGCCCTTCTGGTCGGTCTTGGTGGCCATGATCTTGTCACGGGCGACCTTTTTCTTGGCCATTTTTACGGCGTGGCGATCACTATCGGCTGTCATCTGTCGGTCCCCCCGGTGCGTGTTGAGGACCAGTCATAGGCCGGGCAGGCGGGGCGAGGCAAGCGGGAAGGCGGATGTGTCTTCACGCTTCGTTAACCCTTCGGCGGGCAGAGTGATGCGATGCGGATGCTTGTTTTTGTTTTGGGGTTGGCTGGGCTGGTTGGCTGCAACACGCCCGGCCCGGCGTTTCAGGGTGCCCCGGTGTCACAGGTGGCACTGGGCGGCAGCGTGTTTGATGTGCGGGTCAAGGGCAACCGCGCGCAGGCGATCCGCGTGAACCGGCAATATGCGCCGCGCGTTGGCCCGATCGGCGTGCGGGCCGGGCTGGCGATCGAACTGGTCAGCGGCTGCAAGGTCAGGCGGCTGGATGGCGATCAGGCCGTGCTGGTGGCGCGGTTGTCGTGTGGTCGCGCGACTGCCCCCGCAGTGCCCGAACAGTTGCAGTACGAATGCGAGGTCGACGATAGCTATCTGTCGCGTGGTCAGCAGCTTGAGGTCACCGATATGACCTGTCGGCTGGTGCCCGTTTAGGGCAGCGGGGCGCTGTGGCACCGCTCTTTCTCGCGTCTTCGATTCCATATGCGACACGCCGCTGGCTGGCCCGCAGGCTCCGCAAAATCATGCGCCGGGCGGTGTACAGGGGGTGCACAGGGGGTGCACGCCAATCACCCCCCGATCTGGGCAGCATCTGATGCAGATCAAAGCGCGTTATATTCCGTTGCTGCAATGTGACTTTCAGGTCATGCGCGCATCACATCAGGAGGTCCGACATGCTTCGGCTGGCATCCATTCTTTACTCTCTGATCGGCACAACTCTGGCCGGTTCATTGGTTATTGCAGCGTTGGTTATGGGGTACGACACCTTGTCCCCGATCCTGATCGCCGCCGTCGCAGGGTTCATTGTGGCCGTGCCGGTGTCATGGCTGGTGGCCAAACAGATCGTCGAAGAGGGCTGAGGTGCGATTGATGGTCGCGGATATCTATTTAAGATCAAAGCCTTAGTTCAGATATGCGCGCACCGTCGCCTCGAACTCACGCGGCTTTTCGGCATGAAGCCAATGCCCCGTGCCGGGGATCTTGGCGAATTTCGCCTCAGGAAACAGCAGCTTGATTGCCGGGCGGTATTCGGTTTTGACATAGTTCGAATTGGCGCCTGACAGGAACAGGGTTGGACCGGTGTAAGTGCCTGTCATAACGGGAAAATCCAGAATCTTCCCCATCTCTTCCGCCAGCACGTCAAGGTTCAGCTGCCAGCGCTTTTCCTTCACATCCAGCGATTGGGTGAAGAACACCGGCAGAATCGGATCGTCGATCATCGCCTGCAATTGTTCCTGCGCATCGCTGCGCTTTTCGACGCGGCTCAGATCCACGGCCTTCATCGCCTCGACATACTGTATCTGCGAATGGTCATAGGGCACAGGCGCAATATCTGCCACGATCAGCCGGTTCACCAGCTCGGGGTATTTCAGCGCCAGCACCATCGCCGCCTTGCCCCCCATCGAATGGCCCAGCACATCCATCGGCTTGCCGTAAGCGCGGATGACCTGCGCCAGATCCTCGGCCATGTCCTCGTAGGAATGGGTTCCAAACCAAGGGCTTAGGCCATGATTGCGCTGATCCACCGCGACAACCTGACGGCTGTCGGACAGGCGTTTGGCGATCACGCCCCAGTTCCGGGCCGAACCATACAGCCCGTGAACGATCAAAAGCGGCGGCAGGTCAGTGGGCTGCCCATGAGTGACTGTATTCAGCATGCCTTTTGATAGCTATGATAGCAGTGTATTGCCAGCGTCATTATAGCCAAATGTTGTGAGCGGTATTTTTGGCCGAGGTGTTGTTAAATGATTGAGCAAAAAGAATTAAACAGAATGACGCAGGAGCTTGAGACGCTTCTGGCCGAAAAATTCGGTGCCAGAAAAGGACCACTGGCCAAGCGATTTCGCCGCGCCGGGCGGCGTCTGCCTTCGGGTATGCAGGTCCGCGCTGATGAGGTTCTCAAGGCGTTGGAGCAGGCCAGTCACCCCAAGCTGATACGGATGATTGATCCCGACCACCTGCGCCGCCGGTATGACGAATTGCGCGCGCATCTTCGGTCGATTGACCCGGCGGACCGTCGCAAGGGCTTTGCGTTGGGGGTGCTGGGCGGGCTGGCCTTCAACATCCTGCTGTTGACGGCGTTGGCGGTGCTTTTCGTGCGCTGGCGCGGGTTGCTGTGACCATACCGCCCAGCCATGCGATTGTATGCAAAACGCCGCCGCTGTGTTCAGCGACGGCGTGTGCAGTATCTTAAAAACAGCGTCGAATCAAAGGTTTGGGTACAGCGGGAACTGCTTGCACAGCGCCTCGACCTCGGCCTTCACCTTGGCTTCGACTTCGGTGTTGCCCTCGTCGCCATGGGCGGCCAGACCATCGACCACTTCGACGATCCAGTCCGCGATCTTGCGGAATTCCGCTGCGCCAAAGCCGCGGGTTGTGCCCGCAGGCGTCCCAAGACGGATGCCGCTGGTGACAAAGGGTTTTTCCGGGTCAAACGGGACACCGTTCTTGTTGCAGGTGATATGCGCCCGTCCCAGAGCCTTTTCGGCCGCCTTGCCGGTCACACCCTTGGGGCGCAGATCGGCCAGCATCAGGTGGTTGTCGGTGCCGCCGGAAACGATGTTGATACCGCCCTTCATCAGCTGATCGGCCATCGCACGAGCGTTGGTGACCACTTGCGCGGCATAGCCTTTGAACTCGGGGCGTAGCGCTTCGCCAAAGGCCACGGCCTTGGCTGCGATCACATGCATCAGCGGGCCGCCCTGAAGACCGGGGAACACAGCCGAGTTGATCTTTTTGGCGATGTCGGCGTCGTTGGTCAGGATCATCCCACCACGCGGGCCGCGCAGCGATTTATGCGTGGTCGTGGTGACCACATGCGCGTGCGACAGTGGCGAGGGGTGCTGACCTCCCGCGACCAGACCGGCGATATGCGCCATGTCCACCATCAGATAGGCGCCGACTTCGTCGGCGATCTTGCGGAACGCTTCCCAATCCCAGACGCGGGAATAGGCGGTGCCACCTGCCACGATCAGCTTCGGCTTGGCGGCCAGCGCCTGCTCGCGGATCGCGTCCATGTCCAGCAGTTCGTCTTGCTGGCGCACACCGTACGAGACGACGTTGAACCATTTGCCGGACATGTTGACCGGCGAGCCGTGGGTCAGGTGGCCGCCCGAATTCAGGTCAAGCCCCATGAAGGTATCGCCGGGCTGCAGCAGCGCCAGAAACACCGCCTGGTTCATCTGGCTGCCAGAGTTGGGCTGCACGTTGGCGAACTCGCAGCCGAACAGCTGTTTGGCGCGTTCGATTGCCAGTGTTTCGGCCACATCCACGAACTGACAGCCGCCATAGTAGCGCTTGCCGGGATAACCTTCGGCATACTTGTTTGTCATGACCGAACCTTGGGCCTCCATCACCGCCGCCGAGACGATGTTTTCAGAGGCGATCAGTTCGATCTCGTGGCGCTGGCGTCCCAGCTCGTCCGTGATTGATTTGAAAACCTCAGGATCGCGGGAGGAGAGGGGCTCGGTGAAGAAACCGGAATCAGACATCGGGGGCTCCGTCATGTGTTTTGATTGGCGATTACCTAGTGGAAACGGGGCTGATGGGGAAGGGGCGAATACGACCATGCGGCAAGAGTTGGCGGCAGGGCTGGCACTGTCGGGGAACTTGTGGTTCGATTGTTCCGAAGACCGCTTTGGAAACAGGACACCCCATTCATGTCGCAACGGATCGCCTTTGTCGCCAGCAATGGCCCCTCGGCCCAGACCGCGCGCGCTGCGCTGGTCGGTCGGTTTGGCACTGTGCCCGAGGATCAGGCAGACGTGATCGTGGCGCTGGGAGGCGATGGGTTCATGCTGGACACGTTGCACCGCACACAGCATCTGGATGTGCCGGTCTATGGGATGAACCGCGGCACGGTCGGCTTTTTGATGAATGAATACAGCGAAACTGATCTGTTGGAGCGGCTGGAGCAGGCCGAAGAGGCGGTGATCAACCCGCTGTCGATGCGCGCGACCTGCGCCGATGGCTCGGTGCATCATGCGCTGGCGATCAACGAGGTATCGCTGTTGCGAGCCGGGCCACAAGCCGCCAAGCTGCGGATCAGCATCGACGGGCGCTTGCGGATGGAGGAGCTGGTCTGCGACGGTGCGCTGGTTTCCACCCCGGCGGGGTCCACTGCCTATAACTATTCCGCCCACGGCCCGATCTTGCCGATCGGTTCGGACGTGCTGGCGCTGACGGCGATTGCACCATTCCGGCCCCGGCGCTGGCGCGGGGCGTTGCTGCCAAAAACCGCCAAGGTGCGCTTTGACGTGGTCGAAGCCGAGAAGCGGCCGGTGATGGCCGATGCCGACAGCAACTCGGTCGAGAATGTGACGAGCGTCGAGATCCAGTCAGAGCCCGATATCGCGCACAGGATCCTGTTCGACCCCGGTCACGGGTTGGAGGAGCGGCTGATCCGCGAGCAATTCGTCTGACGCCTCGGGTTGTTCGGGAAGTGGCTTGAGCAGCAGCGCTTCCAACAACGCGACGAGCATCGTCGCCGAAATCGCGCCTCCAAAGGTCAGCCCGACACGCATCATCGCCGCCGATCCGGGGCTTTGGGTGGACAGCGCCCCCGCGACAAGCGCAACTGTGGCTGACAGCGCGAACTGATACACCATCGCCGGGTGTCGCCCGTGGATCATCCGGTCGCCAAAGAACAGTGCGGCCAGAAAGATCAAACAGGCCAGCACCATGAAATGCGCGCTGAAGGCCAGCAGCCACAAGACCAGCAGTCCAACCCCCGATCCGATGACCGTGGCATAGACGCGCTCTTTGGCTTCGGCGAAGGCTTCTTTACGGGTCGGAAATACCAGCACGAACACCGCCGCCACTGCCAGCAGCATGTCCTGCGCAGGCAGTACCGCATACAGCCAGAAGGTCATGCCCATCATCACCACCGCCCGGATCAGCGCGCCGGCGACAAAATGGCCATACGCGGGCCGGTTTTCGTCCTCGTGCACGTGTTGGGTGCGGGGTGGCAGCAGCCAATACAGGATGGGAATGGCGATCAGGGCAATCAGCGCGCCCTGAATGAAGCCGTCGCGGAAGTAAAAGATCATCACACGTTGCTTCATGCCCATGATCGACATCAGCGACGCGGCGATCAGCACCAGCATTCCGATCGGGCTGCCGGTCATGCGGGTGATGAAAAATGCAAGAAAATAGATGATGAAGATCAGGGTCAACATTAGCACCGGCAAGTCGCGCGTCACCAGAACAAGGGCCGTCATAAGCCAGATGATCACGATGAAGGCGATTGGGCCGCCGAAGGCCTTGGCCGGGTTGAATGCCTTGCGCTGCGCCGCCAGCAACCCGACGGGCAGGGCGATCAGTAACGGGGGGATGGCGGGCTGAAACAGCTGAATACAGGCAAGGCCGATCACGGCGATCGAGGCCAGCCGCACCGGGAACAGCGGGTCGTCCTCATGCAGTGGGCGCGGGGTGACATACATCGGGTGGCCTCAGTAAAATACGGTGGTCAGGGATTGCAGCTTCAACATGGTGCGGGCGACTGCCGACACCGGGTTCGAGCGCCCGCGCGCATAGATCAGGACCTTGGCCTTGCCGCCCATACGGGCTTTCTCTGGCCAATCTTCCATGCCGCCGTCCAATTCGATCCGAATGGGCATTTGCCGCGCGGGTTCAAACCACTGGGTCGAGGGGGTGTTCACCGGCAGACCGCCGGCCTGTGTCCGACCGGGGTTGATCCCCCAAGCGATGCTTTGCACCCGGCCTTCGTAGATATGGCCCGGCACGGCATCGAACAGCACATCCACCGGATCGCCCGGCTCGACGTTTACCAGCTGGTTCTCGCGCATGTCGGCGGTGATCCAGGCGGTGTCACGATCAATAAATGTCAGGGCGGGGGTGCCTGCGCTGACATATTGCCCCGCTGCGAGGTTGAGGTTGGTTACAACCCCATGCCGGGGTGCGGTCACCGTGGTCGATCGCAGATCGTATTCAGCGGATTCCAGCGTTAGTTGCGCGGTTTTGATCTGCGGGTTGTCCTCGCCCGAGACGCCCAACTGCCGCGCCGCGCTTTCGGATTGCGCGATCGCTGCCGCCAGAGCGGCTTCGGCGTTTTCCACGTTGGTCCGCGCCTGATCGGTGGCGGCGGTCGACACCAGGCCGCGTTCGGCCAGCGTCAGGGTGCGGTCGCTGGCCTGGCGGATAGCCTCCAGTGAGACGCGCGCCTGGGCGACGTTGGCCTGACTGGCCGCAAGCTGCGCCGAGGAGGCGTCGATGGACTGCGTTGCTTGTTGCAATTGCGCGCGGGCGCGCTCAACAGCCAGCACGAAGGGGCGTTCGTCCAGATGGAACAGCGGCGTGCCCACCTCGACCTGAGCATTGTCGGCGACATCGATCCGGGTGACCCGTCCCGAGACACGCGGCGCGATCTGTGCGACGCGGGCCGACACAATGGCGCGGGAATTGCTGGGGACATAATAGTCGCTCAGCGCATACCAACTGACGATGGACAGCAGAAGGACGACCACCAGCATAGCAATTTTCTTGACCGGATTGGCCCGTTCGGTTTCGGCGGCGGCGTCTGCCGCAGGAGTAAGATCAGTCATTGAGTTCGTCCTAAGAGGAAATCTGGGGCGTTAAGGTAAATCCTCGGAGCCCTTGTATGAGGATAAGCAGCGCGCGGTGCCCGGAGGCTTGGCGGTCGTGCGGTGCCGCGCTTTTGATCGCCGCGCCCAACATCCGCAGCACCGGCAGAATATCGTCCGCCGCCACATCCTGTGACACCAGTCCCGCCGCGCGGGTCCGCTCCAACGGCCCGGCGAAAACGCCCACAAGTCGCGCGCGCATGGCTTCGACCTGATGGGGGGGCGATGCTAGCGTGCTCCAGAATTCGAAAAGCGCCGCATAGTCAAGCAAGCCTTGTCGGGCCCGCTGCAACAGCAGTTCGAAGTCTGTTTCGTCCTTTGGTAGAGTTTTGGCCCACGCTTCCAGGTCGCTAATCATCTGATTCAGCAGGGCGCGGTGCAGCGCCTCGCGGTCGGAAAAATTGCGATAGAGCGTGGCGCGCCCCACACCTGCCCGTTCGCAGATGAGTTCGAGCGGGGCCAAGGCACCTTGTTCGGCGAACACGGCTGTTGCTGCGCTAAGGATATGGCTTCGGTTTTTCTGGGCATCGGATCTTTTGGTCATACGGCATGTGCGGACATCCATGTCCGCTTGTCAAGGTAAAGTGGACATTTATGTCCGTTTGGCGTGACGTATCGGGTGCTGGGGGCACAGGGCAGTGCGTCGTTCGAGGCTTGAGGCGTCGATTTCCCTTTGCAAGCGGGCGTTTTCGTACCGGCCAGGGCGGTGGCTCAGATTCGAGGGGACAAGCGTTGAAGCTGTCGCAAAGCGCGGGGAATTTTGAAAATCGCGCCCAATTCTCTTCCTTTTTTCACCGGAACGGGCCACCGTGAGCGTATCATATTCGGAAACGCGCACCTGATATCATCGGAGTTTTCCATGGCCTATTCCCTGACCCAGATCCGTCTGCACTGGATCGTCTTTATCCTTGTCGCCCTGCAATACCTGCTGCACGAATCCATCATCGCCGCGTGGGACCAGATCCAAAAGGGGGGCACGCCCGCCTTTGATCCGCTTGTGACCGGTCATGTCGTCGGCGGCGTGCTGATTCTCGCGCTGGTCGTGTGGCGCATTGTGCTCAAGCTTCAGCGTGGCGCGCCCGCGCTGCCAGAGAACGAGCCCCCGGCGCTGAAGGCCGTGGCGCAGGTCACCCATCTTGGCCTTTATCTGTTACTGATTCTGATGGCCGTTTCGGGTGGTACGGCGTGGTTCGGCGGCGTTGAATTCGCGGCCGAGGTGCACGAGGTGCTGCGTATTGTGCTGCTGGCGCTGGTGGGGCTGCATGTTCTTGGCGCGCTGTATCAGCAGTTCGTGCTGAAATCTGATGTGATGCAGCGGATGCGCAAGCCCGGCTGAGGATGCAGCCAGAGGGGGGGGGCTTCTTGCCCCTCACTACCTCGCGGCGGATGCCCTGCGGTGCTTGGTCCGCGGTCGGTTCGCGCGCGCAACCGAAACCGGCGATTGTCACCCTGCAAGCGTTCGTCGCCAATGGGGAACGGTCGGAGGTAATCAGCGGCGGGGTGTCTAGGATTTCAGCCCGGTCTCGTACAGCATTCCGCGGCGCTTGGCCTCGTAATAATAGCCGCGGGAATACCATTTGACGGCGGTGTCATAGTCGCCGTCGGACAGAAGCCACGCACCGCGCAGGTATTTCACCGCATATTTCAGGTTGGTTTCAGCGTCCAGAAGTGCGCGGTCGGGGCCGGAGAACCCCATGCCACGCGCGGTTTGCGGCAGGATTTGCATCAATCCGAAATACGGCCCATTGCGTGCGGCGGGGTTATGCGTGCTTTCGCGGATCACCACACGGTGGACCAACGCGCGCGGCACCTCATAGTGATCGGCGTACTCGTTGATCAGACGGCGCAACTGGGGGGTTTCGTTGGGATGCAGCGGGATTTCGTGCATGGCGCGGGTTGGCGGGGGGCTTTCGTGCGCTCCGCCGCCGCAAGCGGACAGGCTGGCGGCAAGGATCAGCGACAGGGCGGCGCGTCTGGAAAGTGCGGGCAGTGAAGTTGCGGGCATGGTCAGTCTCCGAAAAGCCTGACGGGGGTGTAGCGCGCAGGCGCGCGCCGACCTAGAGGGTTTGGGATGATCGGCGGAGCCTTGCTCAGCCCCGCCGAAATTCCGCCGGTCAGACGCCGAGACACCAGCGCATGACCGCTTTTTGGGCATGCAGGCGGTTTTCGGCCTCGTCAAACACCACCGAATTGGGGCCGTCCATCACTTGGCTGGTGGCTTCTTCTTCACGGTGCGCGGGCAGGCAGTGCATGAACAGCGCGTCGGGTTTGGCGTGGCCCATCAGATCGGCGTTGACCTGATAGGGGCGCAGCATGTTGTGGCGCCGCTCTTTGGCGGATTGGCTGTCGTGCATCGACACCCAGGTGTCCGTGACGACCAGATCGGCGCCTTCGACGGCTTTGGCCGCATCGCGTTCGATCTGAACGCTGACGCCGGATTTGCGCGCCAGCCCGACGAATTCATCCTCGGGGTCAAGTTGCGGTGGTCCGGCAAACACCATGTCGAAGCCGAATTGCCCGGCCGCATGCAGGAACGAGGCGCAGACGTTGTTGCCGTCGCCGCACCAGACGACCTTCTTGCCTTTGATCGGGCCGCGGTGTTCCTCGTAAGTGAGGATATCTGCCATGATCTGACAGGGGTGGGTGCGGTCGGTCAGGCCGTTGATCACCGGCACGTCGGCATATTCCGACATCTCGATCAGCACGCTTTCATCGAAGGTGCGGATCATGATCAGATCGACATAGCGCGACAGCACGCGGGCGGTGTCGGCGATGGTTTCGCCGTGCCCCAGCTGCATGTCGCTTCCCGAAAGCACCATGGTCTGCCCGCCCATCTGGCGCACGCCCACATCGAAGCTGACGCGGGTGCGGGTGGAGGGCTTTTCGAAGATCAGCGCGACCATGCGGTCTTTGAGCGGTTGGTCATCATCGGCGGCGCCGCGCGGGCGGCCTCGGCGTGCGTCTTTCATCGACTTGGCGTTGTCGATCATGTGGCGCAGAGCGCTGGCGTCGGTTTTGTGAATGTCGAGAAAATGGTTCATATGTATGGTCTTTTTGTCTGGCGAAGGCATGGGGGCCAGCCCCCACACCCCCGGAGTATTTGCGTCAGAAAGAAGCGGATTTCGGATTGAGTGTGGAGGCGGCCGCGTCGAGGCGGATGATGGCCTCGGCGATGTCGTCTTCGGTGATGTTGAGGGGCGGCAGCAGGCGGATGACATTGTCTGCGGCGGGGACGGTGATGACGCAGGCGGTGTAGCCTGCGGCGACCATGTCCGCGTTGGGGCATTTGCATTTCAGGCCCAGCATCAGGCCGGAACCGCGGACCTCTTCGAAGACATCGGGGTGAGAGGCGATGAGGCCTTCGAGTTTTTGCCGCAGAAGGCCCGCCTTGCGGTTCACGTCGTCCAGAAAGGCGGGATCGTTGACATGGTTCATGACGGCGGAGCCGACGGCGCAGGCCAGAGGGTTGCCACCGTAGGTGGAACCGTGCGTGCCTGCGGTCATGCCCGAGGCCGCGTTTTCGGTGGCCAGTACCGCGCCCAGCGGGAAGCCGCCGCCGATGCCTTTGGCGACCATCATGATATCGGGGGTGACACCGGCCCATTCATGGGCAAAGAGCCGCCCGGTTCTGCCCATGCCGCATTGCACCTCGTCGAGGATCAGCAGGGTGCCGGTTTCATCGCAGAGTGCGCGCAGGGCTTTGAGGTCGGCATCGGGCAGGGGCCGAATACCGCCTTCGCCCTGCACTGGTTCGATCAGGATTGCGGCGGTTGTGTCGGTGATGGCGTCTTTGACGGCCTCGATGTCGCCCCACGGCAGGTGGACGAAGCCGGGCAGGAGCGGGCCGAAGCCTTTGATCATCTTTTCCGAGCCTGCGGCGGCGATCCCGGCGGAGGAGCGGCCGTGGAAGGACCCGGCAAAGGTGATGATGTCGGTCCGGTCGGGTTGGCCTTTGTCGTACCAGTATTTACGGGCCATTTTGACCGCCAGCTCGCAGGCTTCGGTGCCGGAGTTGGTGAAGAACACCGTGTCGGCGAAGGTGGCGGCGACGAGTTTATCGGCCAGCTCTTGCTGTTGCGGGATCTGGTAGAGGTTGGAGACGTGCCAGAGTTTCTGGGCCTGATCAGTCAGCGCCTGCACCAGATCGGGGTGGGCGTGGCCCAGCACGTTGACGGCAATGCCGGCACCGAGATCCAGAAAACGTCGTCCGTCCGCCTCGATCAGCCAGGAGCCTTCGCCCTTCACAAACTGAAGCGGCGCGCGGGAATAGGTCGGCAGGACAGATGCGATCATGGTTGGATCATCCTTGTTCCATAGGAGGCCCTGAGGTTGCATCACAGGGGCCGGGTGTCAACGAATTAGGGGAGGTGTGCCTGAAAAGGCGGCAGAACACGGGGCGCGGGGCGTCAGACGCAGGTGCGTCGGCGTCGGATCGAAAGGATATGTGTGCGCGTGTTCATGCCCACCGAATAGCGTGAAATACTGTCGCTGAAAAGAGGGCGCGTGACGTGACGTTCGGATGTGGCTGCAAGGCCGCAGTTTTACCCTTGCTGCAGGGGGCGGAGCGGTGGATAGAGAGGGATGTTCGTTGCCCCTCCCCAGAACCCGCGGCTGGCCATTGCGCTGATGCTAACTGCGACGATGTTCATCGCGGCGACGACGCTTTTGGCCAAGGCAATCGGCACCGGCGTGTTGGGGCCGCCGTTGCATCCGCTTCAGATCAGTCAGGGGCGCTTCATGTTTGCCTTCGCGGCCTTTGCCACAGGTGCGGCTGCGGTCCGGCTACGGCTGGAGCGGCCGGATATGCGGCTGCATCTGGGGCGCACGGCGTTTGGCTGGGGCGGAGTGACGCTGATGTTCGCTTCGGTCGCGTTCATTCCGCTGAGCGATGCGACGGCGATCAGTTTTCTGAACCCGGTTTTCGCGATGATGCTGGCGATCCCGCTGTTGGGCGAGGTTGTGGGGCGGGTGCGCTGGAGTGCTGCGGGCATTGCCTTGCTGGGCGCGTTGATCCTGCTGCGCCCAACGCCGGAGAGTTTTCAGCCTGCGGCCTTGCTGGCGCTGGGGGCGGCGCTTTCGATGGGCATGGAGATCGTGTTCCTGAAGCGGCTGTCAGGTCGTGAGGCACCGTTTCAGATCCTGCTGATCAACAATGCGCTTGGGTTTGTGATCGCGTCGATGGCGGTGATCCCGGTCTGGGTGATGCCGACGCCCCTGCAATGGGGTGCGCTGGCAGCGATCGGGCTGTGCATGGGCACGGCACAGGTATGTTTCGTCAATGCGGTGTCGCGGGCGGATGCCAGTTTTATCGTGCCGTTCAGCTATGGCACACTGATTTTCGCGAGCCTGTATGACTGGGGTGTTTTCGGCGCGGTGCCGGATGCAGTTTCGGTGCTGGGGGCGTGTATCATCATCGCCGGGGCGGCGCTGTTGGCGTGGCGCGAGGCGCGGTTGCGGGGCTGATCGGGCGCTAGCCCGTTGTGACGTTCACCGTTTGCGCGATCAATTGCACCGGGTTGAAGCTGTTCATGAAGGCGACATCAGCGGCATCCAGCCCGACACCGATCCGGGCCATTTCATCGGCCTTGGCCATGCCGGTCGGGTCGATCAGATGCCAGTCGCCATTCAGATACACCTCGGCCACAGCATGAAAGTCCTGCGGGGTGACGGCAGGGGCGTAGACGCTGACAAAACGCGCTGGGATGCCCGAGGCGCGGGCCAGTGAAATCAGTACATGGGCGAAGTCGCGGCAAATGCCCTGACGTTGGACAAAAGTATGCACTGCGGTGGTTTGGGTGGTGCTGGACCCCGGCACGTAATTCACGCGGGATGCGATCCAGTCGCAGATCGCCGCGATACGCGGCCCGCCGGAGGTGTCGCCGAACTCGGTCGAGACAAAATTGTAAAATTCATCCGAGGGGCAATAGCGAGAGGGCATCAGATAGCGCACGGCTTCGCCGGGGAGGGCGTGCAGGTCGGTCGCTTTCAGCGCAGACAGGTCGGGCACGTCGCGGGTGATCTCGAGCGTTGCCTGGTAGGTGCAGTAAAAATCGCCTTCGACCTGCATCCAGATACGTTCGCCGATCCCATGCTCGGCCGGAACGCGGGCAAAGGCGTTGGTCAGGCTGAGGTTGATATTCGCGCTGTGCAGGATCTGGTCGGGTTGCTCGGCCGCCTCGATCTGAAGCAGAACGTCGGTTGGCTGTGGCATTTGATAGTTCAGAAACGCGTAGAGGTTCAGGATCATTCAGGTTGGCCTTGGCTGAGGGCACGGCGCAGGGCAGCGTTGGCGCGAATGCGTGAGGTCATACAGTAACCTTAGGGCATTCGCACCTGACAGCAATGATCAACGTCAGGCTGACGTTGCGGGATCGTGGGTGTGGGGGTGATGCTAGTTTTTCAGCCGGTACCCGGTGCGGAACATGGCCCAAGCCAGTGTGCTGACCGCGAGCGTGGACAGCGACGCCACGCCGAGCGCCAGCCAAGGCGAGCTGTCAGAGACACCAATGACGCCGTAACGCACCCCGTCAATCAAGTAGAAGATCGGGTTGAGGTGGGTCAGTTCACGGATCACCGGCGGCAAGGATTGCACCGAGTAGAAAGTGCCGGACAGGAAGGCCAGCGGCGTAACGATGAAGTTGGTGATGGCGGCCATCTGATCGAATTTGTTGGCAAAGACCCCGGCCACGATGCCAATCGCCCCCAGCAACGCCGAGCCCAGCACCACAAAGCACAGCGCCCAAAGCGGGTGCTGAGGCACAATTCCCAGAAACAGGACCAGTCCGACGGTAATGGCCAGCGCAACCGTCACGCCGCGCCCGATTCCACCCGCAAGATAGCCGAGCACCAGCTCAAGCGGCGATAGCGGCGGCATCAGCGTATCGACAATATTGCCCTGCACCTTCGAGATCACAATCGAGGAGGAGGTATTGGCGAAGGCATTCTGGATCACGGTCATCATCAGGATCCCCGGCGCGATGAAGGTACCAAACGGCACGCCCATCACATCTCCGCGCTGTTGCCCGATGGCGAGGGTGAAGATCATCAAAAACAGTGCCGCCGTGGTCAGCGGTGCCAGCAGTGTCTGGGTCCAGACGGCAAGGAACCGCTGCACCTCACGGCTTGCGAGGGTATACAACCCAAGCCAGTTCATTCTGCCAAAGCGGCGCGTTCCCATCTCCATCGAGGTCTCCTGTTGCCAGTGTGCGGCGTGTCCTGATTCGACGCCTTGTAACTCAGGCGTGGTTGACTAGAATAGGGCGCGATCAAGAATAAGCAGGGCGGCCCGCATCAGGGGGCCGCTTTTTAGGTAAGGAAACCGGATGTCCTGGACCGACGAACGTGTCGAACTGTTGAAGAAAATGTGGGGCGAGGGCCAGTCGGCCAGCCAGATCGCCAAAGAGCTTGGTGGCGTTACCCGCAATGCGGTGATTGGCAAGGTGCATCGTCTGGGCCTGTCGAATCGTGCCGGGGGTGCCCCCAGCGCGGCAGCCGAGCCCGCAAGGGCGGAGGCCAAGACCAAGCCAACCGCAGTGCCAGACAAGCCCGTCGAGGCCAAGGCCAAACCAGCGGCACGTCCCGCTGCGCGCCCGGTTGAGGCCGAGCCTGCGCCTGTGGCCGAAACCCGGCCGGTACCGGTGCACACCCGCAAGGCGATCATTCCAGCGGGGCAGCCTTTGCCGCCGCAGCCTTCGGCCAATGAGATCAGCCCCGAGGCGCTGGCTAAAGTCAGCGAAATCGAGAAGAAGGCCAAGCGGCTGACGCTGCTGGAGCTGACCGAGCGGACCTGCAAATGGCCCGTGGGTGACCCGGCGACCGAAGACTTCTGGTTTTGCGGTCTGCCGGTGCAAGCGGGCAAGCCCTATTGCGAGGCGCATGTGGGCGTGGCGTTCCAGCCAATGTCGTCGCGCCGCGACCGCCGCCGCTAAGCCCCTATAAAACGCATTAAAAGCCCCGGTTGTCATGACCGGGGCTTTGGCATTTTCGGGGCACATGCCGTAGGCGGATTTCTACAGGCTCAGATGTTCTTGAGGATTTTTTTCAGCTCTGGTTCGTCCACCATGCGAGCGGCCTCTTTCGGGCGCAGCCAGCGGCGGCGGCGTTCATGCGCTTCGGGATAAGCGTCTGACAGCTTTTCAACGCGCAGGGCGAAAACATGGGCTTCGACCGGGATAAAACCCCCATCGTCCAAAATCTTGTCATACCGATAGGTCCCGATCGCGGTTTTATCGACGGTCGCGGCTTTCACGCCGGCCTCTTCCCACGCTTCTTGAAGTGCGGCCTCGGGGCTGGATTTGCCAGTGATCGGCCAGCCTTTGGGAATGATCCAGCGCCCGGTGCCACGCGAGGTGATGAGCAGCACTTTGCGGTCTTTTCCCTTCCCCTTATAGCACAACGCCGCCACCTGCATCATGCGGGAGGGTATAGCGATTGGCTGGGCCGTTTCGGGCCCGGTTTTTTTAGGACGGTCATGCATGCGCGTTTTGGGCCTGCTCGGGACTATTACTGTTTTACTAGAGACTGCTTTAATTTTATCTGCGGACGTTGGAATTTGTATATACGTTTTTTGTAACAGGATTGCAAATTGGCGGCGATGCCGTGATTTCAGCCGGTTCGTCAGGTGCCGCGTGGTTTGGCGCGCAGCGTCGGATCGGCCTCGGTTGGATCCTCGGGCCAGGGGTGTCTGGGATAGCGCCCGCGCATGTCTTTGCGCACGTCGGCATAAGAGCTAGCCCAGAAGCCGGGAATGTCCATTGTCGTCTGTACCGGACGCCCGGCGGGGGACAGCAGCGTGACGCGCAGCGGGGTGCGCCCGACAAGCGGGTGGGTGGTTTGTCCGAACATTTCCTGCAAGCGGAGCGAGATCTCCGGGGCCTCGCCAGAATAGTCGATGGGGGTTTTGCGCCCCAGCGGCGTGGTGAAATGCGCAGGCGCCGCGCGGTCCAGTGTCTGGGTTTGATCCCAATTCAGCATGGCACGCAGAGCGGGCAGCAGATCGAAGCGTTTCCAGTCTTCGGCGCTGCGCACGCCAGTCAAGTGCGGCAGCAGCCAGTCCTCAAGCGTGGTCAGCAGCGTCGGCGTGTCCATGGCGGGCAGGTCGGCGCCGCCGTCCCGAACCAGATCGACTCGGGCGAGGAACCGTCGCGCGGCATCCGAGGGCGCAAGGCCAAGGTCGCGCACCCCGTCCAGCATCGCGCGGGCGATGGCGTCGGGCGGGGCATCTTTCCAGATCCGATCATCCAGCACGAGCGCGCCGAAGCGTTCCTGCCGCCGGGCGATCACGCGGCGCTCGCGTTTGGACCATTCACAGTGATCGACCCAGGTAATCTGATCGGCAAAGAGGCCACGGATCTCAGCCTCGGTGATCTGGATGGCTTGGCGAATTTTCGCCTCGCGCGGATTGCCGTCTGTATCTGTTACGACGATCAGCCGGGCGGTGGTGAGCGGGTCGTGATCGTCAAGGATTGCGCCTTTGCCCCCCGAAAGCACGAAGCGGGGGCTGTCGCCCTTGCGGCGCAGACCGATTCGGTCGGGATAGGCGAGGGCGGCCATCTCGGCAGGGCTGAGTGCGGCTTTGCCGGGGCTTTTGGCGCGGGTGCGCAGGCGCTTTGCCTCGGTGCGGATCCGCTCGACCGTGCCGCGATTGGCGGGGTGGGGGCGGGTTTCGGCATAGTGTCTTGGGTTGCTCAGCGCCTCGAGCCGCAGGTGCAGATCAACGGGCGCGCTGAAGGGCAGCGGATCGCGATCGGCCAGCAGCGCGGCAATCAGCGCGGCCTGATCGCCCGCCACTGCCAGCATATGCGCCAAACGTGGGTGCAGCGGCATCGCGGCCAGCGTGCGGCCATGAGTGGTGATATGGTTCGTGTGATCCAGCGCACCCAGCATCCGCAACAGGGATTGCGCCTCGGCATAGGTGCCGGGGTTGGGTGGGGTCAAGAAGGCCAGATCGGTGGGCTGCGCGCCCCAGAGTGCCAGTTCCAGCGCAAGGGCCGCCAGATCGGCGGCTTCGATCTCGGCCGGGGGGAAGGGCATCAGGCCGCCCTCTTCACCCTTGGTCCAAAGGCGGTAGCAGTGGCCCTCGGCGACGCGGCCCGCCCGGCCTGCACGTTGGGTCGCCTCGGCGCGGGTGACGCGTTCAGTCACCAGCCGGGCCATGCCGCTGCCGGGGTCGAACCGGGCGCGGCGTGCACGGCCCGCATCGACCACAACGCGGACGTCCTGAATAGTCAGCGAGGTTTCGGCGATCGAGGTGGCCAGCACGATTTTGCGGCCCTGCGTCGCGGGTTGGATGGCGGCGCGTTGTGCGGCGAAATCCATTGCGCCGAACAGCGGGCGGATATGGCACTCGGGCGGCAGGCGGGATTTCAGCAGCGCCTCGGTGCGGCGAATCTCGCCCTCGCCGGGAAGAAAGACCAGCACGCCGCCTTCGGTCTCGCCCACGGCTTGCACAACCAGATCGGCGGTAGCTTGTTCCAGCCGGGTGGTTTTGGGCAGGGGCGTATCGAGCCAGCGGGTTTCGACCGGAAAGGCGCGGCCTTCTGAGGTGATCACCGGCACGTCGCCCATCAGCGCGGCGACGGGGGCGGCGTCAAGCGTTGCGGACATTACCAGCAGCATCAGGTCGTCGCGCAGGGCTTCGGCGATTTCAAGGCAGAGGGCGAGGCCGAGGTCGGCATTGAGCGAGCGTTCGTGGAATTCATCGAAGATCACCGCGCCGATGCCTGTGAGTTCGGCGTCGGATTGGATCATACGGGTCAGGATGCCCTCGGTCACGACCTCGATCCGGGTGGTTTTGCTGGTCTTTGCCTCGCCGCGCACGCGGTAGCCGACGGTTTGTCCGGGTGTCTCGCCAAGGGTTTCGGCCATACGTTCAGCGGCGGCGCGGGCAGCAAGGCGGCGGGGTTCCAGCACCAGGATGCGGCCTTGGGTCAGGTCGGCCTGAAGCATCGCCAGCGGAACGACGGTGGTTTTGCCCGCCCCCGGTGGGGCCTGTAACACGGCGCGGCTGCGGGCGCGCAGGGCTGCAAGTAGCGGCGCAAGCGCGCCTTGGATGGGCAGGGTGGTTTCCATGCCCCGCTTATCGGGCAGATCAGCGAGGGCGTAAAGTGGCGCTAGTGGCGGCGAAGGGTAACGGGGCCATAGAACGTGCGGGCCCGCGCAAGGCTGACCTGCCAGCCATCGAGGCCAGAGGTGAAGGTGACCGGGGGGGAATGGCTGCGCTCGGCCATCTCGTTCGGGGTGGAGCCTGTCATAGGCGCCGGTGCAGGTGATGGTGCTGCGGGTTTCGGTACGGCCGATCAGGTGGATGCGGGCGCGGCCAGGGTGAAACAAAGGCAAATCAGTACCGAGACGCGCAACATCTGGGGCAATTCCTTGGGCTGGTCTGGACAAGTCCCCGTCCGGCAAGGCATGAAGTGCCCCGGACAAGCGGGACGATGACATGGATATTGCACAGCTGGGCGACAGGGTCTTGGCGGGAGAGCGGCGGGCGCTGGCGCGGGCGATCACCTTGGTCGAGAGTAGCCGGGCTGATCACCGCGCACAGGCCGCGCAGTTGATCCTTGATCTGAGCCGCAAGAACGATGCACAGGCGATACGCATCGGGTTGTCGGGCACGCCGGGGGTGGGGAAATCCACCTTCATCGAGAGTTTCGGCATGATGCTGACGGCGCAAGGGCTGCGGGTGGCGGTGCTGGCGGTTGATCCAAGCTCGACCCGGTCGGGGGGCTCGATTCTGGGTGACAAGACGCGGATGGAGCGACTGAGCCGAGATCCGAACGCATTTATCCGACCATCGCCCAGCCAGTCGCATTTGGGCGGTGTGGCGCGACGCACCCGCGAGGCGGTGGCGCTGTGCGAGGCGGCGGGGTTTGACGTCGTGTTGATCGAAACCGTCGGCGTGGGGCAGTCGGAAACCGTGGTGGCGGAAATGTCTGATCTGTTCATTCTGCTGTTGGCCCCGGCGGGGGGCGACGAGTTGCAGGGCGTCAAGCGCGGCATCATGGAAATGGCCGATATCATTCTGGTGAACAAGGCTGATGGCGATCTGAAATCGGCCGCGATGCGGACCTGTGCGGATTATGCCGGTGCGCTGCGGTTGCTGCGCAAGCGTCCGCAGGACCCTGAGGGATACCCGAGGGCGATGACGGTGTCGGCGTTGGAGGAGAACGGCCTGGATAAGGCCTGGGAGGATATGCAGGCGCTGGTGACCTGGCGGCGCGAGATGGGGCATTTCGCGGGGCGCCGGGCCGAGCAGGCTCAATACTGGTTCGGCGAGGAAGTTCGGCATGGGCTGTTGGCTCAGCTGGAGCGTGAGCCGTTGAAAGGCATGATGCAGGCGCTGGGTGCGCGGGTTGCCAAGGGCGAGGTGACGCCGACAATTGCGGCGGACGAGATCATGGCCTTGCTGGGGCGCAGTTGATAAAAAATTGCGGATCACAGTGGTGCGTGGCGCTTGAACGGCAAATCGCGCCGTATTATATTCAATACCAGAGGCGCAGGCCCCGCCGGTTTGTCGGAAAAGGGTCGGGCGCGCCTTCGTCCAGACAAAGTTACCGCCCTGACAGCACAGTCAGGCAACCTTGATTTTCCTGAGCAACGGACCGAGCCACAACAGGCTTGGCACTGCCCTTGGCTGGGCCCCGTTTGCGGGTCAAGGCGGGGGGGGGTCAGACGTATTGACCGGCTTGCCGGTTTTCTCACAGCAATTGCGTATGGCCGGTTTCGCCTATGTGGCGACGGCCCTGAAAGGAAAGCAGATGTCTAAAGGCGATAAATCCCGTGGCAACAAAGAAGCCAAGAAACCCAAGCAGGAAAAGCAGAAGGTTCTTGCAACAGCAAATTCCGGCGCCAACAAGGTTCCGCTGATGGTGGCGGGCAAAAAGATCAAATGATCGGGTCACGGGGAGGGCACGCAGCCATTTTTCGGTATTCGGGCAAATTGCCTGAAGCTTGTGCGCGCCCCCCTCTTGACGCGCTCGGTGATTCCGCATAATCACCTCGAACGGAATTCAGGGTGCTGCCTGCGGCGGTGCCCATTTGTGTTGAAGGGGTCAGATGTGCCCCGCTGATCGAGACGAGGATAGAGCCATGTCGCGCCGCTGCGAACTGACCGGAAAAGGCCCGATGACTGGCAACAATGTCAGCCATGCCAACAACAGAACCCGTCGCCGGTTCCTTCCGAACCTGAACGACGTGACCCTGCAGTCCGAAACCTTGGGCCGTGGCGTCAAGCTGCGGATCGCGGCTTCGACATTGCGCTCGGTTGATCACCGCGGTGGTCTGGACGCATTCCTGGCGAAAGCCAAGGACGAAGAGCTGTCCAGCAACGCGCTGAAGATCAAAAAAGAGATTGCAAAGGCTCAGGCAACAGCCTGATCCTGCGGGATTTTCTAGGATTTAACAGCCCTGCCTTCTTGGCGGGGCTGTTTCCTTTTGTCGCGTTACAAGTTTCGCGACCAAGCTTATATCTGAGCTGATGACACACCGGATGCGCCCTTTTCTGGCTTTGACGCTTGCGCTGATGCTGGCCCTGACAGGGCAGGCGATGGCGGTGGCGCGCGGTATGCCACCTGCGGCGGGCGGTATGGTTCTGTGCACCGGGACCGGGCCGGTCTCGGTTCTGGTCGATGCGGACGGACAGCCTGTTGGGCCACCCCATATTTGCCCCGATTGCGCGCTTTCGCTGTTTGTGGCGCTGGCGCAGGACCCGCCTTTTGTACTGCGCCCGGTGGGCGGGGTGGTGGTTCTGCACGTCGAGGCGGTGGGCAATGCGGAAGGGTTACTGGCGATTCCCGCCACGGCGCGCGGCCCGCCAGTTTTGGTCTGATTCCACGACCAGCCTAAATTTTGATCAGACAAAAGGAGAGACGTGATGTCTTTCAAATCCAGCTTTCTGGCAGCTGCTGCTGCCCTTACTTTCGCCATGCCCGCCTATGCCGACGGCATCATGGTTATGGATCCCTATGCGCGTGCGTCGTCGATGATGTCGGTCTCGGGGGCGGCGTTCATGATGATCGAGAACCATTCAGGCCAGGACGACCATCTGGTCAGCGCCGCGTCAGATGTGGCCGAGCGGGTCGAGCTGCACACTCACAAGGAAAACGCGCAGGGCGTGATGCAGATGCTGCACGTTGAAGAGGGATTCGATCTGCCCAAGGACGGCGTTCTGGCGATGCAGCGCGGTGGCCACCATGTGATGTTTCTGGGGCTGAAAGAGCCGATGGAGCAGGGCAAGATCATTTCGCTGACCTTGCACTTTGAAAAGGCGGGTGACGTGGTTGTGGATGTGCCCGTCGATCTGGAACGCAAGCCGATGCATGGGATGATGAACCACGGCACCATGCAGAATGGTCAGATGCCGACAATGTCGAACTGATCGGGCGGGAACGTTTGTTCCGGGGCGGCTGTGCCGCCACCGCTTCCAAGCAACAGCCGGGCCAATGGTCCGGCTGTTTGTTATTCAGGCCTTTCCAGGCGGGGGGGGGGGGCTATTGGGGCAGCAAGCTGTCCACCCAGATGGGCACGATCTGTGTCGCCTTTCCGAAATGGGTTTCTGCGAAATCCGACACGACCGAGGAAGGATCGAGGTTCAGCTCGACCGTGTGAGCCCCGGCGCGCGCTGCATCTTGCACGAAGGCGGCGGCGGGATAGACCTGCCCAGACGTGCCGATGGCGGCAAAGATGTCAGCATCGCGCAGGTGATCCCAGATTTCGGACATATGATAGGGCATTTCGCCGAACCAGACCACATCGGGACGGGTGAGCGGCGCGGCGCAGGCGGGGCAGGGGTCATCCGGGGTCATGTTTTCGGGGGCCGCCCAGCGATGGCCGCACCCGCTACAGAGCGCTCTGTCCAACTGCCCATGCATGTGCAGCACGTCTTCGGCGCCGGCGGCCTCATGCAGGGAGTCGACGTTCTGCGTCACGATCAGCACCTGCCCAGCATAGTCGCGTTGCAGCCGAGCAAGGGCGCGGTGGGCCCCGTTGGGGCGGGCACGGGCAGCCTGCGTGCGGCGGGTGTTGTAGAAGTTTTGCACCAGCGTGGGGTTGCGTGCGAAGCCTTCGGGGGTGGCAACGTCCTCGATTCGGTGTTGCGACCATAGCCCGCCTTCGTCACGGAATGTGCCAAGGCCACTTTCGGCGGAGATGCCCGCCCCTGTGAGGATAACAATCTTTCCCATGGGTGTGCCCTGTAATATCCTTGGCGTCGAAGACGCTTGAAATGCCAATTGCCTCCGACAGAGTCGAAAATGCTCATCTGGCCCCACAGGAGCCATCAATGCCTTACCGTATCCTGTTTGTTTGTCTTGGCAATATCTGCCGGTCCCCCGCAGCCGAAGGTGTTATGCGCAAACACCGGCCTGATTTGGTGCTGGACAGTGCAGGCACGTCCGGCTGGCATGTCGGCGAAGCGCCCTATGACCTGATGCAGCAGGCGGCTTTGGCACGGGGGTACGACCTGTCAGGCTTGCGGGCGCGGCAGTTCGAGGCGTTGGATTTCGAGCGGTATGAACTGATTTTGGCGATGGATCGTGCGAATTTGGACCGTATCGAGGATTTGCGCCCCGCAAGGTGCACGTCGCCGGTGAATCTGTTTGCGGATTATGCCGGGCAGGGGATCAGCGAGGTGCCCGACCCGTATTACACGCGCGATTTCGATGGCGTTCTGGATTTGATCGAAGCGGCCGCTGCGGGGTTGAGTGCCGCTATTTAGGGCAAGTATGCCCTGAGCAAGGATGTTTTGGAAATGAGATGGCCAAGTTTTCGGGTTTTCCGAAAGCGGGATTGAGGGCTTCGAAAATCAGCGAAGCCTGAAGGCGAACGGGCTTGGCAGGTCAGAGGGGCTGTCGTTTCATGGCGGCGCGCAACAGGAGCCCCCTTATGTCAATTACCCGAATGAAACCCGCCCCAGGACTATCGTCGCAGGCTGCGGCTGATGTCTGCGATACTGTTCAACTTATGTTGGCACGGATCAGGTTGGTGGGTGAGGCCGCTGTACGCGACTATGCGCAGCGGCTTGACGGTTGGGAGGGGGAGATCGTTGTGCCGTCCGAGGCGATCGCGCGGGCCATACGCGAGGTGCCGCAGACTTTGAAGGACAGTATTGGCTGGGCGCATGACAATATCCGGCGCTTCGCCGAGGCACAGCGCGCGACGTGCCATGAGATGGAGGTGGAACTGCGGCCCGGGTTGTTTGCCGGGCAGCGGTTGCTGCCGCTGGAGGCGGTTGGGGCTTACGTGCCCGGCGGACGCTATGCTCATATTGCCAGCGCACTGATGACGATTGCGACGGCGCGCGCGGCGGGTGTCGGGCATATCACGGCTTGCTCTCCGGCGAAGGCGGGTGAAGGTATTCCTGCGGCGATCCTCTATGCGATGCATCTGGCCGGGGCGGACAGGGTCTTGGCATTGGGAGGCGTGCAAGCGGTGGCCGCGATGGCCGGGGGGCTGTTTGGTGGGCCCGGCGTGGATATTCTGGTGGGGCCGGGCAATGCCTATGTCGCCGAGGCCAAGCGACAGATGTTTGGCCCCTTGGGGATCGACATGTTTGCCGGGCCGACAGATTCGATGATTCTGGCCGATGTCGAAGCCGACCCGTATTTGGTGGCTTGGGATTTGGTGGGACAGGCCGAGCATGGTGCAAATTCGCCGGTGTGGTTGGTGACGGATCATGTGCCGTTGGCGCGGCAGGTGATGGCATTGGTGCCAGAATGTATCGCGCAGCTGCCAGTGCCAAACCGCGAGGCAGCGGCGTCCGCTTGGGCGGCGTTGGGCGAGGTGGTTTTGTGCGATAGCCGCGCGGAAATGGCGGGGTTCGCCGATGAGGTCGGGCCAGAGCATCTGCATGTGCAGGCCGCAGATCTGGAGTGGTGGTTGGCGCGGTTGCGGTCTTACGGATCGCTGTTTCTGGGCGAGGAAACTACGGTGGCCTTTGGCGACAAGGCCGCCGGGCCGAACCATGTTTTACCGACCAGCGGCGCGGCGCGGTATACCGGCGGTCTTTCGGTGCACAAGTTTCTGAAGGTCGTCACGTGGCAACGGGTGGAGGCGCAGGCCTTGCCCGATCTGGCGCGCGTGACCGCGCGGATCAGCCGCGAGGAAGGCATGGAAGGCCACGCCCGCACCGCCGATATCCGGTTGGAGAAATTCTGCCCGGCGGTGCGATTGGCAGTGGGGTAATCAGCCGTTGGCGGCGGCCCACTCCCAATAGAGTTGCCGCGCGCGTTTGGTGACCGGGCCGATAGGGTATGTGGTGTCGTCAAAGGCAGTCACGGGCGTGACTTTGCTCATGTTGCCGGACAGAAAAACCTCGTCAGCGGCGTGGAAGTCGTCGAAGGTCAGCACGGTCTCGTGCACCAGAAAACCATCGGCGCGCAGGTTCTGGATATGGCGCGCGCGCGTGATGCCGGCCAGAAAGGTACCGTTGGCGATCGGGGTGAACACCTCGTTATCCTTGACCATGAAGACATTGGCGCTGGCGCTTTCGGCGACATTGCCCATCGCATCGGCCACCAGAGCGTTGCCGAAGCCTTTGGCTTTCGCCTCGGCCAACATGCGGGAATTGTTGGGATAAAGACTGCCGGCTTTGGCGTTGCACACGGCGTCTTCAAGCACGGGGCGGCGGAAACGGGTGCGGGTCAGTGTGGTTGACGCCTCGGGCAGGGCCATCGGCACCTGTTCCAGTGAGATGGCAAAGCCCGTCTTGTCTGGCAACGGCACGATCCCGGTGGCATCGCCATCAATGGCCCAATACATCGGGCGGATATAGACGGCGGCGTCTTCGGGATAGGCGCGCAAGCCATCGCGGATGATCTGCACCATGTCATCGGTTTCAACGGTGGGGGTGATCATCAGCGCCTTGGCGGAACGGTTCACGCGGGCGCAATGCGCGTCCAGGTCCGGCGCCAAGCCATTGAAATAGCGCGCGCCGTCGAATACGGTGCTGCCCAGCCAGCTGCCGTGATCGGCGGCGTTCATCACTGGCATATCGCCCTGATGCCAGATGCCGTTGAAATATGTGCGGATATGCGAACCGATTGCCATGTCGAACTCTCCTTATTGGCGCGCAGCCTAGGAGGGCGGGCCGGGGGCGTCCAGAGCAAAACCGGCTTGCGGTTTCCGCAAGGCTCAGGAGCGCGGCGGTGCCTCGGACAGAAGCTTTTGCAGGTCCAGAGGGCTGTTGGACATGCTCAGCTGCGCGTCGGCATCGCGAGGCCAATCCTCGGGGGCGCGGTCGCGGTAAAGCTCGACGCCGTTACCATCGGGGTCGGAGAGGTAAATCGCTTCGCTGACGCCGTGATCTGCGGCGCCTTCCAGATCCAACCCTGCCTCGAGCACACGGCGCAGGGCGTCGCCAAGGCTGGCGCGGTCGGGATAAAGAAAGGCGGTATGGTACAGGCCGGGATGGTGGCGCGGGGCGGGGCCGCTGCCCAGACTTTCCCAAGTGTTCAACCCGATATGGTGGTGATACCCGCCCGCCGAGAGAAACGCGGCCTGTGTGCCATACCGCTGCATCAGTTCGAACCCGAGAACGCCAGAATAAAATCCGATGGCACGGTCAAGGTCGGACACTTTTAAGTGCACGTGGCCGATGCGGGTGTTGGGGTGAACGGGGGTGGTCATTTGCTTTCTCCGGTTTGTCGGTATGTCAGCAAGATAGTTGACGCATATTTGCACTGAAATAGCGAAGTTCGCACGCAAATTGTGCGAATATGCTTAGGTGCGCGGGGGCGCCCGGCGCGCACTGCATTGTGATTTGTGAATGTGTCCGGGGTTTGCTTTGTGTGGCAGAAACATAGTCAGACGAGGCAGATATGAGCACTTTGAATCGGCGCCTATTTATCGGTGCGGCTGCGGCTTTGGTGGCCAGCCCGCATGTGGCCGCAGCAGCGGTGCGCAACAATATCTCGAGCTTTCGGACGATGGATTGGCGCGACCATTTTGACAGCTTGGACAAAGGGGCGATCGTGGCCGATACCACGTCACGCGCGCTGCATTTTTGGTCTGGGGATGGCAGTATCTATCGGTTGTATCCAACCTCGGTGCCGATCAGCGAGGAGCTGACGAGGCTGGGGTATACCCGCGTGATCAAGAAGGTCGAAGGCCCGACATGGACGCCAACCCCGTCGATGCGCGAGCGCGACCCGTCGCTGCCTGCGGTGATCCCGGCAGGGCCGAAGAACCCACTGGGCACGCATGCGCTGTATCTGAGCTGGCAGTATTATCGGATCCACGGGACGCATGACACGCGCAAGATCGGGCGCAGGTCGTCGGATGGGTGTATCGGGCTGTATAACCAGATGATTGCCGAGCTTTACGGTTTGGTAGAGGTCGGCACGCAGGTCCGGCTGGTTTGATGCCGGTTAGGGTGGGCGTCACACGCCCACCCCTTGACGTGCTTTTAGGCCGAGCGCACCATGCCGACGATATCATAAGTCTTTTCAAGAATCGGGGTGGCGATGGTGCGGGCGCGTTTTGCCCCGGCGCCGAGCAGGCGGTCAATCTCGGCCGGGTCGCGCATAAGCCGCGACATTTCGGTCGAGATCGGAGACAGCTTGGCCACGGCCAGGTCTGCCAGCATCGGTTTGAATTCCGAAAACTGTTTGCCGCCCACGTCAGCCAGCACCTGATCAACGGTCATATCCGACAAAGCGGCATAGATGTTCACCAGATTGCGGGCATCGGCGCGCTCTTCCAGACCTTTGGCCTCGGAGGGCAGCGCCTCGGCGTCGGTCTTGGCCTTGCGGATCTTTTTGGCGATGGTGTCTGCATCGTCGGTCATGTTGATGCGGCTGGCATCGGAAGGGTCGGATTTGGACATCTTCTTGGTGCCGTCACGCAATGACATGACGCGGGTGGCCGCGCCTTCAATCACCGGTTCGGTGATGGGGAAGAAGTCGACGCCATAGTCGTGGTTGAACTTGGCGGCGATGTCGCGGGTTAGCTCGACATGCTGCTTCTGGTCCTCGCCCACCGGCACTTGGGTGGCGTGGTAAAGCAGGATGTCAGCGGCCATAAGCGCCGGATAGGCATAAAGGCCCAGCGAGACTTTTTCGGCGTTTTTGCCAGCTTTGTCCTTGAACTGGGTCATCCGGTTCATCCAGCCTAGGCGCGCAACGCAATTGAAGATCCAAGCCAGCTGTGCGTGTTCAGGCACCTGACTTTGGTTGAACAGGATTGAGCGTTCTGGATCAACACCGGAGGCAATGAAACCAGCGGCCAGTTCGCGGGTTTGGCGGCGCAGGGCGTCGGGGTCTTGCCAGACGGTAATGGCGTGCAGGTCAACCATGCAGTAAATCGTTTCAATACCGCTGTCTTGCGCCTGCGCAAACCGCTTGAGTGCGCCAAGATAGTTGCCGAGGGTCAGCCCCCCCGAGGGCTGAATGCCCGAGAAAACGCGGGGGGTGAAGGCCGCGTTCGGGTTGGATTGCGTTTGGACCGCATCCGCCATGGTGTTTCTCCGTCTGGATTTATGGGTGCAGTTGGCTTACCCATGCGAAAAAGCCCCGTCAAGGAGAGGCCCATGAGCAGCCCAGAGAATGAAAGCCCCGTCAACCCGTTGCCGCCCGTTGTGGTGGCGTTGTTTTTGCTTGTCATTGGGATCGAGGCAGCATTGTGGCTGGGCGGCCGCGGTCTTGTTGGTGGGCCGGGTGCGGTGGGGTGGCGGCTTGAAGCGGTTCAGCGCTATGCGTTTTCTGGACCGATCTTTGACTGGATGCTGGAGAACAACCACTGGCCGTTCGAGCATGTGATGCGGTTTGTGACCTATCCATTTGTGCATGCCAGCTTCACACAGGCGGTGTTTTCTGGCGCGATGCTGTTGGCCTTGGGCAAGATGGTGGGCGATGTATTTTCGCAGCTCGCCACGCTGGCGGTGTTCATGCTGTCGTGCGTTGTGGGCGCGCTGGCCTATGGCCTGTTTCTGAGCACGCCAGTGCCGCTGATGGGGGCGTTTCCGGGGGTATACGGCCTGATTGGGGCATTCACCTATCTGATGTGGTTGCGGCTGGGGGTGCTGGGCGAGCAGCAGGCCCGGGCGTTTTCACTGATCGGGTTTCTGATGGGAATTCAGTTGGTATTTGGGATTCTGTTCGGCAGTCAGCCCGATTGGGTGGCCGACGTGGGGGGCTTTGCTGCGGGGTTCGCGCTGTCGTTTTTGGTCAGCCCCGGTGGCTGGAGCAGACTCCGCGCCCGGTTGCGCCACAAGTAAGGCGCGCGGCCGACGTGTCTGCTTGCCGGTGTTTCAAAACCTGGTGCCGCGCCGCATCATAAGCGCCAGTGAGATCGCCCAGATCCCATTGCTGAGCAGCTCAATCGCCAGTAGGACGCCAATGGCGATGACTCCTGAGCCGGGTGTGTTGGTCAGAATCATGATACCAAGCAGCAGCGACAGCGCCCCCGACAGAAGCAGCGAGGCGCGGAACGGGCCGGAAAGGGCGCTCCAGCTCATCAGCAGCTTCACCACGCCGGAAATCGCAAGGAGCACGCCCAGCACGATTGTCAGCCCCACGACCCCTTCAAGCGGATCGGCCAGAAGCGACACCCCCAGAAGCATCATCAGCACGCCCAGAATGATCTGGACAACGCGCCAGCCCGGAGCCGTCAGGCCCGCAAGCAAGAGCAGCGCGCCGAGCACAGCGAAGCTCCAACCAATCAGAAGGCTGACGGCAACAGAGGCCGCGAGCGGGTAGATCAGCGCAACAACGCCTGCTGCAAGTGCAAGCAAGCCGGTGATGAGAAGAAGGGTGGTGCCGCGCATCAGATCGTCCTTTGCAGAAAACGTGATCAGGTTCGCCCCCAACCTGCGCCGACTGCGCGGGTTTGACAAGGATGCACATATTTGCGCCGGGCCGCGTTTATCAGCCTCGGCGCAATGCGCGTTTGAATTCGGACAGGCGGAAGGCGCCGATCAGCTGACCGATCCCGAAATAGCTGATTATTCCTGCCAGGATCAGCACCAGCAGCGCCAGATAGCGCAGCCCATCCATTCCCAGGAACGGGGTCAGCAGCGCCATTGCCGCCCAAAGCACCACGCCCATTCCAAGTGCTGCGGCGATGATACGCCAGATCCGGGCATGGAAACGGGCGTCAAAGCGAGCTATCTCGCCAAAAGGGCGGGTGCCGCGGATCAGCAGCCCGACCATGACCCAGCCCGCCATCGTGGTGGCAATGGCCGAGGCAAGCCAGCCCACCAAGGGCGCCAGCCCGATGGCGATGGCGGCATTGGCGATCATGGCGGCCACGGCGTAATAGAACGGGGTGCGGGTGTTTTCGCGCGCAAAGAACAGCGGTTGCAGGATTTTCTGGACCACAAAGGCCGGCAGGCCAAGGCCATAGATTGCCACGGCGGTGGCAATGGCGGCGCTATCATCCGAGGTGGTCGCACCGCGCTCAAACAGCACTGACACCAGTGGCAGGGGGATGACGATCAGCGCCACGGCGGAGGGGATGGTCAGCGACAGCGAAATCTCGGCGGCGCGGCTGAGCGCTTCGCGCGAGCCTGCGGTGTCATTGGCCTTGAGCCTGCGAGACAGGTCGGGCAGCAAGACGACGCCAACGGCAATCCCAACCACACCCAGCGGTAGTTGATACAACCGGTCTGCAGCATAGAGCCAGCCGACGGCACGGTCAAAATAGCTGGCGACCTGTTGCCCGACCAGCAGGTTGACCTGCATCACGCCGCCCGCAAGAGCTGCGGGAATGGCGACGCGCACAAGGCGGCGCATTGCCGGTGTCCAGCGCGGGCGTTGCAGGCGTAGGTGAAACCCGGCGCGTTTGGCGGCGGCCCAGACCAGCGCCAGTTGCGCCATCCCGGCCAGCGGGATCGCCCAGATCAGGGCACGCGCCACGTCGCCGCCTGCAAGCGCGGCCAGCGTCATGGCGCTGACGAGCACGATGTTGAGCAGCACCGGGGCGGCAGCAGCGGCGGCAAAGCGGCCAAGCGCGTTCAGAACCCCCGACAGCAGGGCCGCCAGCGAGATGAACAGCACATAGGGGAAGGTGATGCGGCCAAATTCGACCGACAGCTCGAACTGTGCCTGTCCTGCAAAGCCGGAGGCCAGCGCATAGATCATCCACGGCATCACCGCCATGGCAAGCAACGTCAGCGCGATCAGCACCGAGGCTAGACCGGCAAAGGCTTGGGAGGCGAAGTCGTCGGCATCTTCACCGCCCTCAAGCCGCTTGGAGTATTGCGGGATGAAGGCCATGTTGAACGCGCCTTCGGCGAAGAAACGGCGGAACATGTTGGGTAGGCGGAAGGCGACGACATAGGCCTCGTAGGCTGGGCCGGTGCCCAGATAGGCGAGGATCATCGCATCACGTACAAACCCCAGAACGCGGCTGGCAAGGGTCCACATGCCGACCGTCACAAAGCCTGAAAGCAGGCGGATGGGCTTCACGAAATGGCCCTTTCCGCACCCTTTACAATTGCGTCGCGCAATTTGCGCTCCAGCGTTTTTTGTTTGGGGACAGAGTGGAATTTCAACCCGAACATGTCTTTGACATAGAAGGTGTCGACCACCTGTTCGCCGTAGGTCGCGATCACGGCAGACGCGATATAGACATTGTTGGCGGCCAGCGAGCGGGTCAGGTCGAACAGCAGGCCGGGACGATCGCGGGTATCAACCTCGATGATGGTGTAAATTTCGGAGCCTTCGTTGTCGAAAGTGATCGAGGTTGCCACTTTGAACGCGCGCTCGCGTTTCTTGATCTTGTCGCGCGAACGGATGGCCTCGCTTGTCAGAACCTCGCCGCGCAGGGTTTTGCTGATCATCTTGCGCAGGCGTGGCAGGCGGGCTTCTTCATACGGGTGGCCATCGGCATCCTGCACCCAGAACACGGCAGTGGCATAGCCATCTTTGGAGGTATAGGTGCGGGCGTCGACCACATTGGCACCGACCAGCGCCAAGGCACCAGCCAGCCGCGAAAAGATGCCCGGATGATCGACAAGAGCAAAACAGGCGCGGGTGGCGTCGCGGTTTTCATCCGGGTGCAGATCGATACGGACCTCATCGTCGGGTATATCGCGCAGCAGATTGGCAAAGATCGCCTGTGTCGCGGTGTCCAACCCTTGCCAGTAGGGTGGGTAATGACGGTTGGCTTCGACCCGGATTGCTGCCGGATCCCAGCCGTTGAGCGCCTCACGCAGCAGCCTTTTGGCCTCGGCCCCGCGGTTTTCGCGGTTCAACTCTTCCAGCCCGTGTTCCAGCGCCTGTGCGGTTTCGCGGTGCAGCTGGCGCAGCAGCATGGCTTTCCAATTGTTCCAGACACCGGGGCCGACGCCGCGAATGTCGCAGACTGTCAGCACTGTCAGCAGATCCAGCCGCTTGCGGGTTTTTACCGCCTTGGCAAAATCGCGCAGGGTGCGCGGGTCGCTCAAGTCGCGTTTCTGGGCCATGTCGGACATCAACAGGTGATAGCGCACCAGCCATTCGACGGTCTCGCAATCGGCCTTGTTGAGGCCCAGACGCGGGGCAACTTTGCGGGCGATCTTGGCGCCGAGAACCGAGTGATCTTCATCGCGGCCTTTGCCGATGTCATGCAGCAACAGCGCCACATACAGAACCTTGCGGTTCACGCCCTCACGCAGGATCCGGCTGGCCAGCGGTAGGGATTCCACCAGCTCGCCTTTTTCGATCTGGGCCAGGTTGCGGATGCACTGGATCGTGTGCTCATCCACGGTATAGCTGTGATACATGTTGAACTGCATCATCGCCACGATCGGTTCAAATTCGGGAATAAAGGCCGACAGCACGCCCAGTTCGTTCATCCGGCGCAGGGCGCGTTCGGGGTTTCCGTGCTTCAGCATCAAGTCGAGGAAAATGCGCTGCGCCTCGCGGGTGGTGCGCATGTCGTCATCGATCAGATCCAGATTGGCCGTGATCAGCCGCATCGCATCGGGGTGGATCAGCATGCCGGTGCGCAGCGCCTCTTCGAACAGGCGCAGAATATTCAGCTTGTCGTCCAGAAATGCCGTTTCATTCTCGATGGCGATCCGGTTGTGGATGACCTTGTAGCCGGGTTTGATCCGTGGGGTGCGGCGGAAAATCCGCTCCAAAAGCGGCTCGCTTTTGACGTGCATCGCCTCAAGCTTGGTCAGGAAAATCCGGGTCAGGTCGCCGGTGGCGGTGGCGTGGCGGAAATAGTCCTGCATGAAATGTTCGACCGCGCGGCGCCCGCCTTTGTCCTTGTATCCCATCCGCTCGGCTACATCGACCTGCAGATCGAAGCTGAGCTGATCCGAGGCGCGCCCGGTGATCAGGTGCAGATGGCAGCGCACCGCCCAGAGAAAGCTTTCGGCTTTGAGAAAGTTTTTGAACTCGTCGGCGGTGAAGACCTTGAGGTCCACCAGATCGGCGGCATCCTGCACGCTGTGCAGGTATTTGGCGATCCAGAACAGCGATTGCAGGTCACGCAGCCCGCCTTTGCCTTCCTTGACGTTGGGTTCGACCACATAGCGCTGGCCACCTTGGCGTTCGTGGCGCGCGTCGCGTTCGGCCAGCTTGGCCTCGATGAACTCGGGGGCGGTGCCTTTGAATAGCTCTTTGCGCAGGCGCCGGTCCAGTTCTGCCGCCAGATCCAGGTCGCCGCCCAGAGCGCGATGCTCCAGCAGGGCGGTGCGAATGGTGAAATCCTCGCGGCCCAGCCGTATGCAGTCTTTGATCGTGCGCGAGGCGTGCCCCACCTTCAGCCGCAGATCCCACAGGATATACAGCATGGATTCGATCACGCTCTCGGCCCAGTCCGAGATTTTGGTCCGGGTCAGAAACAGCAGATCGACATCGGAATAGGGGGCCATTTCCCCGCGGCCGTATCCGCCGACTGCAATCAGTGCCAGACGCTCGGGGTCAGCAGAATCAGGCAGCGGATGCATCAGGCGAGTGGCCACATCCAGCGCCGTGATGACAATGCAATCGGTCAGCCAGGTATAGGCGCGGGTGACGGGTCGGGCCTCGAACGGGCGCTTGGCAAACCCGGTCTCGATCGCATCCATGCCGCGTTTTCGGGCTTCGGTCAAAATGGGCACCACGGCGGCGCGAATATCGGCGTCCGTCGGGGAATTGGCGGTTGCGGCGTCAATTCGGGCCTGAATGTCGGCGTGGTCGAATATCATTTCTGCCGGACAGATCAGGCTGTCCGGCGCAGCGGGTATATTGGACATTTGGGATCTTCGGTTAAGGTCAGAAGCCAAGGCCATCAAAGCTTCTTGGAGCCTGATCGATGATCACGACTTGTTTGTCGCGGATTTGGGCCACAGCCAGCCCTCGTTCGTTAGTGCCGTCGCTGCGCAGGCGTAGGATGCCGTTTACACCCTGAAAACCCGCTCCTTGGGTCAGGGCGCTTGCGGTCAGGGCATCGCGTTTACCTGCTTTGACCAAGGCGCCAATCGCGGCGATGCCATCATAGGCCAAGCCACCAATCGGATGCGGTTGCCCGCTGAAGGCGGTGTTGTAACGACTGCTGAAACGGGCTGTCATTGTTGGGTCAGGCATGGCGAACCATCCGCCCTGAACGCCAGGCAATTCCAGAGTTTGCGCCGGAATGTCCCAACGTGTCAGGCCGATGTACTGGGTTGTTTCGGGGCGTACGCCTGCCTCGGGCAGAAGTTGACTGAAAAGGGGCATCGCGCCCGCTGTATTCGCTGTCAGAAACAGGGCATTGGCGCCACCGGACGACACAGCCGAACGGATCTCAGGGATCGCGCTCACAACGCCTTGTTGCGAGAAGTCATAGCTGACGGTTCCGGCAAGTGTGGCACCGGAGCGGCCAATCGCGTTCTGAATGGCATTTCGGCCCAATTGGCCTGCGACAGTGCTGTCGTGGGCAATGACAATACGATCTTTGCCGTGACGTGCCGCATAGCTGACCAGCCTGTTTGCGGTGTTCTGAAAGGTCGGGCCAAGGATGAAAAGGTTCCCGCCAGCAATGGTGGTGTTGTTGGAAAAAGACAGAACGTTGATGCCTTTAGGGGCCACGGCCACGGCCACTGCGTTGGCCTCTTCACCGTAAACCGGCCCGAGGATGATCTTTGCGCCATCGCTTACCGCCTGCAGGGCCTGTGCCTGCGCCTGTGCGGGGCTGCCACCGGTGGAATAGACGCGCAGATCAATGCTGGCGCCTTCCAGATCCGAAATCGCCAGGCGCGCTGCGTTCTCCAAGCTTTGTGCCAACAGGTCATCACCTGAGTTGCCGCCGCCACGCGGGACCAGAAGCGCCACAGGCACCGGGGCGCTTGTGTTGATCGATGGACCGCCACCGCCGATGCCACCAAGGGAGACAGGTTCGCATGCCGCCAGAATGACAAGCGCGGTTAGCGCAAAGAAAAGGGCTATTGCCTTGCGGGCGTTGGCTAAAACGGCGAACATGGGCTGAGTGCACTCCCTCGTGACCGGCGGTTTCCTTACTGCCGGTCTTCGGTTGCCGATAATAGACACAGTGAAGGGCGGGTCCAGTGTTGAATCTTCAAAAGACGAAACTGACGGCTGGCTTGTATCTTTTGGCCACACCGATCGGCACTGCGCGCGATATTACATTGCGGGCGCTGGATATTCTGGCCAGTGCCGATGTTCTGGTGGCCGAGGATACGCGCAGCCTGCGCAAACTGTTGGAGATCCATGGTGTACCGTTGGGGGATCGGCCAGTCTTATCCTATCACGATCACAATGGCGCCCAGATGCGCCCGCGCCTGCTGGCCCTGCTGGCCGAGGGGAAATCGCTTGCCTATGCGTCCGAGGCGGGCACGCCGATGATTGCAGATCCGGGGTTCGACCTGGCGCGCGCGGTGCGCGAGGCCGGGTATCCGGTGACCTCGGCGCCGGGGCCGTCGGCAGTGGTGACGGCGCTGACATTGGGCGGATTGCCGACCGATAAGTTCTTTTTCGCAGGCTTCTTGCCGAATGCCAAAGGCCAGCGGAAAACCGCCCTTGCCGGGGTCAAAGACGTGCCCGCGACGCTGGTTTTCTACGAATCACCCAAACGAATCGCCGCCATGCTGGCCGATGCGGCCGAGGTGCTGGGTGCGGAACGCGAGGCCGCAGTTTGCCGCGAGCTGACCAAGAAATTCGAGGAAATCATCCGCGCCCCCCTGTCAGAGTTGGCGCAAATCTGCGCCGATCGGACCCTGAAGGGCGAAATTGTTGTTCTTATTGATCGCGCGGGTTCACCAAGCGTTAGCGAAATCGAGCTAGAGTCGCAGGTGAGCGAGGCGCTTGAGACGCTGAGTGTTCGCGATGCCGTCGATCTGGTGTCAGTCCGAACCGGGCTGCCCCGGCGACAGGTGTACCAATTGGCTCTGAAACTCGACGGTAAGGCATGACAGCACATTCTTCTTCCGAACAGGGCGTGGCGGCTCCGGTTCAGAACCGGCGAAGCAGAGGGCGTGTGGCCTATCTGTCGGGGTCCGCTGCTGAGGGCAGTGTTGCCCGCCACTATGAACGACGTGGGTTGCCCTTGGCGGAGCGTCGTTGGCGTGGTCGGGTCGGCGAAGTCGATCTGATCGTGCAGAATGGCAATGGGCTGGTGTTCGTTGAGGTCAAGAAAAGCAAGAGTTTCGACCGCGCCGTGGCGCAATTGAGCACGGCGCAGATGCGGCGCATCTATGCCACGGCCGAGGAGTATCTGATCGGTATGCCCAAGGGGCAGCTTACCGAGGTGCGATTTGACGTCGCTTTGGTGAATGCGCATGGTGAAGTGAAGATCATTGAAAACGCCTTTGGCCATTTCTGATTTGCCTCTGCCAGTGGACTGCGCCATGTAAAGGGCAGATTGTATTGAGGGACACGCATGAAAATCGCCTTTCAGATGGACCCGATCGGGCCGGTCAACATCGACGCTGACAGCACATTCCGCATTGCCGAAGAGGCGCAGGCGCGTGGGCATGAGTTGTTTTATTACACGCCCGATCAGCTGTCGTATCAGGAGGGACGGATCGTTGCGCGGGGGTGGCCGCTGACCGTTCAGCGCGTCAAAGGCGATCATTTCCGGCTGGGCGAGGAGCAGGAGGTGGATCTGTCCGAGTTTGATGTGGTCTGGCTGCGCCAGGACCCGCCGTTTGACATGTTCTATATCACGACCACGCATCTGCTGGACCGCATTCACCCCAAGACGCTGGTTGTGAATGATCCATTCTGGGTGCGCAATTATCCCGAAAAACTGCTGGTGCTTGATTTTCCGGATCTGACGCCGCCGACAACGATCGCGCGTGATCTGGCGACGATCCGGGCGTTCAAGGACAAGCATGGCGATGTGATCCTGAAGCCGCTGTATGGCAATGGCGGCGCGGGCGTGTTCCGGCTGACGGAAAGCGATCGCAATCTGTCATCACTGCACGAGCTGTTCACCGGGTTCAGCCGTGAGCCGCTGATTGTGCAGAAATTTCTGCCCGATGTCAGCAAAGGCGACAAGCGGGTGATTTTGGTCGATGGAGAGCCGGTTGGCGCGATCAACCGGGTGCCGCAGGCAGGTGAAACGCGGTCAAACATGCATGTTGGCGGGCGCCCCGAAAAGATCGGGCTGACAGAGCGCGATCTTGAGATTTGTGCACGTATCGGGCCGCTTCTGCGCGAAAAGGGCCAGGTTTTTGTCGGGATCGATGTGATTGGCGACTATCTGACGGAAATCAACGTGACCTCGCCCACCGGCATTCAGGAACTTGAGCGGTTCGACGGTACTAACGCTGCCAAAAAAATCTGGGAGGCGATTGAGGCCAAACGCGCATGAGCCTGCGGCGGCCCGTACTGAATCTTGTCCTGCGCCTGACCGAGAAGCCGTATTTGGCGCGGGTCCAAGACCCCGAGAAGGCGCGCGCAGGGTTTGAGGGCAAAGCGCGTTTGTGGTTCCGCGCGCCGCGCGGCACCACCACCACGCAGGTGATGTTGGGCTCAGTTCCTGCCTTGCGGGTCGAAGCACTTCAGGCGGGCGACCCCGGCGTAGTCCTTTACTTCCACGGGGGCGCTTATGTGTTTGGCTCGCCCCGGACCCATCGCGGAATGTTGGCGCATCTGTCACGCATGACTGGGTTGCCCGCGATTTTGCCCTATTACCGGCTGGCGCCCGAGAACCCGTTTCCCAAGGCGCTTGACGATGCACTGTCCAGTTACCGCGCATTGCTGGCAAGCGTACCGCCTGAACAGATCGTGCTTGGCGGCGACAGCGCGGGGGGCGGGCTTGTGCTGGCTCTGGTCGCGGCATTGCGGCAAGCGGGCGCTCCGTTGCCACGCGCCGCGTTTGCGCTGTCCCCCTTCACAGACATGAGTTTCTCCGGTGCCTCAATCCAACGGAATGCGCGCTGCGAGGTGATGCTGCCGACGTCGCGGTTGACCGAACTGCGGGATATGTACCTTCAGGGGGCGGACCCCAAAGACCCACGTGCGTCACCGTTATTTGGCGATTTCAACGGGTCCGGTCCGGTGCTTCTGACCGTAAGTGATGCGGAAATACTCGAGGATGATTCGCTGAGGATGGCAGATGTGTTGCGGGCACAGGGGGTTCATGTTGATCTGCTGCATCGCGGTGGCCTGCCGCATGTCTGGCCAATGTTTCAGCGCCTGCTGCCCGAGGCCGACCGTGATCTGGCCGAAATTGCCCGTTGGGTGAAAGACCAGCTTAGCCTTCATTCATCGCGGTAATGCGGTAGGACGCGGCTTCGGCAATGTGCGGGCGCAGGACGGCGTCGGACCCGTCCAGATCGGCGATGGTGCGGGCCACGCGCAGCACCCGGTGATAGCCGCGCGCCGACAGGCCAAACCGTTCGGCGACCCGGATCAGCAGGGCGCGGCCTTCGGTATCAGGGCTGGCGACGTCCTCGAGTGCGGCACCTTCGGCGTCGGCATTCAGGTGGGTGTCAGGCAGGTCGGCGAAGCGCCGGGCCTGAATGGCGCGCGCGGTGGCCACGCGTGCGCTGATCTGCGCCGAGGTGTCACCCGAAGCGGGCAGATCCAGATCAGTATAGGCCACGGGCGGCACCTCGACTCGCAGGTCGAAACGATCCATCAAAGGGCCACTGATCCGCCCCAGATAATCTTCGCCACAGATCGGTGCACGGGAGCAGGCGCGTGCGGGGTCGCTGAGGTATCCACATTTGCAGGGGTTGGCGGCAGCCACAAGCATGAAGCGGCAGGGGTATTTCACATGGGCATTCGCACGGCTGATCATCACTTCGCCCGTTTCGATCGGCTGGCGCAGGGTTTCCAGAACAGCGCGTGGAAATTCGGGAAACTCGTCCATGAACAGCACGCCGTTGTGCGCCAAGGACATCTCGCCAGGTTTGGCGCTGCGCCCCCCGCCGACAATCGCGGCCATCGAGGCGGTATGGTGTGGCTCGCGAAAAGGCCGCACGCGCGAGATTCCGCCCTCATCCAACAACCCAGCCAGCGAGTGGATCATTGAGGTTTCCAGTGCCTCCGCCGGGGACAGGGGCGGCAAAATGCCGGGCATGCGCGCGGCCAGCATGGATTTGCCCGACCCAGGCGAGCCCACCAGCATCAGATGATGCCGCCCGGCGGCGGCAATTTCCAAGGCGCGTTTGGCCCGCTCCTGACCCTTCACGTCGCGCAGGCAGCGGCCCTGAAAATCATGGCTGACCTCACCGGGTTGCGCAGGGGACAGCGGCGATTGGCCGGTATAATGGCGCACGACATCCGCCAGCCCCGCCGCTGCGATCACCTGACAAGATCCGACCCAAGCGGCTTCGGCCCCCGAGGCTTTGGGGCACAGCAGGGTCCGGTCCTCTTCCGCTGCAGACATTGCGGCGGGCAGGGCGCCGATCACCGGCACCAACGACCCGTCCAACGACAGCTCGCCCAATGCGGTTGTGCCCTCGACCGCATCGCGCGGGATGATCTCGAGTGCTGCCAGCAGCGCCAGCGCAATGGGCAAGTCGAAATGGCTTCCCTCTTTGGGCAGGTCGGCGGGCGACAGATTGATGGTGATCCGTTTCGACGGCAGTGCAATCGCCATCGCGCTGAGTGCGCTGCGCACCCTTTCGCGCGCCTCGCTGACGGCTTTGTCCGGCAGGCCCACGATGGAAAATGCGGGCATTCCGGGGGTGACGGCGCATTGCACCTCGACCCGCCGTGCAGTGACGCCCTCGAACGCCACGGTATAGGCCCGCGCCACCATTCCCGCCTCCATCCCCATTATGGTTAAAGCCCGTTAACAGGAAACTACCGCAGCAGAGCTTTAGGAATGGTTAACGCCCGTCCCCGATCGCTTCAGGGCAGGGCCATGAATTGTGGCCACGCTTCCGGATCGTTCACGGTTTTGTCGCGGCAAAACGGGTTGCAGAAACCGAAAACCCTGCCGTCCAACTCCATGAAATCCGTAACGGGTTCACCGGAATAGGGGCAACTGGGGTTTTCGGAGGTCTGTGCGGTGACGGGCTTGGCTGGCAAAACTTGCGGTCCGGGCCACCCGCGGCTGGGCAGGTCCATGGCATAGGGCACTGGGTCATAGGTCTTGACCAAGCCCATCGCCCGCCATTGCCGAAATGTCGGATCGGCCAGAACATGCGCCACATAGGCCCGCGCCGCATCGCTGACCGGCAGGTCATACCCCGCGATCCGCGCGGCGACGGGCGCGAAAAATACATCGGCCAGCGAATAGGTGCCGAATAACCACGGCCCACCGGCCCCATGGCGATCGCGCGCCAAGGCCCATAGCTGCTCGACCCGGTCCAGATCTGCGCGCACGGCGTCAGAGACCACGAAGCCTTGGTATTGGTGAAGAAGTTGCATCGGGCAGGCGCTGCGCAATCCGCCGAAACCGGCGTGCATTTCCGCCGACAACCAGCGCGCCAAGGCACGTGCTTCGGGGTCTGCGGGCCACATCCCGGCGTCGGGGTGACGCTCGTTCAGGGTTTCGGCCATCGCCAGGGTTTCGCCGATCACCATGCCATCTGGCGTGCGCAGCACCGGCACAAGGCGTGCCGGGGTCAGCTGCGCCAGATCGCTGTGAAAGGTGCCGTCATACAGCCCGACCAGATGGGCGCGATGGGGCAGGCCGAATTTCTCCAGCATCAGCCAGCCACGCAGTGACCAGCTGGAGAATGTTCTGTCACCGATATAAAGATCATAACTCATCAAGGCGCGCCTCTCGCAAATAACAGCAGAATCAACATCATGCTATCGTCGGCTTCACATCACGCAAAGTGAAGAGTTGTGGCGGTACAGATCACGGGAGGTGATTGATCCGCCCGGCGCGCCATCCCTCTGCGCCAAGCGTCAACTCGGTCACGGACAGGTTTTCGATCTTGTGCGAAAACGCTTCGTAGGCGCCGATCTGCAAGGCCTGTTGCACTTGCGTCAGGATCACACCGAAATGCGCCACAGCGACGATATCACGCCCCGGATGGGCGGCAATCAGCCGGGCAACGGCACGATCAACGCGGGCCACAACGTCGTGCCAGCTTTCGCCGCCGGGCGGGCGCACATCGCCGGGGTTTTCCCAATACGTACGGATATGGGCCTGATCCTCGACGTCGGAAAACCGTTGCAGTTCCCAAGCTCCGAAATGGATCTCGCGCAGGTCGGGATCGTGCGGCAGGCGGGTGCGCGGCCCGACGATGGAATCGGCGGTGGCCGCAGCACGCGACAGGTCCGAGGAGATCACCAGCGCCTCGGGCGGCAGATGCGCGTTGAGCCGCGACAGTTGCGCGGTATCGGACAGATCAGCGGGCAGGTCGGACCAGCCGACCATGGTTTTCGCGTGAGTCGGGCCATGACGGACCCAGAAAAATCGGCTCATGGCAGTTGTCCTTTCAGCGCCAGCGGCAGCCCGGCCATCACGGCCACCACCAACCCCGCCTGCGCAGCCAATGCCTGATTGAGCCGCCCTTGTGCCTCGCGGAACTGGCGGGCAAGGGCGTTGTCGGGCACGACGGACATGCCCAACTCATTCGAAACAACGACCACTGGTGCTGCACAATTCAGCAGTGCAGTCAGTAGTCTGGCCTGTTCACCGGGCAAATCGCTGTCGGCCAAAAGATGGTTGGACAGCCACATCGTGGCGCAATCCAGCAGCACCACCTGATCGGCGCGGGCCTGCGCCAGCGCGCCGGTCACGTCCAATGGTGCCTCGATCGTGGTCCAGTTGGCGCCACGTTGCGCCTTGTGACGAGTGACTTTGGCCTGCATTTCTTGGTCCCAAGCCTGTGCCGTCGCCAGATACAACCGCGCCGCGCCGGTGCCCGTGACCAGCGTTTCGGCCCAAAGAGATTTGCCCGAACCGGCCCCACCCAGAACCAGCGTCAGCTTATCAAGCATTTTAAATGCACCTTATTGTGAACCAAATCGGCTTGCCGTGCGTATCATTAGCATCTGTAATGAAACAAGGCACGTCAGGCGTGCCGTATTACCGGGGGTTCGTATGGCACTTGATGCACCAAATGACATGTCCCTGTCGCGCAAGGCAATGAAAGCCGAATTGCTGGATGCCGAAACCGAACGGCAACTGGCCTATGCGTGGCGCGATCATCGGGACGAGGCGGCGCTGCACCGCCTGATCACGGCCTATATGCGGCTGGCCATTTCGATGGCGTCCAAGTTCAAGCGCTATGGCGCGCCGATGGGCGATCTGATTCAAGAGGCCAGTCTTGGCCTGATGAAGGCCGCAGACAAATTTGACCCGGACCGCGGCGTGCGGTTTTCGACCTATGCGGTATGGTGGATCAAGGCCAGCATACAGGATTACGTGATGCGCAACTGGTCGATGGTGCGCACCGGGTCGACCTCGTCGCAGAAATCGCTGTTTTTCAACCTGCGCCGGGTTCAGGCCCGGCTTGAGCGCGAAGCGCAGGCGCGCGGCGAGCCGTTGGACCGGCATCAGATGCGGCAGGCGATCTCGATGGAGGTCGGCGTGCCGCTGCGCGACGTCGAGATGATGGAGGGGCGGCTTTCGGGGTCTGATTTCTCGCTCAATGCCACACAATCGTCCGAGGACGAGGGCCGCGAGTGGATCGACACACTTGAGGATGACAGCTCGCAGGCGGCTGAAATTGTCGAGGACCGGCATGATACGCAGGCTCTGCGTGCTTGGTTGCTTGAGGCAATCGGGGCGCTGAACCCGCGAGAACAGTTCATTGTCCGCGAGCGCAAACTGCGCGAACCGCCGCGCACATTGGAATCGCTCGGTGAGGAACTGGGTCTGAGCAAAGAGCGGGTGCGGCAGCTTGAGGCGGCGGCCTTTGCCAAGATGCGGAAATCGTTGGAAGACCGGTCGCAGAATGTGCACGAGTTCCTGAGCTGAAGCGGTTGTTCTGAAGGCCAGGGGGCGGGCTCTTGTCTCCTCCGGTGCATGTGCCTAGTGTCGGGCCGAGGCAACCGGGGGGCAAAAGATGCTGGCCGACAAGCGTATCCTTCTGATCATCGGCGGCGGTATTGCGGCCTTTAAAACGCTCGACCTGATCCGCCGTCTGCGCGAACGGGGCGCATCTGTGACCCCGGTGATGACTCGTGCGGCGGCTGAATTTGTCACGCCGCTGTCGGTCTCTGCGCTGGCGGGCGAGGTGGTGCACAGCGACCTGTTCGATCTGACAACCGAGGCCGAGATGGGCCATATTCAGCTGTCACGCAGCGCAGATCTGGTTGTGGTGGCGCCTGCGACCGCTGATTTGATGGCAAAGATGGCGCAGGGTCTGGCGAATGATTTGGCCACAACCCTGCTGTTGGCCACCGATACGCCAGTTTTGATTGCGCCAGCGATGAACGTGCGCATGTGGGATCATCCGGCGACGCAGCGAAACTTGACGCAGTTGCGCGCGGATGGGATTGCCGTCGTCGGGCCGAATGAGGGTGATATGGCCTGCGGTGAATTTGGCCCCGGTCGCATGTCGGAACCGCTTGAAATCGTTGCAGAGATCGAGGCCGCTTTTGCGGGTGGGCCTTTGTTGGGTCGGCGCATTCTTGTCACATCGGGGCCGACGCACGAACCGATTGATCCGGTCCGCTATATTGCCAACCGGTCGTCGGGCGCGCAGGGCACCGCGATTGCCGCCGCTTTGGCCGCGCTTGGGGCCGAGGTGGTTTTTGTCACCGGCCCCGCCGATGTGCCGCCGCCTTCGGGCGTACAGGTAATCAAGGTCGAAACCGCCGCTCAAATGCTTGAGGCGGTGCAGGCAGCCCTTCCGAGCGATGCGGCGGTGTTTGCCGCCGCCGTCGCGGATTGGCGTGTCGCTTCGGCCTCTGACTCCAAGATAAAAAAGAAGAACGGCGCTTTGCCGGTTCTGGAATTTGCTGAAAACCCCGACATTCTGGCGACCGTCAGCCAGATGACCGAGGGGCGCCCTGGGCTTGTTGTCGGGTTTGCCGCTGAAACCGATGACGTGATCGCCAATGCCACCGCCAAGCGCGCGCGCAAGGGGTGTGATTGGATCGTCGCCAATGATGTCAGCCCGGAAACCGGTATTATGGGGGGCACGGAAAATGCGGTTGTGCTGATCTCGGAAACCGAAGCAGAGCACTGGCCGCGCATGGGGAAACCCGAGGTTGCGCGCTTGCTGGCGCAGCGGATTGCCAAGGCGCTGGCGGGCTAGAGCGCGCGCCTTCGGCAAGAGTATTTGGGCAAGATGAAAAAGAGGCGCACGAGATGACCGAGATTGCTTTGACATGGACCGAAGAGGCGGATCGCGCGCTGCCGCTGCCTGCGTATGAAACTACGGGCGCTGCGGGTGCGGATGTGCGTGCCAATCTGCCTGCGGCGCAACGGGCCGAGGGGATCAGGCTTGCGCCGGGCGCGCGCGCGTTGGTGCCAACCGGGCTGCGGCTGGAAATTCCGCTGGGGTATGAGGTGCAGATCCGCCCGCGCTCGGGGTTGGCGCTGAAGCATGGCGTGACCCTGCCCAACAGCCCCGGCACGATCGACAGCGATTATCGCGGCCCGCTTGGGGTGATCGTGATGAACGCGGGCGAGGCACCGTTTCATATCCAGCATGGCGACCGGATTGCGCAGATGGTGGTGGCCCCGGTTGTGCAGGCGAAATTCACCCTGTCCGGCGGGCTGAGCGACACGGCGCGCGGCGATGGCGGTTTTGGCTCGACCGGGCGCGGCTGATGGGCGTGGTTCTGGGGTTTGCGCTGGTTCTGTGGGGCCTTGGGGTGGTACTGAAGGTGCCGCGACGCTTGCGGATTGGCATGATTGGCCTGCTGTGGCTGGCTGTTGTGGCGGTTCATCTGACTCTGCCCAAGGGCGCACCATTGCGTGTTGGCACCGGCGAAAGTGCGGCGCCCTGGTTGCTGTTGGGTGGGTTCGCGGCGTTGGCTTTGCTGTACCGTCAGGGGGTGCTGTGGTTGCGGCACCGCGCACAGAAGGGCAAGGGCCAGCCGGGGGCGGCGCCCGCGTTTTCCGATACCGAACTGAACCGCTATGCCCGCCACATCGTGCTACGCGAGATCGGCGGCATGGGGCAAAAAAAGTTGAAAAACGCCAGCGTTCTGGTGATCGGGGCGGGGGGCCTTGGGTCGCCCGCGCTGTTGTATCTGGCGGCGGCTGGAGTGGGCACAATCGGGGTGATTGATGACGATGAAGTGGATAATTCCAACCTTCAGCGCCAAGTGATCCACACAGACGCGGCGATCGGTACGGCCAAAGTGTTTTCCGCCAAACAGGCGATGCAGGCGCAAAACCCGTTCGTGACTGTGCGGCCATATAAACGGCGGTTGGAGGCTGATATAGCCGCTGAGCTGTTTGCAGATTATGACGTGATTCTGGACGGCACAGATAACTTCGCCACCCGGTATCTGGCCAACGCCACCGCTGTGACGCAAGGCAAGTCACTGATTTCGGGCGCTTTATCGCAATGGGAAGGCCAGATCAGTGTATTCGACCCGGCGCACGGCGCGCCATGTTATCAGTGTATCTTTCCAAAGGCCCCAGCCGACGGCCTGGCGCCGTCGTGCGCCGAGGCGGGGGTGATTGGCCCGCTGCCCGGCGTGATCGGCGCGATGATGGCGGTCGAGGCGGTCAAGCTGATCACCGGGGCGGGTGCTGCGCTGCGAGGCGAGATGCTGATCTATGACGCGCTATGGGGGGAAACCCGCAAGATCACGCTGAAAAGGCGCGCTGATTGCCCGATTTGCGGTGCGGTGGCCTGACGGCTCTGGACCTGCGGGGGCGGCGCGCCTACCTCTGTGGCAAAGGAGAACTTGCATGACCAACCCATTGCTTGCCGATTGGCAGACCCCGTTTGAACTGGCCCCGTTCGATACCATCCGGGACGAGGATTTTGAGCCCGCGTTCGAACAGGCGCTCAGCGAACACAAGGCCGAGGTCGAGGCGATTTCTGCGGCCACCGATGCCCCGACGTTTTCCAATACCATTGAGGCGATGGAGGCCGCGGGCGCTGCGCTCGATAAGGTTCTATCGGTATTTTTCACCGTCGCAGGGGCTGACAGCACGCCAGTGCGCGAAGATTTGCAACGCAGCTTTTCGCCCCGCCTTGCCGCGCATTCGGCCGAAATTACCGCGAATAAGGCGCTTTTCGCCCGGATTGCCGCCCTGTGGGATCAGCGCGATACGCTTGATCTGACGCCCGAACAGCAGCGTGTGCTGATGCTGACCCATCGGGGGTTTGTCCGCTCGGGGGCTGCGCTGACCGGGGCACAGGACGCCCGTATGGCCGAGATAAAGTCGCGGCTGGCGGTGTTGGGCACGGAGTTTACCCAGAACCTGCTGGCGGACGAGCGCGCGTGGCAAATGCCACTGTCCGAGGCCGATCTGGAGGGTCTACCGGATTTTGCGATCAAGGCCGCGCGTGCGGCGGGCGAAGAGAAGGGGGCGGAGGGGCCTGTTGTGACCCTCTCGCGGTCAATCATCACGCCGTTCTTGCAATTTTCGCCGCGTCGGGACCTGCGCGAACGTGCCTACAAGGCCTATGTCGCGCGTGGCGCCAATGGCGGGAACTCGGACAATCGCGGCATTGCAGCCGAGACGTTGGCACTGCGGCAAGAGCGGGCTCAGTTGCTGGGCTATGAAAGTTTCGCGGCCTACAAGCTGGAAACCGAAATGGCCAAGACGCCAGAGCGGGTGAGCGACCTGCTGATGGCGGTCTGGGATCCTGCCAAGTCGCGGGCCGAGGCCGATGCCAAAGTGCTGGAAACCATGCTGCACGAAGACGGGCTGAACGGTGATCTGGAGCCGTGGGATTGGCATTTTTATGCCGCGCGTCGCCGCAAGGCCGAGCATGATCTGGATGAGGCCGCGCTGAAGCCATACCTGCAACTTGATCGGATGATCGAAGCGGCATTTGCCTGTGCCAACCGGCTGTTTGGGTTGGAGTTTTCGCCTTTGAACGTGCCGCTGTACCATGCCGATTGTCGGGCATGGGACGTGACGCGAGACGGCCAACATGTGGCTGTATTCATTGGAGATTATTTCGCGCGCGGTTCCAAACGCTCGGGCGCTTGGTGCTCGGCGATGCGGTCTCAGGCTAAGTTCCCGCGCGTGCAGGCGCCTGTGGTGATCAACGTGTGCAACTTTGCCAAGGGCGACCCGGCGCTGCTGTCGTATGACGATGCGCGCACGCTGTTTCACGAGTTCGGCCACGCGCTGCACCAGATGCTATCGAACGTGACCTACGAGTCGATCTCGGGGACCTCGGTTGCGCGGGATTTTGTCGAGCTGCCCAGCCAGTTGTTCGAGCACTGGCTGGAGGTGCCGGAGGTGCTGGCGGAGTTTGCCATTCATGCCGAGACTGGCGAGGCGATGCCGCAGGAGATGCTGGACAAGGTGCTGGGGGCTGCGAACTTCGACATGGGGTTCCAGACCGTGGAATACGTCGCGTCAGCGCTGGTCGATCTGGCGTTTCATCAGGGCGCGGCACCTGCGGATCCGATGGCGCGGCAGGCAGAGGTTCTGGCCGAAATCGGCATGCCGCCACAGATCGCCATGCGCCACGCCACGCCGCAATTTGCGCATGTCTTCTCTGGTGATGGGTATAGCTCGGGGTACTATAGCTATATGTGGTCCGAGGTGATGGATGCCGACGCCTTCGCCGCGTTCGAGGAGGCAGGCAGTGCGTTCGATCCTGAGGTGGCGAAAGCGCTGGAGAAAAACATTCTGTCCACTGGTGGATCACGGGATGCCGAGGAGCTGTATATGGCGTTCCGGGGGCGTATGCCGGGAGTCGAGGCCTTGTTGAAAGGGCGCGGTTTGGCATGACTGGCGGTGGGGGAAACCCCCGCCTTGCGGCCGTATGATTTCGATGCACGCGGCATGCACACTACATGCAGATACGGACGCGTATGGTGCCTGCGGCAAATGACAAAAAAAAACGCCCCCGACCTGAGGTTGGGGGCGTTGCTGTTTGGTGTGCCGGGGGCGGCGATCAGATGGTTTGATCGTAGTCGCCGACGGCGGGTTCGGTGCGGATGACGGCATCGATGTCTGCGAAGATCGCGCGCAGCTCGGCGTCGCTGTCGCTGCTTTCGCAGACCACCACGAGGTTGGGCGTGTTGCTTGATGCGCGCACCAGACCCCAGCTGCCATTTTCCAGAATGACGCGGGCGCCGTTCACGGTCACGACGCGTTCGATCTTTTTGCCAGCCAGAGTTTCACCGGCTTCAAACTTTGCCACCAGCTTGGCCACCAGCCGATCCAGCACGTCATATTTTTCGGTGTCGGAACAATAGGGCGACATGGTCGGCGTCGAGTAGGTGACGGGCAGCGCGCGGCGCAGGTCGGACATCGACATGTCGGGGTTGCGGTCCATCAGCTTGCAGATTTCGACGGCGACGCGCATGCCGCAGTCATAGCCACGGCCAATCGGTTCGGCCAGGAAGTAGTGCCCGGATTTTTCAAACCCGGCCAGTGCGCCAAGCTCTTTGACCCGGCGTTTCATGTGGCTGTGGCCGGTTTTCCAGTAGTCAGCCTTGACGCCGTTTTTGATCAGTTCGGGATCGCTGGCAAACAGGCCGGTGGATTTCACATCGGCCACGAAGGTCGAGCCGGGATAGATTTTGGACAGGTCACGCGCCATGATGACGCCAACTTTGTCGGCAAAAATCTCTTCGCCCTCGTCATCGACCACGCCGCAGCGGTCGCCGTCGCCATCAAACCCAAGCGCGAAATCCGCGCCCGACGCTTTGACGCTGTCGGACATGTCGTGCAGCATTTCCATCGCTTCGGGATTGGGGTTGTAGTGCGGGAAGGTGTAGTCCAGCTCGTTATGCGAGGGGACGACTTCGACCCCGATACGCTCGAACAGCTCGGGGGCGAAGGCCGACGCGGTGCCGTTGCCGGTGGCGCAGACGACCTTGAGCTTGCGGGACATTTTGAAGTCGCCAACGAGATCGTCAAGGTAGGCTTCTTTCACGCCTTCGACGAATTCATAGCTGCCACCGGGGGCGGCTTCGCCGCGCCCTTCGAGCACGATGTCGCGCAGTTCGGACATCTCGTCGGGGCCGTGGGTCAGCGGGCGGTCAAAGCCCATTTTAACCCCGGTCCAGCCGTTGGGGTTGTGGCTGGCGGTGACCATGGCCACGGCGGGGACATCAAGGTGGAACTGGCTGAAATACGCCATCGGGGACACGCAGGGCCCGATATCCTTGACCTGAATACCCGCCTGCATCAGCCCCAGAATAAGAGCGTTTTTGATCGACAGCGAATAGTCGCGATAATCATTGCCAACAGCAATCACCGGCGCGATGCCGCGTTTGCGCATCTGGGTGCCAAGGCCAAGGCCTAGGGCGGTCATGCCGGGCAGGTTGATTTCTTCCGGGTATTTCCAGCGCGCATCATATTCGCGGAACCCAGTTGGCTTGATCATAGGGTTTTTCAAAAAATCCCAAGTATTGGGGGTCACTTCAAAATCGGGTTTTGTCACGGTGACGTCTTTCTTCAGAGTTGTTCAAAAAGAATTTTATACGGTTTTGTATGCCCACTGTATGGCGGGAATACAACAATGCGGTTTTCGTTTTCCATGCGGTGCTGCGGAAACCGCCCCGAATTTGTGCATCGGCGCCCCATGATCATGGGGCGCCAATGTCTTGATCAGGAAGAGACCTGTTCGCGCAGGATTGATGCTGTCAGCGAGAACATCAGATAGACGCCTGAGAGGATCAGAAACGCCAGGATCGTATTCTCGAACGCCAGCGGATAGGTCGCATCATCAGGCGCAACGGGGCGAACAGAGGTTGTCAGATACCGGACCTGGCGGTTGGCCTCTTGCGCGGTTTGTTTTTCGTTTTGCAGCGCCGATTGCAGGAACAGATCGGTAGTGGCCAGATCGGCCTGCGCCATCTGGATCTGCGCCGCCTTGGCCGCCAGCGAGGTTTCGCCGTTGGTCGCATCGTTCAGCCGCGCGCTTTGGCGCTCCAGCTCGGCGCTGAGCAGGCGAATTTCGACCTCAAGCGCATCAACGCGGGATTTGTTTGGCCGGGCGTTGTTCTGCATCGTCTGGAGTTGCAGCTCCTTGTCTTGCAGCTGCATTTCGACGTTATTCATCAGGGCGCGGATGCTGGCGATCTCGCCTTCTGGATCAAGCAGGGTGCCTTCTTGCAGGGCGACCAGCCGCATCTGCGCCTCGCGACGCTCTTTCTTGGCGGTCTCGAGCCCGACTTTGGCCTCGCGCATCTGATCCTCGCGCTTGCGGCGCGACAGGTCATCAACCCGTTGTTCGGCATAGGAAATCAGGTGTTCCGAGAAGGCCGCGCTGACCTGTGGGTCGGCGGCGATCACTTCCATACGGATCACGCCTTCGGTCGGATCATAGCCGATTTTCACGTTTTTCTTGAAGATCTTATAGGCGGCTTCATCGCTGGCGTCGGGTTCGAGCCGCTTGATTGGGTCAAGCCATTCTTGGCTGAAGTGTTCCTTGAAGCCAAGATCTTCTTCCAGCCGGTTCATCGCGTCGCGCGAGGTCAGATAGCTTTGGACCGCGATCGCATCCTGATTGGTGGCAAACTGGGTGCCGCTGAGCAGGCCGCCAAGCGCACCGCCGCCGGTGGCGTCAGCCTCGAGAATCAGGAATTCGGATTTGGTGGCGTAGAGCGGCGAGGCGATCACGAAGAAATACCACGCGACCAGAAGCGTCGGCGCGAAGACGAAAAAGCTGAGCCGGGTCATCAGAAGGATCAGCTTGCGGCGACGGCGGCGACCGATGTCGCGCTGAATCGCCATGATTTCATTGGTGCGCCGGTCCGCCGGGCTTAGCTCGGTCGAGGGCAGGTTCTTGTCGCTGCCGGGCACGGTTTGGGGCAGTTGGATCTGGCCGTGGCTGGGGGCGGCGCCGGGCGCCTGTCCCTCGTGCGGGGGGACCACAAGTTCGAGCATGGTCGAGCGTTGGAACGGGTCGATCCCCTTGGTGCGCAACAGCCGCACGGCGTCGAAATCAGAGGTCGGCGCCAGCCCGTGTTTCTGTGCCACGCGCCGGGCCATCCGTAACTGCCGACCGGTCAGCCCTTCGCGGCGGATCGCGTCAATATCCTGATCGGCATTGGTTTCGCTGGCCGAGGAGACCATGCCGCGCATTTCGAATGCGTCGGGCTGATCTTCGGGAATTGATGGCGCGGCGCGGCGGGCAGGTGCACGGTCCGCCGGTGCCGCCGCGTCGTGTTCGTCGCGGACCGAGGACAGATAGCTGCGCAGCGGCGCTACCGGCTCGGCGGGCGCTGCGGGCTGCGCGGCGGCCCCGGTGGACGGGGTGCTGCGACGGATCCGGAACTTTTTAGCCTTGGGTTTCGTAGTCATAGAGCTGTTTCGCTTCTTCCAAGGTGTCAAACATATGCAGCTTACCATTCATCAGAACGGCGGCCGAACGGGCAAACTTTTCCAACGTGCCCGCCTGATGCGAGACGATGATCACGGTCGTGGTGCGCAGGCGCTCGCGCAGGATATCGCCGGCTTTCTTGTTGAATTCCACATCGGTCGATCCGGGCATGCCTTCGTCGATCAGGTAGATGTCAAAATCAAGCGCCAGCAGCAGCGCAAAGGAAAACCGCGATTTCATCCCCGAGCTGTAGGTACCAAGTGGCTGATCGAAATATTCGCCCAGACCGCAAAGCCAACGACAGAACGCTTCGACATAGTCAGGGTCCAGCCCATAGAGCCGGGCGATATATCGGCTGTTTTCCACCGCCGAATGTTTGTTCACCACCCCGCCCATGAAGCCCAGCGGGAACGAGATGCGGCAGCCGCGACGGATCACGCCTTCGTCAGGTTTTTCCAACCCGGCCATCATGTTGATCAGCGTCGTCTTGCCGGTGCCGTTCGGTGCAAGAATGCCCATCGAGGTTCCGACCTCGACACGAAAAGACACGCGATCAAGGATCACCTTGCGCTGCTTTCCTGTCCAGAAGGACTTACTGACATTCTCAAATTCGAGCATTTTTCGCTCCGGCTCTGCTCTTGCCATCCCTCTTAGCGGGGGAACCTTAAGGCTTACTTAGCCTCGGCCAAATGGCAATATGACGGGTTACACGAAGAAATGACAGCGTTTCAGGGCAAAATTATGTCCAAGTGTTGAAAAACCGGCGCCATTACGCGCCGGTTTTGTGGAATTGTTTCCAATTCGATTAGATGGATTGTTTTTCCACCCGGCATAGTTTGCCCGCGATGATGGACACCAGTGCCGCTGCAAAGCTCAACAATGCGCCCATTTTGGCAGCATCCTGAACCGGACCCGGATCAAAGGCCACAGCGGCAATGAACAGCGAAACGGTAAAGCCGATGGCCGCGACACAGCCGATCACCACAAGGTCAATCGTGCGCATCCCTTTGGGCAGGCCAAGGCGCAGCACATGCGCGCCCAGCACACCAAAGATCAGGATGCCCACAGGCTTGCCGATCAGCAGCCCCGCCAGCACCAGCCAGGTCGGTTCGGAGATAGCCGAGAATTCGACCCCGGCATTCATCAACCCGAAGAAGAACAGCACGATTTCAACCGGATGTTTCAGCAGGTGCTCGATGTGGTTCAAAAGGTCGGTCAGGTATTGCTCGGCCTCGCTGAACAGGCCAAAGGCGCGGTCGGCGTGCGGAATTGTCGGCACGATCGGCAGCAGGCCAAGCGCGGGGTGAATACCGGCCTGTTGAAAGCCGTACCAGCTGGCGCAGGAGGCAAGCAGGTATGGCCAGAACGACAGTTTATCGCGCATCCAGGTCGAGTTGGGGCGCGCCTGATTGCCGCGATCCAGATAGCGCGGCAGCCAGTTGGCCAGCACGAACACCGCGATTGCGGCCCCCAGCGACAGCAGCAGCCACTGCGGCGCGAGTTCGCCCGAGGGGTAGAAGATGGCCAGAATGATCAAGCCCGCCGCATCGTCGGCGATGGCCAGCAGCAGCAGGAAGCGCACAGCAGGGTGGCCCGCGCCGAACACCATCCGCCCGACCAGATAGGAAAACGCGATGTCGGTGGCGGTGGGCACGGCCCATCCGTTCTTGACCGCATCGAAGGTCTCGGAGCCGAACAGAAGGGCCAGGCCCAGATAGACAGCAATCGGTCCGACCATCCCACCTGCGGTGGCGATAAGGGGCGTGGCGGCTTTTTTGCCGCGCAGGCTGCCCTCTTTCAGGATCACGGCTTCCCAGACTTCTTTCGCGGCGATGGCGAAGAAGAAGGCCATCAGCACGTCGTTGATCAGGAAGTGCAGGGTCAAGGTGCGGTGGCCATCGTGCAGCGCGCCGATGGGGGCGTCTTGCCAAAGCTCAAGGTGCACGAAATGATGATAGCTGTCGGGATTTATATTCGCCCAGACCAAAGCGATCAGTGCCCCGATGATCAGCAACAACGAGTAGTTGGTGACGAAATTCCAGACGCGATACATGTGTTACCTCACCCTGCGGTTTTATTTGAGCAGAGACCTAGGGCATTTGTCCCGGCTGGGCAACCGCCCGGACATGAAAACAGAGGCTTGGCAGGCGGTCTTCGGCTATTTCTCGGGCTGTTTTTGTCGGCGCATTATCCGTCGTGGGCTTCAGGCCATCACGGCGGCCACGGCGGCGCGCAATTCCGGGATCAGTTCTGCCTCGAACCAGGGGTTGCGGCGCAGCCAGCCGCTGTTGCGCCACGAGGGGTGCGGCAGCACGAAGGTGCCGGGGGCGTGGGCGCGCCAATTGCGCACGGTTTCGGTTAGGGGCGCACGAAGGCCGAGGTGATTGCGCAGGGCATAGGCGCCGATCAGCACTTTCAGCCGCAGATTGGGCAGGCTGTCGAGAACCCGAGTGTGCCAGGTTTGGGCGCAGATGGGGGGCGGTGGCAGGTCGGCCTTTTTGGCATTGTATCCCGGAAAACAGAACGCGGCGGGCACGATGGCGACGCGGTTCAGGTCATAGAACGCATCCGCGTTCAGCCCCAGCCAGTCGCGCAGCCGGTCGCCGGAGCGGTCGAAAAACGGCCGACCGGCCTCGTGCACCCGCAGCCCCGGTGCTTGGCCCGCAATCAGCAGGCGGGCGCCGGGGTGAAACCACGGCACCGGGCGCGGGCTGTGGCGGGTTGCGGTCGCGGCGAAGCGGTCGGCACACAGGCGGCAGGCGCTGATCTGGTCGGGCAGGGGCGGTATCATCCCGTCAATCTGGGGCGCGGCCCCGGCCCTGACAAGGGCGCGGTGCGGTTTGCGCTTGCCTTGCCAGGGCGGGGGGACTACCGCTTTTGGCCGATCCACATGCCTGGCAGGCCCGCCTGCCGCCGTTGAAAGGACACGCCATGACCGACCTGACCGCTTTGGACACCGCCCATGCCGCCATGGCCGCGAATGACCGCGACGAGGCCGCGCGGTTGCGGTTCTACGAGCGCTTGGCCGACAGCGAGCTGTTCTTGCTGCTGAGCGAGGAGGCGGTGGACGAAAGTGTCTCGCCCGAGTTGTTCGAGCTGTCGGATCATTCCTTTGTACTGGTGTTTGACCGCGAAGAGCGGCTGGCGCAGTTTGTCGGCCAACCGGCGCCCTATGCGGCATTGTCGGGGCGGGTGATTGCCGGGCTGTTGGCGGATCAAGGCATCGGGCTGGGGGTCAATCTGGAGGTTGCGCCGTCGTCGATCCTGATCCCGCCCGAGGCGGTGGAATGGCTGGCGCAGACCTTGGGCCATGGCCCGGACGAGGCCGAGGCGCGGATCGAAGAGGTCGGGCGGCCACAGGGATTGCCCGAAGCGCTGCTGACGGCGCTGGATGCCAAGTTGGCGACGGCGGGCGGGTTGGCGCATGCGGCCTATCTGGTGGCGGCGCGCTATGACGGCGGCGGGAACAACCATCTGCTGGCGTTTGTGGACGCGGTGCCGGGGGCCGAAGGCGCGCTGGCCAAGGCCGTGGCCGAGGCGCTGACCTTTTCGGGAATCGAAGCCGGGGCGCTGGACGTCAGCTTTGTGCGGGCAAGCGAGCCGTTGGCGGCGAAGCTGGCGCAATGGGGGCTGCGGTTTGATCTGCCGCATCCGCAGGCGGTTGCCGAGGTGCAGCGGGCCGCGCCCGGATCGGACCCGGCCAAGCCGCCGATCCTGCGCTGATCAATACCCCAGTTTGCGGTCCACGACGTGGACGAAAGGCAGGCCCGCTTCGCCGCGGCGGACATTCTCGGCCACGACTTCGGCGGCGGTGTCGGGGCGGGTTTCTGATGCGATATGCGGCGTGACCGTTACATGCGGATGCGCCCAATAGGGGTGATCGGCCGGCAGGGGCTCAACGCGGAACACATCCAGTGTGGCATGGCCGATCTGGCCGCTATCCAACGCCGCCAGAAGCGCCGCATCGTCAATCAGCGGTCCGCGACCGGGGTTGATGATCACCGCCCCCTTGGGCATCAGCGCAAGGGTTTCAGCGTTCAGCACGTTTTCGGTTTCGGGCGTTTGCGGTAGCAACAGCACGGCGATGTCGGCGCGCGCCAGCGCCTGTTTCAGCCCTGCATCGCCTGACAGGCAGGTCATGCCGGGCACGTCTTTCTGGCTGCGGCTCCAGCCGGTGACGGGAAAACCAAGGCCCGCAAGCGCCTGCCCGCAGGCGCGGCCCAGCTCGCCCAGCCCCAGAATCGTCACCCGGCGGTCGCGTGCCAGTGGCGGCACGTGGCGGGTCCATGTGCCATCCTGACGGTTCAATGCGAAATCGATGTTCAGATGGTGGCGCAGCACATGACCCGCGACCCATTCCACCATGCCCCGCGTCAGCCCGTCGTCAACCATCCGCGCCAGCGGGATTTTCAGCGTCTCATTGCCAACCACATTTTCCACCCCTGCCCAGAGGTTCAGCACCGCCTTGGCGCGGGTATAGGGGGTGAAATCCTGCAATGGGCTTGAGGGGGCGTAGACGATGTAATCAACGTCCTCGGGGGCGAAATCCGTGCGCAGATCCGCTTCGATTCCGGCTTTGGTCAGCGCCCGGCGCAAGGGCATTTCATAGGTGGCCCAGCGTTCGGGGCTGTCGGAAAACAGGATGTTTACGGTCATGATTTACCTCGGTCTGTGAATATGTGCGCTTTGGACCAGTCCGAAAGCAGCGAGCAGCACCAGCATGGCAGAGCCGCCATAGCTGACCAGCGGCAAGGGCACGCCGACCACCGGCGCCAGCCCCATCACCATCGACATATTTACCGCGAAGAACAGGAAAAACGTCAGCGCAATGCCCAGCGTTAGAAGCGACGAAAACCGGTCCTTGTTCGACAGGGCCGAGCTGATGCAGAAGACGATGATCAGCGTATAGAGCAGCAGCAGCGAGAATGCGCCAAGAAAGCCGAATTCCTCGGCCAGGGTGGTGAAGATGAAATCGGTGTGCTTTTCGGGCAGGAAGTTCAGCCGCGATTGCGTGCCCTGCATGAACCCGCGCCCGCCCCAGCCGCCAGACCCCAGCGCGATTTTCGACTGGGTGATGTGATACCCCGCGCCCAGCGGGTCACTGGAGGGGTCAAGGAACGTGTCGATCCGGCGGAACTGATAATCCTTCAGCAGCTGCCAGTCGGTGCCGCGCGATTGAAACACCGCCGATACCGCGCCGACGCCCATGGCGATGACAGCCGCGAAATAGCCCCAGTGCACCCCGGCCAGAAACATCATCCCGCCGCCCGCAATCAGCAGCAGAAGGGCGGTGCCCAGATCGGGTTGTTTCAGCACCAGGAATGTCGGCAGCAGGATCATCGCCACCGGCAGCGCCACCCAAATCGGATGCGAGACCTTTTTCAGCGGCAGCCAGTCATAGTAGGCGGCCAGCAACATCACCAGCGTGATCTTGGCCAGTTCGGAGGGTTGCAGGCGCATGAAGCCGAGGTCGATCCAGCGCTGCGCGCCCATGCCGACGGTGCCGAAAAACTCGACAAACAGCAGCAGCGCCAGCGCGGCAAGATAGGCGACGCCGGCCATGTTGCGCCAGAACCAGATCGGCACCATGCCCACCAGCACCATCGTAACCACACCCAGCGCAAAGCGTTTCATCTGCGGCTCGGCCCAAGGGGTGAAGGATCCGCCAGCCACCGAGTAGAGCATCAGGAAGCCGACACTGGCCACTGCCGTGAGCAACAGCGCCAGCGGCCAGTTCAGGAACAGCAGCTTGCGGATGCCGGAGGGCACCGTTTTGACGGTATACTCAAGATAGCTCATGCGCGCCCCCGACCGGAGCTGCCCGGGTCAGGGCGTTCGCGTTTCAGCCGTTCCTGCTGTGCCTTGATCCGCGCCCGGTCTTTTTCGGGATAGGCCGCAAGTGGCGGGTCGCCGCCAAACAGTGCCTGAAGCGTGATGTCGCGTGCGACCGGGGCGGCGGCAGATGACCCGCCGCCGCCGTGTTCGATCACAACCGAAACCGCGTATTTTGGTGTATCGAACGGCGCGAAGTCGACAAACAGGGCGTGGTCGCGCCGGTTCCACGGCAGGTCTTCGTTGCGGGTCACGCCGCGCGCGCGTTCGGCGGCGGTGATGTTGCGGACCTGGCTGGTGCCGGTCTTGCCTGCCATACGGAATGCATCGTTGAGGATGCGGCTGCCATAGGCGGTGCCGCGTCGGTTGTTGGACACGGCAAACATGGCCCGGCGCACCTGCCGCAGCAGGTTTTCGTTCAGCCCAAGGCTTTCGCCGCGGCCCGATGGTTGCTCGACCCCTTCGATCGAGCGGATGAGCCGGGGTGTTACCGCGCGCCCGGTGGCCAGCCGCGCGGCCATCACCGCCAGTTGCAGCGGCGAGGCCAGCACATAGCCCTGACCGATCGAGGCGTTGACCGTGTCCCCGATCACCCAGTCCTGATCATAGGTCTGTTTTTTCCATTCTTTGGTGGGCGCGCGTCCGCGTGCGACGGCGGACATCGGAATGTCGAACCGTTCGCCAATGCCCAGCCGCTGCGCCATGGCGGAAATCTTGTCGATCCCGACCCTCAGCGCCAGATCATAGTAATAGACGTCGCAGCTTTCGCGCAGCGAGGTTTGCAGATCAACGTGGCCGTGGCCTGCGCGTTTCCAGCAATGGAAGCGCCGGTTGGCGACCTCGACATAGCCGGGGCAGTATACCGTGTCTTCGGGGGTGACGACACCTTCTTCCAGCGCGGCCATGGCGGTGACCATTTTGAAGGTCGAGCCGGGCGGATACAGACCCTGCACTGATTTGTTGGCCAGCGGGCGATAGGGGTTTTCTGTCAGCGCCTTATAGTCGGGCACCGAAATACCGCGCACGAACAGGTTGGGGTCAAAGCTGGGCGAGGAGGCGATTGCGACCACATCGCCGTGTTCGCAATCAATCACCACAGCGGCGGCGCTGTCCTGCCCCAGCCGCGCCTGCACATAGTTTTGCAGCGCATGATCAATGGTCAGTTGCAGATTGGCCCCAGCCTGCCCCTCGCGCCGGTCCAGCTCGCGCATGATCCGGCCCACGGCATTGACCTCGACCCGTTTGGCGCCGGCCTTGCCGCGCAGGTTTTCCTCGAGCTTGGCTTCGAGCCCGACCTTGCCGATCTGAAATCGCGGAATGCGCAGCAGTTGATCGGGATCTTCGATCCGGCTGAGGTCGTAATCGCTGACCGGCCCGACATAGCCGGCGATATGGGCGAAATCCACGCCAAGCGGATAGCGGCGCGACAGGCCAACCTCGGGGGTGACGCCGGGCAGGGCCGGGGCGTTGACCGCGACGCGGGAAATATCCTCCCACGTTACCCGGTCGGCGACGGTGATCGGCAAAAACGGCGCGCTGCGTTTCATTTCGATCAGGGCGCGGTTCAGGTCTTCGTCGTCCAGTTCAACCAGCGCCGACAGCCGCGCGATCACCTGATCCACATCGCCTGCGTCCTCGCGCACGATGGTGATCCGGTAGCTGGGTTCGTTTTCGGCGATCACCATGCCGTTGCGGTCGAAAATCTCGCCGCGCGCGGGCGGGATCAGGCGGATGTTGATCCGGTTTTCCTCGGCCAGCAGGCGGAACTGATCGGCTTGTTCGACCTGCATATAGCGCATGCGCAGCCCAAGCAGCCCGGCAAAGCCAAGCTGCGCGCCACCCAGGATCAACCCGCGACGGGTGATGCGGCGGGCGCCGTCAGCGCTTTCCTTGGGTGAGCGCCTCATAGCCGGTGCCCCAGTGCGTCAACCTCGCCCGGGGCGGCTTTTTGCACGCCAAGCAGGGTGCCCGACGCCAGAACGACAACGGGATAGGTCAGAACGGTCATCACAAGCTGAATCACCGTCAGCCCGACCGGGGCCTGCGGCACCAGCAGCAACGCGAGGATCATCCGGTTGCCCAGCATCACCATCACCAGCATGACCGACACGCTGAGCCATTCGACCGGGAACGGCTGATCGCGCATGCCGCGCGCCCGCGCCTTGAGGGTTTCGGTTGCCATCACCACAAGGGCGGCCATCAGGCCGGGGGGGCGTTGAAACAGCAGGTCCGCCAGCAGCATCACCCCGGCCACGGCCAGCACCGGCACATAGTCCGGGCGGCGCAGGGCCCAGGCAAAGCCCAAAATCGTCAGCAGGTCCGGCCCGGCCCAGCGGCGGGGCGTGGTTTCCAGCGGCAGCAGTTGAAAGAAAATCACCACCAGCGCCAGCGCCACATAGGTGGCGCGCATGGTCCAGACACGGCCGGGGGATTGCTCAGCCATTGCCACCCTCCTGCGGTGCTGCGCCGTTGGCTTCGGGCTGTGGAGTGGTTTGCTGCGGGGCAAGGGGGGACGCGGGCGCGATCAGGCGACCGGGATCGGTGATCACCTCGGCGCCGGGATTGCGCAGGACGCGCAGGAATTCCAGCCGCTCGTAATCTGCCGCCAGCCGGACGCGCAGGCGCCCGCCGGGGTCCTGTGCGACTTGCCCCACCAGTAGCCCCGAGGGGAACACCCCCCCGTCGCCCGAGGACACAACCCGGTCGCCCGGGCGCACAAGGTCGGGGTTTTCCAGAAACGACAGCGGCGGTGCGGCGGTGTTGTCGCCCATCACCATGGCAGTCTGCCCCGAGGGCTGAATTTGCACCGGGATGCGGCTGGAGGTATCGGTCAGCAGGATCACCCGCGCGGTGTTTTGCCCGACGCCGGAAATGCGCCCGACCAGACCGATGCCGTCCATCGTGGCCCAGCCATCCAGAATGCCATCGCGCCCGCCAACATTCAGCAGCACCGATTGCCGGTAGGGCGAGCCGCTGTCGGCCATCACCACACCCGTCACATAGGTCAGGCGCGGGTCCAGCCGGACGTTGTTCAGGTCCAGCAGGCGGGCGTTTTCCTGCTCCAGCTGCAATGCGGCCTCTTTCCACGCCTTCATCTGCTGCAATTCGCGGCGAAGTTCCTGATTTTGCTCAAGGATGCGCTGATAGCTTTGAATGTCGCGGATCAGATTGACCGTGGCGGTGACCGGTGCCATCGCCCAGTCAAAGCTGGGCACGACGCGGTCAACCACCTGCGCGCGGAAGCGTTCCACGCGCGGGCTGTCAATGCGCCAGACCACGAACAGCCCCAGCAGGCACAGCACGGCTGTTCCCGCAAGCAGTCGCTTCAGGGGGCCAACATAGTCTTCGCCGTTTGTCTTGTCTTTGGCCACGTTTCCCCCTTGGTCAAAAGGTGGGTGCCTTAGCTGTCGTAGTCAATCGCGTGGCGCAGCTGTTTTTCATATTCCAGCGCCTTGCCGGTGCCAAGAGCCACGCAATTCAGGCTTTCGTCGGCGATCGAGACCGACAGGCCGGTCTGTTCACGCAGCGCCAGATCCAGATCCCCCAGCAGCGCCCCGCCGCCCGTCAGCATCACGCCACGGTCAACGATATCGGCGGCCAGATCGGGCGGTGTGGCTTCGAGTGCGGTCATCACGGCTTCGCAGATCTGCTGGACGGGTTCGGCCAGCGCCTCGGCGATCTGGGCCTGGCTGATTTCGGTTTCCTTGGGCACGCCGTTCAACAGGTCGCGGCCACGGATATGCATCGAGGTGCCGCGCCCGTCATCGGGCATGCGGGCGGTGCCGATGGTGGTTTTGATCCGCTCGGCGGTGCTTTCGCCCACCAGCAGGTTATGATTGCGGCGCAGGTAGTTGATGATCGCCTCGTCCATGCGGTCGCCACCGACGCGGACCGAGCGGGCATAGACGATATCGCCCAGCGACAGCACGGCCACCTCGGTTGTGCCGCCACCGATATCGACGACCATGTTGCCGGTCGGGTCGGTGATCGGCATGCCAGCGCCAATCGCCGCGGCGATGGGTTCGGCGATCAGGCCCGCGCGGCGCGCGCCTGCGGACAGAACCGACTGACGGATCGCGCGTTTTTCCACCGGGGTCGCGCCATGTGGCACGCAGACGATGATCTTGGGCTTGGAGAAGGTCGAGCGTTTATGCACCTTGCGGATGAAATGCTTGATCATTTCTTCGGCGACGTCGAAATCTGCAATCACACCGTCGCGCATCGGGCGGATCGCCTCGATGCTGCCGGGGGTCCGGCCAAGCATCAGCTTGGCGTCTTCGCCTACGGCCAGCACCTTCTTGACGCCGTCCTTGACGTGGTAGGCCACGACCGAGGGCTCGCTCAGGACGATGCCCTTGCCCTTGACATAGACCAGTGTATTCGCCGTCCCCAGATCAATCGCCATGTCAGCCGAAAACAGGCCCGGCAATTTATCAAACATTCCCATGCAAAAGCTGCCCCGTGGTGAATCCCAACCGCCCCCACGACTCTGCGAGCCGGGAACCAGATGTCCTTATAGGCGCGGGGGCGGAATTGGAAAAGGCCCGATCCCGGTCAAATCAGCGCGTTTTCGCCGCGCGGCTGTGGAAAGATGCCCGCAGGTGATTGCCATGCCCGCGTTGCACGCCTTATCAGCAGGGCCGAAGTGGGGAAAACGATGCTGTCCTATCAACATATCTATCATGCGGGCAATCTGGCGGATGTGCAGAAACATGCGCTGCTGTGCCGGATGCTGTCGTATATGACGGTCAAGGATAAACCGCTGAGCTATCTGGAAACCCATGCCGGGCGGGGCCTGTATTTTCTGGACGCCGACGAAGCCGTGAAGACTGGCGAGGCGGCGGCGGGGATCAATGCGATCCAGGGGCTTGGCTGGTTTGCGCCTGATCATCCCTATATGATGGCGCTGTCTGCGGTGCGTGCCGCGCATGGCGCGCAGGCTTATCCGGGGTCGCCCCTGCTGGCGGCGCAGATCCTGCGCCCGCAGGACCGGCTGCATCTGGCAGAACTGCATCCGCGCGAATTTGCCGCGCTGGAGCTGGCGATGTCGCCCTATCCGGCGCGGGTTCTGCGGCAGGATGGGTTTGCGATGGCGATGGCACTGACCCCGCCGACACCGCGCCGGGGCCTGATGCTGATTGATCCCAGCTACGAGGTGAAAACCGATTACGACAGCATCCCCGGCGTCATCACCAAGCTGCATCGCAAGTGGAATGTCGGCGTGATCGCGCTGTGGTACCCGATCTTGACCTCGGGGGCGCACAAACCGATGCTGTCGACGCTGGAGGCGCAAGGCCTGCCCGGCGTGCTGCGCCACGAGGTGCGCTTTGGTCCGGCGCGTGCGGGGCACAGGATGGTGGGGTCAGGCATGTTCATCGTCAACGCGCCATTCGGCACGGCGGAGGAGGCCGCGCGGCTGACGGCGCTGTTTGCCTGACATACGCGGCGCGGCGTGCGTTACGAGCCGCCCTGATCTGTGCTGCCAGCCGCGTCCGACGCGAAGCTGTCCAGTTTTGCCAGCAGTGCACGCATCTGGTTGTCCAGCCAGCCCCGGCCGATATCAATCTGTTCAACATAGGTTGCCAGCGGCGTTTTCAGCGCCGGAACCTGTGCGGTGATCTCACCGGCAAAGACATAGAGGCAGCACAAGAAGGCTGCCAGCAACAGCGCCAAAGAAAACCCGCGACGGAACCCGCCGACAGATTTGCGTTCGCGTTTCGCGGCTGGAGCTTTGGGAACGGCATGATCATCCGCTTCTGTCGGCCGCCGCCCTGATGTTGCGCGCAGCGATGAATTGATTTCGTCGATGTCGGGCAGCATGTCGCGGCGGGATGTGGGGATCTGGCTGGCGGCTATCGCTGCTGCGGCGTCTGGCGCCGAGGGGGCTTCGGCGTGGCCGCGCATCTGCGCCATCCGTTGCCGCGCTTCAAGCACGCGCCGGTCGGATTCGCTTTCGACGGGCTCTTGCAGGCCCAGATCCGGCTGGCTTTCCAGTCCGCTGCCGATGTCTGCCGCGCGTGCGCGGGCTTCGAGTTCGGCTTCTTCGCGCAGGACATCGGCAATCGACGGGTCAAGTTTGCGCCGATCGGGTTCTGGTTGTGGCTCTGGCGCCGCTTCTGGTGCGGGTGCCGTTTCGAGCTCTTCGTCGTCGTCCCAATAGACCTGATCGGTACCTTGGCCCAGCTCTTCGGCCAGGTCGGGGTCATTGTCGGGATGGTGCTGAAACCAGGTATTTCCACAGCTGGAGCACTGCACATCGCGCCCCGCCTGCGGGATTACGCCGTCGGGCACTTCATACTGCGCCCCGCAATTCGGACAAATCAGCCGCATTTTGCTCTCTTTTGCCCCTGTGCCATTGGGTTATCCGTCTGTTGCCAATACTATATGGTGTAAATCATCGGCGGAAAAGTGCAAAGCATGGCCCGCGGTGGTGGATTGCATCTGTGCCCGCGCTCGTGCAGAAAAAGGCAGCGTAAAAGGGGACGGCCGTGATTGAGCTGGAAAACGTAGCCTATAGTTACGGCGGTGGGGAGTTGCTGAGTGATATATCGCTCAAGCTGTCCCCCGGATCGTTCCATTTCCTGACCGGGCCGTCTGGCGCGGGCAAAACCACCTTTCTGAAGCTTTGCTATGGGGCGTTGCTGCCAACCGCGGGCCATGTGCGGCTGTTCAACCGCGATGTGCGGCTGATGACGCGTGACGATGTCGCGCTGAGCCGCAGGCGCGTGGGCGTCGTGCATCAGGATTGCCAGTTTCTGGATCACCTGCCGCTGGCCGATAACGTGGCCTTGCCGCTGACGGTTTCGGGGCGCAGCAAGCTGGATGAAGCCGCTGACCTGCGCGAGCTTCTGTCCTGGGTCGGGCTGAAAAATCGGGCCGATGCTTTGCCGCCACAATTGTCGGGCGGGGAACGCCAGCGCGCGGCACTGGCGCGGGCGGTGATCATGTCGCCCGACGTGGTGCTGGCGGATGAACCGACCGGCAATATCGACTGGGAAATGTCGCAGCGCCTGCTGCAACTGCTGGTCGAGCTGAACAAGATGGGAAAGACGATCATGGTCGCGACCCATGACATGAACCTGATCCGCGCCGCCAAAACTCAGGTGCAGGCGCGGGTGCTGCGGATTGCCAACCGGCGGCTGCATCTTGCGGGGGCGGATCTGTGACTATTTCCGTATCGCAGATCGTCGAGTTTATCGTCGGGGATGCGCAGGCTGACCGCGCTGTGCCGCCGTCGGGGTATACCGCCAACCTGACCACGTTCAGTGCCGCCGCAATGGCGTTTCTGGCGGTCTTCGCGCTGGCGCTGTCGTTGGCGGCGGGGCGTCTGGCGGATCGGTGGAGTGACGAGTTGGCGCGCAGCTCGACCCTGCGGATATCGGCCCCGGCAGATCAGAAGGAAACGCAGACGGCCACCGCGCTGAGGGTGCTGGAAACCACGCCCGGCGTGGCCAGCGCGCGCGCGCTGACCGATGCCGAGCAGCGCGCGTTGCTGGAGCCATGGTTCGGCCCGGATCTGCCGGTGGATACGCTGCCGATCCCGCAATTGATCGAGATTATCGAGGAAAGTGTCGGCTATGACGCCGCCGGGCTGCGGTTACGACTGACCGCTGAGGTGCCGGGCGCGGTTCTGGATGATCATACGCGCTGGCGGCGGCCGCTGGTCAAAGCGGCCTCGCGGCTCAGGGTGCTGGGCTGGCTGTCGCTGGGGCTGATCGGCACGGCGATGGCGGCGATGATCACGCTGGCGGCGCAGGCCGCACTGTCGGCCAACGCGCAGGTGATCGCGGTGCTGCGGCAGGTTGGGGCGCGTGACAGCTATATCGCGCGGGCGTTTGTGCGCCGGTTTACCCTGCGCGGACTAACCGGTGCCGCGGTGGGCACGGTGGCTGCAATGGTGGCGATTTTGCTGCTGCCGTCGGCCCAGGGCGAGGGCGGGTTTCTGACAGGCTTGGGCTTTCAGGGGCTGCACTGGTTCTGGCCACTGCTGATCCCGCTGCTGGCCGCCGTCGTGGCCTTTGTCGCGACCCGCACGGCGGCGGGCCGGAAGCTGAGGGAGTTGCCCTGATGGCGTATGGCTGGCGTTGGCTGCGGTCCCTGATCTTTTCCATCCAGATCTATCTGGCGATGGCGGTGCTGGGGATCGTGTTTCTGCCCTGGGCGGCCTTCAGCAGGCGCGGCGCGTTCATGGCGTGCAAGCTGTACTGCCGCTGGGTGCTGTGGACCGCGCGCTGGATGATCGGTCTGCGGGCCGAGGTCCGGGGCGAGGTGCCAACGGATGAGGTGATGATCGCCGCCAAGCACCAGTCGTTTCTGGATATCCTGATTATTTTCCATGCGGTCCCGGCGGCGAAATTCATCATGAAGCGCGAGCTGTTGTGGACGCCGGTGATCGGGCAGTATGCCTATCGCATCGGCTGTGTTCCGGTGAACCGGGGCAAGCGCGGGCTGGCGATCAAGAAGATGGTTGAGGATGTCGCGTCGGGCACGCAACTGCCCGGGCAGCTGGTGATTTATCCGCAGGGCACCCGCGTGGCGCCGGGCGTCAAGACGCCCTACAAAGCGGGAACGGCGGCGCTTTACAATCAGCTTGGGCAGGCCTGCGTGCCAGCGGCGACCAATGCGGGTGTGTTCTGGCCGCGCCGCGGAATTTACCGCAAGCCCGGTCTGGCTGTGGTCGAGTTCCTGCCGCCGATCGCACCGGGTCTTGACCGTGAACGGTTCATGGCGCGGCTTGAGGGCGAGGTCGAAGCGGTGTCTGATCAATTGATGCGGGAATCGGGGTTTGAGCCGGATGGAGTTCGTTAGCGATATTGCAGTGCTTGAAGCGCTTTACGGCACACCGGGGCCAGCGGCGACACGCAAGGTGGCGCAGCGGTTGACGCCGGAGTATCGCCGCTGGATCATGGCCTCGCGGTTTTGCGTCGTGTCGACCGTGGGCGCGCAGGGCGCCGATGGCAGCCCCCGCGGCGACGATGGCCCGGTGGTGATGGAGCTGGACGCGCGCACCTTGGCGCTGCCCGACTGGCGCGGCAATAACCGGCTGGATACGCTGCGTAATATTGTCGAGGACGGGCGCGTTGCGCTGATGTTCATGGTGCCGGGGTCGGACAATGCGGTGCGGGTCAACGGGCAGGCGCGGCTGACGACCGATGCGGGCCTGCGGGCGCGGTTCGAGCGCGCCGGGCGGCAGCCTGCCACGGTGATCGTGATCCGCATCCACGAGATTTACACCCAATGCGCCCGCGCCATGATGCGCGCCGGGCTGTGGGCGGGGCAGGACCAAAGCGCGGGCCTGCCGACGGTCGGCGAGATTTTGGCAGCGATGACCGACGGGGATATCGATGGTGCCGATTATGATCGCGACTGGCCGGAACGGGCGGCAAGCTCGCTTTGGTAAGATGAAAGAGCGACCGGGCGTGACTTTCCTACAACCGTCGCGGTTCACCATGCCGGATACCACCGAGAATTCAGGCTGCGCCTTGTGATCGAGAAGCAAATTCGCCCATCATGAACCATCGAAGCGGAGGAGGGGGAGGACACCCGTAAACGCAACGATTGGTAGGTTTGTATGTATTGTGAAAAAGTTTTCGTTCCCGTCGTCAGTTTGGCCTTGTCTGCTGGATGCGCCCAGAAAAGCACAACCATTGCCGCGTCTTATGTCTCGCCAGAGGTATATCAATCTTATTCATGCAGTCAGCTTGGCGAAGAGGCGCAAAGCGTCAGCCACCAAGCCGCTGAAATGATGGGCGTGCAGGACAGGACGGCAGAAGAGGACGCCGCAGCAATGGGCGTGGCACTCGTGGTGTTTTGGCCAGCGATCTTTACCATCAAGGGAAATGAGAAAAGCGCAGCCGAGGTGGCGCGTCTGAAAGGCGAGATCGCGGCGATCGAGAAAGCATCGGTCGCAAAGAGCTGTGATATCAAATTCACAACGATCAAACCGGCCGAGCAAAAGCCCGCGGAACAGACTGAAATTGTGGACCCCACGCTGCCGGTTGAATGACGCACGCCGCAGGGATTTAGTGGTCACCGGGTCGGCGCGACTGCCGCCCCGGTGACACGTTGTTTAGGCGTGGATCGGACCATCACCGCAGGCAAGTGCCGCTTCGCGGACCGCTTCGGAGAAGGTGGGATGCGCGTGGCAGGTCAGCGCCACGTCCTCTGCCGAGGCACCGAACTCCATCGCGACGCAGATTTCGTGGATCAGGTCGCCCGCCGCCGGGCCGATGATGTGGCAGCCCAGCACGCGGTCGGTGTCTTTGTCGGCAAGGATTTTGACAAACCCTTCGCCCGCAAATACGGCTTTGGCGCGGGCATTGCCCATGAAGGAAAACTTGCCAACCTTATAGGCGCGCCCGTCTGCTTTCAGCTGCTCTTCGGTGGCGCCAACGCTGGCGACCTCGGGGTGGGTATAGATCACGCCGGGGATCACGCCATAGTTCACGTGACCATGCTTGCCCGCCAGAACCTCGGCGCAGGCCATGCCTTCGTCTTCGGCTTTGTGGGCCAGCATCGGGCCTTCGATCGCGTCGCCGATGGCGTAGATGCCTTTGACGTTGGTCTGCCAATGGGCGTCGGTCTTGATCTGACCGCGCGGCGCGATTTCGACGCCAAGCGCCTCAAGCCCCAAACCTGCGGTGAAGGGGCGGCGACCGGTGGCGACCAGAACGGTGTCGGCCTCGATCGTGGCTTCGCTGTCATCCTTGCGCAGTTTATAGGCGACGGTGGCCTTGTTGCCCTTGGTGGTCACGCCCTGAACGGCGGCGCCCATGATGAACTCCAGCCCCTGTTTTTTCAGCATACGTTGCACGGTTTTTTGCACTTCGCCGTCCATGCCGGGGGTGACCGCGTCAAGGAATTCGATCACGGTCACATCAGAGCCCAGACGTTTATAGACCGAGCCAAGTTCCAGCCCGATCACGCCTGCGCCGATCACCACCATTTTCTTGGGGATCTTCGGCAGTTCCAGCGCCCCGGTCGAGGAAACGACGATCTTTTCGTCAATCTCGACCCCCGGCAGGGTGGAGACTTCGGACCCGGTGGCGATGAGGATATTCTTGGCTTCGTGCAGGTCGTCGCCGACCTTTACCTGACCGGCGGCAGGGATCGTGGCCCAGCCCTTGATCCAGTCGATCTTATTCTTTTTGAACAAGAATTCGATGCCCTTGGTGTTGCCCTCGATCACCTCGTCCTTATAGGCGAGCATCTGTTTCCAATCGACCGAAGGCGACTTGCCCTTCAGGCCCATCTTGGCAAAGTTGTGCTCGGCCTCGTGCAGCTGGTGGCTGGCGTGCAGCAGCGCCTTGGAGGGAATGCAGCCCACGTTCAGGCAGGTGCCGCCAAGGGTCTCGCGGCCCTCGACGCAGGCGGTTTTCAGGCCCAGTTGGGCGCAGCGAATGGCCGCGACATAGCCGCCGGGGCCGGCGCCGATTACGATAACGTCATAGTTTGCCATGGGTCGTCTCCGTCAGGTCTTGGAAAGGGGAAAGAAAGCCGCGCTTCACAGCAGCGCCGCCAGATAAAGTGTGGCACAGCAGGCCAGCGCCACCAGCCAGATATAAGAGCGCCACGGCTGCCAGCCAAAGGCATAGGCAGGGATATAAAGCGCGCGGGCGGCGAGGTAGGTCCAGGCGGCGGTTTGGGTCACGGTGGTGGATTGATCGCTGAGCGTGATCAGGGCAACGCCGCCGACGAACAGGCCCAGCATCTGCACGTGGTTGTCATAGGCGCGCAGCATCCGGGCGGTAATTTTACGCATGTCGCGGCTGGGCAGGCGGTCGCGCGGGCTGGTGGTATAGCCCGGGCCGACGTCGATATTCGCCAGCGTCGAGGCGGCAACGAATTGCACGATATGGAGCAGCCCCGCGAGGGCGAGGGCGGTGAGTTCCGGGGTCATGAGTTGATCCTCTCGCGGCGGGTCCATTGGCGGCGCATTTCGGGTGTCAGCACCTGCGCGCGGCGGGTTGTGAACCATTCCTGACAGCTGCGCTCGGCGGCGGTCGTGGCCGGATCGGCGCGCAGATCAGCCAGTTTTTCGGCGGTGGCGGGCCAGTGGCGCAGGATGGCACGATCTTCGATGTCGTTGCGATTGCAGGACAAATGCCAGTTGGAGCCAAGGTGGTACTTGGTCTGAGCCTGTTTGCCCTGACCATCGCCCCGATCGTTTTTCATCAAGAAAACGTCTTCGGATCGCACGGCGTAGTGGTTCAGGCGTGCGGTGCGGGCGCGGCAGGCGATGTCGGCGGGGCGGAAGCGGGCGGATTTGGCCTGATAGAGGCTTTGGTTCGACAGCGCTTCACCATCGGCGCTTAGCACAACTGGGGACTCGACCAGCGGGTCTAGCGGGTTATGGTCGGTGGCGCGGGCAAAGCTGGCCACGCGGAACAGACATTTGAACTTGGTCACACCCGGTTCGGCACCGGGTTCGGCATGGGTGTTGCGCTCAAGCGCGGCAGCGCCGGGCTGCCATTCGGTCACGCCACTGTCACCGAAAGCGCGCCACGCAAGGGGCACAACATCGGCGCGGTATAACGTCGGTATCACGTCGGTAATACGTCGGTGCGACTGCGGGTCTTCAGCGTCGATCAGCAGAAACTCATCGCTGTCGATATGCAGCGCCCAGACCATCCCGGCCTGTCGCGCCCACGCCAACGCAAGGTCCATGCCGCTGTCTTGCGGCGCGGTGCCGGGGGGCACGGTTTGACGGATGTGGGTGATCAGCCCGCGCTCGGCCAGACGGTCAAGCAACAGATCGGAACCATCAGTGCAATCGTTGGTGACGATGACAATGGCGTCAAACCCCAGCCCCATGTGATAGGCCAGCCATTCCAGCACGAAAATGCCTTCGTTCCGCATACACGAAACAAGGGCGATTTTTTCAGCAGGTTGGGCGGGGTTGGGCATGCGGCCCTCACGATGGGGCGGGGTGGGTGCGCCGAAGCGGGCGCACCCAGATTTCGATTACAGATCCATCAGCAGACGGCGGGGATCTTCCAGGGCTTCTTTGACGCGCACGAGGAAGGTCACGGCGCCTTTGCCGTCAACGATACGGTGGTCATAGCTGAGCGCCAGATACATCATCGGGCGGATCACAACTTGGCCATTGATCGCCATCGGGCGGTCCTGAATCTTGTGCATCCCGAGGATACCGGACTGCGGGGGGTTCAGGATCGGCGAGGACATCAGCGAGCCATAAACACCACCGTTGGAGATGGTGAAGGAGCCGCCCTGCATTTCGGCCATGCTGAGCTTGCCGTCACGGGCGCGGGCGCCTTTTTCGGCGATGGCTTTTTCGATCTCAGCGAAGGACATCTGATCGGCGTCACGGATCACCGGAACAACGAGGCCGGTGGGCGTGCCGGCGGCGATGCCCATGTGGACGAAGTTCTTATAGACCACGTCGGTGCCGTCGATTTCGGCGTTGACCTCGGGGACTTCTTTCAGGGCGTGGATACAGGCCTTGGTGAAGAAGGACATGAAGCCCAGTTTGACACCGTGTTTCTTCAGGAACAGGTCTTTGTATTCGTTGCGCAGCTCCATCACCCCGGTCATGTCGACCTCGTTATAGGTGGTGAGCATCGCTGCGGTGTTCTGGCTGTCCTTCAGGCGGCGGGCGATGGTCTGGCGCAGGCGGGTCATCTTGACCCGCTCTTCGCGGGCGGCGTCATCGGCCGGAACCGGCGCGCGCGGCATCGGGGCTGCGGCAACGGGGGCGGCAGCCGCCGGAGCGGCGGTCAGGGCCTTGGCCACGTCCTCTTTCATCACACGGCCATCGCGGCCGGTGCCGGTCACGGCGTCGCGGCTAATGCCTGCTTCGGCCATGGTTTTCTTCGCGGCGGGGGCGTCTTCGACATCCTTGCCGGAGGGGGCGCTGACTGCGGCGGGGGCAGCAGCGGCGGGGGCTGCGGCGACGACGGTGCCCGCGGCCGCGATCACGGCCAGTTTGGCACTCGCGTCAACGGTGCTGCCTTCGGGCGCGGTGATTTCCGCCAGAACGCCAGCGGCGGGGGCGGGCACCTCGACCGAGACCTTGTCGGTTTCCAGCTCGCACAGCATTTCATCCTGCGCGACGGTATCGCCGACCTTTTTGAACCATGTGGACACGGTCGCCTCGGTCACGGATTCGCCCAGGCTGGGCACCATGACATCAACGGTTTCGGCGCTGGCAGCGGGGGCTGCGGCGGCGGGTTTGGCGGCGGGCTGCTCTGCCGGGGCGGCGGCGCCTTCGGACAGGGTGGCCAGCAGCGCGTCAACGCCGACGGTGCTGCCTTCGGCGGCGACGATCTCGGCCAGGGTGCCAGCGGCGGGGCTGGGAACTTCGACGGTGACCTTGTCGGTTTCCAGCTCGCACAGCATTTCGTCGGCGGCGACGATATCGCCAGGTTTCTTGAACCAGGTGGCCACCGTAGCTTCGGTTACGGATTCACCAAGCGTAGGGACGCGGATGTCGGTGGTCATGGGTTATTTCCCTTTCAAGGTCAGCGCTTCGTCCACGAGCGCCTGCTGTTGTGCTTTGTGCATGGAGGCCAGGCCGGTTGCGGGCGAGGCGCTGGCGGCGCGACCGACATAGATCGGACGGCCATGTTTGGCTTTGATGCGGCCGAGGACCCATTCGAGGTTGGGTTCGATGAAGGACCAGGCCCCCTGATTTTTCGGCTCTTCCTGACACCAGAACATTTCGGCGCCCTTGAAGCGTTCGAGTTCCTTGACCAGCGTCATCGCCGGGAAGGGGTAATACTGCTCGATCCGCATCAGATAGACATCGTCGATGCCGCGGGCGTCACGTTCTTCCAGCAGGTCATAGTAGACCTTGCCCGAGCACATGACGACGCGTTTGACCTTTTCATCCGCCACGAGCTTGGTGTCGGAGTGGCCTTTTTCGGCGTCATCCCAAAGCACGCGGTGGAAGGAGGAGCCGGTGGTGAAAGCCTCGGCATCCGAGACGGCCAGTTTGTGACGCAGAAGCGATTTCGGCGTCATCAGGATCAGCGGCTTGCGGAAGGTGCGGTGCAGCTGACGGCGCAGGATGTGGAAGTAGTTGGCGGGCGTGGTGCAGTTGGCCACGATCCAGTTGTCGCCACCGCACATGGTCAGGAAACGTTCCAGACGGGCAGAGGAGTGCTCGGGGCCCTGACCCTCGTAGCCGTGCGGCAGCAGGCAGACGAGGCCGGACATGCGCAGCCATTTGGCTTCGCCCGACGAGATGAACTGATCGAACATGATCTGCGCACCGTTGGCGAAATCGCCGAACTGCGCCTCCCACAGGACCAGCGCGTTGGGTTCGGACAGCGAATAGCCGTATTCAAACCCCAGCACGGCATATTCCGACAGCATCGAGTCGATGACTTCGTAATGGGCCTGCCCCTCGCGGACGTGGTTCAGCGGATAGTACCGCTCTTCAGTTTCCTGATTGATCAGGCCCGAGTGGCGATGCGAGAAGGTGCCGCGGGTGCTGTCCTGACCGGACAGGCGCACCGGATAGCCTTCGCTGACCAGTGAGCCAAAGGCCAGCGCCTCGCCGGTGGACCAGTCAAAGCCGGTGCCGCTGTCGAACATCTGTTTCTTGTTCTCAAGCAGGCGTTCCACGGTTTTATGCAGCGGGAAGCCATCGGGCGCGCGGGTCAGCGCGGCGCCGATCTGCTGCATGGTTTCGGGCTTGATCGCGGTTTTGCCGCGCTGGTATTTCTTTTCGTTCTGACGATCGAGATGCGACCAGCGCCCATCCAGCCAGTCGGCCTTGTTGGGTTTGAATTCCTTGCCCGCCTCGAATTCATCATTCAGGAAGGACTGGAACGCGGCTTTCATATCCTCGATCTCGCCTTCGGGGATCAGGCCGTCCTTGACCAGCCGTTCGGTATAAAGGCTGAGCGTCGTCTTATGACGCTTGATCTTTTTATACATGATCGGGTTGGTGAACATCGGCTCGTCGCCTTCGTTGTGACCGAAGCGGCGATAGCAGAAGATGTCGATCACGACATCCTTGTGGAATTTCTGGCGGAATTCGGTCGCCACTTTGGCGGCGTGGACCACGGCCTCGGGGTCGTCACCGTTGACGTGGAAAATCGGCGCTTCGACCACCAGCGCGTTGTCGGTGGGATAGGGCGACGAGCGCGAGAAATGCGGCGCGGTGGTGAAACCGATCTGGTTGTTCACCACGATGTGGATCGTGCCGCCGGTCTTGTGCCCGACCAGACCCGAAAGGCCGAAACATTCTGCCACAACGCCCTGACCGGCAAACGCCGCGTCGCCGTGCAGAAGGATCGGCAGGCAGGTGATGCGCTCTTTGTCATTGGCCTGCGCCTGTTTGGCGCGGACCTTGCCCAGAACGACCGGGTTCACGGCCTCGAGGTGGCTGGGGTTGGCAGTCAGCGACAGGTGCACGGTGTTGCCGTCGAATTCACGATCCGAGGAGGCGCCGAGGTGATATTTCACATCGCCCGAGCCGTCGACATCATCAGGTTTGAAGCTGCCACCCTGAAATTCGTTGAAAATCGCGCGGTAGGGCTTGCCCATGACATTGGCCAGCACCGAAAGGCGGCCACGGTGCGGCATGCCGACCACGATATCGCGCACGCCCAGACTGCCGCCGCGCTTGATGATCTGCTCCATCGCGGGGATCAGCGCCTCGCCACCATCAAGGCCGAACCGCTTGGTGCCCATGTATTTGACGTGCAGGAATTTCTCGAAGCCTTCGGCCTCGACCAGCTTGTTCAGGATCGCTTTGCGGCCTTCGCGGGTGAACTGAATTTCCTTGCCGAAGCCTTCGATCCGCTCTTTCAGCCAGCCGGCCTCTTCGGGGTTCGAGATGTGCATGTATTGCAGGGCAAAAGTGCCGCAATAGGTGCGCTTCACGATGTCGATGATCTGCCGCATCGAGGCGATTTGCAGGCCCAGCACGTTGTCGATGAAAATCGGGCGGTCCATGTCGGCTTCGGTGAAGCCATAGGATTTCGGGTCGAGTTCCGGGTGCGGGGTCTGATCTTGCATGCCCAGCGGATCAAGGTCGGCGGCCAGGTGGCCCCGGATCCGGAAGGCGCGGATGATCATCAGCGCGCGGATGCTGTCCAGAACGGCGCGTTTGACCTGCTCATCGCTGAGCTGAATGCCCTTGTCGGCGGCTTTGGCGGTGATTTTCTTGCCGGCATCGCGGGTTTCCGCAGGGGCGGCGGGCCATTCGCCGGTCAGGGCGGCGGTCAGGTCATCGGCCGGCACGGGTGGCCAGTCGGCGCGCGCCCACGAGGGGCCTGCGGCCTCGGCCTTCACGTCCAGATCGGTATCCCCCATCTGGCGGAAGAACTCTTGCCACGCCTCATCGACCGCGTTGGGGTCGTTGGCATAGCGGGCGTAGAGTTGTTCGAGATATTCCGCATTGTGCCCCTGCATGAAGGAAGAGGCGTGGAAAACGTCGTTGGGGGATTGTTCGGTCATCTTCAGTTACTCCTGAAAACCAAAACTTTGGTATGTATTGATGGTGGCGTCTGCGATTACGGACTGGCCGATCTTCTGCGCCAACGCCGCGCGGTTCAGTAGAGTGATTTGCACATAGCGTTGCGAGTGGGCTTCGGAGCTGTTGATTTGAGGCAGCGCCTTGAGGTCTTCGCCGGTTTCCGAGGGCAGACCCGCATGGGTGCGAATATCCTGCATCCGGGGCGCATCAACGGCAAAGCGGCATTCGATTTCGGTCCCACCGGTCATGGTTTTACGCCACAGCACATGCACCGCATCGGTGTCGCGGGTCAGGACGCGGCTTTTGCTGGCTGGGATGTCCTGCTTTTGGGTATAGGCGCGCATTGTTTTCTGCTGAAGCTCATGGATCGTTTGCAAGGTCTCGCCGCCACTGTCGCTTGCGAAATAGCCCGCAATCAGGGGCCAGACCAGCATCTCGACACTTGCGTCGGGCACTGGCGAGGTGACCGTCCAGGCGTCGGCTTGCAGGCGTGTCACCACACCGTCGATATCCGTCGCGGGCAGAAGGCAGCGGTTGGCGGAGGCAAGAATGCCGTCGCCAGATTGTGCAAGGACCGGGCCGGTTGAGCCAAGGGAGGCGCAGAGCGCCACCAAGGTAAAAATATTTCCCAACCGGCCCGACATGTTTTTAACCGATCGCCTTGATCACGGCCTCGCCCAGAGTGGCGGGGCTGTCAGCGACTACGATCCCGGCGGCTTTCATCGCCTCGATCTTGCTTTCCGCGTCGCCTTTGCCACCGGCAACGATGGCGCCAGCGTGGCCCATACGACGACCCGGAGGTGCGGTGCGACCTGCGATGAAGCCAGCGGTGGGTTTCCAGCGGCCTTTTTTCTTCTCATCGGCCAAGAACTGTGCGGCTTCTTCTTCTGCCGAGCCACCGATTTCACCGATCATGATGATCGACTGCGTTTCGGGGTCTGCGAGGAACATTTCCAGCACGTCGATGTGTTCTGTGCCTTTGATGGGGTCACCGCCGATGCCGACAGCCGAAGACTGACCCAGGCCCAGATCGGAAGTCTGTTTCACGGCCTCGTATGTCAGCGTGCCCGAACGGGACACAACACCACAGGTGCCACGCTTGTGGATGTGGCCGGGCATGATGCCGATTTTGCAGGCGTCCGGCGTGATGACACCGGGGCAGTTCGGGCCGATCAGGCGGCTTTTGCTGCCTTCCAGCGCGCGCTTGACGCGCATCATGTCCAGAACCGGGATGCCTTCGGTGATGCAGATGATCAGCTCCATCTCGGCGTCGATCGCTTCGAGGATACTGTCGGCGGCGAAGGGCGGCGGCACATAGATGACCGACGCGTTGGCTTCGGTCACGTGCTTGGCTTCGTGGACCGAGTTGAACACGGGCAGGTCCAGATGGGTGGAGCCGCCTTTGCCGGGGGTCACGCCGCCAACCATTTTGGTGCCGTAAGCAATCGCCTGCTCGGTGTGGAAGGTGCCCTGCGAGCCGGTGAGGCCCTGACAGATGACTTTGGTATTTTCGTTTACGAGAACTGCCATTGGATTACCCTTTCACCGCTTTGACGATCTTCTGAGCGCCATCTTTCAGGTCGTCCGCAGCGATCACGGCCAGGCCAGAGGTGTTGATGATCTCTTTGCCCTTTTCGACGTTGGTCCCTTCGAGGCGCACAACCAGTGGCACCTGAAGGCCGACTTCCTTGACCGCGGCGATCACGCCTTCGGCGATGACGTCGCAGCGCATGATGCCGCCGAAGATGTTGACCAGAATGCCTTTGACCTGCGGGTCAGAGGTGATGATCTTGAAGGCTTCGGTGACTTTCTCTTTGGTGGCGCCGCCACCGACATCGAGGAAGTTGGCAGGCTCTGCGCCGTAGAGTTTGATGATGTCCATCGTGGCCATCGCCAGACCGGCACCGTTCACCATGCAGCCAATTTCACCGTCCAGCGCGATATAGTTCAGGTCGAACTTCGACGCGGCCAGTTCTTTGGGGTCTTCTTCGGTTTCGTCGCGCAGGGCGGCAACGTCGCCGTGGCGATAGATCGCGTTGCCATCAAAGCTGACTTTGGCGTCGAGCACTTTGAGGTCACCGGAGCCTTCGAGGACGATCAGCGGGTTGATCTCCAGCATCTCCATGTCCTTGTCGGTGAAGGCGCGATAGAGATTGCCCATCAGAGCGACGCACTGTTTGACCTGTGCACCTTTCAGCCCGAGGCTGAAGGCGACGCGACGGCCGTGGAACGCCTGGTATCCAGTGGCCGGGTCAACCGAGAAGCTGAGGATTTTCTCAGGGGTGTTGGCTGCGACTTCTTCGATGTCCATGCCGCCTTCGGTGGAGCAGACGAAAGAGACGCGCGAGGTCTGACGATCCACCAGCAGAGCGAGGTAGAGTTCGGTTTCGATGTCCGAGCCGTCTTCGATGTAGACGCGGTTGACCTGCTTGCCTGCCGGACCGGTCTGATGTGTGACCAGTGTGCGGCCCAGCATCTTCTTGGCTTCTTCGGCGGCTTCTTCGACCGACTTGGCCAGGCGGACGCCGCCTTTTTCGCCAGCGTCGGCCTCTTTGAATTTGCCTTTGCCGCGCCCACCTGCGTGGATCTGCGCCTTGACCACCCAAAGGGGTCCGTCAAGTTCACCTGCTGCGGTTTTGGCATTCTCGGCCTTCAGGACAACACGTCCGTCTGAAACCGGGGCACCATATTCGCGAAGCAGAGCTTTCGCCTGATATTCATGGATGTTCATGAAACTGTCCCGTCTTGCTACGATTAACAGCGGGTTTGGCACAGCGCGGGGCATTAATTAAACGGTTTTTTGCCGGTGGGTGGGTTTTAGCGGATATTTCCGCGTTTTGTGATCACAGTTTTCGGGGGTGTGATCACAAAAGATCATTTGAGTAAAAGTGTCGCATTTGAAAAGGAATCAGGGCCGCAAAGAGCGGCCCTGAGTGTCAGGTTACAACCGTGCAGGCGCTTAGGCCAGCGACGGGTCGATTTCTTTGCAGGCCGCAACAAGGCCTTTGACCGCGTCAACGGATTTGTCGAACATGGCTTGCTCGTCCTTGGTCATCTTGATGTCGATGACCTTTTCGATACCGCCGGCGCCAATCACGGTGGGCACGCCCACGTAGAAGCCGTTCAGGCCAAGGGCGCCGTCAACATAGGCCGCGCAGGGCAGGACGCGCTTTTGGTCTTTCAGATAGGCTTCGGCCATTTCGATGGCCGAGGTGGCGGGCGCATAGAAGGCCGAGCCGGTCTTCAGCAGGCCAACGATTTCGGCGCCGCCGTCACGGGTCCGCTGAACGATCGCGTCCAGTTTGTCCTGTGTGGTCCAGCCCATCGAAACCATGTCGGGCAGGGGAATGCCGCCAACGGTGGAATAGCGGGTCAGCGGCACCATGGTGTCGCCGTGGCCGCCCAGAACGAAGGCGGTAACGTCGCGCATCGACACGCCGAATTCGACGCTGAGGAAGTGACGGAAGCGGGCGCTGTCCAGAACGCCAGCCATGCCGCAGACTTTTTCATGCGGCAGGCCCGAAAATTCGCGCAGCGCCCAGACCATCGCATCAAGCGGGTTGGTGATGCAGATCACGAATGCGTTCGGGGCGTGCTTGGCGATGCCTTCGCCGACCGATTTCATAACCTTGAGGTTGATGCCCAGCAGGTCATCGCGGCTCATGCCCGGTTTGCGGGGCACACCGGCGGTCACGATGCAGACGTCGGCACCGGCGATATCGGCGTAATCATTGGCGCCGGTCATGGTGGCGTCGAAGCCTTCCGAGGGGCCGGATTCAGCAATGTCGAGCGCCTTGCCCTGGGGCGTGCCTTCGGCAATATCGAACAGGACGATGTCGCCGAGTTCTTTCAGAGCTGCGAGGTGTGCAAGGGTGCCACCGATCTGTCCTGCGCCGATAAGGGCAATTTTGGGTCTGGCCATGGAATTCATCTCCGGTCCGGTTGAAAATCGCGCTTGGCGTAGTCTCTTCCGGGCGTTCGCGCAAGTGTGCTGCGTTGCGGCGGTTGTCGGTTTGTGACTGTCCTGCGGCGATTTTTTCAGTAAAAACAGGGGGGAGCGGGGATTTGGAGGGCAAAGCAGGATGCAACTGGACTGGGCGTTTTTTGCCGTCGCTGCCCCGGCTGTCACATTTGCGGGCGTTTCCAAGGGCGGCTTTGGGTCGGGGGCGGCCTTTGCTGCGGCCTCGATTCTGGCACTGGTGCTGGAGCCGGGGCAGGCGCTGGGGATCATGCTGCCGCTGCTGATGCTGATCGATCTGGCGACCTTGCGACCCTATTGGCAGAAGTGGAGCTGGCCCGACGCGCGGCTGCTGATCCTGGGCGGGGTGCCGGGGGTGGCGCTGGGGGCGTGGCTGTACCAGGTGGCCGACGCCGATCTGTTCCGGTTGCTGATCGGGGGCATATCGCTGCTGTTCGTGCTGTGGCAGGTGGCGCAGAAATCCGGGCTGATCTGGCCCGCGCGTCGGGCGCTGCCGGGCTGGGCCGGGGCGCTGGCGGGGGTGGTCGCGGGGTTTACCAGTTTCGTCAGCCATGCGGGCGGGCCACCTGCGGCGGTGTATCTGCTGTCGCGCGGGTTGGGAAAGACGCCGTTTCAGGCGACGACGGTGCTGATTTTCTGGGTGATCAATATCATCAAGTTCGTGCCCTATGCGGTGTTGGGCATTTTCACCGCGCAGTCGCTGTTGGCGGATCTGATGCTGGCGCCGTTTGCAGTGCTGGGGGCGTGGTTGGGCGTGAAGGCGCATCACCGTGTTCCCGAGCGGATGTTTTTCGGCCTGACATATGTTTTGCTGACGGTGACGGGCCTGAAACTGATCTGGGAAGGCATGACCTGACAGGGTTAAACGCAGCGGCACAGGGCAGCACGGGGCGGCTTTTTTCTGCGTCGCGGCAAATCCGCCCTTGAAATTTTCGCAGAAATTGGGCCATGTCCGCGCAAGATTATTACGGGAGAGACTCAATGGACATGCGCGCACGCCCCTATCGTTCGGTACTTTATATCCCCGGTTCCAAGGACCGGGCGCTGGACAAGGCGCGCAGCCTGCCGGTGGATGCGATCATCTTTGATCTGGAAGATGCCGTCACTCCCGACGCCAAGATCGAGGCGCGCACAACGCTGGCGGCGGCGCTGGCGGCGGGCGGATATGGCGACAAGGTCAAGATCATCCGTATCAACGGGCTGGATACCGAATGGGGCGCGGGCGACGTGGCCGCGCTGAAGGATGCCGATGCCGATGCGTTTTTGCTGCCCAAGGTGAACTCGGCCGCAGATGTGCAGGCGCTGGCGGATCTTTTGGGCAATGACACCCCGATCTGGGCGATGATGGAAACGCCGCTGGCGATCCTGAACGCGCTGGAGATCGCGGCGCATCCGCAGTTGAGCGGGTTTGTCGCCGGAACCAACGATCTGGCCAAAGAGCTGAACTGCCGATTCCGCGCGGACCGTCTGCCGATGCAGATGGCGTTGCAGACCATCCTGATGGCGGCCTGCGCCCACGGCGTGGTGGCGATTGACGGGGTGTACAACCAGTTCAAGGACGACGAGGGCCTGAAGGTTGAGTGCGATCAGGGCCGCGATCTGGGCTTTGACGGCAAAACACTGATCCATCCGGCGCAGGTGGATGTGGCCAACGTCGCATTTGCCCCCTCCGAGGCCGAGATCGAGCTGGCGCAACGCCAGATCGCCGCCTTCGAAGAAACCGAGGCCGCAGGGCAGGGCGTTGCGGTTGTGGACGGCAAGATCGTTGAAAACCTGCATGTCGAAACGGCGAAAAAGACCCTTGCCAAGGCCAAGGCCATTGCCGATCTGGCCAAATAGGCCGCATACAGGCCCAGACAACCTGAGGAGAATCCCATGATACTGCTTGTTCTGGGCGTGGCCCTGTGGTCCGCCGCACATCTTTTCAAACGGCTGGCCCCCGAGGCGCGGGCCAAAATGGGCGACAAGGGCAAGGGGCCGATTGCGCTGCTGCTGTTCGTCGCGATCGTGCTGATGGTCATTGGATATCGCGGTGCTGACGGCGCGTTTTTCTGGGGCCGCACCCCGGCGCTGACCGGGATCAACAACCTGCTGATGCTGCTGTCGGTGTATCTGTTCGCGGCGTCCGGGATGAAGACCGGGATCGCGCGGCGTATGCGTCACCCGATGCTGATCGGGGTCAAGGTCTGGGCGCTGGCGCATTTGCTGGTGAACGGCGATGTGCCGTCGTTCGTGCTGTTTGGCGGGCTGATGGCCTGGGCGGTGGTCGAGGTGATTTTGATCAACCGGGCTGAACCTGTCTGGGTCAAACCCGAACCCGTGCCGGTGAAAAAGGAAGTCATGGCCGCGGTTGGCACGCTTGTCGTGTTCGGCGCGATTGCCGGAATTCACATCTGGCTGGGCTACAACCCGTTTGGATAAGACCATGAAACTGTACCGTTTTCTTAGCGCCGATGATACGTCAGCCTTTTGTCATAAGGTGACGGCGGCGCTGAACAAAGGGTGGGAGCTGCATGGCGGGCCGACCTATGCTTTTGACGCGGCCAACGGCGTGATGCGCTGTGGGCAGGCCGTGGTGAAAGAGGCCCCCGGCACATACACCCCCGACACCAAACTGGGAGACCACTGATGGCAAAGACCAACGCGGGCCGCTTTTTCGAGGATTACAAAATCGGCGATGTGATCGAACACGCCGTGCCGCGCACCGTTTCAGGGGGCGAGCGGGCGATGTATCACGCGCTGTATCCGATGCGTCACGCGCTGTATTCCTCGGATCAGTTTGCGCGCGATTGTGGCCTGCCGGAAAGCCCGCTGGATGATCTGGCGGCGTTTCACGTGGTGTTTGGCAAGACCGTGCCGGATGTGTCGCTGAATGCGATCGCCAATCTGGGCTATGCCGAGGGGCGCTGGCTTCAGCCGGTCTATGAGGGCGACACGCTGCGGTCGGTGTCGGAAGTGATCGGGCTGAAGCAGAACTCGAACGGCAAATCCGGTGTGGTTTATGTGCGCACGCAGGGGCTGAACCAGCTGGATGACGTGGTGCTGGAATATGTGCGCTGGGTGATGGTGCGCAAGAATGATCTGGACGCGCCCGCGCCCGAGACCGTGGTGCCAGAGCTGAAAACTGTGATCCCGGCGTCGGATCTGGTGATCCCCGAGGGGCTGAATTTCGGCGCCTATGATTTCACGTTGGCGGGCGAGCCGCATCGCTGGGGGGATTACGAGGTCGGCGAGGTGATCGACCACGTTGATGGTGTGACCATTGAGGAGGCCGAGCACATGCTGGCCACCCGCCTGTGGCAGAACACCGCCAAGGTGCACTTCGATGCGACCTTCCGGCCCGACGGGCAGCGGCTGATCTATGGCGGGCACATCATTTCGATGGCGCGGGCGCTGTCGTTTAACGGTCTGGCGAATGCGCAGATGATTGTCGGGCTGAACGGCGGGGCGCATGCCAACCCGTGTTTCAGCGGGCTGACAGTCAAGGCATGGTCCGAGGTTCTGGACAAGGCCGAGACATCGGCGCCGGGCGTTGGTGCGATCCGTCTGCGTCTGGTCGCGACCTGCGGCGGCGAGGCATTCAAGCTGAAGGGCGAGGACGGCAAATACCTGCCCGAGGTTCTGCTGGATCTGGATTACTGGGCCTTGATGCCGCTGTAAGCGATTGGTTTCCGGCGGCGGTACCCTTGCGGTAGCCGGGCGAGACTCACTCAATTTACCGAGTATTTCTGTCGGATTTATATTGTGATCACAGTGGCAATTCCTGTGATCACAACGCCCGCCCAAACATGGTTTTCGACGTATTTTCATGCCGCAGCTGCATCCGTTCTGCGTGACACGCGCAAAAAAAACGTTATGAAAGAGGCAAGCAAGGGAACCCTGAAAGGATATGATATGGCCGATGTGAAACGGGTCGAGCGCCCACTTTCGCCGCATATTTCCATCTATCGCCCGCAGCTGACCTCCATCACCTCTATTCTGACGCGGATCACGGGCAATGCCCTGGCAGTGACAGCTTTGCTGGTGGTGTGGTGGTTGCTGGCGGCTGCAACCAGCCCCGAATATTTCGCCACCGCCAATGCGGTCGTGACCTCGTGGTTCGGCGATCTGGTCTTCACGCTGTCGCTGTGGGCCATGTGGTATCATTATCTGGCCGGTCTGCGGCACCTGTATTTCGATGCGGGCAAGGGTCTGGATATTCCCACCGCTGAAAAGCTGGGCTGGGGTATCATCATCGGGTCGGTTGTTCTGACCCTTCTGACCATCGTGATCGTGTAAGGAGGCCATCATGCGTTACCTGACCGCCCGCAAACGCGCCGAGGGCAAAGGCCCCTCGCACACCGGAACCGAACATCACTGGCATATGCAGGTCAGCGCCGTTGGCCTGGCTTTCCTGGTGCCGCTGTTCATCTTCATCTTCGGCAGCGCCCTTGGTGGCACCTATGAAGAGGTGATCGCCACCTTCTCGCGGCCGATCCCGGCGATCCTGACGGCGCTGGTGATTTTCGTCGGCCTGCAGCACTTCAGCAAGGGTGCCCAGATGATGATTGAAGATTACGCGCATGGCACCACCCGCAAGGCGCTGATCATGTTTGTGATCGGCCTTTCGTATGCCCTGACCGCCGTGGGGCTGTTTGCCCTGGCCAAGATCGCGCTTTGAGGAACTGAAAAATGGCAGCTTACACCTACGAAACACATGAATATGACGTGGTCGTCGTGGGCGCTGGTGGCGCTGGCCTGCGTGCGACGCTGGGCATGGCCGAACAGGGTCTGCGCACCGCCTGCGTGACCAAGGTTTTCCCGACGCGTTCGCACACCGTTGCCGCACAGGGCGGCATTGCCGCCTCGCTGTCCAACATGGGCCCCGACAACTGGCAGTGGCACATGTATGACACGGTCAAGGGCTCTGACTGGTTGGGTGATACCGACGCGATGGAATACCTGACGCGCGAAGCCCCCAAGGCGGTTTACGAGCTGGAACACTATGGTGTGCCGTTCAGCCGGACCGAGGAGGGCAAGATTTACCAGCGCCCCTTCGGTGGCCACACCACCGAGTTTGGCGAAGGCCCCGCCGTGCAGCGCACCTGTGCTGCTGCCGACCGCACCGGCCACGCCATTCTGCACACGCTGTATGGTCAGTCGCTGAAGAACAACGCTGAATTCTATATCGAATATTTCGCCATTGATCTGATCATGTCGGATGATGGCGTATGTCAGGGCGTTGTCTGCTGGAAGCTGGATGATGGCACCATGCATATCTTCAACGCCAAGATGGTCGTGCTGGCCACGGGCGGCTATGGCCGGTCGTATTTCAGCGCCACGTCGGCCCATACCTGCACCGGCGACGGTGGCGGCATGGTCGCGCGTCAGGGTCTGGCGTTGCAGGACATGGAGTTCGTTCAGTTCCACCCGACCGGCATCTATGGCTCGGGCTGCCTGATCACCGAAGGCGCACGCGGCGAAGGCGGGTATCTGACCAACTCTGAAGGCGAACGGTTCATGGAGCGTTACGCGCCCCAGTACAAAGACCTTGCGCCGCGCGATTACGTGTCACGCTCGATGACGATGGAGATCCGCGAAGGCCGCGGTGTGGGGGCCGAGGGCGACCATATCCACCTGAACCTGTCGCACCTGCCGCCCGAAGCTCTGGCAGAACGTCTGCCGGGGATTTCCGAAAGCGCCAAGATTTTCGCAGGTGTTGATGTGACCAAGGAACCGATCCCGGTTCTGCCGACGGTGCATTACAACATGGGCGGTATCCCGACCAACTATTGGGGTGAAGTGCTGAACCCGACCGCCGAGAACCCGACCGCCGTTGTGCCGGGTCTGATGGCTGTGGGCGAAGCGGGCTGTGCCTCGGTGCATGGGGCGAACCGGTTGGGTTCGAATTCGCTGATCGACTTGGTGGTGTTTGGCCGGGCCGCGGCGATCCGCGCGGGCAAGGTTGTGAACCCCGAAAGCGCCAGTCCGGTGCTGAACACCGCGTCGGTCGATGCCGCGTTCGATCGCTTCGACGGTCTGCGCAATGCCAAGGGCGGCGTGCCCACGGCCGAGCTGCGGCTGGAGATGCAGAAGACGATGCAGGCCGATGCCGCCGTGTTCCGTACCGCCAAGACCCTGTCCGAAGGCGTCGAAAAGATGACCGAGATCGCCGCCAAGCTGGGCGACCTTCAGGTCAGCGACCGGTCGCTGGTCTGGAACAGCGACCTGATGGAAACGCTGGAACTGACCAACCTGATGCCCAACGCGCTGGCCACCATCGTCGGGGCCGAAGCGCGCGAGGAATCGCGTGGCGCCCATGCCCACGAAGATTTCCCGGCCCGCAATGATGAAAAGTGGCGTGTCCACACCATCAGCCGGGTGACGGGCAACAAGGTTGATCTGTCTTACCGCCCGGTCATCACCGCTCCGTTGACGACCGAAGCCGAAGGCGGCATCAGCCTGAAGAAAATCGCGCCCAAAGCGCGGACGTTCTAAGGCAGGCCGATATGCTGACACCGCAACAGCAAACCCACCTGCGCAAGGCTTTTCAGGCCGCCGGACCCAAAGTCCGGCGCCACCTATCGCCGCTTTTGCCGCAAACGGTGGTCAGCTTTTCCGGGGTCAACCTGCTGGTCAATCCGCAGGACAATTTCACCGAACAGTGCATATGGCTGAACGGTGAGCCGCCGGAAAAGGAATCCCTTGCCGCGCTCAGCGGGATCGTTGCGGGCAAACGCGCGCTGGTGCTGGATATCGGTGCCAATTGCGGGGCCTTCGCGGTGCCTTTGGCACGGGCAGCGGGGGCGGGCTCTCGCGTGATCGCATTTGAACCGAACCCGGTGATGATGGGGCGGTTGGGCGAAAACATTCGCATGAACGATCTGGGCCATGTGATCCGGGTCGAAGGCTGTGCCCTGGGCGACAGCGAAGGCGAGGCGGTGCTGAACTTCCGCGCCGGAAACTTCGGCCAATCGTCGCTGCGCGATGTGGCAGCGGACAAGCAGGCGGGGTCGATCTGCGTACCGGTGCGGCGTCTGGCGCCGTATCTGGCGGGGGCCGATGGATATGATGTCAGCCTGATCAAGATCGACGTCGAAGGCTTCGAGGACGCGGTGTTCAATCCGTGGCTGGACGGCGCCGGTGTGGTTGACATGCCCGATGCGATCCTGATGGAAACCGAACACGCCAAGGACTGGGACACCGATCTGGTCGGTCGGGTCAAGGCCATGGGCTATGGCGTGCGGTTCGAAGGCGAAGGAAATACTCTGTTTGTCCGCGACGCGGGCAGGCTGTAACTGCAATCGCGGCTGGTGCCGCTGAAACTGTGATCACACGGGCCGGGGCCGTCACCCCGGACCACCCAAGAAGGAGACGCGACAATGGTTCAGCTGACGCTTCCGAAGAATTCCCGCATTCGCACCGGGAAAACCTGGCCCAAGCCAGAAGGCGCCACGAATATCCGTAAATTCAGCATCTACCGCTGGAACCCGGATGACGGCGAAAACCCGCGGGTTGATAGCTATTTCCTCGATATGGATAAATGCGGCCCGATGGTTCTGGACGCGCTGATCAAGATCAAGAACGAGATTGATCCGACGCTGACCTTCCGCCGGTCCTGCCGCGAGGGGATTTGTGGCTCTTGCGCGATGAATATCGACGGGATCAACACGCTGGCCTGTATCTATGGCATGGATGAGATCAAGGGCGACGTGAAAATCTATCCGCTGCCGCACCTTGAGGTGGTCAAGGACCTGATCCCGGATCTGACGCATTTCTATGCGCAGCACGCCTCGATCATGCCGTGGCTGGAAACCAAAACCAACCGTCCCGCGAAAGAGTGGCGGCAGTCGATCGAAGATCGCAAGAAGCTTGACGGGCTGTATGAGTGCGTGATGTGCGCCAGCTGCTCGACCTCGTGCCCCAGCTATTGGTGGAATGGCGATCAGTATCTTGGGCCAGCCGCGTTGCTGCATGCCTATCGCTGGATCATCGACAGCCGCGACGAAGCGACGGGCGAGCGTCTGGATCAGCTGGAAGATCCGTTCAAGCTGTATCGCTGCCACACGATCATGAACTGTGCCAAGACCTGCCCCAAGGGATTGAACCCGGCCAAGGCGATCGCCGAGATCAAGAAAATGATGGTGAACCGCGTCGTGTAACGCAGTGTTGCGGACCATCTGATCGAGCTAAGGACCGGGCAAGTTGCCCGGTCCTTTTCGTTGATGCGGGGGCCGCGCCGACGAAATCGCCGGGCGGGGCTTGTAGCTGCGCGCAAACCCGGTCAGCATCGCCGAACTGTTTCCTTTGCACCAAAGGTCGCCATGCCCCAGACCCCGCCAGACGCCGAAGCCCGCCGTGCCATTGCGCCGGTGATCTGCTATCCGACAACCACCCTGCCGCAGCCGGATTTGGCGCTATATCGCGCCGCCCGCGACGGTGCCGTGAAAACCAGTGAAACGTTGGTGCCCGCGCGCGACGCGGGCAGCTTTCATGTGCCAGCCGGGCAGTTTTTTCGCATCTCTTGTGTCGATGGACCGCAGGTCGGCGACCTGAACCTATGGAATGCGTCGGATCTTTCCGAGCGGTTCTATTCCGGCAAGACGCGGGCGCTACACGGCACGCACCTGACCACCGGGGACAGGATGTGGAGCAGCTTTCCCCATTTGCGCCCCGTTGCCACGGTCATCAGTGACACGCTGGACTGGTATGGCATCGACCCGTTCGGTGGCTCGGTCCACGACGTGATCGGGACGCGCTGCGATCCCTATACGCATAACCTGTTGTCGGGCGGGCAGTATCATCACTGCTGCCATTCCAATCTGACCCGCGCCCTGTCCGATGTGACCGGGTTGTCGCTGACGCAGGCCGAGCACCATGTGCATGACGTGCTCAACGTTTTCATGTGCACCGGGTTCACCCGTGACACTGGCCAATATTTCATGAAGGCCAGCCCCGTGCGCCCCGGTGACCACCTTGAGTTCTTCGCCGAGATTGACCTGCTCGGCGCGCTGTCGGCCTGTCCGGGGGGCGATTGCTCCTCGGAACATTCAAGTGACGCCGCGGCCTGCCATCCGCTGCTGGTCGAGGTCTTTGCCCCTGTGGCGGGGGCGCTTGCTGGTTGGGCGTCGCCACCGCCAAACCGGTATGATCGCAGCCATGGGCGCTAGGGTACGGGGCTGCATGTCTTGTGCATGTGCTGTGCACCCAAAACATACCGCCGAATCCTGAGCGAAAGCTTAACTGTCGTGGATAAAATGCAGCCGGGTGAAGGTTTTCCGCCAAGCACCCACTTCGGCCGCCAGCGCCTCGGGCGCATTCGAACGCAGCGCCAAAGCAAGCAACCGCGCCAGTTCGGGCATGTGTTCGGGGCGCATGCCCCAGCGCACCAATTCGGGCGTTCCGATACGCAAGCCATTGAGACCATTCGGAACCTCGGCGATCGGAAGCCCAATTCCGCAGGCTAGAAACCCGGCTTTGCGAAGGGTCTTTGACGCGGTTTGCCCGCCACCGAACCCTTCTGCCTCGATCGCGAACTGATGCGATTGCGTGGCGCCACGGCCTGCGGCGAAGATGGGAATGTCTTGCGAAATCAGTGCTTTGGCAAGGGACTGCGCGGTTTCAATCATGGTTTGCGCATAGGCGCCACCGTGATCGCGCCAGTCCAGCATCGACACGCCAAGTGCGGCAGACTTGGCGGCATCAAAGTTAGCGGTCATTCCGGGAAATGCGATTGAATCCAATGCTTTGGCGATATCCGAGTCATTGGTCACGATCAGGCCGGACGGCGGGCCGCCTAGGCTTTTGTAGGTGCTCATCGTCATCAAATGTGCGCCTTCTTCAAGCGGATTGGGCCAAGCCCCGCCCGCGATGATGCCGCATTGGTGCGCCGCGTCGAACAGCACATACGCACCGACCTCGTCCGCAATCGCCCGGATTTCGGCCACGGGATGCGGGAAAAGGTTAAGCGAGCCGCCGATGGTGATCAGCCGGGGGCGGACGCGGTGGGCGAGTTCGGAAAGCGCCACAAGATCAACGGTGTAGCCGTCCGAATTGACTGGGGCGTCGTGGCTGACGAGGCCGTAAAGACCGGCGCAACCGGCGGCATGGTGGGTGACGTGACCACCGATCGAACCGGGGGGAGCGATGATATTGTCGCCGGGCTTTGTCAGCGCCATGAAGCCATAGAGATTGGCGATCGCGCCTGAGGGCACGCGGATCTCGGCATAGGACGCGCCGAAGACCTCGGCGCAGAGTTCGGCCGTGATAACCTCTATCTTTTCAATGGCTTCCAGACCCATTTCATATTTTTCACCAGGGTAGCCAAGCGAGGGGCGGGTGCCCAGACCTGAAGAAAGCAGCGCCTCGGCGCGGGGGTTCATCACGTTGGTGGCCGGGTTTAGATTGAAACAGTCGCGCTCGTGGATTTCTTTGTTGGTTTCAGCCAGTTGCTCGATCTGAGCGGCGATGTCGGCGCTGGATTTATGGGCCGTTTCCTCGGCGATGGTCTGCACATAGGTTTCGACGGGCTGAGGCACCCAAGAGCGCGGGATCAGGCTGTGCATCTGTTTGATAATCCTATGAAAAGGCGGCTTCCAGGGCGATTTCAACCATGTCACCGAAAGAGCGTTCGCGGTCTTCGGGGGGCAGGGCTTCGTGGGTGATCAGGTGGTCGGAAACAGTTAACACGGCCAGCGCGCGCACGCCGTAACGCAGGGCGAGATTGTAGAGTTCGGCGGCCTCCATCTCGACGCCCAAAATGCCGTGGCGGGTCATTTGTTCGTTCAGATCAGGACGTTCATCATAGAAGACGTCGGCCGAATAAATCCCGCCCACATGGGTTTTTACTTGTTTGGTTTCAGCCGCTTGCGCCGCGGCGCGTAGCAAGGACCAATCGGCGGAGGGGGCGAAATTCAGCTCTTTGAAAATCCCGCGTGAGGGGGTGGAGAGGGCGGAGGCGGTCATGGCGAGGATCACATCGCGGATCTTTACCTTTTCCTGCATCGCGCCGCAGGAACCGATACGAATCAAGGTCTTGGCACCGTAATCGCGGATCAGTTCGTTGACGTAGATCGACAGCGAAGGCATGCCCATGCCCGAGCCCTGAACGGTGACAGGGTGGCCTTTCCACGTGCCAGTAAAGCCGAACATCCCTCTGACTTCATTGACTAATTGCGGGTTGTCGAGAAACGTCTCGGCGGCCCATTTCGCGCGGTAAGGATCGCCGGGAAGCAGGACGGTTTCGGCAATCTGGCCGGGTTGTGCGCCGATGTGGATCGTCATGTATCTGCCTTCAAGCCTGTGTATTTGCAGGGCAGTTTGAGGCGAAAAACCGATGTGCACAAGCGATACACATCGCATGCACAGGACATGCATACGCGATTTTCGCGCGTTGGCGGAAAGAACGGCGGTTAATGTGCATATTTACCCGGGTTAGCGGCTGTATTTGATGAACGGCGTCAGGGTGGCGATGCGGTCATAAAGTTTGCGCGCGGTCGTGTTGAACTCTTGCGTCATCCAATAGACCGCCGGTGTGCCGTGCTGATCGGCGGCGGCATAGACCGCTTCGATCAGGGCGCGGCCAATGCCGGTGCCGCGCACGTCTGGATCGGCGTAAAGATCCTGAAGATAGCAGACGTCTTCGACCTTCCAGTTGTGCGGGTGATAGATGTAGTGGACGAGGCCGACCGGGGTGCCATCAAGCGTGGCCACCAGCGCGTTCTGGTTCGGATGATCGGACGAGAGCAGGCGCTGAAAGGTGGTCTGATAAATCTCGTCGGGCAGGGTGGTTTCGTAAAATTCGAGATAAGCCTGCCATAGGCGGCGCCAATCAGCGGCGTCGGCTTCGGTCAGCGGGCGGATGGTGAGGGGCATGGCGCGGGCTTTCTCATCTGGGGCGATGAGGCAGTGTGGCGCGCGGGGCGGGCGAGGGCAAGACCCCCCGCCACGTCCGGGTTATTCTGCTGCGACGGGGGCCGGATCGGCGAGGGCAACGATATCCATCATGATGGTGTTCAGCTCGAAATCCTTGGGCGTGTAGACGCGGGCGACGCCCATTTCCAGCAGGCGCGCGGCGTCGTCATCGGGGATGATGCCGCCCACGACCAGCGGGGTATCGGAGAGGCCACCGGCGCGCATCCGGGCCAGCAGGTCTTCGACCAGCGGCATGTGCGAGCCGGAAAGGATCGAGAGGCCAATGACATGGGCGTCATTTTCCTGGGCCGCTTTAACGATTTCTTCAGGCGTCAGGCGTATGCCTTCATACTCGATATCCATGCCGCAATCGCGGGCCCGGAAGGCGATCTGTTCGGCGCCGTTGGAATGGCCATCCAGACCGGGTTTGCCGACAAGGAATTTCAACCGGCGGCCCAGCTTGTCGGAGACGGTGTTGACGGCCTCGCGGATGTCATCCAGCCCTTCGGTCTTGTTGCTGACCGAGCGGGAAACGCCGGTGGGGCCGCGATATTCGCCGAAGACGGCGCGCATCTGGGCGGCCCATTCGCCGGTGGTAACGCCAGCCTTGGCGGCGGCAATCGAGGGCTCCATCACGTTGCGGCCTTCGGCGGCGGCGGCGCGCAGATCGGCCAGCGCCTTTTCGACGGCGGCGCTGTCACGCTCGGATTTCCACGCGGTGAGGCGGGAGATCTGCTCGGCCTCGGTCGCGGGGTCGACGACCATGATACCGCCATCGCCGGTCATCAGCGGCGAGGGTTCGCCCTGTTGCCATTTGTTGACGCCAACAACGATGGTTTCGTTCCGCTCGATCCGGTTCAGGCGGTCGGCGTTGGAATCCACCAGACGGGATTTCATATATTCGATCGACGAGATCGCGCCCCCCATACCATCGAGGTTGGCCAGCTCGTGACGGGCGCCGTCCTTGAGGGCTTCGACCTTGCGCTCCACGGCGGGGTTGCCATCGAAGAGGTCGTCATATTCCAGCAGGTCGGTTTCGTACGCCATGATCTGTTGCATCCGCAGCGACCATTGCTGATCCCACGGGCGCGGCAGGCCGAGCGCCTCGTTCCAGGCGGGAAGCTGAACGGCGCGGGCGCGGGCGTTTTTCGACAGGGTGACGGCGAGCATCTCGATCAGGATGCGGTAGACATTGTTTTCGGGTTGTTGCTCAGTCAGGCCCAGCGAATTGACCTGAACCCCATAGCGGAAGCGGCGGAATTTCGGGTCATCAACGCCGTAGCGGTCGCGGCAGATCTCATCCCAGAGATCAACGAAGGCGCGCATCTTGCACATCTCGGTGACGAAGCGGATGCCTGCGTTGACGAAGAAGGAAATACGGCCAACGAGCTGCGGGAAATCCTCGGCCGGGACGCGAGGTTTAAGCTCGTCCAGAACGGCGGTGGCGGTGGCGAGGGCGAAGGCGAGTTCCTGCTCGGGGGTCGCGCCGGCCTCTTGCAGGTGGTAGGAACACACGTTCATCGGGTTCCATTTCGGCACGTTGGTGTAGCAGTATTCAGCCACATCCGCGATCATCTTGAGCGAGGGTTTCGGCGGGCAGATATAGGTGCCGCGGCTGAGGTATTCCTTGATCAGGTCATTCTGTACGGTGCCTTGCAGGGCGGAAACATCGGCGCCTTGTTCTTCGGCCACGGCGATGTAGAGCGACAGCAGCCACGGCGCCGTGGCGTTGATCGTCATCGAGGTGTTCATCTGCTCAAGCGGGATATTGTCGAACAGGGCGCGCATGTCGCCAAGGTGGCAGACGGGTACGCCGACTTTGCCGACCTCGCCACGCGCCAGAATGTGGTCGCTGTCATAGCCGGTTTGAGTCGGCAGGTCGAAGGCCACGGAGAGGCCAGTCTGACCCTTGGAGAGGTTGGAGCGGTAGAGCGCGTTCGAGGCCTTGGCGGTGGAATGGCCGGCATAGGTGCGGAACAGCCAGGGGCGGTCTTTTTTCATCTCGGTCATGGCGGGCCTCGTGAATCAGGATCTGCAACAATCTTGCGTTTGGGTGTTGATACTTGGAATTTTATGCCTCTGTCAATTCGCTGCGTTGCGGCGTGAGGTGATTTACGCGGCGGCAAAACCCCGCCATGGTGCCCAAATGAGTAGCACTGTGGAAATGCCCGTCTGGGTACTGGTTTTATTGGTCGCTTTCGCGGCGGTTACTTTTGCCTCGCATTTCCTGTTCCCGTCGGTGCGCTGGTTTTTCCGCCGCCGGATGGAGCGGCTGGTGGCGCAGCTGAACAAAAGGCTGACGCGGCCGATCGAGCCGTTCAAGCTGGCGCGGCGGTATGACATGATCCAGCGGCTGATTTACGACCCCGAGATTTCCACCGCGATTGCGGCGCATGCGGCGGCGCGGGGCGTGCCGGAAAACGTGGCGTTTGAAACGGCGCGGCGATACGCGCGCGAAATCGTGCCGTCGTTCAGCGCGTGGACGTATTTTCGGTTTGCCACCCGCGCGGCACGGTTGCTGAGCCAGGCGGTGTACCACGTTCGGGTTGTGCATCATGAGGGCGACGCGCTGGAGGGGGTGGACCCGGAGGCGACGGTGGTCTTTGTGATGAACCACCGCAGCAACATGGATTACGTGCTGGTGACCTATCTGTCGGCGGGGCGGGGGGCGCTGAGCTATGCCGTGGGGGAGTGGGCGCATATCTGGCCGCTGAGCGCGCTGGTGCGGTCGATGGGAGCCTATTTCATCCGGCGGCGGGATGGCAACGGGCTGTACCGGGTGATTCTGGCCAAATATGTGCGGCTGGCGACGCAGGGCGGGGTGTCGCAGGCGGTGTTCCCCGAAGGCGGGCTGAGCCTGACCGGGCGAATGGCCGAGCCGCGTCTGGGGATTTTGAAATATATCGTCGAGGCGCATGACCCTGCGGGGCGCGATGTGGTGTTTGTGCCGGTCGCGCTGAATTACGACCGGGTGCTGGAGGATCGGATTCTGGTGCGGGCCGACGCAGGCGGGACACGGCGGTTCAAGGCGAGCGTGCGGTCGGCGTTGTGGTTCGGGGTGAAAACGCTGTGGTCGCGGGTGACGGGACGATACGTGGCGTTTGGCTATGCCGGGGTCAGTTTCGGCGCGCCGCTGTCGCTGTCAGGGTTCGAGGGCGGGGTCGAGGCGCTGGCGCAGGACCTGATGGGGCGAATTGCCAAGGAGGTTCCGGTCTTGCCGGTGCCTTTGGTGGCAACGGCGCTGTTGCAAGGCGAAGGGCCGGTGGACCGGGTCGCCTTGGAAATGCGGGTCAAGGCGCTGTTGGCACAATTGGCGGGCGCCTCTGTCTATGTTCCGCGCGAAAATCGGGGATATGCGGTGGAAGTCGGACTGAGGACGTTGCAAGCGCGGAAACTTGTTGTCGAAACCGACGGGCAGGTTCAGATTGTCGAGGCAGAGCGACCGCTTTTGACCTTTTATGCTGCATCCATCGCCCATCTTCTGCCGAATGGGAGTGGGGCGTAGCCGAAGTTTCTGCGCTTGCGAGGTTATAAAATTACAAAACTGACCCGAATTGGATTGCATTGTTGCGCGCCCATCTTTATTCCACGGCGCATGACGCCGCGATTCTGCATTGCGGCATTACTCAAGAATGGAGGCTGAGATGGCTCTGGACACTGATATGGGCATTGCCCCTTACGACGCGCCTGAAAAAGATCTGTATGAAGTGGGCGAAATGCCGCCGCTGGGATTTGTTCCACCGAAAATGTATGCGTGGGCCATTCGCCGCGAACGTCATGGCGAGCCTGACAAGTCGTTCCAGGTTGAAGTTGTGGACACGCCGACGCTGGACAGCCACGAGGTGCTGGTTCTGGTGATGGCGGCGGGTGTTAACTACAATGGTGTCTGGGCGGGGCTTGGTGTTCCGATTTCACCGTTCGACGGCCACGGCGCGCCGTATCACATCGCAGGGTCGGACGCGTCCGGGATCGTTTGGGCCGTAGGGTCGAGCGTGAAAAACTGGAAAGTCGGCGATGAGGTGGTGATCCACTGTAATCAGGACGACGGCGACGACGAGGAATGCAACGGCGGCGATCCGATGTTCTCGCCCAGCCAGCGGATCTGGGGCTATGAGACGCCGGACGGGTCGTTCGCGCAGTTCACCCGCGTGCAGGCGCAGCAGTTGCTGCCGCGGCCCAAGCATCTGACCTGGGAAGAGAGCGCGTGCTATACGCTGACGCTGGCGACGGCGTACCGGATGCTGTTCGGGCATCACCCGCACGAGCTGAAGCCAGGGCAGAACGTTCTGGTCTGGGGCGCGTCGGGCGGTCTGGGGTCGTTTGCGATCCAGCTGATCAACGCGGCGGGCGGCAATGCGATTGGCGTGATCTCGGACGAGACCAAGCGCGATTTCGTGATGGGGCTGGGCGCCAAGGGCGTGATCAACCGCAAGGATTTCAAATGCTGGGGTCAGTTGCCGACCGTCAACACCGAGGAATATGCGGCGTGGTTCAAGGAAACCCGCAAGTTCGGCAAGGCGATCTGGGACATCACCGGCAAGGGCAACAACGTGGATATCGTGTTCGAGCATCCCGGTGAGGCGACGTTCCCGGTCTCGACCTTCGTGTGTAAGAAGGGCGGCATGATCGTGATTTGCGCGGGCACCAGCGGGTTCAACTGCACCTTTGATGTGCGGTATCTGTGGATGCATCAGAAGCGCGTTCAGGGCAGCCACTTTGCGCATCTGAAGCAGGCGGCCTCGGCCAACCGGTTGATGATCGAGCGGCGGATTGATCCGTGCATGTCCGAGGTGTTCCCGTGGGATGAAATCCCCGCAGCGCATATGAAAATGCTGCGCAACGAGCACAAGCCGGGCAACATGGCGGTGCTTGTTCAGTCGCCCAAAACCGGTCTGCGCACCGTTGAGGACGTGCTGGACGCTGGCAAGAAGTAAACAATCCGTTTCGGATTCGGAAACAAAGGCCCGCAGGATCAAACCGATCCTGCGGGCTTTGCGTTTGTGTGGACTGAATATTTGCGACTTCAATGATTTGTAAACACTGCCCTCGCTATTTTGGGGGAGTTGATATTCGCGAATTTTATTGGGCGGGGATCACATGCTATGGTTGTGTTATTGCTTCGTTGACCTAATATGAAGAAAGTTAACCATGAAGAATGACTGGATACTGGATGTTCTCTCGGACCTGAAAAACTTCGCACAGAAAAATGGTCACGCCTTGTTGGCTGAGCATCTGGATGTGGCGAAAGTGATTGCACGGGCCGAGATCGCATCTGTCAACGAAAGGGCAGCGCTTGCGGTACACGGCGATGAAGCCACGGGTGGAGCAGATCCTAGAGGATTTGGAACAAGCTACAGGGCTTGAGCACCTTCAGATTGCCGTAGAGGCGCTGCGCGATCACTATCGTGTGGATCACGTTGTTTACCACTGGGTCAGCTCGTCTGGCGAGCAGTACGGGTGCGGCACCTATTCGCCAGAATGGGCGCAGCGGTATCAGGAACAGGAATACCTGAGAACGGATCCGGTCATCCTTGGGTGTTTTCAGCGGTTCCACCCAGTGGACTGGAAAATGCTGGACTGGACAAGTCGTGCCGCGCGCACGTTCCAGACGGATGCGTTGAAGTACGGGGTCGGAAATCAGGGTTTTTCCGTGCCGATCCGTGGGCCGAACGGTCAGTTCGCCTTGTTCACCGTGAACCACAATTGCGATGATGCCACGTGGGAGCGCTTTACGGAAATGCACCGGCGCTCGATCATTCTGGTTGCGCATTTCTGCAACCAAAAGGCGCTGGAGTTTGAACCGGGCCGCAAACCTGAACCCGCACAGCCGTTGTCGCCGCGTGAAGTGGACGCGATCACCTTGATTGCCATGGGGCACAGTCGGGCGCAGGTGGCCGATGCGCTGTCGATCTCTGAGCACACTTTGCGGGTCTATATTGAAAGCGCGCGGTTCAAGCTGGGGGCCGCCAATACCACCCACGCGGTTGCCCGCGCGATCAGCCGCGGGCTGATCGTCGTGTAACACATTGTTAACCCTAACGATTTGTTAAGGTTAACCACTCGTTAGGGTTGAGAATCATTAACTTTTTTCACGTAATTTACCTACGAGATCACCTCGGAGGGTAGATGACGATGCTCAGATATATTTATTCAGACCAAATGGCCCTGTATCCCAAGCTGCGGGATACGATGTTTCGGGACCGGGCGGATCAGTTCAAGACGCGGCTTGGCTGGGACGTTACGGTGAACGAAAAAGGCGAAGAAAGCGATCAATATGATCAATTGAACCCACTTTATGTGATCTGGCAGCGGCCGGACGGGTCACATGGCGGCTCGATGCGGTTTTTGCCGACGGTTGGGCGCTGCATGGTGAATGAACACTTCCTGGATATTACCCAAGGGGTGAGAATCGAAAGCCCGCTGATCTGGGAATGCACCCGGTTCTGTTTGTCGCGCGGGTCGGATCCGGCGGTGGCGGCGGCGCTGATGCTGGCGGGCGGCGAAATTTTAGACAGATTCGGGCTGCGGCATTTTGTCGGGGTGTTTGATGCGCGGATGGTGCGGATCTATCGCCGGATCGGGGCCAGCCCCACGGTTCTGGGGACGTCGGGCGAAGGACGCGATGCGATCAGCGTCGGACTGTGGGAATTCAACCCCGAGGCCAAGGCGCGTGTCGCACGGCAGGCGGGGCTGTCGCCCGAGCTGTCGGCGATGTGGTTCGACCAAGCCTTTGGCGACCCAAAGCCAGATAGCTTTGCTCTGACGGCCTGAGGTCTCTGGCCCTTGGCGCGGACCCGCTGTAGGGTCGCGCCATGACCGTTCCCGCACTTCAGTTCTCTCACGATCAGGCCGAAGCCTATGACCGCATTGCCGAGCTTTTGCGCAGTGTCGGGGTGGATTTGACCGACGGAAGCGTAACACCGCCAAAGCCCGGAAAGCAGCAGGTTCTGGCGGTGACGGGCAAGGCCGGATCGGGCAAGACGCTGCTTTTGGCCGAGCTTTACAAGGCGTTGGAGGCGGGCGGCGTTGAGGTCGTGTCGTCGGATTTCGAAGGGCGCAAGCGCAAGGAACGGCGAACGCTGGCGATTTTGGCGCCCACCAACAAGGCGGCGAGTGTGCTGCGGATGCGCGGCGTGCCCGCGACGACGATTCACCGCATTTTATATACGCCGGTTTACGACCCGGAATACGAGCGGATTGCCGAGTGGCTGGCCGGATCGGGTGAGCGACCACAGATTGAGGGGCTGACCGATCTGGCGTTGGACCGGGCGCACGCATTTTACCAGATTCACAAGTCCGTTCCGGGTGCATTTGCGGCGGCCGGGTTGCGCGGGTCGGATTTCATCACCGGGTGGAAGCGGCGCGAAGAGGGGCTGGATATCGGGTTCATCGATGAAGCCTCGATGCTGGATGAAAAGCAGTTCAACGATCTGAAAGAAATTTTTCCGACGCTGGTGCTGTTTGGCGATCCGGCGCAGTTGGCGCCGGTCGGGCTGTCGGGTGAAATGATTTTTGAACGGCTTCCGGCGCCGTCGCGGTTGGTATTGAACCGAATTCACCGGCAAGAGGCGGACAACCCGATTTTGGATCTGGCGCATGCGCTGGCGGACCCCGAGCTGGGGTTCGAGGCATTTGAGCGGATGGTCGAAGAGGCCGCGCGCAAGGATGAGCGGGTGGTTTGGGCGCCACGGGTCGAGGTGGATCTGATGGCGCGCAGCCCGGTTCTGGTATGGCGCAACGCCACGCGAATCCGGTTGATCAACGCGTTCCGGGCGGTGCATGGCGCCCCCGAGGACGAGTTGTTGGAAGGCGAGCCGCTGATTTGCGACGGGCTTGAGCTGCCGCTGAAACACCGCAAGAAGCGGCTGGATCTTGAGGCGCGCGGGCTGATCAAGGGGGCTCAGGTGATCTATCTGGGGCCGGGGCGCAAGCCGGGGTTTTCACGGCTGCACGTGATGGGGGCCGAAGACCCGCAGGTGAGCGCGGCGTCGATCGTGAAGATCGAAAAGCCGGGTGAGGAAGAGCCGTTCATTCCGTTTGCTGCGCGGATGGGGGCGGTGTTTTTGCACGGCGCGGCGGTGACGATCCACAAGGCGCAGGGCTCGCAATGGGAGAACGTGCAGGTATTTGCGCCGGACCTGTATGCGGCGGCGCGAATGGGGCGGATCGAGGCCGGGCAGCCGTTGTGGAAGCGGCTGGCCTATGTGGCGATCACGCGGGCCGAGCAGCGCCTGTTCTGGGTGGTGCGGGCGCGGTTGTCGAAGCCCGAGGGGCCGTTGCGGGTGGACGATCTGCGCGCCGCCCCGGCGGCACAGCTGGTGTTGCAGCCTGACAGTACGGAGGACGCATGAGGAGCATTATCATCACCGGCGCGAGTGCCGGGATCGGCGCCGCCTGTGCGCGGGCGTTTCTGGCCGACGGCTGGCGTGTCGGGATGCTGGCGCGGCGGCGTGCGGCCCTGGAAGAGGTGGCGGCGGGGCAGGCGCACGCGGTGCTGTTGCCCTGCGATGTGAGTGACCCAGAGGCGGTGGACGCGGCGTTTGACAGCTTCGTCGCGCGGGCTGGGCGGTTGGATGTGTTGTTCAACAATGCCGGGATGTTCGGCCGCGCCGCGATGATCGACGAGCTGTCGGTCGAGGACTGGCGGCAGGTGCGGGAGGTCAATCTGGACGGGATGTTCCTGTGCGCGCGAGCCGCGTTCCGGATCATGCGGGCGCAGGAGCCGCAGGGCGGGCGGATCATCAACAACGGCTCGATCAGTGCGCACAGCCCGCGCGCGGGGTCGGTGTGTTACACGACGACGAAACATGCGGTGACGGGGCTGACCAAAAGCCTGTCGCTGGATGGGCGGGCGTTTGATATTGCCTGCGGTCAGATCGACATTGGCAACGCCCGGACCGAGTTGCTGGAGGGGATCATTGCCGCCAATCCCGACAGCCCGCCACCGACGATGGACGTGGCGGACGTGGCGCGCGCCGTGGTGCAGATGGCGGGGTTGGGGCCTGAGGCCAATGTGCAGTTCATGACCCTGATGGCGACGAAGATGCCCTATGTCGGGCGCGGATAGCGGCGCCTAGCTGTTGCGCAGAAGCCGGAAGGCGGTCGAAGCCAACCAGCCTGCGGCAATGGCGATCGCCAGCGACAGCAGCCCATAGGCCAGCGCCTGTTCGCGCGCGAGGTTGAACAGGAACCGCTCAAGCCCGACTTTGCGCACATCAATCACGGTTTCAAAGTGCGACACCACTGCGCCATTGCGGGTCAGGAAGATGCGGGTGGCGTAATTCCCCTCGGTCAGGTTGGAGGGCAGGGCGATCGAGGTGCGGAACAGGGTTTGCTGATCGACCTCGACCGCGCCTTCGAGCAGCTGATAGCTGCCGTCGTTTTGCTTGATCCGGATCAGCGCGCGGGTGAAATCCTGTGCGTCGCCCAGTTCAGAGGGCGCGCCGACCGAGCGGATCGCGCGCCTGATCGAGATACGGTGGCGCAGGTCCTCGGTATCAGACAGGACGGTGCCGAGCGGACCGCTGGTGGCGACGGCATAGAAGGCGGGGGCGCTGTCGACCTCGACCGCGGCGGTGTTGATCCAGATCCCGAAGAGGCGGCTTTTGCGGCGCACGGTTGTTGGGTGGGATGGGCCGACAATCGCAATGATCACGTCCAGCCGGTCATCGGGGATCGGGGTTTCACGTTTGACCGCGCCAAAGACCAGAATATCGGAGCCGTCAAACCGCGCTGTGATCGCCACGCGGCTGTGGCTGAGGCCCAGAACGACCTGTTCTGTTTCGGCGCTGACGCCGCGCAGCGGCAGCAGCAAGAACAACAGGAGCAGGGCCGCGCGGATCATGCGTTGGCCCCCTCTTCAGCGATGGAGTAGAGCTCGGACGGTTGCAAAAGCAGTTCGAGCGCGATCTTGCCGCAGACCAGCAGCACCAGAAGCGCCAGCAGCACGCGCAGGTGCTCGGCCTTGAGCTTGACGCCGATGCCGGTGCCGATCTGGGCGCCGATGACACCGCCCACCAGCAGGAACACAGCCAGCGGCAGGTCAACGGTGTGGTTGGTGATCGCGTGCAGAAGCGTGGTGAAGGCGGCGACGAAGATAATCTGAAACAGCGAGGTGCCGACCACGACCTTGGTGGGCATGCCCAGAATATAGATCATCGCGGGCACCATGATGAAGCCGCCGCCGACGCCCATGATCGCGGCAAGCAGCCCGACCGCCAGCCCCACCAGCATGGGCGGGATGACCGAGATATAGAGGCCCGACACGCGAAACCGCATTTTGAACGGCAGGGCGTGGACCCAGTTGCGTTGTTTGCGTTTCTTCAGGGGGCCGCCTGCACGGCGGGCGCGGCGGATGGCACGCAGGCTTTCGACCAGCATCAGCGCGCCAATGACACCCAGAAACACCACATAACACAGCCGCACCAGCAGATCGACCTGACCCAGTGCCTTGAGGTAGTTGAACACCACCACGCCAATGGCCGAGCCGATCAGCCCGCCCGCCAGCAGCACGGTGCCCATTTTCAGGTCAACGGTTTTGCGTTTCAGGTGGGCCAGCAGGGCCGAGAAAGACGAGGCGACGATCTGGTTGGCCGAGGTGGCCACGGCGACCGCCGGAGGGATGCCGACAAAGAACAGCAGCGGCGTGATCAGGAACCCGCCGCCGACGCCGAAAATGCCCGACAGGATGCCCACAATGCCGCCCAGCCCCAGCAGAAGGAAGGCATTGACCGAAACTTCGGCGATGGGCAGGTAAATTTGCATGATCTTTCCTAGCGCGGGCTCGGATGATTTGGCAAGGAAACCAGAGGGGCAAAACGAATTTGCCCGGCACAAGGCCGGGCAGGGTGGGATTTGCTTAGCGTTCTTTCACATAGGGTTCGCCACCGGCGCGTGGCGGAATGGCCTTGCCGACAAAGCCCGCCAGAATGACCACGGTCAGGATATAGGGCAGCGCATCCATCACCTGCACTGGAATGATCACGCCGCCAAGGTCGATGTTCTGGTACCGAAGGGCGACCGCTTGCAGCAGGCCGAACAGCAATGTGGCCGACAGCGCGTACCATGGCCGCCATTTGGCAAAGATCAGCGCTGCCAGCGCGATATAGCCGCGGCCCGCAGTCATGTCCTTGACGAACCCGGCCTGAAGCGCGGTGGCAAGATAGGCGCCCGCGATGCCGCACAGAATGCCGCAGATCACCACAGCGGCATAGCGCAGCCCCACGACCGAGACGCCAGCCGTATCGACCGCAGCGGGGTTTTCGCCCACCGCACGCAGGCGCAGGCCGAAGCGGGTGCGGTACAGGACCCACCATGTGGCGGGCACGCAGGCGAAGGCCAGATAGACCAGCGCGGTATGGCCCGAGATCAGGTCATGATAGAGTGGCCCCAGCACCGGGACGCTCTGCAGGGTTTCGGCAAAGGGCAGGGTGATCGGTTCGAACCGGGCATTGCCTGCCAGTGACGGCGTGCGGCCCCCTTGGCGGAACCAGTCCTGTGCGATCAGAACGGTCAGCCCCGCCGCCAGAAAATTGATCGCCACGCCGGAGATCAGCTGATTTCCGCGAAAGGTGATCGAGGCAAGGCCATGCAGGATGGACAGCGCCATCGAGGCGGCGATTCCGGCCAGCAGGCCCAGCCAGGCCGAACCGCTGACATAGGCCACGGCGGCGGACAGAAAGGCGGCCATCAGCATCTTGCCTTCCAGCCCGATGTCGAAAATCCCGGCGCGTTCGGAAAACAGCCCGGCCAGACAGGCCAGCAGCAGCGGCGTGGCCAGACGGATCGTGCTGTCGAGGATTTGCAGGATGGTGAGGTAGTCCATGCTCTCAGCCCTCCTTGCGGCGCAGCGCGAGGAACAGTTTTTCCAGCGGCATCCGCACCATGTTGTCCAGCGCGCCGGTGAACAGGATCACCAGCGCCTGAATGACGGTGATCAGTTCGCGCGGGATCGAGGTCCAGAGCGCCAGCTCGGCACCGCCCTGATAGAGAAAGCCGAACAGGATCGCGGCCAGAAACACTCCAAACGGGTGGTTGCGGCCCATCAGCGCGACGGCGATGCCGATGAAGCCGGCGCCCTCGACTGCGTTCATCACCAGGCGCTCGGCCTCGCCCATGACGTTGTTGATGGCCATCATCCCGGCCAGCCCGCCAGAGATCATCATCGCCAGCATGGTGATGCGAAAGGGCGAGATCCCGGCATAGCGCGCGCCGCTTTCGCTGAAGCCATAGGCGCGCAGTTCGTATCCGAAACGGGTGCGCCAGATCAGCAGCCAGACCGCAACACAGGCCAGAACCGCGACGATCAGGCTGACATTTGCCGGGGCGGCCTTGGAAAAGGCGATGCCGAGGGGGGACAGGATGTCGTGCAGGGTTGGCAGGTGGGTGGCGGTGGGGAATTTACCGGTCGCCGGGTCCATCTGGCCGGTGGGGCGCAGGACGTTGACCAGAACATAGTTCAGCACCGCGGCGGCGATAAAGTTGAACATGATCGTGGTGATCACGATGTGGCTGCCGCGTCTGGCCTGAAGATAGGCCGGGATCGCGGCCCAGGCGGCCCCGAAGACGGCGGCCGCTGCAGTCGCGCCCAGCAGCGCCAGCGACCAATGCGGCCACGGCACGAACAGGCAGATCAGCGCCACGCCCAAGCCGCCCAGCATCGCCTGACCTTCGCCGCCGATGTTGAACAGGCTGGCGTGAAAGGCCACGGCCACGGCCAGCCCGGTGAACATGAAGTTGGTGGCGTAATAGAGCGTATAGCCCCAGCCATAGGTCGAGCCGAGCGCGCCGTTCACCATCAGCTTGACGGCGGCAATCGGGTCTTCGCCAATTGCCAGGATCACCAGCGCCGAGATTATCGCGGCCAGCAGCAGCGAGATCAGCGGGATCAGGATCACGTCGGCCCATTTCGGCATTTTGTCCATCAGGCGGCCTTTCCAGCGACGCCGGCCATCAGCAGGCCCAGTTCTTGGGGATTTGTCTGGCCCGGCAGGCGTTCACCCATGATCTGACCGTCAAACATGACCGCGATGCGATCGGAAAGCGACAGGATTTCATCCAGCTCGACACTGACCAGCAGGATCGCCTTGCCCTGATCGCGCAGGGCGATGATTTGTTTGTGGATGAACTCGATCGCGCCGATGTCGACGCCGCGGGTGGGCTGGCCCACCAACAGCAGGTCGGGGTTGCGCTCGATCTCGCGGGCGACGACGATTTTCTGCTGGTTGCCACCCGAGAAATTCTTGGCCGACAGGCGCGGATTGGGGGGGCGCACGTCGAAGCGGTTCATCATGTCGTCGGCGTCTTTCAGGATGCCCGCGTTGTTCATCAGCAGCATATTTTTCTGATAGGCCGGATCGTTGTGATAGCCGAAAACGCTGTTTTCCCACGCGGTGTAGGGCATGATCAAGCCCTCGCGCTGGCGGTCTTCGGGAACGTGGGCGATGCCGCGCGCACGGCGCGAGCGCCCATCGGAATGCTTGCCGGTGAGGTCAAGATCCTGGCCGTTGACGCGGATCGTTCCGGTGCCGGGGATCATGCCGCCCAACACCTCGAGCAACTCCGACTGACCATTGCCCGCGACCCCGGCGATGCCAAGGATTTCGCCCGCCTTGATCTCAAGAGAGATGCCTTTCAGGCGCTCGACGCCCTTTTCATCGGTGACGTGCAGGTTTTCGACCTCAAGCATGGTGGCACCGGGGCGGGCGGGTTGTTTTTCCACCTGTAACAGGACCTTACGGCCGACCATCAGTTCGGCCAGCGCCTCGGGGCTGGTGTCGGCGGTCTTGACCGTGGCGGTCATTTCACCGCGGCGCATGACGGACACGGTATCGGTGATCTCCATGATCTCGCGCAGCTTGTGGGTAATCAGGATGATGGTTTTTCCCTCGGCGCGCAGCCGGTCGAGGATGCGAAACAGCTGATCGGCCTCGGCGGGGGTCAGAACCCCGGTGGGTTCGTCCAAAATCAGGATATCGGCCTGACGGTACAGCGCCTTGAGGATTTCCACCCGCTGCTGCATGCCGACGCCGATGTCTTGGATCACCGCGTCGGGATCAACATCCAGCCCGTATTCGGTCGCCAGATTGCGCAGCGATTTGCGGGCCTTGGCAAGGCTGGGGCGCAGCAGGCGCCCGTCTTCGGCGCCCAGAATGACGTTTTCCAGCACCGTGAAATTTTCGACCAGCTTGAAATGCTGGAACACCATGCCGATGCCCGCCGCGATCGCGGCCTGACTGTCAGGGATGGCGGTTTTTTGGCCGAGGATAAAAATCTCTCCGGCGTCGGCTTTGTAGAAGCCATAGAGGATCGACATCAGCGTGGACTTGCCCGCGCCGTTTTCGCCGATGATCCCGTGGATCGTACCGGGCATGACCCGGATGGAAATATCCTTGTTCGCCTGCACCGGCCCGAAGGCCTTGGAGATGCCGCGCAACTCAATGGCGGGGGCAGCCGTGTCCGGCTGCCCTTTGTGATGTGTTGCAGTGCTCATTCAGAACTTGAGCGCTTCGCAGGTGTCATCCGACGAATAGTCGTGGACCTTGATTTCGCCCGAGATGATTTTGGCTTTGGCGGCCTCGACGGCCTCTTGCATCTCTGGGGTGATCAGGTCGGCGTTGTTTTCATCCATGGCATAGCCAACACCGTCGGCGGCCAGATCCAGCAGTTGATAGTCGGTGCTGACGTCAGGGCCGGCTTTCATGATGTTGTAGACGGCAACATCGACGCGCTTGAGCATCGAGGTCAGAACCTTGCCCGGGTGCAGGTGGTTCTGGTTGCTGTCGACACCAATTGACAGGATGCCTTCGTCGGCGGCGGTTTGCAGAACGCCAACGCCGGTGCCACCGGCCGCAGCATAGACAACGTCAGCGCCTTGGCTGATCTGCGCCTTGGTCAGCTCCGAGCCTTTGACCGGGTCATTCCAGGCGGCGGGCGTGGTGCCGGTCATGTTGGAAATCACCTTGGCGTCGGGGTTCACGGCCAGAGCGCCTTGGGCATAGCCACAGGCGAATTTGCGGATCAGCGGGATATCCATGCCGCCGATGAAGCCAACGGTGTTGGTTTTCGACGCCATCGCGGCCAGCATGCCGACCAGATAGCTGCCCTCGTGCTCGGTGAAGCCAACGACCAGCACGTTGGGGGCTTCGACCCAGCCGTCAATGGTGACGAATTTGGTGTCGGGGTAATCGGGGGCGACGGCCTCGATCGGGGCGCTCATGCCAAAGCCGGTGGTGACGATGGGGTTGGCGCCTGCTTCGGCAAAGCGGCGCAGAGCCTGTTCACGCTGTGCTTCGGACTGCATTTCGATTTCGAAATACTTGCCGCCGGTTTCCTTTGCCCAACGCTCGGCGCCGGCATAGGCGGCTTCGTTGAAGGATTTGTCGAATTTGCCGCCCAGATCGAAGATCAGGGCAGGTTCGGCCAGTGCAGCACCGGCGCTGAGCGCGGTCGCGGCGACTGCGCCAAGGAATTTCTGCATCAGGGTCATTGTCGTCTCCCATAGTGTTGGCTTCGGGCGCATCATGAAACGCGTGCCCGTTCAGCGAGCAGATCGGGTCTGATCATGTGCGATTTGGCCGCAGGCATGGGCGGGGGTCAACAGGAAACTGTTCTGAAAATTCCCCGGATGCCGGGAAAGGCGAGGTGACGCTAGGGCAGTGCGCGCCGCATAATCAGCGCGGCAAGCCGGGTGCCTTGCGTCGTGCGATAGTAATCCCGCCGCTGGGCCATGATCGCATAGCCGTCAGAGTGATAGAGCGCGATGGCGGGCTGATTGTCCTCGGCCACCTCGAGAAATGTGGTGGTCGCGCCGCGCTGCTGGGCGGTGTCGTGATAGCGGTGCAGCAGGTCACGCCCCAGGCCCTGACGGCGATGCGCGGGATCGGTGGCCAGCGTCAGCAGTTCCGCCTCGTCCGCGATGACGCGGCCAAGGGCAAAGCCCTGTGGCTGCGCCGCCAGAAACACATAGGGCGAGGCCAGAAGGGTTTCGAATTCAGCGGCGGACCATGGTCGCAGAGTGGTGAAGGCTGCCGCGTGCAGGCGGGCCAGATCCTCAGGCGCCATCGGTCAGGATCAGCGGCGCGGGGTCACGCGGCGGCGCGGCATCGGCGGCCTTGATATAGAGCGGTGCGGGCGGCGGTGCCGGTTGGTCGGCGCGGGTGGCGGCGACGCGGGCGATATGTTCGGCCAACGTTGCGGGGGCGGGCGGTGACAGCAGCGGCAGGCCAAGCGCCTGCGCGGTGTCGAGCGGCATCAGCGCCGGGGCGGTGCCGGGGGGCGCCACATAGACCTGCCCGCGTGGGGCGGGGGCGCAGGCGATATGCGGGGTCGTGTGGCCCCAGCTTGTCGCCTCGAACGTGGTGACGCCGATGGCGGGGATCTCAAGCGCCAGTGCCAGACCGCGCGCGGCTGCGACGGAAATGCGGATGCCGGTGAAGTTTCCCGGCCCGACGCCGACGCCGAGTGCGTGCAGATCGGCCCATGTTGCGCCTGCGCCTGCCAGCAACTCCTCTAGCAGGGGGAACAGTCGCTCGGCCTGGCCGCGGCCCATGTCCTCGGCCGTGGAGGCGATCAGCTGGTCGCCCGACAGCAAAGCGGCCGCGCAATGCGCGGCCGATGTGTCGAACCCAAGGATCAGACGGTCAGACGGCAACGGGCCGAACCTCGGTCACCTCGGGGATATAGTGGCGCAGCAGGTTTTCGATGCCCATTTTCAGGGTCAGCGTCGAAGACGGGCAACCGGCGCAGGCGCCTTGCATATGCAGGTAGACCACGCCGCGATCAAAGCCGTGGAACGTGATGTCGCCACCATCTTGCGCCACGGCAGGGCGCACGCGGGTGTCCAGCAACTCTTTGATCTGGCCAACGATTTCGCCGTCAGGCCCATCGTGATCCGCATGGCCCGAGGCGGGCGTGGCGGAGTCTGCCATCACCGGCTGGCCGGACTGGAAATGCTCCATGATCGCGCCCAGAATGGCGGGTTTGATGTGATCCCATTCGACCTGATCGGATTTGGTGACCGTCACGAAGTCGGTGCCTAAGAACACGCCGCTGACGCCGCTGACCGCAAAGATGCGCTGCGCCAGAGGCGAGGCCTCTGCGCCTGCCGCCGAGGGGAAGTCGGCGGTGCCCGCGCCCAGAACGGCTTGACCGGGCAGGAATTTCAACGTGGCGGGGTTCGGGGTGGATTCGGTTTGAATGAACATCGCAGGTGTACCTTTTATGGCTTGCCTTGGATATGCGCTCGGAGGGGGCCGGAGTCAAGGTTTGGGGGTGTACGAACGGGTCAGATGATCCGCTGTTGCAGCTCTTTGGGGGCGCTGGCCTCGGCGGCCCAAAACGCTTTGGCCTGCGGGCTGTATGCGGACCAAGGCGCACTGCGGTAGGGAACCGCGCAGTACAGATGCGGCGGCCACGACAAGCGTGGCGGGGCCTCAGGTGATGGCTTCGAGCCGTTCCTTGGACAGATCGCCGGGCACAATGGTGATCGGGATGGGCAGGGAGCCGGCGCTGCGGCTGAGTTGGGTGACGAGGGGACCGGGGCCTTTTTTGTCGGTGCCGGCGCCGAGGACGAGGACGCCGATGTCGGGGTCGGCGTGGATCTGCGCCAGGATTTCCGTCACCGGTTCACCTTCGCGGATCACGAGTTCGGGGTCGACGCCCTGTTTGTCGCGCATCCATTTGGCGAAGACCTCGAAGTGGACCTCGATTCGCTCGCGGGCCTCTTCGCGCATGATGTCACCGACGCCGATCCAGTGGTTGAACTCTTCGGGCGGGATGATCGACAGGATCGCAACCCCGCCACCAGAGCCGGCCGCGCGCATGGCGGCAAAGCGCATGGCGTTGAGGCATTCGCGGCTGTCGTCCAGAACCACCAGAAATTTGCGCATCGGTTTGTCTCCCTCGGCGGGATCATGGCGCAAGCGCGGGCGTCAGGCAATACGGCTGTTGCGGCGGCGGGCTTAGCTGCAGGTCGCAGCGGCGGCGGCGCCGAACTCTTTGTAACGTAACCAGAAAATCTCGTGGCTGCGGCTGTCGGACTGGCGGATTTCCTGCGCCATATGCGGCTTGACGAAGAATTTTGCGGCCAGACGCTGATCACGGCGGCTGAGAGTTTGATTGGCGACGCGCTGAATGCAGCCACAAAGTTGGCGGCTTTTCTGCTGGCGGGGGGAGGCCAGACAGGCGCGGTCAATCGGGCCTGCAAGGGCCGTGGTTGCACCCAGAGGTGCAATGAAAACCGCCAGCATGGCGGCAAAAAGGATGTGTTTCATATCTCTGCCTCGATCCGATGCGCGGGCCCGGTGTTTTCACCTTTTGACGTCGCGCGGGTTGCTACCCTCAACGTCAGTATGGCGCAGAGTGTGGCAGATTTCAATGTGGCGGATTGGCGTTTCGTGGTTAACGCAGCGACCGGCGGGGCGCGGATGTGGGCGGCGACTCGGGCCGGGAAACGGGGGTTAACAAGGGGAAATCGGCGGTTTTGGCCGGTGTGATCGGCGTGCACAACGCGTGCACCGCGCGTGCACCGGGGGTGGCGGGTTTTGCCGGGTTAACGGGGCGGACGGGGGGAGGCGTTAAGGGTTTGGGGCGGGAAGGGGGTGAAGAAGTGGAGGCTGAAGCCGCCTGCTCGGTCGATCTTACATTTTTCTTCTAAAGAGATTTGAAGCGAGATTTATTCTCTGGTAGCAAAAATAGCCCGTTTTCAACGTTTGCTCTATGGGCGAGCATTTTGTCCCAGTGCCACATGATTGCGGCTGCTTGCTCCCCCACCTTCTTTTTCTGTAATGAAGGGGAAAGATAGAATGCTACGACCCTGTTGCGGAGAATGGCGGAACGCTCTGCTTTTTTCCGGGAGTTTTGCAAGTCTTTTGAAACGACTATCCAGTCACGGTTTAGTTTGCTGAAGTAGTCGATGTCGGAAATGTTTGTAGGAAACTTCTCTCGAAGCGCATAGGCTTCATGATCGTCTATTCTGATTAGCTCGTGCATGGCGCGAGCTATGCACGGCGGCATGTTATGGTCGAAAAGTACCTTAACCATTTGCCTCGTCTAAGCTTTTCTCAAACAAAATTCCCGCATTCAGTATTCCTTTTGGAATCTCATAAATACATGACAGATAGTTCAAATCTTTGAAGTCTTTAAACTCATTATAAATCGTATTTGTGGAGATACCAAACTGATCTAGGATTGGATCGCCAAAATGCCGGTTTGGATCGATGACGACATTGGAAAACCCTTTTGGCCGCCATCTCACAGCGACCTGGTTCTCATATTCCAAGTCATTTAATGACTGGGCAATAATCTCTCGGAAAACTTTCTGACCTGGCCGATTCTTCGCAAGGCTCACATACTCCCCATCGCTTTCAACCGCTTCCATGAGAATCTCGGTGCCAACAGTTTTGAATTTTTGTGATGCTAAAGGACGTTCTATTCCGAACTTCTGTTGAGCAAAAGAAATGGCAAATCGGATCGATTGAAGGGAGATGTTTTTCTTTCGCATTGCTGCAACGACCCTGACCTCGACTAAGTCTAGGAAGCTAATTTCTGTGGTGTCTTCGTCCAAGTATTGAAAGTGAGCGTGCCATAGAGGTTCGTTTGTCCCGCTTCCACGAGTCCACCGCAGTACTTGTTGGGCGTTTGTGCGCGCAAGTCGTGCTGCTTCCCGCGGCGTGTATACGCCTTGACCAAGTATTTGACTATCTAGCGGCATGCGGCCCTCCTAGGTTTTGTCTAACGAACTTCTACCCAATGGGGAATCGAATTCTACCTCCCCCGCCGCTTGACCCCGCCCCTTTGACCGCCGCGACCACCCGTTGAGCGACCCCGCGCGGCACCGGCTTTTTCGACGGCGCTTTCGACCGCGGATTGGCGGGCGAGGGGGTCGTCGGAGATGGCGAGGTCGACGGCTTCCAGCCGTTTGACCTCGTCGCGCAGGCGGGCGGCTTCTTCGAATTCGAGGTTCTCGGCGGCTTTGCGCATGTCGAGGCGGAGGCCATCGAGGTGGGCTTCGAGGTTGGCGCCGTGCAGGGGTTTGGAAATTTTGGCGGTGACGCGGGATTGGTCGGTGTCGCCCTTGTAGAGCCCGGCGAGGATATCCTCGACATTCTTTTTCACGGTCTGCGGCGTGATGTTGTGTTCAATATTATAGGCGATCTGCTTGGCGCGGCGGCGGTCGGTTTCGCCCATGGCACGCTCCATCGAGCCGGTGATGCGGTCGGCGTACATGATGACGCGGCCTTCGGCGTTGCGGGCGGCGCGGCCGATGGTCTGGATCAGCGAGGTTTCCGAGCGCAGGAAGCCTTCTTTGTCGGCGTCGAGGATGGCGACGAGGCCACATTCGGGGATATCGAGCCCCTCGCGCAGCAGGTTGATGCCGATCAGAACATCGAAGGCACCAAGGCGCAGGTCGCGCAGGATCTCGATCCGTTCGATGGTGTCGATGTCGGAGTGCATGTAGCGCACGCGGATGCCCTGTTCGTGCATGTATTCGGTCAGGTCTTCGGCCATGCGTTTGGTCAGGGTGGTACAGAGCGTGCGGAACCCTGCGGCAGAGACTTTGCGGACCTCGTCAAGGAGGTCATCGACCTGCATATCGACGGGGCGGATCTCGATCATCGGGTCCAGCAGGCCGGTGGGGCGGATCACCTGTTCGGTGAAGACGCCGCCGGTTTGCTCCAGCTCCCACGCGGCGGGGGTGGCGGAGACGAAGACGGATTGCGGGCGCATGGCGTCCCATTCCTCGAACTTCAGGGGGCGGTTATCCATGCACGACGGCAGGCGGAAGCCGTGTTCGGCCAGGGTCATCTTGCGCCGGAAGTCGCCTTTGTACATCCCGCCGATCTGCGGCACAGAGACGTGGGATTCATCGGCGAAGACGATGGCGTTGTCGGGGATGAATTCGAACAGGGTGGGGGGCGGTTCGCCCGGCGCGCGGCCGGTAAGGTAGCGCGAGTAGTTTTCGATGCCGTTGCAGACGCCGGTGGCTTCGAGCATCTCAAGGTCAAAGGTGCAGCGTTGTTCGAGGCGCTGGGCCTCGAGCAGTTTGCCTTCGTTCACCAGCTGGTCGAGGCGTTGGCGCAGTTCCTTTTTGATGCCGATGATGGCCTGTTGCATCGTCGGTTTCGGGGTGACGTAGTGGGAGTTGGCGTAGACGCGGATATGGTCGAAGGTATCGGTCTTCTCGCCCGTCAGGGGATCGAATTCGGTGATGGATTCCAGTTCCTCGCCGAAGAAGGACAGGCGCCAGGCGCGGTCTTCGAGGTGGGCCGGGAAGATTTCCAGGCTGTCGCCACGGACGCGGAACGAGCCGCGTTGGAACCCGGCGTCGTTGCGTTTGTATTGCTGGGCGACAAGGTCGGCGATGACTTCGCGCTGGTCATAGCTGCTGCCGACTTGCAGGTCCTGGGTCATGGCGCCGTAGGTTTCGACGCTACCGATGCCGTAGATGCAGGAGACCGAGGCGACGATGATCACGTCGTCGCGTTCCAGCAGGGCGCGGGTGGCGGAGTGGCGCATCCGGTCGATCTGTTCGTTGATCTGCGACTCCTTCTCGATGAAGGTGTCGGAGCGGGCGACGTAGGCCTCGGGCTGGTAGTAGTCGTAGTAGCTGACGAAATATTCGACGGCGTTGTCGGGGAAGAAGCCCTTGAATTCGCCATAGAGCTGCGCGGCGAGGGTTTTGTTGGGGGCGAGGATGATCGCCGGGCGCTGGGTTGCTTCGATCACCTTGGCCATGGTGAAGGTCTTGCCGGTGCCGGTGGCGCCCAGCAACACCTGATCGTGCTCGCCCGCGTTGATGCCCTCGGTCAGTTCGGCGATGGCCTTGGGCTGATCGCCGGCGGGGGAGAATTCGGTTTCGAGGATAAACCGCTTGCCGCCCTCAAGCTTGGGGCGTGACCGGACATCGGGGGCCGGGGCGTGCATCATCGGCGCGGTGAGGGTCGGGTCAGACATTGGGGTTCCTTTTCAGGCCCGATTTCAGGCACTGGGGCGGGTTTCGGTTCGGGGTCGGGCGGCAGTGCTGATTTTGGTCTGTTTTTGTTCCACTTCAACCCCCTTCGGCGCAGATTGCGGTCAGATCGCGCCGATGCCCGGAATTTTACGGACAGAACCGGGGGTTTGGGGCCGAGAACCTCTTGCCGCGCGCGGGATTTTCCCGGATAAACGCAGCGCAAAGAGGAGTCTTGCCATGCGTGCCAGAATCTACAAACCCGCCCGGAACGCAATGCAGTCGGGCGTCGCCAAGACCAGAAACTGGGTTTTGGATTATATGCCCGCCTCGGCCCGCGAGGTCGATCCGTTGATGGGCTGGACTTCGAGCGGGGATACTCAGACGCAGGTGCGGTTGAGCTTTGCCAGCAAAGAGGCCGCGCTGGATTATGCACGCGAGCACGGGATTGAGGCGGTCGTGACCGAGCCCAAACCGCGCAAACCCAATATCCGCGTCGGTGGCTATGGCGAGAATTTCGCCACCAATCGCCGCGGCGCCTGGACCCACTAAGCCCCTCTTTTTTGCCGCAGAACTGCTTTGCCGCAAAACTGCGGCTTTGCGATCCCATAGCTCAACTGGATAGAGCAGCTGACTTCTAATCAGCAGGTTCGGGGTTCGAGTCCTCGTGGGATCGCCATTTCATTCAGATGTGGTGGTATATGTGCTGTGCGGACGTGCGCCAGGTGCGCGCATTTCTGAATGAGGTTTGAGTAGAGACCTTCGCTTAGCGATCAGGTGGCGTCCAATCTTTTTCTATGTCCGCATTATGCCCCCGCAACCGCAAGGCTAGGCCACAGGAGACGCCAACGCCAATAGCGATGGTCAGATCTGCGAATACCGTCAGAACCAGAGTGAGAACCAGCAAAACCCGATCGGATTTTCTGGCTTGCATGTAGCCGCGCCACTTGTGTGGCTCGCTCATGTTCCAGGCAGTCAAGATGAGCAACCCTGCAAGCGCAGGCATGGCAAGATAGCCCGCGAGAGGCGCCGCCAGAAGCATGACAAGCAGAATGGTGAGTGCGTGAACGAGCCCGGCAACCGGCGTTTTCCCGCCCGCGCGAACATTCGTGGCCGTTCGGGCAATCGCCCCGGTGGCCGGAAGACCCCCAAACAAGGCTGAGCCAATATTGGCGAAGCCCTGCGCCAGAACTTCGGCGTTCGGCCTGTGGTGACCGCCGATCATCTTGTCTGCGACCATCGCGGACAACAGCGATTCAATGCTTGCAAGGAATGCGATGACAAAGGCCGAAGGAAGCAGTTCTGCGACCCGCTCGGCGCTGATAACCGGAAGCGCGGGAACAGGTAGCGCGCGAGGCAATTCGCCGAACCGGGAGAAGATCGTATCAACGGGCAGCACGGCCATGGCAACAATGGCGGAGGTCAAACCAACGGCGACAATCAGCCCCGGAAATTTGGGAGCCAGCCGTCGCAGGGCAACGATTGATGCCATGGTTGCAAGCCCGATCCCGAGAGCCAGGAGATTCACAGTATGACGTGCGCCCCAAAGTGCCTCGATCTTTGCGATGAATTCTGCCGTAACTTGCGCAACCGAAAGGCCAAACAGGTCCTTGATCTGGCTTGTTGCGATGATAACACCGATGCCGATGGTGAAGCCGTTGATCACGGATTCAGGCACAAAAGCGACAAGGTTTCCTGCCCGCAGATACCCGGCGACCAACATGATGATCCCGGCCATGAATGTCGCCAGGACAAGCCCGTCATATCCATGCTCAGATATGACACCGAAAACGACGACGATAAACGCGCCGGTCGGCCCCCCGATCTGCACACGGCTGCCGCCAAGAAGCGAGATCAGGAAGCCGGCGACGATTGCGGTAACGAGCCCTTTTTCCGGCGCCGCGCCAGAAGCAATGGCGATTGCAAGGCTCAAGGGCAATGCGACCATTGCCACGGTAATTCCAGCGACCAAGTCGTCGGCAAATTGCCTTCGATCATAGGTCGTGAGCGTCGTGAGAATTTTTGGTTTCATAAGGTCAGCCACGGCCTCCAGGACAGGAGATTGAACCCACGATGACACAAAGCCGATATACACGCTATGCCCACTTTAGCCGCAGAGCAGACTTCGGGTGAGATTGTCAGTTTCGTTTGGTGGTTCAGTGGACTCATGGGTTTGTGGGACTGGCGCTGTTGGTGTGGGCGCGGGGGGCGTAGCGTTCGGGGCAGAGCAAAACAGGGGATTGTCATGTGTGGATCTGCGGCATCGGTGGGAACGTCGGTTGCGACTGTGTTTATTGAGAATGAGCGGACGCGGGTGACCGAGTGGCGGTTCGCGGCGCGCGGGGACAACACCGGCTGGCATACGCATGAGTATGACTATGTGGTGGTGCCGCAATTCGACGGGTTTCTGGAGATCGAGATGGAAGGCGGCGAGCGGATCCGGTCGGAGCTGAAGACCGGCGTGCCCTATTTCCGGCCTGCGGGGGCAACGCATGACGTGATCAACGGCAATGACTTTGAATGCGCCTTTGTCGAGATCGAGTTTCTGGGCTAGGGCGCGCTCAGTAGTCTTTTTCCAGAAACAGGCCGAGGCCGGTTTCACCGTCGGAGGTCATGCGGCCACGGGCGGTGAGGGAAGGTGTGATCGTGAGGTTGAGGTTGATCTGCGAGCGGCCCTGCGTGTCGGCTGTGACCTCGGTATAGATATTTTCGCTGATGTATTTGCCGACGCGGGCCTCGGTCGCGCCTTCGTCGGTGGTGGTGACGTCGAGGTCATCAAGTTGCAGCCCGCGCCGCAGGTTGCCTGACAGCCCGTCGCCGCCTTTGCCGGTGAGGGTGCGCAGGGCGGCAGCGAGGCGGATGGCTTGCAGCGGCGAGATCTGGGTCAGTTCGCGGCCAAACAGGATGAGCGACAGCACTTCGTCTTCGGGCAAATCGGGGCTGGAGGAGAAGGTCAGGGCGGGGGCGCTGGCCTGTCCGTCGATGGTGATCGAGGCGGTCACGTCGGCGCTGGTGGTGTTGGCGACGAAGCGGATATAGGGGTCGAAGGCGCCTTGCAGGCGAATGTGCCCCTCGCTGAGGGTCAGGCGCTTGCCAAGGATATCCATGCGGCCACGGATCAGGTCGAACCGCCCTTGTGGCACCACATTCGAGGTGGTGCCGATCAGGCGCAGGGTGCCGCCGAGTTCGGCATCGAGCCCACGCCCGCGCACGAAGATGCGAGAGGGCGCGCGGATCACGATGTTGAGCGGGTAGGTGACAGAAGGGGCGCTTGGGGTGGTGGTTTGGGCCAGCATCCCGGCCCAGTCGCGGACGCGGTTCACCTCGGCAGGTTCGTTGCGGTGGATCAGGCCGGGGAGGTCGGCAAAGTTGGTGCCGCTGGGGTTGGGCACGCGCAGTTCGGTCAGGCCGAGGTCAAGCTGTCCGGTGATCCGCGCGCCGCCGGTCAGCGGGCCGTTAAGCGCAAGGCCGCCGTTGACGGTGGTTTCAAACAGTTTCGGGTCGGACAGGGTGATGTCGCGCAGGGTCGCGCTGAGGGTGGCCGGGAAGCCGGGCGTCAGGGTGACGGGGCCATCGATCTGAAGCGTGCCCCCCGAGGAGACCTGTGCGGCGAGGTCGAGCACGGCCTGTCCGCCGCCCAGGCGGATGGTGCCGGTGCTGGCGTCGAGGGCGATTCGCTGATCGGGAACCGACAGGCGGGCGTTCTGGGTGGTGATGCTGCCGCTGAGCGACGAGAGCGCGGGCGGGCCATCGACCCGCAGGGCGAAGCTGGCCACGCCGGACAGGCTGCGCGGGCGGAGTTTGTTGTTGGCCAGCGCCAGCGGGGCGACGCCGTCAAGCGCGAGGGCCAGCTGTTTGGCATCGCCAGAGACCGTGCCGCGGGCGGTCAGGTGGGTGCCACCGGGGCCGGAGGCGTCAACGTCGACGTTCCAGTTGTCGTCGGTTTGGGTGGCAGTGCCCTGCGCGGTGGCCGCGCCGCTGAGGCTTGGGTCGAGCAGGCCAAGGTCGCGCAGCCGGGCCGAGAAGGTGAGGGCGTTTGCGGTCTCATCCGCGGTGCCTTCGAGGCGGGCGGTCAGCTCGGGCGTGCTGAGGTCGACGTTTTTCAGCGACAGGCGGCCCGAGGGCGCGCGTGAGACCTGCATTTGCAGGTCGGACTGGCCGCGGAGCAGCTGATCGACATAGCCGGTATCGGCCGAAAGGTTCTGCCCGGTGAGGCTAAGGGTGGTGTCGAAGCTGCGGGTCAGCGCGCTGCCCGTGCCTTCGGCGGTGAGCCGGGCTGCGCCGCCAAGCGGGCGCCCGGCCAGTTGCGAATAGACGGAAATGTCGCGTGCTTCGGCCTTGAGCTGACCGGACAGGTCAAGCTGATCGGTGCCGTTGCCGGTGATGGTGCCGGACAGGTGGGCGGTGGCTTCACCGGGGGCGGTGGCTGTGGCGTCGACCTGCCAGAGGGTGGCGGTGCTTTGGCTGGCGGTGAGGTCCAGCGTGGCGGGGCCGGTGACGCCGGGCAGAACAAGTGCGGCCTGACGCAGGCGGGCAGAGGCGGTCAGTTGCGAGGCACCGGTGCGCAGGGCGCCGGACCCGGTGATCGTGGCCTGTGCGGTGGCGATGCGCAGCGCGTCGATCAGCGTGCCGGTGGTGTCGCGGGACACGTGCAGGGCCAGTTGGCCCGCGCCTGCGATCAGCGGGTCGATCCGGGGCTGATCCAGCGCGAGGTCGGTGGTGCCGCCGTTGAAGCGCAGGTCAAACTGGCCCGACAGGGGCTCGACCTGTCCGGTGACGGCCAGTTGTGCCGCACCGGACAGGGGCAGGCCCGCAAGCGGGGCAAAGCGCGTCAGATTGTCGGCGGTCAGCGTGGTGTCGGTGGTGATGATCAGGTTCAGCCCGTCGGTCAGCCCGCCCAGTTCGGCCGCGCCGGTCAGGGCATAGTCCTGCCCCGACAGGGTGAGCGAGGGCAGGCGCAGCGCCTGACCCTGCGTCCAGTCGAAGCGCAGGGCGGCACGGATGTCGCGGCCAAGGGCGGTGGCAAGGGCGGCATCCTGCGGGTGCACGCCAAGGGCGGCCAGCGTCGCCTGTCCGGTCACGCGCCCCAGCGCGGTGTCGGTGCCGCGCAGCAGGTCGCCCGCCCCCGACAGGGTGGCGTGTTGCAGGCTGAGCCCGGCACGGTCGAGCCCGTCCAGCGCCATGTCGAGCGCCCAGCCATCGCCCTTGGCGGCGTCATAGTCCAGTTTCAGCCGGGCGGCGTTCAGGCGGGTTGCGGGGCCAGACAGCGGCAGTAGCACGTCCGCACCGTCGCGCGGGGTGATATCGGCGGTCAGGGCCAGCAGCTCAGGCCAGCCCTGCGGCGAAATCCGGGCGCGGCCGCTCAGGTGCAGGGCGTCGGCGGACAGGTCGAGCCGGTCAAGGGTGATCTGGCCTGCCGCGCTGCGGTTGCCGTTGAGCTGAAGCCGGATGTCGGGGCCGAAGAAGGGGCGGTATTCAGGCGCGAAGACCGGGGCGATGTCGCCACCCAGATCGGCGGCGAAGTGGTAATCGGGCGCGGCGTCGGGTTGATCTTCGGGGCGGGTGGCATCCAGCGTCAGGGTGCCGTTCAGGCGGGGTTTGCCATCGGTCGAAAGCGCCAGCGTCGCGGCGAAGCCATCAATCGGCCCCTCGCCGGAAATGCTTAGCTGCACGGCGGGTGTGCCGGGCAGGCCAAGCAGGCTGGCGGCGATCCCGCCACTTGGTTCGGCCAGTGACAGGTCAAGCCGCAGGTCGCGGGTGGCATTGGCATAGGCGGCATCGAGCGCCAGCGTACCGGGGGTTTGGCCCAGCCGGGTGACCGACAGGGTGGCGCTGCCTGCGCCGCCTTCGAGCTGCGCCGCGCCGGTGAGGGCCAGAGTGGCCTCTTGCCCGAGGAGGGCTGCACCGAGCACGGCGCGGGTGATGGAGAGCTTGCCGATATTGACCGAGACAGGGAGTTCGGGCAGGGCGAAGCCTTTGGCCTCGGGGGTGGGCAGGGCGCTGCTGTCCTTGACCGGGGCGCGGGGAATCAGAACCTCGTCGGCGGACAGCTCGTTCACTTCGAGGCGGCCAGAGAGCAGGGCGGTGCGGCTCCAGTTCAGGGTCACGCCGTTGAGGGTCAGCCAGATGCCGTCGGCGTCGGCGATGGTCAGTTTCTCGATCGTGGCGGTCGAGCTGAGCGCGCCTGCGAAGCCCACCACATCAACGGAGCGGCCAATGTCGGACAGGTTGTCTTCGAGCAGCCCTTCGAGCAGGCCACGATCAGACTCGGCGGTTTGCTGGGCCAGCAAGGGCAGCGGCGGGAGCAGAAGCAGGATGAGAAGGAAAAGAGTACGCATATCAGAACGCCTGCCCGATGCCGACATAGACCTGCACCCCTTCGCCGGTTGAGCCGCTGAGCGGGGCGGCGATATCAAGCCGGACGGGGCCAACGACGGTATCATAGCGCAGCCCCAGCCCGGCCCCGGAGTGCCATTCACCCGAGCCGTCATAGAAGCTTTCGGCGCCGATATAGCCCGCGTCGGCAAAGCCCACGAGGCTGATGGTATCGGTCATGCGGGCGCGCAGCTCGCCTGACAGGCCGACGAAGCTGCGCCCGCCGGCGGTGGTGCCGCCGCCCAGATCGACGCCGAGCGACTGATAGGGCTGGCCGCGCACGGTGCCGCCACCGCCGGAGTGGAACAGATAGGTTGGGGGCGCATCGGCCAGGGCTGGCCCGACGACCGAGCCAAGCTGCACCCGGCCAGCGACGACAAAGCGGTCATTGCTGCCGAGGCTGCGATAGATCCGGCTGTCGAATTTGATCTGCCCGCCGGTGTCTTCGCCAGACAGGCCGAAGAAGGGGGTGACGTTGGCGTTGATGTAGTGCCCGCGCGTCGGGTTCAGGATGTTGTCGCGCAGATCCCAGCGCAGGGCGGTGGGAAAGGTCAGCAGGGTGAAGCGGCGCTTGCCGAAGGCATCCTCGGTTTCGGAGTAGGTGAGGGCGATTTCAAGGTCGCCTTCGAGGTGGTCCGAGAAAATCCGGGTTGCGCCGACGCCTGCGGTGGCCTCGTTGGATTTGAAATCGGGCTCGTCCAGCACCTCGAGATCGAGGTGGGCGAAGAACTTGGTGTCGGCGCCGAAGACGGCGGGGCGTTCGAACCGGGTGCCAAGGGCATAGTCGATGCCGCCGGTGGTGCCGCCGATGCCCGAGGCAGAGCCTTCGACGCGCAGCCGTTCGGCGCCGCCCAGCAGGTTGCGGTGCATCCAGAAGCCGGAGAGGGCCAGCCCTTCGACGTTGGATATCTCGGCGCCAGCGCCGAAGCGGTGGCGTTTTTCGTCAACCACGGCGGCGGTGATGTCCATGGTGTTGTCGGGGCCGAGGGTTTTGGCCTCGGTCACGTCAACCGAGCGGAAGGTGCCGGTGCGGCGCAGCCGGGTGGCGGCCTTGTCGATCTCCTGCGGCGAGAACACCTCGCCCTCGGGGAGGCCCGCGATGCGGTGGATCCGCCTGGCGCGCACGGCAGAGGTGCCTGCGGGGATCAGGCGGCCAAAGCGCACTTGCGGGCCGGGCAGGATGGCGATCTGCGCCGACAGCGTGCGGGCGGCGTGATCGGCGGTCAGGGTGCGCGCGCCGGGGGTGGCCTTGGCATAGCCCGCCTCGCGCCAGCCGGTGACGGCGGTCTGGACGCTGTCGAGCACGACAGAGCTGCGGGCGCGCTGGCCGCGTGCGAATTCGGGCGGCAGGGTGGTGCCGGGGGCCAGCGGTGCAATCCGCGCAGTGGCAAAGACGAAGGGCGGGCCGGGGTCGATCGACACGTCGATGCGCGAGATCTGCTTGGGCGGACTGAGCGGCGGGATCAGTGCGGCCTCTTGCCCATCAAGGCGGATATTGATCACGCCCGAGTAGTAGCCGTAGGCGTAGAGCGTTTCGAGCAGGCGCTGATAATCGGCCAGCGCGGTGGCGAACAGATCCTGCGGATCGGTGACGCCCTCTTTGTCGGCGGTACGCAGCAGCGAGGCCAGGCGCAGCCGGGTGCGCAGGCTGGTGTTGTCGGAATTGCGCAGGGTGATGTCGAGGCTGTCGAGCGCATGGGCAGGCAGGGCCGAAACCCCAAGGGCGACCACGGCAAGTGCCTTGAAAATGTGCAGTATTCCAGAGCGTTGTGCCACGGGGTACCTTTTGTCCTGTGCGATCTGTCGCAGGGCAGGGTGCTGTTCGGCTCGAGAATAGGGTGTTCGGGGGCAAAGCTCCATCATCATTCCGTACAAGCGCGGCAAGATTGCGCGGCTTCGCGCCGGTTGACAGCCGGGCTGTGTCTGGTTTTGATCAAATTCAATGTGCCTTGCATGTATTTGCCCGTTGGTCTGAGTAATAACGCGTGAAACCCCGGATTGGTTTCATGCGGCTTGCGCTTTTTATTGGTGGGGCAACCGCAGGCGGAGGCACGTCGAAATGGGACGCAGTCAGAGGAGCCTGTCATGCAGGTATTTTTTAGTGAAGAACATCGCAGGCATTTCCCGCAGGCGGAGCTGAACGGCGGGGAGTTTGTCACCCCGTTTGAGCGGCCCAGCCGGGTGGAATATGTTCTGGCGCGGCTGAACGAGCGCGGGTTTGCGCCGCCAGTGGCCCCCGGTGCACCGGATATGGCTGTGGTGCGTGGGCTGCATGATGCCGGGTATCTGGAGTTTCTGGAGGCGGCGTGGGACGAGTGGAAGGCCGAGGGGTTCGCCGGCGAGATCATCGCGGCCTCGTTCCCGGCGCGGCGGATGCAGATCGCACGGCCCCCGCGCAATATTGACGGCAAGGTCGGATATTATGCGCTGGCCTCCGAGACGGCGATGACGGGCGGCACCTGGACGGCGGCACTGTCGTCGGTGGCCAGCGCGCAGGCGGCGCAGCGGGCGGTGGCATCGGGAGCGCGCGCGGCCTTTGGGTTGTGCCGCCCACCGGGGCACCATGCGGCAAGCGACATGTACGGTGGGTATTGCTTTATCAACAACGCCGCTGTGGTGGCGCAGATGTTCCGCAATGATGGGGCGGACCGCGTGGCGGTGCTGGACATTGATTTCCATCACGGCAACGGCACGCAGGACATTTTCTTTGATCGCGGCGACGTGTTCTTTGCGTCGCTGCACGGGGCGCCAGAGGATGCGTTTCCGTATTTCCTTGGCTATGCCGATGAGGTCGGGATTGGGGCGGGCGAAGGGGCGACGGTGAACTATCCGATGCTGCCCGGAACCGGCTATGCCGCGTGGGCCGAGGCGCTGGATGCGGCGCTGGCGCGGATCAAGGCGTGGGGGGCCGAGACCTTGGTGGTGTCGCTGGGGGTGGATGCCTATAAGGACGACCCGATCAGCTTCTTCAAGCTGGACAGCCCTGATTTCATCGACGCGGGCCGACGCATCGGCAGGCTGGGCCTGCCGACGGTGTTCTGCATGGAGGGCGGTTATGCCATCGAGGCGGTCGGGATCAACACGGTGAACGTGCTGGAAGGGTTCAACGACGCCTGAGGATCAGAGGCAGTCGGCCATGGTCCGGGCCAGCCCGGTCAGCAGATCGGTATAAAGGTCCGGACCAAGCGGCAGCCCGGTTCCAAGCGGGTCGATCACCGCCGTGTGCGCGCCGGTGCCGTCGAAGACCGTGGCGACAAGGCCGGGGTTGAACTGCGGTTCGGAAAACACGCAGGTGACGCCGTGATCCTGCACCGCCTGTCGGATTGCGGCAATGCGGGCGGGGCTGGGGGCGGCGGCATCGCTGAGCGAGATCGCCCCGGCGGCGGTCATGTGAAAGCGTTTCTCGAAATACTGGAAGGCGTCGTGGAAGACGACAAACGGCTTGGTGCTGACCGGGGCCAGCGTGATGTCGATCTGCGCGATGGTGGCATCAAGCCGGGCGCGGGCGGACTCGGCATTGGCGGCATAGGTGGCAGCATTTTCGGGGTCGGCCTCGCTGAGCGCCTGCGCGATCAGGGAAAGCCAGAAGCGGCCGTTTTCCGGGTCGAGCCAGCCATGCGGGTCGATACCGGAATGGCCGTGTGCGTGGTCATCGTCCGCGTGGTCGTCATCGTCGGCGTGCTCGTCCATGTGCTCGTCAGCATGGTCGTCATGATCATCGGCGTGGTCTTCTGCGTGATCATCCGGGCTGAACACGACGGTTTCGCGGTAGGGCAGGGTGCGGGTGCCGGGGGTGTCCATCAGCTCGATCACATGTGCGGTTGCTGCCAGCCGCTGAAGGGGCGTTTCCAGCCAGGGGGTCAGGCCATGGCCGATCCAGACCACCAGATCGGCACGTTCCAGCGCGGCGGCCTCGGAGGGGCGCAGGGCATAGTCATGCGGCGAGGCGCCGGGGCGCACGATCAGCGCGGGCGTGCCAAGATCGCCCATGACCTGAGACACCAGCGAGTGAACGGGGGGGATGTCGGTGGCGACATGCGGCACCTCGGCCATCAGGGCGGTCGCCGTCAGCGGCGTGGCCAGCAGGGCGAGCAAGGGAAGAAGGCGCTTGTGCATTGGGGACCTCATGTGATTTTATAACATCTGACGAGGTTGTAAGTGGTATAATATAACATTACAACCCTGAAATCCGCATCACAGCGAAGGACCCGCCATGACCGCGCTTGGATTTGAAAAACACAATCACGCCAGCTGCATCTCGGAAGGGGTGACGGCGGTGGACGGCGTTTGCACGCAACTGGGGTTGCAGCTGACACCGGTCCGGCGCCGGGTACTGGAGATTTTGCTGTCAGAGCATCGGGCGATGGGGGCCTATGAAATTCTGGATGTTCTGCGCGACGAGGGGTTGGGATCACAGCCACCTGTGGCGTACAGGGCCTTGGATTTCCTTGTGAAACATAGTTTTGCCCATAAGGTCGAGCGGCTGAATGCCTTTGTATCCTGCGCGCGGCCCGGGCAGGTCCACACGCCGGGGTTTCTGATCTGTCGGCTGTGTTCGGCGGTGGCCGAGGCGGATGCGGAGCCGACGAAAGGCCGGTTGGGGAAGGCGGCAGAGGCTGCCGGTTTCGAAATTGAGCAGGCCGTGGTGGAGGCCGAGGGCATCTGCCCGCGCTGCAAGTCAGCGCAGGTCGCGCAGGCATGAGCCGATTGATTGAAACGCGTGGGCTGAGTGTGCAACTGGGCAGCACGGAAGTGTTGTCGGGGGTGGATTTTCACATCGACCGGGGCGAGATCGTGACGATTGTCGGGCCGAATGGATCGGGCAAATCAACACTGTTGAGGGCGATTATCGGCGCGGTGAAGCCTTCGGCCGGGCAGATCAGCCGGGCGCCGGGGCTGCGGATCGGCTATGTGCCGCAGAGGCTGCATATTGATCCGACGCTGCCGATAACGGTGGCGCGGTTTCTGGGTTTGCCACGGCGGGTGAGCCGGGCGCGGGCGGCGGCGGCGCTGGACAAGGCCGGGGTGCCGGATCTGGCCGAACGGCAGATGGCGGGGCTGTCGGGCGGGCAGTTTCAGCGGGTGTTGCTGGCGCGGGCCTTGTTGGACAAGCCGGACCTGTTGTTGCTGGATGAGGCGACGCAGGGATTGGATCAGCCGGGATCGGCGGCGTTTTATCGGCAGATCGAGGAAGTGCGGCGCGAGATGGGCTGTGCCGTGTTGATGGTCAGTCACGAGCTGCATGTGGTGATGAGCGCGAGCGACCGGGTGGTGTGCTTGAACGGGCATGTGTGTTGCCACGGCACGCCCGAGATTGTCGCCTCGGCCCCGGAATACCGGGCGCTGTTCGGCACCGGGACGCAGGGGGCGCTGGCGTTGTACCGGCACGATCACAACCACACGCATGATGCGGGCTGCGGGCATGACCATACACATGCAAACGAGAATGAGGCGGCGCAATGATGCTGGACAGTTTTTTGATACGCGCGGCGCTGGCGGGGTTGGGCGTGGCGCTGGCAGCGGCCCCTTTGGGGTGTTTCGTGGTCTGGCGGCGGATGGCCTATTTCGGTGATGCGACGGCGCATGCCTCGATCCTGGGGGTGGCCCTGGCGCTGAGTTTCGATGTGTCGGTGTTCGCCGGGGTGCTTGCGGTGTCGTTGGCGATGGCGACCACGGTCAGCACGCTGAGCGGTCGGGGCTATGCGATGGACACGCTGCTGGGCGTTCTGGCGCATTCGGCGCTGGCGTTCGGATTGGTGGCGGTGTCGTTCCTGCAGGGAATCCGAATTGACCTGATGGGGTATCTGTTTGGCGATATTCTGGCGGTGGGCAAGCCGGATCTGGCGATGATCTGGGGCGGGGCGGCGATGGTTCTGGCGCTCGTGGCGTGGCGCTGGTCGGCGCTGCTGACGGCGACGCTGAACCCGGATCTGGCCTATGCCAGCGGCATTGATCCCAAGCGCGAGCAGATGGTGCTGACGCTGGCGCTGGCGCTGGTGGTGGCGGTGGCGATCAAGGTGGTGGGGGTGTTGTTGATTGCGGCAATGCTGATCGTGCCGGCCGCAGCGGCGCGACCGTTTGCACGCACGCCCGAGGTGATGGCGGTGATGGCGGCGGTGATCGGTGGAGTGTCGGCGCTGGGCGGATTACAGGCGGCGTTCGTGTTCGACACGCCCACCGGGCCAACGATCGTCTGCGTTGCGGCTGTGTTGTTTGCGGTGGCGAGCCTGATCGATTTGATCCGGCGCGCGGTGGCATAAAAAAGGGGCCCGCGAACGGGCCCCAGAAGTTGCCCATTGGGCTGGAGTTATTTCTGAAGTTCGGTCCAGATCGCGGTGTACATGTCCTGTGCCTCTTTCGGGCAGGCGCCGGTGAATTTACCGGCGGCGACCAGATCGGCGGGCACAACGATTTCCGGGGCGGTTTTCATGTCATCGGGCATGAAGGCCTCGGACCCGGTGATGCCGTTGGCATAGCGCGCGAAGGACGAAATCATCGCGGCGTTTTCAGGATCCATGATGAAGTTGATGAACAGCTTGGCGTTGTCGGCGTTCTTGGCGTCGTTGAGGATCGCGGCGTTGTCCATCCAGACGATATAGCCCTCTTTCGGGTAGCCATAGACCACGTCGGGGTTGTTGTTGCGGATGCGGAAGGTGGAGCCGTTCCAGTTTACGCTGGCCATCACGTCGCCGTTCGACATCTTTTCAGTCATGCCGTAGTCCATGCTCATCCATTTCGGCTTGGCGGCGACAAGCGCGTCGCGGGCGGCCTTGAGCATGGTCTTGTCGGTGGTGCAGGGAGTGCCGCCAACGTACATCAGCGCCATGGAAATCACGTCCTGCATTTCGGGCACGACGTTGACCTTGCCGACCAGTTCGGCGGGCGGGTCCATGAAGATGGCGGCGGTGTTCACGTCACCGGAATAGGCCTTGGTGTTGACGGCAACGCCGGTGGTGCCCCACTGCCATGGCACGGAATATTCACGCTTGGGGTCCCAATCGACATCGACCCATTGCGGCGCGAGGTTGTGGTAGTTTTCCATCTCGGGGATGCCGGGCTTCATCAGCAGGCCCTTTTCCACGTAGATCGGGATATAGGAGTGGGTCGGGACGACGATATCAAACCCATGCCCGCCGGCCTCGATCTTGGTCAGGGCGGTGGTGTTGCTGTCGAAGTCGGTGACCGTGACCTTGACGTCGTATGTTTCCTCGAATTTTTTGATCAGATCGGGGTTGGTATAGTTGCCCCAGTTGAAGATGTTCAGCTCGCCCTCGGCCGAGGCCATGCTGGCCACGGTCGCCAGCGCGGCGACGGATGTGAGAAGTTTTTTCATAATAGGTCTCTCCTTGTTGAATGCTCGGCCTCGGGGGCCAAAGCGCGGGCTTAGTCCCGCGTTCGTGTCAGTAAGAAAAAGGCGGTCAGAAGCAGGATCGTCAGGCCCAGAAGGGCGGTGGAAATCGCGTTGACCTCAGGGGTGACGACGCGGCGCAGCTGACCCAGCATATAGGTGGGCAGGGTATCTTGTCCGGCGGATTTGACAAACTCGGTAATGATCACATCGTCGAGCGAGATCACGAAGGCCAGCATCGAACCCGCGATGATGCCGGGCAGGGCCAGCGGCAGGGTCACGCGGCGGAAGGTTTGCCAGCGGTTGGCGTAAAGGTCGGCGGCGGCGACTTCGAGGCTGAGGTCCATGCCTTCGAGCCGGGCGCGGATCGGCAGATAGGCGAAGGGCACGCAGAAGGCCGAATGCGCCAGAATGAGATAGGCCAGCCCGGTATATCCAGTGGCGACCTTGATCACGGCGAAGACGATCAGCAGGGCGACGGCGGTAACGATTTCAGGGACCATCAAGGGTTGGTTGATCATCACATAAATCAGCGTCTGGCCCTTGAATTGCGCGGTGCGGGTGGTGCCAAGCGCGGCCATTGTGGCCACGGTCGTGGCGATCACGGCGGCGCTGGCGGCGATGATCAGCGAGCGGATCGTGGCCTCTTGCACTTGGGTGTTCTGCCAGGCGACGGCATACCATTCCAGCGAGAACCCGCCCCAGATGGCGACGCTTTGCGAGCCGTTGAAGGAATAGATCACCAGCGTGAAAATCGGAACATAGAGGATCGCGAAGGCGGTCATCGCGATGGCGGTGAAGCCTGGCAAGCGGGTGATCGAGAAGGGTTTGATGCGATTAGCCATGCGGGTTCTCCTTGGTCGAGACGCGCACATAGGCCAGCAGCGCGGCCCCCACGATCACCAGAAGCACCATCGACAGGGCGGCCCCCAGTGGCCAGTTGCGGCCCTGTCCGAATTGCAGGTCGATGAAGTTGCCGATCATCATGTTCTTGCCGCCGCCCAGCACGCGCGGCGTAACATAGGCCCCCAGCGAGGGCACGAAGACAAGGATCGATCCAGCGATGGCACCCGGTTTGACGATGGGCAGGATGACCCGGCGCAGCACTTGCCAGCGGCTGGCGTAGAGGTCGTATCCGGCCTCGACCAGGCGGAAATCGAAGCGGTCGATGGCGGCATACATCGGCAGCACCATCAGCGGCAGATATACATAGGCCATGCCGATCAGCACGGCGGTGTCGGTATAGAGGATCTGAATCGGGGTGGTGATCAGGCCAATCTTCATCAGGAGCGTATTCAGGATGCCCTGATTGCGCAGGACCTCCATGATCGCGAAAGTGCGGATCAACAGGTTGGTCCAGAACGGAATTGTGATCAGGAACAGCCACAGGGCGCGCTGTTTCGGGGCGCGGGTGGCGATGAAATAGGCCGTTGGAAAGCCGAAGATAAAGGTGGCGATCGTGGTCAGAAGCGACAGTTTGACCGAGCGCCAGAAGATGGTCAGGTGGGCGTCGGCAAGGCTGATCGTGTCATCGAAGATATCGCGGTGGAACAGGATCTGAAACCACGCATCCAGCGAGAAGCGCCATTCGACGCCGGAATATTCACCCGCCTCGAGGAAGGAATAGACGGCGACGATCAGCAGCGGCCCGGCGGCGCCGAGGGCCAGCAGCACCAGCGCGGGCGTCGACAGCAGCCAGTTGCGGCGGACGCGGGCCGTTTCGGCCAGGTCTTCGGAGGAGGAGGGCATGATCAGTCCTCCAGCAGCTGAATGGCGTCGGGGGGCAGGATCAGGCCGACCTGCGTGCCGGGGGTATAGGCGGCAGAGCCGTCGGCGGCGGCTTGCATTCGGGCGACCAGTTCGGTGCCGTCGGGCAGGGCGAGGTGGCAGTGGATGTCGGTGCCGAAATAAACGCTGTGGGTCAGGGTGGCGGGCAGGCCATGGCCCGCAGGCACGATGCGCAGTTGTTCGGGGCGCAGCGCGAGGGTCATTTTGCCGGACCGCCCGGCGATTCGCTGTGGCGCGATGTCGATATGCTGACCGCCGCTCAGGGTGGCGCCGGTGGCGTCAACAGTGGCGTCGATGAAGTTGGTTTCACCGATGAAATCGGCCACGAAGCGGTTGGCGGGGCTGGTGTAGATGTCGCGCGGCGCGCCGATTTGCAGGATATTGCCTGCGCTCATCACGCCGATCCGGTCGGACATGGTCAGCGCCTCTTCCTGATCGTGGGTGACGAAAATGAAGGTGATGCCGGTTTCGGTTTGCAGGCGCTTCAGCTCGGATTGCATTTCCTTGCGCAGTTTCAGATCGAGCGCTGAAAGCGGTTCGTCCAGCAGCAGCACCTTGGGGCGCGGGGCCAGTGCGCGGGCCAGGGCGACGCGCTGTTGCTGCCCGCCCGAAAGCTGCGCGGTGCGGCGCCCGGCCAGCGATTCCATCCGCACGAGGGCCAGCATTTCGGCCGTGGTCTCGGCCACTTCCTTGCGCGGGCGGCCCAGCATTTCCAGACCGAAGCCGATATTCTGCGCCACGGTCAGGTGCGGAAACAGCGCATAGGATTGGAACACCGTGTTGATGGGGCGCTTGTTGGGCGGGTCGGCGGAGATGTCTTTGCCGTCCAGCCAGATTTCGCCGGAGGTGGGTGTTTCAAACCCGGCAATCAGCCGCAGGAGCGTGGTCTTACCGCAGCCGGAGGGGCCAAGCAGGGTGAAAAACTCGCCTTTGGAAATTTGAACGGAAACGTCCTTGAGGGCGGTGACGGCCTCGGTTCCCTGGCCATATGTCTTTCGGGCTGATTTCGCTTCGACTGCGATTGTATCCGTCATTCCAACCTCTGAATATTTTGATCAAATTATGAGGGGGAGTCGTTTGCTTTGGCAAGCCCTTACACGAAAACCGGGGGGCGACGGGTGATCCAGGGGCGTGCGCGCTCAAGATCTGAGCACAGCGAAATCAGCTGCTCATCCTGCCCGTAAGCGGCGGCCAGATGGATGCCGATCGGCAGGCCCTTGGGGGACCAGCACAGCGGAACCGAGGCGGCTGGCTGACCGCTGGCGTTGAAGGCGGCGCAGAAGGGGGAATAGGTAAAAATCCCTTCTGGGCCAGTACGATAGGTGACGTAGTCTTCGGTTGTGTGGGCGAAGCGCCCGGTCTTGGCGGGGGGCTCGGCCAAGGTGGGGGTGAGCAGGATGTCATAGGCTTGGAACTCGGCCGCCATCTGACGGCCATAGGCGTGAATCATGCCGACACATTCGAGATATTTATCGCCGGATATAGTTGCTGCATATTTCATCGCTCCGCGGGAAACGCCTTCGATATCGCCCTGTTGCAGGGTGCGATTTCGCGCGGTGAGCGCCTTGCGAATGCCCAAAGCGGTGCCGCATGCGACGATGATTGTCCAAGCGTGCATCATGCCCATGGTGTCGGCGCGCGGCAGGGTTGGGGTGACGTGGTGGCCCATATCGGTCAGCAAAGCGGCGGCGTCATGCACCGCGTCGCGGCATTCGGGGCTGATCGGCGTGCCGGTCAGGGTGGTGTCGCACAAGCCAATGCGCAGCGGGCCGCAGGGGCGCTGAGTGGCGGCGCGAAAACTGGATGCCAGCGGCGGGGCGACATAAGGCGCGCCAAGGTCGGGGCCTTGGCACATGTCCAGCAGCAGGGCGCTGTCGCGGACCGAGCGGGTGAGGAAACCGTCGATGGCCATCCCGGCCCAGCCTTCGCCCGCGTATGGCCCGTCGGGCAGGCGGGCGCGGGTGGGTTTGAACCCGAACAGCCCGCAGGATGACGCGGGAATGCGCACCGAGCCGCCGCCATCCGAGCCATGCGCGGCGGGCACGATCCCGGCGGCCACGGCAGCACCGGACCCACCCGAGGAGCCGCCCGAGGTATGGCCGAGGTTCCACGGGTTGCGCGTGGGGCCGCCGTAGACCGCAGATTCGGTCGCCGCGCCAATGCCGCCTTCGGGCGAGGTGGTGCGCCCGAAGGTGACCACGCCCGTGGCGGCGATGCGTTCAAAGATCGCAGAATCGCGCGGATAGGTCGTGCCCGCCAGCAGATTCGAGCCGTTGTTGGAGGGGAAATCCACCGCTTCGCAGCCCAGATCCTTGATCAGGAAGGGCACGCCTTTCAGCGGGCCATCGGGCAGGCCGCGGGCGATGTTGCGGCGGGCCGTGTCCTCTTGCATCAGCACAACGGCGTTGAGATCGGGGTTGAGCTGTTCGACGCGCAGCAGGGCATCATCAAGCAGCTCGCCTGCGGTGACGTGGCCGTTGCGGACCAGTTCGGCCAGCCCGGTTGCATCGTAATCCGAATAACGGTCCATATCGCGTGCTCCGTATTATGTCGGTCCATTCAAGACCTGAAGCGGGGCGGCTGGCAAATGTTAAAAGCGCAGGGCGGATGATTTCGTGCCGCGCACAGCGGGCTAGTAGGCGGCGCGGGCGGCGACGCGGGTGCCATCGGCCAGCCCGGCGGGGGGATAGAGTACGATGGTGTCGCCGGGGGTGATGCCATCGGCGATCGCGGCCTCGAGCCCGTTATTGGCGGCGACGGTGACGGGGCGCTGATGCGCGGTGCCGCCTTCGACCACAAAGAGCGCCCAGCCGTCGCCCTGCCGAAACAGCGCGCCGGAGGGGACGATCGTGGCATCGGGCTGGTCCCAGACCACCACGCGGACCTCGACCCGGAAGCCGTGGCCAAGGGCGGCGCGGTCATCGGGCGGCCCGGTGAAGTGGACGGTCACGCGCACGCGCTGTTCCTCGACCCCCAGGGCAGAGGTTTTGGTGAACCCCCAGGGTTCGATCCGCGCGACGGTGCCCAGCAGCGGTTGCGGCCCGCCCCAATTGTCGATGATGACCGCATCGCCGGTGTGGATCTGCACGGCGTCGGTGGACAGCATTTCGGCCAGCACTTCGAGGTCACGGGTGATATCGCCAATCTCGAGGATCGGGGTGCCTGCGGGCAGGGTGATTTCCGAGCGTTGCATGATCCGCAGGATGCGCCCCGAGGCGGGGGCGTGCAGGGGGATCACATTTTCCGTCTGGGCCGAGATCGCGCTGGCGAGGCCGTGATCATCAAAGCTGATCAGCAGGGCGCGGGCGTTGTTCAGCTCGGCCACGCGCATGGAGATCGCGGCGCGGGCGGTATCGAGGTTCGCATTGGCGGCGCGAGAGGCGCGGGCATCGGTATCAAGGGCGGCCTTGCTGGCGATGCCGCTGTCATAGAGTTTCTGTGTGCGTTCGAGGTTGGCATCGGCCAGATCGCGGTCGGCGCGGGCCTTGTTCAGGTCGGCCTCGGCCACGCGCAGGGCGGCTTCGGCAGCGGTGACGCTGGCGCGGGCCTGTTCGCGCGTGCGGGCATCAAGGGCGGTGGGCGAGGTGGGCAGCATCCGTGCCACGACAGTTTCCCCGGCGGTGACCTGATCGCCGGGTTCGACCTCAAGTCGCATCAGGCGGCCGGTGATCGGGGTAGAGACGACATAGGGTTCATGCACCTGGGTGCGGCCCTCTTCGTTGATGGTGACACGCAAGGGGCCTTGGGTCACCAGCCCCAGATCGACCAACGTGGGCCGGGGCCAGAAAGCATAGGTCAGTGCCGCCACGACAAGGGCGGCGGCAGCGATCCAAAGCGCGGTGCGGGAGTGTGTTTTGGCTGCCATATTCATTTATTCCCGTGTCTTCAGGGCGGAGATCATATCAATCTGGTCCAGTTCGCGTTTCACCAGCCAGCCCGATAGTCCGGAGGCGGCCAGAACGGCCAGAATGGCCAAGCCATAGCTGTGTGGGCTGAACACCACCGGGATCTGATAGATATCAGTACTGAACCCCACCGCCATGAGATAGCTCAAACCATAGCCCACCCCGATGCCCAGCGGGATCGCGGCCAGGGTGACGACCGCCAGTTCCCCCAGCAGCACAAAGGCGGTTTCGGCGCGGGTGAAGCCCATGACGCGCAGGCTGGCCAGATCGCGGGTGCGTTCGGCGAAGGCGATGCGGGCGGAGTTGTAGACGATCCCGAAGGTGATGATCGCGGCCACCGCCAGCATGACATAGCGCATCGCGCCGGGGCCGGTGTCCATCAGGGTGACCAGCGCGGTGCGGGCATCGGATTTGAGCGAGACACCGGCGATGGCGGGCATCTGTTTGATACGGGCATAGAGCGTTTTGGTCTGTCGGGTGTCGATGGTCAGATAGGCGCCCGAGACCTGATCGGGCTGTTTCAGCGCCCGCGTCAGCGCGCCGATCTCCATGAAGGCGGGGGCGCCGATCAGGGTGCGGGCGGTGCCGATCACCGGCAGGCGCAGCAGCGGGCGGCGGCCATCGCGGATTTCGACGGTCAGGGTATCACCGGGTTTCACATGCAGGATCGTGGCCAGTGATTGCGCCAGAATCAGCCCTTCGGGGCGGATGGTGATCGGTTCGACTTTGGCCGAGAGAATGCGGTTGAGCGTGGGGCGGGCCGGGCGGCCCTCGACGGTGCCACGATAGGAATAGGTGCCGTTGCGCAGGATCGCTGGGGCGGTGCGGATCGGTTCGACGTGCAGAACGCCGGGCAGGCGGGCCAGTTCCAGCAGTGCTTTGGGCGCTTGTGGGGTGGTGAAGCTGAGGGTCATGTCGGATCGGTCCATGGCCGAAAAGCTGAGGTCGATGGTGGTTTGAAACCCGGCCATGATCGTCAGGGTGGACACCGAAAGCGCCAGCCCGGTGCCAATGCCGATCACCGCGCCGATCATCCGGCCCGGATGGCGGGTGATGCGGCGCAGGACCATGCGGCTGGGTTGATCCAGCCAGCGCTTCATCTGTCCGGCCAGATCATAGGCGCGGCTGTAATCGGGCGGGGCAGGCGGGCGCATGGCCACGGCGGGGGTCAGGGCAAACACGCCTTTGAGCACGAACAGGCTGCCGATCGAGGCGGTGAGGATCGAGACGGCAAAGCCCACGACGAAGCTGCGCGGATCGACGCTGAAGACGATGAAGGGGAATTTGAAGTAATTCTGGTAGAAGACCGCCATTGCGCTGCCTGCGGCGATTCCGGCCATCGAGCCCGCCACGGCGCCAGCGACGGCGATCAGCAGCACCAGTTTCAGGTAGTGCAGGCTGACCTCACTTGAGGCATAGCCGAAGGCCTTGAGCAGGCCGATCTGTTCGCGCTCGGCCTGCACCATGCGGCTGATGACGATATACAGCAGGAAGGCAGCGACCCCCAGAAAGATCGGCGGGATCGCGGTTGAGCTGCTGCGCAACCCGCGAATTTCCTCGGTGACGAAGCGGTTCGAGATGAGGTCGGTCAGGTCATAGGCCCCGGCGGCCCCATAAGAGGTCAGAATCTGGTCGGCGGCCTGAATGACCGATTGCGGGTTGGTGCCACGCGACAGCGCGATCAGCGCCTCGGAAAACGCGCCGGTCATGTCATAGGCAGCACCAAGCGCGGCGCGGCGCATCCAGAACACGGCAAAGCGGGCGTCGTCTGATACGATCTCGCCGGGGGCGACTGTATAGAGGAACTCGGGGGATTGGGCGAGGCCGGTGATCCGAAAAACCCGCCGCGCGCCGTTCATCGTGGCGGCGATGTTGTCATTCAGCGTCAGGTCGCGGGCCTTGGCAAAGCCTTCGAGCAAAACGATTTCGTCGGCGTGGCCAAGGGCGGGCAGGCGACCGGCGGTCAGGTAGATGTCGTTGAGCCGGGGTGTGCCGGTATCAGGCAGCGACAGGGCGCGGGCGCGGATGGGAAGCTCGTCTTTGGCGATGTCGATCAGGGCGCTGCCGGACACGCGGCCTTCGACGGCGGCAACGCCGGGCAGGGCAGCCAGGCGGGCCAGCATCCGGTTGGGCGCGCGGGTGACCGGGGCAAAGACATCGGCCAGCCGGTAGCGATCGTAATAGGCCTGCCGGGTTTCATCCAGCGTGTTGACCAGCCCGGTCATCATCACCAGCATCATCACCCCCAGCGCGATCACCAGCCCGATGGCGGCGGCCTGCCCCTTGATCCGCGCCAGATCGCGCAGGAGTTTGCGGTTGAGCGGGCTCACCACTCGATCTCGTCTGCGGTCAGTTTGGTTTTGTTCAGGATCACGTCGCGGATGCCGCCATCGGCGAAATGGATAACCCTGTCCGCAAGTTGCGCTGTGGCGGCAGCATGGGTGACGATGATCACGGTGGTGCCGAGGCGGGCGTTGACCTCGGTCAGGACGTTCAGGACGGCGCGGCCTGTGGCGCTGTCCAGCGCGCCGGTGGGTTCGTCGCAAAACAACACGGTCGGGCGCTTGGCCACGGCGCGGGCGATGGCGACGCGCTGCTGTTCGCCGCCTGACAGTTCGGCGGGAAAATGGTGGCTGCGCTTGTCGAGCCCGACCAGCGACAGGGCCTCGGCCGGGTCAAGCGGATCGGTGGCGATTTCGGTGACCAACTCGACGTTCTCATAGGCGGTGAGGCTGGGCATGAGGTTGTAGAACTGGAACACAAAGCCCACGTGATCGCGCCGGTAGCGCGTCAGTTCGGCGTCCGTCATGGCGGTCAGGTCGGCGCTTTGGAACAGGGCGGTGCCCGAGGTGGGGCGATCCAGCCCGCCGAGGATGTTCAGCAGCGTGGATTTGCCACTGCCGGAGGGACCAAGCAGCACCACGAATTCGCCGGTGGGAATGGTCAGGTCCACGCCGCGCAGGGCGTGCACGGTGGCGGCGCCGCTGCCATAGGTTTTGGTCAGGCCGGTGGCGGTGAAGGCCGGTGTAGGGGGGGTAATGGGCGTGTGGTCTGGCACCTGATCCCTCGTTGCATTGCGGGGGCAGGGTAACGCATGTGGCGTATGGTTCCAGTGCCAAATCCGCGCGGCGGGTTGGCTGGGCGGGTGTGGCGTTGGTCAGGGCAGAAGTTGTAGCCAGACCCAGACAGTGAGGATACACATCGTTGTGCCCACCAGCACCGCAGAGGCCGCGACCCGTTTGCCGCGCCCATACATATTGGCAAAGACATAGGAGTTGATGCCGGGGGCCATGGCGGCGGTTAGCACCGCCGAGCGTTGCGAGGCAATCGGCAGGTCGAAGGATTTCGACAGGGTCCAGACGATCATCGGGTGCAGCACCAGGCTGATGGCGGTGACATAGGCGATAATCTTGATGTCGCCCTCGGGGCGGTAGCGGACCAGCACACCGCCGAGGCCAAAGAGGGCTGCGGGCAGCGCCGCGCGCACCATCAGATCAATCGCGGCGGTCAGGGGGCCGGGCAGGGTGGTGCCGCTGAGGTTGACGGCAAAGCCGAGGGCCAGCCCCACCACCAGCGCATTGCGAAACATTGCCTTGGCCACGGTGCCGACAAGCGCTGCGGGGGATTTGCCGCGGGCGCGGACGATCTCCATCGTGGTGATGCCGAGGGCATAGCAGAACGGCGAGTGGATCGAGATGATCGCGTAGTTGGCCGAGAGCGCATCATGGCCGTAGGCGCGTTCAGTAATCGGCAGCCCCAGCAGCAGCGAGTTGGAGAACAGGCCAACAAAGCCGATGGCAACGCAGTCTTCCCAGTCGCGGCCAAACAGGAACCGCGCCCCCAGCATTGCGGCGAAGAACCCGGCGGCCGCACCTGTGTAGAAGGAAAGCAGCAGTTTCGCGTCAAAGCTTTGCGACAGGTCGAGCCGCGAGATCGCCGAGAACAGCAGGCAGGGGATGGCGAAATTCTGAGTGAATTTCATCAGCCCGTCGACATGGGCATCTGAGAAGTAGCCCTTCCACACGGCGGCGTAGCCGAAGCCGATCACCAGAAAGACGGGAAGGACGACATCGAGGAGGTCTTGCATCGGGTCGGTCCTTTGTGCGTGGGGCGGGCGCGGGAATGAGTATTTTGGTCAGAAAGAAGCCGCAGGTCAGACTGTGTAGGACAGGGTCATACCGTCATAGGCGGGGGTGATATGGTCGGGGGTTTCATCTGCCACGGCCTGATAGTCGAGGTCGATGTGCATGTTGGTCAACACGGCGCGGCGTGGCGCGACCTGTGCGATCCATTCAAGCGATTGGGCCAGATGCGAGTGGGTCGGATGCGGGGTGCGGCGCAGCGCGTCGAGCACCCAGCAGTCGAGGTCCTGAAGCGCATCCCAAGCCGGGTCATAGATGGTGGCGACGTCGGGCAGGTAGGCCAGATTATGGATGCGGAAGCCGAGCGCGTCGATGCTGCCGTGGCCGACTTTAAAGGGGGTGAGGGTGATCTCGCCGCCTTGGCCGGAGATGGTGATATCGCCCTTGATCGTGTGCATGTCGAGGATCGGGGGGTAGGGGCTGTCCTCGGGTTGGACGAAAGCATAGCCGAAGCGGGAATAGAGGTCGTTTTGCGTGTCGCCATCGGCCCAGACCGGCAGGCGGCGGCGCATGTTGAACACGATCATTCGCAGGTCGTCGAGCCCGTGGACATGGTCGGCGTGGGAGTGGGTATAGACCACGGCATCGAGGGCGCCGATATCTGCATCAAGCAGTTGGGCGCGCATGTCGGGCGAGGTGTCAATCAGCACGGAGGTGGTGCCGCCGTCGGTGATGCGTTGCACCAGCATCGAGCAGCGGCGGCGGCGGTTTTTCGGATTCCGCGGGTCACATTCGCCCCAATGGCCACCCAAGCGCGGCACACCGCCGGAGGAGCCACAGCCGAGGATGGTGAAGCGCAGTTCGGCCATTATGCGGGGGCCTTGTATTGGGCGACTTTGCTGAACAGCCGGTCGAAGTTGGCCTGAGTCTGCGCGGCGAAGGTGGCGTAGTCGAGGCCGAAGACGTCGGCGCCGACCTGAGCGGTATGCACCGAGTAGGCGGGTTCGTTGCGTTTGCCGCGGAAGGGTTTGGGCGCGAGGTAGGGCGCGTCGGTTTCCACCAGAATGCGGTCGACCGGCGCGGCGGCAAAAATGTCGCGGACCTCTTGGCTTTTGGGGAAGGTGGCGATGCCGGACATCGACAGGTAAAACCCAAGGTCAAGGGCGGCGCGGGCCAGATCGGGGCCGGAGGAGAAGCAGTGCATGACACAGGAATAAGTGCCGTTGGCGTGTTCCTCGGTCAGGATGCGGGCCATGTCTTCGTCGGCGGCGCGGGAGTGGATGATCAGCGGCAGGCCGGTTTGGCGGGCGGCGTCGATATGGATGCGCAGCGAGGCTTTCTGAATCTCGGCGCTGTCGGCGGTATAGTGGTAGTCCAGCCCGGTTTCGCCGATGCCGACAAATTTCGGGTGCGCGGCCAGCGCGATCAGTTGATCGGCGGTGACCAGCGGTTCCTCGGCGGCGCGCATCGGGTGGATACCTGCGGCGTAGAACACCGGGGCGTAGGTTTCGGCGATGGCGCGCACGGCGGGTTCGGATTCAAGCCGGGTGCAGATGGTGACCATGCGGGTAACACCGGCCTCGACGGCGCGGGAGATGACCTCGGCGCGTTCAGAGTCGAAATCGGGGAAATCGAGGTGGCAGTGGCTGTCGGTAATCTGAATGGTATCGGTCATGCGGCCCCTCGCGCGGGATCAGCCCGCGGCGGTTTTCTGGATCTTGAAAACCGTATCTAGGATGAGCGCGGCAGGGTCAAGGTTGACGGCCCGGCCATGTTGGGTTCTGGCGCTGATCTGCTGGGCCAGATTGGCCCATGCCCGGCCTTTGTGCGGATCGGGCGAGAGGCGGGTCAGCAGGTCGGCTTCGCCGGGGGCGGCCTGTGTGGCGGGGGCCGCGCCAAGTGCGCCGGTGCGTGCCAGCCGCGCCATCAACAGATCGTTGAGGCCCAGCAGCAGATCAAGCCGGGTTTCGGCTCCGCGCGCTGCCGCGGCTTCGGCCAGTTTGACAGCGCGGGCGCGGTCGAGCCGGGGCAAGGTGGTGTAGAGCGCGATCAGGTCGTGATACATCTGCATCCCGCCTAGGTTGATCAGGCGGATCGCCTCGCCGACCGAGCCGGCGGCCAGTTCAGCCAGTGCGGGGGGATCGGCGATATCGGTGACATGGGCCTGTTCCAGCGCCACGGCCATATCGTCGGCGTTGAGCGGGGTCAGGCGCAATTCGCGGCAGCGCGAGCGGATTGTGGGCAGCAGGCGTGAGGGCTGATGCGAGACCAGCAGCAGGATGGTGCGGGCGGGCGGCTCTTCCAGCATCTTGAGCAGGGCGTTGGCGGCCTGTGGGTTCATTTCATCTGCGCAATCGACGATGACGACGCGGCGGCCGCCATCGGTGGCAGAGAGGTGCATGAAGTGGTTCAGACGGCGCACGTCGTCGGCGACGATCTGATCGCGCATCCGCTTGGTGGTTTCATTGACGCTGCGAGTGATGTGAAACAGCCGCGGTTCGGAGCGCGCCGCGAGGCGATGGGCGACGGGGTGGTCGGGATCAATCGCCAGCGAGGTGGGGGCAGGGGGCGCGCCGAACAGGCCATCGCCGTCATCGTCGGGGGTGGCGAGCAGGAAGCGGGCGATGTGCCACGCCAGCGTGGCCTTGCCGACGCCCAGCGGCCCGGTGATCAGCCAGCCGTGGTGCAGGCGGCCCGAATTGAACGCGTCGAGGAAGTCGGCCTCGGCTGTGGCTTGTCCGATCAGGCGCGGGGTGTCGCGCGGGTGCGGCGCGCCTTCGACGCGGTCGGGTGCGGGGTGTGTGTCGTCGCTCATGGCAGGCGGGCCGTGGCGATTGTGGTCACGTCTGCGGCGACCGCGTCGGGGGCGCGGGCGCCGTCGATCACGGTGATGCGGTCGGGAAATTCGGCGGCGAGGTCAAGGAAGCCCTGACGCATTTGCGCCTGAAGGTCGTGGCCGAAGGATTCGAACCGTTCCTCAAGGCCCTTGCGCGACAGGGCGCGCGACAGGCCAGTGGCCGGGTCCATGTCGATCAGGATGGTCAGGTCGGGTTCGCGCCCGATCATCAGGGTATGAAGCTGATCGACGGTGGCGCGCAGGTCGCCGCGGCTGAGGCCCTGATACATCCGGGTGCTGTCGGCGAAGCGATCGCAGATCACCACTTTGCCCGCGTCCAGCGCCGGTTGGATCGTGCGTTCCAAGTGGTCGCGGCGGGCGGCGGTGAACAGCAGAATTTCGGTTTCGGCGGACCATCGGTCGGGGTCGCCTTGCAGCACCAGTGCGCGGATTTCTTCGGCGCCGGGGCTGCCGCCGGGTTCGCGGGTCAGCACCACGTCGCGGCCCATGGCGCGCAGGGTATCGGCCAGCATCCGGGCTTGCGTGGATTTGCCGGACCCGTCGATACCCTCGAAGCTGATGAACAGTCCGGGTGCGCTCAAGATGCGGCCTCGGGGCCTTGGTTCAGGCGGTTGATCAGGCTGCGGGCGGCGGTGGTCATTCTGGTCAGGAAGCCGCCGCGCGGAATGTCACGGTCGGCCACCAGCGGCACCGAGGTTTCATCCAGCCCCTCGGGGTGCAGGATGAGTTGCGCCAGCACTTGGCCCTTGGTGATCGGTGCGGCGATCGGGCCTTGGTAGACGACTTCGGCGGCGACGCTATCGCCCGCGAGGACCGGCAGCAGCGCGGTCACATCTTCGGCAGGCACCAGCCCGACCGTGGCCTCGCGGCCCATCCAGACCTCGGCGTCGGCGATCACGGTGTTGGCTTTGGCAACCGGGCGCTGAACGAACTGGCGAAAGGCCCAGTTCACGATCGCCTCGGATTCCTCGGCGCGGGTACGGGCGCTGTCGAGGCCCGAGAGCACGAAGACCACGCGGCGGTCGCCCTGCTTGGCCGAGCCGACCAGGCCGTAGCCTGCCTCGGTCGTGTGGCCGGTTTTCAGCCCGTCGGCGCCGATACCCAGCCCCAGAAGCGGGTTGCGGTTATGGACGTTTTGCGGCGCACGCCCGTCAAAAGCGTATTCGCGTTCGGCAAACAGCGGATAGAATTGCGGGTAGTCGTTGATCAGATGCGTGGCCAGCAGCGCCAGATCACGCATCGACATGCGGTGACCCGCAGCGGGCCAGCCGTTGGAGTTGGCAAAGGTCGAATTGGTCATGCCCATCTGTTGCGCACGCTGGGTCATCAGCCGGGCAAAGCCCGCCTCTGTGCCATCGGGGCTGAGGGCCTCGGCGATCACGGCGCAGGCATCATTGCCCGACAGCACGATGATGCCACGCAGAAGATCCTCGACCCGGACCCGATCGGTGGTGTCCAGAAACATGGTCGATCCACCATAGCTCATGGCGTGCTGCGACACGGGCAGCTTGGTGTCCAGCCTCAGGCGGTCATCCCGCAGGGCCTCGAACGTCATGTACAGGGTCATCAGCTTGGACATCGAGGCCGGCGGCAGTGGCACATCGGCATTCTTGTTCAGCAGCACCGTGCCCGTGGTCAGGTCAAGAATGAAGGCCGAGGTGGCCCTGGTGTCAAACGCATGCGCCGGAAGCGCCAGCATCAGGCCGGTCAAAGCGGCGGTCAGGATGCGGATGAACGGACGTGTCATGACAGTCTCCGGTCAGTTGGTGACGGCGTAGGCATCGGTGAATCCGGTTTTCTTGATGCTTGCCAGAAGGCTGTTGCGCTCGGCCACCGAGGTGGCAGGCCCAACCAGCACGCGCCAGAAGGTTTTGCCCTTCGAGCTTTGCTTTTTCACCGTTGCCACCATCCCGGCTTTTTGCATGGATTTGGCGGCGGTTTTGGCGTTGGCTTCGACCGAGAAAATGCCGATCTGGAGATAGGGCTTATTCAGCCCCGAGGCAGGTTTGGCGGTGGATTTCGCGGCGGGCGACGGGGTTGGTTGTGCAGCGGGGGCCACAGGTGTTTTGGCGGCAGTGTCGATGGCGGCAGAGGCCGATGCGATCGGATCCAGCGGTTTCGCCTCGATCTCGGCAGGCGCGGACAGGGATTCCGTAGCGTCGGCGGGGGCCTCTTGCGGCACTTCCTCGCGGCGCAGTGCGGTTACGTTCAGTTTGGCGGGCTGTCCGGCCAGCAGGCCGATCGCGGCTGCGGCATCGGAGGAGACCTGAAACCGGGGGCCGGGATTTTCACGCTCGCGGCGGAACAGCGCGCCGATGACGAACTTGCCATTGGCTTCATTGCGGATGATTACGCGTTCGGGTTCCTTGACATTGGAATGTGCCACCCAGACCCCGCCCAGCGAGGGGCGCCCGTCCCATAGGCCCGCTTCGGTGAGCTGAAACACGTCTGGGGCTTCGATGTCGCGTTCGATCAGCTTGACCGAGCGCGCCTGTTTCGGCAGCGCGTCTTCGGCGGGTTTGTCACGCGGCGACAAGAAGTTGAAGTTCGCCCCATCTTCGCATCCGCTTAGTACCAGCGCCAGCCCACAGGCCAGCGTAAGATGTTTCATCCGCACGTTTCTGACCCGCCCAACTGTTAAAAAGAACATCCCTTGCCTCTTGCCTGTGCACGGACATTGCCGTGCTGTTTGCCGGTTGTCCGGTCCTGTTCCCCTGCATCCAAAAGCGTGCATCGCGCGCAGTGTAACTGCAATGGGGTCGCAAGGAAAGTCTGCGCCACGCGGCTCGGCGGAAATTCCCGTAAGAGGCATCTTTCAGAATCACTTTTCACAGTTTAGACGGGGCAAACCCGGAGGAGTGGCAGAGCGGTTTAATGCACCGGTCTTGAAAACCGACGTAGGTGAAAGTCTACCGTGGGTTCGAATCCCACCTCCTCCGCCACGAAACAGTTTTATCCGATTTGATCAGGTCGCCTTGGGCGGCCTTTTCATTTACTTATCATACATTTGCACGAGATTTCCTTTTTGTTGGATTTCTTTCGATTTGTCCAATATGCTTTCCTTGGGTGGTATAAAATGTGGTATGATTTGTGGCGGCGCTGGCTGGCAAGCTCACGAAGAAACTGGTGGAGAACCTAGGGCCGGGTCGGCACGGGGATGGGAACGGGCTTTATCTTGTGGTCGATCCCGGTGGCGCGCGGCGGTGGATTGTGCGCGTTACGGTTAAAGGTCAGAAGAATCGCAAAGGCGCGCCTCTGAGGACGGATTTTGGCCTTGGTGGTGCCGATGTGGTCACGTTGCACCAAGCGCGGGACCGGGCGTTGGAATATCGCCGCATGTCCAAACAGGGGCTAAACCCACGTTTCAATGCGGCGCGCGACATTCCGACATTTGAGGAAATCGCTCAACAGGTTCACATCGACCGCATGCCGACATGGAAAAACGTCAAGCACGGGCAACAGTGGATTAACACGTTGCGCGACTATGCGTTTCCCAAGATCGGGCGCATGCCGATTGATAGTATTGAACAGCCTGAGGTGCTGATGTGCCTGTCCCCGATTTGGACCGACAAGCACGAAACCGCGCGGCGTTTGGCGCAACGCATCAAGATTGTCTTGGATGTGGCGAAGTCGAAGGGTTTTCGGTCGGGTGAGAATCCTGTCACGGCGATCAAGGATGGTCAGATTTTGCCAAAGGTGAAGGTTAAGCCAAAGCACCACAAGGCGATGAAGTGGCAAGAAGTGCCTGCCTTTTTCGCAGATTTGAAATCCCGCGATGCGATGGCGGCAAAAGCATTGATGTTCACCTGTTTGACCGGATCGCGCACGGGGGAGGTTCTTGGGATGTGCTGGGATGAATTGGATTTTGCGGCACGGCTTTGGACCTGTCCGGCGGTGCGCATGAAAACCGGCGATGATCACAGGGTGCCTCTGAGTGATGAAATGCTGGCAATCCTTGAGCCGTTGAAGGCGATGCAGTCGGAGTATGTGTTTGAGGGACAGAAGCGGCACAAGCCATTGTCGAACATGGCCATGTTGATGCTCTTGCGCCGGATGGGTGTTGAGGGCGTCACTGTGCACGGGTTCCGGTCCACCTTCCGAGATTGGGCGTCTGAGGTCGCCAATGTGCCGCGTGAGGTTGCGGAAATGAGCTTGGCACATAAGGTGGGGTCGGGTGTGGAGCGGGCTTATGCGCGGTCTGATTTGATTGAGAGGCGCCGCGAATTGCTCGGGGGCTGGAATGTTTATGTTTCCGGCGGCGCTGAGAAGGCCTGATCTGGCGGGGCGGCGGCCAAAAATCTTTGCAAATGAAATGCCGTAAGGTGGAGAACTGGTGACCTTTTGCGGCTAGCACCAATTCGAAACTAATCGAAAGTCATTCCTTGAAGGGCCGAAAGGTCGAGACTATCTTAGCTTTTGATGGATAGCTCAGAGCGTGACGAAAAAATTAGAGAGATTGTGAGCCGTTTCTATGATTCCGTGCCGACAGCGGCTCTGGGTATCGGGTCGGCGGGTCTCGACGTCAGCAAGCCGAACCAACATGATTCAAAAGCTGACTTTTTGGCCGAAAAAATAGCCGTAGATATTGCACTTGAGCAAGCAGATGGGCTGTTTGGATTTTTTTCGGCCCCGTTTCGCGAAGATGATACTCCGAACAAGGAAATGGCGGTGCGTATCGCCGCCTCTATTGACGCGAAGGCGCGCGTTCGGGCGGAAAGCGATAGAGTAAACACCGCTTTGGAGTTGATCGTCAAGAATGCCGGACAATCCGGGGTATCGTTTGTTGTCGTGATGTTGTTGTTTGATGTGGTCGATGGTTTGCGTAACCGGAAACAAGAGCTTGGAGATCAGGAAGCTGAGTTTTGGAGTGGCCACAGCCGACCGCCAAATCACTATGCGAGAACCATTGCACTCCGTTTCGCAAGAGCGATCGCCACCAAGACAGGCCGAAAACCTACTTTTGGAACATCCCGCGATGGGGGACATCCATCAACTGATTTTGGGCGGGCTTTAGAGGAGCTGTTCAAGGTTCTCGAGATCAAGGCCAATGTGAAACGGGCAGCGGTCTGGGCCATTGATCAGATTACGGAGGAGGATCTCAAACCTCCTGTTCGAAACGCGCTTAGCAGTCTTTACCTCGCCGATGATATGACAGTGACATCCAACAAAAACGCTCTGTCTCAATTTGCGAGACTGCATTCGAAAGCCTCTGATCAATAGACCTTTTGTGTTCGGAAAGCGGCCTTTCTCTCAGACTTTTAAGATCAACCCGGTTCGGTCCAGATGGCTTCAATCATCTGCAAATGGAGCGAACAAATGCCAAACCTATTCGAGCAAAACCGAACCTACGTCCTTGGCGATAAAGAGTTGGACCTCATCGGCGACCGCGACAAGCTGGCACAGTGGCGTCACAAGGGCATGGGTCCGGCGTTTTACCGGCTGGGCCGCAAGATCATCTATCGCGGGGTTGATCTGAACGCATGGGCCGAAGCCAACCGGGTTGAGCCGGGCGTGGGTGGGCATAGCTAATGGCAAAGCGCGTCACATCGCGCCGGGTCAAAATTCACCGCCAATACACCTATGATCAGGCCGCAACGGCGTTGGAAGTGTCGCTTCAAACGGTGCGGGGGTGGCGTAAGGAGGGCCTTCCGGTCCTAACGTCCAAAATCCCGCATTTGATTATCGGTGCGGAGCTAAAGGCGTTTCTGGATCGGCGCACCATCAAATCCAAGCTCACCCTCTCGCTTGAACAGTTCCGCTGCATGCGCTGTGGCGGGCCTGTCGCGGCCTATGGCGGCATGGTCGATTACATCCCTCTGACACCAACAAGGGGCGTTCTATCGACGCTCTGTGCGACCTGTGAGGGGGCTTGCACCAAGTTCGCGAGCCGGGCGCAAGTCGATGATCTTTCGCAAATCTTATCCGTGACAATCTGCAATAGCCGGTGAGCCTAAGAGAACCTTTCAAACCTAGCGTGAACCATCACTTTCAGAGACCCGCACAACACGTCGCGAATATGGCTCTGAATTTCACCAAAACCGGCCATTTTAAGGAGCAATCACATGGCAAAGCGGATTGAAGACAACGAACGGATCAAATGGGCCTATGCGCTCTATTTGCGCGATGCCAAAGGGCAGGATCAAAAATCCATCGACAAGGCACTGGCCGCGATTTGGCGTTTTGAGCAAAGCGCCAATGGCAAGCCGTTCAAAAAATTCCACCGGCTGCAAGCGTCTGGTTTCAAAGACCACCTTGCACGGGCCAAGAACGCGCGTACCGGCAAGCCGTTGGGCGTCAGTACGGTGGATGCAACCCTGCGTTTGGTTCAGGCGTTCTTTCATTGGCTGGCCAGTCAATCGGGCTACAAAAAGGCCGTGACCTATGCCGATGTGGAATATTTCAACAACACGATGAAAGCCGCCCGTGTCGCCCATGCCCAACGCGACATTCCCTATCCGTCGATGCAGCAATGCGCGCATGCGTTTCAGGCGATGCCGAACGGGACCGAATTTGAGAAGCGCGACAAAGCCCTCTTTGCCTTTTTCATGCTGACCGGTGCGCGGGATGGGGCGGTGGCGTCTTTGAAACTCAAACACGTCAATGTGCAGACCGGGCAGGTGTTCCAAGACGGGCGGGACGTGAACACCAAATTTGCCAACACATTCCGGTGTCAGTTTTTCCCGGTCGATCCCGCCTATCGCGATTGCTTTGCGGCGTGGGTCAGATACCTAAAAACCGAAAAACTGTTCGGCCCCACGGACGCGCTCTTTCCCAAAGCAAAAATCGCCTATGTACCGGGGGAAGGCTTTGCCAATATCGGGTTGGACCGCATAGGTTACGGCGGTTCCGCCAAGTTAAACGAGATCATCCGCACCGCCTTTGCTGTGGTTCAAATGCCAGAGTTCACCCCGCACAGTTTCCGCAAAACGCTGGTCAAACATGGCGACGAGGTTTGCACCTCTCTGGAACAACTCAAGGCGTGGTCGATGAACTTGGGCCATGAGAACTTGGCCACAACGGTCAATTCCTATTTGCCAGTGTCAGAGCATAGGCAATTGGAGATCATTGCGGCGATGTAGGGAAGAAGGAGGCCTAGGATTGACCTATGGCCTATCGACACAGCCACTCTACTCACATCCACAAGTTTAAAGCGAAATTTAAAAGAGGCAGGCCGCAGCCTGCCTCAATGGTGTGGTATTTACCTTATCGCGGGAAAGACCACGCCGCTTCTTCTGCTAGAAGATTTTTAAAACCTGTCATAAGCTCGAAGGAATAGTCAAGGAAAAGGATATGATTTTGTCCGATTATCGGTTTGCATTTGACCTTGGAACGACCTCAATTGGTTGGGCTGTTTTTGAACTTGATGGTGGCAACAAGAGACCCGTGAGGCTGGAACGTCTTGGGGTTCGCATTTTCGAGGATGGTCGAGATCCACAAAGTGGGGACTCCAATGCAAAGGGACGGCAGGTGCCGCGCTCCCTTAGAAAAGGTCAAGACCGCAAACTTGTCCGCCGAAAGTTACTCTTGGCCGATTTGGAGGCGCATGAGATGTTGCCGCCTGTTGGCGCGGTCCGCGATGCGCTGTTTTTGGCCTCCCCCTATGAGATCAGGAGCCGTGCCGCGACCCAAAAAGTGAGCCTTTACGAAATGGGGCGTGCGCTTTGGCATATGTCCAAACATAGAGGGTTTAAAAGCAACAGAAAAACCGATGCACCAGACGACGACACAGGCCTGATCAAAACGGCCAACAAGTTGCTTCGTGACAAACTAGAGGATGGTGGGTGGCCGACATATGGGGCTTATCTTTGGGCGCGGTTGCAGAGTGGCGAAGGCGTTCGGGTTCGTGCGGTGGGGGAAAATGCGGAGAAGCATTACGACTTTTATCCGACGCGCGATATGTTGACCGATGAGTTCGATGCGATTTGGCAAGAGCAATCAAAATACCACCCTGAATTGACAGAAGATTTGCGGTTAAGGCTACGTGACTACACGATCTTTTACCAACGGCCCTTGAAACCTGTCCCTGTCGGGCGCTGTACCTTTTTTCCCGAAAAAGATCGCCTGCCACGCTGGCACCCCGCCGCACAAGCATTTTTGATCCTGCAACAATTGAGCAATCTGCGGATCATCCGCGAAAGCGCTGAGTTTCATGTGGATTTTGAGAAACGTCAGGTGCTTTTCAACACTCTCAATGGCGGTGAAAAACTGACGTGGACGGGTGTGAAAAAGATCTTGGGGTTGAGCAGCCAAGACAAGCTGAACCTGCAAGACGGGGGGCTAAAAGAGCTGCACTATAATCAGGTTGCGGCTGTGCTTCTTGGTACCAAGAGAAAGCCCGGCCCCCTTGCCATGCAATGGGGTGGTTATGCCCCGGAACTGCGCGAAGAGATTTTGAAAAATCTGACCGAAAGTGAAAGCCCGGAGGTGTTGATCGACTGGTTGACCAACACGCTCGGGCTGGAGCCAGAAGCCGCGCAGGCGGTGGAGACTGTGCGCCTTCCTGACGGGCATTTGCGGTTTTGCCGCGAAGTGGTGGAGGCCTTGGTTTATGGGATGCGCACACATGGGTATGATTTCACGGATGCCGTGGATCATGCACCTTTGTTGAGCGATGCAGATATCAACCACAGTGATTTTCGCGCCGAGAAAGGCGTGGAAACCCTGCCGCGTTACAACGAACTTCCTGTGCTGCAACGCATGTTGGGCAATGGCACCAACAACGAAGACGATCCGCATGACAAACGGTATGGCAAAATCACCAATCCAACGGTGCATGTGGCCCTTGGTCAATTCCGCCGGGTGATGAATATGCTGATCCATGAGTTCGGCAAACCTGCCGAAGTCGTGATCGAGGCGGCGCGGGATTTGAACAAATCGCCGAAGGAAAAGGACGAGGTTGTTAAGCTGATCAAAGCGAATGAGAAGCGCAATGATCGTTTCCGCGACGAACTTGAAGCTGAGGGTCTATTGGCGTCCGGGCAACGGGTTGGGGATCGGTTTTTGCGATGCGCCTTTGGGAAGAGTTGGGAAAAACGCCTGCGGATCGGTGTGGCCCGTTTACGGGACGTCAGATCAGCTTGGCCGAATTGCATTCTGATGCGATTGAGATCGAACACATCCTTCCCTTTGCCGAGACCTTTGATGACAGCCCCGCCAACAAAACGCTGGCGTTTCGTGACGAAAATCGGCGCAAAGCCAACCTTTCTCCGGGGCAGGCGGCGGAACGTGGGATTTTTGATCAGGGCGCGATGATTGCCCGCACCAAACATTTGCCTCGCAATAAGGCTTGGCGTTTCTTGCCTGACGCCATGGAGGTGTTTGAAGAGCAGAAGAGTTTCGATGACCGCCAACTTCATGCCACCGGCTATCTCGCCAAAGTGGTACGGGCCTATGCCGAAGCCTTGTTTGATAAAAAGGATGTTGACGGAAAAGCGCGCAACCATGTCTGGATGCTGCCGGGACGGATGACTGCTATGTTGCGGCACCGCTGGGGGCTGAACCTTGGGGATCACAACCGAAAAAGCCGGGATGATCATCGCCACCACGCCATTGATGCCGCTGTGATTGGCGTGATTGATCGGGCGATGATCAAACGACTTCAAGACAACGCAAGAACGGTTGGAGCCGAAACACTGTCGCGTGTTCTGCCCAGTCCTCCCGAGCCTTTTCCAAATTACCGCGATCAGGTGATGGCGGCAGTTCAGGGGGTGAACATCAGCCATCGCGCAAAACATGGTAGTGCAAATCCAAATAACCCGTCGCGCACGAGCGGTCGACTGCATGAGGATACAGCCTTCGGGTTGATCCAAGATGTGCCAGAAAATCAAGCTGATTTGACAATCGGAAATGTCGTTGTGCGCAAACCAACACCGTCCCTGTCTGCCAAAGAAATCGGGCAAATCAGGGATGTCAAACTGCGTCATTCCGTTTTGACAGTGACGGCTGCATCTCGGGATCCGGGGTTGAGCAAGCGTGACGCCGATAAATTACGCGCCGAATTGTTGGCGAAATGGGGGAAGGAAACGGGCCACAGACGCTTAAGGATCATACGCAAAGAGGACACCGTGCGGCCTGTATCGGATGTCAATGGCCACCCTTATAAATATTTCGCGCCCGGTGAGGTGTCCTGTGTTGATCTTATCGAGGTTGACGGAAAGTGGGTGGGGCGCCCACTTTCCGTTTGGGATGCCAATTCGGGGCAAGTTCAGACTTGGCGTGACAAGTGGACTGATGGAACGTTTGTTATGCGGGTGCATAAAAACGATATGATTCAGCTTTTCGATTGGGATGACGAGGAAGGTAGTGTTGTTCAGGGCTCCAACGCAATTAAGCGTGTGGTCAGGCTAGCGCCAAGTAGTCGACTTTTTTATCTATCCGGCCCACTTGAGGCCGGGGCGTTGCAGAAGCGTCATGAAGACGCTGAAGATGCCTTTAGGTGGGACTTTGCAAATTTCGATAAGCTTCGCCTCCGCCGGGCGCGGCGTGTGCGGATTGATGAATTGGGGCGGGTGCATACGATCCCGCATGGGAAGGAATAATAATAACAGGCAAGCGACCTGACGGGCCTTATTTTGGAGGACCAAATGGTTGGACGTATTTTAGAACTGAGCCGCGATGATCTTGCGGTGCATAAATTGCGCGGCTTCCTATCCGTGCGCCAAAAAGGCACTGAAATAGGAACCGCAGAACTTGATGACCTCGACGCTGTTCTCGTTTCGGCGCAAGGCGTTATGTGGTCGAACACCGCTTTGGCCCAGCTTGCCGCACGCAATGTGCCCGTTATGATCCTTGGGGACAACTATGCCCCTGCGGCTGTTGTGTTGCCACTCACCGGTCATTCTACGCAAGCCTATCGCATGGCCCGGCAGGCTGAAGCGTCGCAGCCTTTGCACAAACAAATCTGGGCGCGCCTAGTTAGGCATAAAATTGCAGCGCAAGCGGAGGTTTTACAACGTGCGGGCGTCCCATCGGAGCGCGTTGAACGACTGGCGCTTGCCGTTCGATCTGGCGACCCTGACAACAGAGAAGGGCAGGCGGCACAAGCCTATTGGCCTTTGTTGTTGGGGAAAGAATTTCGGAGGGATCGAACGGCTGAAGGGGCAAACTCCCTCTTAAATTACGGATATGCCGTGCTGCGTGCCGCCACCGCGCGCGCCATTGTTGCGGCAGGTCTGCATCCCTCCCTTTCGGTCCATCACAGAAGTGGCGGAGATCCCTTGGTTTTGGCAGATGATCTGATGGAGCCTTTTCGTCCCACAATTGATCTTTGTGTTCTCAAACTGCTCAAAGATGGGATCGAAACCGTGCCAGAGGCGCGTGGCGTTTTGGTCGGCTGTTTAAGCGCCGAGTTTGAGACCGATCAAGGCATGTCGCCGCTCTCTCAGGGGCTTGTGCGTCTTGCTCAAAGCCTTGCAAACAGTTTTGAAATTGGCAAACCCGATTTGTCTTTCCCGAACAGGCTTTTGCCATCAGGGGATGATGACGATGAGTGAACTTAAATTTCCAACACTTTCGAGGTATCGTATTATGTGGGTTTGGGCGTTGTTCGATCTTCCTGTTTTGACCAAAATAGAACGCAAGAATGCATCGCAGTTTCGCAACGATTTGCTCGATCTTGGTTTTCAGATGGTGCAGTTTTCTGTATATTTACGACATGCGTATTCAAAAGAAAAAGCCGATGCGATTGCTGCCAAAGTTGGCGCATGCGTTCCCGAAAGTGGGCACGTTCAGGTCCTTTTTTTTACCGACCGTCAATACCAACTCACGCAATCCTATCATGGCAAGGCAACGTCAGGACCGACTCGGGAAAAACCTGATCAACTCACGTTATTTTAGGAGAATGGGTGACGTTTTTTTAGTGTGGCAGAAAGAAATATGCCTTCGG
>NZ_FOEP01000004.1:0-4671 GCF_900110775.1 Thalassovita taeanensis | reverse complement strand
GAGCAATCCTAGCAGAAGAAGCGACGCAGGCAAAAGTTGGACGCAATTATGCGAAGAAATTGTTGTTTTGAACGAAGTGTTCTGGCTTCATGTCGAGCGAGGAAATTTGTTAAAATCTAAACTCCATGTGGTATTTTTTGTGGTATGATATTTATAATAATTTTATAAATTACTTATAATCAAAGCGTTATATGGAATCTATTGCGGACACCTCCTCCGCCACTTGCCCCCGCGAAAGCGTTCTCCCGATCCGGCTGCGGTCGGATTTTTCCGTTGTATTCGAGGGTTATGCGGGTGGGGCTGAGCACCGGCTCGGGCGCTAGGAGGCCCTCAAGCGGTCTCTCAGGGCCGATATCTCCGGACCTCATGACTGCTATGATTTAGTGAATAGCTTGCAAGCGTCTGGCATTGCAATGTTTTTTCCGAGGTTGCACTGAACACTTCGACGCCGGTCGCGCAGGGCGTGGTGGAACCGACGTCGAACCCATGACTGCAGGAATGCTAGGTGATCTCGTCGGCTTTCCAGACGATTAGGCCGCTGGCGTCCGGCACGCGGGCGTTCTTGTTGCGCGTCTTCCAGGTTGGCTCGATGAGGCTTTGCTTCGAAAGCTCCGCGATTTCTTTTTTGATCTCCGTCGGTGAGACATAATGCTTCTCCATGACGGTCGCGGCAAATCTCTCAAAAGTTCTGGGCGCATCGTTTGTGCGCCGGGCGAGCTCGGTCGCGAGCGCCGGAAGGTCGTCGAGATGCCTGCTTCTCATGGCGCCGTATGGCCCCGTGGAGTGCTCCTCGTCGTCGAACATGCTGAGCGGTCCGCGCGCCCGCCGGTCCATTCGGTTTTGCTGCGCTCTCCCATACAGTGCTCCTTAGCCTCCACAAAATGAATCAGCACATGCGGCGCTCATTGGCAAACTTTTCCAATCGGCATTTTACTTCTTGAAATCACGGCGAATTCTTCGCCGCGCCATGTTAGCAAGGTCTTCCAAAGAAATGAATGCGGCGGAGGCCTAGCACTAGCGTTAGCGTAAACTGCGCCCATGCTTGCTCCCGCTACTGAGTGTCTCGGTACTGCGTTTCCGTAGTTCTGACCGGTACGATGGCATCGGACACGATCTCGGTATGCACCTCACTGATCATGCGCATCTCGTCTGAGCGTGTCGGCGGGGTGGCTCGCCTTCCGAAGCACGGCGGAAGGTTCGGAGCAAACCGCGAATTTCTGAACTACTTCGGGTGTTCAGCAGGTCCCTGAAACCGAGCACATCAAAGAACGTGACTAAGCACTCTTCGTAGTCGGGGTCGGTTTCAAAATCAGTCATCGTTTTCCCATCATTTCAAACGCCCCGTTCCGCAGGGCTAATCTAAGAGTTTCAAGGTTTTGTACCTTACGCAGTGTCAGGCAGCTTGAGGCCACCAAGCCGTTCCATAGTCGCTTTACTAACGGTATCGACAATGGCTTGCGGGAAGGTTTTGGGTAGGGCGTTGGCGGCAGTATCGAGGGCTTCGGGCGCTCTTGCCGCGATCTCGTCGATGATGTCCGTGGTTCGCTTTTTTGAGAAACCGGCGCGCATGGCCGTCTGCACAAAATGCCGCCCGTGAATCTGATCGAAGCGATAGTGTCGGCTGTTTCCGACCGACATCGCCATCTTCATCTGTTTGCGTTCGACGATTTGGCGGGCTTCCAGTGCGCCTTGCGCTGTCACGATGTCATAGAGCGGGGTCATGCGATAGCTGCCGCCGGGGCTCAGGAACACGCTGAAGTTTTTGGCATGGGCGTCCGTCGCGCCCATCAGCCAGAAGATGAGCTGCGCTTTGAGGAAGATGTCCTGATCCTCGATCGGTGTATCGCTGCCGTTGAGCAAGCCCAGAACATCGATCATGCCGGGGCCACCCTCGTTCTGGTATTTTAGCGTCGGCGGTACAGAGAGTGCCTGGCAGCAATCTTCCTGCGGCAGGCGCAGCAATCGCCCGTCTTTCGTCCAGCGGCGATCAAAGCGCTCGATGACCAGAGCCTTGGTCTCGCCGAAGGTTTCGATTGTGGCGGTGTTCACGGGCAGGCCAAATGCGGCGGTGAGTTTCAGGCAATAGTATTCATTCTCGACGCTGTCCGAGAGATCGATGCCATCGGGCAGTTTTCCGATCTGCGTCTTGATCAGATGGGTGGTCGGCGTCGTGCCATGGGGTCTGATCCACTGACCGTCATGCCAAAGCAGGGCAGTCTTTTCTTGCGCCCCCGCAACAGAAATCCTGAAGGCGTCGTCGCTGGCGAGGCCAAGCGGCGCTTGGCTCAACCCGTTCAGGATTTTTTCGATGGTAGCTGCATCGACCGCTTCACCTTCGATCTTGCCGGTAGCGTCACGGGCTTCGTCGTCTCCTGCGATGAACTGGAGCGCCCCCACGCAGTCATGGCCGATCTTGGTCAGCATGCTGTAGGCGTCAGTCCCGCGCGCGCCGACCTTTTCGGCGACGGGGCGGCGCAGCTTGTCCGAGTCAGGCAGCAGGTTCTCGAAGACGGCAGAGACGGGTTCGCCGCGATAGGGCGTTTCCCGCAGCGGCAGTGACAAAGAGACCGGCAGAGCATGTTCCCAGTCCAGCCAGTCCGCTTCGTATGCAAACTCGATGGCGCCGCTTGACTCGCGGGTCAGCGTGCCGACGCGGCGGTTATTCAGATAGACGCGCAAGGGCGCATAGGCCGGACGCCGCCCCATCAAAACAGCTCCTCGATATCACTGTCATGGCCCTTGGAGCGCTGTTCGATCCTTAATTCCAGGTCGAGAGCCGCAAGGACAGCGAGGATGGATTCGAGCTTTGCGGGCTTTTCTCCACTCTCTATCATCGAGATCGTTGCTTGGCGCAGGCCTGCCCGCTCGGCGAGCTTCATCTGTGTCCAGTCGCGCTTCTTGCGTGCCCGGTGGATGATGGAGCCAATTTGTCTTGGTGTGCGCGCTAAATCACTCATGTGACCAATATACGCCTTGGCGCATAATCTGTCAATATGCGCCCTGACGTATATACGCCCCCTATACGCCTTGGCGTATAATGATGGAATATCTACTGAGGCGTATAGCAGCTCTGACGCTCATCAGCGAAGCTGGGCAGGGGGTGGTGGAGGCGGCTCCGGGCCTGGGGATCGTCTGGGCTCAGTGGTGGGCAGCGCCGATGGCGCACCAGCCTGGAGCGGAATATGTCGTCTACTACGACGAAAGTATGCCACGTTCGACGTTGACGAAGCTGCGGCAAACGCGGGCATTGCAGCCGTTATGCGCAAGAGGCCCGGACTCGGCTGAAATCAAAACTCTGCCGTCCCGTTTTATCAAAAAGCTCACGGCCTCCCTTGTGCTTTTTGCATGTGCCGACACAATATATAGCTCATGTGAGCAGTGAGAGGGACGCCGGTTGGGGCAAAAACAGCGCAAGATTGAAGCGTTGGTACCGCTCGATCAGCGTTTCGAGATGGAGCACGACATCCGAGGAGAGCGCTTTAAGAGTGCTTCAGGTCTCTGGATGGCCACAGATCGTGCTGATGGCGAGCTCTATCTGCTATGGCTAATCGAAAAGACCGGCGCAGCGGTCGATCGCGATGTCGCGCGCATTCTCGCTGACACTGTTCGACGCGTCCGAGGTGTTCTGGCCCGAAAGTCCGCGCGCAAGGTCCTGCTGGAGGTGATTGACCTCGTCGAAGATGATCGCGAGATCGGAAATCGCTTTGCTGGCGCGGACGGAACGCCGACGACCCTTTCTGGCAGAAGCCGCCGCACGCTCGAAAATACCGCGCGGACGTTGTCAGGTCGAGCCAGCATCTGGCGCCAAACCGCTCGACTCGTTCGTGGACTGAGTCATCTCCATGCGGCAGATCTCGTCCATGGCGGTATCGATGATGGCGCCATCTTCACAGCCAACATAGAGCCTCTGGAGTTGAAGCTCGGTGGCTACGAAGGTTGCGTCCACGTCGGCTCACTTGGCAGCGGAGGGGCTGGTCTTTTGTGCCCAGGCAGGGTTGTTGGCTCAAAACCGGGTCCCACCGTCTGGTCCGATGCCGTTCCAGGGTCTTCATGTCCGTTCCTCCCGAAGACCGTCGACAGTCATCTGCGGCAGGGTATCGAGACCTTCGGTAATCGCCGCTAAATTTAGTGGTGTTCAAAAGTAGAATTTTCTCGGCACTATATCTGAGGAGATTTTTGATGAAGACAGCACGATATAGCGACGCACAGATCATGGGCATCGTGAAGCAGGCAGAGGGCGGAGTGCCGGTTTCTGAGCTGTGCCGAGAGCATGGGATGAGCAGTGCGAGCTTTTACAAATGGCGTGCCAGGTTTGGTGGCATGGATGCATCTTTGATCGCGGAGATGAAGGACATGGCCGAGAAAAATCGCCGACTGAAGAAGATGTATGCTGAGATGAGCATGCAGAACGATCTGTTGAAGGAGGCGCTTGGAAAAAGGCGTTAAGGCCGTCTCTGAGGCGAGAACCTCTCGGGACATTGCTACGCAATGCCCTGCCGGTCAGTGGATGGCCATGAATGCGGTAGCGCAACATGGGGTCAGTATTGCACCGGCCTGCCGCACATTCCAGATCAGCGAGACCTGCTACAGATACTGCCCAGTTCTAAGCGACGAGAACGAAGAGATTGCTGACTGGTTGGAACGACTGACGGCGAACAAGCGCAGTTGGGG
>NZ_FOEP01000022.1 GCF_900110775.1 Thalassovita taeanensis | reverse complement strand
CTTGTCTCGCGCGGCAATCCCCTGACCGCGCTCATCGGCCTGCGCCTGCGCCGCCTTCAGCGCCTCGGACCGTTCCGCAAGCTGCTTGTCCCGCGTGGTAATTTCTTCTTCCAAAGCACTCACACGTCGCTGCAACGGGTTGCCGTGCAACCACAGGTCCAGAAAATCAGGATCTGTGGCATCCGTTTCAATCAGATCAAATGCCTCCTGCGCTAACCAGCCCTGCAAGGTCGCACAATCCTCGGCACCCTCGAAAAAGCTTTCAACACCACAGCGGAGGACGACTTCCGCGACCTTGCCCAACAGCCCTGCCGCCTGCAACCCCGCCAGAAGCTTCATTTCCTCACCCGGCATATCGATCCAGATCCGCAATGGTTCAGGAAGATCCCCCAATTGCGCCACTAAAGAGGGAACGGAGATCGCGCTCACCATTGCCGTACGGCGGATTTTCAAACCGGGAAAAAGGGTTTTCAAGTCAGCCGTCGGCGGGGCAAAACTACGCAAGCCCGCGATGGAATAGAATGTCATCTCGGCTTCACCATCGACCTCGGAGACCGCCGCAGCAATGCGCTCCGCATCCGGGTAATCCGCCAAGGCAGTATCCGCTTGAGGGTCAACAATGACCAAACGCCGGGGCATGGACCCGATGCTGTTCAAACGGGCCTCAAGCACCTCAGGGCTAGGCATCCCCAAAATGATCAGCGTCCCGGCTTCTGCCGTCTGATTAACCATGGGAATACCTCCTAAATACTCGAATTCACTGCGAAGTTATGATACAGCGCACCCCAAGACAATAGCGGCCCCTCCCTTACAGCTCAAAAAATGTGCGGTAGTCGACTTTCGGAAAAACCTGGCAGTGCCCCCCCAAGGTCGCGTCTGTAATCTGGCGCCCATCTGCCGCAAAAACCTCCTGCGCGGCTCGATAGGAAACCTCGGATTCCTCCAGATTGGGCGCATCCCATTTGTGACCGCGAAAATAATCCGGGCTGAAATGGTTGGGATCATCCCCCTGCATCCGCAATTCCGCATTAGGCGTGCCAGACTGCGGAAAATGATGATCCATTCCGATGATCACCACATTTGAAAACCCCATGAAATACGCCAGCTGCAACGCCGCATGCGTTACCGTGTGACCTTCGCGTACGCCCTCGGTGATATCCCGGTAAAACCGGCCCGTCATACCCTTGCTGCGGATATGATAGGTCAGCGCATCGCGCGGCAGAAGGTCCGCCCCCCGGTCCGAGACGAATTTCACGCATTTCATCTCGCGGTATTGGTCGGCGGACTGTTCGATCACCTTGCGGTTCACGGCCACCATATAGCGCGGGTAAAATCCGAAACGCTCCAGCCCAAGGTATATCTTGTTCAACCCAAACACGATTTCATTCTTCAGAAACCCCAGATCCATCTGGTTAAGCGACGGCCCATTGCACACGATCACACAGCGCTGCCCCCGGTGCTGGTCGTGAAACCGCAGCAAGGGCGAAGTCGGATCGAAACAGTCAAAACGCATATCGCGCCCTCCTTTGCGGTCAGAGCAGAACCCGATGTTCAGCCTGCCCTGTCACATTTGTTTCCAGCGCAAAGGTACAGCCCTCTGCCCGTCCGTCCAGCGCAAACCCCTCGGCGGCCGAGGTGGCAAACAAGGTTTGCCGCGAAGCGCCGCCAAAGGCCGGACAAGAGATTTGACAGGCCGGAAAAGCAACGGCCGACATGAACCGCCCGTCCGTATCATAACGCGCCACGCGCGACGCCCCCCATTGGGCGCTCCACAAACAGCCCGCCGCATCGACCACCGCACCGTCAGGGTTAAACCCACCGTCGCGCAGGTCGATGAACAGCTCTGCCGGGCCATCGCACCAACCGGTTTCGGGGTCAAGCGGCTGGCGCATGATCTGCTGCGTGGGCGTATCAGTGTAATATCCACAACTTGCATCCGGCGCGAAACAGATTGAATTTGGAATCGTCATCTGCGCCTTCAATTGGCGCATTTCGCCGCGCCAATAGCGATAGATCGCCCCGGCCCCGAGTTCCAAATCTTTGCCCATCGTGCCAATCCAGAACCCGCCCCAAGGATCGGCGCAGCCATCGTTAGAGCGCGTCACCGGATTATCGGCCTCTAGTGCCACTATGCTTTCCTGCGCTCCGGTCTCCAAATCAAAGCAAAACAAATCGGTTTCGCTGGCCACCAGCAAACGGCTGTCATCCACCCAGCCCGCCGCCGAAACATAGCGATCGAATTGCCAGCAGCGCTCTTGTTCTTTTTCGACGGTCAGCAGACATCGGTTCAGAATGTCGAACCAGAACAGTTGCCCGCGTGTGGGGTGCCACATCGGCCCCTCGCCCAGCAGGCAGCGTGTTTGACTGAATGCAATTGCGCCGCTCATCCCGTCATGACCACGCCGCCATCCACGACCAGCGCCTGCGCGGTCATCATCTTGCTGGCATCTGACGCCAGAAACAAAGTGGTATCCACGACATCCTCGGGCGTCAGATGATGTTTCAGACATTGCTTTTCCAAATGCGCTTTCAGATCCTCGGGCGTGGCCCACAGCTCTTTCTGGCGCTCTGTCAGTACCCAACCCGGCATCAGCGCATTCACACGGATATTGTCAGGGCCCAGCTCCCGAGCCAGCGCCCTCGTGACCCCGGTAATCCCGGCTTTGGCCGCCATATACCCCGGATAGCCACCGTTCCCCATCATGTAGGAAATCGACGAGAAATTGATGATCGACCCGCCCCCCAGTTTCCGCATTCCTTCCGCCACGGCCTGCGCGGTAAAGAAATGCGGGCGCAGGTTGATGGCCATGCCCTTGTCCCACGCCTCGACGGTCGTCTCCGCAAGCGTGTGACGGGCGTCATTGGCCGCATTATTAACCAGAGCCGAAACCGGGCCATGGCGCGCGGCCGCCTGCGACAGACAGTCTTTCAGCGCAGAGACGTCGGTGATGTCGCAAGGTAGAAACAGCGGCGCGGCGCCATAAGTTTCCGCCATACGGTCAACGAATGCCCCAGCATCTGAGCGCTGGACAAAGGCCACCTTCGCCCCCTGCGCCAGAAACCCTTCGGTCAGCGAAGCACCAATCCCGGATCCGCCCCCGGTCACAAAGACCGATTTTCCCGCCAAATCCTTAAATACAACGTTCTGTTTCATATGCCCTCAAATCAATATTCCATATTCCGACTGGCCCCACCCCCGGCCCGCCTGCCCTCACATCATTAGGCCACCCGCCCGGTCCGCGAAATTCATATCTGACCCACGGCCCGTATTTTTCCTGACAACGCGGGAAAACTTACGGATAAGGTAAATTCCTGCACGGCCCCGGCGGGCAACAACACCGAATAGGGCCGCTCCGAAATCTCGCCCGAGGCCCCTTCACGGGCCGCCATGCCGTGCCAGGGCTCTATACATATGAAGGGTGCCCCCGGTTTCGTCCAAAGCGCCAGATTGGGCAGGTTCTCAAAGGCAAACCGCAAAGTCGTCCCCGTTCCCGCCCCGTAAGTCAGACCGGTGCCTGCCCCTTCGGGAAAAATCATCGCATCTTCGGCGAACAGGCTCTGATCCAGCGTCAAAACACCGTTTTCAAACGGTGATGGGTGATGCGCCGCAGGTAATAACCCACCGCGCAGGCGCGCCATGTCAGGCGCGGCCGCGTTGTTCAACATAATCCGGTGCGGCTGGCCCTCACATCCCGGCAAGGGCCAGCAAAACGCCGGATGAAACCCCAGTCCAAAAGGCATCGGGCGCGTATCCAGATTTTCCACCCGGGCCGAGATCCGCACACCGGCCCCGCGCACCCGGTGGGTCACCGACAGGCGGAACGCGAAGGGATAAACCGCCCGCGTTGCCGCACTGTCGGTCATAGCATGAGTGCAGTAATTGCGCCCGGCGTCACGCAGCGTGAACAGGCTGCGCCGGGCAAACCCGTGCTGCGCCATCAGGGCCGAATGCCCCTCTACCGTGATCGTATCATCCGGGGCACGCCCCACGATGGGAAACAGGATCGGGGACCGCCCCCCCCAATAGGCCGCATCACCATGCCACAGATAATCGCGGCCGCGGGCGTCTTGCAGGCTTTGCATTTCCGCCCCCAAAGCGCTGACCGAGACCGACAGCTGTTCATTGGAAATCTGCGTATGCCCTGTCATCGTCTTAATCCCTTCTTGGCCCGCGCCTCAAAGACTGCGGGCTGTGAAACTCGGCCCCCATCCGATCGACGAGGATCAGGACCACCGTTTTCACCGGGACCGCCCTTATGCAATGCCCGCGCGCAACAGATCATGCAGATGCAAAATTCCCACGGGTGTTCCGCCCTGTTCGACCACAAACAACGTGGTGATTTTGCGTTCGTTCATCAGCGCCAGCGCCTGCGCAGCCAGTTGGGTCGGCGGCACGGTGACCGGGTTCAGCGTGGCCACCTGCGCAGCAGTACTTTCCATCAACCGCGCCATGTGACGCCGCAAATCGCCATCCGAGACGATTCCCACCAGAATGCCATCTTTCACAACCCCCGTGGTGCCGAACCCTCTCGAGGTCATTTCCAGCAAAACCTGATCCATCGGTGACTGCATATCGACCAGCGGCAATTCATCCACCCCGTGCATCAGCTGCGCCACCGTGGCCAGCTGCGCGCCCAGCTTGCCGCCAGGATGGAAGGTGCGGAAATGCTCGGGCTGGAAATTGCGCTGCTCCATCAAGACCACGGCCAAAGCATCACCAAGCGCCAGCGCCAACGTGGTCGATGTGGTCGGTGCCATGCCCATCGGGCAGGCCTCGGGCGCGGGCGGCAACAACAGCTTGTAATCGGCGGCCGTCATCAGCGTGCTGCCATCGCGTGAAGAAACTGCCACCAGCGGGATCGAAAACCGCCGGGTATGCGCTAGGACATCGCCCAATTCCTGCGTCTCGCCGGAATTGGAAATCAGAATACAAATATCATCCGGTGTGATCATGCCCAGATCGCCATGGCTGGCTTCCGAGGCATGCACGGAAAAACTGGGCGTGCCCGTGCTAGCCAGCGTGGCGGAAATCTTGCGCCCGATATGCCCGGATTTACCGATCCCCGAAACGATCACCCGGCCCTTGGTGGACAGGATCAGCCGCACCACAGCGGGGAAATCCGGCGGCATATGATCCGCCAGCAGGTGCAGGGCCTCTGCCTCGGTCGTCAGAACCTGACGCGCCGCCGCAAAGATGATCGGATCAGCAGAAGAGATGTTGCTCATGCTCCTGCAATGTCACAGCACTCTAAGCCATTCAACACCGAAGCGCGCACCGCTCAATCCTTCGGAAGGCTCAGCAGATATTCGCCGTAGGCGTTCTTGGCGAATTTCTGCGCCCGGGCACGCAGCGCCTCGGGGGTGATCCAGCCCTGATCGAAGGCAATCTCATCGGGGCTGCCGGTTTGCAGACCCTGTCGGCGCTCCAGCGTGCGCACGAAATTTCCCGCATCCAAAAGGCTGCCATGGGTGCCGGTATCCAGCCAGGCATAGCCGCGCCCCATGTGCTTCACATTCAGCAGCCCCTCTTCCAGATACATCTCAAGCAGCGTGGTGATCTCCAGCTCGCCCCGCGGCGAGGGTTTCACCTCTTTTGCGCGCGCCGAGGCCGTGCCATCCAGAAAATACAGCCCCGTCACCGCGTAATGCGAGGGCGGCACCTCGGGCTTTTCGACGATCTCAGTTACATTGCCCGCCTCATCGAAAGCCACCACGCCATAGCGTTCGGGATCGGCCACCCGGTACCCAAAGACCGTGCCACCATTGCCCTGCGCATCCGCCTCGCGCAGCAGGTTCGACAGGCCGTGGCCAAAGAAAATATTGTCGCCCAGCACCATCGCGCTGGGGGCGCCATCCAGAAAATCCTCGGCCAGGATATAGGCCTGCGCCAGCCCATCAGGGCTGTCCTGCACGATATAGGTCAGGCTCAGCCCCCACTGGCTGCCATCGCCCAGCGTGCGCTTGAACTGGTCCTGATCGTGGGGGGTGGTGATGACCGCGATCTCACGGATGCCCGCCAGCATCAGCGCCGTCAGCGGGTAATAGATCATCGGCTTGTCATAGACCGGAAGCAACTGTTTCGACACACCGATCGTGATCGGATACAGCCGCGTCCCCGAGCCCCCCGCCAGAATGATGCCTTTGCGCTGTGTCATAAGAATATACCTTTGTTTAAAATCTGTTTGGCTCAGGCCTTGAGGCTGTCCAGATCAGCCAGAATATCGCGCAGCCCGGCCTTCCAGTCCGAACGGGCAATGCCAAATGCCGCCTCGGTCGCGCTGTTGTCCATCCGCGAATTCAGCGGACGGCGCGCCGGGGTGGGATAAGCAGTGGTCGGGATATCCTCAACCGCACACACCGTGCCCGACTGCTCAAAGATCTCACGCGCAAAGTCGGCCCAGCTGACATCCGGCCCGCCCGAGAAATGATAGGTGCCCGACTTGGCCGGGTCGTCTATCAGCTGCTGCGCCACCGACAGGCAGGCATCGGCAATATCGGCCGCACAGGTCGGACCGCCCACCTGATCGGCGACGATGGTCAGCTTGTCGCGGTCCGCCCCCAGCCGCAGCATGGTTTTGACAAAGTTATTGCCATGGGACGACACCACCCAAGACGTGCGCAAAATCGCATGGGCCCCCCCGGCAGCCCGCACGGCCTGTTCCCCGACCAGCTTGGTACGGCCATAGGCGCCCAGCGGGCCGGTGGGATGATCCACGGCAAAAGGCGCAATGCCGCTCCCGTCAAACACGTAATCGGTAGAGATATGAACCAAAGGCAGCCCGCGCGCGGCAGCGGCGCGCGCGATCGCGCCGGGCGTCGTGCCATTGACCATCAGCGCCAGCGCCTCGTCGGCTTCGGCCTTGTCCACCGCCGTATACGCCACGGCGTTGATCACCGCATCGGCATCGGTGGCGGTGACAAACGCGGCACAGGCCTCGGGGTTCTCAAAGTTGGCCTCGTCCAGCCCACGCACTTCCAGCACGACATCGCCGCAGCGGCGTTGCACTTCCTGACCGACCTGACCGATCTCCCCGAAAACTAGAACCTTCATTGCCGCTCTCCTTTATGCCTTGGTGCCCAGACGCTGCCCCACGCCCGCGCGGTTCTGCAACGCGCGCCACCAGGTTTCATTGTCCAGATACCATTGCACGGTTTTCTCCAATCCCTGCTCCACCGTCACACTGGGACGCCAGCCCAGCTCGGTGCGGATACGGGTGGGATCAATCGCATAGCGCGCGTCATGACCCGGGCGATCAGTCACAAAAGTGATCTGATCCGCGTAAGCTTTCGCGTCCGCGCGCGGGCTGAGCTTGTCCAGAATACTGCACAGCGTCTGCACCAGCTCCAGATTGGTCCGCTCATTCTCGCCACCGATATTATAGCTGCGCCCGACCTGCCCCTTGGCCAGCACGGTCAGCAGCGCATCGGCGTGATCCTCGACATACAGCCAGTCGCGGATGTTCGACCCGTCGCCATAAATCGGCAGCGGCTTGCCCGCCAGCGCGTTCAGGATGATCACCGGGATCAGCTTTTCGGGGAAATGATAGGGGCCGTAATTGTTGGAACAATTGGTCAGCACGATCGGCAAACCATAGGTTTCATGCCAGGCCCGCACCAGATGGTCCGAGCTGGCTTTTGAGGCGGAATAGGGACTGCGCGGATCATAGGGCGTGTCTTCGGTGAACTGCACCGAAGGATCATTCGGCAGCGATCCGAACACTTCGTCCGTGCTGATATGATGGAACCGGAACCCCTCGGGCTTGCCCTGACGCTCCCACAGGGCGCGCGCCGATTGCAGCATGTTATAGGTGCCCATCACATTGGTCTCAACGAACACGCCGGGGCCGTCGATCGACCGATCCACATGGGATTCCGCGGCCAGATGCATGATCGCATCGGGGGCGTGGCGGGCGATGCAGGCCTCGACCGCAACCGCGTCGCGGATATCGACCTGCTCAAAGCTGTACAGCGGGCTGTCCGCCACGCTGGCCACATTGTCCAGACAAGCGGCATAGGTCAGCGCATCGAGGTTGACCACCTCATGCCCCTGCCCCACGGCCTGACGCACCACAGCCGATCCGATAAATCCGGCCCCGCCGGTCACCAAAAGCTTCATCCGTCTTATCCCTCAAACCCAAACGGGCTGTCAAAATCGGCCAGCAACGGGGCCGCTTCGTCTTTGCCCGACAGCACCGGGGTGATCCCCTCAAGCGGCCATGTGATGCCGCAGCTGTCCCAGCGCACCGCGCCATCGCAGTCGGGCGCATAATGATCGGTGCATTTATAGACGATCTCGGTATCCGGGGTCAGCGTCATGAACCCGTGCAGGAACCCCGCCGGGATCCACAGCTGCCGCCCGTTTTCAAAGCTCAGCTCCTCACCCACCCACTGGCCATAGGTCGGGCTGCCCTTGCGGATATCCACCGCCACATCAAACAGCCGCCCGCGCCCGCAGCGCACCAGCTTGCCCTGCGCATGGGGGGGCGACTGGAAATGCAAGCCCCGCACCGTGCCGACCTGCGCCGACAAGGAATGATTGTCCTGCACAAACTCAGGCAGATATACCCCAGCGTCCTCCAGCCGTTTCTTGTTCCAGCTTTCAGAAAAGAAGCCACGATTGTCGCCGAAACGCGGCGGGGTCAGGATCAGCACACCCTCAAGTGCGGTCTTCAGAATTTCCAAGGTGTGTCTCTCTGGTATTAATTAAAGAAGATGAATTCAGCTGAATGGTTAGCAAGCAGATGCCGGAATGTCATCCGCCTTTTCCGCAGATGCAGACTTCCGCTTAGCTGCGCTTGGCCAACCAGCCCAGAAACGCCTTGTCGGGCGCATGAAGGCGGATTGCGCCGCGGGCGCGCCAATGCGCCAGCCATTCCGCCTGAAGCGCGTAAACATCCGCCCCCGGCCGCATCTCGCGCGCCCGATCCAGCGCCTGCGGCGACAGGACCGGCACCTGCCCCGGCTCGATCGCCACATCGCGGCGGAAGAACCGGATCAGGTCGCCCGGCTCTTCGCTCATCTCGTAATCCGGCAACAGATCGGCGGCGATCATATCGCGCAGCATTTTGCGAAACACCCGGCGTGGGCTGGCGCTGCCGGATTTTTTCAGCAGCGTATCCACCGACACCGTCCAATCTGCCTGACGCCCGCAATGTTTGCGCGCCAATTCATAGATCCGCCGTTCCAGCGGTTTGCGCAGACGGAAATAATCACGGCTCAGCGTCAGCACCGATTTCGACAGCACCGCCCGAAACAGCCAGTCGCTCAGCGTCACCGTCACGCTGATCATCCGCCCGCCACGCGTCTTGCGCACAATCTGCCAGCTTTCAATAAGGCCGAAACCGCTGGTCACCTCCTGACCGCCGGTCTCAAAATTGGTGGTGATGCGCGTGCCCGCCAGCCGCTCCAATGCATCGCGCAGGCGTTTATAACCGTCGCCGCTGGTTTCGCGGTTGGTGGCCACCAGCAAGTCATGTGCCTTCAGCTGCACGGTCCGGCTAATCGCCCGCCCCGCATTCACCGCCGCCATCAACTGGCTGATGCAATAGATCAGCACGTCCTTGTCATGGATCGTCGCCAGCCCGCGCACCGAGGGCGTGACCTGAATGCTGACCCCGTTATGATCATAGGACAGGATGCGCCGGTCAGGTCGGGTGGACAGCGAAAACATCGGGTGTTCCATCGACCCCATATCATCCTTGGGGGCAGCATCGAAAATATCACAAACGAAAAAATCCGTCGTCGGGTGATGGTCGGGCAAAAGCCCCCCTGATGTCCCTGCTACGGGCCCCGCTGCTGTCATTGCCTGTCCTGTCCCGCGGCGCGCGCCCGGGTTGGCCCGGATCAACGGCAGCGAATCTGCTTCGTGGTTTCAGTGACACCCAGCATAAAGTTATCCACAGATTGCGTCCAGCAGGGCGCCCGCCCCAATCGGGGTTTCGGAATCGTCTCGGCGTGGTTTCAGAGTCGTTTCAACGTGGTTTCAGAATCGCCGCAACTCCAAATTGCCGCATCAAGCCCCTTGTTTCCAAAGCGATTTTCGACAACCCTGATCCCTATAACTTATAAATAACATAAAAAATAACGACATCAGCTTTTTGGCTGCGCTAAACAGCCAGCCAGACATGTCCCTCAAGAATTTTCAAGCTATTGAATTTGCTAAGAGATTTAAGTTTCTCGCCTACATGTACGCAAAAACATTACATGTGATGTGTTTTTGCGTATACTGCCAAAAAAGCGATATATTGAGAGCCGAGCATGACAACCGAAAGCGGGACTCTTCCTCCATACTTCAACATCAACCCTGACGCTGCCCTGTCTGAACTGGGGCAGCCTGTCGGATCAGATGGGTTCGCCCAGATCGCAGAGCGCTGCCGTCTGGGTCGTCAGGATCTGTCCAGCCGGGGGTTAAGCGAAAAGGGTGAGAAATCCCTGCGCAAGTTTTCAACATGGGAAATCACCCGCTATCTGATCCCGGTCGCACAGGCCCATTTCCGCCGTGTGCTGCGCCAAAACCCGCACCTGCCCCAAGGGGCTTCGGACACCCAGGGCGGGGCGAAATGGTTCACCCTGGACGAGGTGCTGGCCCTGCGCACCCACTTCGCCGCCGAAGGATCAAAATCCAAAGAATACCGCCCCTACCGCCCCAAAGGTCTGCCTGCAAAAATGGTGGCTGTGGCGAACTTCAAAGGCGGAGTTGGCAAAACCAGCACCGCCGCGCATCTGGCCATGTCGGCGGCATTGGACGGCTACAAGGTTCTGGTGATTGACCTGGACAGTCAGGGATCGATGACGTCAATCTTGGGCGGCAAGGTCGAGGATGAATGGCAGACCGTTTTCCCGCTTTTGGCCCGCCACTATGCCGCCGCGCTTCAAGCCGAAAACCGTGCCCGCATTGATCGCGGCGAGGACCCCAAGCCGCTGGACGACACATTGTCCGAAGCGCTGAAGGTTCGCGCGCCCGAGCTGATCCAGAAAACCCACTGGCCCAATATCGACCTGATCGGCGCGCAGCTGAATCTGTATTGGGCAGAATTCCAGATCCCCGTCTGGCGCATGCAGGGGCGGGGCTGGAAACTGTGGGATGCGCTGACCGACACGCTCGAAGCTGACGGCATTCTGGATCAATACGATCTGATCTTTCTCGATACGCCCCCCGCCCTGGGCTATCTGACGATCAACGGGCTGGCGGCGGCGGATATCCTGCTGGTGCCGCTGGGGGCCTCGTTTCTGGAGTTCGACTCGACGGGCCGTTTCTTTGACATGCTGCATTCCACTTTCGCCAGCATCGAAGAGGGCGAGAACATGGCCGCCCGTGCTCTTGGTCGGCCTGAACTGAATTTCGAATGGGACGCGGTGCGCGCGGTGATCACCCGGTTTGATGGTGCGCAGCAGGCCGAACTGGCGGCGCTTATGCAGGCCTATCTGGGCGACACGCTCAGCCCGCACCGGCAGGATTTTACCGCCCTGATCGGTCAGGCAGGCGAACAGGCCGTGGGCATCTACGAAGCCGATTACCGCGACTTCAACCGCGAGACTTACGTTCGGGGTCGCGCGACATTCGATCAGACCTATGCCGCCTTCAAACGGTTGTTACTGGGGATCTGGCGCCGCGAAGAGCTGGAAGCTGCCGCTCCCCAAACGGAACAGGCCTGAGACAACGCGCGGTCCTGCAAGGCAAGCTTAACCGCCCTGCCCTGTTATGGACCCGCCCTCCGGCTTTGAGTGAAGAAAGGACCTAACATGGCCAAACGCCGCCGCCTGACCCCGGCCCGCCCAGATTTCTTTTCGGGCGATCCCGTCCCCGCCGCCGGGGCCGCCCGCGCACCCATCGCGCAGGTCGCCGGCGATGTGGCCATGACCGCCGCCTTCGAGGAGGTCCAGTCTGAACTGCAAACCGCCCACCGTGAGGGGCGCATGGTTCTGTCGTTGCCTTTGGACAGCGTCAAAGTGGATTACCTGATCCGGGACCGCATGGCCTGTAATAGCGAAGAGATGGACGCGCTGAAAGAAAGCCTGCGTGCCCGTGGCCAGCAGGCCCCGGTCGAAGTGACCGATCTGGGCGGTGGGGTCTATGGCCTGATTTCCGGCTGGCGGCGGTTGCGCGCGCTAAAGGAACTGCATGAGGAAACCGGCGGATTGGCCCGGTTTGGACAGGTTCAGGCCCTTCTACGGCTGCCCGCCGATCGCTCGGCTGCCTATGTCGCAATGGTCGAAGAAAACGAGATCCGCGCGGATCTGTCCTTTTACGAACGCGCCCGGATTGTGGTGAAGGCGGTCAGTGAGGGCGTCTATGACAGTGACAAACAAGCGCTACAGAGCCTGTTTTCCACCGCGTCGTTTTCAAAACGCTCCAAGGTGAAATCCTTTATGCCCTTGGTTCAGGCTCTGGATGGCGTGTTGCGCTACCCGGCGTTGATCCCTGAAAAGCTGGGGTTGGCCCTGTCGAAGGGGCTGAGCGAAGACACCGGTTTTGCCAAACGTCTGACAGCGGACTTAAAGCCGGGTGCGGATATGTCCCCCGAGGTGGAGCGTAAAGTCCTGGAAGCTGCGCTGAGCCCGAAAACCTCCCCTGCCCCCAAGGCGCCTAACCCCCAAAAATCAGAGCCTGTTTCACCTCACGGTGCCCCGTCTGATATGCCTGATCCCTTCATGATCGCCACAGGCATTCGGATCAGCGCCCGGCGTGGCCGGGTCGAATTGGAAGGTGACGGCGTGAACCCCGGCCTGATCGAGCGGTTGCAGGACTGGCTTCGATCCCAAGGTTAAGAATCTTTCGCGCGCGAAAGATTCATCCTGCGGCAGGCGGGCGTTTGCGGCGCAGCCACGGTGGGAACATATTGCGCACCGTATAGGTATAGTGTTCCAGCGCCTTTTCGATTTCGGCGTAGTAGTAGAAATTCCCGTTCTGCAATACGACACCGGATTGGCAGATATGTTTCATCTGGTCGGGAGAATGGGAGACAAAGACCGCGCCGCTGTTTTTCAGACGCTCCAGCAGCATGGCCTCGCTGCGGGCGCGAAACCCCACATCGCCGACGGCGGTCACTTCGTCGATCAGATAGGTGTCGAAACGCATCGCCATCGACATCCCAAAGGCCAGCCGCGATTTCATCCCGGACGAATAGCTGCGGACCGGCAGATAGAAATGCTCGCCCAGCTGGGCGAAGTCGCGGGTGAATTCCACGGTTTCATCGGTATCGACCCCGTAAATGCGGGCCACGAATTTCACATTTTGCGCCCCGGTCAGATCGGGGTGAAAACTGCCTGAGAACCCAACAGGAAAGCTGACCGATCCGTGCCGGATGATTTCCCCTGACGAGGGCTGAATCGTGCCGGCGATCATCTGCAACATGGTGGATTTACCGGCCCCGTTGCGGCCGATCAGCGCCACGCTTTCACCTGTTGGGAAGGTGAAAGAAATGTTGTTCGCGATGACCTTTGAGACCCCGTTCAGGCGATAGACTTTGGACAGGTTGCGCAGTTCGATCATGTGTCTTAGCGCCGGTCGCGCAGACTGTAATACACCAGAACCCCGATGGACCATGCCAGCAACATGATCAGCCCCGTCAGCATGGACAGCGTTATGCGCTTTGGATATTGCGCCGATTGCGGCAGGGACGGAGTGGCATAGGTTGCAAGATAGCGGCTTTGGCGTTGGGCCTCGGCCTGGGCGGTGTCCAGCACGGACTGGGCGGCCAGATAGGACTTCTGGGCATATTCCACATCGACCATCAGCCGCTCGAATTCCCCCACAAGCGTCGAGTAATCCTTACCATCATCCACCCGTGACGTGCCGCCCATCCCGAACTTCTGGCGTTCTTGTTCGATCAGAGACTGAATCACGGCGATGCGCCGCCGGGCTTGGTCCACGCGCGGGTCATTGTCGCGGGCGGTATCCATCAGCAGGTTCATTTCGATGATGGTTTCTGCCAGCTGCGCCTCAAGCGAGTTCAGCAAGCCCATCTGTCCCTGAATATCCGCTTTGGGGTCCACGATCCGCGTTTCCGAGCGGAATTTCGTGAGCGCCTCTCGTGTGGATTTCAGGCGGCTGACCGCCTGTTCCAGATCTTCAAGCGCATAGCGCGTGGCATCGGACCGGGCGATGGCGGAGAGATCATTGATCATCGTTGTCGATTCCGAAACAATCGTTTCGGCGATTGTCTTCGCCTCTTGCGGGTCAAAGGCGTTCACCCGCACCTCGATCAGCCCGTTACTGGCATAGCTGATCCGCACCATGCGTTGCCAGTAATCCACCAGGTCCTCGATCGTGCCATCCGGGTCAAAGGCAAAGATAGGGTCGTATTCGGGGCGCGAGAAAATCGTGTCCAGATCCAACTGCTCATCAACCTTTTCGATCAGGCTGCGGCTTTGGATGAATTCATACAGGATATCCGTGTCCGACGAACTGTTGCCCGAAAGGCTGGCCAGCCCGCCCAGCAGGCTTTGTGCGCCGCTGATTTCCTCGGACCGTACGGCAAAACCGAAGGTCGAGGCATATTGATCCTCTGCCACGGTATAGAGATAGAATATGGTTGCCGCGAGGGGCAGGATCACCACCAGAACAAAGCTGATCAGAATGCCGTTGTGACGTGTCTTGGCGCGAGCGGGTCCTGCGGGCTTGGGAGCAGACGCGGGTGCGGCTGGCTGTTGGGTCGCGGGAGCTTGTGAAATGGGTCCGCCCTCTATGTTATAATTGCTTATGGAAACATTTCTGATTTTATCCCTCGCAATGCAAGGGTAAATCTTTTAGAGCCAAAGGCATGATCCGAGGCCTGGCCGGACCCATGGCCGGGTCCGAAAATAGCCCAGCAGAGAGGAAACACATGCGCGGCGCGTCTATTGGCAAACCAAGATTTGTGTTTCCACGGGCCGTGATGGCGTTGGTCATACGGGAAATGAGCACCACTTACGGGCGCTCGCCTGGGGGGTATATCTGGGCGCTGGCCGAACCCGTCGGCGGGATCATCCTCATGACGGCAATTTTCGGGCTGATTGCCCGCAATCCGCCTTTGGGAACGAATTTTCCGCTGTATTTTGCCTCCGGTATTTTGCCTTTCATGATGTATCAGACGTCCGCGAACAAGGTGGGGACGGCGATCCGGTATTCCAAACAGCTTCTGGCCTATCCGTCTGTGACGTATATCGATGCAATCGTGGCGCGGCTGGTTCTGACCATCCTGACCGAACTGACGGTGGCCCTGATCTTGCTGTTTGTGATTGTCCTTGCCTACGGCGTGCATCTGAACGTCAATTATACTGACTGTTTGCGCGGGGTGGCCATGGCGCTTTGCCTGGGGGTCGGGGTGGGTCTGGTGAATTGCTATCTGATGAGCATGTTTGCGATCTGGCAATTCATCTGGTCGGTTGCGAACCGACCGCTTTTCATTATTTCAGGCGTGTTTTTCCTGCTTGATCCTTTGCCAGAAAAGATCCGGACGCTGGCTTTGTACAACCCGGTGGCGCATCCGATCATGATGGTGCGCCGGGGCCTCTATGACACCTATGACGCGGTCTATGTGTCCGAAATTTACGTCTACATGGTGTCCCTTGTTCTTGGCGCAATTGGTATGCTTTTACTGCATCGATATCACAGAGTGATCATGGACGAAGGCGCATAGGGGCGCTTGCCATTGCCTTGGCTTCCCGGCGTTGTTATGCGAGGCGCTAGTTAGACAGGGTCATATTATGACAGAGATTTCCATGGGGCCGGTTGCTCGGGCCAAGCGCATGTTGCGGTTTCACTTTCCAAGCGGTCCGCAACGCGAGTATATTAAAGCTGTACGGGACTCGGGCCTGTTCGATCCGGTCTATTACCGGGGCGCCTATCCGGGGATCAATCCCGCCTTCATGCGCGATCCGATCCGGCATTTTGTTCTGTATGGCGAGGAGCGCGGCTTTCGCCCCAATCCTGATTTCTCGCCCCGGGCCTATATCCGTTATAACCCCGATGTGGCCGAAATCGGGATGGCGGCGTTTTACCACTATGTGGTGGCAGGGCGGCACGAAGACCGCATCACCAAGGAACTGCCCGAAACCAACAGCCTGCCACAGATCGACACGCCGATTCTGCGCTTTGACCCTGACCGCCCCAAGGCGCGGTTTGCCGTGGTGGCGCATGTCTATTATCCTGATCTTTGGCCGGAGTTTGCCGAAACCTTTGCCCGGCTGCCAATTGATTTCGACCTCTATGTGACCCTGACCTATCGCGGCGAGGAATCTGACGCGTTGGCCGCGGAAATCCGCGAACAGTTCCCCCATGCCAAGGTGGTGCCGATTTCGAACCGGGGGCGCGATATTCTGCCCTTCCTGCTGCTGGTCAATGCCGGGGCTCTGGAGGGCTATGAGGCGGTCTGCAAACTGCACACCAAAAAATCCCCGCACCGCGAGGATGGCGACCACTGGCGTCAGCATCTGATCGGCGGCATCCTGCCCGAAGAGGGGCTGCCTGCCCTGCTGGACACGTTCCTGAGCGACCCCGAGGCCGCCTTCTGGGTGGCGGACGGGCAGCATTTCAACAGCACCGAATGGTGGGGATCGAACTTCGAGGTCACGCGCTATCTGATGCGCCGGATCGAGATGGAAATCGGTCCGGATGTTTTGTCCTTCCCGGCCGGGTCGATCTATTGGATGAAGCCGCTGATGGTGGGCCTGCTGAAATCGTTGGACCTGCGAGAGGAGAGCTTCGAAGAAGAAGAGGCGCAGGTTGACGGAACCCTGGCCCATGCATTGGAACGCGCGATGGGCTTTCTGGCGATGGCCGCGGGCCATGAGGTGCGCCAGACAACGCAATTGGAAGAGCAGAAACTCAAACCCAAGCCGTTGCCGCGCCCGGCCTTTACCAGCGCGTTTTATCTGCCGCAGTTTCACCCCACGCCGGAAAACGACTCGTGGTGGGGCAAGGGCTTTACTGAATGGCGCGGCACTGTGTCGGCCCAAAGCCTGTTTGCGGGGCATATTCAGCCGCTGTTGCCGTCAGATCTGGGCTTCTACGATCTGCGCGTCACCGAAGTTATGGGCCAGCAGGCCGAACTGGCGCGCAACGCAGGCATTGATGCCTTTTGCGTCTATCATTACTGGTTCGACGGGCGGCGTATTCTGGAACAGCCACTGGACCGGCTGCTGGAGCGCCCCGAGATCGATTTCCCGTTCTATCTCTGCTGGGCCAATGAAAGCTGGCGGCGCAACTGGGACGGCTTGTCAGGCGAGGTTCTGCTGGATCAGACCTATGCCACCGGGTTTGAGCAGAAGCTGGTTCACGACAGCCTGCCCTATATGCAGGATCCGCGCTATTCCCGGCCTGACGGCAAACGCCCGCGTTTTGTGATCTACCGTCCCGAAGACATGCCAGACCCCGCAGGCAGTGTGAAACGCATGCGCGCGGCGTGGAAAAAGGCCGGGATCGGAGAGGTCGAGTTGGGGGCGGTCTGTTTCCATGTGGATGGCGAAAACCCGGTTGCAGAGGACGTGTTCGATTTCTGGATCGAAATGCCACCGCACGGGATCGTCACCGTTGATGATTTCCTGTTCGGCGGCCCCGAAGGCAGCAAGCTGGGCCGCGAAGTGCATGGCGGTTTCCAGGGGCTGATCTATGACTATAACCGCGTGATCGAAAATTCGAGCAGCGAAAAATATGTCTCGAACCTGCCGAAAAACACCATTTGTGGCGCGATGCCCAGTTGGGATAATACCGCCCGTCGCGGCCTGAAGTCGCATATGGCCTATGGGGCCAACCCGGCCCGGTTCGGGGTCTGGTTGCGGAAACTGGCCCGGGATCGCCTGCCGCAGTCTTACCGTCAGGAATTGTTCCTGAACGCTTGGAACGAATGGGCGGAAAAAGCCGTGTTGGAACCCAGCGCAAAATATGGGTCTTTGTATCTGGACGTTCTGCGCGCCACGATCAAATCTGACACTGACTGACCAAGAAGAAAGAGCCGCCCCACGTGTCCAAGGTTGTCCTTCACATAGGTACGCATAAAACCGCCACCACCACCATTCAAGACATGTTTTGGGCCAATTCCGAGCTGCTGGAGCAGCACGGTTTGATCTATCCGCGTCTGCTGGAGAAGCAGACTGGCCATCATGGGTTGGTGATCAACTGGGAAAAAATGCCCAAGATGTTTCGCCTGCCCGATGGGGATCTGGGGACGCTGAAGGCGCTGACCGACCGCTATGCCGATCAGGATGTCACCCTGTTTCTGAGCAGCGAGGAGTTTTCCCGCGACCGCTGTCTGGTCGATGCGGCCAAGCTGCGCGAGGTCCTGGACCCCTTTGACGAGATCGAAGTGATCTGCGTGTTGCGCCCGCAATGGCAATTCCTGCAGTCGGTTTATGTCGAAGTTTCGCGCGGGCGCTGCCCGCCGCGCCCGGCCAAGGTGGTGGAGCAGGCGATCGAGACCAGTCTCTATGAAGGGCTTTGGGTCGATTATAATCGCTTGCTTGAGCGGCTGGAGGGGGCGTTTGCCCCCGAGGAAATCACGCTGATGCCCTTTGATACCTGTCGCCACCATCCGGGTGGGATTGTGGGCGCGTTTCTGGCGCATCTGGGGGTGGACCTGACTGCGGATCAGCTGCAGGTGGTGAATGAAGGGGCCTCGAACGTATCGCCGATGTCACTGGCCAGCTTTGCGGCCAGTATTATCGCGGAACCTAAATATGCGCCGCTGTGGCTGGTGAACAAGACCGCCCATGCGTTGCGGCAGGAATACGGGGCGGGCGTGAAACCCTGCCTGTTTACGCGCGCTGAATTTCACCGGCTGAAAACCCATTTTGACGCCAGCAATCAGACCCTGGCCCAGCATCCGGTGGCGCAGCGGTCGGGTTTTGCGCTGGAGCCGTTCAGCCCGCAGGGTGTAACCCTGTTTCGCGAGGATATCTCAATCGCGTACTGGGTGCGCATGGCGCGGTTCGGTTTTGAAGCACCGCTTAATGCATCGGAAAAAACTGGCAAAATACCCCCCGCAGGTCCAGAACAGGGCAAATAAGAGGTCATATTAGTGGGCCGCATCCTTAGGTGTCGGGAAAGGAAAACGTATGCCGATTTACATGAAGGATGGAAAATCTGCCCTATTCATCCATATCCCCAAGGCGGCGGGCACCTCGATTGACCATGCCTTTTTGCGTCAGGGTGAGAACGCCGGTGGAATACTGCACCACGTAGCGGCCGGATTGTCCGGCTGCAGATAGGCTGATTTGCCTGTCCTGCTAGGCTCTTTGTTTGGACGGGGGCGTGATTGAAGCACGTTGATTTGTATGGGCGCGTTCGTCACGCTGTTCTTGTTGATGGCATGAGCCGTCGGGAAGCAGCGTGTAGCCGTCGCGGTCAAAGACTTCCTTCAGTTTGCGGCGCGCGTGTGCCCAACAATGGGCCACGCGAATGGGGTCGCCGCCCTTGCGCGCGGGTTTGGTCAGCCTGTTGTAGCCCTGATAGCCGTCGATCTGCAGGATGCCGTCAAAGCCGACGAGAAAGGTTTCGGCATTCTCGCCCGCCCGACCGGTGGCATAGAAGTAAACCACATCGGGTGGGTCCTCGCCGCCCCATGGTCGGTCATCGCGGGCAAGTGCCCAGAGATAGCCAGTTTTGGTTTTGCCGCGCCCCGGATCCAGCACCGGGGCGGTGGTTTCATCCATGAACAGCTTGTCGGATCGCTTCAGGTGTTCGGCCAGTCGGTCTACAATGGGCTTAAGGTGGAACGCCGCCTTGCCAACCCAATCCGCCAGCACGGCGCGGTGCAGATCAAGACCCGCCCGCGCCAGGATCTGGCTCTGTCGGTATAATGGCAAATGGTCGGCATACTTACTGACCAGCACATGAGCGATGGCCGCCTCGGTCGGCAACCCGCCCATGATCAGATGCGCTGGCGCAGGGGCCTGGGTCACGCCGTCGGTGCAGGTCCGACAGGCGTATTTCGGGCGCACGGTGACAATGACGCGCAACTGGGCCGGCACGATGTCCAGCCGCTCGCTGCGGTCTTCACCGATCTTGTGCATGATACCGCAGCCACAGGGGCAGATCAGGCTGGCGGGTTCGATAACCTCTTCGATGCGCGGCAGTGCGGTCGGCAGATTGCCGATGGTGCGCTTTGGCGTAGGCTTCGTTGTCGTCTTGTCAACTGTCTTGGCGGCCAGATGGTCCTTCTGCACCTCGACCTCGGCAAGTGCGATGGACAAGTCTTCGAAGGCCAGTTGCCGCTCATCCTCGGTCAACTTTTCCGACCGCTTGGCATGCAGGGCATGGTTCAGCTCGGCGATCAGATGCTGTTGGCGTTGGGTGATATCCTGAAGTGCAGTGATCGTTTCCATCAATGACGTAACCACCGCGCGCTGCGCGGCAGGGATGGTGGAAAGGCCAATGGCGGGCATCTCGATCATGGCCCGAGACTACGATAAAACCACAGTAAAAACACGTCAAAGACGGTGGTTGATTCATTCTGCCGCAGCAGATGGGCGCGTCTCCAAGGCCTTGACCTTACGCCAGTCCAGACCGGCAAACGGGGCCTCAAACTGGGCGTGGTTCAGCGCCATAATCCCGTCTTTGATCGCAGGCCAGGTGAAGGTTGCCTCCTCCAGCCGTTTGTAAGCCATCACCAGTCCGGTGCCGTCCCAGTAAAGCAGCTTCAGCCGATCCGCCCTGCGCGACCGGAACACAAACACCGTGCCCGTGAATGGATCCTTGCGCAGCACAGATGACACGATTTCAGCCAGGCCATCATGACCTTTCCTGAAGTCCACGGGCTGCGTCGAGACCAAAACCCGCACGCGGTTTGACGGGAACATCATGGCCGTGACCCAATTGCCCGCACGATCTCGGCAATCCGGTCAGAACTGGTGGTGCCATCGAGCCTGATTGTCACTTGGCCGATCTCAATCTCGATAGGGTCAGCGGATGCAGCGTCAGACTTGGTAAGCGGTGCAGACACTGCTGGCACAGGAGTATCGCCGCCATCAACCGACATAACAATCTCGAGCTTGTCGTCGTCATGCCAAAAGCGTCGCCGCTCAGCCCCAAGAATTTCGCCACGCATCGCAGACCCCACATAAGAGACGTCGCTAATGACGTCATTAAACACGTCTCTTAGATCGCATCGTCGGCTCCGCTACGGTCGCCGGTTTAAGATTCACAGGTCCAGGTTCGTCTTCTCCCCGTTTCGGAAAATCCCGGCCGTCCTGCCGCAGCGTTGCGGAGTAGGTTGGATCAGGTCTGGTGATACGCCCTGCGTTCGACGCGGAGCGCCTGACCTGCTGCGATTGCCAATTTCCGAAGGACGGTTGAGGCGAGCCAGTATGCGGAACGCATATGTCGTGAGACGTGATCCCGCTGCCGCGCTGCGTTCGACATCATGCAGTCGACACCCAACAAAGGACGTCCGGCGATACGCCGAAGACGGCGTGCGGAGGGCGTGAAGCGCGCGGCGTTTGCCGCATCGCGCGGTGCAATAAGCGCGAAGCGCGACCCATTTGACAAGGGACGGGAAATCGCCCCTGCGTGGCGATTTTTTACATTGAGTACATGCCCGCCGACTCCACTTGCGTTAGGAGTCGGCGGGCTTGTACGAAGTTGGCAAGAAATAGGAACGTTAACTTCAAAATGTCACGCGGCCGCAGACTGACCGAGACTGAGTGTCTGAGCATCACCAGAGAGCGATCTCGGGGCGTTGCTGCTGCCGAACTTGCCGCGCGCTATGACGTCAGCCTGAAGTCTATCTACAACGCTGCCAATCACGCCTCAGAGCGGCAGGTGGCTAATGCCAGCCGGTCTCGCGTGGTCGGCATCCGTGTGTCGGAACGCGACCTTAAGGGCTTTGATGCCGCACTTGGGCGGCGCGGTATCGCGCATCGGTCAGATGCCATGCGGCGGTTGATGCTCGCAGCCGATGACATTCTACGACCCGACGAGACAACTGAGGTGCCCCTAGTTTGCTAGACACCTGCCTTGTTCAGTTTCTGCTGTCTGATTTCGAAGTCAACGGGGGACAGCATGCCGTTGTTCGTGTGCTTGCGCTTCGGGTTGTAGAAGAGCTCGATGTATTCGAACACGTCACGCCTGGCGTCGTCGCGTGTCGGATATGTCCGCCGCCTGATCCGCTCCCGTTTCAGAAGCTGGAAGAAGCTCTCCGCGACGGCATTGTCATGGCAGTTGCCGCGTCGGCTCATGCTGGGTTCGAGGTTGTGCTGGCGGAGAAACGTCTGCCACTCCCGGCTCGTGAATTGGGAGCCTTGATCTGAATGCACCATGACCTGCCCTTTTGGCTTTCGCCCGCCAGACGGCCATCAACAGGGCCTGCAGGGCCAGGTCCGTGGTCATGCGTGATTGCGCCGACCAGCCAACCACGCGGCGCGAGAACAGGTCGATGACGACGCAGAGATACAGCCAGCCCTCATGGGTCTTGATGTAGGTGATGTCAGTTACCCAGACCTGATCGGGTGCGGCAACCTCGAACCGCTGCTCCAGCCTGTTCTCGGCCACGATGGCTGGCTTGCCGCCATACCGGCCCGGACGGCGCTTGTAACCGACCTGCGCGGCGATCCCAGCCAGAGACGCCAGACGCGCCACCCGGTTCTCGAATATCCGTTCGCCCTGGTCGCGCAGATCGTCCGTCAGCTTGCGATAGCCATAGACCCTGCCGCTCTCGGCCCAAGCCTGTCGGATCAGTTCGGTTTGACGGACATCCTCTTGCGCACGCTGGCTTAACGGGTTCTTAAGCCATGCGTAGAAACCGGAGAAATGGACCCGCAGCACCCGGCACATTGCCCGGACACCGAACTCTTCGCGGTGTGCCCTGATAAAGGCGTACTTCATTGGGACCCTCGCGCGAAGTACACCGTTGCCTTCCTAAGAAACAGCCAACTCCTGTGGCATGGGCGCCAAGGCATAGCCGAGTGTCTTCGCGCGACGCTGGAGATTTGAGAGCACACGTTGCCGGTGTCGCTCGTCGTAGGCTGCCGCCCCCTGATCCTGGTAGGCCATGCCATGGCGGATGGCATTGTAGAACAGAACGGCAATCTTGCGCGCCGTGGCCGTCACCGCCTTTTGCTTGCCGATCCGCGCCGAGAGGCGTCGATAGAACGCGCCGAGGGCCGTGTCACTCCGGCCAATTGTGACGGCAGCCAGCCGCAGAAGTGCAGCGGCGCGGCTTGAAGATCGACGCGTCCGCGAGGACAGCAGCTTGCCGCCAGAGATCTTGTTCCCCGGGGCCAGACAGAGCCACGACGTGAAGTGCTTGGCGCTCTTCCAGGCATGCAGGTCCGTGCCGCATTCGGCCACCAGCTTCAGAGCCAGCGATGGCCCGAGGCCGTGGATCTGCGTCAGATCTGTGCCCAACACCCCGTAGAGCGCAGCCCGCACATCGAAGGATGGCGCATTATGCTGCCTGCCCTTGATCCGCGCCTTGGGCAGCGGGGCCAGATCATCGTCTGCGCGGATCGTCAGCGCCCCCACCGCAGCCTCCAGCCTACGGTCGCACGTCTCGATCTGTGCCTTGTAGAAGTCGTAAAGCTCCAGCGACTGTGTCAGGGCAAAGACGTGCTCCTCGCGGTCGTTGCCGACCAGCGCGGCTTTGATCGTGTCCATAGAGGATTTGCAGCGGACATCCCGGAACGCGGCAAGAACCTCCGGATCGCGCTCGTCGGCGACGATGGCACGGATGATCCGCATGCCGGTCGCACCAGTGATGTCGGAGACGACATGATGAAGTTGCAGGTTCATCTCCATGAGTGCCTTCTGCATGTGCTGGATATGGGCGGCAGCATACTCAGTGAGCCGTTCCCGTTGGCGCATGTAGGCGCGCAGGGTGGCGATCTCGGCCTCGGGGCGGAAACTGCCACGGAGCAACCCATAAGAGTGCAGCTGGCGCAGCCATCCCGCATCGCTGACGTCCGTTTTGCGGCCTGGCACATTCTTGGCATAGCGGGCATTCACCAGGATGACCTCGAAGCCATGCGCCTCCAGGATCTCGAAGGCCGGTATCCAGTAAACGCCGGTCGATTCCATGGCCACGCTGGTGACGTCGCACGACCGGAACCACTCGGCGAGGTCGTGCAGGTCTTGTGTGAACGTCCCGAAGGCGCGCACCAGCATGGCGTCAGCGTCAGAGTTCACAGCAGCCATGTGCATGGTCGAGCCAATATCGATCGCCACCGCATTCGGATTGACCATCTTCAGTTCCGGGTGGTCGCCGGGCATGGGTTTTGCCATCGCATCTCCTCCGTTCAAGGCGAAGGGCGTGGGCCATGCAAGTTCGTCATCTTCCTAACCGGGATCGCCGCAAGCACGACGTCACCACTCTCAAGTACGCATCAGCCCATGTGCCACGTTTTTTAACGGGGTCAGAGCCTCCAATAAGCGATCGGCAACTGCCCTTCACGCGCAGCATAGCATAGGCTGTTTATACCGCGCACAGGCGGGCTGCGGCCCGGAACGGTTTTTTAAGATGTCGCGCTCCTCGGTCACGCGGGCCAGTTCGCGCTTCAGGCGCCGATTCTCGGCTTCGTGGTCGACGCCATTCGTCTTCGACTTCGGTTCCGTGAAGAGCTTCATCCATTTGTAAAGAGAATGCGTGCTGACGCCCAGGCGCCGGGAAACCTCCCGAACCGGATATCCCCGCACCGTAATCTGGTGCACTGCGTCGCGTTTGAACTCGTCGCTGTAATTGCTTGTCCCCATGTCGGCCTCCTCGCCTCAAAGTTAGGGGGCAAAGCGTCTACAAATCTAGGGGCACCTCACTGTAAGGGCCATGGAGGCAGGCAACTGACCTCGTAGATAATGTTTAGGCCTTCTGTGTTAGCGACCCGATGATCTCGTCTTAAGGACGGTGAGAGCCGCAAAAGCGTACTCTGTGTTTGTTATGGGAGAGACTGTCGTTGACCAAATCTCCAAACTGAGACATTTTATGAACGTAGCCACCGATAGCCAAACCGGCGGCGTTCATTGGCCAGATCCCGCAGCCGCTGGCGCAGCTCGGTTTCGGCCGGTCGTATGGACTGGGAGCGGATCATCTTGCGATCCGCCCCAACAAGGCGGCAGGCCCGACGCTCCGACAGGCCCAGCGTGGCCTGAAGATGTGCAACAGCTTCGCGCTTTCCGGCGGACCCTACCATTTTTGAGAGCAGTTCCTTCATCGCCGCATTCGCCCATTGTCCTCGGACCAATGGCGGACAAGGGTTCATTCCAGCATCTGCTCGGCCAAAAGCTTCCTCAGTTTTGCGTTCTCATCCTCGAGCGCCTTCAGCCGCTTGGCATCGGAAGCCGTCATCCCGCCAAACTTCGCCTTCCAGGCATAAAAGGTGGCTTCCGACATCCCGTTCGGCGCTACAAACGGTCCCCCGGACCGTTTTCCTGACGCTTGAACTGCGACAAAGGTCGGCGCATTTCGCCTCAGCCTCATGCTCGGTCAGAATGCCGATGATCTGTTCTTCTGTGTCTCTCGTTCGCTTCATTGTCCGTCCCTTCGTTGGGGCGGACTCTAATTCCAAATGGAGGAAAAATCCCGTGGCAGGTCACATGGAGACCGGATCGAGGCCGCTATCACAGCTGCCAGGATCGCGGCCAGCGACGGAAGCGGTGCCATCTTCGCACCGCTGGCTATGGGTGTGGCAGGGGGCTGCGTGCATCCGGTTTTCCGTTTGAGCGGTTGGCCCGCTGGTTAGACGGGATGGACAGCGCTGCGCTGGCCGCAATGCGTCACTTGGACAGTATTGAGGCATGGACTGGGTGGCCAGATCAAGCCAAGTGGCGCACTTTCTCTCCGGCGCTTCGTGCTGTTTTGGTCCGGCGTTGACATCAGGGCTGGAAGGTCGGTTTCAGGATGGCGGCGGACAGCCCAATTCGGTGTCGCGTCACCTGAGATGTTCGTTTCAGCACTTTCATGCCGCCCTGCTGCGCGAGGTGATGGTGCTGAGCAGTTTCGACGTAGTATTTACCGTCATACGCGACCCGATGGTGCGATTGCAAAGCGAATATCTCTGGTGGCGGGCCCATTCGCTTTTGCCCCTGCCCGACTTTGACGTCTGGGTGAACCAGATGTTTGATACTTACGCCCTGGATCCCTTCATGATGAACAATCATATCCGCCCGCAGGACAGTTTGTGCTGCCGCAGGCGCAGGTGACAGGAGGCCAGCCATACGGTGGAGCGGCTCTCTGACCGTCTGGGCATGCCCTTTCCGGTCAGCGAGGGCGCGGTGGAAAATGCCTTGCCCCAGGACGCAGGGCTGGAGATGACACCGGCCACGCGCAAGCGGGTCCATGCGTTTTATGCAGGCGATTTTGCGCTGCATAAGAGGGGGATGCAGGCGTGATCCCGACCCGTCGGTTGCCATGGCGTTTTGCATGGCATTAAATGACGGTATTGCTTGGTTAGATTTCATAGCAGGATGATAGATGAAACCCGTATTGATCATTGGGCACAGCCATATCGGTTGCATCCAGCAGGCCTATGCCGAACGCGGCAAGAAGGTTGCGGGGATGAATATCGAGTTCGCTCCGATTGGCAGCGATTATTACCAGCCCAATCTGGATGATCAGGGCGTGCTGACCCCCAAGATCGCCAAAATTGTCAGTGCCCCGCGGTTTGAATTGATCGTGTCCTGTGTGGCCGGGAACGCGCATTTCAGCCTTGGGCTGGTGAACAACCCGCGCAAATATGATTTCGTGCTGCCGCAGGCCCCTGATTTGCCACTCGAGGATGGAGCGGAAATTATGCCCTATGGGTTGATCCGCCAACATCTGGCCGACATGGCCCATGAAACCATTCCGGTTCTGCCCGCCATCTGCGCCACGGCCAAGGCGCCGGTGCTGCATCTGGAATCTCCGCCCCCCGTTCCGGCGGAAAACGTTCAGCGCCATGCGAAACATTTCGCACCGTTGATCAACAATTACGGCCTGTCCCGGCGCGAGCGGGTTTGGCGGTTCTGGCGGCTTCAGGCCCAGATGATGATGGATATCTGCGCCGAGCAGGGAATTCCCTATCTGCCCACGCCGGACAGCATGAAAGATGAACATGGCTTCCTGATGCCCGCCGCCTGGCGCGACGACCCCACCCATGCCGGCCCGGCCTATGGCCATGCCGTGCTGGATCAGCTGAGCCGCTATTGCGCCCAAACGGAGGCTGCCCGATGAGCCGCACCCCCTATCGCGATCTGCCCGCCAGCGCCTATTGGCGGCGCTCTGTCGCGGCCCTGCCTGCTGATCAGGTGGATCCGGTGGATGAAACTCCACGCTTTGGCCTGACCCCCACCGACAAGGTGATGACCGCAGGCAGCTGTTTCGCGCAGCATATCGCCCGCTACATGCGCCAAAGCGGCTTTGACGCGATGATCACCGAAACCGCTCACCCGATGATTTCCCCGGAAAACGCGGCGACCTATAATTACGGCACCTTCACCGCGCGCTATGGCAATATCTATGTGGCGCGGCAGCTGTTGCAGCTGTTCAAGCGCGCCTATGGGCAATTCACCCCGCAAGAGGACGTCTGGGACGGCAAGGCCGGGTCCTTGATTGATCCGTTCCGCCCGCAGATCCAGCCCGATGGCTTTGCCTCCCGGCGCGAATATGATCTGGACCGCGCCCAGCATTTCGCCGCCGTGCGCAAAGGGTTTGAAACGCTGGATGTGTTCGTGTTCACCCTTGGCCTGACCGAAGGCTGGGTGTCAAAAGAGGATGGCGCGGTTTTCCCGCTGTGTCCGGGCACCGCCGGGGGCGCATTCGACCCGGATCGCCACATGTTCCACAATTTCACGGTCTCCGAAATCGTGGCCGATCTGACCGAATTCATCACCCTGCTGCGCGGGGTGAACCCCAAGGCGCGGGTGATCCTGACCGTGTCGCCGGTGCCGCTGATCGCCTCGGCCTCGGGCAAGCACGTGCTGAGCGCCACCACCTATTCCAAATCGGTGCTGCGCGTGGCCTGCTCCATGCTGGAAGAGACCCTGCCCGATCTGATGTATTTCCCCTCTTACGAGGTCATTCTTGGCCCGCATGCGCGCGGCGCCTATCTGGCGGAGGATCTGCGATCCGTCCGCGAGGTGGGGGTGGCGCATGTGATGCGGCTGTTTTTTCGTAAACTGGCCGGGGCCGATCTGGAGTTCGGGCAATCGGCGGCCCCTGCCCCCGCGCCCATCGGTGATCTGGCTACTCAGGAAATGGAACGGCTGGTCAAAGTGGTCTGCGATGAAGAGATCCTTGACACTCAGGCCCGCACCGCCAACAGCTGATCCCCTGCCCGCCGCCTGACATAATGTGAAGAAGACATGAGCCTGACCAGTATCGAAATCTTGCTTGATGGGATCGTGACCCCGTCCACCTTTCACGAAGCGCCTCGTGCCAAGCCTGAAGGCGGCGGGGTCATTCCGGGCCGGTTTGGCGGCGGGGCTTACTGGGCCAATGGGGCGTTGTTCGGCCGTGGCGAAAGCGTGTTCAACAGCCATAAAAACGATCCGGCCAAACAGATCGACCCGGTCTCGGCGCAGGACCATCTGAAGGGACGGTATCTGTATCTGGGCCTGTTGCAGAACGCGCATTTCGGCCATTTCATTTCTGAAAACATCGCGCGGCTTTGGGCGGCGGACCTGCTGTCGGGGCTGGATGGCGTGGTGTTTTATGCGCTGCATCCCGATCAGCCTGTGCAGAATTCTGTACTCAATGTGCTGCGGTTTCTGATCCCGGATCTGCCGTTGATCCGCATTGACCGCCCCACCCGCGTGGAGCGCCTGTTCGTTCCCGCGGCTTTCAGGTTTCCGGCGGGATTTGTGGCGGGCCATCCGTTGATGCGCGATTTCATGGCCGCCGGTGTGGCCCGCGCCCGCAAGGACCGTCCGCAAGGCCCCGAAAAAGTGTTCGTGTCGCGTGCAGGGCTGGCCCGCGAAGGCGCGCGTTTTGTGCTGGAGGCCGAGATCGACCGTAATATGCGGGCGCAGGGCTATACTGTCATTCATCCCGAAATGCTGGGGGCGGCCGAACAGCTGCGCCATTATGCGGATGCGCACCAGTTGGTGTTCTCCGAAGGCTCGGCCCTGCATCTTTATGCGCTGGCCGCGCGGCCTGATCAGCAGGTCTTTATCATCTGGCGCCGCAAGACGGTCTTCCCGGTGTTCGAACGTCAGATTACCTCGTTCGCAGGACCTGTGCCCAAGGGCGACAATCACGTGCTGGAAATGCTGTTTCACCGTCGGTTCCCCGGCGCCAATGCGCGTGCGCAAAGCCTGCTGAATTTCGCCGCGTTAGGGTCTGATCTGGCGGCCTGTGGGTTCATCCAGCCCAGCGGTTGGCAGGCCCCCACGCCTGAGGCGCTGCATCAGGAACTGGAAAACCTGTCAGACGCGTTCGATGTCGGCCCGGCCCATCAGGCCCTGTCTGTGGTGTCGGAGGGATGAGCGTCAAACCTTTCGCACGCGAAAGGTTTGACATGCCGTCAGGATTTTACCTGATTGTTGCAATTTACCCCATCACGCAATTGATATACCGCTGCCGCGTATCGCGCCCTGCGAAGAGGTTTTGTTTTGTCTAAAGTCATTATTCATATCGGCACGCATAAAACGGCCACAACCACCATTCAGGAACGGTTCTGGTCCTTTGCCCCTGAGATCTCCGATCGCGGTATCGTATACCCGTTGCTGAACCATATCCCAGGCCACCACGGTCTGACGGCGCTGTGGTCTCCGGTGGGGGATGAATTCGAACTCCCGCAGGGGGCAAAGGCCACGTTCGAGCAGATTTGCACGGATTATGCGGACAGCGATTTTACCGTTGTGCTGAGCAGCGAAGAATTTTCGCGCGCCGGGCCGCGGGGCGGGGTGAACTACAAGGAGCTGCGCCAGCATCTGGAGGCTTTTGACGAGGTGCAGGTGGTTTGCGTGCTGCGTCAGCAATGGTCGTTCATGCAGTCGGTTTATCTGGAACTGTCCAAAAGCATTTCGCCGCCGCGCCCGCCGGTTTTGCTGACGCCGGCCCTGAACCACGGGGTCTTTGCCGGACTTTGGGCTGATTACACAATGCTTCTTGATCGTCTGGAAGATGCGTTTGGGCCCGAAAATGTGACCCTGATGGAGTTCGACGCTTGCCGCAAAAGCGAAGGCGGCGTGATGGGCAGCATGCTGCGGTTTCTGGGGCTGAACCCCGAAGACGAGGATCTGAAGCCGATGATGTCGGGCGCGTCCAACGTGTCGCCCCCGGCGCTGGCCAGCTGGGCCGGCAATATCGTGTCTGAACCCAAGGCGGCCCCGGCCTGGCTTTTGCGCCGGGCCGAGCATTATCTGCAACAGGAATACGGCCTCAAGGCCAAGCATTGCCTGTTCACGCGTGTGGAATTTGACCGGCTGAAAGAGCATTTCGATCCGCTGAATGCCGAACTGGTCCGCCGCCGCAAACCGTATCAGCCCGATTTCGAATTTTCACCGGCCAGCCGCGAGGCGCTGAGCCTGTTCCGCGAAGATATCGGCGTCACATTTTGGCTGCACTTCTGCCGGAATTTGGCACAGGAGATATTGTCTTTGGAAGGCGTGGATTTCGCAAGGAAGTGATCCGCCTTCGGGAACGTCAGGGCCTTTGTTCGCTGTAAACTAATTATTGAGCATCCCGTTGCATGAAATAACGCGCTTTCGGCGCGCAGGTGGTCTGCGTGCTAGGCGAATGGCAGGGGGTGTGATATGGCCGATAACGACATTAATTATAAAATTGTTGGACTTATGGCAGATGAGAATATTTCCGGCGGTGCCGGCAAGGACACCCTTATTGGGGGCGGTGGTAACGATACGCTTCAGGGATTTTCAGGTAATGACCTTCTGATTGGCCAAGCGGGGGATGACCGCCTTGATGGCGGCGCCGGCGCTGATCAGGTTGTGTATTACCGTGACGGCGGCACACAGGGGGTGAATGTCAATCTTGCAACCGGTGTGGCGCGTGACACCTATGGCAATCTTGATGCGCTGATCAGCATTGAATCGGTTTTTGGCTCGGCCTTGAATGATACGCTTTTGGGCGCGGCCACCAATGACACGCTCCATGGTTGGGACGGCAATGATTTCATCGATGGCGGCGGCGGGGATGACCTGCTGGTTGGCGGGGCAGGCAACGACACACTGAGTGATGGCAATGGGCAGGATCAGATTGCCTATTACCGTGATGGTGGCACGCTGGGGGTGAATGTTAATCTTGCAACCGGTGTGGCACGCGACACTTTTGGCGATCTGGACACGCTGATCGGCATTAAATGGATCTATGGCTCGGCCTTTAATGATACGATCTTGGGCAGTGCGGCCGCGGATACGCTGCTTGGCTGGGAGGGCAATGACCTGATCAACGGCCAGGGTGGCGACGATCTGCTGACTGGCGGGGTCGGGAACGATACGCTGAATGGCGGCGCGGATTTCGATACGGCGTCGTATCAGAATGACGGCGGCACACAGGGCGTTGTGGTCGATCTGGGCGCGGGGACGGCCACCGATACCTGGGGGCATACCGACAGCCTGATTTCGATCGAATATGTTTACGGGTCAAACCTTGGGGATCGGCTGATCGGGTCGGACGCCGAGGATAACCGTCTGTTCGGGTATGGAGGGGATGATTATCTCGACGGTGGAGATGGTGAAAACCTGATATTCACCGGCGAGGGCAACGACACCATCGTGGTGGGAACCGTCTCTGACGACGTGCGTGACAACGTCATTATCAGCGGCAGCGGCAACAAGACCGTTATCGGAACCACCTCGCTGGGGTCGCGATATGGCCACCAGATGGTGTTCCAGGTCGACGAAGCTGTGACCGTGAATCTGGCCACGGGGATTGCGTCCTCGGCCAATATGCGGGTGGATTTCTCGCAGGCTCTGCACTTCCTTGAAGTGAAGGGCACCATGCACAACGATACGCTGATCGGCGGCAACCCCCAGCATGATTATCTGGAGTGGTTCACCGGGTATCAGGGCAATGACACGATTGATGGCGGCGGCGGGGATGCCGACACCATGGCCTATGAGGCCGAGGTGGTGACCGGCTCGTTCAACTTCCGTCTGGGCCGGTATGAGTACGGCACGATGGGGCTGATCGTCGATCTGGTGGCCGGGACAGGGCGCGATGCCTTTGGCTTTACCGATACGCTGATCAATATCGATGATATCCGCGCCACACCTTTCGCGGATAATCTGCTGGGCAATGATCTGGAAAACGCCTTCTGGGGGTTGCGGGGGGCGGATACGCTGAACGGCGGCGCCGGTGTGGACCGCATCCACTACGATGAAGATTTCGATCGTGGCGGCATCGCAGGTATCCGGGTGGATATGAACGCCGGCACTGCAGTGGACGGTTTTGGTGATACTGACCTGATCAGCGGTATCGAAGAGGTCTATGCGACCGGGCAGAACGACCATGTTATCGGCGATAATGGCGACAACCGGGTTTTCGGCTATGCAGGCGCGGATACTTTGCTGGGCAATGGCGGCAGCGACGTGCTGTTGGGCGGTGCGGGCAATGACGTGATTGATGGCGGCGTCGGCGATGATGAAGTCTGGGGCGAGGCGGGCAATGATACGCTGCACGGTGGCGCGGGCTTTGACATTGTCCGCTATATCGAAGCCGCGAGTGGTGTTGTGGTCGAGCTGTCCGCAGGGCGTGCCGAAGATGGCGAAGGCGGCACGGATACCCTGATCGGGATCGAGGCGGCGCATGGGTCGCAATTCAACGACGTGCTGGGCGGTGATCTCGGCGACAACGAGTTGCAGGGCTTTGGCGGCAACGACACGATCAACGGGGCTCAGGGCGATGACCTGCTGTTGGGCGGTGATGGTCATGACAGCCTGTTTGGTGGCACGGGTGACGATGAAATCTGGGGCGGTCGCGGCAACGATACGATTGACGGCGGCGCGGGGCTGGATTTCATGCGCTATCGCGACAGCACCGCACGTGTTGTGGTGGACCTTGTCAATGGCGAGGCACAGGATGGCTTTGGCGGCTCTGATACGCTGCGCGACATCGAGAATATCGATGGGTCTATCTTTGATGACGTGCTGCGCGGAGATCAGAATGCCAACGAATTGCGCGGTTATGACGGTGGCGACACTCTCTCGGGGAATGCCGGGAATGACACGCTGCTGGGCAATGCCGGCAATGACAACCTGCAAGGCCAGACCGGCAATGACGAGATCTGGGGCGGTCGCGGCAACGATACGATCGACGGCGGTGCGGGGATTGATCTGCTGCGCTATCTGGACAGCACCGCCGGGGTTTCGGTGGATCTGGCCGGGGGAACGGCGCAGGATGGGTTTGGCGGCACTGATACGCTGAGCGGGCTGGAAAGTGTCGATGGCTCGACCTTCGGCGATGTTCTGGCGGGCGATGTCGGCGTCAATGATCTGCGCGGCTTTTCCGGGAATGACACGCTGGCGGGCAACGCGGGCAATGACATCCTGCAAGGCGGTGAAGGCCATGACAGCCTTCTGGGTCAGGCCGGTGATGATGACCTGTCGGGCGGCACTGGCAATGACACGATGGATGGCGGTGCCGGGCGCGATGTGCTGCGGTATCTGGACAGCAGCAACGCGGTGACGGTCAATCTGGCGACGGGGACAGCGCTGGACGGGTTCGGTGGCACCGACACGCTGCGCAACATCGAAGACGTGCGCGCCTCGCAATACGGTGACCGGTTGACCGGGGATGCCGGGGTAAACCGCCTGTTCGGCTTTGGCGGCAATGACACGATTGATGGCGGCGCGGGCGATGACATCCTGCATGGCGATGAAGGCGATGACAGCCTTCTGGGCGGGACCGGCAACGACGAGTTGTGGGACAGCGAGGGCAACGACACGATGGATGGCGGCGCCGGGCTGGATACCCTGCGCTATCTGAACAGCAGCGCCGGGATTACTGTGGATCTGTTGGCCGGAACGGGCAAGGATGCCTCGGGCGGGACCGACACGCTGCGCAATATCGAATATGTCCACGGGTCCTATTACGGGGACAGGATTGGCGGCACGAACAGCGATAACCGCCTGTTTGGCTTTGATGGCGCCGACACGATCAACGGCAATGGCGGCAACGATTATATTCAGGGCGGGCAGGGTGATGACAGCCTGACCGGCGATGCCGGGGCCGATACGCTGGAAGGCGCGATTGGCAACGACACGATGGTCGGCGGTGACGGGCTGGATCTGGTGCGCTATCTGGACGACGTCGGCCCGGTTGTTGTGAACCTGGCTGACGGGACGGCCCGTGACGGGACCGGCGGAATGGATGTTCTGAGCGGGATCGAAGACGTTCACGGCTCGTTGCACAGTGATAACGTGACCGGTGACGATGCGGCCAACCGCCTGTTTGGGTTTACCGGGGCGGATACGCTGATCGGCCTTGGCGGCGATGACGCGCTGCTGGGGGATGGCGGCAATGACCAATTGTTCGGTGGCGATGGGCGTGACGTTCTGTTGCCGGGCGAAGGCGACGATACGATCGATGGCGGCGCAGGCCAGGACCTTGTACAGTTCTTGGACGAAACTCAGGGTCTGACTGTGGATCTGGTGCTGGGCTATGCTCAGGGGCGCGACCGCGACACCTTGATCAATGTCGAGGATATTGACGGTTCGGGTTTCGATGACCTGTTGATTGGCAACAGTGCCGTCAACGTTTTGTCGGGGCAGGGCGGGGCAGATACCCTGATCGGCGGCACCGGCAATGACGTGCTGGCCGGACGCGAAGGCGGAGACCGCTATGAATTCATGGCGGGGGATGGTCTGGATGTGGTGAATGATCTGGGGGATGGCACCGGAACGGACCGGGTCGTGATCCATGACTATTTCGCCCGAAATGCCACGGTTTACCGGCAGAACGACACGAATGAATCGATCGTGGTCAATTTCGGCCCGACCGGCGATGTGCTCATTTTGGTCAATACGCTGAACGGGTCGCATACCGGCGCGATTGAGGAAATCGAATGGGCCGATGGTGCGGTTTGGACCCATGCGGATCTTTTGTCCAATATGGGACAGATCGGATCGCTGGAATCCGTGGCCCCGACCGATCAGGATAACCTGCTGAACGGCACCAATGGCGATGACGTCACCGATGCGCTTGCTGGCGACGATTTGGTGCGGGGTCTGAATGGGGATGACAGCCTGTCGGGTAGCGACGGGAATGACACCCTGATCGGCGGCGATGGCGATGATACCTTGCTGGGCGGTGGCGGCAATGACGTGCTGAACGGTGGTCCCGGCAATGACGTCAAGGATGGCGGCGACGGGTCCGATACCGCAGTCTATAGCGTGAGCCTGGATGATGCGACCGTCAGCTATGCGGGGGGGACCTTTACGATCGTATCGCATCTGGGTCGCGATGTTGTCAGCAATATCGAGGGATTCCAGTTCACCGATCAGACGCTGAGCTTGGCGCAGATGATTCAGGTCGGTCAGAACGCAGTACCTGTTTCGAGCCTGCCTGCCAGCGTCAGCAGCATCGAAGGTGCGGTTTCCGTGGACTTTGGTCAGTATTTCTCTGACCCTGATGGCGGCGCTCTGAACTGGGAGGTGCAGGGCCTGCCCGAAGGTATGACCCTGTCCGAAAACGGTCTGGTGATCAGCGGCACGGTCGAGGCCAGCATCGTTCCCTATACCGTCACGATCACCGCACGCGATCCGCTGAATGGGACGGTCACGGCCTCGGTGGAATGGGTGATCGAAAACGTGAACGCCGCGCCCGAAGGGGCGGTTGTGATCGCAGGCGACCCGGTGGTGGGCGAAACCCTGATCGCGGATACCGCTGCGCTGACAGATGCCGATGGTCTGGGCGAGATGGAATATGTCTGGCTGCGCGACGGTGTTGCAATCGGGGGGGCAACTGCTGCCGCCTATGACGTTACCACGCAAGATGTCGGGGCCGCGCTGACCTTGCGCATCGAATATGTCGATGGGTTTGGAACCACGGAAACCCTACAGAGCGCGGGCGTGACTGTGTCGAACGGTGGTCTGACCCGGACGGGTACGGATGGGGATGACCTGCTGTCTGGTGGGGCCGGTCCGGATGTTCTGGATGGTCTTGACGGCAATGACACGCTGAACGGCACCGGCGGCGATGACACGCTGCGCGGTGGTGATGGCAACGATGTGCTGATCGGCGGGACCGGGGACGATTTCCTGATCGGCGGCGAGACCGAGGCCGACCTGCGCGACGTGATCTATGGCGGCGACGGGAATGACACGATCGACGGCGGTTATGGCAACGATGAACTGCGTGGCGATAATGGCAATGACAGCGTGTCTGGCGGCTTTGGCACGGACACTGTGATCGGCGCGGACGGGGACGATGTTCTTACGGGCGAGGCATGGTCGGATGTTCTGTATGGCGGGGCCGGGAATGACTTCCTGAATGGGGGCTTCGGCTATGACCGGGTGAACGGGGGCGCCGGGGCTGACCGGTTCTTCCATCTGGGTGTGGCGGATCACGGTTCGGATTGGATCCAGGAATATACGGCCGCTGATGGCGACGTTCTGGTCTTTGGTCAGGGCAGTGCCACGGGCGATCAGTTCCAGGTGAACTTTACCGAGACCGCCAATGCCGG
>NZ_FOEP01000007.1 GCF_900110775.1 Thalassovita taeanensis | reverse complement strand
CGATGACACCAACGTAATTATCAAGCGTTGGCCGGCGCGGCGGTTCTGAACGCTGATATCCGGGCGGCAGCTCATGGCGCAGCATCTTCGCGATCGTCTTGCGATCCTTATTGAAATAACGCGCCGCTTCTCGAGCTGACATGCCGTCCTTCAAGCAGGCACGGCGCACACGATTATAAATATCCACAGAATACATCTCCCGCCCTCCGACTAAACGAAGGACACAAACTGGCGGAATTTTACTCCGCTACAACTGCAATGCGCAGCCGCTTCTGTGGCCCATTATTGATCCGCGTTTTACACTCAGCATCCTCGTTCGTAACGAGCAGTGATCGGGCACCCTAAGATTTTCAGGCCCCGACAACTGCATATCGAAACAAAAAAATTTGAACTATAGGCCGTTCTCCTTTGAGATAATTTGGGTATCGAAAGCTGCCATGGTCAGCTTCCTGGGAACGACATGGGCGGGTACAGAGAGTCTCGGGGCTCAAGATCAGGCGGTTTGCGCCTGTCGATCATCGCGTATGGGATTGATCAAATCCCGCAGCGCGCTGCTTTAAGCGATGATCTTTGATTGTCTTGCTTTTGCTCGTCCGTTGTCGAGCAATGAATTCTAACGCCTCCTTTCTGCATGCAAGAGGTTTTCCCGAGACGGCGGTGAAATGCATCACATCGATCTTGATGAGTAGATGAATACGTTTATTTCTATACGGAAACATTTTGTTGACCGAAACGCGCTGTATTTTCTGAGCATGCCGCCTCGTGAAAAGACAGCCCCTCCAAGTGCCCCCCGAACGATAATTTTCCTAAAGGTGCACAAGTGAACCGTGCGGATCGTATTGGTCCGCACACTGCACTCTGATGGTCTTAGACGGCAGTTGTATCGTCTCAGGGAAAGCGGGTTTCCAATTTTTTTTCAAAACTTCTTCGTCATGGGAATTTTGGCCAATCTCTTATCCAGAAGCCATCAAGAAGGACGATACGCAATGAAGGGAAAATTGACAGATACCGCCATCGACTGATTTTCGCGCCCTCAGAGTGAGGCGCGCAACTCAGCAGATGAGGATCACATGAACCTCCCCAAAATCCTGACCGCCGGGACGAAACCTGGCAACTTTTTCATCAGGAGGCACCATGTACTACAGCAAGATCATTCCCGACCCAAAGCTCACCCATTGCAAAGAAAGCGAACACGCGTTTCGGGCGTATTTCCAAGACCACGATGAAGCACTCGGCCATGCCGCAGTACTGCTTGGCGGGCGGCGCGGCGCGCGGTTGATCAATGCCGTTCGCGAGGCGATGGACTGCCGTGGGCCATTTACCCGTCGCCTGCGCCGTCAATTGCTTGAGCTGCGGAACCTTCTGTTTCTCGAATACGCTTACAATGACGATTGGGGCGATGGCTCGGGGTTTGCACTGCTCGAACCCGACGATCCAATTGTTCCGGAAATCTGTCTCCTCGCGGATGGCCTGGAGCAGGCCCTCCATGATGCAGGAGTGGTCGGGATGGAGGATACCCAAGCTGCATAACACTTCTCCCCGCGCCTCGTCACCTCGGCGGTGGCGCGGGGGATCTCGCAAGAAAAGTTGGAGCGCGAGCAGTTTTCTTCTTCGTACTTTCGCAAAACGACCAATCTCATTGATACCAGTAAACAACCGCCTTCCGATCCAAACAAAAGGAGCACACCGCCAGACCTACCACCTTCTCTCATGCAGGATTTCGTGACGCCGCAGAATGGCACCCACCCAAAGCAATCCAACTACATGAACAGGAGGTCCCTATGGACACCACCACCAATGAAAACATCGCACAAGCCGCATACGACAGGATCGCGGATACCGAGCAGCATCTGCGCCGTCACGGCCCTGCCCTGTGCAATCTGTTCGACGCTTTCGGTGCCCCTTCGGGCTTCGATGCGCTTTGCGATCTGCATGACATCTTCGGGAACCAGCACCCGGACGCCAAAATGATTAAAACAGCGCTTCAGGAGATTGAAACATTTCTGGCAAAGCAGACATCGCAAGCTGCAGATGCTGCTGCACGGAATCGGAATTTCGATGCCTCTGGTGCCCTGCGCTGGCATGGCGCTCGTATCAGTGAACTGCATTCGCGGTTCTGTAATGCCGACTGACACCGTCGCGGGCTGTCAGTTGCAGCACGCTCGTCGTCGGGGTTCTAACCCCGATGAGGGCAACCTTCTCCAACAAGATATCTGCGACATCTCAATGTGGCTTCTACAGAAGTTTCGGGTGCCAGTCGTCCACCTTTGGGTGGACAGGCACCCCTTCCAGCAAGGTCGGGAAATCGCATGCCTCTCGGTGATGCAATGGCAGCAGCACCTTGATCTATTGGCTGCTGCAGCAAGGGAGGCATTCCTTGCGCTCGGATATCAGATCCAGGACCTTGGGGGGGCCTTGATCCCTTGCGCTTGTTGTGATGGCGGACATTCTGCGCACGCGGCCCTCGTAGCCTATACTCGGATAGAGGCAGCGCTACGCGCACAAACAGCAAGCGGTACATAAGCCAGACATAAAACGACGACAAAATGGGGCGGCCTTTGGCCGCCCCATTTGCGTTTCAGGCGATGAACCTCAGATAGGGGGCCACCGAGTATGGTTGCCTCCCGTGTTCGGGAGAAATCCAAACAATAGAAGAATTTCTTCGAATTCGGTTTTGGACGACACTCCTACCGCACCATATCCCTTGGGACAGAGTCGAACCTTGGGCATCGTGTTTCAGGGCTTAAGCCGCGACAACCGGGCGTTTCTGCCCGGTGGTCACGTTATGCTTCCAAGAATGGCCAAAAAACCACCCAAAAAGGACAATTAGTCCTTTCAACTACAACAACAATGAACTTAGCGTTTCATCAAGAACACTTAGAGTACCCACAGCTGGCGCAGGTCATGCATCCCTCGACCATCCGCATGTCGAACTGGCCGCAGCTGGGGCAGGCCTTGCCGCGCGGGGCGTTGTCCAGGTTCACCACCTGACGCTGCGGGTCGGACTTCAGCCCCATTCCCTCGCCCTCGATGAACCCGGTCGAGATCAAATGCCGCTCGATCACGCCACCGATGGCCGCCAGAATCGACGGGATGTACTTTCCGTTCATCCAGGCCCCGCCGCGCGGATCGAAGACCGCCTTCAGTTCCTCGACCACGAACGACACATCTCCGCCGCGCCGGAACACAGCCGAGATCATCCGCGTCAGCGCCACTGTCCAGGCGAAATGCTCCATGTTCTTGGAGTTGATGAACACCTCGAACGGGCGCCGATGGCCGTTAACCACAATGTCATTCACCGTCAGGTAAATCGCGTGCTCGCTGTCGGGCCATTTCAGCTTATAGGTATTGCCTTCCAACTCCTGCGGCCGGTCCAGCGGCTCGGACATATAGATCACCTCGGCGCCGGTATCGACCTCGGGCACCTTGTCGCTGCCTTCGCTGACACTCAGCACAGACCCGGTCACATCGTTGGGCCGGTATGTCGTGCAGCCCTTACAGCCGCTCTCATAGGCCGCCATGTAGACGCTCTTGAACGTCTCGAAATCAATGTCCTCGGGGCAGTTGATGGTCTTGGAAATGCTGCTGTCGACCCATTTCTGCGCCGCCGCCTGCATCTTCACATGGTCCAGCGGAGCCAGCGTCTGCGCGTTGACGAAATAATCGGGCAAGGGCGCATTGCCCTTCAGATCACGCCACATCTGAACGGCGTAATCCACCACTTCCTCTTCCGTCCGGCTGCCATCCTTCTGCAACACCTTGCGGGTATAGGCATAGGCGAACACCGGTTCGATGCCCGAACTCACGTTGCCCGCGTACAGCGAAATCGTGCCCGTCGGCGCGATCGAGGTCAGCAGCGCATTGCGGATGCCATGGGTGCGGATCGCGTCGCGCACATCCTCATCCATCTGCATCATATGCCCGGTCGCCAAATAGGCGTCCGCATCGAACAGCGGGAACGCGCCCTTTTCCTTCGCCAGATCCACCGACGCCAGATACGCCGCGCGGGCGATCCGGTGCAGCCAATCCTCGGTCTGACGCGCGGCCTCGTCCGAGCCATAGCGCAACCCGACCATCAGCAAAGCATCCGCCAGCCCCGTCACGCCCAGCCCGATCCGGCGCTTGTTGGCGGCTTCCTGTGCCTGCTGCTCCAGCGGGAAACCACTGGCATCAACCACGTTATCCATCATCCGCACGGCCATCCGCACCAGCTCGTCCAGCGTGGCCTCGTTCAGATCGGCCCCGGCCTCGAACGGGTTCTTGACCAGCCGCGCCAAGTTGATGCTGCCCAGCAGACACGCACCATAGGGCGGCAAGGGCTGCTCGCCGCACGGGTTGGTCGCGGCAATCGTCTCGCAGTAATTCAGGTTGTTGGCCTTGTTGATCCGGTCGATGAAAATCACCCCCGGCTCGGCAAACTCATAGGTGCTCTGCATGATCTTATTCCACAGATCACGCGCTTGCAGCGTGTGATACACCTTGTCGCCAAAGCACAGCTCCCAAGGCCCGTCCGCCTTGACCGCTTCCATGAAATCATCCGTCACCAGAACCGACAGGTTGAACATCCGCAACCGGGCGGAATCGCTTTTGGCGGTGATGAAATCTTCGATATCCGGGTGATCGCAGCGCATCGTCGCCATCATCGCCCCGCGGCGCGAGCCCGCAGACATGATCGTGCGGCACATCGCGTCCCACACATCCATGAACGACAGCGGCCCCGAGGCATCAGCCGCCACCCCCAACACATCGGCGCCGCGCGGGCGGATCGTGCTGAAATCATATCCGATCCCGCCGCCCTGCTGCATCGTCAGCGCGGCCTCTTTCAGCATGTCGAAAATCCCCGACATGCTGTCGGGGATCGTGCCCATGACAAAACAGTTGAACATCGTGACCTTGCGGCCCGTGCCCGCCCCGGCGGTGATCCGGCCTGCGGGCAGGTATTTGAAATCTTCCAGCGCCGCATAGAACCGCTCTTCCCAGATCTCCGGCTCGGCCTCGACCACCGACAGCGCGCGCGCAATCCGCCGCCAGCTGTCCTCGACCGTGCGGTCCTGAACGGTGCCATCCGCGTGTTTCAGCCGATATTTCATATCCCAGATCTGTTCGGAAATTGGGGCAGCAAAGCGGGTCATGTCAGGCATCCTGTTGGTGGCAGCTAAAGTCGCAGCAAATGTTTGGGGCAGCATCCACCCCCGCCCGGAAACGGGGTCTGGAAGGCCTTCCAAACTACGTCGAAGCGCGCGCCGGGTCAACGCTTCAAACGCGCCTCAGCCGCTTGATCTCGCGTCCGCACCCCCTATGATCCACAATCACTGGGGGAATCGCTATGTCGGACCATCTCAATCTGATCAAGCTCAGCGTCGGCACCGATGGCGTCGAAGACCTTGCCGCATGGCAGGCCACACCCCATGCCCAAACCGCCGACGGCCTGCCGCGCCACGTCACCCGGATGTGGCCCAAGCGCGAGGCGGAATTGCTGCAAGGCGGCTCAATCTACTGGGTTATCAAAGGCATCGTGCAATGCCGCCAACGCATCCTGCGGCTGGACGAGGTCACCGGCCAGGACGGCATCCGCCGCTGCGCCATCGTGCTGGACCCGCAGGTGATCCGCACAAATCAGGCGCTGCGCCGCCCGTTTCAGGGCTGGCGCTATCTTACCGCCACCGATGCCCCCGCCGACCTCAGCGAATCCCGCAGCACCGATGATGCCCTGCCTGCGGAACTCTCCGCGGCGCTGGCCGACATTGGCGTGTTGTAAAATGGCAAAGCACCTCACCCTCCCGGATGAGGCCGTTCTGATCGCCCCGCGCGATCAGCTCAACTTTCTTGATGTCGCCACCCTGCCCCTGCCCCACCCGATGACCCCGTTCGAGGTCTGGCAGATGATGATGGAAAAGCCGCTGCCGCTGGCGAAACAAGCCTTCTGGCTGCGCGATGCCATTTCCGCCCGCTTTGGCGTCAAGAAGATCGGTGGCTTCTCGACACGTCCGACCACGCCACCGCGCATCGGCCGGAAACTCGATTTCTTTCTGGTCGAGGATATATCGCCAACACGTATGCTTTTGACCGAACGCGACCGCCACCTTGATGTGATGACCTGCATCACCACCACCGACTCCGTGCTGGCCATCACCAGCTCGGTCAAAGTGCACAACACCTATGGCCGCCTCTACATGCTTCCCGTCGCCCCGGCGCACAAGCTGATCGTTTCGGCCATGCTGCGACGGCTGCGCAAAACGCTCAGCGCCCGCTGAAGCGCCTCAATCGACCCGCAGCAACCGGCACAGTTCCTTGACCGTGCGCCGCTCGCTTTCGTCGCCCGTCGTCCGCCGTGACCGAAACAACGTGGCCTGAGATTTCAGCATCAGCCCGTCCGACAGAATCTTCAGATGGTTCGCCCGCAGCGTATCCCCGGTCGAGGTGATATCTGCCACCGCCTCGGCGGTCTCGTTCTTCACCGTGCCCTCGGTTGCGCCCTGACTGTCCACCAGCTGATAATCCGCCACGCCCTGATCACGCAGGAATTCCCGCACCAACCGGTGATATTTCGTGGCAATCCGCAACCTGAAGCCATGCTTGGCCCGGAACGCCGCCGCCACCGCATCCAGATCATCCAGCGTATCCACATCGACCCAGCACGCAGGCACCGCGATGATCAGATCGGCATGGCCAAACCCCAGCTCTGCCAGTTCCTCGACCTGCTGTTCCCACTGGCCCAGCTTTTCGCGGATCAAATCGGTGCCTGTCACGCCCAGATGAATGCGCCCAGCCGCCAGTTCGCGCGGGATCTCACCCGCTGACAGCAGCACCAGTTCGACATTGCCGATGCCCTCGACCGCTCCGGCATATTCCCGGTCCGAGCCAGTCCGCGACAGCGTTATCCCACGCTCGCCGAACCACTCGAACGTCTTCTCCATCAACCGCCCCTTCGAGGGCACCCCAAGCTTCACGCTCATTCGCCGCCCCCCAGTTCCAGCATCAGGCCGGGGCGCAACACGCCCCCCACCGCCGGGATCGCGGCCCCCTGCCCCAACACCCGCGTCAGCGCGTCATAGCGCCCACCAGTGGCCACAGGCGGCAGATCGGGCCGCGCCTCGGCATAGAAGCCGAACACGAAACCATCGTAATATTCCATCGACGACCGGCCATAGCTGGCCTCGAAATCCAACAGCGCCACATCGACGCCCCGCGCCGACAGCGCCTCCATCCGGGCGGCCAACCGCTCCACCGCGCGACTGATCGCGGGCATGTCCACCGCGATGTCGCGCAGATGCTCCAACGCATAGGGCAAGGTCTCGCGCACTGACAGGATCGCATCCAGCAACCCCACTTCCTTGACCGACAACGACGGCGTGGCCGCATCCTCGCGCAGCGTGGCAATCCGCGCCTCAATCTCGGCCCGGCTGCGCAGCCCGATTTCGGGCGCCCCCGCCGCAAACGGATCACCCGCCGCCAACAATGCTTCGCGTGAGGGCGGCACCGGCGTGCGCCCCGAATAGCGGTCGATCAGCGCCCGAAACCGCCGCGGCCGCCAGATATGCCGCCGCAGCGCCGCCTTGCGCGCCGCACTGGTCTGCAAGCCCTCGACCGCAGCCATCAAAATCCCGATGTCCCCCGTCGCCGCCCGCAGGTTCAACCCGTTCAGCGCGCCCGCAATCCGTGAAAACACCTCGGCATCCGCGGCCGCAGGCGCTTCACGGTCAAACACCTCATACCCGACCTGCAAATATTCATTCGCCCGGTCGGCATCATCTTCCTGCCGCCGAAACACCTCACCGGCATAGGTATAGCGCGCAGGCGCAGCCCCGTATGCCATGTGCATCTGCACCACCGGCACCGTGAAATCGGGCCGCAGCATCTGCTCGCCGCGCAGCGCGTCCGACGTCACATAGGCCCGACCGCGAATATCCTCGCCGTACAGGTCCAGCAGAACCTCAGCCGGTTGCAGGATCGAGGTCTCGACCACCTGCGCCCCCTCGGCCTCGAACAGCGCGCGCAACCGCGCGGCCTCGGCCCGGATCATCGCCCGTTCCGGCATCAGCTCTGCCCTTCCAGAATCTCGCGCACCTTGGCCACCAGATCACCGCGCGCCACCTCAAACTGGCTTGGGCGGTCTTTCCACTCTTCCAGCGTCGCTGTCTCGGCAATCTGCGCCCCAAGGATCAGATCCTTGATCTGAATGATCCCGCGCGCCTTCTCGTCACCGCCTTCGATCACGGCCACCGGCGACTGGCGCTTGTCGGCGTATTTCAACTGGTTGCCGAAGTTCTTCGGGTTGCCCAGATACACCTCGGCCCGGATGCCTGCATTGCGCAGCTCGGCCACCATCGCCTGATAATCGCCCATCCGGTCGCGGTCCATCACCGTGACCACCACCGGCCCGCGCACAGCACTGACCAACCGGCCCTTCTCGCGCAGCGCCGCCAACAGGCGGTCCACCCCGATCGAAACCCCGGTCGCCGGCACCTCCTGCCCAGTGAACCGCTTAACCAGATCGTCATAGCGCCCACCCCCCGCGACCGAGCCGAACTGCCGCTTGCGGCCCTTCTCGTCGAAAATCTCGAAAGTCAGCTCGGCCTCGAACACCGGCCCGGTATAATAGCCAAGCCCGCGCACAACGCTGGGATCAATCTCGATCCGGTCCGGCCCATATCCCTGCGCCGCCACCAGCTCGGCAATCAGCTCGAGCTCGTCCACACCCTGCACGCCGATCGCCGATCCGCTCACCGCCGCCCGCAGGTTCGCCAGCGTCCCCGCCGCATCGCCCGCTTTCGAGGTCAGAAACGCCACCACCGGATCGGCCTGCGCCGCGCTCAGCCCGACCCCGTCGATAAACGCCCCCGAAGCATCCAAGCGCCCCGTCGTCAGCAGCTCGCGCACACCGGCCTCGCCAACCTTGTCGAACTTGTCGATGGTCCGCAGCACCGCATCGCGGTCCGCGCCCGCCTCATCCGACAGACCCATGGTTTCCAGCACGCCGTTCAAAACCTTGCGGTTGTTGACCCGCACAAGGTAATCCCCGCGCGCAATCCCCACCTCTTCCAGCGTATCCGACAGCATCGAGCAGATCTCGGCATCCGCCGCCACACTGGCCGCGCCCACCGTGTCGGCATCACACTGGTAGAACTGCCGATACCGCCCCGGACCGGGCTTTTCATTGCGCCACACCGGCCCCATCGCAAACCGTCGATACGGCATCGGCAGCTCATTGCGATGCTGGGCATAAACCCGCGCCAACGGCGCCGTCAGATCATACCGCAGCGCCAGCCAGTCGCCGGGCTTTTCGCCCTCGCCATCTTCCTGCCAGGCGAAAACGCCCGCATTGGGCCGCTCGACATCGGGCAAGAACTTGCCCAGCGCCTCGACCGTCTCCACCGCACTCGATTCCAGCGCATCAAACCCATAGCGATTATACACCCCGGCAATCTTGCGCAGCATCTCGTCGCGCTCGGTCACCTCCGCGCCGAAATAGTCACGAAAGCCCTTCGGCGTTTCTGCCTTGGGACGGGGGGCTTTTTTCTGCTTGGCCATGGGTAAGATCCTTGCCGGTCAACTCGCGCCCGCATCTACCGGATGCACGATCAGGGGGCAAGCAACCTCTGCCCCACCCCCGCATTCACATTTTCAAAATATCCTCGGGGGAGAGGGCGAAAATCCCCCGGTTTTTCTCCATCGGGGGCAGACAGCCCCCTTCTTCAGCCCCGCTGCCCGCCTCAGATCGCGTCAAACGCCCCGCCGCGCCCCTTGCCCGCCGCGAACCGCGCCGCGCCTGCCTGCCCCTCAGCCGCAAACACCGCGACCGAGGCCCACTCCCGCCGCAGCGCCGCCGCCAGATCGCCCGGCGCCATCCGCGCCGACACATGATCTGCCCGCATACACAGCTGCGGAAACCGCACCAAGCCCTCTGCCAAAGCCAGCGCCACTTCCAGCGCCTGCCCTGTGTCCACCACCCGGTCTACCAACCCGATCCGCTCGGCCTCTGCTGCGCCAATCGCGCGTCCGGTCAGGATCAGGTCATTCGCCCGCCCCTGCCCGACAATGCCCGGCAGCCGCACCGTGCCGCCATCAATCAACGGCACCCCCCAGCGGCGACAGAACACCCCCAAGATCGCCGTCTCCGCCGCCACCCGCATATCGCACCACGCCGCCAGCTCCAGTCCCCCCGCCACCGCATGCCCCTCGATCGCGGCAATCACCGGCTTCGACAGCATCAACCGCGATGGCCCCATCGGGCCGGGCCGGGGCTGCGCCACCGGATCATCCCAATCCTGCGGGATATCCAGACTGCCGATCCACGCCTCCGCCCGGCCATCCGCCGCCGTCTTCAGATCGAAGCCCGCACAGAATGTGCCGCCCGCCCCGGTCAGCACCGCCACCTGCACCGCCTCATCCGCGTCGAACGCCAAAAACACATCATACAGCGCCTGCGCCGTCGCCGGGTCGACCGCATTGCGCGCCGCCCCCCGGTCAATCGTCACCACCCGCACCGCGCCGTGATCCACCACTGTCACTGTCATGATCGTCCTCCCTCTAGTGCCGCCATGCTGCCGCGCCACGCGCCGCCCGGCAAGCGGACAGGGATTTCCCGCTGCGTCACACCATGCTAAGGCCCCTCCAGCACACCCCGGAGCGCCCCATGCAGCATATCGAAGAAAAACTCGCCCACCTGATCCGCACCGTCGAAGAGCTGTCAGATGTCGTTGCCACACAACAGACCGAGATCGACACCCTGCAACGCCGCGTTCAAATGCTGATGCAGCGCGAGGGCCAGCGCGACGCCGACAGCGGCAGCCAGGTCTACATCGGCGACGAACGCCCACCGCATTACTGATCCAGCGACAGCAAAAAGCCCGGATCAGACCTCCTCGACCTCCAGAACCCCGTCCAGGCTTCTCAGCGCGCCCTTGATCTGTGGGTTCAGCGGGAACTCCTGTCCGGTGTCAATCTCGACCTCGCCGGGCAGCGCCGGGTTGATCAGGCAGAACATGATCGGCCCGCGCCCCGCGCCCCGAACCGTCTCTGCCGCCCGCGCCAGAACCCCGGCAACCGATCCGATCGCCGCCGCGTCATCGACAAATATCCGCAACCCGGCTGAACCCGCATCGGCCACAACCATATCCATCGGTGCCACCGACCGGCCCATCGGGTCGAACTGACCCTCGTTGAACCGTGCCTCCAGCGTCATCACCACTTGGCTGGTCTGGTCGAACACCTGCCGCACCCGGTCGAAATCCTCGGGGAACATCACCATGCCGCTGACCTGCCCGGTCGGGTCGCTGATGTTCATCCTGAAAAACCGCGTCCCCCGCCCCGACTTGCGCTCTTGCAGGCCCGACACGATCACGCCGACCTTCGCCACAGCGGCACCATCGCGCGCGGCCTTGGCCTGTAACTCTTCCAGCGTCAGCACATTCTTGCGTTTCAGCGCGGGCAGGTAATCGTCCAGCGGATGCCCGGTCAGGTAAAACCCGATCGCCTTGTGCTCTTCGGTCAGCCGATCCACGGCCATCCAATCTTCGACCGGGGCGATCCGCGGCTCGGGCAGATCATCCCCCGCCTCGCCAAACAACGACACCTGAGCCGAGGTTTTCTGCTCGAAAATCGCCGCCGAGTAATTCACCAGCGCATCCAGCGCCTCGAACACCCGCCGCCGGTTCGGGTCCAGCTGATCGAACGCCCCCGACCGCGCCAGCATCTCCAGCGGGCGCTTGCCCACACGCTTCAGATCGACCCGCCGCGCCACATCAAACAGCGTCGCAAACGGCTTGTCGCGCCCGTCGACCATCCGCCCCTGCGTGATCAGCTTCATCGCCTCAAGGCCGACATTCTTCAGCGCGCCCAGCGCATACACCAGCTTGCCCTCGACCACGGTAAAGGTCGGCTGCGACCGGTTCACGCAAGGCGGAATGATCTCGATATCCAGCCCACGCCGCACTTCTTCGGCATAAATGCTAAGCTTTTCAGTCTGATGCAGGTCGCAGTTCATCACCCCGGCCATGAACTCGACCGGGTGGTTCGCCTTCAGCCATCCGGTCTGATACGACACCACAGCATAGGCCGCCGCGTGCGATTTGTTGAAGCCGTAGTTGGCGAATTTCTCCAACAGGTCAAAGACTTCGCTGGCTTTCTTCTTGTCGACGCCATTGGCCGCGGCACCCTTTTCAAACTTGGGCCGCTCGGCATCCATCGCCTCTTTGATCTTCTTACCCATGGCCCGCCGCAACAGGTCAGCCCCGCCCAGCGAATAGCCCGCCATTTCCTGCGCGATCTGCATCACCTGTTCCTGATAAACGATGATGCCCTGCGTTTCCTGCAGGATATGATCGATCAGCGGGTGAACGCTTTCCAGCTCTTTCAGCCCGTTCTTCACCTCGCAATAGGTCGGGATGTTTTCCATCGGGCCGGGGCGATACAGCGCCACAAGCGCCACGATATCCTCGATACAGGTGGGCTTCATCCGCCGCAGCGCATCCATCATGCCGCTGGATTCCACCTGGAACACCGCCACCGTCTTGGCACTGGCATACAGCTTGTAGGTCGCGACATCATCCAACGGAATCGCGCCGATATCGTCCAGCGCCCCTTCAGGCGGCTCATACAGCTGCCGCCCATCGGCAGAGATGTGCAAATGCCGCCCGCCCGCGATGATCTGATCCACCGCGTTCTGAATCACCGTCAGTGTCTTCAGCCCCAGAAAGTCGAACTTCACCAGCCCGGCCTGCTCGACCCACTTCATGTTGAACTGCGTCGCGGGCATGTCCGACCGCGGGTCCTGATACAGCGGCACCAAACGATCCAGCGGCCGGTCGCCGATCACCACACCCGCCGCGTGGGTTGACGCATTGCGCAGCAGGCCTTCGACCTGCATCCCGTAATCCAGCAGGCGTTTGACCACCTCCTCGTTGCGCGCCTCTTCGCGCAGGCGTTCTTCCTGCGCCAGCGCTTCAGAGATCGAAACCGGCTTGACGCCTTCAACCGGGATCAGCTTGCTCAGCCGGTCGACCTGACCGTAAGGCATCTGCAACACCCGGCCGATATCGCGCACCGCCGCCTTGGACAAAAGCGCACCGAAGGTGATGATCTGCCCCACCTTGTCACGGCCATATTTCTCCTGAACATAGCGGATCACCTCTTCACGGCGATCCATGCAGAAATCAATGTCGAAGTCAGGCATGCTGACACGTTCAGGGTTCAGGAACCGCTCGAACAGCAGCGAATACCGCAGCGGATCAAGGTCGGTAATCGTCAGCGCATAGGCCACCAAAGACCCGGCCCCCGAGCCCCGCCCCGGACCCACCGGAATCCCCTGATCCTTGGCCCATTTGATGAAATCCGCGACGATCAGGAAATAGCCGGGAAAGCCCATCCCCTCGATGATCCCCAGCTCGAATTCCAGCCGCGCGTCGTATTCTTCGACCGGCACCGCATGCGGGATCAGCTTCAGCCGCTCGACCAGCCCCGCCTTGGCCTGCCGCCGCAGCTCTTCGACCTCGTCATCGGCGAACTTCGGCAAGATCGGATCGCGCCGTTCCGACTTCACCGCACAGCGCCGCGCAATTTCCACCGTGTTTTCAATCGCCTCAGGCAGATCCGCAAACAGCGTGATCATTTCCTGCTGCGATTTGAAATAATGCTGCGGCGTCAGCCGCCGCCGTGGCCCCTGCTGATCGACATAAGCGCCTTCCGCAATACAGATCAGCGCATCATGCGCCTCGTACATATCTGACTTGGGGAAATACACATCGTTTGTCGCCACCAAAGGCAGCCCCAGATCATAGGCAAGCTCGATAAATCCGCGCTCGGTCAGCTTCTCGGCCTCGGGCAAGCCATCCTCGCCGGGATGGCGCTGTAATTCGACATACAATCGCTGCGGATAAATCCCTGCCAGCCGCCGCAACAGCGCCTCGGCCTTGGCCCGGTGCCCGGCTTGCAACATCTTGCCCACCGGCCCCAACGACCCACCTGTCAAACAGATCAACCCGGCGGAAAACTCTTCCAGCTGCTCAACCGTCACCTGCGGCAACTGCCCGCCCTTGTCGACATACAGACAAGTATTCAACCGCATCAGGTTGTTATATCCGTCCTCGTCCTGCGCCAGCAAAACCACCTGCGCCGGGCCCTTTTCCTTCTCGCCGGGCTGCGCCACATCATAGGTCACATCGACCTGACAGCCCAATATCGGCTGGATGCCCGCGCCCGCCGCCGTCACTGAAAACTCAAGGGCTGCGAACATGTTATTGCTGTCGGTCACCGCCACAGCAGGCATTCCCGCAGCTTCGCACAGGCCGGACAGCTTCTTCAGCCGCACAGCCCCTTCCAGCAGGGAATATTCGGTGTGCACACGCAGATGGATGAATCGGGGCTCGCTCATTGCGCCACCCTATCCCGACCGCATGACCAAGCGAAAGTGCTTCCTGCCACGCTCTCCTACCGTCACCCGCCGCCAAATCCGCGCCCAAAAAACAGGCATCCGCCAAATTCTACAGCAGCGGCGATCCCAGTTTAGCTTGCCAAACCGGCGAAATCACGCTTTCTTGACCTCTACAACAGGGGCCTGCGCGTTTTCTCTGCCGCATCGAAGACGCGTTAAAAGGGCAAGACCAACGGTAAAGCGGCGGGTTTCAACATGGACATCACCTTTCTTCTGAACGGAGAGAGCGTGGAGCTGCGCGACGTTTCCCCGACGGTCACGCTGCTCGACTGGCTACGCGACACGCGCGGCCTTACTGGCACCAAAGAAGGATGTAACGAAGGCGACTGCGGCGCCTGCACGGTCATGGTCACCGACCCCATCGGCGCGCGTGCGCTCAACGCCTGCATCCTGTTCCTGCCACAGCTCAACGGCAAAGCCATCCGCACCGTCGAAGGCATCAGCGGCCCCGAGGGGCAGCTTCACCCGGTGCAACAGGCCATGATCGACCACCACGGCAGCCAATGCGGCTTCTGCACGCCCGGCTTCATCACCTCGATGGCCACCGCCCACCTGAACGGCGAGACCGACCACGCCACAGCACTGGCCGGGAACCTGTGCCGTTGCACCGGCTATGCGCCGATCCTGCGCGCCGCCCACACCGCCGAAACCCTGCCGGTGCCGACGTGGCTCAAGGCCGACACGCCCCCGACGGCCGCCGCGCCCGAACGCCCCACCGGCCCCACAGTGCAACCCGACACCACCGACCAGCTGGCGACATGGTATGCCGCCAACCCCAACGCCACGCTGATCGCGGGCGCCACGGACGTCGGGCTTTGGGTGACCAAGCAGATGCGCACGCTTGGCCCGGTCGCCTTCCTCAATCGCTGCACCGACCTGCAACAGATCACCGAAACCGACACCGGCATCACCCTTGGCGCTGGCGTGACCATCGCACAGATGATCCCGCTGATGGACCGGCTGCACCCCTCGCTGGGGCAGATGCTGCGCCGCTACGGCTCGGCTCAGGTCCGCGCGGCTGCCACCATCGGCGGCAATATCGCAAACGGCTCGCCTATCGGCGATGGCCCACCCGCCCTGATCGCGCTGGGGGCCACCCTGCACCTGCGCCACGGCGACACCAAACGCACCCTGCCGCTCGAGGACTTCTTCGTTGATTACGGCAAGCAAGACCGCGCCCCCGGCGAATTCGTCGAGGCGGTCAGCCTGCCCAGACAGCCCGACCGGCTGAAGTGCTATAAAATCTCCAAACGCTTCGATCAGGACATCTCGGCGCTCTGCGGCTGCTTCAACATCGCGGTCGAAAACGGCACCGTTACCGCCGCCCGCATCGCCTTTGGCGGTATGGCAGGCATCCCAAAACGCGCCCCCCATACCGAGGCCGCTCTGATCGGTCAGCCATGGGACGACACCGCCATCGCCACCGCTTGGGACGCTTGGGAACAGGATTTCACCCCGCTGTCCGATATGCGCGCCTCGGCTGGCTACCGGCTGGAAACCGCCCGCAACCTGCTCAGCCGCTACTTCCTCGAAGATATCGGCGGCCATGTCTCGGTCCGGCAGGTGGGGGCATGAGCGTGACAAAACCCCTCCCCCACGATGCCGCCCGCCTGCATGTCACCGGACAGGCGCGCTATGTCGATGACATCCCCACGCCCTCCGGCACGCTGCACCTTGCCTTTGGCCTCAGTACCATCGCCCGCGGGCGCATTGCCGCGATGGACCTGTCCAGCGTGCGCGACACGCCCGGCGTTGTCGCCGCGCTGACCGCCACCGACCTGCCCTTTGCCAATGATGTCTCGCCCTCGGCGCATGACGAACCGCTGTTGTCGGATGGTACTGTGCACTATGTCGGTCAACCGCTGTTCGTTGTCGTGGCCGACAGCCACCGCGCCGCCCGCATCGCCGCGCGCCGCGCGGTCATCAGCTATGAAGAAGACCAGCCGATCCTGACGCTGGAACAGGCGCTCGCCACCGACAGCCGGTTCGAGGACGGGCCCCGCATCTATGCGCGCGGCGACGCCGCCGCCGCCATCGCCGACGCCCCCCACCGGGTTGAGGGCACGCTCGAGCTTGGCGGGCAGGAACATTTCTACCTCGAAAGCCAGGCCGCCCTCGCCCTGCCGCAGGAAGGTGGCGATATGCTGGTGCACAGCTCGACCCAGCACCCGACCGAGATCCAGCATAAGGTGGCCGAGGCGCTAGGTGTGCCGATGCACGCCGTTCGCGTCGAAATCCGCCGTATGGGTGGCGGCTTTGGCGGCAAGGAAAGTCAGGGCAACGCGCTGGCTGTCGCCTGCGCCATCGCCGCGCGGCTGACGGGCAAACCCTGCAAAATGCGCTATGACCGCGATGATGACATGACCATCACCGGCAAACGCCACGCCTTCCGCATCACCTATCGCGCCGGGTTCGACGACATCGGCAAACTGAGCGGGATCGAATTCGTGCAGCTTACCCCCTGCGGCTGGGCGCAGGATCTCAGCCTGCCGGTCGCCGACCGCGCCATGCTGCACGCCGACAACGCCTATTTCCTGCCCGCCGTGCGGATCGAAAGCCACCGGCTGAAAACCAACAGCCAAAGCGCCACCGCCTTTCGCGGCTTCGGCGGCCCGCAGGGCATGGTCGGCATCGAACGCGTGATGGATCACATTGCTCACAGCCTTGGCCGCGACCCGGCCGAGGTGCGCCAGACCAACTACTATGCGCCCGCCGCCGCACACCCGGCCAAAACAAACGGCACCACCACGCCCTATGGCCAACAGGTTGATGATTTCATCCTGCACGAGATGACCGAAACCCTGCTGGAGCGCGCCGATTACGCCGCGCGCCGCGCCAAGGTGGCTGCATGGAACGCCGCCAATCCGGTGCTGAAAAAGGGGCTGGCCTTCAGCCCGGTCAAGTTCGGCATTTCCTTCACCCTGACCCACCTCAATCAGGCGGGCGCGCTGGTGCATGTCTATCAGGATGGCTCGATCCACCTGAACCACGGCGGCACCGAAATGGGCCAAGGCCTGTTTCAAAAAGTGGCGCAGGTCGCGGCCAGCCGCTTTGGCGTCGATGCCAGCGTGGTCAAGATCACCGCCACCGATACCGCCAAAGTGCCCAATACCTCGGCCACCGCCGCCTCCTCCGGCTCGGATCTCAACGGCATGGCAACACAGGCCGCCTGCGATACCATCCGCGACCGTATGGCTCACTTTTTGGCCGACTACCATCAAGCCCCCCCCGAGGATGTGCACTTCGCTGACGGGCATGTGACCATCGGCCAGACCCGGCTCGCCTTCGCCGAAGCCGCAAAACTCGCCTATGAAAACCGCATCAGCCTCAGCGCCACCGGGTTCTACAAAACCCCGAAACTGGCGTGGGACCGGATCAAGGGCGAAGGCCGCCCGTTCTTCTATTTCGCCTATGGCGCCGCCCTGACCGAGGTCGTGCTGGACACGCTGACCGGTGAAAACCGCATCCTGCGCGCCGATATTCTGCACGACGCTGGCGCCTCGTTGAACCCCGCGCTGGACATCGGCCAAATCGAAGGTGGCTATGTGCAGGGCGCAGGCTGGCTCACGACCGAAGAACTGGTCTGGGACGCCAAAGGCCGCCTGCGCACCCACGCGCCCTCGACCTATAAAATCCCGGCCTTCAGCGATCAGCCCGATCAGTTCAACGTTACCCTCTGGGATGGCCCCAACCGCGAAGAAACAGTTTACCGCTCCAAAGCCGTGGGCGAGCCGCCGTTCATGCTGGGCATTTCCGCGCTGATGGCCCTGTCCGATGCCGTGGCCGCCTGCGGCTCCGGCTATCCCGCGCTCGATGCGCCTGCCACGCCGGAACGGCTGCTGGCCGCCGTGCAAAGGGTCCGCGATGGGCTTTGACCTCGATACCCTGCGCGACGCCGTGACCGCCCACGGCCCGGTCGCCCGCGTCGTGATTGCCAAGACCGAAGGCTCCTCCCCGCGCGAGGTGGGCGCCGCGATGCTGGTCTGGAAAGACGGGCAATCGGGCACCATCGGCGGCGGCACGCTGGAATTTCAAGCCACGTCCGAGGCCCGCACCGCCCTGCCCGGCGCCCCCGACCGGCTCAGCGCCCACGCGCTTGGCCCCGATCTTGGCCAATGCTGCGGTGGTCGCGTCCACCTGCTGCGCGAGGTCTATGACGCCGCCCGCCTGACCACACTGACCGGCGAAGTCATTGCCCGCAGCCCCGCTGGCGGCCCGCAGCCGCTTGCAGTGACACGGCTGCTGGCGCAGGCCCGCAACCAAGGCACCCTGCCCATGCCGCACCTGCTGCACGGCTGGATGATCGAACCCCTGCACCGTCCCGCGCACCCGCTGTGGATCTGGGGCGCGGGCCATGTCGGGCGGGCGCTTGCCCAAACGCTGGCGCCACTGCCGCAGTTCGACATCACCTGGATCGACACCGCGCCGGACCGCTTCCCGCCTAACATCCCCGTCGGCGTCACGTCCCTGCCCGCCGCACACCCCGAACGTCTGGTGCCCCACGCGCCGCAAGACGCGCATCACCTGATCCTGACCTATTCACACACGCTTGACCTGGCGCTGTGCCACGCGCTGCTTGGCCATGGCTTCGCCAGCGCCGGGCTGATCGGTTCGGCCACCAAATGGGCCCGCTTCCGCAGCAGACTGGCGGCCCTTGGGCACGCTCCCGGCGCAATCACACAGATCACCTGCCCGATCGGCGCCCCCGAGCTTGGCAAACACCCACAGGCGATTGCCCTCGGCGTCGCAACTGGACTACTCAGGGACATGGCGGCCAACCCCGCCCAAAGAAAGGAAAAATCCGCGTGACAGGCGTGCTGCTTTCGATCAACGGGCTGACCAAGGCCTATCCCGGTGTTGTCGCCAACAGCGATGTCTCCTTCCAGATTGGCGAGGGCGAGGTCCACGCCCTGCTGGGCGAAAACGGCGCGGGCAAATCAACGCTGGTGAAAATGATCTACGGGCTGGTCAAACCCGACAGCGGCACAATGACCCTGCGCGGCGCGCCCTATTCGCCCGCCGAACCCCGCGCCGCCCGCGCCTCGGGCGTGGCGATGGTGTTTCAACATTTCTCGCTGTTCGACGCGCTGAACGTGGCCGAAAATATCACGCTGGGCATGGAAAACCCGCCGCCGATGCGCGACCTTGCGACCAAAATCCGCGAGGTGTCGGAAACCTACGGCCTGCCGCTGGACCCGTTCCGCACCGTCGGCGACCTGTCGGCGGGCGAACGCCAGCGGGTCGAAATCATCCGCTGCCTGCTGCAAGATCCCAAGTTGCTGATCATGGACGAACCCACCAGTGTCCTGACCCCGCAAGAGGTGCAGATCCTCTTCACCACCCTGCGCAAACTGACCGCCGAAGGCGTGGCGATCCTCTATATCAGCCACAAACTCGAAGAAATCCGCGCCCTGTGCGACAATGCCACCATCCTGCGGCTGGGCAAAAACGTCGGCACCTGCGTGCCGTCCAAGACCACCGCCAGCGAAATGGCCGAACTGATGGTCGGCGCCGCGCTGCACATCCCCGAACGCAACGGAGGCGAGCTGGGCCCGGTGCTGCTCGACCTTGATAACCTCTCGGTCACCTCGCCCTCGGCCTTCGGAACCTCGCTCAAGAACATCACGCTTCAGGTCCGCTCGGGCGAAGTGCTGGGCCTCGGCGGGGTCGCGGGCAACGGGCAGGATGAACTGCTGGGCGCGCTGTCAGGCGAACTGATCAGCACGCCGGGCGCGATCACACTCGAAGGTCAGCCGATCGGCGCCCTCGGCCCGGTGGCGCGCCGCCGCCTTGGCCTGCTGACCGCGCCTGAGGAACGGCTGGGCCACGCCGCCGCCCCCGACATGAGCCTGACCGAAAACGCCATGCTGACCGGATCGGTGCGCGAAGGGCTTGAAGCGAACGGCTTCCTGAAATGGGGCAAAGCGCGCGCGTTCGCCGAGGCGATCATCGAACGCTTCGACGTGCGCACCCCCGGCCCCGGCAACGCCGCGCGGGCGCTGTCGGGGGGCAACCTGCAGAAATTCGTCATCGGCCGCGAGGTCATGCAACGCCCCACCGTGCTGGTGGTCAACCAACCCACGTGGGGCGTGGATGCCGCCGCCGCCGCTGCGATCCGTCAAGCGCTGCTGGATCTGGCTGCGGGCGGCACCGCCGTGATCGTGATCAGTCAGGATCTGGACGAGCTGATGGAAATCTCGGACCACTTCGGCGCGTTGAACGAAGGCCGCCTGTCCGAAATCCTGCCCGCACGCGGGCTGAGCGTCGAGCAGATCGGCCTGATGATGGGCGGCGCCCATGGCATGGAGGTCGCACATGTCTGACCCGCTGCGCAGTGAGTATTTTTATCAGAAAGAAACAGGGATCGTGCCATGCTGAGGCTTGAGAAACGGCCGCAGCCGTCGCAGCTGTGGACCTATCTGACGCCGCTGGTGGCGGTGATTGCGACGATGATCGCCGGGGGCGCGCTGTTTGCGTTTCTGGGCGAGGATCCTTTGGTGGCGATCCGCACGATTTTCTGGGACCCGCTGTTTTCGGAATTCGCGTTTTACTACCGGCCGCAGCTTCTGGTCAAAGGCGCACCGCTGGTGCTGATCGCCATCGGGCTGAGCCTTGGGTTTCGCGCCGGGATCTGGAACATCGGCGCCGAGGGGCAATATATCGTCGGCGCCCTTTGCGGCGCGGGCGTCGGGCTGGCATTTTACCCGATCGAAGGCTGGTATATCTTTCCGCTGATGGTGCTTGCGGGGGCGGTTGGCGGCATGGTCTGGGCGATGATCCCGGCCGTTCTGAAGGTGCGTTTCGGCACCAATGAAATCCTTGTTTCGCTGATGCTGGTCTATGTGGCCGAGCAGCTTTTGGCCTCCATGTCCTTGGGGCTGCTGAAAAACCCGCAAGGCTTTGGCTTTCCCGGCAGCCGCAACCTGCAACAATACGCATCAGCCCATAACGCCGAGCTGATCGCGGGCACCGGCATGCATTGGGGCGTGGTGGCGGCGTTCATTGCGGTGATCTTTTCCTATATCCTGTTGAACCGGCATATGCTGGGTTTTCACATCCGTCTGACCGGCCAAGCCCCGCGCGCCGCGCGTTTTGCCGGGGTTGTGCCTGCCCGGCTGATCCTGATCTGTCTTGGCGCCTCGGGGGCGTTGGCCGGGCTGGCCGGGTTGTTCGAGGTGGCGGGCCCCTCGGGGCAGGTCAGCATCAATTTCAACACCGGCTATGGCTTTACCGCGATCATCGTGGCCTTTCTGGGCCGCCTGCATCCGGTGGGCATCCTGCTGGCCGGGGGGCTGATGGCGCTGACGTACATCGGCGGCGAGATCGCACAATCCAACCTGGGCCTGCCCTCGGCCGCGATCCAGCTGTTTCAGGGCATGCTGCTGTTCTTCCTGCTCGCGGTGGATGTGCTGACCAATTACCGTATCCGACTGAAACAGCGTGAGGTGGCATGATGGACATTTCCTCGATCAACCCGATCCTGCTGCTGGCCTCGCTGATCGTCGCCGCCACGCCGCTGCTGCTGGCCGCCATCGGCGAGCTGGTGGTGGAAAAAGCCGGGGTGCTGAACCTTGGCGTTGAAGGCATGATGATCACCGGCGCGATCTGCGGCTTTGCCATTGCCGTCAACACCGGATCGCCGGTGCTGGGGCTGGCGGCGGCGGCGGTGGGTGGCGCGGTGCTGTCGCTGCTGTTCGCGCTGCTGACGCAATATGCGCTGGCCAATCAGGTCGCCTCGGGCCTTGCGCTTACGCTTTTCGGGCTTGGCCTGTCGGCGCTGCTTGGCCAGGGGTATCAGGGCGTCAAACCGCCCGCCTTTCCGCAGGTCGATATCCCCCTGCTGGCCGATATTCCCGTACTTGGCCCGATCCTGTTCACCCAGGATCCCGTCGTTTATCTGGCCTTCGCCATGACCGCCGCCACCTGGGCGGTGCTGAAATACACCCGCGCCGGGCTGATCCTGCGCGCGGTCGGCGAAAACCACGATGCCGCTCACGCGCTTGGCTACAAAGTTGTGCGCATCCGCGTGCTGGCGATCCTGTTTGGCGGTGCCTGCGCGGGCCTCGGCGGCGCCTATATCAGCCTGATCCGCGTGCCCCAATGGACCGAGGGCATGACCGCCGGCATCGGCTGGATCGCCCTCGCCCTCGTGGTCTTCGCCAGCTGGAAGCCCTGGCGCGTGCTGCTGGGCGCCTGCCTTTTTGGCGGGGTCAATGTGCTGCAGCTGAACCTGCAAGCCGCAGGCGTTGCCATCCCGGTCGAGTATCTGGCAATGTCCCCCTATCTGATCACCATCCTTGTGCTGGTCATCATGTCGGCCGACCGCAGCAGTGCCCCTGCCGCCCTCGGCCGCTCTTTCCACGCCTCGCAATGAGGCCATCATTCTAACCAAAACAGGGAGAACCTGAATGAAACTGACCAAACTTCTGACCACCGCCGCGATTGCGCTTGGCCTGGCCACTGGCGCCATGGCCGAAAGCCATGGTGGAAAAACCAAAGTGGGCTTCGTCTTCGTCGGCCCCGTCGGCGATGGCGGCTGGACCTATGAGCACAACAAGGGCCGCCTCGCCGTCGAAGCCGAGTTCGGCGACAAGGTCGAAACCGTCTTTGTCGAAAACGTCCCCGAAGGTCCCGACGCCGAGCGCGTGATGACCCAGATGGCCCTCGATGGCGCCAAGCTGATCTTCACCACCTCGTTTGGCTACATGGACCCGACCCTGAACGTCGCCAAGAAATTCCCGAAGGTGAAGTTCGAGCACGCCACCGGCTACAAGCGTGACACCAACGTCTCCACCTACTCGGCCCGCTTCTATGAAGGCCGCGCCGTGCAGGGCACCATCGCCGGTCACCTGACCAAATCCAACATCGTCGGCTATATCGGCTCCTACCCGATCCCCGAAGTGATCCGCGGCATCAACTCGGCCTATATCCACGCCAAGAAGGTGAACCCCGACGTCCAGTTCAAAATCGTCTGGGCCTACACCTGGTTTGACCCCGCGAAAGAGGCCGACGCCGCCAAGGTTCTGATCGAACAGGGCGCCGACGTGATCCTGCAACACACCGACTCGACCGCACCGCAGGCCGCCGCTCAGGCCGCTGGCAACGTCTATACCTTCGGTCAGGCCTCTGACATGGCCGAATACGGCCCCATGCCCCGCGTCTCCTCGATCATCGACAACTGGGCGCCCTACTATATCGCGCGCACCAAGGCCGTCATGGATGGCACTTGGGAAAGCGTCGACACCTGGGATGGCATCGGCAAAGGCATGGTCGGCATCGGCGAGATTTCCTCTGCCGTTCCCGCTGACGTCAAAGCCGAAGCCCTGGCCCTGAAAGACGCCATCGCATCCGGCGCCTACGCCCCCTTCACCGGCCCGCTGAAAAAGCAGGACGGCTCTGATTGGCTGGCCGACGGCGAAACCGCCGATGACGGCACCCTTGCTGGCATGAACTTCTACGTCGAAGGCATCGAAGGCACGATCCCCAACTAAGGATCGCCTCGAAACGACAAAAGGCCCCGCATCACGCGGGGCCTTTTTTGTTGCAATACCGCAAAAGACCGCAACTCTTTGAGGCAAATCTACCAAGCGTATAAATATGCACCAAGCCCTATGTGGACTTATGCTCCGCCCCTTTGAGAAGAATCGTTCTCGTTGAAAAACCCGCATACGCAAAGCTCGCAGAAGCCAGTTCGAAAGCCCCTTGATCGAATGTAATGAAGCAGTCGCAGCGCGAGGCTTCTTCGATATGCATAGCATCGCGAAATTGGGCAACGAATTTCTTCTCTTGTCGTGATCCGCTAAAAATTCCTTTGCGCTTTGTAAGGCCCAAAGAAAATAGCATGAAAGCAAAGCCTGCCATATCTCCATTTTTAAGGACTTTGTGGCGTGCAAAACCCTTGGGAAATAACTCTACTAACTGCATGCTCTCCGTCGGATCAAGTAATGAAAATAAATAGTTAACCTTTTCCAAAGGGTGCATATCTCTCATTGGATCGCCTTCTCGCGCGACTCTTGCATGTGCATCAATCCACCTCCATCCACTATCAACGTCCAAGGAAGATATATTTTGGGTGACCTCATCGATACGGGGATAAAAATTCGCTATCATCCCTTCAAAAACGCCACCCGTAGCGGAGGATAGCAGCTCGGCTAAAGAACTCTTGATACGGGCATCAGCCGAAACCGCGATGTCTTGCATCTTACTCTCTCGGCGCCCACCAAGAAGATGCTGCATAAACGATAGTATTGCTTCAAAGGCATCGAAAGCGGGCGCAAACTCAAGATGCTCCGAAAACCTGCGGAATGGTTCGCCTGAATCCAGAGACGAAATTGGGTGGTATCGATTGTGAATGGCTCCGGGATTGCGGACGAACACAGCATTCAGATCGTCAAGTAGCTTTGCATACTCGTCCCGATTTCCGCGCATCTCGGTAAGGTGTATATCGGAAAATGCAAGACGGTGCGGTATATTCGAGAAGTATCGCCGCAAGCCTGCGTTTCCCGGCTCAAGAATTTTGCTGAAAACGCAATTATCCAAGTACAGCACAAGTTGTTTTTCCATCAATGCGCCGCCCAAATGGCTCAAAAGACAGATTACGAACCTGCTATCATGAAAAGTCAATGGCCGCTTCGCCCCCCACCAAACCCACCTTCCCAACACTCGCCATTCAGCCTACCCTTTCGCCTGACCCCAGCCGCGAAAGGCGCCGCTTATGATCACCCTGCACCACCTCAACCGCTCCCGCTCGCACCGCATCCTCTGGCTGCTCGAGGAACTGGGCCAACCCTACAACGTCGTGCCCTATACCCGTGATCCCGCCACCAATCTGGCCCCGCCCGAATTGCGCGCGCTGCACCCTCTGGGCAAATCCCCGATGATCGAACTTGACGGCTCCCTCATTACCGAAAGCGCCGCGATCACCGAACTGCTCTGCGCCCGTTTCGCCCCCGACATGATCCCGCCTGTCGGCACCAAAGCCTACATCCGCCACTTGGAGCTGATGCACTTCGCCGAAGGCTCCGCCATGACCCCGATCCTGCTGGGCCTCTACGTCGGGCGGCTGGGCGAGGCGGGCGCGCCGCTGACCCCGCGGATCGAGGCGGAACTCGACAGCCACTACCGCTACATGAACAACCTCGTGCGCCCCTCCGGCCATTTTGTGCTCGATGATCTCTCTGCCGCCGACATCATGCTCAGCTTCCCGGCCGAACTCGCCATGCGCCAGAAACGGCAGGATGATTTTCCGGCTCTCGCGGGCTTCGTCGAAATGATCCGCGCCCGCCCCGCCTATCAGCGCGCCACCGCCCTCGGTCACGGCTAAGGCGCCCCAAAATGCTGCACCTGCGATATGCATGGGATGTGCATGTATTGTGCATCCCTTGTGCAGGCCGCTTTCCCGTGGCACCACGTCCCCATGACACGCAAACTTTCCCTGCCCGACGCCCCCGCTTCCGCCGATGATGGCCGGATGCACGCCCCCTCGGCCGCCCGCAATATTGGCTTTATCTGCGATCTGGTGGCCCATCACGCCCCCGAAACCGGCCACGCGCTCGAACTTGCCTCGGGCACCGGGCAGCATGTCACGGCGCTTGCAAAACGCCTGCCAAATCTGACGTGGCAACCCAGCGATATCGACGCCCAGCGCCGCACCTCGATTGATGCTCATGCCGCCGGTCTTGGCAACGTTCTGCCCGCCATTTCCCTGAACGCCACCGCCCCCGGATGGGCCGCAGAGAATGACAATAAAGACTTGATTTTACTTGTTAATCTTCTGCACCTGATCTCCGGCCCCGAAGCCCGAACCGTGGTATCCGAGGCCGCAAAAGCGCTGGCGCCCGGCGGTATTCTGATCCTCTATGGCCCGTTTCTGCGGGACGGAGAGGTCACCTCGGACGGCGACGCCACGTTCCACGCCAGCCTGCGCGCGCAGGATCCCGAGATTGGCTATAAGGATGATTGGGATGTGATCGACTGGCTGAACGCGGCCTGGCTGGATCTGGTGCAAGTGATCGAAATGCCCGCAAACAATCTTTCTTTCATCGCCCGTCGCCCAATCTGATCAGGATCAAAGCCCGCTGCGCCGCAGCATGTTTTCCCGGTCCGGGACATATAAGGAGACTGAGAATGACGTGGACCACCAAACTCGAAGACACCCGTAACCAACTGCGAGCCATCAATAAAACCATCCCCGACACCACCCGCGCCTTCGGTGCGCTGGGGAAGGCTGTCAAAGAAGGCGGCGTTCTAGAGTTTAAAACCAAAGAGTTCATTGCCCTCGGCATCGCCGTCTCGACCCAGTGCGAAGCCTGCATTGCCCTGCATGTCGACACGCTGATCCGCGCTGGCGCCACCCGCGAAGAAATCAGCGACGTGCTGGCCATGACCATCCAGATGGGCGGTGGCCCCGCCATGATGTACGCCGCTAAAGCCTTGGAATGCTTCGACGAACTATCGGCGAAGTAGCCCCAGAACAGCAAAAGGGCAGCGCCTCGGCCCTGCCCTTTTTCGCGCCCGTATCCCCACTCAGATATCCTTGCGGATCGTTTCGTTCTTGGGATCATATGGGCTGTCGACCGTGATCTCGGCATCCCACATCTGATCAAACATCTTGACCTTCAGCTTTGTGCCCGGCACCGCCAGATCGGGCCGGACATAGCCCATGCCGATACTCTTGCCGAACGCCACTGAATACCCGCCCGAGGTCAACCGCCCAGCACGCGTGCCGTCGGCCTCAAACAGCACTTCGCGGCCCCAAGGGTCGGCATCATCCGGCCCGTCGATCAGCAACGTCACGCAAGTGCTGCGGATGCCTTTGGCCTGCATCGCGGCCTTACCGTGGAACTCTTTGGTCAGGTCAATGAAGCGCGGCAGGTCAGCCTCGGCAGGGGTCGCATCACGGCCCAGCTCGTTGCCAAACGCGCGATAGGACTTCTCCTGCCGCAGCCAGTTTTGTGCCCGTGCACCAACCAGCTTCATCCCATGCTTTTCTCCTGCCTTTTCAAGCAGATCAAACAGATAGTTCTGCATCTCGATCGGGTGATGCAGCTCCCATCCCAGCTCGCCGGTATAGGCCACGCGGATGGCATTGACCGGGCACATACCCAGTTCGATCCGGCGCGCAGACAGCCACGGGAAACGCTTGTTGCTCAGCGCGGTTTCCGGCGCGGCATCGCGGATCACCTCTTGCAGAACTGCACGCGATTTCGGCCCGGCGATGGCGAAAACCCCGTATTGCGTGGTGACATTCTGGATCTCGATATAGCCGAACTCGGCGGCCATATCCGCCGCTGCCTTACGCAGGAAATCGGCGTCGTAATCGGTCCAGGCTCCGGCAGACACGAGATAATACTCGTCCTCGGACTGCCGCACGATGGTGTATTCGGTATGCGTCGTCCCCGCCCCGGTCAGCGCATAGGTCAGATTGATCCGGCCCACTTTCGGCAGTTTGTTGCAGGTGAACCAATCCAGAAACGCCGTGGCACCGGGGCCTTTGACAACGTGTTTGGTAAAGGCGGTGGCGTCGATCAGCCCCACGCCTTCACGGATCGCTTTGGCTTCCTCGACCGCATGTTGCCACCATCCACCGCGACGGAACGACCGCGCCGCGTGATCGTCAAACCCTTGCGGTGCAAAGTAATTCGGGCGCTCCCAACCATTGACCTGACCAAATTGCGCGCCGCGCGCCGCCTGACGATCATAGGCTGGCGAAGTACGCAAAGGCCGCGCCGCAGGGCGCTCTTCATCCGGGTGGTGCAGGATGAAAACATGCTCGTAAGCCTCTTCATTCTTGGCCACGGCGTAATCCGTGGTCATCCAGCTGCCATAGCGTTTGGGATCAAGGCTGGCCATGTCGATCTCGGCCTCGCCCTCGACCATTAGTTGCGCCAGATAGTACCCGGTGCCGCCCGCCGCCGTGATCCCGAACGAGAACCCTTCCGCCAACCACATATTGCGCAGCCCCGGCGCAGGACCGACCAGCGGGTTGCCATCGGGCGTATAACAGATCGGGCCGTTGAAATCATCCTTCAGCCCCACGTTTTCTGAGGTCGGAAGCCGGTGGATCATCGCCATGTATTCCTCTTCGATCCGCTCCAGATCCAGCGGGAACAGATCGGCGCGGAAACTGTCGGGCACCCCGTATTGGAACCGTGCAGGCGCCCCACGCTCATAGGGGCCAAGGATCCAGCCGCCACGCTCTTCGCGCACATACCATTTGGCATCGGCGTCGCGCAGCACCGGGTGCTCTTCCCCGCCATTTTTGCGGTATTCCACCAGCGCCGGATCAGGTTCGGTGACGATGAACTGATGCTCGACCGGGATGGCGGGCATCCTGATCCCCAACAGATTTGCGGTGCGCTGCGCGTGATTGCCAGTGGCGGTCACGACGTGCTCGGCGGTGATGATGATCTGTTCGTCCGAGGGCACAAGGTTGCCGCCCTTTTCGACCATCTTCGTGCAGGTCACCCACCATTCGCTACCGGTCCACTCATACCCATCAACCTGCCACTTGCGTTCGATCATCACGCCGCGCTGACGGGCCCCTTTGGCCATTGCCATGGTCACATCAGCCGGGTTGATATAGCCATCGGTGGGGTGATAAATCGCGCCCTCCAGATCATCAGTCCGCACCAGCGGCCAGCGTTCCTTGATCTGGGTCGGCGTCATCCACTGGTACGGCACACCGCAGGTGTCCGCCGTGGTGGCATAGAGCATATATTCATCCATACGCGCCTTCGTCTGCGCCATACGCAGATTGCCGACCACCGAAAACCCGGCATTCAGGCCGGTTTCGGCCTCAAGCGTTTTGTAAAAATCGACCGAGTATTTGTGGATGTGCGTGGTGGCAAATGACATGTTGAACAGCGGCAGCAGCCCCGCCGCGTGCCAGGTCGAGCCCGAGGTCAGCTCGTCGCGCTCCAACAGCATCACATCACTCCAGCCCGCGCGGGCCAGATGATACGCGACCGAGGTGCCGACAGCGCCACCACCGACAACCAGAGCTTTGACATGGGTCTTCATTTTGCGGGCGACTCCGTTGGAAAGGGTTTGGCCAGATGTTTACTGATCGCGGCGAAAAACGCACAGCCCAGCCGACCCATGATAGCGCGAAACCGACACTGCCACACAAAACCCACGGCGCAGCGCCTTGGCCCTTGTCGTGCCACAACGCATACCGTAGAACTACGGTGTTTTCTTGGGGAGGATACACCGCGCAATGAAAATCTGCCGAAGCATTCAAGAGTGCCGCGCCACCACAGCCGCCCTGCGCGCCACGGGTAAAACCATTGGCTTTGTCCCCACGATGGGTTTTTTGCATGATGGGCACCTGTCGCTGATCACCAAAGCACAGGCAGAATGCGACGCCGTAATTGTATCGATCTTCGTTAATCCTACGCAGTTCGGTCAGACTGCCGATCTGGATCAATACCCGCGGGACGAGCCCCGTGATCTAGCCCTGCTCACGTCCGTGAACGTCGCCGCCGTGTTCCTCCCCGAAGCCACCGAAGTGTACCCGCCGGGCAATGAAACCATCGTCGAAACCACCCGCATGGCCAATATCCTGCATGGCAAAATCCGTCCCGGCCATTTCCGCGGCGTGGCCTCGGTTGTGGCGCGGCTGTTCAATATCGTGCAGCCCGATGTCGCGGTGTTTGGCGAAAAAGATTATCAGCAACTTCAGGTGATCAAGCGTATGGTGCAGGATCTGCACATGCCTGTGCGCATCCTTGGCGGCCCCACCGTCCGCGAGGCTGATGGTTTGGCCATGTCATCGCGCAATGTCCGCCTTTCGCCCGAGGATCGCGCCGCCGCCACGATCCTGAACCGCGCCCTGTGCGCCGCAGAAGCGTCAGCCACCCACCCCGGCGCCACGGTCGGCGATCTTCGCGACATAATCACCGCGACCATCGCCGCAGAACCCCGCGCCACACTTGAAGGGCTGGATACGGTCGCAGCCGACACTCTGACCGAGTTGTCGGGACGCCTGGCAGGCCCGGTCGCGGTGATGATCTCCGTCGCTTTTGGCGACATTCTTCTGATTGACCAAAAGGTAGTACAAGCATGAGCGCCCAGTCCAAAATCCGCCGCACCACAGTGCCCCAGATTGCCAACCGTAAAGGCGGCGAGCCGATTGTCTCGCTCACGTCCTATCACGCGCATACGGCCGCCATTGTTGATAAATATGCCGATTTCATCCTCGTGGGCGACAGCCTTGGCATGGTCATGCACGGGATGGACAGCACGCTGGGCGTGTCGCTGGACCTGATGATCACCCACGGCAAGGCAGTCGTGCGCGGCACGCAAAAAGCGCTGATTGTGGTCGATATGCCCTTTGGCTCTTATGAGGAAAGCCCACAAATTGCCTTTCGCAACGCCGCGCGCATCATGCAGGAAACCGGCTGCGGCGCGGTCAAGCTGGAGGGCGGCTCGCGCATGGCCGACACCATCCGCTTTCTCACCGAACGCGGCATCCCGGTGATGGCCCATATCGGCCTGACCCCGCAGTCCAGCCACACGATGGGCGGCTTTAAAACTCAGGGCCGCGACGAAGACAGCTGGCCCCTGTTTGAGGCCGACGCCGCCGCCGTAACCGCCGCCGGTGCCTTCGCCGTAGTACTGGAAGGCATGGTCGAGCCGCTGGCTACCCGCATCACCAAACAGATCGCCATTCCCACCATCGGAATCGGTGCCAGCGCAGAGTGTGACGGGCAAATTCTTGTGCTGGAGGACATGCTGGGACTGAACGAATGGACACCCAAATTCGTCAAGGTCTATGGCAATCTGGGCCCCGCGATTGAACAAGCGGTCAGCGACTACGCGACCGAGGTCAAATCCCGCGCCTTCCCCGGTCCCGATCAGGTCTATAAGTAAACGCGCCTTAGCTTCTTTCTGGTCGAAATACTCAATCCCGCGCTCAGACCAGCCAATGACTTTGCTAAAAAACGCACAGGCCCCGTTCGCGCGGGCCTGTTTTCTTTTCCGCGTATTGCGCCATTTTATCCTCGACACAAAGGAGAAACCGCAATGACCTTCCGCCCCGTTGCCGCCACCACCCAAGCCCAGCCCGCCATTGAAGGCGCAGGCGTGCATTTGCAGCGTGTTTTCGGCTTTGGGGATCCAACCCTGACCGACCCGTTCCTGATGATGGATGATTTCCGCAATGACGATCCGCGGCTGTACTCTAAAGGGTTCCCTTGGCATCCGCATCGCGGGATCGAGACGATTACCTATGTTCTCGAAGGTCAGGTGGAGCATGCCGACAGCCTTGGAAACCGAGGCCTTCTTGGGCCGGGGTCGGTGCAATGGATGACCGCCGGATCTGGCATCGTGCATCAGGAAATGCCCAGTGGCGACACTCAGGGCCGGATGCATGGGTTTCAGCTTTGGGCGAACCTGCCCTCGGGGTTGAAGATGACCACACCACGCTATCAGGACATCACCGGCAGTGATATTCCGGTCGAGGTTGATGATGACGGTACCGTGGTCAAGGTGATCATCGGGAATTTCTGGGGCAAGACTGGCCCGGTGGATGGCATCGCCGCCGAGCCGATGATGCTGGACGTGTCGATCCCGGCGGGCAAGCGCAAGGTTCTGCCGGTCGATACCTATTCGAACGCGCTGGCTTATGTGTTTGCAGGCAGCGGCAGTTTCCGCGATGCCTCGGGCCCGGTTGGGGTGCGAGTGGAAAAGGAATACGCTGGGCACGAGCTGAACATCCGCGATCAGACTGGCAACCGCACGCTGGTGCGGTTTGGCACCGGCGACGCGGTGACGGTTCAGGCAGGCGACGAAGGTATCCGTTTTTTGCTGATCTCAGGCAGGCCCATTCAGGAACCCGTGGCTTGGCATGGGCCGATCGTGATGAACACGCGGGCCGAATTACAGCAGGCGTTCAACGAGTTGAACAACGGCAGCTTCATCAAGCATCAGGGATAAGGCGGCGCTCAGTCGCCTATGGCAATCCCTTCGCGGCGCGGGTCCGCCCCGCCGCGAAGACCCCGCGGCCCCACAGAAATTGCGTGCAGGCCCGAGTTCAGCTCGCGCAGACCAACCTTGAACCCCATCGCTTCCAGCGACGCGGCCAAGGTTTCGGCGCGGCTTCCCGTCTCAAGGTCGTAAGTGCCAAAACGGTTAACCAAATGTCCCATCGCCACGGCTTCTTGCACATCCATTCCCCAGTCCAGATGCGCCACAATCGCCTGCGCCACATAGCCGATGATCCGGCTACCACCGGGTGATCCGATCACCAGCACCGGCTTGCCGTCTTGCATCACAATCGTCGGCGCCATGGACGAGCGCGGCCGCTTACCCGGCTCGACCCGGTTGGCAATCGGCACACCGTCTTTGTGCGAGCGGAAGGAAAAATCCGTCAGTTCATTGTTCAACAGGAACCCGCGCACCATCAGCCGTGACCCGAACCCATTCTCGATTGTCGTCGTCATCGACAGCGCATTGCCATCGCGATCCACGATCGAGATGTGCGAAGTCGAGGGCAGCTCGATCGCCTCATCATCCGCCAAGTTCAGCGTGTGATCGAAGTCCGGCCTGCCGGGCGTGACCTCTGACAAGGCATCGGTGCGGCGCAGCAGCGTTGCGCGATCCGTCAGATACGCCGGGGCCAGCAGACCCTGAACCGGCACGGGCACAAAATCACTGTCCGCCAGATAGCGCCCGCGATCCGCGAAAGCCAGACGGCTGGCATCGCCGATCAACCGCCACGCCTCGGCACTGCCGGGACCAAGCGCGGCAAGGTCGACCCCCTCCAGCAGGCCCAATATTTGCCCCACAGCCACCGCCCCTGACGAGGGCGGCCCCATACCGCACACCTCATAAATGCGATAGCTGGCGCAAACCGGATCACGGGCAACGACGCGGTAAATCGACAAATCGACCGGGCCAAGCACGCCGGGATTGCCCGGGGCCCCCTGCACCGCCGCCGTGATATCCTGCGCAATCGGGCCGGTATAAAATGCGCCCTCTCCGCCCTCGGCCAAGGCCCGCAACGTGTCTGCATAGTCCGGGTTGCGCAGCAAATGACCGGCTTGCACGGGGGCCCCACCCGGCAGAAAGTACGCCGCCGTGGCCGGATCCCGCGCCAAACGATCTGCATCGGCAGCGACCAAAGCCGCGAGACGTGGCGAGACGGCAAAACCATCGGTCGCCAAACCACGCGCATCGTCAAAAAGCGAGGACCAGTCCAAGCGCCCCCAGCGACGGTGCGCCTCGGCCAGAAGCGCAGGCGTGCCCGGCGTTCCGACAGATCGCCCCCCCACAACCGCGTCAAAAAATTTCAACGGTTCGCCCTGATCGTCCTGAAACAACGTCGGTCGTGCGGCCAACGGCGCGGTTTCGCGCCCGTCCAGCGTGCTTAACCGCCCCGTCGCCGCATCATACCAGACCAGAAACGCCCCGCCGCCCAAGCCAGAGGACTGCGGCTCAACCAGCCCCAGCACCAGCTGTACAGCCACCATTGCATCTGCTGCGCTTCCACCCGCGCGCAAAACCCGCGCGCCCGCCTGAACCGCCAGTGGATTGGCCGCCGCAATCATCCAATCCTCGGCAGCCACCGGAACGCCCGCCTGTTTCGCCGCCAGCGCCTGCGCCACATCCGGCGAAATCGTCAGTTGCACGCCGCCTGCCGCGCCTTCTGGCGCGATCGCATCCGCAGCCTGCTCGGCCACTGGTGCTCCGCTTAGACCAAGCCCGAGAGCAACAGAAAGAATCCACAGTTTCATCGCAGCGCTCCTTGCGTATCGGCATACCAAACAGCGCCAAGGCTGATCGGCACGCCCTTGGTCCGGTTTTCGCTGCGAACGCCGCTGAGCGCTTACAGCATTGCAGGCACGACCTGATCGGGCGGGCGATGGCCATCGGCGAAGGTCTTGATGTTGATGATCACCTTCTCGCCCATCTCGATCCGTCCTTCGACAGTGGCTGAACCCATGTGCGGCAGCATCACCACGTTTGTCATCTCGCGCAGATACGGATTGGCCTCGGTGCCGTGTTCGTACACATCCAGACCCGCCCCGGCCAGTTCCCCGGCCTGCAACATCCGCGTCAGGGCGTTTTCGTCGATCACCTCACCGCGTGACGTGTTCACGATCACCGCTGTCGGTTTCAACAGCTTCAGCCGCCGCGCGTTCATCAGGTGGAACGTCGCAGGCGTGTGCGGACAATTGATGCTCAGCACGTCCATGCGGGCCACCATCTGATCCAGACTTTCCCAATATGTTGCCTCAAGCGCCTCTTCGGTCTCGGGGCGCAGGCGCCTGCGGTTGTGGTAATGGACCTGCATCCCGAACGCTTTGGCCCGGCGCGCCACCGCCTGTCCGATCCGCCCCATGCCCAGAATGCCCAGACGACGACCACTGACCCTCCCGCCAAGAAAGGCAGTTGGCGACCAACCCTGCCACTTGCCGCTTTGCATCACGGCCAGCCCTTCGGGGATGCGCCGTGTCACGGCCAGAATCAGCGCCATGGTCATGTCGGCGGTATCGTCGGTCAGAACACCGGGGGTGTTCGAGACAAGAATACCGCGCTGGCGGGCGGTGTTGACGTCGATATGATCAACACCGGCACCGTAATTCGCAATCAGCCTGAGTTGATCCCCTGCCTGCGCGATCAGCGTGGAATCGATCCGATCCATCAGCGTTGGCACCAAAATATCGGCCTCGCGCACCGCTTGAAGCAGCTCATCGCGGGACATCGGGCGGTCATCCTCGCGCAGGCGCACGTCGAACAGTTCTGTTAGCCGTGTCTCAACAACCTCAGGCAAGCGTCGCGTAACAACAACACTCAGACGTCCAGATGCCATAATGCCTCTCCCCCTTCTTTCAAATCGTCCGCGTTGCTGGCAGAGTGGCGGATGAAAAGCCGGGGCACAAGAACCCCAAGCGAAAATTCACGGGCACAGCAGCAATGCACGGGCAAAGATCATGAAAACACCTCTTCTCGGGGCCGTCCTTGTCGGCCTGCTTCTGAGCGTCCCGGCACTGGCTCAGGATCGTGGGCCGGTTACCAATCTGCCCCTGCCCCGATTTGTCTCGGTGAAATCCTCTGAGGCGAATGTGCGGCGCGGTCCCAGCCTGACCCATCGCATCGACTGGGTGTTCAAACGCAAGGACATGCCGGTGGAAATCACTGCCGAATATGGCCATTGGCGGCAGGTGCGTGACCGCGACGGTGCGGGTGGCTGGGTGCATTATTCGCTGCTGTCCGGTGTACGCACGGTGATTGTGGATCAAGATATGCTGGACCTGCACGTACGCCCCGACGAGGCCACGGCAACCACCGCCCGCCTGGAGATGGGCGTTATTGCCGCGCTGGAAGACTGCACGCCCGACTGGTGTAAAGTTTCGGCAGGCGGATTTCGCGGCTGGGCCCCAAAGGCGCGGCTGTGGGGCGTGGCGCCGGACGAGATCCGCGACTGACGCGGCCCCTCGCGATCCCCTCTTCCGCCCGCCCCTGCGGGCGGCTAGGCTGGAGGCATGTTTCACAGCCAAGTTACTCACATGCGCTTTATATTGCTTCTGCTTTCGCTTCTGTTGGGCACACCGGCCCTGACGCAATCTCTGGCCACGCAAGAGATCGAGCAGCCTTCAGGCACGATCGCAGTCGAGGATAGCGCCACACAGGACGCCGCCATTGCCGTGCGGATCCGCGACATCCTGAACGAGCTTGAAGGGTATGATGATGTCACAGTCACTGTGTCTTCGGGCATTGTCACGCTGCGTGGCACAACGCTGGACGGCGCCGCGGCGCAACGCCTGAACGAGCTGATCAGCCGGGTGGCGGGGGTCGTTGCCATTCGCAATGAGGTGACAGAAACCACCGATGTGGTCGAGCGCCTGAACCCAGCGATGCAGCGGTTCAAGACCCGCATGACGCAGTTTGTTTCCTATCTGCCGTTGCTGGCGGTGGCCATTCTGGCGTTTGCTGCTGTTCTAATGATGGGGATGTTGCTGGCGCGGATGAAACGCCCGTGGGACCGGCTGGCCCCCAACAGCTTTATTGCAGACATCTACCGGCAGGTGGTGCGTCTGGTTTTTCTGATGGGCGGTATCGTTGTGGCGCTCGATATTCTTGGGGCCACGGCGTTGCTTTCGACCATCCTTGGCGCGGCGGGGATCATCGGCCTCGCTATCGGTTTTGCAGTCAAGGACACTGTGGAAAATTTCATCGCATCGATCATGCTGTCGATCAGGCAGCCGTTCCGACCCAATGATGCGATCGAGATTGGTGGCGATGAAGGCAAGGTGATCCGCCTGACCAGCCGGGCCACGATCCTGCTGTCCTATGACGGCAACCATATCCGTATCCCCAACGCGACAGTCTTCAAATCGCGGATCGTAAATTATACCCGCAATGCCGAGCGGCGATTTTCCTTCGACCTCGCTGTCGCCCCAGACAGCGATCTGGCACAGGCATTGCCTCTGGCACAGGACACTCTGACCGCGCTGCCCTTTGTTCTGGACACCCCGGCCCCGGCTGTCTGGATCGAAACGGTGGGTGACAGTACCATCAATCTGCGCCTGACAGCCTGGATTGATCAGACCGCCACCGGGCTGCTCGTCGCCCGCTCCGAAGCGATTCGTCTGGTGATGGCGGCCTTCACGCAGGCCAATATCCAAATGCCCGAACCCACCTATCGACTGATCACCCACAGCGACACGCCTGCGGCGCCCCCGCGCGACATCCCGCCCTCCACCGCTCCGTCCCTTCCTGCATTGAATGTCGAAGCCACGGCCGAGCAGGCATTGGAACAGATCGTCAAAGAGGAACGTGAAACCACCCGCGAGGACGATCTTCTGCAACGCGATGCCCCCCGCGAATAGAACCGCATTTTTTCTGATTTCGGGGCTTGAACCCTGCGACGGTCCAGCGTAATTAGCGCCACACTGTTGGGGTGTAGCCAAGCGGTAAGGCATCGGTTTTTGGTACCGTGTATCGTAGGTTCGAATCCTACCACCCCAGCCAGTACTCCCTAGTGTGATGTTCGGTCAAAATTGGAACCTAACCAGTCCAACTTGGAACCTTGACCGCCCAAGACTGGGATCTCACGGGATAAAACCTGTTTCTTTCTCTGTTTTTTCCAAAATCTGCCCCGCTGCCGTGAAATTCGCAAATTCACACCTAACGAACACGCAGTCCAACGCGGTCAGTCGATATTCCGCCTGCCAGACAGTCATCGTATACCACAACCACCCTGAGCCTTTCAGGTGGTTGATAGAGCCGTTGACGGTGTCTGTCGCCGAACGGCTGGGGATTAGCACCAAGGCGCTTTACACTTGGAAGGTGCAGTTTTTTAGGCCGCCACAACGGCGAACTGAAGGCGCTGAGCACGCCACCGAGATCAAACGATTGAAGCGCGAACGGATCAGGCGACGAGCGTATGTCACACGCGACGCGGCAAGGCCGGATGTGTTCGGTTCCATTGAGATGCTTTCCGATCAATCTCGCAAACACGCGAACAGCGGCATGATGTCGCCCGTTGACGATGAAGCAAAACAGCAGAAAACCAACGAGGGCTTGGCGGCCGATGCCTGCGACGCTATCACGGGAATCCGACAGCCAAAAGGAGCTCGCCATGACCGTCGCCGCAGATCGCATTGCCCGCAATATTGCCGCAGACATCGGCGCGCGTCCTGAGCAGGTCACCGCCACGGTCGCTTTGCTTGATGGCGGCGATACGGTCCCCTTTGTCGCGCGTTACCGCAAAGAGGCAACGGGTGGTCTGGACGACACGCAGTTGCGTCGGCTGGCCGAGCGGCTGGACTATCTGCGCGATCTGGAAAAGCGGCGGGCAAGTATTCTTGGGGAGATTACATCTCAGGGCAAACTGACCGACTTGCTGGCCCGCAATATCGCCGCCGCAGACACCAAAGCGGTGCTGGAGGACCTTTATCTTCCCTTCAAACCCAAGCGGCGCACCAAAGCGATGATCGCCCGCGAAAACGGTCTGGAACCGCTGTTGCGCTCGATTCTCGCGCACCGCGCCGCTGATCCCGCCGTGCTGGCGCAGGCATATATCTGTGATGCCGTCCCTACGCAAAAAGACGCCTTGACCGGTGCGCGGGATATCTTGGTCGAAGAACTGGGCGAAAACGCCGCCCTACTGGGGCGCTTGCGCCAAGTCATGCAGCAAGAGGCCCTGATCACCGCCCGAGTGACCGCCGGAAAAGAGCAGATTGGGGCGAAGTTCTCGGACTATTTTGATCATAGCGAGAAATGGGCCACGATCCCGTCGCACCGTGCCTTGGCCATCCTGCGGGCTGCCAAGGAAGAAATCGTCACCATCAACATCGCCCCCGAGCCCGAAGCCGGTCTTCCACGGGTTGTCCGCATTATCGCCACCGAGATCGGGATTTCTGGTGAGGCCCCGGGCGATCTTTGGTTGCGAGGGGCTGCAAGCTGGGCGTGGAATACCAAGCTCAGCCTGTCGATGTTTATGGATCTCATGACCGACCTGCGCCGCCGCGCCCATGCGGCCGCGATCGATGTCTTTGCCCGCAACCTGCGCGACCTGCTTTTGGCCGCTCCCGCTGGCGCGCGCGCAACCCTGGGACTCGACCCCGGCATCCGGACGGGGTGCAAGATTGCCGTTGTGGATGAAACAGGCAAGCTGCTGGACACCGCAACGATATATCCCTTCCAGCCTCGCAACGACCTGCGTGGCGCTGAAGAAACCCTGACCCAGATGATCCGCCGCCACGGCATCGCGCTGATCGCCATTGGCAATGGCACCGCAAGCCGCGAGTCCGAACGGCTGGTCGCGGATGTGATCAAACGCTTACCCGCAGGCAGTCCGCGCCCCACGCCGGTCATCGTCTCTGAGGCAGGTGCCTCGGTCTATTCCGCGTCCGAACTGGCGTCGCAGGAATTCCCCGACATTGACGTGTCGCTGCGCGGGGCGGTGTCCATCGCCCGCCGCTTGCAAGACCCTTTGGCCGAATTGGTGAAGATTGAGCCGCAGGCCATCGGCGTTGGCCAGTATCAGCACGACGTGGATCAGCGTCGTCTCGCGCAATCCCTTGCCGCCGTGGTCGAGGATGCGGTGAACGCAGTCGGTGTTGATCTTAACATGGCCTCCGCCCCGCTGCTGGCGCATATCGCGGGGCTGGGGCCCTCGCTGGCGCAGGCCATCGTCGCGCACCGTGATGCCAACGGCCCTTTTGCCACCCGCAAAGCGCTGCTCAAGGTGTCTGGGCTGGGGCCAAAGGCGTTTGTACAATGCGCGGGCTTCTTGCGCATCACAGATGGCACCGAGCCGCTTGACGCGTCATCAGTTCACCCCGAGGCATATGGTGTTGCGCGCAAGATCGTGCAGGCCTGTGGCCGTGACATCCGCGCGATCATGGGCGATAGCAGCGCGCTTGCGGGCCTGCGGGCTGAACAGTTTGTTGACGCCAGCTTTGGCTTGCCCACCATCCGCGATATTCTGACGGAACTGGAAAAACCAGGCCGCGACCCGCGCCCGACCTTCAAGACCGCCACCTTTGCCGAGGGTATCGATAGCATCACAGACCTCAAGCCCGGCATGTCGCTGGAAGGTACCGTAACCAACGTTGCGGCCTTCGGAGCCTTCGTCGACATCGGTGTACATCAGGACGGGTTGGTGCATGTCAGCCAACTTGCGGATCGCTTTGTGAAGGACCCGCATGAGGTTGTGAAAGCCGGTGACGTAGTGCGTGTCCGGGTGACCGAAGTCGACGTGCCGCGCAAGCGCATCGGCCTGACCATGCGCAAAGACAACAGCGCCGCCTCATCACCGGGTCGACGCGACGCTGAAAAACCAAAACCGGCCCGCGTGGCGAAATCCGCAACGGCGCGGCCACCAGCGGGGACAAGTCAGGGCTCATTGGGGTCGGCCCTAGCGGCGGCCATGAAGCGACCGACCAACGGCTCTTGAGCTGTCGCGCAAACTTGGCCCAGTGACGATTTCATCCCGCTCAGCCGCCATTCCGTCTGCAGAACTGTAGAACTGTAGAACTGTAGAACTGTAGAACTGTAGAACTGTAGAACTGTAGAACTGTAGAACTGTAGAAATGATCACAGATGTCCGCTCAAGAGAGCCCGCAACATAGCACCGGATGGCCGGGTATATCCCGGTCTGGGCTGACAATGCGCTTCAGCCCTCAGAACGACCAGTGTCGTCGCGACCGCGTTCGTATCGTCCTTTGAGCGGAAAAGACGGCAACCAAGACTCGCGGCGAACGGTCCAGAGTTCATATGATGGTATCAGTTGGTCGGGTGCATCGAGGGATCCAAGATGCACTTCGATTTCATCTGAAGTGCATGAGAAAACGGACGAGCCACATAGAGGGCAGAAGAACCGTCCAGCGTAGTCGTGCGTTTCGCCATCTATGATCACTGCCTCCCGCGGGAAAACCGCCGACGCATGGAAAAGGGCACCATGATGTTTGCGGCATTCCAGACAATGGCAAATGCCGACCCGATATGGGCGGCCCTGAGCCACGACCCGAACTTTGCCGCACAGGCAACCGCCGGTGAAGCGATCCATGTTGCATCTCCTCTATGGGGATAGCTGCTTTGTAGACTTTGCTGGTGGATCGTCACTACGGCAAGCATGGATGGCAGCATTTGATAGTCTGAGATGAGCGTGCCGAAGGTGGGCTTTAAATTGTCTTCATGTTTTTAAAACATTCGCTTTGGCGTTGATTGACGTCAATGCCGGGTGCTCCCATTCCGACGATACTTGCGCTGAATGATGGCAGAAACGCGATTATCTCTGGAGATTTGGATGTCTATCTTTGTGTCACGCAAACGAACTGTTTCCGTTGGGTCGAAGGGGCTCGAGGGGTTTCTTCGCCTGCCACCGGAACCTTTGGGGTTGGTGATTTTTGCCCATGGTGCAGGCAGCAGCCACCTGAGCGTTCGAAACAATTTCGTCGCCGAAGAATTGGAGAAGCGAGCGATTGCCACGCTTCTTTTCGATCTGCTCACAGAGGAGGAGACTCAGGATCGCTCGAACGTATTCGATATCAAGCTGTTGAGCACGCGGATGATCGACGCGATCTCTTGGGCGCAGGCCAATCTGGACATTCCGGCGCTACCGATCGGGCTTTTCGGAGCAAGCACCGGAGCGGCGGCTGCGCTGGTTGCGGCGGCGCGTGCGCCGTCCCATGTCGTGGCTGTGGTTTCGCGTGGGGGGCGCCCCGATCTGGCGGACGATGCGCTGGCGCGGGTTCACGCGCCCGTACTTCTGATTGTCGGTGGTGATGACTATCAGGTGATCGGGTTAAACGAGGCCGCAGCGGAACGGCTTACCTGCACATGGAAGCTCGAAATCGTGCCCGGTGCTACGCATCTTTTCGAAGAGCCCGGAACCTTGGAGCAGGTCGTCAACTTGGCCGGGACTTGGTTCGAAGAGCATTTCACACAGGCGGAGAGGGGATCATGAACGAATTTGTCAACCGAACGGAGGCTGGAAAAGCACTCGCCGCCGAGCTTGTCCGCAAGGGCTATGGTGATCCGGTCATTCTGGCGCTGCCGCGCGGCGGCGTGCCCGTCGCGATCGAGGTCGTGCGAGCGCTTCGAGCGCCGATGGATCTTGTGATGGTCCGCAAGATCGGTGTGCCGACACAACCAGAACTCGCCGTGGCGGCCATCGTAAATGGTGACCATCCCCAACTCGCCATCAACGAGGCCGTCGCCGAACATGCCGAGCTCTCGCACGACGACATAGACCGCATGGCGCAGACCAAATTGGTAGAGATACGGCGCAGACGTGACCTCTATCTAAAGGGTCGTGGGTCGATCCCAATCGAGGGGCGGACGGCCATCGTTGTTGATGACGGCATCGCAACCGGAGCGACGATGCGCGCCTCGCTCAAAGCAGTGCGGCTGCGCAAACCGGCAAAACTGGTATTGGCAGTGCCAGTCGCCGCGCCGGATACGCTTGAGGAATTCCGCTCCGAAGTCGACGAGATCGTGTGTTTGCTAAAGCCGCAGAGGCTGATCGCGGTCGGTGCACACTATGTGGATTTCGGCCAAACATCAGATGAGGACGTCGTCCGGTTGATGGACGAGGCTGATCGGCTGACGCAATGACCGAGACACCAAGCCGATCGCATAATGGTTGGAGTTTGACGTGGGGCATCCGGGGTGGTTCTCACGGTGGCTTTAGCACTTTCACGAATGACCGGTTTCGCTCTGTCTGCCATTCGTCAGCGAGGTTTGGCAGGTCTACCTGCTGATCTTCGTGCTCCGATCCGCCTTTGCCGCGTTCACGCCCACCTCGCAGGCGGCGATCCCCGACATCCTGCCCAAAGAGGACCGTTACACCCGGACCCTGTCGCTATCGCGTCTTGCCTACGATCTAGAAACCTCATCCGCCCGGCACTGGCCACATGTCGGCGGCGCGAAGCGATAACTCCGCCCATATGTACCAAACTCACCAACAGTCAGGTGGCGTATCAGTCTGACATTTGCCGTTTACCCGCGGCAACCATCTCTGCCCCCAACGTGCTGGGGGCAGAGATCTGAGCGTCTTCAGCGCTTTATCATAGCCTAGCCAGTTCTCGGTCTCGTAAGTCGATAGTGTCCAGTTTCTCGTTACCGCACGCTATCTTGTTGCGTTCACAAGGTGAATCTCATCAGGTGATTTGTGCAACAAAGCGCAGGATCACATTAATAGATCATAGGTCGTGCCAACAATTACCAGGTTGAGTTCCTCCTGCGCCGCGCCATCGACAAGCGCCCACAAGATCTGACCCGTGGGGGCGGAAAATCACGAAGCCCTCCTCAACGCCCGCCGTCCCCGCGCTCGCCGTTTCGGAGACGTTGACTGGAATTCGTCGCGGGTGGCCGCGCCACCAAATATCAGCACATCTCCATCCGCCGCTGTATTGTCCTGAACCCAATCAGACTCGTGGTCGGCAGTACCCAGATGATAGAACCGGTCGGCACATCATCTCCATCGCCGCCATGAATCGAGTCCGCACCATATCCGCCGATGATCGTGTCACTCCCGGCACCCCCAAGCAATTCGTCGTTCCCCTCTGCGCCACTCGGCTGGTTGTTCGCCGCGTTGCCTTTGATCACGTCGTGATCCGCGCTGCCGTGCCCCCCCTTCGATATTGCTGATGCTATGAGTAAACTCCACCCCAGAGACCTGTGGCCTGAATCGCTTCCAGATCGACGTTCAGATTTTCCACACCGGTCAGGTCATAGCGAAGCTGGTCTAAGCCCTCGCCGCCTTCGAGGATAAAGGATTCATCCCGGAGCGATCCAGTGAACATATCAGCCTGCGCTGTGCCGCGCAGCTCCCAAGGCTGGCCGATGATCGTCGCGGTGCCGTAGCCGTCGTTGGCGATCACGCCGGTGTTCAGGTCCACCTGGGCCCCGCCGGGCGCCCCGATGAATGTCAGGCGCATCAAGCCTTCGCCCACGCTGTCGTAAGAATCGATCCTGTCACCGCCGGTGAAGTTGACCTACTGACCGATCTTGCTGGAAACTGAGAAGTAGTCATCACCCGAGGTGCCGACGATGCTGAGCCCGCCCAGCGGATTGCTGATCGTATCCATCGCTGTAGCGACGTTGATCAGCGCGTCGTAGGAGTTGCGCATTGAAAGGTCGAAATAATAAGTCTCGCTATAGTAACGGTCAATATCAATGGTGATGGGCCCCTGCTGAATGTCACCGATATTTTCCTCGCCGTCGATATATACGTCGACCGGAACGGCATCGCCCGCATAGCTGAGTTCCTGAAACCCGTAGGTCGAGGTCGAGTAGTCCACAATGTCGCCTACCAAGGCCGGTATGGACGACGTCTATGCCAGTGTTGGTGCCGGGGGTGATCTCGTCATTGCCGTCATCGCCGTCAATCTGGTCGCTACCACTGTAGTCTCGCAGTAGGTCCTTACCGCCGCTCGCGCTCCAAATGATGCCTTGGCTATTGAACTCAGCCGTGGTGTCGTCTGCGCTGTTGCCGGTGCAGCTATACATCAGTTCGGGCGCTTCTCCGCTGCGACCGATGATTGCAAAGGTGCGCGCCTAGAAGGAGACGGGCTGATCGGTACCTATGAATTCGATGCCGAAGCCCTGAAGACTATAGTTGTTGGGCATGTGAAGCCCATCCTATGATTGAAATTATTGAAAAAAATCGGCTCAAATTGGAATAACAGATAGCATCGGGTCAATCGGCGGGAAAGATATGAGTTCCCGCATTGTGTTCATCCTCGGCATTCGCGGCTGAAAGAGCGGTTTGGGTGTGCGACCAAAGTGTAGCCATTCGAGGTCAGGCTTTCCGTGCTTTTGCCATCAGACACGCTGGATGGGACGGGTTCCTGTGTCTGGTGGCAATCATGAACTGTGCCGCCCGCAAGGGGCTGGCACGGCGGCTGTCGAACAGGCCGGACGCCAGCCTCTGTGGTGCGGCGCTGAATGGAGCCATCGCTAAATACGGCCAGCACGAGATCATGAAGACCAATCAGGACTCGCAGTTCAGTGTTCCCGGATGGACCGTAACCCTGACTGAGGCTGATGTCATAATCTCCATGGACGGGCCGCAACCTTGATACCATCGTCACCGAACAGCCATGATGATCGCTCAAACAAGGAGCCGTTTGTTTGCACGAGTTGCATGATGGCTTTCAAGCGAACAGGTGCGCCACCCGCAAAGCATCAGCGTTGTGGCACTGGTCAGGATCCTTCAGAGGATATGCTGTTCTCAAGATGTCTTGCCGTGGGCTTTCTTGAATTTGAATTTTTCCCTCATCCCGACCGTTCATTGCGAAAGAGCAAGGAACAGTCATCGCAATTCCGTCACACACCCTCTCAGAGGCTTTCTGCTGCGCCTATGCGCTAGGCCAACAGAGGCACCGATTGGGAGCGGCGCGAATGAAGACTTCTGCAGCACAGATTCGGGCCTGGACTGGGCCTGCGGTGTTATCGTTCGGGTTTCGCCCCTTTTTCTTGCTTGCTGCAATCTGGGCGGCAGTCGCGATGGTGCTGTGGATTGGTATGCTGTCGGGTGGCGTTCAGCTACCCACTGCGTTTGACCCCGTGTCATGGCACGCGCATGCATTCATTTTCGGATACCTAGTAGCGGTGGTGGCGGGTTTTCTGCTCACAGCGGTTCCAAACTGGACCGGGCGTTTGCCCGTTGTCGGATGGCGGCTTGCCTTTCTGGCAGGGCTTTGGGTCGCGGGGCGGCTGGCGGTCACTTTTTCGCAGTATCTGCCGCCGATCGTGGTTTTCCTGATTGATCTGTCCTGCATGACTTCACTGGCGATAATGCTGGCCCGAGAGATCATTGCCGGACGGAATTGGAAAAATCTGATCGTGCTTGCCTTGGTCGTGTTTCTGATCATCGGCGGGGCCATTTTCCATTGGGAGGCTGCCCGTGGCGGAACCCCGTCGCAGGGTATAGGACTGCGGATCGGGCTAGCCGCAGGCATTATGATGATCAGCGTTATTGGGGGGCGGATCGTTCCCTCATTCACAAGGAATTGGTTGGTCAAACGTTCCGACCCTTCGCGCCCCATCCCACCGATGCAGCGATTTGACAAATCTGTGTTGCTTTTATCGCTTGCCGGGCTGTCACTTTGGGTTGCGAGGCCGTTGGATGCATTGACCGCCTTCGCGCTGATTTTTGTGGGGCTTGCCCAATTTGCCCGCCTCTCGCGCTGGTCCGGACATAGGACGACGTCAGAGCCGCTGGTTTGGGTTTTGCATCTGGCCTATGCCTTTGTGCCGTTGGGGGCGCTTGCGCTTGGCGCCTCAATCCTGCGCCCTGATCTGGTGGCACCGGGATCAGCGCAGCACCTGTGGATGGCGGGCGCAATCGGGATGATGACATTGGCTGTCATGACCCGCGCCACACTTGGACATACCGGACGGGCGCTGACAGCAGGGGGTGCCACGACCGGTGTCTATCTCGCGCTCTTCGGGGCGGTTTTTGCGCGGGTTGCTGCAGGTATATGGTCGGTTTCGGCCTTCGAGCTTTATTCCATATCCGCAGCGCTTTGGTGCCTTGCGTTCATCGGCTTTGCTCTTGTCTATGGTCCACTCCTGATGACACCAAAAAACAAGGTTAGCTAATGGGCTGGTTGGTATTCGCGGCGGCATTTGCCCTGTTTCTTTTTACACACAGCATTCCGCTAAGGCCACCGGTCAAGACGCGGCTGGTGGCACGGTTAGGCGCGCGCGGCTTCACACTGGCCTATTCCGCGCTGTCATTGGCTGCGCTGGGATGGCTGATCCATGCGGCAGGCCGGGCACCATATATCGAATTGTGGGGGCGTGCGGCTTGGCAAAATCATGCGGCTTTGGCAGCGATGGCGCTTGTCTGTCTGATACTCGCCATATCATTCCGGCGGCCGAACCCGTTTTCCTTTGGCGGCGCACGCAATGACATCTTCGCTTGCGACAATCCCGGTGTCATTCGATGGCTCCGACATCCGATGCTTGCAGCGTTGGCCATTTGGTCCATGGCGCATCTGATACCGAACGGAGATCTGGCACATGTCATGCTGTTCGGTACCTTCGCGGGCTTTTCATTCATGGGAATGTGGATCGTCGACAGGCGCAAGCGCCGCGAGATGGGGGCAACGGGTTGGCAATGCCTCTGGACCGATGTGCAGCGCGGCCCGCTTGTCCCCACACCACGATCCTGGGCGCGGCTTCTCATCCGCGTTGGCTGTGGCGTGGCGCTCTACATGGTATTGATCGCGCTGCACCCGGCTATGTTCGGTGTTTCGCCACTTCCCTAGTGCGCCGGGAGTGGACTGTCACTGACCAGACGCATTCCAAGATGCGGTGGCGGCGCACCGACTGCGCACCCGCCCCGAGCGGGATCGCGCACAAGGAACGGGATAACCGCCTCATGTTCGCCGCCGACAAAAAAGGCTGGGCAAACATTTGGATCAAGGCGCTGACCTTCACTGGCACCAGCATAACAGTCCCGCGTCCATTCCCATACATTTCCGTCAAGATCGCCGATCCCTTCAACCGTCTGCGAATAACTTCCGCTTGGTTCAAGTTTGCGGCTGACCAACCCCTCGGTAAGGTAGGTCGAGGCCCAAGTCAGTTCGGGGTCCGTAAAGATTGGGTCGGGTTTTTTGGGCATCACCGATGCGGCCATGGCCGTCCATTCACCTGACGTTGGTAATCGGAAGGTGTGCCGGGATTTTTTATTGATCCATGTTAGGTATTCATTCACGTCGACCCAATTGAGACCAGTAGCCGGATAGTCGGCGCCAGTGTGGCCAACGGGAGGGCGCAGTTGCAAAGTGCAATCGCCCGAGGCGTGGCATCTATTCCATTCAGAAATGGTCACTTCGCGCGCCTGAACGAACAGCTCTCCGCCACTTGAACTGGCGACGGGGATCAGTGCCATTTGTGGAATATAGTCAGCATCGGGGCCGCGAAGAAAAATCGACGCAGCCCCGAAAATCACGCTCGCCGAAACCATCACACTCAGCCCAGCGACAATGGGGCGGATCGGAAAGATCAGTTTGGCGGGCGCTTTGCTCATTGGTCCAACCTCAGGCTTCGGATGCGCGCGGGGCGACTACTTGCTCCATGAGGGCATTATTCCACGCGCCTTCCACAACGAAGTGGGCTGTCGCGCCAAGCAGTGCGGCCTCAATCAGATTGTGGTTGACGTAAGCATAAACGCCGGGCTGCTCGAAGGTGTAGAGCGCCGCTCCAGAGGACCCGCCGCGAATGAACCAGCTTTCAAGGCCGGTCTGCGGTGCGTCGCTGAACGATCCAGCTTCCCATATGAAGTTGCCATGGCCGCCAATCAGGTGCGGGCGGGTGTCGCGGTTGGCCTGATTGTGGATCATCAGAACCGTTTTCCCAACTTTCGAGCGCAGGGCGGTTTCCCCGGTCAGCGCTCCGACGGCGCCGTTGAACACGGAGTGCGTCGGTATCAGTGTCCGCATCGCATCAATGCTGTCGGAATAATCGTCACCTGCGGCTTCATATGTGCGATATTCGCCGTTCTCGTCCATCGGCAGGTAATAATCCTGCTCACCGATATAGGCGATTTCATCATAGACCAGCGGATTGCCGGCGCCGTCCTTCAGACCGTCGCGCGGCAGAACCATAACCGTGCCGTTCATGCCGTGGCAGACATGATATGGGATCATCGCGCCCCCCGGTGCACAGTGATAGGTGAAGACCCCCGGCTTGGTTGCTTTCCAGCGCAGCACCGTTTCTTCACCCGGATAGACATGGGTCAGGCCACCGCCCCCAAGCGCCCCTGTCGAGGCGTGGAAATCGATGTTGTGTTCCATGTTACTGGCGGATGGATTGCGAAGCGTCAGCTCGACATAATCGCCCTGATGCACAATGATCAACGGACCGGGAACCGAACCGTTATAGGTCAGTGCCCAGATGCTGGCGCCTGTATCCTCGTCAACGACCATCAGCCGCTCTTCGGTGATCATTTCGATCTCAACAATCTTCGGTCCACCGACCGCAACCTGATCGTGCTTGGGGGCAAAGGGTGGCGCGACAAGCTCTTGCCGGACACGCTCATACCCCGCAAGGTCCGCCGGGGCGGCCTTGGCGATTGCATCAGCCTGTACTTTGATGGCGCCCGCCGATACCTGCGGCTGGGATGCCAAGGGCGCACGACGAGGCGCACCAGCAGCTGCGGCCATAGAACCGGTAAAAGCTGCGGCGCCCGCAAGAACGGACCCGCGCAAGACATTGCGGCGGCTCGTCGGAAGCAGTCCGGGGTTTACGAATTTGGTCATTGTAACCTCCTTGGGTTAGCTTGGTGTAGTTGTGGTAAGGCGATGCGCCTCGCACCGCCGCCGATAATTCAAAGTCCCGAAATTTGCGCTTCGAACCGTTCGAGCGCCTTTTTGGGAACGCGGCCTTCAAAGAAGGTGTCCGGCACTGCAACGTCGTCGCCAACTGCGATGGTCATCACCATGCCCATCGCGTAGTGCGGTTTACATTTCACGGCATAGAGCCCTTCGACATCAAACGTGACATCAATTTCTTCGTTGATCTTGCCCTTGAAAACCGCAGCACCATCCGGGATCATCCCTTCGATGGCCTCGGCGTTGTGGCCTTTGTTGGCAGCGACGAACTTTACGCTGTCGCCTTTTGCCACGCGCAGAAACGCGGGCTCAAAAATCATTTTCCCGGCCTCGCCCTTGTTGAGCATCTGAACTTCAAACGTCTCAGCCGGGGCCGCGCTTGCCAAGGCGAGCCCGATTGCCAAAGTTGCTGCGAATTTCCCAAACATGCCGAATTCCTTCCGTGTTTCGGTTGTCGTTGGAAGGAGTGGTAGACCCGTGACGCGGCCCGTTCTTTGATCTTGCACAAACAAAATTCGCATCGAAAATATCGAATATTATTGAGCGTTTGAGCAAAAACCACGGGCCAGTGCAATTTGGTTGTGCACCTTGGAACGTGAGGTCTATCGTGGATCAACAGATTGTTCAGCCGAGAGAAAAGAGGAAACGTGCCGAAACTTGATCCGAGCCTTCTGTCGCCCCTTCCGCCGTTTTCGCGGCTGCCGCGCGATCAGATCAGCCAGATACTGGATCACGCGACCGCCAAACGTTTCGACGCCGGTGTTGCGATCTTTGACGAAGGCGACGCCGCAGATCGGTTTTTCCTTCTGCTTGACGGGTATGTCCGAGTCGTCCGTCTTACACCCGCAGGCGAGCAAGTGATCGCATTGCATATTCCCAGCGGCCAATTGTTCGGCATCGCAAAAGCGCTACAGCGGACCACCTATCCGGCGACGGCGATGACTGCGGTGGAATCTGTGGTGCTGTGCTGGCCTTCGCGTTTGTGGGATGGATTCGTCACCAACTATGACGGGTTCGCGACCGAAACATACAAAACTGTCGGTGATCGGCTTGGAGAGATGCACAACAGGATCGCTGAAATGGCGACCTTGCATGTCGAGCAGCGGATCGCGAACGCGTTGTTGCGGCTGATCAATCAGACCGGGCGCAAAACCGAACACGGGATAGAGATTGACTTTCCGATCACGCGTCAGGACATCTCGGAAATGACTGGCACGACCCTGCACACCGTCAGCCGCTTGCTCAGTGCCTGGCAGAAAGACGGCATTGTCGAAAGCCGCCGCAAACACATCGTTGTCAAAGATCCGCACCGTTTGGTGATCCTCACCGACAGCTGATCTTTTCCCCGGCGGCGGTCCAAAGTTCGGCGCGAAAACTGTCCTCGTCCAGACCGTATTCCAAACAAGCCTCGCTGACCGTATGAAGCGGGGCGACATGGCAACCGACGCAAAGCATCCCGTGCTTCAGGAACACCGTAACGGTGCGGGGCCAAATGTGCATGATATCGCCTACCGGCAAATCGGGGTCTTCTATTTCGGGGTTTGACATAGAAGCCTCCCAACCAACGTCTGTCTTAAATTACCGCCGTCATTCTCAAAGTTCGTTGCGCTTGCACAAACTTCGGCGCGCCAACCAAAGCTATGGCTTCCTCCATTCGCAACCGAAAAGGAGGCCGACGCATGGCCGAGATCCTGACAAAATCGCGGGCGCGCAACGTCTTCTACGGGGGATCTTTATTCTTCGTGGTCGTCTTTATTGCGCTGACCGTTCAAAGCCACCGCTACATCGTGACAACCTCGACGGCGGGAATGGAGCTGACCGACGAGGTCGCGCAAGGCAAGCGTGTCTGGGAACGCCACAGCTGCATCAACTGCCACACGCTGCATGGCGAAGGGGCCTATTTCGCCCCCGAACTTGGCAACGTCATGACCCGTTGGGATGTTCTGGACGATCCCGAAGGTGCCCACGAGGTGCTTGATGGATGGATGAAGGCGCAGCCTAGCGACATCGAAGGCCGCCGCCAGATGCCTTTTTTTGACATCTCCGACGAAGATATGCGCGCGCTGGCGGAATTCCTTCGCTGGGCTGACCAAACTGACACGCAGGGCTGGCCGCCCAATGACGCAGGCTAAGGAGTAAACCTCATGAAATATCAATCGCAAAAAGTGGCACTGGCCTATTTCGTCTGTGCGCTGGCGCTTTTCGCCATTCAGGTGCTGGGCGGGCTTCTGGCAGGCTGGATCTATGTCTCGCCGAACTTCCTATCCGAGCTCCTGCCCTTCAACATCATCCGTATGATCCACACCAACGCGCTGATCGTGTGGATCCTGCTTGGCTTTTTCGGAGCGGCCTATTTCCTTGTGCCCGAGGAAGCTGAACGAGAGCTGTATTCGACCAAACTTGCCTATATCCAACTGGTCTTGTTGGTTGTCGGCACGCTTGGCGCCGTCGGCAGCTATCTTGTCGGCATCCACGGTGGGCGCGAATTTCTGGAACAACCGCTTTGGGTCAAATTCGGCATCCTTGTTGCGGCGCTGATCTTCCTGTTCAACATCTCGATGACGGTGCTGGCCGGGCGCAAGACGGCGATCACCAACGTCCTGTTGATGGGCCTGTGGCTTCTGTCGCTCCTGTGGGTCTTTGCCTTCATCAATCCTGAGAACCTCAGCCTGGACAAAATGTATTGGTGGTTTGTCGTCCATCTGTGGGTCGAGGCAACATGGGAGCTTGTGATGGCTTCGGTCTTGGCCTTCATCCTGCTCAAATTGACCGGTGTGGATCGCGAGATCGTCGAAAAATGGCTCTATGTCATCGTCGCCACCGCGCTTTTCTCCGGCATCCTAGGCACTGGGCACCACTTCTACTGGATCGGAACGCCGGGGTATTGGCAGTGGGTCGGCTCGATTTTCTCGACCTTCGAGGTGATCCCCTTCTTCCTGATGATGAGCTTTGCTTTCGTCATGGTCTGGAGAGGCAAACGGAACCACCCCAACCAAGCCGCACTTTTGTGGTCGCTGGGGTCCAGCACCGTCGCGTTCTTCGGAGCGGGCGTCTGGGGGTTCCTGCATACGCTGCATGGCGTGAACTTCTATAGCCACGGCACCCAAATCACCGCCGCGCATGGGCACCTGTCGTTCTACGGCGCTTATGTGGCAATGAACCTCGCGATCATCAGCTACGCCATGCCCCTGCTCCGCAATCGCGCGCCCTATAATCAGGTGCTCAACATGGCGAGTTTCTGGCTAATGACTGGCGGAATGGCCTTCATGACCTTCGTGCTAACCTTCGCCGGCACCATCCAGACGCATATGCAGCGCGTGGTCGGTGACTACTACATGGATGTGCAGGACAGCCTGACGATCTTCTACCTGATGCGCTTTGGCGCGGGGGCGGCGGTTGTCATCGGGGCGCTCTTGTTCATCTACTCGCAACTGGTCGTGCGAAAGGCCGAGGTGATCACGCCGGGTTCCGCCGCAACCGCACCGGGAGAATGACCATGAACGCCCTGACCAAGACACAAAGCATCCCGCACTACCAACCAACCGCAGGTGAATGCGAGCTGTTCGAAACCGCCCAAATCAATGGTTTGCCCCTTCTTCTGAAGGGGCCGACCGGCTGCGGAAAAACCCGGTTTGTCGAACATATGGCAGCCCGCACCGACCGCCCGCTTTATACCGTCGCCTGCCATGATGATCTGTCAGCAGCAGATCTGATCGGCCGATACCTTTTGCGCGGTGGCGAAACCGAATGGGTCGATGGCCCGCTGACCCGTGCCGTACGCGAAGGAGCGATTTGTTATTTGGATGAAGTGATCGAGGCACGCAAAGACGTGACCGTTGTGCTGCATCCACTGACCGACAATCGCCGCACACTGATGATCGATCGCACCGGCGAAGAGTTGGTCGCGCCGCCGGAATTCATGCTGGTCGCCTCCTACAACCCCGGCTACCAGAACGTGCTGAAACGGCTCAAACCCTCGACCCGGCAGCGGTTCCTGTCGATCACTTTCGACTTTCCCAATCCCCAGACCGAGATCGCGGTCGTGGTTCAGGAATCCGGGCTGGACGCCAATCGCACCGCCCCTCTGGTGCGGCTCGGCGGCTGTATTCGCCAACTTTCGGGGATGGATCTTGAGGAAGGCGTTTCCACTCGGCTGCTGATCTATGCCGCGACGCTGATGCAGGGTGGCATGGGAGTCACCCAAGCCATCGAGGCCGCGATCATCGAACCGCTTAGTGACGATGCGGACGTGCAGGACGCCCTGCGCGATCTCGTAACCACTGTATTCGGATAGCGCCATGGCCTTGCATTTTCTTGACCTGATGGAGCCGGAGGAAACCGTCGGCAAACTCTGGCACGACTATGCCAGCGGGATCGGCGCGCGACCCGTTTTCGAGGATGCGGCGGTTGATCTTGCCGCGCTGCGCCCAAGCCTGTCGGTCCTGTTCCGCGCCTTGGGTGGAAGTGCAGGCGTTGAAATTGTCGAGGCTCCCGCAGTGCCCTGCGACCACCGTCGCCCCGTGAAACGCCGCATCGGCACCGGATGCGAAACACAGCATGTGCCCAGTTTCGATGGTGAGCGCCTGCGACTCCCGCCGCGTTTCGATTGTTTCGACAGCCGCGCATTGAACAAGGCGGCTTATCTGTGGCTCACAGCTCTCGCGGCGTTGACTGTTGCAGTTCCAGACGTGGAGGAAAATCCTCGCGCCGCCGATCGCGCCCAGGTTAGAGCCAACACCGACGCCGCCGACCGCGCGTGGGCCGCCTGCCCGGGCCTGCGCGAGGCCCATGCGAGGCTCTGTGCGCAAGCCTTGCTGATGCGGCCGCACGTGATCCGCCCTGCGGACGAGGCCGCCTTGGAACAGATGATCCGGAACCAACTCAATGGTCACAGCTTAGAGGGTACGGAGCCATCACCGCAAATACGCGGCTATCTGCCGTTTGCACCTGTGCCGGTATGGCTGCGTTTCAGTTCCCCCGGCTCGGGCGCCGCAGCAGACGACATCAAGGACGACGCCCAGGCGCCACCTACCGGGGCGGCCACGACAACCCGCAAAATCGGGCTGCGCAAGGACGCGTCAGAGGCCAACCGCAAGGACAGCTTTATCATGCACCGGTTTGAGTCGATCCTGAGTTGGGTCGAGAGCATGAACATCAACCGCAGCGTCGATGACAATGACGATGAGCACGCCCAGAAGGCCGCCGAAGATCAAGACAACATCACCCTGTCCAAGCATGATCGCCGTACCGCCACGCGGCTGCGGATGCACCTTGACCTGTCGCCCACTGATGCCGAACACGAGCGGCTTGCCGGCAGCTTCACTTACCCTGAATGGAACCACCGCACACGTGCCTACATGGACGACCATTGCCGCGTGCTGGAAACCGACGCGCATCCCGACCCGTCCTCCGGTTTCCGTCCCAACGCCCGCCACATCCGTGAGGTGCGCCGACAGTTCGAAGCACTGCGCCCGCGCCGTATCCTACGCCCGCGGCAGATCGACGGGGCCGAGTTGGACCTTGACGCGTTGATCGCCGCTCAGGTCGAGCTTCGTGCGACGGGCCGCACCAGTGACCGGATCTATCAAAGCGCCCGTCAGATCGAGCGTGACCTTGCGGTCGCCTTCCTCGTTGACACCTCACGCTCGACCGAGGCCGCCGTGGGCGATACCAGCGTCATCGACGTGGCCCGCGATGCGCTGGCCGCTCTTGCCACCGGGATCGACGCCAGCGGCGACCGTCTGGGCATATGGGGATTTTCGTCACTGCGACGCGACCGTGTGTTCATGACCCGCTGCAAGGGGTTCGAAACCCCGATGTCCCCCGAGATCATCAACAATATCTGCGCGCTCAGGCCCGGGCACTATACGCGGCTTGGGGCTGCGGTCAGGCACACGTCCGCGCTGCTGGCAGAAGAGTCGGCCGCGCGGAAACTGCTTATCATTCTGACGGATGGCAAACCCAATGATCTGGATCACTACGAGGGTCAGCACGGCATAGAAGACAGCCACATGGCCATCCGCGAGGCCCGCAGAGCCGGGCAAACCGTCCACGGCGTCATCATTGACGAGGACGGGCAAGATTGGTTCGCCCGCATTTTTGGCCGAGGCAGTTTTTCCCTGCTCCCACAGCCGCAGCGCCTCACGCGCGCGCTGCCTGACATCTATCGTTCGCTCACACAGGAGACATAGCCCATGCGCATCCTATCCATGATCATAACTGTTTTTCCCGGTACGGTCTTGGCCAACACCTTCGATCGTCCGGTCCCACAAGCTCAATCCGCAACCGCTGAATTCTGGTTCGCACTGGCCTCGCTGGCTCTGGTCGCCGCGCTTTGGGCGGTGCATCGGCTGGTCCGGCGATCATGAACCAGCGGAGCATGTCCGTGGCTAAAATTGCCCTGTTGCTCTTCCCCTTCGGCGCTGGAGCCATGTCGGTAAATGTCTTCTTTGCCTCTCTGATCGGCTCTTGGGTCGGGTTGCCGGTTTTGTCAGCAACGTGGTCGATGATCCTTGGCTCTGCGATAGGGGGGCCCACCACTTGGATTTTCTCTCGTCATATCCGCGCGCTAATGGAACAAGCAAACGGTATCGACTGACAACAAACTGTGTTGTCGCTCGACGTCTGAGCTACTCCGCAAATGTTGGACAATATCTGGCGTAGGTTGAGCAGTTATATTTGCACCGGCCCTGGCCTCTACCCCGGTTTCCCAAATCGTTCGATTGACGCATTCATACTTCGGGAGTCTCCAGAGCCGTTCCATAAAGATATTGTCGAGGACCGGTACTCCACCCATTGATAGTCGGGGCCTGATCGCCACGACCGTTCCTGCCGCATACAGGGCGTGCACTGGCGGCCCTGATCTGTGTTCACAATCTCGGTCGGACCAGACTTGTAGGTGGCCGCATTCATTGCATCGACACAGAACTCAGCATGCAGCGTGTTTGAGAGCCGCCACGACAGCACCTTGCGTGTGTCCCAGCCCATCTCGCTCTGATGCTTCAAAGGCAAGCCACTTGCGTGCAAACCCACGGCACCAGATAGATGCCCCCCCGAAACGGCTCCAGCCCGCTGCTCCTGTCTTCGCCTTTCTGCGCGTTCAATGCCACCTGTCCTCAAATTCTGAATAGCGTTGCTTCCGTTTCGATATCGCTAACCGCCTTCGTGTCGAAGATCAGCAGGCTGCAATTTTCTGCCCACGTCAGCGTCCGGTTTGCGGCCGGGTACTCGGTGATCAGTTGACAACAATGCCGGTTCTTGACCTACGTCAAGGTGCCACGGCTCCCCGCTGAATAGGCTAACAATGGGGGAGTGGATCATGACTTGGCCGATAATATTCAAGGACGTTTTCACCCGTGCAGCGGCGAACCTTACCGATCAGGTGCGCGCCGCGTTCACTTGGGAACAGGCCCGCGCCACGTTGGACGGGTTGCCAGACGGCGGGCTAAACATCGCGCATGAGGCGCTTGACCGGCATGTCGCGGCAGGCCACGGGGGGCAGGTTGCGATCCGTTGGCTAGGGAAAGACAACGACCGGCGCGACCTTACCTATGCCGAACTTTCTGCTGATGCGGCGCGCTTCGCCAACGTATTGGCTCAACACGGGTTGGCGCCGGGAGCCCGTGTTTACGCGCTGATGGGCCGGGTGCCCGAGCTTTATGCCGCCGCCCTTGGTACGTTAAAAGCAGGGATGACCTTCACCCCGCTCTTTGCCGCATTCGGCCCCGAGCCGATCAAGGCGCGGATGGAGATCGGCGAAGGCAATGTCCTTGTCACGACTGCAGCGCTCTATCGCAAGAAAGTCGCCAGTTGGATCCGTGACCTTCCTTCGCTACGACTTATACTCATCCTTGATGACGCCCCTGCGCCCGAGGGCTGCGTGGCGCTGCGCCCGGCGATGGCTGCGGCTTCAGATCAGTTCGAAACGGCGATGACGACGGCAGACGACATGGCATTGATCCACTTTACCTCGGGCACGACGGGTCGCCCGAAGGGCGCGGTCCACGTCCATGGCGCCGTTATTGCCCATGCGGCCACGGGCCGCTTCGCTCTCGACCTTAAACCGGGCGATATTTACTGGTGCACCGCCGACCCCGGCTGGGTCACGGGAACATCTTATGGCATCATTTCGCCCTTGGTGAACCGGGTCACAATGATCGTTGACGAGGCAGAGTTCGACCTTGAGCGCTGGTACGGCATTCTGCAAAATGAAAAGGTCCAAGTCTGGTATACGGCCCCAACCGCCATCCGCATGCTGATGCGTGCTGGCAAGAAGGCGGCGCAGGGCTATGACTTCTCCCACCTGCGCTTTCTGGCCAGTGTGGGCGAACCGCTCAACCCCGAGGGTGTTCTTTGGGGGCAAGAGGTCTTTGGGCATCCCTTCCACGACAACTGGTGGCAGACTGAGACCGGCGGCATCATGATCGCCAACACCGCCGACATGGACATCCGCCCGGGGTCAATGGGAAGGCCTCTTCCCGGTATTGAGGCCGGGATCGTTGCGCAGGAGGGCGATAGTTTACGCAACTGCAAGCCCGGCGAGATCGGCGAGTTGGCGCTGCGTCCCGGCTGGCCGTCGTTGATGCGCGCTTATCTCCACGAGAAGGCTCGGTATGATAAATGTTTCGTTGATGGCTGGTACCTTTCAGGCGACCTTGCCATGCAGGACAAGGACGGCGTTTTCTGGTTCGTTGGTCGCGCCGATGACCTGATCAAGTCCTCCGGCCACCTGATTGGCCCCTTCGAGGTGGAAAGCGCCTTGATCGAACACGAGGCGGTGGCCGAGGCCGCTGTCATCGGCATCCCAGATGAAACGGCGGGCGAGGTGGTGAAAGCCTATGTGGCGCTGAATCCCGGCTTCGAGGTGTCCGCCGAGTTGGAGCGGAGCATTCGGGGGTTTGCGCGCAAAAAGCTTGGCGCCGCAGTTGCCCCGCGCGAGATTGTTTTTCGCAAACAATTGCCCAAGACCCGCTCTGGCAAGATCATGCGCCGCCTGCTCAAGGCCCGAGAACTCGGACTGCCAGAAGGCGATATTTCCACGCTGGAGGCGGACGAGAAATGAATACCGAGATCAAGCCACATCTGACGCGTGCGCATGTCCGCGACCTGCTCAAGGGTATGATCCGCATCCGTCGCTTCGAGGACAAATGCGCAGAACTTTACACGCGCGAAAAAATTCGGGGCTTCCTGCACCTTTACGACGGTGAAGAGGCGGTCGCCGTGGGCGTGATCCCGGTGCTTGGACCAGCCGACCGTATTGTGGCCACCTACCGCGAGCACGGCCACGCCTTGGCGCGTGGCATCCCAATGGGGCCGATCCTAGCCGAGATGTATGGCAAGACCAACGGCTGTTCGGGCGGTCGTGGCGGTTCGATGCACTTGTTCGACGCGGGGGCCAATTTTTACGGTGGCAATGCCATTGTCGGCGGCGGTCTGCCGCTCGCTGCGGGTCTGGCGCTTGCTGATAAAATGCGTGGCGATGCAAATATCACCTCCTGTTTCTTTGGCGAAGGCGCGGTTGCTGAAGGTGAGTTCCACGAGGCGATGAACCTTGCCGAGCTTTGGGACTTGCCCGTTCTCTTTGTCTGCGAAAACAATGGATACGCGATGGGTTCGGCGCTGGCCCGCACCGAGTCGCAGATCGACATCCACGCCAAGGCCGCCGCCTATGGCATTGAATCGGAAGCTATCGACGGAATGGATGTGGTCGCGATGGAGGCCGCAACCCGTCGCGCGGTTGAGCAGATCAGGCGAACCGGCCGCCCCTATTTCCTTGAGGCGCGCACCTATCGCTTCCGCCCGCATTCGATGTTCGACGCCCAGCTTTACCGCGACAAGGCGGAAGTAGAAAATTGGCGCAAGAAGGGCCCGATCGTGCGGTTCCAAGCTTGGCTTCTGGAAAACGGCCTTATCCATGCTGAGGACATCGGCAAGTTCGAGGCCGAGATCGACGCAGAGATCGCAGAAGCCGTGGCGTTCGCCGAAACGGGCGCATGGGAACCGGTCGAGACCCTGACAAAACACGTCATGGCGCAAGAACGCCCCGCCGCGCCCTCTGTTGCGCCGACGCCGGTCGAATATGTCGAAATGACCTATCGCGAGGCAGTGAAGCAATCGATCCGCGAGGCGATGACAAGTGACGACCGTGTCTTCTTAATGGGCGAGGACGTCGGCGCCTATGGCGGCTGCTATGCAGTTTCCAAGGGGCTGATGGCCGAATTCGGCGAAGACCGCATCCGCGACACGCCGCTTTCGGAATCTGGTTTCACCGGCGCAGGCATCGGCGCAGCGGCAGCGGGCATGCGCCCGATCGTGGAGCTGATGACCGTTAATTTCTCGATGCTGGCGCTGGATCAGATCCTGAACACCGCCGCCACCCTCCGTCACATGTCGGGTGGCCAGTTTGGGGCCCCTGTGGTGATCCGCATGGCCACTGGCGCGGGCAAACAGCTTGCCGCGCAGCACTCGCATTCGCTTGAGGGGTGGTATGCGCACATTCCGGGGCTGAGGGTTCTGGCCCCCGCCACGCTGGAAGATGCGCACGGCATGCTGTTGACGGCGCTCAACGACCCGGACCCGGTGCTGATCTTCGAGAACGTCATGCTCTACAACATGTCGGGTCAGATCGCCACGAACGCAGGCGCGGTGGACATCGAAAAGGCCGCCATCCGCCGCCCGGGCACGGATCTGACACTGATCACCTACGGCGGCTCGTTGTTCAAGACGCTGGAGGCAGCAGAGGAGCTTGCCAAGGACGGTATCGAAGCCGAGGTCATTGACCTGCGCACGTTGCGCCCTCTCGACGATGAGACGATCTTGACTTCGGTCGCCCGCACGCGCCGTGCGGTGGTGGTGGATGAAGGCTGGCGCTCGGGTTCGCTTGCGGCCGAAGTCTCGGCGCGGATCACCGAAGGTGTCTTCTGGCGACTTGATGCGCCGGTTGGTCGGGTCTGCTCGGCCGAAGTGCCGATCCCTTATCCGAAGCATCTGGAAGACGCGGCGATCCCGCAGATTTCCGCCATTGTCAGCGCCGCAAAAGCGACGCTGGGAAAGGCCTGAGGTCATGGGCGCTTTTACAATGCCCTCGCTCGGTGCCGATATGGAGGCGGGCACGCTTATCGAGTGGATGATCAAGCCAGGCGATATCGTGAAACGTGGCGATGTGGTTGCCGTGGTCGAAACCCAAAAGGGCGCGATAGAGATCGAATGTTTCGAAGAAGGCACCGTTGAAAGACTTGACGCAGAGCTTGGGGCCACACTTCCCGTTGGAGCGACCCTTGCCACGCTCCGCGCCCAAGGCGAGGAAGCCACGGCTTTTGTCGAAACGCCTGCGGCCCCTACCCCACGCACCACGCGGCCCGAGGAGAACGCCATTCCCCTGACGCCCGCACAGCCCCTCGAAGCGGCCCCTGCCCCGCCGTCACGAGCGTCCGAACCTATATCGGTCGCGCCCCGCCCTGGCGACACTCCGCCCTCGTCCCCCGCCGCGCGTATATTTGCCGCAGAGCGCGGCATCGAGCTCTCAGCGCTCAGAGGCTCGGGCCCCGGCGGTGCGGTTCTTTTGGCCGATGTCGAGGCTGCCACACCTGCCCCTTCCCAAGTGGCTTCAACCAAAGCCGCTGCCAAGCCGGGGCTCGACATGGCCGCAATGCGCATCGCCATCGCCAATGCAATGGCCCGGTCGAAACGCGAAATTCCGCACTATTACCTGACCCAAACCATCGACCTGCAACCCGCCACCGACTGGCTTACCGCAACCAACGCCAAGCGTACGCCGGGCGCGCGTCTGTTGATGGGGGCGCTATTCGTCAAGGCCACCGCACTTGCGGCCGCCATGATCTCTGAAATGAATGGCAACTACGACGCCGAGGGATTTCACCCCGTCAACGCCGTCCACGCCGGAGTAGCCATCGCCCTCAGGGGCGGCGGGCTCATTGCACCCGCTCTGCACGATGCGGAGACCCTTCCCCTAGACGATGTGATGGCCAAGATGAGAGACCTCGTGGCGCGCGCGCGCACCGGGCGGCTCCGCTCATCCGAGATGACTGATGGCACGATCACGATCTCGGCAATGGGGGACGCTGGCGCCGATGCCATGGCGGCTGTTATCTATCCACCGCAGGTCGCCATCGTCGGCTTCGGCGCGCCGGTACGCCGACCATGGATCGTCGGTAACACAATCACGCCCCGCACGACGGTCATCGTTACGCTGTCCGCCGATCACCGTGTCAGTGACGGACGTCGCGGCGCCAAATTTCTAGCCGCAATTGAAGCGGCATTGCAGACACCGGAGGCCCTATGACCGACGCCGACATCCGCAAAGCCTTCCTCGGAGAGCTGACCCAAATTGCCCCGGACATTGACGCCGACAGCGTTGGCCCAGACGATCACCTTCAGGACGACCTTGAAATTGACTCGATGGACTTTCTCAACCTCGTCACGGCTTTGCACCAACGGCTTGGCGTCGATATTCCCGAGAGCGACTATCCGAAGATAGCCACTCTCGCGCTCGCGGTCGAGTATCTGAAAGCGAGGATTGGGTGACATCCTAACTTGATCACACCTGATCCCAACCGCGAGGGCGAAGCCGCACAAATATGAAATGGCGCAGTTTTACGCCTACTCTGCCCATGTCCATGGACGTGTGAACGCGCCCAGCACATGGCCCACCTCGTCTTCATGCACCACACCGGTTTTGCGGACCTGCGCAACCAGACCGCGGGTCTTGTCGTCGACCACCGAAACGACCTGTGCGTTCAGCTTGGCCTCGGCCAACGCGGCATTATAGACCCGCGCAATGGCGCGCTTGCGCAGATCGGGTTTGAAAACCTTGCCCACTGCTGTTTTTGGCAGCCCATCCAGCACTTCGATATGCTTTGGCTGGGCGGCGCGCTCGTGCACGTGGATCTTGCAGTGCGCCAGCAATTCCTTGCCCGTGACCTTCCCGCCCTCGATCAGTTCGACATAGGCGCAGGGAATTTCCCCGGCATGGGCATCGGGCTGGCCGATCGCGCCGGCAAACGCCACGTCGTGATGCGCAAGCAACGCATCTTCGATCTCGGCCGGATCAATATTGTGGCCGCCGCGAATAATCAGATCTTTGGCGCGCCCAGTGATCCAGATGTAGTTGTCAGCGTCGATCCGACCCAAATCGCCAGTGCGCAGGTACTTTCCGAAATGGTACAGACCTTCGTTTTTGTCGGCTTCGGTATACGTGTGCCCCGCCCGAACCCCGGGGCTTGATACGCAAATCTCACCAACTTCGTCCGTCGCACATTCCACTGGCTCGCCATTCACTTCGCGCAAAATGCGCACATCGGAATAGGGGAAACGAACCCCGACCGAGCCGACTTTCTTCATTCCCTGCACTGGATTGACAGAGACCAAGCAGGTCGCTTCTGTCAGGCCGTATCCCTCCACGATGGTCACACCAGTCGCGCTCTCGAAGCGGCGGAACAGCTCTTGCGGCAGCGGCGCCGAGCCGGAGAACGAAGTTTTGACCGACGAGACATCGGCATCCACCGGGCGCTGCATCAAAGCGGAAATCGCTGTTGGCACGGTGATAACAAAACTGATTTTCCAACGCTCGATCAGCTTCCAGAAATTGTCGAACACCCCGTCGCCACGGTACCCCGCTGGGGTTGGAAACACGACATGCGCGCCTGAGTACACCACCGCCATCAGGATCACATGGCAAGCAAAGACATGGAACAGCGGCAGCGGACAAATCACGTTGTCTTCCGGCGTATACAGCAGCGTGCCGCCCAGCCAGCCGTTATAGATGATGCCCGAATACCGGTGCTGCGCCACTTTGGGCATGCCCGTCGTGCCCCCGGTGTGGAAATAGGCCGCGACCCGATCCCCTGTGGCGTCGGCAAAGGACAACGAACGCGGATATTTGCGCAATTCCTTGTTGAAATCCTTCACGTCAGCGTGGTGGTTTCCGGGATTTTTGGGGCGCACCAGAGGCACAATCCAGCGTTTAGGCGGGGATAGATAGCGATTTAGGTCCACTTCCAGAACCGTGTGAACACCGGGGGCATGGCGCACCGCCTCGGCTGTCTTCTGGGCCACATCACTTTTGGGGAACGCTTTGAGCGTAACGACGACTTTGGCCTTGGTCTCCCGCAGGATGGCACCAATCTGCTCTGGCTCCAGCAGAGGATTGACCGGATTCACGACCCCCGCAATCGCCCCGCCTAGAATGGTAAGGATCGTTTCGTTGCAATTGGGTAGAACACAAGCCACCACATCGTTCTCGCCAATGCCCAGGTCGCGGAACATGTTGGCCGCTTGGCAGGTGCGCGCGTGCACCTCGTTCCAGCTCAGCGTCTCGGCCTTGTCGTTCTCTCCGCTCAAAAGCTGAAAACTGACCGCATTGCGCGCGCCATGTTTTTCTTTGGTCCGGGTCAGAAGCTGATACAGCGTGGCCGGCACATCACGCTTCTCCCACGGCATCTCGCTTTCGATTGCGATCGTGTCCTGAATGGATGCAAAGCCCATGTGATCTCCTCCCTCTGGCGGCCCTCTCCCGGAGCCGAATATTCTTCACCTGCAATGTGAAAGGCTTTTCAGCCGGTTGCAAGAGAACGCACCCCGGTCTTGCGCAACGTCAAAACGCAAAAAAGGGCGCATCGGCGCCCTTTTTCGACTAATCACGGCGCCGATGGCGCAGATCAGACTTCGACGTCGCGCGGAATGCGCAGCACTTGACCGGGATAGATCTTGTCGGGGCTGCTCAGCATCGGCTTGTTCGCCTCGAAAATCTCCATGTAGCGGCTGGATTTTCCCAGAGTCTTTTTGGCAACGGCAGACAGCGTATCGCCCTTTTCAACAGTGTGAAAGATCACGTCATCGGCATGGTCATCTTCAACCTCTGCGACACCGTCCACATTGCCAACCGCCAGAATGACCTTCTCGCGCATTTCCGGAGTCACTGCCGCGCCCGAAACCTTGACCTTGTCTCCCTCAACGCTGATCTCCAGCCCTTCGGTGTCCAGACCCAAATCGGCGACTTCTTTTTTCAGCGCCTCGGCTGTCGGCTCTCCGCCCACGTTTTTACCGGATTTCTTCCAGAAATTGAACAGTCCCATGCTTTTCCCTCCAAGGTTAAGTGGTTTGGCCAATATTCCGCTGCCCAACGGCGTTACTCAAGGGGGAATTCTGCGGAATGTGACGCACCTGAATGAGCGCCTGCGCAGACAGATGCGCCCAAGGTCCTTTATCGGGCAAAAACAAGGGCCTGCCACCGGCAGACCCCAATCTTCCAGAAGGGCATACCTGCGCGTTGCAGGTACCATGATGGATCACGCAGCCGGGCTTGCGCCGTCGGTGAATTGCAGCCGCGCCAGACGCGCGTACAGCCCACCCTCGGCCACCAATGCATCGTGCGTTCCCTGCGCGACCACCCGGCCCCCATCCATCACAATGATCCGGTCGGCTTTCTTCACTGTCGCCAGACGGTGCGCAACAATGATCGTAGTGCGGGTCTTGGCCAGTTCATCAACTGCCGCCTGCACCGCACGCTCACTTTCCGCATCCAGCGCGCTTGTGGCTTCATCCAGCAACAGAACCGGCGCATCACGCAGGATAGCGCGGGCGATGGCGATGCGTTGTTTCTGACCACCGGACAACATCACGCCCCGTTCGCCCACCTGCGCCTCATACCCTTCTGGCAACGCCAAAATAAAGTCATGCGCAGCGGCCGCTTTTGCAGCGACCTCAACCTCTGCATCGCTGGCCCCCGGTCGCCCAAACCGGATATTTTCCCGCGCCGTTGTGGCAAAAATCACCGGATCCTGCGGCACCAGTGCCATATGCTGACGGAACGCCCCCCGCTCCATCGCGTCCAGCGGTATTCCATCCATCAGGATCCGCCCCTTTTGCGGGTCATAAAACCGCAAAATGGTCTGGATGATGGTCGTTTTGCCTGCCCCCGAGGGGCCAACCAGCGCCACGGTTTCACCGGGCTGAATCACCAGATCGACCTCGTCCAACGCAGAAACATTCGGCCGCGAGGGGTAGCGGAAGCTGACCTGCTCAAAGGTGATCTGTCCCTTGACCGGCTCGGCCACCGCCACGGGCTCAGCGGGATCAGTAACCGCATCCTCGACCTGCAGCAGCTCGACCAGCCGCTCGGTCGCGCCTGCCGCCCGCTGCAATTCTCCCCAGATTTCGGACAGCGCCGCAACCGACCCTGCGACCATCACCGAATAAATCACAAACTGCACCAAAGCCCCTGGGCTCATGCCGCCTGCACGCACGTCATGTGCGCCGATCCACAGCACCCCGACAACGCCGGAAAACACCAGAAAGATCACGATCACAGTCATCACCGCCCGCGTCGTGATCCGCTTCTGCGCCGAGACATAGCTGCGTTCGGTCACATCGGAAAAATCGCGGCGCGCGGCGGTTTCGTTGGTGAATGCCTGCACGGTCTGAACGCTCAACAAGGCTTCGCTTGCGGTGCCCGAGCTTTCCGCGATCCAGTCCTGATTTTCACGGCTCAGCACCCGCAAGCGCCGCCCCAGCGTCAGAATCGGGATAACGACCGCAGGCACGATCAGCAACACCAGCCCAGTCAACTTGGCCGAGGTGAGTAGCATCAGCACCAGACCGCCACCGAAAATCAACACATTGCGCAGCGCGACTGAGATCGAACTGCCAATCACTGACAGGATCAATGTGGTATCGGTGGTGATCCGGCTCAGCACTTCCCCGGTCATGATGTTTTCGAAGAACGCCGGGCTCATGCCAATCACGCGGGCAAAAACCGCTTTGCGAATATCAGCCACAACTCTTTCGCCCAGACGGGTCACCAACGCATAGCGCAACCCGGTGCCCACCGCGAGCAACGCGGCAATCGCCAAAGCGGCTGCGAAATACTTGTCAAGCAAAGCGCCATCTTCTGTGCCGAAATTATCGACCACTCGCCGCACCGCCAGCGGCAACACCAACGAAACGGTTGCCGTCAACGTCAAAGCCATCCCGGCGAGAACGACCATGATTTTATAGGGCTTGAGGAACGGCCAGAGTTCACTCAGCGCGCCCACACGTTTGGATTTCTCGCGATCCTGATCGCCGGTTACTGTGGTGCCGCGGGCCATGTGCGTTCCTTCCTGATCCTGCGACCGCGGGTTTATGCGACATGAGCCCTATGGGCAAGCGGCGCGGGTGTCGCGCCCCCAATGAACGCTCCGCTTGCGAAGGGTTGATTTCCCCCGCCAAAAAGACACAATCGCGCGGCAAGGGAAACGCCCGGCGAACCGGCAGGCTCTGCCGCGCCAAGACGTTTTCATTTCTATGGGAGGATTACCTGATGACACATTTGACACGCCGGGGCGCGATGGCGCTTCTGGGCGGGGCTGCGGCCCTGCCGGTTCTGGGCACGCCCGCACTGGCCAACACCAAAGTCACCGTTGGTGCGCTGGCCTTCACCAGCCATGCGGCAAGCTTTGTCGCCTATGAGCGCGGATATTTCGCCGAAGCTGGGCTGGAAGTTGATTTCAAGTTCTTTCAGGCCGCACAGCCGATGGCCGTGGCCATTGCCAGCGGCGACGCAGATTTCGGCGTTACTGCGATTTCGGGTGGGCTGATCTCGCTGGCCGAAAAAGGTGCGACCAAAGTCATCGGCGGCGCACTGAGCGAAGAAAAAGGCATCGACGGGCAGAAAATTCTGGTGTCCGATGCGGCCTATCAGGCGGGCATCACCACACCAAAGCTGCTGGATGGCAAGAAATTCGGCATTACCCAATCCGGCAGTTCGTTCCACTACATGGGGGCCAAGATGGCCGCCGCTGAAGGGATCGATCTGAACTATATCCCGCTGCAAAAAGTGCCCGCTGTCATCGGCGCGCTGAAATCCGGTCAGATCGATGCCTGGGCGATCGTGCCCCACATCGCCAAGCCGCTTGCCGGTTCGGGCGCGGTGCATATCATCGGCGATGTCGCGGATTACATTCCCGACTATCAGGTCACCAGCGTCTTCACCTCGGCCAACAATGCCGCCAACGAGCGTGCGAAATCCGCCGCGTTCCTTGCCGCCTTTGCCAAAGGCGCCGCCGATTTCAACGCCGCTCTGGTCGACAAAACCGCAGGCGATGACGCCGCCGAAGAGATGGTCAAACTCGTGCATAAATACGTCTATGCCGACCGCCCCTATGACAAGGCCAAGCCGGGTATCGTTAACGGCGCAATGCGGATCAATGCAGGTGCTGCGCTGAACACCACCTCGGTCAAGGATCAACTGGATTGGTTTATCGCCGAAGGGCTGATCAAAGGCCACATCACGATGGAGACGCTCGTCGACCCATCCTATGTTGAAACGATGTAAACCCTGCGGTCAGGGCGCATCCCCGCCCTGACCACCCAACCGAAAGACTTTCATGCAGCTGATCCTCGATTCCGTCTCGCACCGCTATGGCGATGTGCGTGTGCTTTCAGACGTGTCCCTGACCATCCCAGAAGGGCAGATCGTCTGCATCGTCGGACCGTCGGGCTGTGGCAAATCCACCCTGTTGCGGTTTCTTGGCGGGCTCGAGCGCCCAGGCGCGGGGAAAGTGCTGCAATCAGGCCCCCTGCCCGACGGCTGCCTGAACCCACTGACCTATGTATTTCAGGATTTCGCCCTTCTGCCATGGCGCGACGTGACTGGAAATATCAGCCTGGTGTTAGAAGATCATGGGATCAAAGGCGCCAAAGCGGCCCGGATCATCGACGATGTTCTGATCCGCACCAAGCTGTCTGACTTCCGAAACGCCCTGCCCAAGCAGCTGTCTGGCGGAATGAAACAGCGCGTGGCCATCGCCCGTGCTCTGGCCGTCAGCCCGGCGGTGATGCTGATGGATGAACCGTTGTCGGCGCTGGATGCGCAGACCCGCGAATTGCTGATGGACGACCTTGTTTCGCTCTGGACCCGCACACCGTTCACTGCGGTCTATGTCACCCACAATCTGGCCGAGGCCGTGCGGCTGGGTCACCGGATCGTGGTTCTGTCGCGCCGCCCCGGCACCATCCGCGATGTGGTCGAGATCGACATGCCGCTGGATCAGCGCCGCGCCGGCAACCCAACGCTGGAGGCACATCAGGCCCGACTGTGGCAACTGATGCGCGAAGAGGCAGAGGCCGCCGATAAGGAACTGTCAAATGTCTGACCCAAATGCTGCAACAACCCCGGTTCCCTTTCGCGGCGGAGGGTTCAAACCCGAGCGTATCCGCTTTGTCGGACTGGCGGTATTTCTGGCGCTGGTGGCCATTGCCGAATGGGGCACGCGGGCGGGCTGGATTTCCAACCTGACGCTGCCACGCCCCTCGGATGTGCTGTCGACGTTCCGCGACCTGTATGACACCGGCCTACTGTGGAAGCACCTGATCCCGTCGCTGACGCGGCTGGCCGTCGGCTCGGTTCTGGGGGTGACAATCGGGATTGGCGTTGGCGTGATCATCGGCCTGTTCAGCATGGTACGTGCCGGGTTGGTCCCGTTGGTTGCTGCGCTGTTTCCGATCCCGAAAATCGCGCTATTGCCGCTGTTCGTGATCTGGTTTGGCATTGATGAGGGATCAAAATACGCGCTGATCGCACTTGGGACGTTCACCCCCACCGTGGTCGCCACCTATGGCGCTGTTGATAATGTAGATCGCACGCTGATCCGAATGGGACAAAGCTTTGGTCTGTCGTGGTGGTCAATCGTGCGCAAAATCGTGCTGCCCGGCGCACTGCCCGGCATCCTGTCGGGGCTGCGCATCAGCCTTGCCATCGGGATCATCCTGCTTGTTGCCGCCGAGATGCTGGGCGCGCAATATGGCATCGGCGCCTATATCCTCGAAGCCGGATCGCTCTACGATCTTGAGAGGCTGTTTGCCGGGGTGGTCATCCTGTCTGCGCTGGGGGTTTTGACATCCGCCGTCATCGGTTGGGTGGAAAAACGCATGCTCGCATGGCGCATATGACCTGACGCCGCACAAACCGGAATGCTATTGAAAGTTCGGATGCAACAGGCAATATTCCTGAGGATTCGAAATGCTTCAGTATAGGTTACGGCAATGGACGAAACAGACCGCAAAATTTGCGACCTCCTTCAAGAAGACGGTCGCGCTTCAAGTACTGAAATCGCGCTGGCGGTGGGTCTGTCAGTCTCGGCCGCAAATGAACGTGTCCGGCGGCTGGCAAGCACAGGCGTGATCACCGGCTGGCGCGCTACGCTGAACCCTGCGACGTTCGGCATCGGGCTGTGCGGCTTTGTGCTGATCGACATGCGGTTCGAGGGCGAAGCCGAAGCCGTCGCCGCCTTGAGCGCGCAACCCGAGGTGCAGGAACTACACCACATCAGCGGGCCACACTCCTATCTGATGAAGTTGCGGGTGCGGGACACCGCGGCCTTGCAGACATTCCTGACGCAGGTTGTCAAACCCCTGCCCGCCGTACTGCGCACCGAATCCATCATAACACTCGATACAGCCAAGGAAACCGCCGCGCTTCCCTTGGCGGGGAGGTCCGAATGATCGAGGTCTTCCTCAAAGGCGTGGGCGTGGGGCTTGCCGTGGCAGCCCCGGTCGGGCCGATCGGGCTGCTGTGCATTCGCCGCAGCGTGGCACAGGGCCGCGCGGCAGGAATGGCCACCGGCATGGGGGCCGCGACAGCGGACGCCACATATGGCTTGCTAGTCGCCGCCGGATTTTCCGCCACTGGCCTGCTGATGCGCCACGCAAGCGAAATGCAGCTTGTTGGCGGTCTTCTGATCTGCATTCTGGGCGTGATGACCCTGCGTGGTTTTTTCGCCAAGACGGCGCCAAAACCCGCCGATGTGCCCGCCCGCTCGGTGCTGGGCGCGTTCGCCTCGACCTACGTGCTGACGTTGTCGAACCCGATGACGATACTGGCCTTTGCCGGGTTGGTTGCTGGTCTGGGCAGCGCCGCCAGTGGCAGCGCAAATGCGGCCTATGTTCTGGTGGCGGGGGTCTTCTTGGGCTCAGCCCTGTGGTGGTTGTTTCTGGTCCATGCCGCACTTTTTGCCCGCACGAGGATTACGCCTGCGGCGTTGCGCTGGCTTGATCTTCTGGCAGGCGGCGTGCTGATCGTGTGGGGGGCAAAAATCGCGCTCTCAGTCGGGGTTTGAGCCCGAGGCAAGCCTATCAGATACGTCAGTTGGAAAGCTTTGGAGCGGGCGGCGGGAATCGAACCCGCGTCATTAGCTTGGAAGGCTAAGGTCTTACCATTACACAACGCCCGCTCATCAATCACCGGTACTATTTCATTGTTTTTTGGGCGTCAAGATATGAACAATGATCTATCAGTTGAACCGAGTAGAAATGAGGGTACTGGCCCGGTGTCAATATTCATTGGCTCGCGTTAATGCCGCGTTGCCGACCATGAGGCCGAGCATTCGCCGCGAATGCACGATCTGATAGGCATGCCAAGGTCTGCGCACCCTGCCTCGCGGCTGGCAATGCGCCAAGGCGCGTGCCATCATCTTCCGTGACAAGGAGGACCAACGATGATCACTGAGATCGTAACGTTCGAGATTAACAAGGACATGGGGCGGGAGCGCGTCGTCGCACTCTTTGAGCAGAGCGCCGAGATCTGGCGAGCGCACCCAAAGCTGCACCGCAAGAACTACCTCTACGACCCGAAGGCTGGCATCGCGGGCGGCGTGTATACTTGGGACAGTGTCGCCGACGCGCAAGAGGCGCACGGAGAGGCGTTTTTGGTCCGCGTCGCCGAGACCTTTGGCAGCACGCCGCGCTTTCAGTACTTTGAGACCCCGGTGGTGGTGCAGAACCGTCCGGTATCCGACTGAACGCGTCCTCGGCCGCTATTGCCCCCCGCTGCCGCTCGAGCTCGGCGACCGGACCAAGCGGGCATTCTGCTGAATGCTGCACTTCTTGATATGCTCAAAACAGGAGCCGCCAAAGGATTGGCACAAGCACAGCCGTGGCTATAGCATTTAGCCCCATCGCAAGTCCCGAGAATGCCCCCGCCGTTTCGTTGACCTGCAAGGCCCGAGCCGTACCGATACCGTGGCTCGCTGTGCCGATGGCAAGCCCACGTGCGCTCCAGTCCTTTACGCCTATCAGGTTCAAAAGCATCGGACCAAACATCGCACCTAAAATTCCAGAGACGATCACCAGCACAGCGGTGAGCGAAGGCAGGCCTCCCAAATCCTCTGAAATGGCCATTGCAACCGGGGCCGTTGCAGATTTCGGGGCGATCGAGGCAATCAATGTTTCCGACCCACCCGCAAGCCATGCCGTTCCGACCGCAGAGAGGATCGCGACCAGAGAGCCAGTCAAAAGGCTTGCCCCAATTGCTAATGCCGAGCCGCGCACCTTATGCCATTGTCGGTATAGCGGTACTGCCAGAGAGACAGTCGCCGGGCCCAGCAAAAAGTGGACGAATTGCGCACCCTCAAAATAGGTGCCGTAGTCAGTGCCACTTAAAAGCAGCACCGAAACGACCAGAATAACAGCGCCCAATACAGGGTTAAGCAGTGGATTGCGGCCGCCCTTTTCGAATACCCAGCTTGCTACCTGAAACGCGACCATCGTCAGCGTCAGGTGAAAAAGTGGCGAAGAATTCAGATAGACCCAGGTTTCCTGAAGGCTATGCATCCGAGCCAGCCCGGTTCAGCCAGCGCATCATAAGTGCGGTGACAATGATGGTCAAAACCGTACTGACGACAAGCGCAGCACTAAGAGGCACCAACGCCTCGCCCAGCAGCTTGAAATGCATCATGACGCCGGTCCCGGCGGGCACGAAAAGCAGCGACATCGCGCGCAAAAGCCCATCTGCCGTTTGTCCCAAACTCTTGGGCAACTCCCCCATCATCAAAAGCAGAATGAAGAGAAACAACATTCCAAGAACAGGGCCGGGTATCGAGATAGAAAGCGTGCCAACGACAAGTTCTCCCATGAGTTGGCAAACCAATATGAGTGTGAAATAACCGATCATCGCTTTCCCCTAGCTCGTTAACTTTTCACTCTCTCACCGCCTAGGATATCGTTCAAGTACGAGGTTCGACCCGATTGTGTGCAATTTTGCGACCTCCTCTCCAGAAAATGAAACGCATCAAAGACGGGAAGTCGGTTTCCGCGTCGCCATGCACCTATGCCCATTTCGAAGACCGCACCGCACAGCTCAAACAAGGCTGCGCCCAGTACTATAGCGTCGGCATCTCTCCGCGCGAAGCGTCGCGCGGAGAGATCTAGTGCAGATCACGCAGCCAAATCGAACCGGTCAGCGTTCATCATCTTGGTCCAGGCAGCGACGAAATCCTTCACGAATTTCTCGGCGCTGTCGTCTTGCGCGTAGACTTCGGAATAGGCCCGCAAGATCGAGTTCGAGCCAAAGACCAAGTCTGTGCGCGTGGCCGTCCACTTTACCGCGCCGGTCTTGCGGTCGCGGATCTCGTAAGTGCCTTCGCTCACAGGTTTCCAAGTGTTGGCCATGTCGGTCAGGTTGACGAAGAAGTCATTCGTCAGCGCGCCTTCGCGGTCGGTGAAGACGCCATGCTTGGTGCCGCCATGGTTGGTGCCCATCGCCCGCATCCCACCAACCAGGACCACCATCTCGGGGGCGGTCAGGCCCATGAGCTGGGTGCGGTCCAGCATCAACTCTTCGGGGCTGACGGCATAGTCCTTCTTAAGCCAGTTGCGGAAGCCGTCGGCGACAGGTTCAAGCACGTCGAACGAATCGGCATCTGTCATCTCGTCGGTCGCATCGCCGCGGCCCGGCGCGAAGGGCACCTCGATGTCGAAACCCGCGGCCTTGGCCGCCCGTTCCACCCCGAGATTGCCTGCGATCACGATCACATCCGCAAGGCTGGCCCCACTTTGGGCGGCAATCGGTTCGAGAACCGACAGCACCTTGCCCAGACGCTCTGGCTCATTGCCTTCCCAGTCCTTTTGCGGCGCCAGACGGATACGCGCGCCGTTGGCCCCGCCACGCATGTCGGAGCCGCGATAGGTCCGAGCGCTGTCCCATGCGGTGCTGACTATGTCAGCGGTGCTCAGGCCACTTGCGGCAATCTTCGCCTTGACCGCAGCGACATCATAGCCAGTGGAACCGGCGGGAACCGGATCCATCCAGATCAGATCTTCTTGCGGAACCTCGGGGCCGATGTAACGGTCCTTGGGGCCCAGGTCGCGGTGGGTCAGCTTGAACCAGGCACGCGCGAAGGTGTCGTTAAAATACTCGGGATCGGCCATGAACTTCTGGCAGATCGCGTTGTATATGGGATCCACTTTCATCGCCATGTCCGCGTCGGTCATGATCGGGTTGTGGCGAATCGAAGGATCGGTAGCGTCGACCGGCTTGTCCTCTTCCTTGATGTTGATCGGCTCCCACTGCTGCGCGCCGGCCGGGCTCTTTTTCAGCTCCCATTCGTAGCCGAAGAGCAGCTTGAAATAGCCCATGTCGAACTTGGTCGGCTCGGCGGTCCATGCTCCTTCGATGCCCGAGGTGACCGCATTTGCGGCCTTGCCCTGCATGTTGGGGTTTTCCCAGCCAAAGCCTTGCATTTCGATCGCTGCAGACTCCGGGTCCGGGCCGAGCGCGTCGGCGTCGCCATTGCCGTGGCACTTTCCAACGGTGTGGCCGCCCGCAGTCAGCGCAGCGGTTTCCTCGTCATTCATCGCCATGCGCGCAAAGGTCTCTCGCACCTGACCTGCGGTCATGATCGGGTCCGGCTTGCCATTCACGCCTTCGGGATTGACGTAGATCAGGCCCATCTGCACGGCAGCCAGCGGGTTCTCCATGGTCGAGGGATCGTCAACGCTACCGTAGCGGCTATCGCTCGGCGCGAGCCATTCCTTTTCGGCGCCCCAATAGGTGTCGATCTCAGGATGCCAGATGTCTTCGCGACCGAAACCGAAGCCGAAGGTTTTCAGCCCCATCGATTCATACGCAACGTTGCCTGCGAGAATGATCAGGTCGGCCCAGCTGACCTTGTTCCCGTACTTCTTCTTGAGAGGCCACAGCAGACGCCGCGCCTTGTCGAGGCTGACGTTGTCGGGCCATGAGTTCAGGGGCGCAAAGCGCTGGTTGCCGGTGCCGCCGCCGCCACGGCCGTCAGCCAGACGGTAAGAGCCAGCCGCGTGCCAAGCCATGCGGATCATCAGGCCACCATAGTGCCCCCAGTCGGCGGGCCACCACTCCTGGCTGTCGGTCATCAGCGCGTTCAGATCGGCCTTGAGCGCAGGCACATCCAGTTTCTTCACCTCTTCCCGATAGTTGAAATCCTTGCCCATCGGGTTCGGCTTGGAGTCGTGCTGATGCAGAATGTCGAGGTTGAGCGCGTTGGGCCACCAGTCCATCACGGACGTTCCCGTCTCGGTGATCCCACCGTGCATGACAGGACATTTTCCAGTGCGAGTATCGTTTCCGTCCATGGTTCTTCTCCTTGGCTTTTGATTGGCAACGCGGGGATTCAAAAACCCAAGAAACGCGAGCAGCCGACCTAGGCCCCTCCTCCGCCGCGATTCCGAATCTCCACAACAAATATGGACCTTCTCTAGCACCGATTTATAATTATTTTAATTTGTATTTATTAATCGATATGATAAGAATTAATTATGATCAATGTAACAATGAAACAGTTGCGCTACTTTGATGCCCTCGCTAGGCACCGGCACTTTGGACGGGCCGCCGAGGCATGTGGGATCTCGCAGCCCGCGCTTTCAATTCAGATGAAGGAACTGGAGGCGCTGTTCGGCGCGCCGCTGATCGATCGAAGCGCCAGAGAAATCCGTTTGAGCGGCCTTGGCGAAGAGCTGATAATTCGCGCGCACAGCATCCTTCGCGCAGTTGATGAGCTGGAGGACCTCGCCCGCAAATCTCAGGGGCCTCTGGCCGGTCCTCTTCGGCTCGGGATCATACCGACCGTGGCGCCCTACCTGCTGCCGGATCTGATCAAACATCTGGCAGCGCACTATCCGGATCTCGACGTCAGGCCACGAGAAACGGTGACGCAGACTCTGATCCGAGATCTTGTCGACGGTCGGCTCGACGTCGCTGTGGTCGCCTTGCCGATGTCAGAGCCTGCCTTGTTCGAAGCCCCTCTTCTGGATGAAGAGTTTGTGCTGGTCAGACCATTGGAAGACGCGGGCAAACCGGTGCCCAGGCCCGAAACCCTGCGTGAAATGCGGCTTCTCTTGCTGGAGGAGGGGCACTGCTTTCGCGATCAGGCGATCTCGTTCTGTAATTTACAGTCGAGCCCCCCGCGTGACCTGATGGAAGGCAGCTCGCTTTCGACCCTGGTGCAGATGGTGGGGGCTGGCATTGGCGTGACCCTGATTCCCGAGATGGCCGTACCAATCGAATCCAGATCCGCGCCAGTATCCATTGCCAGGCTACCGAAGCCCCGCCCGAGACGACGGATCGGTATGGTATGGCGGCAATCGAGCCCGCTTGCCGACAAATTCGGCCAGATCGCCCAAGTGCTGCAAGACTTCACGAAGTCTCGAACCAGTGCTTTCGGCGGCACTCTAATGCGCCCGGCGCAGAGTGACGGATAGCGCGATGCCTGAAAGAGTTGAGCCACTACTAAAAAATCGGGCTATTAGAATATCAAAGCAACTTGATGACAGCCACGTCGCTGTCTTGGAAGGCGAAGATCTTACCATTTCGCAACGCCTGCATGTGCGCGCTTTCAGAAAGTCACATATTGCACAAGATCGAGCGGCCTTGTCACTGGAATAAGGCGGGGCCAGTCTGGCCCCGCCCGGCATCGAATCAGGCGCGAACCAGACCGGGGCGCGCCTTGAGCAGCCCCTGAGTGATCAGACCGGCCAGCACGCATTTAAGCACGTCACCCGGAATGAACGGCGTTGCCAGCAGCGCGGCGTCGGCCAATGTCTTGTCCAGTTTGATCGACATGCCGATGATACCCAGCACGTTCAACACCACAACGCCACCGATCAACGCGGCAACAGCAGGAAAGATGAACCCACCGCGACTGCGCCACATCTCGGCCAGGAGGCCGGTTACGAAAGCCGCGACAGGGAAGCCGATCAGATAGCCCATGGTTACGCCTGAAAAGACACCCAAGCCGCCGCGACCGCCGGCCAACAGCGGCAGACCAAGCGCTACAAGGGCCAGAAACAACAGCACAGCCAGCGCACCGCGCTTGGCACCCAGAACTGTGCCGCACAGCATGATACCAAGACTTTGCGCGGAAATCGGCACACCCGATATAAGCGTCAGTTTCGGGACAAGCCCCAGCGCAGCAATTAGTGCTGCAAAAAGGGCGATCAGTGTCAGGTTGCGTTCCATTTTGGATCCTTTTCTTGCGTCCTGTCAAAATTTTTCATCACAAGGCACCGCCGCGCGCCTTCAGCGCCTCGGCCACTTGTTCGGCATCATCAACCGCCAATAGCGCGAATGGCAGCACCAAACGCCAGCCCGGCCGCCTGTGCGTGCGGGCGCGCCACGCCTCGCTCAGCGCGCCGCCCTTTTGCACCAGAAGCGGCGTGAACCGCACCACTAGCGCAACCGACAACGCCAGTCTGCGCCGCAACCGGGGCGAAACCCCTAGGCGCGCCAGCGCCCGCTCGACCACGGCCAGAATATCCTCAAGCCGCGTCGTCATTGTCACCAGATTGGCCAGGGCCACTGCAGCAAGCAACCGCAGGATCACCACCGCCCCCTCGGCTGTCCGCCCCACGGCCAGATGCCAAAGCATGATGATGGCCACAAACCACAGCACCGGTCGCATCATGCGCAGCCCTTGCATGGCAAACAGCCCTCCGCCCACCAGATAAGCCAGCATGACGATGCCCATGACCCCTGCGCCAACTGTGACGCTGTCCAGATAAAACACTGCCAGTGTAAACAGGCACAGCCCCACCAGCTTGGCCACGGTGGGCCAGCCATGATAAGGCGTGCGGATCTCAGAGGTCAGTGAAATCATTGCGTCCCCCCTGTTCCCGCATTTCAGCTTCATAGGCAGGAAGCACCTGTTGTGGCGGTCCATCCATCTGCACCGTACCGCGCTCCAGCCAGATAACCCGGTCATACTCGGTCAAGGCAGGCAAATCGTGGCTGATATGAATCAGTCGCTGCTCCAGCCCGTCCAGATATCGCCCAAGCCGCACAGTAGTCGCCAGATCGAGACCGGCGAATGGTTCATCCAAAACAATCACTTTTGGGGCCATCACCAAGACCGACATCAGACAGACCAGATGCCGCTGCCCCTGTGACAAGCCATGCACGGACCGGTCGAACCAATCACTGCGCTCGAACTGGTCCAGCATCGCCTGAGCCCGCTGGCGGGCGTGTGGCCGGTTCGCGCCCTGAGCGGTCAAGCCGAAACACAACTCTTCGCCGACAGTCGGGAAAATGATCTGATGATCGGGATTCTGAAACAGGATCCCGACAAGGCCCAACGCCGCCTTTCTGTCGCGCGCGACATCCGCGCCGCCGACCCTCAACACTCCGGCATCAGGCGCCGCGAGTCCCGCTATCAACCGCGCCAATTGGGATTTTCCGGATCCGTTGCGCCCGACGATACCCACTCGTGACTGCGTCAACTCTAGCGACAGCCCGGAAAAGACTGCCCTGCCGTCGCGGGCATAGGCCACATCGTTGAGCACCACCGAACACGCTGTCGGCCCGTACTCTTGAATGCTGAATTCACGCGGCGACTGCATCATGCCCCTCCATTGGGGGAGGTCCTTACAGTCAAACCCCATCTCAATACAAGCCAGAGCATCTCTATCCGCCCAATTCTTACGGTATTTATACGGTATTCGCCGTTGGGTGGAAGCGGACACCCTGTTGTGCACCAAAATGAACGCCCCAGCGGGTTTTCAAGAGGCCGGGTTTTCTTGTGATGCGTGGGATCAAATACCAACTTCGGACCATATGCCCTGCCCCTCTCAACGGCTGTCATTCTTGCGGACAATACCGATCCGGGCCTCCATCATCGACATGTCCTGCATAATCCGGCGCCTCTCGGTCTGATCGCCGGTCTCTCGCATCACCCCGCGCAGCTTGACCAACTCGCGCGAGAGGCTGACAAATTCCGGCACCGCCCCATTTTCGCGAAAAATCCGGTTCAGCAACGCGTTTTCGGGGTCATCGCATTTTGCCAAGGGCTTGCCAACGCCCGGCAGATCGTCAAACGCGCCATCAGCCTCAGCTTGTTCAACTCTGGCGTTGATGAGATCAATCAGCGGGTGGTCCATCTGTCTCATCAGTCCCAAGAGTTTCGACCAACCTAGCGACCTCCCTGCGTCAGGTCGAGTGCAGACCGCGCCCCATCCGGACGGTGCCGAAACGCCGACGGTATTCACCCGCCGACAAGCCTGTCACCCCTTTGAACACCCGCGCGAAAGCCGATGGATCAGCATATCCCACAGCCCAGGCGATCTGCGCCACCGGATTGCGTGTGCGCTCCAACAACCCGCGCGCCTTTTCCACCCGAAGCTGCTGCGCATAGGTCGAAGGGGGCAGCCCAGTTGCTGCCTGAAACCGGCGCAGAAATGTTCGACCGCTCAGCCCCGCAACCGCTGCCAGTTGCTCCACCGAAGCTGCGCCATCGGGATGCGCCTCAAGCCAATGCTGCACATTCAGAATGGCGGCGTCGCCGTGGGCACGGTTGGGGCGGAAGCTGCGATAATTGCGCTGTTCACGCCCCGATGGGTCAACAAGAAGGTGCCGTGCCGTGGCCGATACCAGCGCCTGACCGCCCCAAAGCCCGACCAGAAACAGCCCCAGATCCACCCAGGCCATCAGCCCGCCCGCCGTAACGATGTCATTATCGTCAATTAGGATATGTTCGGGGCACAGCCGTGCGGCGGGGAAAGCTGCGCGAAATTCATCCTCCAATGCCCAATGTGTGGTCACGGGCCGTCCCGTCAGAAGCCCCGCATGCCCCAGCCAAAATGCCCCCGCGCAGACCGAGCACAGACGTGCACCGCGTTGGTGCTGCCCCACGGCCCAAGCGATCAACTTATCCTCGCCTGTGCCACGCGCACCATCCAGACTGGGCGGAAAGATCACCGCATCAAACGCAGCCTCAAGCGGCGCGCTTATCCGCTGGATGATCACCTGCCCACCGCCCTCTGACATGCTCTTGCGCGACGCAACAAGAAACAGATCGGCCAGCCCCTCAATCGCGGCCAACTGCGCGCCGGGATAGTTGACTAACGCGACCTTAAAATCCTGAATTGTCGTATTCCGCATAGTATTGGTCATATCCGCCAATTTCACCGCCCGTCAATCCCTGCAAGAACCATAGCAACCCAACAGAAAGGAACTCCGATGACCGACACCGCCCTGATCCTTGTGGACATTCAAAACGACTATTTCCCCAGCGGGGCCTGGCCCGTGGCGCAGATGGAGGAGGCAGCAGCCAATGCAGCCCGCCTGTTGACCGCCGCTCGTTCGCATGGCGATCTTGTGGTGCATGTCCGACATGAGGCCAGTGCGCAGGCTCCGTTCTTTCGCCCCGGCACCCCGGGCGCCGAACTTCGCACCACGGTGCAACCAACCCCGGACGAGGCGGTGATCGTCAAGCATCGCCCCAACAGCTTTCAAGGCACCGGATTGCTGGCGCTTTTGCAAAACCGAAACATCAAGCAGATCACAATCTGCGGCGCGCAAAGTCAGATGTGCATAGACGCGACCACCCGCGCTGCAGCCGATTATGGCTTTCGCGTTACGGTCATTGACGACGCTTGCGCAGCAAAGGAAGCGACATTCAATGGCCAGGATGTACCCGCCGCGATGGTCCATGCCGCGTTCATGGCCCCGCTGGCAATGAGCTATGCCAAGGTCATCACCACCGATACCTATCTAACCACCTGAACGCAAAACGGCGCGCCGGGGTGGCGCGCCGTCTCAAGCATTTCAAACCGGCTTATTTGGCGGTGATACGCCCATCCAGATATGGGCTATAGGGAGTGTGCTGCGCCAAATATTCGGCGGTAACATCTGCCAGATCGGGACCGAAGTCATAGGCATTCATCCCCTCGACCCCAAGCACCTTATACCCGTCACCGCCATTGCGGACATAGTTATTGGTCACCACGCCATAGACCTTTTCAGGGTCGAGCGGCACGAAGGTATCGCCTTCGGCCACCACGACCGAAACCACACGCGAACCGGGCGCTGCAGCGGGATCATAGACCAGCTTCATGCCTGCGACCTGCGGAAAGCGACCTGCACCGTCTTCGATCTGGCTAAGACCGTTTTCCAGCGCTGCGATGAGGGTGGAGCCTTTGGCCTGAAAGGTCGACAACGTGTTCTGGAACGGCAGCACCGTCAGAACCTCGCCCATGGTCACGGGACCCCCATCAATGCTGGCGCGCAAACCGCCGCCGTTCTGAATGGCGATCTGTACGCCCTGCGCCTTGACGCGGGCCAGCATCGCATCGGCCACCAGATTGCCCATGGTGCATTCACCCGCGCGGCAAGAGCCTTTATCGCCATCAATCGCCTCAGCGGTTTCCGCCACAACCTTACTGCGGATTTCGTCCAGCGGTTGCGCCAGAACGGCAATCCGCTCTTTCGTCGGTGCATCCTCCGTCACGGCGGCATCCATGATCAGCGCCTCACCTTTCGCCTCGATCAACGCGCCCGCGTCGCTAAAGGTAACGTTCAACTCGCCCAGAAACTTGCCATAGGCATAGGCCGACACGATCGCCGTGTCGCCCACCATGGTCGGATACGGTCCTTCAGCGCGATCAGAGGTATTCGACAGATAGGTATTTGTGTGCCCGCCGACGATCACATCAACACCGGTCGTTTCGGCCGCCACGCGCTGATCGACCCTATACCCCGAATGGCTGAGCACGATAATCTTGTTCACGCCCTCGGCCGTCAGCTTGTCCACTTCGCCCTGCACCGCATGCACCGGATCGGTGAAAATCACATTCGGGCCGGGGCTGGCCAGTTCGTCGGTATCCTGCGGGGTCAGGCCAATCAGGCCCAGCTTTTCGCCACCGCGCTCAATCACCGTGGATTTCGCCAGCTTCCCCGCCAGCATCGCCTCGCCCGAAACATCGGCGTTTGACATCAGCACCGGGAAATCGACCGCATCCATAAACCCACTCAGAACCTCGGGGCCGTCGTCGAATTCGTGGTTGCCCACGGTCATCGCGTCATAGCCCAGCTTGTTCATGAACTCGGCCGCCATTTTGCCCTTATAATAGCTATAAAACAACGTGCCCTGAAACTGATCCCCGCCATCCACCAGAATCGCGTTGTTCGACCGCTTGCGTGCCTCTTCCACCGCCGCCACCAAACGGGCGGTCCCGCCGAAGCATTTCCCCTCGGTATTGTCAGCCTCGGAACATCCCGAATCATACTTGCTGATCGGTTCGAACCGGGCGTGGAAATCGTTGGTGTGCAAGATTGTCAGCGAATAGTCCGCCGCAGCGGCCCCGGCGCTGAACGCGATGGCGGCAGCGCCGCCCAGAAAACGCAAAAACATGGCAGAATCCCCAATTGGTTGCTCTTCAAATATGATCGTGCCCCCTTCGCGGCATTCTGTCAAAGATGATCAGCGGCCTAGCATCTTGACCACAAGTCAGGAGCGAGGCATGTGATCGCCTATGCTGATATACAAAATCTTCCGCGCGCCCGAATGGGCAGAGCTTGTCAAAATGGGCGAAACCCCCGGTGCGCCGGTGGATGTGGCCGACGGCTATGTTCATTTCTCAACCGCAAAGCAGGTGGCCGAAACCGTCACCAAACATTTCGCCGATGAGGACAACCTGATGCTTCTGGCGTTGGAGGCCGACACCCTGGGCGATGCGCTGAGATGGGAACCCTCACGCGGCGGGGCCTTATTCCCGCACCTCTATCGCGCTTTGCGAACCGCGGACGTGCTGTGGTCCAAAGCGCTGCCGCTGACAGACAACAAGCATGTTTTTCCGGAGGGTGTGGAATGAGCCTGCTGGAACGTCTGGGGCTGACCTGCCTGCGAAAATTCGCCCCCGAAACGGCGCATGGGTTGGCGCTCAGGGCACTGCAATTGGGCGCGGTGCCGCTAAGCGGGCTGGTGACATCCGACAGGCTGCGCACGACGGTGGCCGGGCTGAACCTGCCCAACCCCGTGGGCTTGGCGGCCGGGTTTGACAAGAACGCCACCGCGCTGTTGCCGCTCAGCCGTGCGGGATTTGGGTTTATTGAAGTGGGAGCAGCCACACCGCGCCCGCAACCCGGAAACCCGCGCCCGCGCCTGTTTCGCCTGACCGAAGACCGTGCTGCGATCAACCGCTTCGGGTTCAACAATGACGGGATGGAGGCGATCAGAACCCGGCTAGCCAAGCGGCCCCGTGACATGGTGCTGGGGCTGAACCTTGGGGCAAACAAGGACAGTGCGGATCGCGCTGACGATTTCGCCCGCGTTCTGACCCATTGCGGCCCGCATCTGGATTTTGCGACGGTCAATGTCTCGTCGCCCAACACTGAAAAGCTGCGCGATCTGCAAGGCAAGGCAGCGCTGTCGGCACTGCTGACTGGGGTGATGCACGCTCGTGATGGGCTGGAGCGGCGGATTCCGGTCTTTCTCAAGATCGCGCCGGATCTGACTGAAATCGAGCTGGAAGAGGTCGCTGGCGTGGCGTTGTCCTCGGGCGTGGATGCGGTCATTGCCACCAACACCACCTTGTCCCGAGAGGGGCTGCACAGCTGCCACGCAACGGAAACCGGGGGGCTGTCTGGCGCGCCCCTGTTTGAAAAATCCACGCGCGTGTTGGCCCATCTGTCGCAACTGACCGATGGGCAACTGCCGCTGATCGGAGTTGGTGGAGTATCCTCTGCAGAGCAAGCCTATGCCAAAATCTGCGCGGGCGCCTCGGCGGTGCAACTGTATACGGCGCTGGTCTTTGGCGGCCTGTCTCTTGGCGCCGAAATCGCCCGAGGGCTGGATCGCCTGCTGGAACGCGACGGATTTTCCAATGTCGCAGATGCCGTCGGCAGCAAACGCGAGGATTGGCTATGATCACCATCTGGCACAATCCGCGCTGTTCCAAGTCGCGCCAGGCACTGGCGCTGCTGCAAGAGCGCGGTCCGGTCACCATTCGCCTTTACCTGCAAGACGCCCCCAGCATTGACGAGCTGTATGCCGCAAGCACCGCGCTTGGCCTGTCGCCTATTGCCATGATGCGCACCGGCGAGGCCGTGTTCAAAGAGCTGAACCTGTCAAAAGCCGACCCGGATGTCACCCTGATTGCCGCCATGGCTGCCCATCCGATCCTGATCGAGCGCCCTATCGTTTTTAGCGATTCACGCGCCGCCGTCGGTCGCCCGCCTGAGGCTGTTCTCGCCCTGCTTTGACATCGCTCAGACAGGAAACACCAAGATCCAGGCCAAGCCTGCCGTCAACCCGACCAGAGCGCGCGGCAGCATCGCCCTGCGCCTGCGTTCATAGCGTTAAATTCAGCAAAATATCCTCCCTCAGTACGCAAATATCTGGGCAGTCTGGCATCTGAGAGTTAACATCGGATTGATATACGCGAGGCTCAGATGACAGACACGGTCAGGATCACCGCCGCCAATCGCACTGCTTGGGACACCTCGGCGCCGCATCACGGACAGGGGGCCTATTGGGACGGGCTCACGGCGGGTTTTGCGACCCCCGGCTATTCCCGTCTGGATACACTCTTGTCCGCCGCGCTGACCGACGCGGGGATCGCAGGATCGCGCGTGGTGCAGGTCGGATGCAATAACGGGCGCGAACTGTTATCGTGCTTTGCCTTGGGCGCGCGGCAGGGGTTGGGCATTGACCAGTCGGGCGCATTCCTGGCGCAAGCCGAAACCCTGCGCGATATTGCCGGGGCGGATTGCAATTTCCTGCGCGCGGATATCTATGATTTGCCGCAGAATGCCCCCAGCGATTTTGACGTGGCGCTGATCACAATCGGCGTGCTGAACTGGATGCCAGACCTGCCGGGCTTCTTTGCCTCAGTCGCCGGGCTGCTGCGCCCCGGCGGGCGGCTGGTGATCTATGAAACCCACCCGTTTCTAGAGATGTTCAACCCGGACAGCGAAACGCCCCTGACCCCGGATTTTTCCTATTTTCGCCGTGATCCTTTCACTGAAACCGCGGCCCTCACCTATGATGGCCTGCAGGCCGAAGGGGCGGAAAGCCATTGGTTCATCCACACTGTGGGCGCCATCGTGACCGCCTGCATCGGAGCGGGGCTACGCCTAGACCGGCTGGAGGAATTTCCGCATTCGATCCGGGAGGTGGAATATGCCCTCTATCAAGGCCAACCTGCGCAACTCCCGCTCAGCTATCTATTGACGGCGACGCGGGCCTGAACTGATCGCTCCAGTGCGGGATATCGCAGGCCCAGCGTCACGCCCCGCGCAACGAACGAGATCAACAGCGCCAACCACAACCCGTGATTGCCCAGCCATGGCACCAACGCCAGGACCGTAACTACATAAACGACAAAACTGACCACCATCATGTTGCGCATATCACGCGACCGCGTGGCCCCGATAAAAATCCCGTCCAACATCCAGGCCGCAACCCCGCACAAAGGGGCTGCAACCATATAGCCAATATATTCGCGGGCCTCGGCGCGCACGGGTTCTGATGTCGTCATCAGATCAACCAAAGTGCTGCCGCCAGCAGCAAAGGCCACCGCCATGCCTGACACAATCACCAAACCCCAGCTGCTGGACAGGATCGCGCTGCGACGCAGCGCCCCCCGATCCCGCGCGCCCATCGCCTGCCCGACCAGCGCCTCTGCCCCGAATGCAAACCCATCCAACGCATAAGCCGTGATGTGCAGAAATTGCAGCAATACCTGATTGGCTGCCAAAGTGACATCGCCAAAGTCCGCGCCCAGCAACATGAAGGACACGAATATTGCCTCAAGCAGCAGCGAACGGATCAGAATATCGGTGTTCACCCCCAGCATGTGCCGCAACCGTTCCCGGTCAAACACCCGCGGCCAGTCGCGCCAGGCGGGCACGCCGAACGCCGCGCGGCACATCCACAGCCCAAGCGCCAAACCGCTCCATTCCGCTAGAAAGGTCGCAATCGCCACGCCTTCGACGCCCCAGCCAAGCCCCAGCACGAACCACAGATCCAGCAGAATGTTCAGCCCGTTCATCCAAATCTGGATGATCAGAACCGCCCGTGTCCGCTCTTGCGCGATCAGCCAACCAGTGACTCCATACAGCGCTATTGCCGCCGGAGCCGAGTACACGCGAATACCCATATAGGCGCGCGTCAGGCCTTCTACCTCTGGGCTGGCTGGTGAAAGCTGAAATGCAGCCCAGAACAGTGGCACCTGAAGCAGGATCGCAGCCACCCCGGCTGACACCCCAATCAGTAAGGCACGGGTCAGCAACGCTGCCACTTCGCCCGTCTGCCCTGCACCAAGGGCCTGCGACGTCAGCCCAGTCGTACCCATGCGCAGAAAGCCAAACACCCAGTAAATCGCCGTCAAGATAATGGCACCGACACCCACCGCGCCAATCGGGGCGGCCTGCCCCAACTGGCCGACAACACCGGTATCCACCGCGCCCAGAATAGGCACAGTGGCATTGGACAGAACGATCGGCAGCGCAATCTTCAAAACCCGCGCGTGGGTGATACCCCTGATCGCGCCGGGCGTTTCAGTCATTGCGCTTCGGCATCAGAAAGTGCCCGGACGCCTGCGCAAAGGCCCGGTTGCGATTGTCCTGCCACGCCTCGACATGCACCGAGGCATACCGCCGTCCCGACCGATTGACCTTCGCGCGGGCATAGGCATCGCGCGGCAGACCGGACCTTAGATAATCAACGGTGAAATCAATCGTCTTGGGCAGGCGTGGCAGTTTGCCTGCCACCAGTTGTTCGGCATCAAAACTTCCGCTTTCGATCTCGTCCCACAGTGTGGTCCAACTCAGCACGATGATCGCCGTGACCTCCAGAAACGCGGCGGTCACACCGCCGTGAATGGCGGGCAACAGCGGATTGCCGATCAACTTGTCGGAAAACGGCAGCACCGCAGTTAACTCGTCTCCGCGGCGGTCGAATTCGATGCCCAAAAATTGGATATATGGCACACCTTGTACCAGCGCATTCAGCGCCGCATCGCGGCGCTGCTTGACCACCTGAACGGGCTCGGGGCGTGAACGCGCCATCAGTTCGCCGCTACAGTAAAGGCACCGCTGGCGGTGGCGACAGGCAGGTCGTCATCATCGTCCAGCGCCTCGGCACGGACAAACGCCACGGAACTGGTCAGACGATAGCAATGCGCCCGCGTGCGGATTGCCTGTCCCGGCGTCGCAGCGCGCATATAGTCGATGCGCAAGTCAATGGTCGCGGTCTCCCCTGGCGAGGACGGATGGCACATGACCGCTGCTCCGCAAGTCGTATCCAGCAGCGCAAAGACCGCCCCGCCATGAATTACGCCGCTTTCGGGATCACCGACGAAACGCAGGTCATAGGGCATGCGCATTTCCGCCCGTCCCTGTCCGATTTCTGTCAGTTGCATCCCCAACGCTTTTACATGCGGGATTGCCTCGGTGAACTGCTGGGCCATCTTAATATTGTCTACGCTCATGCTGCCCCTCTTCCGTTTGCATATTTATGTCCTTCAAACGCCGGAAACCGCAAGACCACAGGTTGCCCTTCTCGCAGCCAGAAATTACCCTACCCTCAAGGGAGCGATCACAATGTCCGAAAAACGTCTGACATTCAAAGAAATGTGCACCAAGTTCGAAGTAACGCCACGGACTTTGCGCTATTATGAATATATCGAATTACTTCACCCCGAACGCGAGGGGCGGTCACGCTTTTACGGCGCCCGCGAATGTGCCCGAATGACGCTGATTCTGCGTGGGCGCAAATTCGGCTATTCACTGGAGGGGATCCGCCAGTGGCTTTTGATTTACGAGAACGAAGGCAATGAAGCCCAGATGCGCACCTGGGTCACGATGGCAGACAAACAGTTGAGCGAACTGGCCGAGCAACGTCAGCAGCTGGAAGAGGCGATGGACGAGCTGAAACGCCTGCGCGATGTCACCGCCGACGCGCTTACCCGGATGTAATACGGCCGGTTTGCGGCACCAACCGGGGTAAGGATTTCCTTACCAGGCCCTTATTTCGTTGGGATTTCGCACGAAAGGAAGTTGCGTTCATCCCGCTGTTACGTTGATTGATCTTACGTCAAGACGGAAGTGACGTGACGTCCCGGTTACGTCAACGTCAATCTGTGTTGTATCGACTCGTCATCCGCCACAATTCATCCCGACAGGCACCAGCCGAAGGGATAGAAACATGACAACAGACTATACGATGACGATCCGCGAAATGTGTGATGCGTTTCAGGTAACACCGCGCACATTGCGTTTTTATGAAGCCAAGGAACTTTTGTTCCCGATCCGCGAAGGACAAAAGCGTCTGTTCACACATCGTGACCGGGCACGGCTGAAACTTATCCTGCGGGGCAAGCGTTTCGGCTTCAGCCTCGAAGAGATCCGCCAGCTTCTGGATCTCTACAATATGGGAGACGCCCAGCAAACGCAGCTGACGCGCACCTATGAAATTGCGCAGGACCGCCTGCGGGACATGGAACAACAGCGCGATGAGCTGACAAAAGCCATCGACGACCTGAAAGAGCAAATGAGCTGGGGCGAAAAAATGATCGCCTCGTTGGATGAACCGAAGAAAGCTGCCGAGTAACTCCGGCGTTTAGGGAGAGAGACATGCCAAGCTATACCGCACCCACCAAGGACATGCAGTTCGTGTTGCACGACCTGCTGAAAGTAAGCCAAGCCGATATTCCGGGATATTCCGAGCTTGAAGCCGATTTCACCTCGGCCGTGCTGGAAGAAGCTGGCAAGATCACCTCCGAAGTGGTGGCCCCGCTGAACGTGGTTGGCGACAAAGAGGGCTGCGTGTTGGAAAACGGCGTGGTTCGCACGCCCACCGGCTTCAAATCCGCCTTTGATCAGGTCCGCGAGGGTGGTTGGACCGGGCTGGACATGCCCGAAGAGTTCGGCGGCCAGGGAATGCCCTATGTCATGAGCACTGCCATGGGCGAAATGTTCAGTTCTGCCAATCAGGCATTCACCATGTATCAGGGCCTGACCCATGGCGCGGCCTCGGCCATTCTGGCGCACGGCACCGATCAGCAGAAAGCGACCTATCTGCCCAAGATGGTATCCTGCGAATGGACCGGCACGATGAACCTGACCGAGCCGCATTGCGGCACCGATCTGGGTCTGATGCGCACCAAAGCCGTGCCGCAGGCCGATGGCAGCTTCAAGCTCTCTGGCCAGAAGATTTTCATCTCTGCCGGCGAACATGACATGGCATCAAACATCGTCCATCTGGTTCTGGCCAAGATCCCCGGTGGCCCCGATGGCATCAAGGGTGTGTCACTGTTCATCGTGCCCAAATTCATGGTCGCCGAAGACGGCAGCCTTGGTGCGCGCAATGGCGTGGCCTGCGGCAATATCGAAGAAAAGATGGGCATCCACGGCAACTCGACCTGCGTCATGAACTATGACGAGGCAACCGGGTATCTTCTGGGCGATGAGCATAAAGGCATGCGCGCCATGTTCACCATGATGAACGAGGCCCGGATCGGCGTCGGAATGCAGGGGTTGGCACAGGCCGAAGCCGCATATCAGAACGCCGTGATCTATGCCAAGGATCGCCTTCAGGGCCGCGACGTGACCGGCGTGAAAAACCCGGATGGTCCCGCCGATCCGCTGATCGTGCACCCCGACATCCGCCGCAACCTGATGGACCAGAAAAGCTTCATCGAGGGCGCGCGCGCCTTCATCATGTGGGGCTCGATGATGATTGATCAGGCCCACCGCGGCGAGGACAAGGCAGCCGACGGGCTGGTCAGCCTGCTGACCCCGGTGATCAAGGGCTTCCTGACCGATCAGGGCTATGACATGACCGTTCAGGCGCAGCAGGTTTATGGCGGCCACGGCTATATCGAAGAATCGGGCATGTCGCAGTTCACCCGCGATGCACGTATCGCCATGATCTATGAAGGGGCCAACGGCGTTCAGGCGCTGGATCTGGTCGGCCGCAAGCTGGCACAGGACGGTGGCAAACACGTCATGGCCTTCTTCGATCTGGTGAAAAACTTCATCAAGGACAATGACGGCAACGAGGCGCTCAAGGACGACTTCCTGACACCGCTGAAAGCCGCATCGAAGGATCTTCAGGCTGCGGGCATGTATTTCATGCAGAACGGCATGAAGAACCCAAACAACGCGCTGTCCGGGTCGTATGATTTCATGCACCTTTTCGGCCATGTCTGCCTGGGCCTGATGTGGGCGCAGATGGCCAAGGCCGCGAACGAAGCGCTGGCTGCGGGTGCATCCGACGCTGAATTCTATCAGACCAAAATCACGACGGGCCGCTATTACATGGCCCGCCGCCTGCCCGCCACCGGCATGCACCTGGCCCGCATCAACAGCGGTGCCGATACGGTGATGGCCTTGGATGCGGCCAATTTCTGAGCGTAGGGTCAACCTACGTCTTGTAACCTGACGGGGGACATGCCCCACTCACGGCAAGCCGGTATTGGACTGTTCCGATACCGGCACGCCGAGAACAAGGAGAACAAGATGCCCAAACGATTCAGACTGACCCGCCGCTTTCCGGTGGCAATGACCGAAGACGGCTATCGTCGGCTCAAACGATTTGCCACCCAAGCGGGATTGGACGAAGGCGAGGCCCTGTCTTTTCTGTTCGAAAACTTTGACAGCGTGATTGACGAAGATACGTTCTCGCATCGGTTGCGCATCTTCAATTCCGAACTGGACGCGCGAAAGCGCTAGGTACACCGGGCAAAGGAGGAGCTTGGAAAGATCGGCATTTCTGGCAAGATGAAATGGAAAAGTACGGCTTTTTCGTTTTCCCAGAAATACTTAGGCCTGCGGCTTGCCAAGGGCACGGCATTAGGGAGGAAAGACATGACAATTACACTGCATTGTTTCGGAGAAAGCGGGAACGCCTATAAGGCGGCTCTGGCCCTTGAATTGTCGGGGCTGGACTGGACCCCCGCCTATGTTGATTTCTTCAGCGGCGCGGCGCGCAGCCCGGAGTATCGCGAGATGAACGTGATGGGCGAAGTGCCGGTTTTGCAGGATGGCGACGTGACGCTGACCCAATCCGGCGTGATCCAGATGTATGTGGCAGAAAAAAGCGGCAAATTCGGTGGCACCACGCCCGAGGAAGCGCGCGAAGTGATGCGCTGGATGTTCTGGGACAATCACAAAATGTCCAGCCAGGCCGGCACCGCCCGTTTCCTGATGAATTTCCTGCCCGAAGACAAGCGTCCCAAAGAGGTCATCGGCTTTCTGCAAGGCCGCCTGAAGGCCGCCTATATCACGCTGAACGCCGCCCTTGAGGGCCGTGACTGGTTGGTGGGCGACAGCATCACCAATGCAGACATGTCCTGCTGTGGCTATCTGTTTTACCCCGAACCCTTTGGGTTTGACCGGGCCGCGTGGCCCAATATCGACCGCTGGCTGAGCAACATCAGTGCGCAGCCCGGTTGGAAACACCCCTATGACCTTATGCCCGGCTCGCCCGCCGACCGGACTTGATGAAGAAGGAGAGGCACTATGACCGAAGCCTATATCTATGACGCTGTGCGCACCCCGCGTGGCAAGGGCCGCAAGGATGGCTCGCTGCACGAGGTGACCAGCGCGCGCATGTCTGCGAATGTGCTGAATGCACTCAAGGACCGCAACGGGTTGGAAGGCCACGCAGTCGAGGATGTGATCTGGGGCAATGCCACGCAGGTCATGGAACAGGGTGCATGTCTGGCGCGGACCGCCGTTCTGGCCTCGGACCTGGATGAAAGCATCCCCGGCCTGTCGATCAACCGCTTCTGCGCCTCTGGCATGGAGGCCGTGAACCTGGCTGCCAACCAGATCAAGGGCGGCGCGGGCATGGCGTACATTGCTGGCGGTGTCGAGATGATGAGCCGCGTGCCCATGGGCAGCGACGGCGCGGCCGTTGCGGTGGATCCGACTGTGGCGATGGAGAAATACTTTGTTCCGCAGGGAATTTCGGCAGACATCATCGCGACCGAGTATGGCTTTACCCGCGATCAGGCCGATGCGCTGGCCGTTGAGTCGCAAAAGCGTGCCGAAGCCGCATGGGCCGACAACCGTTTTGCCAAATCGGTAATCACCGTGCGTGACGTGAATGGCCTGCCCATTCTCGACCGCGACGAATACATGCGGCCAGAAACCACGATGCAGACATTGGGCGCGCTCAAGGCCAGCTTCAAGGATATGGGCGAGGTGATGCCCGGCTTCGACAAGATCGCATTGATGAAATACCCGCACCTTGAGCGGATCAACCACATCCACCACGCGGGCAACAGCTCGGGCATCGTGGATGGTTCGGCCGGTGTTCTGATCGGCAACAAAGAGTTCGGTGAGAAGTTCGGGCTGAAGCCCCGCGCGCGCATCCGGGCCACCTGCAAGATCGGCACCGAGCCGACGATCATGCTGACCGGCCCCGTGCCCGCGACCCAGAAAATTCTGGCCGACAGCGGCATGAGCATCAGCGACATTGATCTGTTCGAGGTCAACGAAGCCTTCGCTTCGGTCGTGTTGCGGTTCCAGCAAGCGTTTGATGTCGACCCATCGCTGGTCAACGTCAACGGCGGCTCGATCGCAATGGGCCACCCGCTGGGCGCGACCGGCGCGATCATTATCGGCACGCTGCTGGACGAGCTGGAACGCAGCGGCAAAGGTGTTGGCCTTGCCACATTGTGCATCGCGTCCGGCATGGGAGCTGCCACGATCATCGAGAGGATCTGATCCATGGCAAACGATGTGTTCGGCCCAGTCGGCACGCGGCTCACTCAAGCGGTCCTGACGGGCGACTTCAAACTGTACAGGTCAGTCATGCGGCTGCCTTTGCGGATTGAACCGCTCGGCGGTCAGCCGTACGAGTTGCACACGGACACGTCGTTGCAGCAGGATTTCGAACTCTATCACGATGTCATCGCACTCAATGATGTGAACGATATTTTCCGCGAAAATATCGTTCACAATCAGCTTGCCGATGACCTGATCGAGGTCACCTGCGTGACCCATATCCTGCACGATACAGCACCTGTGGTCGAACCGTTCAATACTCTGTTTTTGTTGCGCCCAACGGAAGATAGCTGGGGGATCTCGATGATCCGCAGCTCGATCGGGCATATCAACTGGACACTGGCACGATCCCGAATTTCTGACGATGGGCGGTTCACCGATGACTGACCTGCACACGCCCAACGTCCTCAAACACACATCCGCCTGACGGAGGCTATTATGACTGATTTCACAATGGAAAAAGGCGCCGACGGCGTCGCTCTGATCACCTGGGACTGCCCCGGCAAGTCCATGAACGTGCTGTCCACCGAGGCGCTGATGGCGCTGGACGGAATGATCGACGACGCGCTGGCCGACGAGGCCGTCAAAGGCATCGTCATCACATCTGGTAAGAAAGACTTTGCCGGCGGGATGGATCTGAACGTGCTGGCCAAGATGAAAGCTGACGCGGGCGACGAACCCGAGCGCGGCCTGTTCGAAGGCATCATGCAGATGCACGCCGCGCTGCGTAAGATCGAACGCGCGGGCATGGACCCGAAAACCCTGAAAGGCGGCAAGCCGATCGCCGCCGCCTTGCCCGGCACCGCCGTGGGCATCGGGCTGGAACTGCCCTTGGCCACGCACCGGATTTTTGCCGCTGATAATCCCAAGGCCAAAATCGGCTTGCCGGAAATCATGGTTGGCATCTTCCCCGGCGCGGGTGGCACCACGCGTTTCGTGCGCAAAATGGGTGCGATGGCCGCCAGCCCCTTCCTGCTGCAAGGCAAGTTGGTCGACCCCAAAAAAGCCAAGGCCGCGGGCATCATTGACGAGGTCGCAGCCGATCCGGTCGCAGCCGCCAAGGAATGGGTGCTGAACGCCAAGGATGCCGACATCGTCAAACCCTGGGACACCAAAGGCTATAAAATGCCCGGTGGCGCGCCATATCATCCGATGGGGTTCCAGACCTTCGTTGGTGCCAACGCCATGGTCAACGGCCAGACGCAGGGCGCGTTCCCGGCAGCCAAGGCCCTGCTGAGCGCCGTCTATGAAGGCGCAATGGTGCCATTCGACACCGCCCTCAAGATCGAGGCGCGCTGGTTCACCCATGTTCTTATGAACCCGTCATCGTCGGCCATGATCCGGTCGCTGTTCCTGAACAAGGAAGCGCTGGAAAAAGGCGCGAACCGCCCCGATGTGGCCGATGAAACCGTCAAAAAGGTCGGCATCATGGGCGCTGGCATGATGGGTGCGGGCATTGCGCTGGTGTCGGCCATGGCCGGTATTCAGGTCGTGCTGATCGACCAGAAACAGGAATCCGCCGACAAGGGCAAAGCCTATGTCGAGACCTATCTGGACAAGGGGATCGCGCGTAAGAAAGGCACCCCCGAAAAGAAGGCCGCCGTTCTGGGTCTGATCAACGCCACCACCGACTACTCCGCGCTGGCTGATGCTGACCTGATCATCGAAGCCGTGTTCGAAGACATGGGCGTAAAGGCCGAAGTGACCAGGAATGTCGAGGCCGTGATCCCCGACACCTGCATCTTCGCCTCCAACACCTCGACCCTGCCGATCACCGAACTGGCCAAAGCCTCCAAGCGCCCTGAGCAGTTCATCGGCATCCACTTCTTCTCGCCTGTCGAAAAGATGCTGCTGGTGGAAATCATCAAGGGCAAGGAAACCGGCGATCGGGCCGTGGCCAAGTCGCTGGATTACGTCCGCCAGATCCGCAAGACCCCGATCGTGGTCAATGATGCGCGGTTCTTCTATGCCAACCGCTGCATCATTCCGTACCTGAACGAAGGCGCGCGGATGGTCACAGAAGGTGTGGCGCCTGCCTTGATCGACAATGCCGCGCGGATGCTGGGCATGCCTGTCGGGCCGCTGCAGTTGATGGACGAAACCAGCCTTGACCTGGGTGTGCGCATCGCCAAAGCGACCAAAGCCGCGATGGGCGATGCCTATCCTGCCGATGCCAAGCCTGTGGATGATCTGATGTTTGCGATGGTCGATCAGGGCCGTCTTGGCCGGAAATCCAAAGCCGGTTTCTTCGACTACGACGAGGCAGGAAAGCGCCTTGGCTATTGGGAGGGTCTGGCCCAGCACTGCCCGCGCGCGGCAGAGCAACCCGACCTGATCGAGGTGCAGCATCGCCTGATGTTCGCACAGGTTCTGGAAGCCGTCCGCGCCTTGGAAGAGGGCGTGCTGGAAGACATCCGCGAAGGCGATGTCGGCGCGATCCTTGGCTGGGGCTTTGCGCCTTGGTCCGGTGGCCCGTTCAGCTGGCTGGACATCATCGGCACGCCTTATGCCGCAGAACGCTGTGATGAGTTGACCGAGAAATTCGGCGAACGCTTCACTACACCTGCACTGCTGCGCGAAATGGCCGACAAGACCCAAAGCTTCTATGGCCGCTTTGGCCAAAACGCCAAAGCCGCTTGATTTCAAAGGCATAGAAAGAAAACAGCGCGTCCCCTCGGGGGCGCGCTTTGCGTTTCAGGGGTTTGTTTTGTCGTTCATCGTGCCAAAGTTCCGCCGCCGAAGGCACGTCTCTCTGACCGGCAGCGCGGGTCAGGCTGGGTCGAACCTATATCCGAAACGCGCGATATCCTCGGCGCAGATATCGGCCAGAAACGCTGCATCACGATCCGAATAATAGCTGCGATAGTCCGCATTGCGCGGCGAGGCGTTGACCTGTTCCAACTGCAACTGAAAGCCAAGGTGTTTCTCAAGCGAGGTGACGTCCTGTTCGAAATGCTCCAACCGGATATAGGCATCGCACAACTCGTCTCCGCGCGCATCGGTCATATAGTGCCGCGCGGGTGTGGCACGCAGGGCGTGCCAGGTTTGCGGGTGGCTGAGGAACCCACTGAAATCGTCGTTTTGCGCCAGTGTGACGGCAGGGTGGTCGAATGCTTGCGCCCGCAGCCAGTGGTAATAGCTGACCGCACGGTTCCACGGGTTCCGGACCAGAGTGAAGATGAAATAGCTGTCAATCTCCTCCATTCCGACCAACCCTTCGATGTCGGCCAGGGTTGAGTGTTTCCATAGCCGCCCGGCGGTGGGCGTCTCTTTGATCTTGCGCCGCCGCTTGCGGGCTTTGGGTGTGTCGCCAAGCATCACGTCATCTTTCATGGCCCGCGCCTCAAGCGCCAGCGCCATGGCTGTCCCCCCGGTTTTGGGGATGTGAATAAAGATATACTGACGCCCGTGCGAGATGATCATGCCGGGACGCTAAACCATACCGGCCATGCGGAAAAGCCGCTGGTTTGGCGATCTGTGACAACGCTGCAAATTTCCTCAGCCGGGGCCTTTCCATGGCTGGGGTTCCAACGCAATATGCACGCAAAGCGCAGCCGACAGGAGGAAAACATGGGTTGGATGGCAGATGAAACCGGGTTGGACAAGACCGCTGCGAACTATGTGCCGCTGACACCGTTGTCTTTTCTCACCCGCGCCAAACAGGTGTTCCCCGATCACATGGCGGTGGTCTATGGCCCGCACCGCAAGACCTATGCGCAGTATCACGAGCGGGTCACGCGGCTGGCCTCGGCGCTGGTCAAGCTGGGCGTGCAGCCCGGCGACGTGGTGGCCACCCTGATCCCCAACCTGCCCGCGCAGGTCGAGGCGCATTTCGGTGTGCCAGCTTGTGGCGCCGTGCTGAACGCGATCAATACCCGGCTAGAGCCCGACACCGTTGCCTATATCTTTGATCACGGTGGCGCCAAGGTGGTGCTGGTTGATCCGCAGTTCCTGCCAACCGTGGCCGAAGCGGTCGAACGGATGGAAGGCCCTGCCCCGATCCTGATCGAGGTGGCGGATGATCACGCGGGCGTGCATGCGCATGGGCATTACATGGAATATGAAGACCTGCTGGCGACGGGTGACCCTGCGTTCGACTGGATCATGCCGCAGGACGAATGGGAGAGCATCGCGCTGAACTATACCTCGGGCACGACGGGGCGGCCCAAAGGGGTGGTGTACCATCATCGCGGGGCGTACTTGAATGCGATGGGGCAGGCGATCAGTTGGCGGTTGACGTTGCATCCGCGGTATCTGACGATTGTGCCGCTGTTTCACTGCAATGGCTGGTGCCATTCCTGGCTGATGCCAGCCTATGGCGGAACGGTGATTTGCTGTCGCGACATCACCGCGCCCGCAATTTTCGATGCCATTGCCGACGAGGGCGCCACGCATTTTGGCGGTGCGCCGATCGTGCTGAACATGCTGGTCAACGCCCCCGAGGCGCAGCGGCGCAGCTTTGACCACACGGTCGAGGTCTTTACCGCAGGCGCCCCGCCTGCCCCCGCGACCCTGTCGAAGATCGAGCCGATGGGCTTCAACGTCACGCAGGTCTACGGGCTGACCGAGGTTTACGGCCCCGCCACGGAATGCACTTGGGCCGAGCGGTGGGACCACCTGGAAGGCGACGCGCGCGCCGCGATCAAGGCGCGGCAGGGCGTGGCGATGCCAATTTACGAACACATCACGGTCGTCGACGAAAAAATGCAGCAAATTCCGATGGATGGCAAAACGCAGGGCGAGATTGTCATGCGCGGAAACGGGGTGATGAAGGGATATCTGAAGAACCCAAACGCCACGGCAGAGGCCTTTGCGGGCGGGTATTTCCACACCGGTGACATCGCGGTGCAGCACCCTGACAGCTATGTTCAGATTGCCGACCGGGCCAAGGATATCATCATTTCGGGCGGCGAGAATATCAGCTCGGTCGAGGTCGAGGGCGTGCTGATGTCGCACCCCGATGTGCTGCTGTGTGCGGTGGTGGCCAAGCCCGATGACAAGTGGGGCGAGGTGCCGTGCGCCTTTGTCGAACTGAAGGATGGCGTGACCGGGGATGCGGCCGAAATGATCGCCTTTGCCCGCGAGCGGCTGGCCGGTTTCAAGACGCCGAAGCAGGTGGTGTTTCTGGAATTGCCCAAAACCTCGACCGGGAAGATCCAGAAGTTCGAGCTGCGGACATTGGCCAAAACGCTGTAATTTTCGTTGCGGTATCACGTCGGTATTACGTCGGTAAAACGTCGGTGCGGATTGCCGCCCCGGCCTGCCGCGTGTTAGCTTCGGCATCGAACAAGAGGCAGGGCAGCCCAGAGCGATGACGGCATTGCAGCAATACCAGCGGATCGAGGCCACCGGCCTGTGGCGCGCCACGCCGCAGGATCAGCGCCGCGAGGTGATCGTGTCGATCGGGGATGCAACGCTGGTGATTTCCGACTTGCAAGACCGGGCGCTGGCGCATTGGTCTTTGCCTGCGGTGGCCCGTGCCAACCCCGGCGAACACCCGGCGATCTTTTACCCCGACGGCGACCCCGGAGAAACGCTGGAGCTGACAGAGGCCGAAGCCCAGATGATCGGCGCCATCGAAAAGCTGCGCAGCGCCATTGAGCGCCGTCGCCCGCGTCCGGGCCGGTTGCGCGCGGTGATTCTGGCGGCCTCGGCGGCGTCGGTTCTGGCGTTGGGGGTGTTCTGGCTGCCCGGCGCGATGCAGGAACATGCGCTGTCGGTCGTGCCCTTGGTCAAGCGGGTCGAGATCGGCCAACAACTGATGACCCATGTGCAGCGTGTGACCGGCCAGCCGTGCAGCGACGCGCAGGCGCTGCCAGCGCTGGCGCGGTTGGCGGACCGGGTGCGCGCGCCGCAGGACCGCCCGCTGCGGCTGACCGTTGTGCGCGCCGGGGTCAACAGCACGGTTTTTCTGCCGGGGCGTATTCTGCTGATCAGCAGCACGCTGATCGAGGATTACGAAGAACCCGACGTGGCCGCCGGTTTTCTGATCGCCGAATTGCAGCGCGCCCGCATGGAAGACCCTTTGGAGCGGCTGCTGCACGAAAGCGGCTGGATGAGCAGTTTCCGGCTGTTGACGACGGGCACTCTGCCCGACAAGACGCTGCGCGCCTATGCCGAGACTTTGCTGACCCGGCCAACGCAGCCGGTGCCGCTGGCGGATTTGCTGGAGGGGTTCCGCGCGGCGGGGGTGCGGGCAAGCCCCTATGCCTATGCGTTGGATGTCTCGGGCGAGCAGACCTTGCCGTTGATCGAGGCTGATCCCTATCCGCAGGCGGCGCCAAGCCCGGTCTTGTCGGACAGCGACTGGGTGCGGTTGCAGGGAATTTGCGGCGGCTGAGCCGCACAGAAAAACCCCGCCGGAGCGGGGCATTTCAGATTGATTTCAGATCAGGTTCAGGCCGCAGTTATTTGCGCACGAAGGCGTCGCGGAACCCGGCCTTGCGGGCGGTGCCCAGCGCCTGCCCAAGCTGTGCCTGTGTGGTGAAGGGGCCAGCCAAGACGATGCGGTATTGCTTGCCGCTTTTGCTGTATTTGGCCATCCGCACCGGCAGCCCGGCCCGTTGCAGGCGTGCGGCGCTTTTCTGCGCGTTTGCGGCAACACCGAAGGTGCCGACCTGCACATAGCGGTGCGCAGCCTTGGCCGAGGTCTTGGTCGAAGACTTGACCGGGGCGCTGACCGCCTGCGGTGTACGCGATTTGGACGAGACAACGATGCGCGGCTGCGGTTGCAGTGCCTGACGCTCGGTCGCGGCAAGGGTGCGCTGTTGGGTGGCCAGATCGGTATAGGGGTAGACCAGATTGGGGTTATAGCGGGTCATGTCGCGCCCCGAGCTGCGATCAATCAGCTTGCGCGGGGTGTCTTTGGTCCAGATCAGATCCATCTGGGCTTTGCCTGCAAAGGTCTGATGCCCGCGTTTGGTATTCAGCCGGTCGTCATCCCAGACTTTGCGATAGCCCTTGGGGACGTGCACGCCCTGCCGTGCCTGCACCTGCGTTGTGTAGACATGTTTGGGGGCCACGCGGGTCTGCGGCGAGACAGTGGCCGGGGTGGCGACCTGACCCACGCGGGCCGAGGTTAGAGCGGAATACCGCGCCGGGGTTCCCGCGCGGGAGCGGGTGCCATAAGTCACGGGCGGCTCTGCCTGCGGTCCGCAGCGCACGTCGCTGCCGGTGCCGACATAACGCTGGCTGACCGCTGTGCCCCCGGTGCAGGCCGATGCGACGGCCACGGGCCGGGGTGCAGGGGCCGCCACGGTTTTGGGCTTGGCTGCGGTTTTGGTCACGTATCTCGGCGCGGGTTTGACGGTGACAACTTTGGGAGGTGTGGACAGGGTCGCGGTTGTGCGCATCGGCTGCCCCACCTTGGCGGTCGCAACCCGCGGCGCGGGCTTGGCGACAACAACGGGCGCCACGGCTTTGACCACGGGTTTGCGAACCGGCGTTGGCGCGGGCGCTGGCTTGGGCGCCGGGGCCGCAGCCACGATCACCGGGGCTGCGGGCGCTGCTGGTTTGGCATTGGCAAAGGTCGGCTGAGCGCCGCACAGCTGTTGCCTGGCCCGCGACACGCGCGGAATCCAGGTGACGTTGCCGTTGATCCCCGCCCGGATGTAGACGCAGCCTTTGCTGTCTACATACTGGCTGCCTTTGTAGGACGATGGCGGGAATTCCGCCGGTTCGTCAGCGTTTCTGAGCGACTGGGCCTGAACGGTGCCCAGCCCCAGTGACGCGACGATGACGGTATAAGCGATCAGACTGGTTATCTTCATTTGTGCCCCCACACGAATGAGGATCACTGTGCACGATATATAACCCTGAGTAAAGCTGTGGGCGGCCTATTTAGTGCCAAACATCCTGTCGCCCGCATCACCTAGTCCCGGTATGATGTAACCTTTGTCGTTCAGGCACTTATCAAGCGAAGCTGTGATGATCGGCACATCGGGGTGTGCTTCTTTCATCCGGGCGACGCCTTCGGGGGCGGCCAAAAGGCACAAAAACCGGATATTTTTGGCACCCGCGGCCTTGAGAAGATCAATCGCGGCGACCGAGCTGTTGCCGGTGGCAAGCATCGGATCGACGACGACGACCAGCCGGTCTTCCAGGCTTTCGGGGGCTTTGTAATAGTACTGCACGGGCTTGAGCGTTTTTTCATCACGGTAAAGCCCAACAAAGCCGACGCGGGCCGAGGGGATCAGTTCGAGCACACCGTCGAGCATGCCATTTCCGGCACGCAGGATCGAAATCAACGCCAGCTTCTTGCCCTTCAGAACCGGGGCTTCCATCTCGGTCATCGGGGTTTCGATGGTTTGGGTGGTCATCTCCAGCTCGCGGGTGACCTCATAGGCCAGCATCTGGCTGATCTCGCGCAGAAGTTGCCGGAAAACGGCGGTGGAGGCACCCTTGTCGCGCATCAGGGTCAGTTTGTGCTGCACCAGCGGGTGGGTGACGATGGTCAGATGGTCGGTCATTGGCTCTCCAGTCGTTTTATGATCCGCGCGCGTGTATCTTCGGTGCAGAAGGCCGCGTCAATCGCTGAGCGGTTCAGGGCTGCAAAGTCTTCCTCGTCCCAGCCGAATGCCTGTTCCAACTGTTCATATTCCTGCGTCATCGTGCTGTGGAAGAACGGTGGGTCATCGGTGGACACGGTCACTTTTACACCGGCGTCGCGCAGGCGGGCAATGGGGTGGCTGGCCACATCAGGGTACAGGCCGAGTGCAACGTTCGAGCCGGGGCAGACCTCCAGCACAATGTTTTCAGCGACGAGGCGTTCGATCAGCGCGGGATCTTCGATGGCACGCACACCGTGGCCGATGCGTTCAACGCGCAGATCATCAAGGGCGTCGTGGACGGATTGCGGCCCGCCCCATTCACCGGCGTGCGTGGTCAGGCGCAGGCCCGCCTCGCGGGCCATGTCGAAGGCATAGGCGAAATCGCCCTGCCTGCCCTGCCCTTCGTCGCCCCCCATGCCAAAACCGGTGATCCAGTCGCCAGCGGTTTCAGCGGCGCAGCGCGCGGTTTGCTTGGCTTTGTCGGGGCCGAAGTGCCGGACGCAGGTGACGATGCCACGCAGGGTGATGCCCATGTCACGCTCGGCCTGATCTGCGGCTTCGCGGATCGCGTGCAGGAATTCACGCCATGCGCTGAGATCGCGATTGCCGCAGAAATCGGGGCTGAGGAAGGTTTCGGAATAGACCACGCCATTGGCGGCGCTTTGTTCCAGCACGGCAAGGGTCAGGCGGTGGTAATCCTCGGGGGTTTTAAGGACTTGGGTTGCAGCCTCGTAGACGCTGAGGAAATGCACAAAATCGGTGAAGACGTACGAACCATCCTCGGCGAAGACGCCGGAGATGTTTACGGATTTTTCCTTGGCAAGGCCGCGGATGAAGGCCGGGGGCGCCGCGCCTTCGTGGTGCAGGTGCAGTTCGACCTTGGGGAAGGTTTTCCAGCTCATAGAAAGCTCCGCCCAGCGCCTTGGGATGGCACGCCAAGGTGGGCGGCAATGCTGGCGGCGACGTCAGTAAAAGCGACCTGACCGATGGCGCGCGGGCCAAGGCCGTGGCCAAGGACAGGCACACGTTCGCGGGTGTGGTCGGTGCCGTGCCAAGTGGGATCGTTGCCATGATCGGCGCTGATCAGCAGCAGGTCATCCGGGCGCAGGCGCGGCAGCAGGCGGGCCAGTTCGGCGTCGAACCATTCAAGCGCGCGGGCATAGCCGGACACGTCGCGGCGGTGGCCGAACAGGCTGTCGAACTCGACAAAGTTGGCGAAGGTCAAACTGCCGTCTTCGGCCTGATCAATCAGGTCGGAGAGGTGCTGCATCAGCTGGGTGTCGGCGCCTTTGCGGACCTCGGTTATGCCGCGCATCGAGAAGATATCGCCAATTTTGCCGATGGCATAGACAGGGCGGCCCGCGTCCTGCACCCAATCGCAGAGCGTGGGGGCCGGGGGCGCGATGGCATAATCATGGCGGTTGGTGGTGCGGGTAAAGCCGGTTTCAGGTGTACCGATGAAAGGCCGCGCGATCACGCGGCCCACCTTCATGGCGTGGACCAGCGGCGCGACGGCCTGACATAGGGTCAGCAGGCGGTCGAGGCCGAAGTGCTGCTCGTGCGCGGCGATCTGAAACACGCTGTCGGCGGAAGTGTAGCAGATCGGCCAGCCGGTTTCGATGTGCTTGGCGCCAAGGTCAGCGATGATTTTGGTGCCCGAGGCATGGCAATTGCCAAGAATGCCGGGAGTGCCCGCCAGCGTGCTGACCTGTGCGGTCAGGTCGGGTGGGAAGCAGGGGAGTGTGTCGGGGAAATAATGCCAGTCCCACGGAACCGGTACGCCGGCCAGTTCCCAATGGCCCGAGGGGGTGTCTTTGCCGCGCGAGATTTCCGTGGCGGCGCCCCAAAGGCCCTGCGGGTCGGCGCTGAGGCCCGGCGTGGCATCGCCCGAGGCCAGGCGCACGGCGGCGCCCAGCCCGAGGCTGTCCATCACGGGGACATGCAGCGGGCCACTGCGGCTCTGGTCGGCTTGCCCTGCGGCGCAGGCTTGGGCGATGTGGGCCAGCGTGTTGGCGCCGGTATCGGGCAGGTCACCGTTGAAATACTGCGCGGCGTCGGGCGCGCCGCCGATGCCGACGCTGTCGATCACCAGAAGGAAAGCGCGGGGCATCAGCCGATCCTTTCATGCACGAGCGGCGGCAGGGTTGGCGCGGTGTCGGACAGGGTGATGGCCGCGTGCAGGGTTGCTGCGGCCTCGTCCGCGGCGGATTCGCGGGCGGCGTGGATGCGCGCCAGCGGCTGGCCCTGTTCGACCCATGTGCCCAGTGGCACCACGTCAGAGATGCCCACGGCCGGGTCCACCACATCGTTTTCGACCTGACGGCCACCGCCGAGGGCCACGACGGACAGGCCCATCGCGTGGCCATCCATCGCGGCGACGAAGCCCGCGCGGGGGGCGGGAATTTCGCGGATGACCGGGGCTTCGGGCAGGAAGCGCTGCCAGTCCTCGACAAAGCGCAGCGGGCCGCCCTGAGCCGCGACCATGCGCCCGAAGATTTCGGCGGCGCGGCCATCGCGGATGCTGTCGGCAATGGCCCGGGCGCCGGCTTCGACATCGGTGGCCAGCCCGGCATTGGCCAGCGCCACGCCGCCAAGGATGGCGGTCAGATCGGCCAGCGGGCCGCTGACCTGACCGGTCAGGACGCGCATCGAGCTGGCGACTTCGAGCGCGTTGCCCAGTTCGGGTGCAAGCGGCTGATTCATGTCGGTGATCACGGCGGAGGTGGGGCAACCTGCGGCATTGGCGGTGCTGACCAGCGCCTGCGCCAGCGCGCGGGCCTCGTCGGGATGTTTCATGAAGGCGCCCGAGCCGACCTTGACGTCAAGCACCAGCCCTTCGAGGCCGGCGGCGAGTTTCTTGGACAGGATCGAGGCGGTGATCAGATCGAGGCTTTCGACGGTGCCGGTCACGTCGCGGATGGCATAGAGGCGCTTGTCCGCCGGGGCGATATCGGCGCTGGCGCTGACGATGGCGCAGCCCACCTGCCCCACCACGGCGCGAAACTGCGCCTCGCTCAGGTCGGTGCGCAGGCCGGGGATGGCTTCGAGTTTGTCGAGCGTGCCGCCGGTGTGGCCAAGGCCGCGCCCGGAAATCATCGGCACATAGGCACCGCAGGCGGCCAGCGCCGGGGCGAGCACCAGGCTGACGCAATCGCCGACACCGCCGGTGGAATGCTTGTCCAACACCGGGCGATCCATGTCCCAGCGCAGCACGTGGCCGGAATCGCGCATCGCCAGCGTCAGGGCAACGCGGCCTTCCTTGCCCAGCCCGTTCAGAAGCGCGGCCATGGCGAAGGCCCCGGCCTGTGCGTCGCTGACGGCGCGATCAGCCAGACCTTGGGCAAACCACGACAGGTCCTCGCGGCTGAGCGGCTGGCGGTCGCGCAGCCGCACGATAATGGCACGGGCATCCATTGGCTCAGTTCCGCTCCATGTGACTTTGATCGAAGGCGCCGGGCAGCAGTTCGGTGATGGTCATCGTGGTTTCGGGGCCATCCACGGTGGCCATTCGCACCATGACATTGCCCCGGCCAAATTCGGCCAGTTTCTGGCGACAGCCACCGCAGGGGCTGACGGGGTGCGGGCTGTCGGCGATCACGCAGACCTCGGTCAGTTCGACCTCGCCCGCGGCGACCATGGCGGCAATCGCGCCACCCTCGGCGCAGGTGCCTTCGGGATAGGACACGTTTTCAACATTGCAGCCGACATAGATCGCGCCGGATTTGCCCCGGATCGCCGCACCGACCTTGAAATTGGAATAGGGCGCATAAGCATTTTCACGCACCGCGCGCGCCGCATCAAGCAAAGACATATTAACACCTCCTGACGTATATGGCGGGCCCGAAGACCGCGCCGCCCCGGTTCGGGGAATTGGAAAACTGTGACCTCCCCCGCGTAGTTTTGCAAGGCGAGGCAAATTGTGGCGGCTGAATTCAGCATCTTTCCTCTGCGTCAGGTATAGTTTAATATTAAACAAACGGTTTCAGGCCGAATTCAGGGAGGGGCAGATGTCCGACAGTCAGAATGAGAGCTTGCGTCAGGCGGCGCTGAAATATCATGAATTCCCCAAGCCGGGAAAGTTGGAAATCCGCGCGATCAAGCCGCTGGCCAACGGGCGCGACCTGAGCTTGGCCTATAGCCCCGGCGTGGCCGAGGCCTGCTTGGAGATCAAGGACAACCCCGCCAATGCCAGCCGGTTTACCGCGCGGGGCAATCTGGTGGCGGTGATCACCAATGGCTCGGCCGTGTTGGGGCTGGGCAATATCGGCGCGCTGGCCAGCAAGCCGGTGATGGAAGGCAAAGCGGTTTTGTTCAAGAAATTCGCCAATATCGACTGTTTCGATATCGAGGTGAACGAGAGCGACCCGGAAAAGCTGGCGGATATTGTCTGTGCTTTGGAGCCAACGTTTGGCGCGATCAACCTTGAGGACATCAAGGCGCCCGAGTGTTTCATCGTTGAAAAGCTGTGCCGCGAGCGGATGAACATTCCGGTGTTTCACGACGATCAGCACGGCACCGCGATTGTGGTGGGCGCGGCTGCGAAAAACGCAATGCACGTGGCGGGCAAGGATTTCGCCGAGATCAAGATCGTCAGCACCGGCGGCGGGGCGGCGGGCATTGCCTGTCTGAACATGCTGCTGAAGCTGGGGGTGCGGCGCGAGAATGTCTGGCTGTGCGATATTCACGGGCTGGTTTACGAGGGCCGCGAGGTGGATATGAACCCGCAAAAGGCGGCCTTTGCGCAAAAGACCGAGTTGCGGACGCTGGACGAGGTGATTGACGGGGCGGACATGTTCCTTGGTCTGTCGGGACCGCGGGTTCTGACGCCGGACATGGTCGCCAAGATGACCCGCCGCCCGGTCATTTTCGCGCTGGCCAACCCGACGCCTGAAATCCTGCCAGAGGAGGCGCGCAAGGTGGCGCCGGATGCGATTATCGCCACCGGGCGCAGCGATTATCCCAACCAAGTCAATAACGTACTGTGTTTTCCCTTCATTTTCCGGGGCGCGCTGGATGTGGGTGCAACGGTGATCAACGACGCGATGGAGCTGGCGTGTATCGAGGGGATCTCGGCCCTGGCGCGGGCGACCACCAGCGCCGAGGCGGCGGCGGCCTATCAGGGCGAGCAGATGAGTTTCGGCGCGGATTATCTGATCCCGAAACCGTTTGATCCGCGGCTGTCTGGGGTCATCTCGACCGCTGTGGCGCGGGCGGCGATGGAAAGCGGCGTGGCGACCCGGCCGATCGTGGATTTCGAGGCTTATAAAGCACAGCTGAACCAGTCGGTGTTCAAATCGGCGCTGCTGATGCGGCCGGTGTTTGACGCGGCGCGCACGGCGTCGCGCAAGATCGTGTTTGCCGAGGGCGAGGATGAACGCGTGCTGCGCGCGGCGCAGGCGATTCTGGAGGAAACCACCGAGCAACCGATCCTGATCGGGCGGCCCGAGGTGATCGAGGCGCGGTGCGAGCGAGCAGGGCTGACAATCCGGCCCGGTCGGGATTTCCAGATCGTGAACCCGGAAAACGACCCGCGATACCGCGACTACTGGGGCACGTATCATCAGATCATGGCGCGGCGCGGCGTCACGCCCGATCTGGCCAAGGCAATCATGCGCACCAACACGACGGCGATTGGTGCGGTCATGGTACATCGCGGCGAGGCGGACAGTCTGATCTGTGGCACCTTTGGCGAATACCGCTGGCATCTGAATTATGTCACGCAGTTGCTGGGCGATACGCGGCATGTGGCCAGCGGCGCGCTGTCGCTGATGATCCTTGAGGATGGGCCGCTGTTCATTGCCGACACGCAGGTGCGCACCACTCCGACGCCCGAGGAGATCGCCAGCACGGTGATCGGCGCGGCGCGGCATGTGCGCCGGTTCGGGCTGAAGCCGAACATCGCGCTGTGCGCCCAGTCGCAGTTTGGCAATATGGCCTGCGACACCGGCGAGAGGCTGCGCGCCGCGATGCAGATATTGGACAGCGAACCGCGCGATTTCACCTATGAGGGCGAAATGAATGTCGATGCGGCGCTGGACCCAGAACTGCGCGAGCGGGTGTTCCCGGAGAACCGGATGCAGGGTGTGGCCAATGCGCTGATCTTTGCGCATGCGGATGCGGCTTCGGGGGTGCGCAACATTCTGAAGATGAAGGGCGGCGGGCTGGAGGTGGGTCCGATCCTGATGGGAATGGGCAACCGGGCGCATATCGTATCGCCCTCGATCACGCCGCGCGGATTGCTGAACATGGCCGCGATTGCGGGAACGCCGGTGGCGCATTACGGTTAAGCACAGGCGCAAGCGTCGTCCCCCGGTGCTTGCGTAATTCTGTCGCTGCGACCGGTCGCGTTCTTGCGGGGAGCATCAACGCTGCGTAACACAGTCAACATGGCTGAGGAGGAGGCATACAATGGCATACAATGACGTTTATCAAAGCTGGAAGACGGACCCCGAGGGGTTCTGGCTGGAGGCTGCGAAGGGGATTGATTGGGTCAAGGCCCCGGTCAAGGCTTTGTCGGATGACAAGGCGCCGATGTATGAATGGTTTGCCGACAGCATGGTCAATGCCTGCTGGAACGCCGTGGACCGGCATGTCGAGAATGGCCGTGGCGAGCAGGTGGCGATCATCCACGACAGCCCTGTCACCCACTCCAAGCGCGAGATCACCTTTGTCGAGCTGCGCAACCGCGTGGCCAATTTGGCCGGCGCGTTACGGGCCAAGGGGATCGGCAAGGGCGACCGGGTCATCATCTATATGCCGATGATCCCCGAGGCGCTGGAGGCGATGCTGGCCTGTGCCCGTCTGGGCGCGGTGCATTCGGTGGTGTTTGGCGGGTTCGCCGCCAATGAATTGGCGGTGCGGATCGACGATTGCACGCCCAAGGCGATCATCGCCGCCTCCTGCGGGATCGAGCCGGGCCGCGTGGTGCATTATAAGCCGTTGCTGGACGGGGCGATTGATCTGGCGACGCACAAGCCGGAGTTCTGCGTGATCTATCAGCGCGAGCAGGAAGTGGCGCATCTGGAAGAGGGCCGCGATTACAACTGGCACGGCTTCCAGTACGGTGTCGAGCCTGCAGAGTGTGTTCCGGTCGAGGGCAGCCATCCGGCCTATATCCTCTATACCTCGGGCACCACGGGTCAGCCCAAGGGCGTTGTGCGCCCGACCGGCGGGCATCTGGTTGCGCTGAACTGGACGATGAAGAACATCTATAACGTCGATCCCGGCGATGTGTTCTGGGCCGCGTCGGATGTGGGCTGGGTCGTTGGTCACAGCTATATCTGTTATGGCCCGCTGGTTCACGGCAACACGACGGTCGTGTTCGAAGGCAAGCCGGTGGGCACGCCCGATGCGGGCACCTTCTGGCGGGTGATCGAAGAGCATAAGGTCAAAAGCTTTTTCACCGCGCCGACAGCGTTCCGCGCGGTCAAACGCGAGGACCCGACCGGCGAGTTCGTGAAAAAATACGATCTGTCGGGTCTGAAGGCGGTGTATCTGGCCGGCGAGCGCGCCGACCCTGACACCATCGTCTGGGCGCAGGATCATTTGAAGGTGCCGGTGATCGACCATTGGTGGCAGACCGAGCTGGGATATCCTGCCGTCTGCAACCCGGTCGGGATCGAGTTGTTGCCGGTCAAGCTGGGCTCGCCCTCGGTTCCGCTGCCAGGCTATGCGATGAAGATCCTGGATGACAACGGGCACGAATTGCCTGCCGGAGAGCTGGGCGCGGTTGTGACCCCCCTGCCCTTGCCGCCGGGCACGTTGCAGACGCTGTGGAATGCCGAAGGCCGGTTCAAGAAAAGCTATCTTGAGCATTTCCCCGGATATTATGAAACCGGCGATGCCGGGATGATCGACGAGGACGGATACCTTTACATCATGGCGCGCACCGATGACGTGATCAACGTCGCCGGGCATCGGTTGTCGACCGGCGGCATGGAAGAGGTTCTGGCCGGGCACCCGGATGTGGCGGAATGCGCCGTGATCGGGGTGTCGGACGCGCTGAAGGGGCAATTGCCGGTGGGCTTTTTGTGCCTGAACACGGGCGCAGATCGCAACGAAGCCGAGGTGGTCAGCGAAGTGGTCAAGATGGTGCGCGACAAGATCGGACCGGTCGCGGCCTTCAAGCTGGCCGTGGTGGTGGATCGGTTGCCCAAGACGCGATCCGGCAAGATCTTGCGCGGCACGATGGTGTCGATTGCCGATAGCAAGCCATATAAAATGCCCGCGACCATCGACGATCCAGACATTCTGGACGAGATCGCCGCGGCACTGAAGTTGATCGGGCTTGCCAACGGCTGATCCTCCTGCCTGCTGACGCGGGCCAGGCTCAAGACCAAGAAGGCCCCGGCAGAGCTTTTCGCCGGGGCCTTTGTATTTTGGGCGCGGGACATGGTTGAGGTTGAGCGGTTTGGGCCGGTGATGTTCGCGGGCGTTCAGGTTTGCGGGCGGTGAAAAACCGTTGCCTGAAGGGACAGCACGTTGCCAAAACCCCGCGCTTCGCGGCGCCTTTTTGTGCTATTTCAATGACTTGAGACCTTCGTGGACCATCTCGCAAAGCGAGGCAATTTTGCCTTGTATTTCCTTGGCTTGGGCGGTTATACCCGTCGGCGGAGATGTGGCCGAGTGGTCGAAGGCGCTCCCCTGCTAAGGGAGTAGGCCCGGAAGGGTCTCGTGGGTTCGAATCCCATCGTCTCCGCCACTAGGCTTTGAAATCATTGAATAAAATCAAAGACTGCACCATCTACCCCACATAATACCCCACATAGAAAAAACGCTTAAACCTTTGGGTTTATTGTATTTGACTGCGTGTAATGGCGTCCCGCTTTTTTCCTCCGAAGTGCACACACGGAAAAATTGCTACCCCGTCCGGTCCTGATTTGACGCCGCTAGGGTTTGCACCTCCCCCCCCAACATTTGCCGCGCGGTTTAGTGCAAAAGCAAATTTACGGCTCCCATCTATCAGGCCGGGGGAATGTGCTTTGGTGTCACTTGGCTTGCGCCGCCGCGCGGGATTGGTTGAGGTGGAACAGGCGTGACAGGGTTTCGTCTTCGGTCAGTAGGCCCGCGCGGTAATCATCACCCCAACCGTAGGCCTCGGCCACGGCTTCATCCTTGGGCAAGATGCGGTCAGGGTAGCCGGGAACCACCTCTGGCACGCGGTTGACCAGATCGGCGGGGTTGAGCCAGTTTTCCCGCAATTCATTGAGGCGCGCGGCGGCGGCGACATAATCGGCTGCGGGGATAAACTGTCAGCATCCAAACGCATTGCGAAAGTTCACGCCCGCGCGCGGGGGGCATCCAAAAGTTGTAGACCAATGCACCGGGACCGTATCTTGCCCCTTCGTTCGCACCAAGAGCCGCCCAAAAAGGGGGTAGGCATTGGGCCTCAAGTGTCAAAGTGCCTTCGGCGGCTTAGCGTGCCAATGATGCAGCGCCACCCCGCGCCACTTTCAAGAGTGCCATCAGGGTGCGCCTGTTTTGCTCCACCGCTTGCGACCTGTCACCATGCACCCAAGCACCATTGTCGGGGCCAGTTGGCGCACCACCGCCCGCGCCGTGCATCCGGCAAACCTTCCAGCCGCGTTTGGCCGGGGCCTTGCAGCGCTTGCCCGTTGTCTTGGCCTTGGCGCGGCATCTGGGGGCGTTGTGGGCCTTGTGCATGGGGTTGGCGTCACTTTTCATTGCTACCCGCCCCCCCATGCGACAAGGCCCCAACAATCGCTTGCCCGCCTTTGTTCACCGTCACATGCTCCACCGTCACCTTTTGTTGCCCGCCCGTGCGATAGCGTTTTAGCGCTTCCATTTGGGTGGCGTAGGTCCGGGCCAGCTTGTTCAACGCCCGTTCGGCGGCGTCTTGTTGGGGAATGTTCTCCACATGATTGAGCCGCCGCGCCATCATCATCGTCGCTTGATGAATAGCGCCCATCTGCACCGCAAGCATTGCCTCTAGTTCATCGCGCGGCTGCACCCCGCGCACCACCGACAGCAGGAAATTACTACTCACTTCGTCAATCTTTCGACCATGCGCGCCGATGACGGAAACCTGACTTTGTACCCCTTCCATGAAATGCGGATCGCAGGTTCCAAGGTCGGCCATCAGCAGGATATGGGCTAAGGCCGGGTCTTCATGCGTGAAGGTCATTTCCAAAACGTCACCGGACATTTTCAATTTCATTGCAGGGCCATCCGCCCGCGCCGCGTTTTTGGCTGCGACAGATTTGATGCGGGCTTGTTCCGCCGGTCTATGGGGGGAGCGTTTTGCAGGCGGGGGCGTTTGCGTGGTTTCGGCGCAATCGGTTTTGAGTGCTTCGGGTGTTTTCGTCATCTTGTGGCCTCGCAGTTTGTTGGTCGGAAATCGCGCGTCATAAGTAATACTAGCCCCTCCCCCCTGCCTTACCTTGCACCTTGCGGGGCGTGGCACTTGTCAGAGGGGCAATATTTTCGGCTTCGGATGCGCCGGGATGTGGTCGGGTCAGGGCATAGGTCTGGCATTTTGAGCCTGCCCGATGGTTGCTTGTCAGGCGCAATAGCCCAGCGCGTTCTAGGGTGCGCCGTGCAGCCCGTAGCCGGGGCGTGGACAGATTGATCAGGCCCGCCGCGCGCATGGCTGCAAAGTTCAGGGGAAAGCGTTTGCCGGGGGTGTGGCCGTGCTGATCCATGAGAGTCACCAACAGGGCGGTTGCATCTGCTCCGTTGGCTTGGCCCCGCAAAGCGTCAAGGGCCAGCCGGTGAATGGGAAAGGCGCTATCACGGCCCCGGTAAATGCGATTTTCCAAACGGCACTTCCATGCCCATCCGGCAAGGTCGCGCAGCTCGCTGTCAGGCATCGTTGCCGGATCTGCGCACCAATCGTCACGGATGCCCGCAAGGTTGGCTTGCAGTTCTTCGGCGCTATCCACCAGCTCGACCATGCGCATCGCCTCTTTCACCAATTCAACATGCCGATGCCCGCTCAGGATCGGCGCGACCTTCGGGGGTGTTGCGCCACGCAGGAAAGGCAAAGCATCCTTCCCCAGCACTCCCTTGGCTGGCGTATAGAAACCGCCATCACGGCGGATTGAGAGCGGCCCCACCACATAGCTGCGCACGCCGGTCTTTATATCCACGGGCAGACCTTCGCTGCGCAGGTTCGTCGCGGTCCCGCCCGCCCGATAGTAGAGGTGCCGCCCGCGTGGGGTCTTGACGTGAACAGGGCTTTTACCAAAGCGCGCTTCCATTTGCGCAACAAGCGCGGGGTCATCGCTATCGCAGTCGATCACTGCCAGCCCGTCTAGGCGCACCCCATAGGCTTGTGAGCCGGTCCGATGCATGGGGGCCAGGATTCGCCCCAAGGTCAGGCTGGGGCCTGCCCATGCGCGTATCAATGGCGCTTTGCCATCCGCACCACCACCCAACGGCAAGAGGTGCAGGCCCGCCCCTTTCAGGCGGGCCATTTCGGAGCGGATGGGATCGGGCAACGTGGAAACCCGAAGGGCTTTCATTGCTTTCCCTCCCCATAGGCAAGGGCGGCAATGGATTTTGCCACCGACCGGGAAACCCCCAACTCACGGCAAAGACGGGCAATGCGCAGGGCCATCATGCGCGCCCCTCCACCTGTTCAATCGTCACGGCGCTTTTCAGGCGATAGACGCCATGTTCACCGGGGAACGCCCCGCCATGCGGCTGCATTTCAGTATCAATGACAACGCCTTTGCGGCGCAAGGTCATGACATAGTGCGAGATACGCGGCGCGGGGTTGTGCAGCGATGTGATGCCACTTTCGCCCGCTTTGACCAGTTCCAGCATCGTCCAAGCTAAACGGCCTTTCAGGTGCAAAGTGATGGGCATTACGCCCGTTTCGATCTTGGCTTTGAGTTTCATCTGTCCGGTTTCCTTTCTTGAAACCAGAACGGGACGGGGGTATTCTGCGCCTGTGAAAGCTATGCCGAATAACGCCGCCGCCCGTTCAATGGGTGGCGGTCTTTCGTTATGCGGCGTTTGCTTTGGCGGCTTCCCAAGCCTCGATATCCGACAGCTTCCAACGTGTGCAGCCGGGGGTCAGGCGGATCGGTTTGGGAAAGGTCGGATCGGTTTTAAGCCAGCGGCGCGGGGTAAGGTGGTGAACGTTGTACCGCGCCCCGATTTGGCGGTCCGTGAGATAGGTTGTAGGCATGTGCACCTCCATAGGGTTGCTATGGTTTGCAAATTACCGTGCATCCTAAACTAAATCGTGGCTCAACTCCCAATCGGGAATTGAGCCATTTCATAATGACTGTTCCGGTCTGATAAATATGGGCACAATTTTTTGTTTTTTTCGGCTTTGCCAAATTCGTTTGATTGTAGGGTAGCTGTCCGGTTGCAAGCGCATAAGCCGCAGGCCTTCGGCAACCGCCTTGCAGGCGCTTTCACCGCCATCAACGGCGGCAGATGTTGCCTTTAAGCCAAAGTATTGCACAACGTCATTGATCATCGAAACGATTGCTTGGTCTCTCCAAATAAGTGCGGGGGGATACTTCCCCCCCTGTTTTGGTCGCTTGATTTGACCAGTCAAAGCAAAAAACCCCCATTCACGAAGTGGCTTTGGAACGTCAAAATTAAATCGAACGCAATCTGCTAACAAGTAAACGGCTGCATCATAGGCCAAAGGGTCAGTGCGGGCAGACGCCAACAGCCTCAGCGCAGCTTTCTCTGTATTGCTGCAAAACATGAAAATCCCTTCTGCCTTTTGTACAGTGTAGGAACCCGCGTATCCTGCATATAGGCTCGCCAATTCCGAATATGGCGGTTCGGCGGCTTGAAACGCAGGCAGTGGAGGGCAATCCTGTTCAAGGCCTCCACATTCACAGCGGATGCAAAGCGGGCCGGGCATTGTGCGACAATCGCAATTTGGGTCTACTCCAAAACGGTTGATGACAAAATCAACGGCGCAGCGGAAACATTTTTTAAAACGCCCCATTTCGCATTCACATGGTTCATATCGCTTCACGCTAATTTTACCACTTCACCATTTTTGCGAATATTTGCCAAATATCCCGCCCAATCGCCCATCATTTTGCGGCGCTTTTCGATCATGTCGCCGCGCCGATAGGACGCCTCAACCGCGTTGCTGATCCGGTGGGCCAGTGCGACCTCTGCCATATCGCCGGGATAGTTGGTGCGCTCTGCCACCCAATCGCGGAACGTGCTGCGCAGGCCATGCGGTACGGCGGGGCGCTTTGACGTGCGATCCACATAGCCCGCACCGCCCGCCGCTACTTCGGCCTCGTGCATCCGCTTCATTGCTGCCGATAGCGTCATATCAGAGAGTTGCCCGCCGCGCGCCGCCGGGAACACAAGCGGGTTGTCTTTCATCCGGGGCAAGGCTTGCAACAGCGCCACCGCCTCGCCCGACAGCGGAACGCGGTGTTCGCGGTCCATTTTCATGCGGGGGCCTGAAATGATCCACAGCGCCTTGTCCAAGTCTATTTCATCCCAAACCGCGCCGCGTATCTCTTGTGAGCGGGTTGCGGTCAGGGCCAAAAATTCCAGCGCCCGCGCGCCAAAGCCTTCACGGCCCCGCAACGCCTTGAACCAGCGCGGGGCATCGTCAATCATCAGGGCGGGTTGATTGCCCTCTTTTGCCACCTTGGAAGGGGCGGGCAAAAGCTCTTTGAGGTTGCCAGCCCAGCGCGCCGGGTTGTCGCCCGTCCGGTGCCCCGCGACCGTTGCCCAAGAGAGCACCGCCTCTATCCGGCCCCGAAGGCGTGACGCGGTTTCGGTCTTATCGGTCCAAATGGGTTGCAGGACTCGCAGCACGTCTTGCACGGCAATATCCTGCACCAGCATGTCGCCAAGTTCGGGCTTGGCATAGGTCGCAAGGGTGTTTTCCCATTGCTGGCGGTGTTTGGCGTTTTTGAAGGCGTCCAGCTTGGCGGCAAGATATTTGTCAGCGGCATCTGCAAAGGTCAGGCCACGGCGCTGGGCGGCGGCAAGCGCGGCTTTAGCGTCTTTGCGTTCCTCTACCGGGTCAATGCCGGTTGCTATCTTAGCGCGGGCTTCACGCGCCTTTTCACGCGCTTGCGCCAGCGTCACGGCAGGGAAGCCGCCCAAACCAATATCACGGCGCAATTCGCCAATTTTTGCGCGTAGCACCCAAGAGCGGCCATCTTTCGGAGTCAGTTGTAAATGCAGGCCCGGAACGCCACCGACAGAGAAAAGCACGTTTCGCTTGCCGCCGGGATGGGCAAGACGTTTCACATCTATGGCGGACAACTCGCTTGAGACTTTCGGCATCTACCTACCCAACAATATACCCCACATAAACAGTGTAATTGTCTGCATATCATTGTGCAAGATTGCATAGAGAAGGGAGAGAGGTTTATTATTTTATGACTACTTATCAGTGACTTGAGTTGCAGATTGCGCACGATTGCATCTCCTCTATGGCGGGCATCGTCTCCGCCACTAGGCGCTGATTTAGTTGAATAGGCTTAGATCCCGCGTGACGCACGCTAGACAATGCCTCTTATAGAAAAACTCTTAAACCTTTGATTTATTGTATTTGATTGCATGGAATCGCGTCTTGCTGTTTCCGTCCGACGTGGCCTTTGGCGACTCCGCATCGGGCCAGCTATGGCGCGCAAAGGGGCATTGTTGGACGCCTGAAGGCGGTCAACGTTGGGGGCCGATTGGCAGACTTCGACACCGTTTGGGATCGCCTTTGTCTTTCTTTCACGCGGCGAACCGGGCCGGTTCAGGCCAGAAGGTCATGTTCGACGCCGCCAATAACCAGATTGATCTCGTCCTGCCCGCCGCCATCAACCAGCGCCCACAAGATCTGACCCGTGGGGCGATAGATGACAAAGGCCTCCTCGACACCGGCCGCACCGGCATTGGCGGTCTCGATCAGATTCACCTGGAACTGATCAATCGTGGCCGCGCGGCCGAAGACCAAAACATCACCATCCGCTGCCGTATAGTCCTGTATCCAGTCCGAGCCGTGATCCGCGACCCCGAGATGGAAGAACCGGTCGGCCCCCGTTCCGCCGTTCATCCGGTCATAGCCGAAGCCGCCGTTGAGGAAATCGTTGCCGGCGTTGCCGTAGAGCACGTCAGACCACGCCCCGCCCGTCAGCACATCATTGCCGTCCGCGCCAATGACCGTATCGGTGCCGAAGCCGCCCGAAACCGTATCGTCACCGTTGTCGCCACGCAGCTCGTCATTGCCATAGCCGCCGTCGATATTGTCGTTGCCTTCGCCGCCATAGACCACATCGCGCAAATCGGCCTCGCTCGCGCCGCCGAAGATAAAGTCATCGCCCGCCCCACCGTTCAGCGTATCGTTGCCATCGCCGCCGCGCAGGGTGTCGTTGCCATCGCCACCGCGCAGGGTGTCATTGCCGTCCAGACCTTCAATACTGTCATTGCCCGAGCCGCCCGTCAGCACATCGCTGCCCGCGGTTCCAACTTGCGTGGCCATCGCGACCAGGGCGTCATAGGCTAAGGTGGTGTCCGAAAAGCGGATAAATTCGATGTTGTCAGTCAGGACATCATTGCCGTCGTTGGAAACCAACAGCAGGCCATTGGTCGCCGTTTGCACCACGACATCCGCTGAGGAGACGAAAAAGAAAGCCGTGTCTTCGCCCGCGCCGCCGGTCAGGGTGTCATTGCCCGCGCCACCGGTCAGCGTGTCATTACCATCGCCGCCCAACAGCGAGTCGTCGCCATCACCGCCGAGCAGATCGTCATGGCCATTGCTCCCGTCAAGGGTGTCGTTGCCCGCCCGGCCCACAAGAATATCATCGCCCAGCCGCCCATACAGGGCGTTGGCGGCAGCGCTTCCTCGGATAATTTCAGAGGCCGACGTCCCCGAAAAGGATTCGATGCTTTCAAGCGATGCGACGCGCTGTCCGTTGATGGTGTATTCGCCAGCGTCGAGGTCGACGAGACCATCACCCCCAAATCTGGGTTGCAGTCCCGCATCAAAAACGTCTTGCCCGTCGCCGCCACGGATCACGTTGCCCAAGTCGAAGACATCTTTAAAAATGTCGTCGCCCGCCCCGCCGATCAGAATGTCGGGGCCGGTGCCACCGCTCAGGACGTCGTTTCCGTCGCCGCCATCCAGGCTGTCGAACCCGGCGCCACCCTCCAGCGTATCGCGGCCACCCAATCCATTGATGGTGTCGTTTCCATCGCCGCCGATCAGAACATCGTTTGCAGTCGCGTTATCACGCCCGGTTATGACATTGTTGGCGGCGTTGCCGGTTGCTATGATGATATTATTGGTCGTGCTTGACAGCGTCAGGTTCTCGACATTGTCCACAAGCGTGTAGTTGATGCTTGTGATTACGGTGTCTGTATCGCTGGACCCTACGACCTTGGGCCGATCAAGTTCAACAACCTCATCCCCCGCGTTCTCGACATAGTAGACATCGTTGCCCGCCCCGCCATCCATCCGATCGGCCCCGATGCCGCCATCCAGGGTGTCGCTACTGTTGCCGTCGCCGCCATAGAGCGTGTCGTCGCCAGAAAGCCCTGCCAACACGTCGGCCAAATTGCCGCCGCGGATCACGTTGTCGTTGCTATTACCCTCAGCACTTTGGGCAGCGCCGGTTAGGGTCAGGTTCTCGATGTTCTGATATAGCACCATATTCAAGGTGTTATCGAAAGCGCTGATAATCAGGTCGGTGCCGGCATCCGTGGCCTCGACCACCAAATCGCCCGTTTGGGACAGGACGTAGGTGTCGTTGCCCTCCCCACCGGTCAGCGTATCGATACCGGCGCCGCCTGCCAGCGTGTCATTTCCGACCAAGCCATACAGCCGGTCATTGCCCCCCTCGCCAAACAGGTAGTCATTGCCTGTTCCACCGGTCAGAGCATTCGCCTCGGCTGATCCCCTCAGGACATAATCGCCCTGCGTGGTGGTATTTCCGACCTCGACGTTCTCGATAGAGGAGAGGGAGAACACGCTCTGAATGGCAAGGACAGACTCGCCCTGAACGGTTCTCGTACTGAAGTTACCTGTTACCAGTGAGAATACAACGTCGGGGGCGCCCGTCGTGAACCGCAGTTGGATCGTATCTGTCCCGGCGCCGCCGCTGAGCGTCGATGCACCGGATGCCGCGCTCAGAATAAACGTATCGTCCCCGGTATTGCCGCTTAGCGAGTTTGCACCTTGGGCAACATAAAAACGGTCGTTTCCAGATCCGCCATCGGCAAAATCATCGCCCAAATCGTCATAGATCGTATCGTTTCCGGCCTCGCCGAATATGGAATCGTCGCCGGCATTCCCGAGAAGAGCATCGTCCCCCGCACGCCCATAAAGCCTGTCGTTGCCGTCATGGCCGTACAATGTGTTTTCCGCATCGGTGCCGGAGAGGGAATTGGCCAGCTCATTGCCATGACCAAGGGTTGCGCCATCGGTAAGGACCAAGTTTTCGATGGCATCGGTTCCATCGTTGGGGGTCCGCAGATCGAAATTGAAGCCCGCCAAGACCGTGTCGGTGCCGGTGCCATTATTGATGATGCTGTCGCTGGCAAGATCCACAACAAAGACGTCATCTCCATCGGCAGATTCCATGGTGTCGGTGCCTGCGCCGCCATCGAGGTGGCCTGTGCCCAACAGGTGGTCATCGCCCGCGCCACCAACCATGCTGCTGTAGCCCGCGCCACCGATCATCGTGTCGTTGCCCGCACCACCACTCAAGACATCGGTCCCGTCGCCGCCGTCGAGCAGGTCTGCTCCGTCGCCGCCAAACAAGGTATCATCGCCCGCGCGGCCCTCTAACGTATCGTTGCCGCCGCGCCCATCAAGCCGCTGCCCCGTCGCAGAGCCGAGCAGGTAATTGTCGCTGTTGGAGCCACGCAAAATACCGCCCGCTTGGAAGATATATGCGTTTTCGATTCCGGTAATGGCGCTGGCAGCCGTCATCCCGTCAAAGCTGATTGTGCCGGCGGTCTCGGTATCTCCGTCCGGCGTGGACAGTTCGACAATCAGGTTTTGCACAGCGCCAAAGCTGTTCGTGCGCAAATAGTCGATACCATCAGCGCCGTATATCTCAGCCCCACCGCTGAAGTCGCTGTAGAGGACGAATTCATCGTCCCCCGCGTTGCCGCGATATTCCCCGGTGCCCGCGTCGATGGATAGGGTGTCATTCCCCGTCCCGCCGGACAGCGTGTCATTTCCGGCCCCACCACGCAGCACGTCATCGTCGTTGTTACCACTTAGCTGGTCATCGCCGTCGCCGCCGATCAGGGTATCATTCCCGCTGGAACCAATCAGGGTGTCGTTTCCGGCACCCCCATCCAAGGTATTTCCCGCCAACGTCCCCTGGATCCGGTTGTTCAACGTGTTCCCGGTCCCACTGAGGGGGGCTGTGCCTTCCAGAAACAGATTCTCAAGCCCTGCGGCAAGCGTATAGCTGACCGAGCTATAGACCACATCCAGCGCGCCGCCAGTGTCGGTGATGCGGTCACCGGCGTCATCGACGGTGTAGGTGTCGTCACCCTCGCCGCCTTCCATCGTATCGTCCCCGCTGCCGCCATCCAAACGGTCATTGCCTTCGCCGCCGCTCAGGAAATCGTCACCGGAGCCGCCGCCCAGGAAATCAGCGCCATCAAGCCCGCGCAGAATATCGGCGCCCCCCGAACCAGTCAGGCTGTTGTCCTCTGCGTTGCCAACCATAAGATTGTTCAGCCCGTTGCCCTCACCGGACCGCCCGCCCGCTAAAAGCGTTAGATTTTCCACACCGCCGCTCAGTGCGCTGACATTGCCAAGCTGCCCCTGATTAAGGCTGAAGCTGTCCAAGCTGCTGCGCACTTCGTCGATGCCGGACCCCGAGTTCAGGACCACGTCGCCCGCGTTGTCGACAACAAAGACATCGCCGCCGCCGCCGCCATTCAGCGTGTCTGCACCGGTGCCACCGTCAAGCGTGTCGTCGCCGCTGCCGCCCTGCAGGCTATCATCGCCGCCGAGCCCGCTAAGCGTGTTATCCGCGTCATTGCCGATGATAATATTGTCAAACTGGTTGCCTTCACCGTCCACCGCGCCAGCAAGCAGGGTCAGCAACTCAATCGGCCGCGACGCTTGATTGTAGCGCGCATCATTCAGGCTGAACCGGGCCAGATTGGTGCGGATTTCGTCAATGCCGCTTGTGCCAAGCGATTTGATCACGTCGTTTTCATCGTCGACATAGAAGACATCGCTGCCCAGACCGCCGTCCATCGTATCGACACCCGTGCCGCCATCCAGCGTATCGTCGCGGCTGCCGCCGGTCAGACTATCATCGCCGTCGCCGCCGAATAGCTCATTGGCGCCCTCGCCAGAGACAAGCGTGTCGTTGCCGTCCTCTCCCAGCAGCGTGTCGTCGCCGTCCGTGCTGACCAGCACGTCATTGCCTGCGCCACCCGATACATAGTTGTCGCCGGACTGCACCTTGATATTGTCGTTACCAGCGCCGCCGTCTACCGTATCGTTATCGTCACCGGAGGTAATGGTATCGTTGCCCGTACCGCCAGTGACCGAGTTTTCGCCATCTCGCGCAAGTATCAGGTCGTTGTCCGCGCCACCATCAAGCGTGTCGTTCCCAATACCGGCATACAGGCTGTCCTCGCCTGTGCCGCCTGCCATCAGCTGATCGCCAGACCCCTGTGATTGCAGGAGGTCCGCGCCCGAACCACCTTCCAGCGTGTTGGAACCGTACAGCGAATAGAGCGTGTCATCGCCCGCGCCACCGATCAGGCTATCGCTGCCATCGCCGCCATTCAGCGAATCCGCACCGTCACCGCCATCCAATGTGTCGTTGTCGTTATTGCCGTAAAGCGTGTCGTCGCCTGTTCCGCCTTCAAGCCTGTCGTTTCCCGCGCTGCCATAGAGCACGTCCATGCCATCATCGCCGCGCAGCGTGTCCGCGCCAAGTTGGCCGCCTAGGGTGTCGTTGCCTTCGGCCCCCGTCAGCAGGCTTGAGGACGCGCTTGCGGTTATCGTGTTATCCAGCGCGTTGCCGTGGCCTTCGGTCGCGCCGGTCAAAAGGCGCAGGTTCTCGATGCCGCCATCCGCGCCTTCCCATTCCACCCGGTCAAGCGAGAAGGACGCAAGCGCGGTGCGGATTTCATCGATATCGGTACCGGTCTCGGTAATCTGATCCGCCAAGCTGTCGATGACATATTGGTCCGCGCCCAAGCCGCCGACCATCAAATCGTCGCCTGCGCCGCCATCCAGAGAGTCATTGCCGCTGTCAGCGATCAGCGTGTCGTTGCCATCATTGCCATACAGGCCATCATTGCCGCCGCCGCCGATAACCGTGTCGTTGCCCTCACGGCCCGCCAGTGCGTTATTGGCCGCGTTGCCAGTGATGACATTGTCCAACTCGTTTCCGAACCCCCTGGCGCCGCCTTCGATTAACGTCAGGTTTTCGATCTTGTCATCGGTGCCGCCCGAATAGAATTGGGTGCTGGTCAGGCTCGCGGTTTCCAGGGACGAGCGGACTTCGTCGATCCCGGTGCCTCGGTTGTCGATAACATCCAATGTGGTATCGACATAGAAGACGTCGTCGCCGGAATCGCTGCTCATCGTGTCGGTCCCGATGCCGCCATTCAGCGTGTCGTTGCCTGCCCCCGACACCAAAGAATCATTGCCCGCGCCGCCTTCGAGCAACCCGTTGCCCTCGCCCGTGATCAGGGTGTCGTTTCCGGCATCACCACGCAGCGTGTTGTTCCCGCTCGCCGAGATCAGGGTGTCATTCCCTTCGCCCCCGACCAGCGTATCGTTGCCACCCCCGGCAAACAGCGAGTCATTGCCCGCGCCGCCGTCCAGAGAGTTATTGCCGTCAAACTCTAGCAGGCTGTAGGTGGTGTATTGCTGGTGCTGCCCGCCGAAGATGGTATCATCGCCATCGCCCCCGAAAAGGGTGTCGTCTTCGTTTATGGGTGAACTGCCGCTCCGGTCTGCGCCCGTAATAAGCTCGGATCCGGTGCCGCCAATGACTGTATCCGACCCGGTTCCGCCTGCGATGAACGCGTTGCCCGCAGATCCGGTGATATGGTCGTCGCCTGCTTGGCCTTGGAGCTGCCCGGATCCACCGACATACGCGCCTTCAATGGTGTCATCGCCTGCCCCGGCAAAGATGAAGTCCGCATTGAAAAAGTAATCATTGCTCTCGAATGTGGTGCCGCTGGGACCGGAGAGAATATAGATGCTTCCGGTTCCTTTCTGGGTCAAACCGCCGTCGATCGTATTGTCGAGCTGGTTGCCCACAAGCGCCGCGTTGGATGTGCCTCTGTATTCAAGCCGCTCGACGAAATCGGGAAGTTCGTAGCCGTCCGGCCCCGAATAGATCACCAGATCATTCCCTTCGAGGTTCTGCTCGACAATCGTGACACCTGCTTCGCCCACGATATAGGTATCGTCGCCCGCCAGCCCGATCAGCGTATCCGCGCCACCACCACCGTTGATCGTGTCCTCGATGGCCGTTCCAGTAACGGTTTCAGCGTTGGGTGTTCCGTTTCTGATGGGCATGTGTTCTGCTCCGATATAAATTACTTAGAAAATAACGAGCGCTCCGATTGAGTGCCCTCGGGAAGCTTGGTGAAAATAAGCATTTGAAAAACAAAAATATTTTCGTCTATCGCACGCCGTCGGCGCTTCCTATTGATTGCACGGCTAACGAAATTTTAACACCTAAAAAAATTTTAGAGCCAAGGATTTGCATCGCAAGGCTTCCGTATTGCTCTACGAGCCGGTTGTTTGCCCCACATTGATCGTGTCAGGGGCGGCCCTATTTCAAGAAACCGCTGCGCGCGCGACTTCATCTTGCGACAGCCCGTATTTGGCGGCAAATTGCGTGCGGGCTGCGACAAGGCGCGGATCGTCTGGACGCAGACCCAATGTGCGGATGAACTCGACCCGCTGTTGCGTCTTTAGCGCCTCGCGGTCAATCGAAGTTCCCATCGTGCGATCAATCACTTCACCACCCGGCGAGACATGAAACCATTTCGAAAAATCCCGAAAGTGGTGCTGATTGTGCAGTGTCGTGACATAGCGCTCGACCTTTGTCTTGGGGATGTTCAAATGTGACGTCATGTGAAACCATTCATACCCCATGAACATCAAGACCCCGCCCACCAGCACAATGGCAACGGCGATATGAAAGGCGGCAGGCAAGCCCAGCAGCGCCGCCACAGCCCAAACCATGCAAAAGTTGAAGGCAAGCACCGGCCAAGCGACCCAAACAGGAACAAAAAACAAACCATGGTTGGTCGGGAAATCGTGATGGCCATAATGCGCCCGATAAAGCAGATTGAACGCCCATTGGCGCTTGGGCGGGGGCAGGTGAAAAACAAACCTGTGAAGGTTGTATTCATTCAGCATCTGGGCGGCGAACCCCAGCGGGATCAAAAGCCAGGCCCACCACGGAGCTTGCGCAATCAGGATGGCGATGCCGACAAGTGCAGCGAACCCCATAGCCAACACGCCGACGTGAGAAAACATAAGTTTAAGCCGCGTCATCCTTGCCCCTCCAATCCCCTGCATCGAATTTGATCGCACCGATCAAAAGAAATCAAATCATACGTTGCGACACCCGTCAGCGAAGGCGTCGGGATTTGTCTGTCCCAAAGCGCCGTCAGGAAACCCGCCAAAGGCATCCCATTCCCCCTGAAGCTGCATCCGCCCAATGAGCCTGAAGAGGGGATGGCGCGTGACAAGTGCGCCCCCTCTGGGGTAGGTATGTTTTCATGAAACATGTCCCCAAAGAAACCACCGATGATGCGCTTATTCAGGAATTCCTGAACAAGGGAGGCAAGGTCAGCGTTGGCAAAACCAAACCCCTGCCAAAAGAGCTTGGCCTGAGCAACAATGCTTGGAACAACAAGCTGACCAAAGAAGAAAAGGCTGTGCTCGACAAGAAGCCCGTGCGCGGCAAGAAGTGATCTTGCGGGTTGGTCCCTGCCCTGCCGCGTTTGCAACGCGCGCCGCTTCAGCAGAATGGGTGGAAAGCCGGCTTTTGCGGCGCCCCGCGTGAATGCCTGCCCGGTATTGGGCCGCAAGTACCGGCCTTTGGCAAACACATGCGCATAATTTTATGACGTGCCGCCATCCGTTTTCTTGCCCGTGCGGATATCGCCGGTCGTCAGGACAGGTGATGCGTCGATGTCTTGCGCGTCAAGCATGTCCGCGACACGCTCCAGCGACGATACAAGTTGGGCCTGCTCCCAGTCGGCCAACCCGGTGAAGGCGCGCACATACCGTTGTTGCAGCGCGTCAGGCGCATCCACAAGCCGGTTGAGGCCCTGCGCCGTCACCACCACGTTGATCTGACGCCGGTCCTGCTCGGATGGGACGCGCTGAACCAGTTCGCGCGTCACCAGCTTGTCGACCAGAGCCGTCACCGTGGCTTGGCTCACCCCCATCTGGTTGGCCAGCATTTTTGGCGTGACACTGCTTTTTTCGGCGACGATCTGCAGAACGCGGAGCTGCGCAGGCGTCAACCCCACGGCGTGCGCAAGGTCACGCGCAAACAGTTCTGTCGCGCGCAGGATGCGCCGCAAAGCAATCAGACTCTCGTCGGTGCGGTCAGGCGGGTTCGTTGTCATGACGCAGTATCGCATGAAAACGGCATATGCTTCAATCGGTGAAACATCTGGGCAATTTTCCACGGGCGCCGCGCCCCCGAAGTAATTCGGCATGCGAATAACAAATCCGAAGAACCCCTCGTAAAACCATGCAAAAAACGCTGTTTTCAACTATTTTTCTTTGGGCGTTGAAATTGCGGTCGAAATTCATTACTTAGCTAATCAAACGAAATGAGAGGCCCGAACCCATGCCGAAAGACACCGACACCCCTCGAACGCGTATGCCCCGCCTGCGCAAACCTGATGCGACGGACGGGGCTGGAATCTGGGCGCTTGTAAAAAGCTGCAAGCCGCTTGATGAAAATTCCATGTACTGCAATCTGATCCAGGCTGATCATTTCCGCGATACCTGCGTGGTTGCGGAGATGGATGGAGAGGTCGTGGGCTGGATTTCGGGTCACATGATCCCGGACAAGCAACAACTGTTCGTCTGGCAAGTGGCTGTAAGCCCGAAGGCGCGTGGCTTGGGCCTTGGCCGCAAGATGCTGCTTGAACTGGTCGAACGCGAAGCCTGCGATGACGCCGTGCACCTGAAAACCACGATCACCAAGGGCAACGATGCCTCGTGGGCGCTGTTTAGCAGCTTTGCGCGTGTGATTGGTGGCGACCTGGAAGACCAGCCGCACTTCGAACGCGACACGCATTTCGAAGGCCATCACGACACCGAACATATGGTGACGATCACACTGCGCGCCCCCAAAGAGCTGGCGCGCGCAGCCTGATCCCCTTCCTCCTATTTTATTCCTGAAAGGACGTTTCATGCCTAAGGATATGACCGAAACCCGTACGATTTTTGACCGCCGCGAAAGCGCGGCACGCTCCTATTGCCGCGGCATGCCCGCGATGTTCGCATCCGCCAGCGGATCAGAGCTCAAAGACACCGAAGGACGGAGCTGGATTGATTTCCTCGCCGGCTGCTCGTCGCTGAACTATGGCCACAACGACCCTGATATGAAAGCGGCGCTGATCGAACATATCGCGGGCGATGGGATTGCCCACGGGCTGGACCTGCACACCGATACCAAAGGCGCCTTTCTGACGGCGTTCGAGGATCACATCCTTGCCCCGCGCGGCATGGATCACCGGGTGATGTTCACCGGCCCCACCGGGGCCAATGCGGTGGAAGCGGCGATGAAGATCGCCCGCAAGGTCACCGGGCGGACCAACATCATCGCTTTCACCAACGGGTTTCATGGCGTCACGGTTGGGGCCTTGGCCGCGACCGGCAACGGGTATCACCGTGGCGGGGCCGGTATGGCGCTGACAGGTGTGACGCGGATGCCCTATGACGGGTATTTCGGTCAGGATACCGACACCGCCGCGCAGCTTGAACAGATGCTGGCCGACAAATCCGGCGGCGTCGATGCCCCGGCGGCGATCATTCTGGAAACGGTTCAGGGCGAAGGCGGTCTGAACGTCGCCAGCCCAACCTGGGTAAAGCGCATTGCTGCCATTGCGAAAAAGCACGGCGCGCTGCTGATCATCGACGATATTCAGGCCGGTTGCGGCCGCTGCGGTACGTTCTTCTCGTTCGAAGAGATGGGCGTGACCCCCGATATCGTGACGATGGCAAAATCGCTGTCTGGCTTTGGCTTGCCGATGGCGATGCTGCTGGTGCGCCCGCAACATGACGTGTTTGGTCCGGCCGAACATAACGGCACGTTCCGCGGCAATACCCATGCCTTTGTGACCGCGCGGGTCGCGATCGAAAAATTCTGGGCCGATGGCGCGTTCCAGAACGAACTGGCCGACAAGGCGGCGCTGATCCACGACGCGCTGACCGATCTGGCCGCGCTCGTGCCCGTTGGCACGCTCAAGGGGCGCGGTTTGATGCGGGGCGTCGATGTTGGCTCGGGTCAGCTGGCCTCTGCCATCTGTGCGCGTGCGTATGAAAAAGGGTTGGTGATCGAAACCTCAGGCAACGAAGACCAGGTGGTCAAGGTGCTTGCCCCGCTGACCACGCCGGTCGAAACCTTCCGCAAGGGGTTTGACATCCTGTTGGAAGCAGCGCGCGAAATCATCGAACAACCATCTAAAATTGCAGCGGAGTAATAGACATGATCGTCAGAGACTTTAACAAGATCGTCGAAAACGACCGTGACCGCGTCGTATCGGACGCGCAATGGACCTCGGTGCGTATGCTTCTGGCCGATGACGGGATGGGATTTTCGTTCCACATCACCTTCCTTGAGGAAGGGTCTGAGCACACGTTCGAATACAAGAACCACTTCGAGAGCGTGTATTGCATGAAGGGCAAGGGATCGATCACCGATCTGGCGACCGGGGAAACCCACGCGATCACGCCGGGCGTGATGTATGCGCTGAACAAGCATGACCGCCACACCTTGCGCGCCGAGGAAGAGTTGGTCATGGCCTGCGCCTTCAATCCCCCCGTGACGGGCACCGAGGTCCACCGCGAGGATGGGTCCTATGGCCTAGTGACCGAGGACGCCTGAGATGAGCCATACTGTTGAAAAGATCGGCGGGACATCAATGTCCCGCCTAAAAGAGTTGCGCGATACGCTTTTTGTCGGTGACGCCAAAGGTGCCGATCTCTACGGGCGCATTTTCGTGGTGTCCGCCTTTGGCGGAATTACCAACCTGCTGCTGGAGCACAAGAAATCCGGCGAGCCGGGTGTTTACGCCCTCTTTGCCAATGATGACGCCAATCATGGTTGGCACGATCAGCTGGACCGCGTCGCCACGGCGATGAAGGCGGCCCACAATGAAATTCTGGACAATGCGGCAGACGTCCAGCAGGCCGATGCCTTTGTCGAGGAGCGCCTGCATGGGGCCCGCAACTGTCTGGTCGACTTGCAGCGCCTGTGCACCTATGGGCATTTCCGCCTGACCGAACATATGGGCCAGACCCGCGAGCTGCTTTCGGGACTGGGCGAGGCGCATTCCGCGTTTGTCACCACCCTTATGCTCAGCCGCGTTGGCGTGAATGCCCGTTTTGTCGACCTTTCGGGATGGCGGGACGAAGGCAACGTGACGCTGGACGAAAGGATCACCCAGGCCCTGGACGGTGTCGATCCGACCACCGAGATGCCGATCATCACCGGCTATGCCCAATGCGCCGAAGGCCTGATGGGCGAATATGATCGCGGGTATTCCGAGGTGACGTTTTCGCGGCTGGCCGCACTGACCGGCGCGCGCGAGGCGATCATTCACAAGGAATTCCACCTGTCGTCTTGTGACCCGAAACTGGTCGGCGAGACCGCAGTGCGGAAGCTCGGCCGGACGAATTATGACGTCGCTGACCAGCTTTCGAATATGGGGATGGAGGCAATCCACCCAAAGGCCGCCAAGACCTTGCGACAGGCGGATGTGCCGCTGCGGGTCACCAATGCGTTCGATCCCGGCGATCCGGGCACGTTGATTGACGACCAGCCCGCCAAGACCCCCGCCGCCGAGATCGTCACCGGCCTCAATGTCGTGATGCTTGAGGTGTTCGAGCAGGACATGGTCGGGGTCAAAGGCTATGACGCCACGATCCTTGACGTGCTGAAACGCCACAAAGTCAGGATCGTTTCCAAGGTCTCGAACGCCAACACGATCACGCATTACCTTGATACCTCGCTGAAAACGATGCGCCGGGTCGAAAAGGACCTCGCGCGGGCCTATCCTACGGCCGAGATCACCACCCGCACCCTGTCGATGGTGGCCGTGATCGGGCGCGATCTGTCGGGGCTTTCCGTTCTGTCGCGCGGGTTGCTGGCCCTGTCTGGTGCGGGCGTTTACGCGGTCGGGGCAAGCCAAGGGCCACGGAATGTGGACGTGCAGTTCGTCGTTGACCGCGACGCGCTGAAGCCTGCGATCAAGGCTTTGCATTCCGAGCTGATAGAAGCGCGCCCAGCGCATCTGTCGCGCGCCGCATAAGGCGCCCCGGGACGCTTGATTCTGGCGTCGGCTCGGGTCCAGCCCAGCATACCGTCCCCTATTTACATGTGTTCAGGCGGCGCCTTTTTGGGCGCCGCCTGAACTTTTTGGCCGATCCCGCAACGCTGCCATTGATGGCGCGCGTGGCATTTTGCTGCTGGGGAACAAGAAGCGGCTTGCGGCGCCGCCCTGTGCCCCAAGCGCTTTGCACGGCTGGGCGTGGAAAATCGGGGCCGAGTCGCCGTGCCGAGCATGGTCAAAAACGCCATTTCCTCAGAAGTTTAGCCACGTTTGCATTCTTGGTCGGCACCATCTAGCTTCTCGCTCAGAGTAAACACAGAACTCTGAAACCCGGACCAATGCCGATTGTGCTGGTCGGGATAAAAAACAACATGGAGAGACTAATGTCATTTTCGTTTCGAAATCTGAAAGCGGCAGCCATGTCCGCCGTCTTGTTGGCAACTGTCGGTGTGACGGCCACGGCGCAAGAGCTGAAATTCTTTACCATTGGGACGGGCGGCACAGCCTATACCTATTATCCGGTTGGCGGCGTGATCGCCAACGCGATTTCCAAACCGCCCGGATCGCGCGAATGCGGTGAAGGTGGGTCGTGCGGCGTGGAGGGGCTGATTGCATCGGCCGTGTCGTCGCGCGGGTCGGTGGACAACGTGAACGCCATCAATTCCGGTCTGCGGAACTCTGGTTTTGCCCAGTCGGACGTGGCCTATTGGGCCTATACCGGCACCGGCACGATGGAAGGCAAAGAGCCTGCCAAGGATCTGCGCACGATTGCCGCCCTGTTCGAAGAGCACATCCACCTGGTGGCGCTGGCTGACAGTGGCATCAACTCGGTTGCCGATCTGAAGGGCAAGCGCGTGTCGCTGGATGAGCCGGGATCGGGCACCTATGTGGACGCCAAGCTGATCCTCGAAGCATCAGGGCTGTCGGTTGACGATGTGACCGCAGAGGCCCTGAAGGGCGGCGCCGCATCCGAGGCGCTGCGCAACGGCAAGATCGACGCGTTTTTCGTGGTCGCCGGCTTCCCTACGGGGTCGCTGGTCGAGCTGGCGTCGGCGGCACCGATCAAGCTGGTCCCGATCGAGGGTGAAGGTGCGGCCGCTCTGGTCGAAAAATACGGCTTCTTCGCCGCCTCGGATATTCCCGAAGGCGCGTATGAAGGCGTGGCCACGACCCCAACCGTGGCTGTTGGCGCACAGTGGTTCACCTCGGCCAACGAGGACGAAGAGCTGATCTACAACATCACCAAGGCGCTTTGGAACGAACAGTCGCGCAAGCTGCTGGATGTGGGCCATGCCAAGGGCAAAACCATCACGCTCGAAACCGCGCTGAACGGTGTGGGCGTGCCGCTGCATGCCGGTGCCGAGCGGTTCTACAAAGAAGCCGGTCTGCTGAAATAAGCAGGCAACTCAGGACACCCCGGGCGCCAATGCGGGCCCGGGGTATTTGAATTCACGGGGCAGGATTTGGACAAATGGTGTCAGACAAGCAACCAGAGCTAACGCCGGAACTTCTGGCCGAGATTGAGCGCAAGTATGACCCGGAAACTGCCTTCAGGCCGACCGGGAAACAGATCGGGATGGTGATCTCGGCGGTCCTGGTGACGATGTCGGTCTATCATTTCTATGCCTCGGGCTTTGGCCTGATCCGCGAGCTTTTGCACCGCGGTATTCACCTTTCTTTCGTGCTGGGTCTGGTGTTCGTGCTGTTCGGCTGGCGCAAGGAAGACGGCACCGAGCCGCGCGCCGGGGCGCTACGGTTTCAGGGTGTGCCCTGGCTTGATATCGTGTTTTCGATCATGGCCGTTGGGGCGGCGCTTTATCTGCCGCTGCTGCCGCCGGAAATCGTGGCCGAACGCGTCGGCAACCCCTCGCAATCAGATGTATTGATGGGCACGGCGCTTTTGATTCTGACGCTAGAGGCCACGCGCCGTTCGGTGGGGCCGACCCTGCCGATCATCGCACTTTTGTTTATCTGTTTCGCGCTTTTCGGGCCATTGATGCCCGGCGCGTTGAAACATGGGGGGGCGTCCTGGCTGGGCCTGATCAACCACCTCTATATGACCAACCAAGGCATTTACGGCGTCGCGATCGGTGTGATGGCGCAATATGTGTTCCTGTTCATCCTGTTCGGGGTTCTTGCCACGCGGATCGGTTTGGGGCAGCTGTTCATCGACCTCGCCATGGTTATCGCGGGGCGGTATTCCGGGGGGCCTGCAAAGGTCGCGATTTTCTCAAGCGCGTTTATGGGCACGATCTCAGGGTCGTCGATTGCCAACACGGTGACCACCGGCGCGCTGACCATCCCTGCAATGAAGCGCGTGGGATACCCGGCGCATTTCGCGGCGGCGACCGAAGCGACAGCCTCGACCGGGGGGCAGATCACGCCGCCGATCCTGGGGGCCGCTGCGTTTATCATGGTGGAATATCTTGAAATTCCCCTGCGCGATGTGCTTGCCGCCGCACTTTTCCCGGCGTTGCTGCACTATTTCGGGATCTTCATCATGGTCCATCTTGAGGCCAAGAAGCTGGGCCTGCGCGGCCTGCGCGCCGAGGAGCTGCCCAAGGCCGCCGTCGTGCTGAAAGAGCACTGGCTCAGCCTCATCCCCTTGGGCATTCTGGTGTACCTGATCCTGTCGGGGAAGACGCCCGACTATGCGGCGGTTTACGGCATCATCGCCTGCGTTGTGGTGGGGTTCCTGAACCCGGTGAACCGGCTGACCATTCCCGATCTTTGGGACAGTCTGGCCTCGGGGGCCAAAAACACGCTGGCCGTTGGGGCGGCCGCAGCGACGGTGGGCGTTGTTGTGGGCGTCGTTACCCTTACCGGGGTTGGCTTCCGGCTGGGCTATGTGGTGGTGCAGACCGCCACCGATATCGGTGCGTTTGTGGGCAGCATCTGGCCGCTCAGCTATTTCGCGCTTGAGCAATGGGCGCTGTTCTTCTCGCTCGTGTTGATTGCCGTGTCCTGCATCATCATGGGCGCGGGGATCCCCACGACGGCGACCTATATCATCCTTGTTGCGGTGGCCGCGCCCGCGCTTGCGCAGTTGCAAGTACAGCCGTTGGTGTCGCATTTCTTCGTGTTTTATTACGGGGTATTGGCAGACATCACGCCGCCCGTCGCGCTTGCGGCCTATGCGGCGGCAGGCATCGCCGGGTCGAACCCGTTCAAGACAGGCAACACGGCCTTCCGGCTTGGGATCGCCAAGGCGCTGGTGCCGTTCGTGTTCGTATATTCGCCCGCCTTGTTGTTGGTTGCGGATGGCTTCACCTGGGGGGCATTCACGGTCACGCTGGCCGGTGCAATGATGGGAATTGCGTCGCTGGGCGTTGCGTTTTCGGGGTTCCTGTTCGCGCCCCTTCGCAAGTTTGAACGATGGTGGGTGGCGATAGCATCCTTTCTGTTTATCGCACCGGGGCTGATCACGATGGGGATCGGGATGTTGGCGATATTGCCGGTTGTCGTTCTACAGCTTCGGGCAAAGAAACGGGCGCCGCTTGCTGAGGCGTGATCACCCTGTCAGGGGCGGCGTGGCGGGCCGATAGACCAACACGTGCCGCAGATTAAAAAACGCCCCATAGGTTTGTGCCGGTGGGGCGTTTCTTTTTTGTGCAATGATCCCGCCCAGGTGTCAGTAAAATCAGGAATATTCACCGACGTGATGCACAATTTTGCGCACACTGAATTTGAGAATGTCATCAAATACGCCATCTTGACCGACGAAACCGCGAACTTGACCCGTATCAAAGACCGGGTCCAGGGCAGACACGATAACCAAACCTGCGCCCTGACAGGCACTTTCAGAGCGCCAGACATAACGCGCGGACAGCAAGGATACCGACCATGCCAGCACCAAAAACCGACATTAACCAGATTGTCGCCCAAGGCGGCACCGGACGGAATGTCCGCAAGTGGGCGTTGTGGGCGGTTGTTGCTGTGCTGTGCCTTGGGGGTGGTTGGTGGTGGTTCAGCGCGCAAACCGCTGGCGCATTGAACACCTATGAAACCGTGAAGGTTGCACGTCGGCCGATTATCGTGACCGTAACCGCCACCGGGACGGTCGAGCCCACCAACCTTGTCGAGATCTCCAGCGAGCTGAGCGGCACGATCCGCTCTGTCTATGTGGACTACAACAGCTCAGTCACCCAGGGCGAGATACTGGCGGAGCTGGACACGGACAAGCTGAACGCTCAGCTTGAGCACTCGCGCGCCACACTTCTGGCGCGCGAGGCGCGTGTGGCCGAAGCTGCGGCAACCCTGACTGAAAAGCAGGAAGAATATGAGCGCGCGCAAGAGCTTGACCGGCGCGGGGTAAGCACCACGCAAAGCTTCACCGCCGCAAGGGCCGCCTTGGCCCGTGCGCAGTCCGCGCAGGCCAGCGCCGAGGCTGACGTGCGTGTGGCTGCCGCCGACCTGAAGGTTGACGAGGCCAATCTGGGCAAGGCGTGTATCTGTTCGCCGATCAACGGTGTGGTGCTAGAGCGCAATGTCGATGTCGGGCAAATCGTCGCCTCGTCGCTGCAGGCGCCGATCCTGTTTTCCATCGCCGAAGACCTGACCCGGATGGAGCTGCGCGTTGATATCGACGAGGCCGACATTGGCAAGGTCGAGGTGGGCGACAAGGCGGAATTCACGGTCGAGGCCTATCAGGGGCGCACGTTTCCGGCGGTGATTTCCGAACTGCGGTTTTCGCCGCAAACCATTGATGGGGTTGTGACCTATAAGGCGATTCTTGCGATCGACAACGCCGATCTGCTGCTGCGCCCCGGCATGACGGCCACGGCCGATATCACGGTTTCGGAAATTCCTGACGCGCTTACGGTGTCGAATGCCGCGTTGCGATTTGCCCCGCCCGTCGAGGTCGAGCAGGAATCCGGCGGCAGCGGGTTGATCGGCATGCTGTTCACCCGCCCCACCAACACCCCCGCCCCCCGGACGGATACCGACAGTAATTTGCGCACCATCTGGGTGCAGAACGATGACGCGCTTGCCGCAGTCGAAATCAAGACCGGCGAAACAGATGGCATGATCACCGAAATTCTGGACGGGCCGCTGGCGGCCGGTGACAGCGTTGTCGTGGATATGGTGACCCAATGACCCTCGCAGATGAAACGCCGGTGATTGCGCTGACGGGCATCGCGAAAACCTATGGCGAGGGCGAGACCGAAGTGCGGGCGCTTCAGGACGTCAACTTGGCGATCTTGAGCGGCGAGTTCGTGGCCATCATGGGGCCCAGCGGATCGGGGAAATCGACGGCGCTGAATATGATTGGCTGCCTCGATACCCCGACCAGTGGCAGCTATCGCTTTCTTGGCACCGAGGTCGGATCACTGGGGCGAGACCAGCGCGCGCTTCTGCGGCGCAACTATCTTGGCTTTGTGTTTCAAGGCTATAATCTGCTGGCGCGGACGTCGGCGCTCGATAATGTCGAACTGCCGTTGATCTATCAGGGGATGGCCAGAACCGAACGCCGCGCCCTTGCGCTGCGGGCGCTGGCGCGGGTCGGGTTGACCGGGCGCGAACATCACCACCCATCGCAGTTGTCGGGCGGGCAACAACAGCGCGTCGCAATTGCGCGGGCGATCGTCACCCGCCCGGATGTGTTGCTGGCGGACGAGCCAACCGGCAACCTTGATACCGCGCGCGGTCAGGAAATCATGGAGCTGCTGACCGAGCTGAACCGTGACGAGGGCATCACCATTCTGATGGTCACGCACGAGCCTGACATGGCCGCATATGCCAAGCGGTTGGTGCAGTTCATTGACGGTCGCGTTGCATCTGACACGACCAACCCTGCGGAGATCGCAAATGTTTCTTGAAACGCTACACCTTGCCCTTCAGGCCATCCTGCGCAACGCCTTGCGGTCGTTTCTGACCATTCTTGGGGTTGTGATCGGGGTGGCGGCGGTGATTGCCATGGTTACGGTCGGGCAAGGCTCGACCGATCAGGTAGAGGCGGATGTCTCCAAGCTGGGCACCAACCTTCTGATGATCCGCCCCGGTCAGGGTCAGGGCGGCCCCGGTGGCGCCTCAAGCACCGCCGCGAGCCTGACGCTCAAGGATGTGGACGCGATCCAGGATCAGGTAAGCAGCGTCAACGTCGCGACCCCGATGAATTCGCGGATGATGACGGCGATCCTTGGCAATACCAACTACTCCACCAATGTGACCGGCACGGACAACCGATATCTTGAGGCCACCGATTGGGCCATCACCGAGGGGCGGGATTTCTATGACAGCGAGCTGCGTAGCGGAACTGCGGCCTGTATTTTGGGCGAAACCGTGCGAAAAGAGCTGTTCGGCAGCTCTAGCCCATTGGGGGACGTGATCCGCATCAAGCAAATTTCGTGCCGGGTGATCGGCGTGCTGGAAGCCAAGGGCGCGTCAAGTTTCGGCAACGATCAGGACGACCGTATCCTGATACCAATCCGCACATTTCATCGCCGCGTCGCGGGAAATCAGGACGTCTCGATGATCTATGCCGCGATCAGGGAGGGCATTTCGACCGACAAGGCCAAAGTCGATATCGAGTTGCTGATGCGCGAAAGACGGCGGATTGGACCGGGGGAAGACGACGATTTCAACGTGTTCGACATGAAGCAGATCACCTCGATGCTGACCGGAATTTCCAGCGTTCTGACGGGGCTTTTGTCCGCTGTTGCTGCGGTCAGCCTGTTGGTCGGCGGCATCGGGATCATGAACATCATGCTGGTGTCAGTCACCGAACGGACCCGTGAAATCGGCATCCGGTTGGCGATTGGCGCGACCGAGCGTCAGGTTCTGATGCAGTTTCTGGTCGAGGCGATTGTCTTGTCGCTGCTCGGCGGGTTGATCGGCATTCTTCTGGGTCTTGCGCTGGCTGTGGTCGGGTCGAATATGCTTGCGATCCCGTTTGCGCCTGATCCCGTCATCATCCTGCTGGCCTTTGGGTTTTCAGCCGTGGTTGGGGTGATCTTTGGCTATTTTCCCGCAAGGCGCGCGGCGCGGATGAACCCGATTGTCGCCCTGCGCCATCAATAGAGTGGCATCGGAAAAAGCGGCGCGCCCGCCGCGATCAGTGCGGTTTTTCGGGGCGCTGCTCCATCGCTTCGATCACCTGTTCGATGTCGTCCGGGTCGTTGGAAGCCACCGCATACTGCCCGCCAAGCCACCGCCCCATATCGATGTCCGCGCAGCGGCGCGAGCAGAAGGGGCGGTATTTCTGATCGGTTTCGCCGTGGCAGATCGGACAGCTCATGACAGCGCGTCCGACAGGGGCAACCTCTCGCGTTTGCGCTGCAATTCATAGTGCCCCAGAGGGGTCCAGCCCGCCATCACCGTTTCGATCTGGTCGGTGCGAAACGCGGCTTTCAGCGCCATTTCGAAGCTGCGCCTGTCCTTCTTGGGCATCGGCGCCAGATCCATCGTGATCTGTCCGCCAAGGCCCCGCACCCGCAACAACCGCGGCAGGTCACGGGCCGCCGCAATATTGGCCTTTAGCGCGGCAGCAGGCGAGGTATCGCCGCCTGTGTTCACATCCACTGCCACAAGCGCGCGGGTAGGCTCCACGAACATCGAGGCACCGCCAGACAAGCGGACTTGCGGGCCACGCGCGTCCGCGATCAGGTCCAACACGCCATGCGCTGCAAATCCACCGGGCTCGGTCACGATCTGCGCAGGCTCGACCCAGTCGCGCCAGGCCAGACCATGAGGCCCCTCGCCTTCGGTCAGCTTCTCGGGCGCGCCTTCGGCATCAGCCACCACCGCCTGTGCCAGGTCGGCCATCGCGGCGATATCCTCGGCGATCTCGTCAGCGTCCGCCCCTTCGCAGGACGAGCGCAGGATCAGCCCCATTTCAACGCCATCCATCACGTCATGCGCGATTGCCAGCAAAGTATCCCGCAGGCCTTCGTCGCGGATTTTGCGGCTGATGTTCAGGCCGGGCGCATCCGGGGTGACGATGGCGAAACGGCTTTTGAACAGCAGCTTTTGCGTGACAGGCAGTGCCTTGCCCGCTTCGGCATATCCGGTGACCTGCACCAGCATCGTATCGCCGGGCGCGATCCCCTTGACCTGCCGCAAAAAGGCCTGCCCATCGGGGGTGCGCAGGAACAAACCGCCCTGCCCCTTCATCGGGCGCTCGGCCACGGCGCGATAAATCGCCCCGACGCGCGGCGCATCCGAATCAACCAGCAGATCATGCAGCTGTCCATCGACGATCAGCGCCGCCGCTTCTTTGCCAGCCAGTTCGTCCAAAATAATCTGTCGGCCTATCATGCGTGCCCCCAAACCGGATACCCTGCGGCCCGCAGCAACCCTGCGGCCTCTGCCAAGGGAAGACCGACGACTGCGGTAAACGACCCCGAAATCCATGGAATCAGCGCGCCCGCAGGCCCCTGAATCCCGTAACCGCCCGCCTTGCCCTGCCAGTCATTGGTGGCCAGATAGGCGTTCAATTCTTCATCCGACAAGCGCTTCATCTGCACTGTGGTCACGACATCGCGTTCCCACACCTGCGCGCCCCGGCGCACCGCCACGGCGGTAATCACCTTGTGGCGCCGCCCCGACATGGCCAGCAAAAACTCCGCCGCCTGTCCGACATTTTCCGGCTTGCCCATGATCCGACGCCCCAGCGCCACGGTGGTGTCTGCGCACAGCACGACATCATCGCTATCCGCCTGAACTGCCAGCACTTTTTCGCGTGCAATTCGGGCACAATACGGGCGCGGCAGTTCGGCTTTCATCGGGGTTTCGTCGATATCAGGGGGGCGGATATCATCCGCCACAACCCCGATTTGCGCCAGCAATTCCTTGCGGCGGGGGCTGCCCGATCCCAAGATCAGACGCACTTACTTAAAGCGATAGTTGATCCGACCCTTGGTCAGATCATAGGGGGTCATTTCGACTTGTACCTTGTCGCCAGCCAGAACACGGATGCGGTTCTTGCGCATCTTTCCTGCCGTATGTGCGATGATCTCATGGCCATTTTCAAGCTCGACCCGAAACGTCGCATTGGGCAGGAGTTCCTTCACGACACCGGGAAATTCGAGCGTATCTTCCTTGGCCATGGTCTCTCCTTTATCAATTATCCCGTCCAATTTGAGGGACGACGGTTAAATGGGCGCATTCGAGCGGATTTTCAAGAGGAATCTCTAGCGCAGTTGCGTCTGTGACAGCGGCCCGGTCCTTGGGTCCTGCTCTTCCCAATGACGCATGTTCAGCACATGACCGTCAGCGCGCACCGCGCGGATCTGATCAAGATCGACCCGCGCATAGGTCCAGCCCGGCTGCCGCAACACCCCTTCGGCCACCACCCCGGTGGGCGGGAACCCAGCATCGGGCGGGCCAAAGATGCCGCCCATGCCGGTGTTCTCCTCAACTGCAAAAATCTCGGGCCGGTCGCCGACCAACGAAGCCATGACGCTGACACATTGCCCCTCCAGCGCGCGGGCCATCGCGCCGATGCGCACCCGCCAATATCCCTCAAGTGCCTCTGTGCAGGACGGGATCAGCAAGACCTCTACGCCCGCGTCGATCAGCGCCCGCGCTAACAAGGGAAATTCGCTGTCATAACAGATCAGCACGCCGATCTTTCCAAGCGCCGTATCAAACACCTGCAACGGCCCGCCCCCCGACACGCCCCAATCATCACGCTCGAACCGCGTCATGATCTGCTTGTCCTGCGCGCCGATCCCGCCCTTTGGCCCGAAAAACGGCGCGCGGTTGACCACCAGATCCCCGTCGACCACCGGGGCCGAACCGCCAAGGATATACACACCAAACTCGGCCGCCAGTCCCGCAAGCACCGCGTTCGAGGCGGCAACCCTATCCGACACCGCTGCGATCGACCCCTTTAGGTCCGCCGCCACCGCAGCCCCGGCCAAAGACGCCAGCTCCATCGCGCCGTATTCAGGAAACACCAGCAACTCGGCGCCTTCGCCAGCCGCCTCAGCCACCCAGGACCGCATCTTGGCCTCATACCCGGCCCAGTCTTCAAAAACATCTAACGGATACGCCGCTGCTGCTACTTTCATCGTGCTCCCTTTCTCAGGAATTCACATTTTTCAAATATCCCCGCCGGAGGCCTCTTCCCCCGCCACATCACGCCTCACTCCGAAAGTGTGCGAATCCAGAATTGCAGGGATTTGGCACTAGGTGCCTTTTCGCCAATATCCGTCCAGTGGAACCGCGCCACCACGCCCGCCAGCGGGCGATACCCACGGCTGCGCCAAAACTCATCCAAGGACCGAAACTCATCCGGCCGGGCTGGGTGATCGGCCCGGCGCATCACACCGCAAAAGGCTACTTTCTTGCGCCCCAGCTTGCGGGCATGCGCCTCGCGCAGATCAAAGAACCGATGCCCGATGCCCTGCCCGCGATACTCGGGCAACAGCACCGACTCGGCGCAATAGAAAATCTCGCTCAACTGCGCGCCAGTGCCGTCGAATGCCGCGGCGAAATCGCTGGCGTGATCCTCCATCGGGGTGCCGGTCGCGGCACCGATCAGGCGATCACCGTCAAAGGCTCCCACCACCACGGCCTCGGCACTGTCGCGATAGCTTTGCATATAGACCTTTTCATAGGCCAGATCGCCATCATAAAGGTAGGGCCAGTCGCGGAACACGCCGATCCTCAGCTGTGCGACATCGTCCAGAACCGCCTCAAGCGCGTCACCGGTCAGTGCCGCGACCCGGATCATGCAGAAACCTGCGCAATCCAGTCCGCCAGATTGTAATAGGTGACCACCCGCGTAATCTTGCCGTCTTTCAGGGAAAAGAACGATCCCGCAGGCAGGCAATACCCCTGCCCCTTCGCCTCTGGCAGGCCCGGATCGGTCGCCAGATAGGTGCCGTTCACGGTGAATTCCGCAGCGGCACGGGTGCCGTTCACCGCGTCAAAAACCACAAGGTCCGTCAGGTTCTCACGGTAACATCGGCTCATGTGGGCGCAGAACTCGGTGAACGCCGGTTTGCCGACCCGCACTTTGCCCTCATTCACGTGATGCGCCACATCGTCGGACAGACAGGCCAGCATCGCCTCCACGTCCCCGGCATTGAATGCCTTGAAATAGGCCTGAACCGTCGCGTTCATCAGCTTCCCCTTGGTTGGCCCCAACGGGCAATCAACTGCTCAACAATCTGGTCCCGGCTCTGGCGATAGGCATCAAGCTTCGCCTCGCGCGTTTCACCCTGCCCGGTCGGGTCCGAGATCGGCCAGTATTCGACCTCCAGATGGAACACGCGGGTCAGTTCCAACGCCTGATGCCGACTTGCGGGCGACAGCGCCACGATCAGATCGAATGACGACAGGTCGTCGCCGCAATCCTTCAGCTGCTCGAAACTGCGCGCCCGGTGGCGCGACAGCTCCACCCCCAGTTCCTGACAGACGGAAATCGCAAAGCCGTCAATTTCCATCTCGCCCTTGACGCCCACCGATTGCACATATGTGCCGGTGCCATAGAATTTCTTCATGATCCCTTCGGCCATGGGCGAGCGCACCGCATTGTGGTCGCAGCAGAACAAGATCGACTGGGGCAGTGGTTTTGCCACGCGCATCAGCCCCCGAAATGCAGCACGCAGATCAGCGTGAAAAGCCGCCGGGCCGTGTCGGTATCGATATCGGCCTTGCCCTCCAGCCGCTCTTGCAGAATGCGCGCACCTTCGTTGTGGATACCGCGCCGGGCCATATCGATGGTTTCAATCTGGCTGGGCGGCATGTTCTTGACCGCATCGAAATAGCTTTCACAGATCGCCCAGTAATCCTTGACCACCTGCCGGAACGGGCTGAGGCTCAGATGAAATTCTGCCGCCTTCTCTTCAAGTTCGGTCAGAATATCAAAGACCAGCCGCTTGTCCCGGATCGAAAGGCCAACACGGTATGGACCTTCAGGCACTGCACGGTCGTCACGCTTGGGCAGGTCGAACGAGTTGTCCTCCAGCAGATCAAACATCGCGACTTTGCGCTCCTGCTCGATCTCGGGCGTGGGCGGCGGCAGATTGCTGTCATCCAGTTCGATATGGCTGATACGGGACATCTCAGTTCACCCCTTCCTTCAACTGGTCGACCGCCCAGTTCTTGCAACTCTGGCCGTCACTTGCCAGCTTCATACGATCCGACCATTCGCAGGCCGCCGGTCAGCACAGCGCCTGACAGGTTGTCGAACCTTTCTGCACGATGAAATCCGATCCATCAAGCGCAGCGCGGACCCCGACCACGTATTTGGACGTTTGCAAAACAAATTGCGGCTTCATTCGGCGTCACTCGTTCAGACGGCTCAGGCGTGCGCGCACCGACAAACCATGCGCCTCAAGACTTTCCGAGATCGCCAACGTTTCCGCCGCAGGTCCGATGCTGCGCAGCGCCGCAGGTGTCATCTTTGCCAATGTCGTGCGTTTCACGAAATCCATCACGCTCAGGCCGGACGAAAAGCGGGCCGAGCGCGCGGTCGGAAGAACGTGATTTGGCCCGCCCACATAGTCGCCAATCGCCTCGGGCGTCCAAGCGCCCAGAAAGATCGCCCCAGCGTGGGTGATCTTCTCGGCCAAGGCATCGGGGTCAGCCACGCACAGCTCCAAATGCTCAGGGGCCACCCGGTTCGACAAGGCAACTGCGCGGTCCATATCCTCGACCACAATCACCGCGCCATAGTCACGCCAGCTTGGCCCGGCAATCGCGCGCCGCTCCAGCGTTTCCAGATATTTTTCAACCGACGCCACCACGGCTTTGGCCATCGCAGGGCTGTCGGTAATCAGAATGCTCTGCGCGCTCTCATCGTGCTCGGCCTGGCTCAGCAGGTCCAGCGCGATCCAGTCAGGGTCATTGTCACCATCCGCAATCACCAGAATTTCGGACGGTCCGGCAATCATGTCGATGCCCACCTTGCCAAACACCCGCCGCTTGGCAGCCGCAACAAAGGCATTGCCCGGCCCGGTGATCTTGTCCACCGGTGCAATTGTCTCGGTGCCATAGGCCAGCGCCGCAACTGCCTGCGCCCCGCCAATGCGATAGATCTCGCTCACACCGGCGATCCGCGCCGCCAGCAATACCAACGGGTTGGCTACCCCGTCTGGTGTCGGCACAACCATCGCCAACCGCTCAACCCCCGCCACCTTGGCCGGGATCGCATTCATCAGAACAGAGGACGGATAAGACGCCAGCCCCCCCGGCACATACAGCCCCGCCGCCGACACCGGCGTCCAGCGCCAGCCAAGCGTCGCACCGCTCTCGTCGGTCCACTGCGCATCTTCGGGCATCTGCCGCGCGTGGTATGCGCGAATGCGCTCCGCAGCCAGCTCGAGCGCCGCACGTTCATGCGCAGGCACCGCCGCCACCAAGGCCTCGATCTCTTCCTCGGAAAACCGCAGCGTTTCAGGCGTCAGCACCAGCCGGTCAAACTTCTGCGTCAGATCAACCAGCGCGGCATCCCCGCGCGCGCGCACATCCGCAATAATCCCCGCCACGACGTTATCGACATCAGGGCTGTCTTCGCGCTTGGCCCCCAACAGGGCCGCAAACGCGGTTTCGAAATCGGCATCGGCGGTATTGAGAAAAACAGGCATGGTCCCTCCGGGTCTCGGATCGACATACCCGCCCGCGCGCCCGGCCTCAAGCATTTGCGCACGTCGGGTTTCTTTCTGACGTCAATACTCCCGCCGGAGGCCTCCGATCGTCAGGCCGGGTGCCCCGGCTCGCGCTTGGACCGCGCGCGATAGGGCCGCGTCACATCCTTCAGCGTCACTTCCAACGCCTCAACCGTCAGCCGGATCGCACCATCACCGGCCAAGACCAGCTCCAGCACACCTTCGGCATCGTCGCCCGGCATCCAGGTCAGCGCCAGCAGTGACAGGATCATATCCTTGTCATCGCGGCTGATCCCCTGCGAGGACACCCTCAGCACGTTATCCACCGCCAGCACCGATTGCACCCGTTCGGCGCCATGCCGCTCGCGGCCCTTGTCCTCCCACCGGAACCGGTTCAGCAGCAGCGCGAAACGTCGCTCGCTGGCGCGCCAGGTCATCTCCGTCACCGGAAACACCGCGTCCTGCACCAGCGCCGAGATCACGCTCAAATCCTCTGCGTCCATCGCGCCCAGATTCAGCGGCGCCTCGCGCCCGTCTTCAAACCGTGCATCTTCGGTCATGTTCCACTCACCCGCTCGATTTTTGCGCCGACATTGCCCAGCTTTTCCTCGACCCGCTCGTACCCGCGATCAAGGTGATACACCCGGTTCACGATCGTCTCGCCCTCAGCGGCAAGCCCCGCCAGGATCAGCGAAACACTCGCCCGCAGGTCCGTCGCCATCACCGGCGCCCCCTTCAGCCGCTTGACGCCCGTGACCGTGGCATGGCCGCCATGGACATCAATCTTCGCGCCCATCCGCATCAGTTCGGGCGCATGCATGAACCGGTTTTCAAAGATCTTTTCTTCCAGCACGCTCGTCCCCTCGGCGGTGCACAGCAGCGCCATCATCTGCGCTTGCAGATCGGTCGGGAAACCGGGGAACGGTTCCGTCACCACATCCACCGCACGCACCCGGTCGCCCCGGCGCTTCACCATCAAACCGCGCGCGGTTTCCGTCACATCCACGCCCGCCGCATCCAGCTTTTCGCAAAACGCGCCAACAAGATCGATCCGGCCGCCCAGAAGCTCAACCTCGCCGCCGCAGATCGCGGGCGCCAGCATATAGGTGCCCAGCTCGATCCGGTCGGTCACCACCGGATGGGTCGCACCACTCAGCCGATCCACCCCTTGAATGGTGATCGTGCTGGTGCCATCGCCGTCAATCTGCGCGCCCATCTTGCGCAGGCAGTCCGCCAGATCAACGATCTCTGGCTCGCGGGCGGCGTTCTTGATCACCGTGGTGCCCTTGGCCAGCGTCGCCGCCATCAGCGCGTTTTCCGTGGCCCCGACCGAGGCGATCGGGAAATCGATCATCCCGCCGCGCAGCCCGCCCAGCGGCGCCTTGGCATGAACATACCCCTCGCGCAGGTCCAGCTCGGCCCCCATCGCTTCAAGCGCCATCAGGTGCAGGTCCACCGGCCGCGCGCCAATTGCGCACCCACCAGGCAGCGAGACGACAGCATGGCCATCACGCGCCAGCATCGGCCCCAGCACCAGGATCGAGGCACGCATCTTGCGCACGATGTCATAGTCGGCAGTGTGGTTGTTGATATCATGGCTCGACATGGCCAGCACCTGCCCGCCCTGCATCTGCGTCACTTCCGCGCCCAGCGATTGCAGCAGCGCCGTCATCGTCTTGATGTCGCTCAGCCGTGGGGCGTTGGTCAGCGTCAGCGGTTCTTCGCTCAGCAAGGTTGCCGGCATCAGGGTCAGGCACGCATTCTTGGCTCCGGCAATCGGGATCTGCCCGTTCAGGGGGCCATTGCCCGTTACGATAATCGAATCCATCAGTCCTGCCCTTTATCCTTTTCGCCCCGGCCATCGGCCTGCGTCCTCGCGCGCATCTGCGCCTTGCGCTTGGCCATATTGGCCTTCAGCGCTGCTTTCAACCGCTGCTCGCGGGTTTCGCCCTTTGCCGGGACCAGTTTGTCGGGTGTTTTCTGCTTCATATCCCAGTCTTACAGCAGAGGAAAAAAACCGTCCAGATTACCCTTGCACCCTTTGGGAATTGCGGCTAATCACCCCTCCACGGTCGAACGGCCATCAAGCCTGATCGACGAAGGATGCTGTGGTAGCTCAGTGGTAGAGCACACCCTTGGTAAGGGTGAGGTCGAGAGTTCAATCCTCTCTCACAGCACCATCCACCCCGCTTTTCTCGCTAAACTTCGCTGAAGTCAGTGGCATGTCCACGGCTTTGTCCGAATTCAGACCTCAGCCTCAGAATATCACCGTTGCGGCGGGAGCGACGGGGTGCAGGACCACGTGGGGCAACAGCCATTGCGATTGGCCAGGTGCCGCCAATTCTTCAGCCGTCCGAACATGATCTTGATCCTGTTGCGCACGCATAGCGGCACTTGTCGCATCAGACGGGCTTTCCCCGTGACTTTCGGCCAGGCATGCGGGCCTTATTCCCTTTGCAATCAATGCGTCCCGGCGCCAATCCGCGTCATATCCCTGTCAGCCAACAGCCATCCCGCTTCGGGTCGGCTGCGCGGCAAGGCCTCAGCCCCCGACGGGCCGCCATGAGGGAACCGGCGGTCAGACGTCCAGAACCCCTTGTTCGGTGATGATGATATCCAGCGGCTGATCGGTCGGCTCCAGCGGCAACGCGTCGGCCTCTTGCGCGGCATAGGCGAAGCCCACAGCCAGCACCGGACCCTGCGCCCGCAGCTGCTCCAACGTGCGGTCATAGAACCCGCCGCCATAGCCCAGCCGCCCGCCATGCCGGTCAAACGCCACCAACGGCACAATCACGATTTCGGGGCGGATGAAATCATCCACAGCCGGGATCATCGCGCCAAACGGGCCCGGTTTCAACGCGCACCCCGGTTCCCAGCGCGAAAACCGCAACGGCAGATCCGGGCCCTGAATCACCGGCACACAGACTGGCCCGTGTGCTGCGGCCTCTTCCATCGCGGGCAGTGGGCTGATCTCGGTGCGGATCGGCATATAGCCCGCCAAAGGCGCACCGCGATAGCCCGCGAGAAAACTCGAAAGCACGCCAGCCCGACCGCCGCGCGCACCTTCGTGGGCCAACTTGCGCCGCGCGAAAGCCGCCTTGCGCGCCTCTGCCTTGATCGCCGCCAGATCGCTCACATCAGCACCGAGGCCGCCAGACCAAGGAAGGCAAAGAACCCGACGACATCCGTTACCGTCGTCACAAACGGCCCCGAGGCCAGCGCCGGGTCGATATTGAAGCGGTCCAACGTCATCGGGATCACGATCCCGCCCAGCGCCGCCGCGACCTGCGTCGCCAGCATCGCCACGCCGATCACCACCGCCAGCATCGGCACGCCGAACCACAGCCCGGTCACCGCCGCCATCGTCAGCCCGAACAGCACCCCGTTCAGCGCCCCCACCGACACCTCACGTATCACCACCCGCATCGCGTTCTGCGCGGTCAGGTCGCGCGTCGCCAGGGCGCGCACCGTCACCGTCATCGTCTGCGTCCCCGCATTGCCCCCCATCGAGGCGACAATCGGCATCAGCACCGCCAGCGCCACCATCTGGTTGATCGTCTCGGCAAACGCCTCGATCACCAACGAGGCCAAAATCGCCGTCAGCAGGTTGACAAACAGCCACAAGGCCCGGCCCTTTGCCGCCTCGATGATCGTGTCCGACAGGCTGGCATCGTCACCAACACCCGCCATCCGCAGGATATCTTCCTCGTGCTCGTCGTCCAGAACCGCCATGGCGTCGTCAATCGTGATCACCCCGACCAACCGGTCATCGGCATCCACAACCGGCGCGGAAATCAGGTGATACTGGTTGAACGCATAGGCCACGTCGCCCTCGTACTGCGTCACCGGAATGACCTGAAACACTTCCTCCATGATCTCTCTCAGCCCGACGTCGCGACGCGAGCGCATGATCTTGCCCAGCGTCACGTTCCCCACCGGGTGCATCCGCGGATCGACCAGAACCACATGATAGAACTGATCCGGCAGATCTTCGTGACTGCGCAGGAAATCAATCGCCTCGCCCACGGTCCAATGCTCGGGGGCGGCCACCACCTCGCGCTGCATCAATCGCCCGGCAGAGTATTCAGGATAGCTCATTGCCTGCTCGACCGCGACCCGGTCCGCATCCTCTAGCGCATCCAGAATCGCCTCTTGCTGCGGCTCGTCCAGATCCTCCAGCAGATCGACCACGTCGTCCGAGTCCATCTCGCGCACAGCATCCGCCAGAACATCCGGCCGCAGCACCGAGATCACCTCTTCGCGGATCCGCTCGTCCAGTTCCGACAGAATCTCACCGTCGAACTCGCGGTCATACAGCTGCACCAGCCGCCGCCGGTCATAGGCGTTCATCTGTTCCAGAAGGTCGGCGATGTCGGCCGCGTGCAGCGGCTCCATCAGCTCGGTCAGCTTGGCCGCGTCGTTGATGTCCACCGCATAAAGGATCGCGGCAATCGCCCGCCGCTCCAGCAGATAACTGCCCTCTTCCTGCGCTTCGGACGCCTCGTCTGTCAGGTCCTCGATGCGCTCATCTTTGTCGTCACTCATGCCTGACCCCTTTGCGTCCTTTTGCCCCTGTCATACCGGACCTGAGCGGGATGAAACAATGGCAAGCGGCGATTTACCTTGCAAACACGGCGCAATAGACTGCCCCGGAAAGGACCCTGCCATGACAATCGACACGCTTCTTCTGGGCCAGACGCTCAGCTATGCCACTGACCCGTTCTCCGACGGGCCAGATGCGGCCCGGCACGCCACGCACGGCGGTGTTTTGCTGCACGAGGGGCGAATCGCTGCCGTGGGTCAGGCCGACACCCTGCGCGCCGCCCACCCGCAGGCCCGCGTGGTCGATTATGGGGATGGGCTGATCATGGCGGGCTTTGTCGATGCCCATGTCCACTATCCACAGACCGCGATCATCGCCAGCTGGGGCAAGCGCCTGATCGACTGGCTCAACACCTATACCTTCCCCGAAGAAACCCGCTTTCACGATCCCGCCTATGCCACCGAGGTCGCCGGGCGCTATCTTGACCTGACGCTGGCCCATGGTACCACCACCGTGGTCAGCTACTGCACCATCCACCCCACCAGCGTCGATGCCTTCTTTTCCGCCGCTCAGGCGCGCGGTCAGCGCGTCGTCGCGGGCAAGACCTGCATGGACCGCAACGCCCCCGACACCCTGCGCGATACCGCCCAAAGCGCCTATGACGACAGCAAGGCGCTGCTGGAAAAATGGCACGGGCGCGACCGGCTCAGCTATGCCATCACCCCGCGGTTTTCCCCCACCTCCACGCCCGAACAGCTCTCGGCCCTCGGTGCGCTCTGGGCGGAACACCCCGATTGCCTGATGCAAACCCACCTCAGCGAGCAGCTGGATGAAATCGCATGGGTCAAATCCCTGTTCCCCGAGGCCCGCGATTACCTCGACACCTACGAATCGCACGGGCTGCTTGGGGCCAATGGCCTTTACGGTCATGCCATCCACCTGGACCCGCGCGAACGTGACCGCCTGCGCGACGTCGGCGCCGCGCTGATCCACTGCCCGACCTCGAACACCTTCATCGGCTCGGGGCTGTTTGATATGGCTGGCATGATCGCCGCCGGGCAGCGGGTCGGGCTGGCCACCGATACCGGGGGCGGCTCGTCGTTCTCGATGCTGCGCACCATGGCCGCCGCTTACGAGATCGGACAGCTACGCCACGCGCCGCTGCATGCCGCGCAACTTCTGTGGCTGGCCACCGTTGGCTCGGCCCGCGCGCTGCGGATGCAGGACCAGATCGGCAACCTCGCGCCGGGGATGGAGGCCGACCTGATCGTGCTCGACCTCGCCTCGACCCCCGCCATCGCCCAGCGCACCGCCCGCGCGACGGATATATGGGAGGCGATCTTCCCCACCATCATGATGGGCGACGACCGCGCCATCGCCGCCACATGGGTCAACGGCACGGCAATCCCGCGCTAGAAAATGCTGCACCTGCGATATGCATGGTTTGTGCATGTCATGTGCATACCGCGTGCACGGCCATTTTCGCGGTCGTTTTCGCGGGTCAAAGCGCCTCGGCCAGCCGCCGCGCCAACTGATTCTGTCGCTCAATGATGCGCGGCAAATCCACCGTCACCATCTGAAAATCGCGCACCACTGGGCGTCCCTCAACCAGCAGATGCCGCACTTTCATCGGCCCCGCCAGCAGCAGCGCCGCCGGGTCCCAGCTGCCTGCACTCTCGATGCCGCTGACGTCCCAGATTGCGATATCCCCCCGTTTTCCAACGGAAATCTGGCCGCAGTCGTCACGCCCCAGCACCTCTGCCCCGCCCCGCGTTGCGATCTCCAGCGCCTCGCGCGCGCTCATCGCATCGGCCCCGCGCGTCACCCGCTGCAACAGCATCGCCTGCCGCGCCTCCGCCATCAGGTTGCCGGTGTCATTGCTGGCCGATCCATCGACCCCCAGCCCCACTTTCACCCCCGCATCCCGCATCCCCCGCACCGGCGCAATCCCACTGCCCAACCGGCAGTTCGAACACGGGCAATGCGCCACGCCTGTCCCGGATTTCGCAAACAAATCAATCTCTTGTCCATTCAGCTTGACGCAATGCGCGTGCCAGACATCCGCCCCGGTCCAGCCCAGATCCTCGGCATATTGCCCCGGACGGCAGCCGAATTTTTCCAAAGAATAGCGCACATCCTCATCGTTTTCCGCCAGATGCGTATGCAGCATCACGCCCTTGTCGCGCGCCAGCACGGCGGCATCCCGCATTAAGTCCCGGCTGACCGAAAACGGCGAACAGGGCGCCACACCCACCCGGCACATCGAGCCCTCGCTGGCATCATGGAACCGATCTATTACACGAATACAATCACTTAGGATTGCCTCTTCCCGCTCCACCAGACTGTCCGGCGGCAGGCCGCCGTCACTTTCGCCAATGCTCATCGCGCCCCGCGTCGGATGGAATCGCATCCCCACCTGCATTGCCGCCTCGATCGTATCGTCCAGCCGCGCCCCGTTGGGATACAAATACAGATGATCCGAACTCAGCGAACACCCCGACAGCGCCAACTCGCACAGCCCCACCGTCGCCGACACCCGCATTTCCTCGGGGCCGAACCGCTCCCAAACTGGGTAAAGCGTCTGTAACCATCCGAAAAGTAACGCATTTTGTCCACCCGGCACGGCCCGCGTGAGGCTCTGATACAGATGGTGGTGGGTGTTCACCAAGCCCGGCGTCACCACGCATCCGCGCGCATTGATGACCTCACCCGAACTCTGCAATCCCTGCCCCACGCCAACAATCACCCCGGCGCGCAGCACGATATCGGCCCGTTGCAACTCGGTCCGGCGATCATCCATCGTCAACAGAATGTCGGCATTTTTTATGATAATTTCAGACACTTGGTCCCCCACACACATGTAAACCCCCTTCGGATGTGTGTGGAACCGCGCGACAGAAAGGGGCAAAGGACTCGCGCAGCAAGTCCATTTTGACGCGTTAGGGAATGTTAATCAAGCGGGACGCGGCTCAGGATCTCCAACGCCGCTCGGTGCTGCTCTTCTCCCGCCGCAGCAATCACCCGCCCGCCCTGATGCGCCGGACCGCCCTGCCAGTCGGTGACGATCCCGCCCGCCGCTTCGATGACAGCGATCGGGGCATGAATGTCGTAATTGCTCAGCCCCGCTTCGATCACCAGATCGATCTGTCCCGCCGCGAGCATCGCATAAGCATAGCAATCCATGCCATAGCGCGTCAGGCGTACATGCCGTGCAACCTCTTGAAATGCTGCACCTTCTGCTGCCGTGCCAACTTCTGGAAATGTGGTGAACAGAACGGCCTGATCCAAGCCGCGCGTGCCGCGCACCGCCAGATCGCGCGCGCCCTGCGGTCCGGTCATCCCGGACTGGCCAAGCCCGCCCCAGAACCGTTCACCGATATAGGGCTGGTCGATCACCCCAAACAGTGGGCCATTCGCGTCCGACACTGCCACCAGCACCCCCCAGGTCGGCGTGCCGCTCATGAACCCTCGGGTGCCATCAATCGGGTCCAACACCCAGCTCAGCCCACTTGTGCCCGCCTGCGTGCCGTATTCCTCGCCGACAACTGTATCTTCTGGCCGCTGCTGCGCCAAAACGGCGCGCATCGCCTGCTCAGCCGCGCAATCCGCAACAGTCACCGGATCGAACCCGCTGTTCAGCTTGTTCTCGGCCTCAAGTCCCGGTTGCCGAAAATAGGGAAGAATAGCAGCTCGGGCGGCGTCAGCCACGCTATGTGCCGTGACCATCACGCGTTGCGCTTCATCGCTTTCCAACATTGCCCTCATTCGCCCCCGGTTTATTCGCCGCAGGCGTACTCCAAGGGGCGTTCGCGCTCAAGCCACGTCGGACAGAACACGGGCCAATTCGAACAAGCGGCGGCGCTGATTCTCGGGAATGGCATAATAGGACCGCACCAGATCCAACGCTTCTTTATCGCCGATCAAATCGGCAGGAATGACCTGACCTGCGGGGCCGCCGTCATCAGTCTCTTCCAGACCTTCAAAGAAAAAGCCGACCTTCACCTCAAGAGCGTCGGCGATATCCCACAGCCGCGATGCGCTTACCCTGTTGGCGCCGGTCTCGTATTTCTGGATCTGCTGAAACTTGATACCAACTTTTTCAGCCAACTGCTGCTGCGTCATTCCGACAAGCCACCGTCGGTGGCGAATGCGTTTTCCGACGTGTTCATCAACAGGGTGTGCCATCAAGCGGCTCCTTTTCAACCAGTCACAAAAAATCAATATCCACTGCCGCGCGGGACCGAACCAGCCCCTCCCTATCACACACAGCTTCCGATTGTCCGTAATCGGGAATGTATCAATCTATTATAATTGATCAAGAATATTACTCGCTATTTAGATGAAAGTTTTGCTTCGACTAACAATCATAACGGGATTGCTCGTTTCACAGCAGATAATATTGGTCTGCCAATTTGACACGCGCGTATTGGATTTGCATAAGCCAATCAAACCGGAGGATTGCATGCGCGCCTATCACATTTCCGCCCCGACTCTACGCCCGACCATCACCGATATTCCCCGCCCGATTCCCGCCAGAGGCGAGGTCGCCGTGCGAATCGCAGCCTGCGGTTTGAACTTCGCGGATCTGCTGATGATCGAAGGCAAATATCAAGATACGCCACAGGCGCCGTTCACGCTGGGGATGGAGGTTTCAGGCGTGGTCGAGGCGCTTGGTCCCGACACCGACGGCCCCGCCCCCGGCACCCGCGTGGCGGTCTTTGGCGGTCAGGGCGGATTGGCCGAATATGGCTGTTTCCCCTTGAATCGTGTGGTTGAAATGCCCGATGCGATGTCGTTCGAAGCGGCCGCCGCCTTTCAGATTGCCTATGGCACCAGCCACGTTGCCCTGGCCCATCGGGCGCAGATGCAACCGGGTGAAACCTTGCTGGTGCTGGGGGCCGCAGGCGGGGTCGGACTGACGGCTGTCGAGATCGGTAAACTGATGGGGGCCACCGTCATTGCGTGCGCCCGCGGCACCGACAAACTAGAGGCCGCGCGCACCGCCGGGGCCGATCATCTGATCGACGCCAAGACCCAAGACATCCGCACCATAGTCAAGTCGCTGGGCGGGGCTGATGTGGTCTATGACCCGGTCGGAGGGGAGCAGTGGCAAGCGGCATTTCGCGCCTGCAACCCCGAGGCGCGGCTGCTGCCGATCGGCTTTGCTAGCGGCGAAGTGCCGCAGATTCCCGCCAACCACCTGCTGGTGAAAAATATCAGCGTTCTGGGCGTCTATTGGGGCGGCTACCTGAAATTTCGCCCTGAGGTTGTAACCGGCAGCCTGACGACGCTGATGGGCTGGTATGCTCAAGGGCGGTTAAAGCCGCATGTCAGCCACGTTTTACCGCTGGCGCGCGTGGCTGAAGGGCTGGAACTTCTGCGGACCCGCCAGTCCACCGGCAAGGTCGTGATCACGCTCTGAGCGCTCACATATGGCGAAACGCTTGGCGCAGTTGATCCGCCAGCGTGTCCAGAACTTCCCCCCGGCCCTTGTCGGTCGCATACATGTTGATCTTCTGCGATGTCAGCTCGGGCAGGCTTCCGCCGTGGTCGATTTGTTCCAGATGCGGCGGCTCGGTGCCATCAATCATGGCATGCACCGCCAGATCGGCACTGACCGTCGCCTCGATCGTGCGGTCTGATTCGGTTTCCACCGCCATGTCCCAGTCGATGCCGGCCGCATCCAACGCCGCAATTACCCCGCCACGAAAGATGCAGTGCCGCCCGAATGCCAAACGAAGCGGTCGTTGCTTCCACGCAGAGCCCCCCTGTGCGCCGATCCATTTCAGCGGTTTGGTCACCAGCGTTTCGCCGCCCTTGTCCACCCCCGCCTCGGTCGTCAGGATCACGTCGCACTCGCCTCGATGGAACCTGTCTTTCAGCTCGCGGGTAAAACTGGTCAGCAGTTGCACCTTCATCCGCGGGAATTGCGCATTGAACCGTTGCAGCACCCGCGGCACCGCCGGAAGGACGATGTCATGCGGCACGCCCAGAACGATCTCGCCTTCATATATCTGGTCTGTCAGCCTGGCCATGATTTCGTCGTTCAAAGAAACCATGCGCCGGGCATAGCCCAGCAGTTGCTCGCCGGGCGCCGACAGGCTGATACTGCGGTTAGAGCGATCCAGCAGGGTGATGCCCAGCAACTCCTCCAGTCGCTTCAGCTGCATCGAGACCGCCGATTGCGTCAGATTCAGAAACCCAGCCGCCCGCGTCACCCCGCCCAATTCCGCCACGGCCACAAACGAGCGCAGCGTGGTCACATCCAAGTTTCTCATCCATCACATTCCTTGATGATTGCGTCGCCAAACATTCATTTTCAAAATGAACCACATTCCCCCATATACATCAACAGAAATGATGAGACAGCGACTCAATCGCACAAAATGGAAAGGTAATACGATGTCCTCGATGATCACCACCCGCGCCGCACTCTCCCACAGCTGCAAACCCTCGCTGATCCAGCGCACGTTTGCTTTGCTCAGCCTGTACCGTCAGCGCTCTGCTCTAGCCGAGATGGATGACGCCCGGCTTGCCGATATCGGCCTCAGCTATCGTCAGGCCCTGCGTGAAGCGCGTCGCCCGCTGTGGGATGTGCCGCACAATTGGCGCGGCTAAGGCGGGAAAAAGCCCCGTTCCGCCATCACGACACTTGAAAACAGGCCCCGGCTCACCGATATTCGAAACAAGTCCCGGTAACGGGGCACATGGTTCACCATCGGAGGCTTAAATGGCTGATTTCAACACGATCCGGGCCGGTGCGGGCATCCGCACGGCCGAGATCGACGCAGGGCTTCGCGCCCACATGAACAAGGTCTACGGCACGATGTCCGTGGGCATGCTGATCACATTCGCTGTGGCATGGGCTGTTGGCTCAAACCCACAGTTGCTGGGTGTGTTCCGCGACCCGATGACACTTCAGCCGAATATCCTTGGCTATATCGTGATGTTCGCACCGTTGATCATGGTCTTCGCCTTCGGCGCGGCCATAAACCGCCTGTCAGCGGCGGGTGCGCAGTTGTTCTTCTACGTCTTCGCGGCGGTCATGGGCCTGTCGCTCAGCTGGATCTTTGTCGCCTTCACCGGCTTCTCGATCGCGCAAGTGTTCTTGATCACCTCGATCGCGTTCGCGGGTCTGTCGCTTTACGGCTACACCACCAAGAAAGACATCTCTGGCTGGGGCGCGTTCCTGATCATGGGTGTGATTGGCCTGATCGTGGCGTCTATCGTCAACATCTTCCTCGGCTCGCCCGCGATCATGTTCGCGATCTCGGCCATCGGGGTGCTGATTTTCGCCGGCCTGACCGCGTATGACACCCAGACGATCAAGACGACCTATCTGGCCCATGCGCATCACGGCGATACCGAATGGCTGGGCAAAGCCGCCATCATGGGCGCGCTGAACCTGTATCTGGACTTCATCAACATGTTCATGATGCTGCTGCAACTGTTCGGCAACCGCGAATAAGCACACGCTGCACCACCTGAATGAAAAGGCCGGTCTGTTTGGACCGGCCTTTTTAATTCCACACTCGGCGATATTCCTAAGCTGCGACGACACCAAACAACCGCCCCACAAGGGCTGTCACCACCATCGCCAGACTGCCCCAGACCAGCACACGCTGCACCGCCGGGCGCATCGGTGCCCCGCCCAGTCTAGCCCCGAATCCACCCAGCACCACCAGCGCCATCAGCGTGAGCAAGGCCACCACCACAGTCGTCTGTCCCGAGGGCGCCAGGATAACACCCGCCAACGGCAGCCCCGCCCCCACAGCAAAGCTCAGCGCCGAAGCCATCGCCGCCTCCAGCGGGTTCGACGACGACAGCTCGGTCATCCCCAGTTCTTCGCGCGCATGGGCATCCAGCGCATCGTGTTCAGTCATCTGACGGGCCACGGTCAGCGCCAGGCCGACCTCGACCCCACGCGCCTCAAGCCCCTGCGCCAGTTCCTCAAGCTCATAATCCGGATCCTCTTCCAGCGCGCGCAACTCGCGCTTCAGATCAGCCGCCTCGGTATCCGACTGCGCTGAGACCGACACATATTCCCCCGCCGCCATCGAAAACGCCCCTGCCGTCAGCCCCGCGAGGCCGGTCAGCAGAATGCCGCTGCGGTCCATACCGGCGGCGACCACTCCGACCAACAGGCTGGCGGTCGACACGATGCCGTCATTCGCCCCCAAGATTGCCGCACGCAGCCAACTGCTGCGGTTCACAAAATGTCCGTCCTTCGGCATGGCTTTACCTGCGTCTCAATTGCAATGGATCAGAAACGAGAAAGGCCACGCGCTTGGCGTGGCCCTGTCCGGTCCGAAAGATGGCATCAATTACTTGATCTTGCCTTCTTTATACTCGACGTGCTTACGCACAACCGGGTCATATTTACGGACGACCATCTTCTCGGTCATGGTGCGCGCATTTTTCTTGGTCACATAGAAGTGCCCAGTGCCCGCGGTCGAGTTCAGACGGATCTTGATCGTCGTTGGCTTCGCCATTGGTGTTCTCCTGCGCCGGGCGGGTGCGCCCCGGTGAAAATCTCATGAAGCCTGCCTTTTACTGATTGCTCAGGGCGAGTCAACAGCTTTCCGAGCGTGTTTTCCCTGTTGTGCTTGATCCCGATCATGGCCTGCGTCACCTGGGACCGCCATACTGGAACGCAGTTGCACAGTTGAAACCTGATCGCAGAAGGACAAAGTCCGTGCCAAATTCACAAATCCCGCCCCGCTTCGACGCCAAATGCGTGGTGATCACCGGCGCAGGCGCAGGCATTGGCCGTGCGACAGCGCTGCGCTTTGCCCGCGCCGGGGCCCGCGTCATCGCCACCGACATGAAACAAGATCGGCTGAACACGGTGCAGGCCGAACTGCCCGGCACCGGCCATGCCATCGTCGCGGGCGACATCACCCTGTCCGACACGATTGAACGCATCATGCAGGTCGCCGGGGCAGTCGATATTCTTATCAACAATGCCGGGATCATGGACGCGTTCCTGCCTGCCGCCGAGCTGGACGATGCGATGTGGGACAAGGTGATGACCGTCAACCTGACCGCGCCAATGCGCCTGACCCGCGCGGTGCTGCCGGGGATGCTAGCGCGCGGCAACGGGGCGATCGTAAACGTCACCTCCGAAGCTGGCCTGCGCGGCTCCATCGCCGGGGCGGCCTATACCACCTCCAAACATGGGCTGATCGGGCTGACCCGCAGCACGGCCTTCATGTATGGCCCCAGCGGCGTACGCTGCAACGCGGTGGCGCCGGGGGCGGTGGAAACCTCGATCGAGGCCCCCTTCAACTCTGCGCTGGCCGCCGCCCGAATCGGCCCGATCATGCAGGCCACTATGCCCAGCGCGGCAAAGCCCGATCAGTTGGCGGCAAGCATCTGCTGGCTCGCTTCTGACGAGACCAGCAACATCAACGGGGTGATCCTGCCCTGCGATGGCGGCTGGTCTGTCGTATAGTGGAAATAAATGCGCGGAGGGCCTGTAAGCCGGATTCTGTCCAAGGGGTTGCCCCCTCTGGATGACCATTCCTCTGAGCGGGCTGTTACCAACCCGCCTACAGCTGCCAACCCGGATCTCTGGGCCAAGACGTGCCCTGCGGCGGTATCGGTTGCCCGACCGGCCCCGCGCGAGATCCCTATTCGGCATTGCTCCGGGTGGGGCTTGCCGTGCCAGTCCTGTTGCCAGTCCTGCGGTGGGCTCTTACCCCACCGTTTCACCCTTACCCCAGTATCCCGCGAGGGACACGAAGGCGGTTTGTTTTCTGTGGCGCTTTCCCTCGGGTTTCCCCGGCCGGGCGTTACCCGGCACCCTTATCTTGTGGAGTCCGGACTTTCCTCGAAGGTTGCCCCCCGCGGCCATCCAGCCCTCCGCGCAAAGCTCACTTAGGCAGTCGGGCCGTTGCGGTCAACGGGGAAACGCGCCGCCAGATCCGCCATCAGGCTGCGGTCTGCCTCTGATACCGGCCCCTCGGCCCAAGGGCGAAACCGCATCCGAAACGCATTCAGAACAAGCGCCTCGTCGGCCAAGCCATACCCAAACCGCGCCGCATCGGCCCAAAAATCCCCCGGCGCGGCCGCCTGCGGCCAGACCGACAGGCCCTGCCGCGCCAGCCGGAGCCAGTCAAAGCGCGGGCCGGGGTCGATCTTGCGCTCGGGCGCCATGTCAGAGTGACCGATCACCCGTTCTGGCGGGATCGCCCAGCGCGCCATGATCCCAGCCAACAGCGCCTCCAATGCGGCCATCTGCGGTTCGGCAAAAGGGTGATCGCCCAAATTGGCCAGCTCGATCCCGATCGAGCGCGAATTCACATCGCTCACCGCCCCCCATTGCCCCGCACCGGCGTGCCAAGCGCGCATGTCTTCGTCCACCATCTGCCAGACCTGCCCCTGCGGGCCGATCAGGTAATGCGCCGACACTTCCACAGCGGGGTCGCACAGCCGCTCCAGCGCGGCCTCAGCGCTGTGCATCGCAGTATAGTGGATCACCACCATATCTGGCCGCGCACCATCACGGCGCGGCCCAAAACTGCAACAGGGGTGCGAAATCATCGCAGGGTGGGCAGGTGTGCCCACCATCGCTTAACCGCCGACAGCCTTGCGGAACGGGCGCGGATCCCATGCGCAAGCATATCCGTCGCCATCCGGGTCCAGCCCCAAACGGTCCTTATCCGGCCCGCCTTTGGACAGGAAAGCCGATTGCGCCATATCCGGCGAAGGGTATTTGGCACAGTTTCGTTCGGTGCGGCTGGCAAGTCCAAGGCCGCCACGGCGATACATTGGTTTGCCCACAGGATGCGACGTTTTCAACGCGAAATCCACGATATTCGGCCCATCCGAGCCTGTGCGTGTCGGCACTGCCGTCGGTTGCACCTGCTCGTAATGCGCCCGGTTCGTGGCGATCAGCTGGGCATCGCTTTCAATGCTGCGCAGCGCCGAAACCCCGGCGAAATCATTTTCCCGCGAAATCCCGCTCGGCCCTATCGCCACCTGCGGCGCGGGGTTCGATGGGCTGGCCTCAATCGGGGCCTGACCCGAGTTCAGCGCGGCGGCGGTTGCCGCAGCCAACTGCTCGGCCTCGGTGCCCTGCGTGGCTTCAATCGGCACGGAACTCACGTCCGGTGCGGCGGGAACTGCCCCCCCGGCTGACGTCGGCAAGCTTTCCTGCGATACTGCCAATGCGGCGGGCAAAGCCGCCTGTCCGCTCAGCTGCGCATCACGCTGCGCCTGTTTTTGCTGGAATTCGGTATAGTCGCCAAACCCCACACCCGCGCCGCTATCGGGCACCACAGGATCGCAGGCCGCAAGCGCCAACAAAGCCGCGCCACAAAGAAAATACCGCATCACTGACATCCTGCCTCATTTTGTTTTAATAATTTTACCACCATTGGCCGGGCTTGGCCACAAATCCTGCGGCAGTTTCCAGCGCATAAGCGGTGTTCAGCAAATCCGCCTCGCCCCACGGGCGACCAATCAGCTGCAACCCAAGTGGCAAACCCTGTTTGCTCACCCCGGTCGGCACCGAAATCCCCGGCAGCCCCGCCAGGTTGACCGTCACCGTGAACACGTCGTTCAGATACATCTGCACCGGATCGGCCTCGGACATCTCGCCCAACCCAAAGGCTGCGGACGGCGTGGCCGGGGTCAGGATCGCATCGACACCGGCGGCAAACGCTTCATCGAAGTCGCGCTTGATCAAGGTGCGCACCCGGCGGGCGCGGTTGTAATAGGCGTCATAGAACCCGGCAGACAGCACATAGGTGCCCACCATCACACGGCGCTGCACCTCGTGGCCAAAGCCTTCGGCGCGAGTCTTTTCATACATCTCGGTGATGCCATCGCCCGCCGCCAGCTTGGCGCGGTGGCCATAGCGAACCCCGTCATAGCGCGCGAGGTTGCTCGATGCCTCGGCAGGCGCGATCACATAATAGGCAGGCAACGCGTACTTTGTATGCGGCAATGAGATATCGACGATCTCGGCCCCTGCCGCCTTCAGCATCGCAGTGCCTTCGGCCCACAGTGCCTCGATCTCTTCGGGCATCCCGTCCATGTGATATTCGCGCGGAATTCCGATTTTCTTACCCTTGACATCGCCGGTCAGCATCGCTTCGAAATCGGGCACCTCCAGCTCGGCGCTGGTGCTGTCCTTGGGGTCGAACCCCGCCATGGTGCCCAGCATGATCGCCGCATCGCGCACGGTCTTGGTCATCGGCCCGGCCTGATCCAGCGAAGAGGCGAACGCGACCACGCCCCAGCGCGAACAGCGCCCATAGGTTGGCTTGATCCCGACGATGCCGGTAAAGGCCGCAGGCTGACGGATCGACCCGCCAGTGTCGGTGCCGGTCGCCGCCAGACACAGATCCGCCGCGACCGCACTGGCCGACCCACCGGACGAGCCGCCCGGCGTCAGCGCCGTATCATCATTGCCGCGCCGCCACGGGTTAACCGCATTGCCATAGCAGGAGGTCTCATTCGAGCTGCCCATGGCAAACTCGTCCATGTTCAGCTTGCCCAGCATGACCGTGCCCGCATCAAACAGGTTCTGGGTCACGGTGGATTCGTATTGCGGCAAGAAGCCCTCCAGAATCCGGCTGGCGGCCTGACTGGGCACGCCCTTGGTGCAAAACAGGTCCTTGATACCCACCGGCAGGCCGCACATCGCAGGCGCATCGCCCGCCGCCAGCCGCGCATCGGCGGCCTTGGCCTGCTCCAGCGCGATCTCGGGCGTTTTGTGCACAAACGCGTTCAGCGCGCCGGATGCTTCGATTTTCGCCAGACAGGCTTCGGTCAGCTCGACCGAGGTGACCTCTTTGGCGCGCAACCGGTCGCGGGCCTCTGCCAGGGTCAGTTTGTTCAGATCAGACATTATTCCACCACCTTCGGAACCGCGAAAAACCCTTCGCGCGCATCGGGCGCGTTGAACAGCACCTTGTCTTGCTGGTTACCATCGGTCACCACGTCCTCGCGCCGCCGCAGCTGCATCGGCGTGACACTCGTCATCGGCTCGATCCCCTCGACATCCACCTCGTTCAGCTGTTCGATAAAGCCGAGAATGGTGTTGAATTCATTCGCCAGCGCCGGCAGCGCCTCGTCTTCCACCTTGATCCGGGCCAGTTTGGCCACGCGGGCGGCAATTGTGGTGTCGATCGACATCTGAAGATCTCCGTTTTCCAGTCGGACAAGCATTTAGCGCCGGGGCGCCGCGCCTGCAAGCATATGGCGGCGATAGACCTCGATCATCCAGCCTAGCATGGCCGCATTCAGCAGGTGCCAGGCAAAATGCGTGCCCAACGGCCAGCGCCCGCACAGCGGCAAATCAAGACTACGAAACGTCAGCGACAGCACCAGCACCCCGGCCCCGACCATCAGCCCGCGCGCCACCAGCGGCACGCGCCGCCACAATGCCACGGCGTAAACGGCAATCAACAGCGGCACCGGCGCATATGCGGCCGAGCTGCCCAACCCCGGCAGTTTCGCGAACACCGGTATCGTGGCCGCCGCATAGGGAACGAACAGCGCCGTCAGCCCCAGCGCGGGCCAAAGCCTCAACCGCCAATAATCGCGATTGGCAGCAAACAGATACAACAGCACGAACCCCAGAATCGGCAGCGTATCGGCCAAAGCCGCCCAAACCTGCGCCTGCGTGTGAAACAGGAACGACCCGACCCCGATCACCGCCAGCACCAATACCATCGCCTGCGCCAACGGCAGCCCGCGCACCCTGCCCCACATCATCGCCGCCACCAACAAAAAGGCCAGATTGCTCAGCGCATTGACCGGCTCGGCCCAGACCTCAGGCCCCAACCGCTCGCAATAACTGTCGATGTTCCGGGTCCAGTCCATAGGCTCTTTCCTTACAGGGGCACCGTGCTAGGGTCTGCTACATTGCTTATAGGAGGATCGACATGAAAATCATCTGGCTAGGCCATTCCAGCTTCCGCATCGAAATCGCCGATCAGATCTTGCTGGTCGACCCGTGGCTGACCGGCAACCCGATGTTTCCCGCCCACAGCCGCGCCGAGGCGATCGAAGACGCCACCGCGATTCTGATCAGCCACGGCCACGGCGACCATACCGGCGACGCGCTGGCGCTGTCGAAGCAGCTCGATATCCCGCTGGTCGGCATCTATGATCTGATGAGCTTCTGGGAAGCCAAAGAAGAGGTCAAAACCATCGGCTTCAACAAAGGCGGCACCGTCAGTCTGGGCGATGTCGCGGTGACAATGGTCAATGCCGTGCATTCCTCGTCGTTCAGTACCGATGTCGGCCCGGTTTATGCAGGCACCGAGTCGGGCTTCATGATCGCGGGCGAGGGTCATACGATCTATTTCTCCGGCGATACCGACGTGATGGCCGACATGAAAATCTTCAACGACCTGCACGCCCCCGATATCGGGATCCTCTGCTCCGGCGGGCATTTCACGATGGACATGAAGCGCGCCGCCTATGCCGCGAAAACCTTCTTTGATTTCAAGACGGTGATTCCCTGCCACTACCGTACCTTCCCGCTTCTGGAACAGTCTGCCGCCGAACTGGCAGCCGCCCTTCCAGACGTGAACGTGATCGAACCCGAGGTGATGACGCCGATCACACTCTGATCAACCCGACTGGTTTCCAAGGCGCTTTAACGTGAAAAACTCCCGCAGCAGCTCGGCTGCGGGGGCTGCGGCGATACCGTCATACACCTCGGGCACATGATGGCATTGCGCGTGCGAGAATATCCGCGCGCCATGCGCCACCCCGCCGCTTTTGGGGTCATCCGCGCCGTAATACAGCCGCGCAATCCGGGCAGCAGAAATGGCCGTGGCGCACATCGGGCAGGGCTCCAGCGTCACATACAGGTCATATCCCGGCAATCGCTCGCTGCGCGCCGCAGCACAGCCCGCGCGGATCACCAAGATCTCGGCATGTGCCGTTGGATCACACAGCTCGCGCGTCCGGTTGCCCGCGCGCGCCACCACCCGCCCCGCCGGATCGACCAGCACAGCCCCCACCGGCACTTCGCCGCGCGCGGCGGCCGCGCGCGCCTCTTCCAACGCCTGATCCATGAAGCTTGTGAACACCATCCGCCCTGATTGCCCCGCGATCCGCGCTTTCGCAATGGCGGATTTTCCGCTAAAGCCGCTCACAACACCTTCGGCAGGCGCGAAATGCCTCAGACCGCGCCGCCATCAGCGAAAGAATCGATCATGCCGCAGACCCCACCAAAGGGCGACCGTATCGCCAAAGTCATCGCCCGTGCCGGCGTTGCCAGCCGCCGCGAAGCCGAGCGGATGATTGAACTTGGTCAGGTCAGCGTCAACGGCGTGGTGATCGACCGCGCGGCGCTGAACGTCACGCCCGCCGACAAAATCGTCGTCAATGGCAAACCGCTGGACGCCCCCGAACCCCCGCGCCTGTGGCTGTATCACAAGCCCACCGGGCTGGTGACCACCAACCGCGACGAACAGGGCCGCACCACGATCTTTGACGAACTGCCCGAAGACATGCCCCGCGTGCTCAGCATCGGGCGGCTTGATCTCAACTCCGAAGGGCTGCTGCTGCTGACCAACGATGGCGCGGTCAAGCGTCAGCTTGAACTGCCCTCGACCGGCTGGCTGCGCCGCTACCGCGTGCGGGTTAATGGCCGCGTCACCGATGCGATGCTGGAACCACTGCGTCAGGGCATCGTCGCCGATGGCGAAACGTTCCAGCCGATGATTGTCACGCTGGATCGGCAGAAGGGCGCCAACGCCTGGCTGACAGTCGGGCTGCGCGAAGGCAAGAACCGCGAAATTCGCCGCGCCATGGATGCGATCGGCGTTACCGTGAACCGGCTGATCCGCATTTCCTATGGCCCGTTCCAGTTGGGTCAGTTGAAACCCGGCGCGGTCGAGGAACTGCGCCGCCGCGTGGTCCGCGACCAGCTTGGGCTGGACAAAGAAGCGATGGAGCTTTTCGGCCTTACCGACCTCGACGACGACAAACCCGCCCCGCGCAGCAAGCCCGGCACCAGGCCCCGCGCCAGCCGTGCGGGCAAACCCGGCCTCAGCACCGGCGAAACAATGACCCGCTCGGGCGCACCGCATAAATCCGGCGGCGCAAAACCCGCCAACAACTTCGCCCCCGGCAAATCCGGCCCCAACAAACCCGGGTCTGGCAAATCCAGCGGCGCAAAACCCGGCGCACGACGGGGCGGCAGCCTGAACTCCGGCCCGGCCGAGCTCAGCACCACCCGCCCCTCGGACAAAGGCAAACCCCGCCCCCGCGTGCAGCGTCGCCGCAAAGACTGATCCTTGGGCAACGGTCCGCTTGAACGCCGAACCCGCTGAACTGATGCGGCACAGACAATCTTCCCCCTAGCCACCACGGCGGCAAACGCATAGGTTTTCTGCGTGCGTTCAATGGCGGGGGCCTGATGTCAGAAACCGGACTACAGAAGCTGGCCTTTGTCCTGCTTGTCATACTGATCCTCTACGTTTCGATCGCAGGGGGTGTCTGATGGCGCAAAAATTCGGCGGAAAATACAGCCCCGAGGGCGAATCAACTCCGGGGGCCAAGTTGCCCGACACCGGTAGTTTTCGTGACGCCCGCCGCACCCGTGCGGGCGGCCGCATCAACCTGCTGTTTCTGGCGCCGCTGCCGCTGATCTTTTCCGCCTTTGGCAACGGCCCGACTGCGCTGGCGCTGAATCTCAGCGCCTTGGCCCTGATGCTGCTGGCCGCTTGGCTGACCCGCGAGGGGCTGATCGCGCAAGAGGCGTATGAGGCGCGCAAAGTTGCCCGCCGCCCCGCCTTTCCACGCAAGATCACTGGCAGCATTCTGACCGGGCTTGGCCTTGGGCTGGCGGGATATGCCGCCACTGGCGGGCTGCTGGCCCCGGTGATTTATCTGGTGATTGGCACCACGCTGCACCAACTGGCCTTTGGCCCCGATCCGCTGACCAACAAAGGCATGGATGGCATCGACAGCTTCCAGACCGACCGCGTCGCCCGCGCCGTGACCGAGGCCGAGAAACACCTGACCGCCATGACCGAAGCGATGAAACGCGCCGGTGATCGGCAAATGGCCGTACGGCTGGAAAAATTCCAAACGACCGCACGCACCTTGTTCCGCACCGTCGAAGAAGACCCGCGCGACCTGACAGCGGCCCGCAAATATATGTCGGTCTATTTGATGGGTGCCCGCGATGCGACGATCAAGTTCGCCGATATCTATGGCCGCTCGCGCGATGCGCAGGCGCGCGCCGACTATGCCGCGCTGCTGGACGACCTTGAGCAGAACTTCGCCGCCCGCACGCAAAAGTTGTTGCTGGACGACCGTAGCGATCTGACAATCGAAATCGACGTGCTGCGTGACCGGCTCAAACGCGAAGGCATTCGCACCGAATAAACCGCGAAGACCGCACAGAATTACAATCCGTTAGAAACGGGAACGAAGGGGAACACACATGTCTGGAACCATTCAGCAGAAAGCAAAGGAAACGCTGGCGCTCGTCGAAGAGGTCAACGCGGTCATCCTGCCCGAGCCTGTCAAAGCCGAAGAAGTCGTCGCACTCGAGGCAGCAACCGCCCCCGTCGGTGCCGAAATCCGTAAGCGGATGGACGAGCTGGATATGGGCGACACCAATTCGATCGTCTCGTTCGGATCGGGCGCGCAGGCCGAGCTTCAAGAAATCAGCCAGGCCATGCTGACCGATGTGCGCAACAAGGATGTCGGCCCGGCGGGCGACAGCCTGCGCAATATCGTGACCGCGATCCGCGGGTTTTCCGTGTCCGAGCTGGACGTGCGCCGCAAACGCACCTGGTGGGAAAAACTGCTGGGCCGTGCCGCCCCGTTTGCCAAATTCACCGCCAAGTTTGAAACCGTGCAGGGCCAGATCGACAAGGTCACCGATGACCTGCTAGGCCACGAACACAAACTGCTGAAAGACATCAAATCGCTCGACCTGCTCTATCAGAAAACCCTCGCGTTCTATGACGAGCTGGCGCTTTACATCGCTGCGGGCGAGGCCAAGCTGAAAGATCTGGACACAACCGTGATCCCCGCCAAGGAAGCCGCCGTTAAGGCCGCCCCCGAAGCCGATCAGGTGATGGTCGCCCAAGAACTGCGCGACCTGCGCGCCGCGCGTGACGATCTGGAACGCCGGGTGCATGACCTGAAACTGACCCGCCAGGTGACCATGCAATCGCTGCCCTCGATCCGCTTGGTGCAGGAAAACGACAAATCGCTGGTCACCAAGATCAACTCGACGCTGGTGAACACCGTGCCGCTTTGGGAAACCCAACTGGCGCAGGCCGTCACCATCCAACGCTCGGCCGAGGCCGCCGTCGCCGTCCGCGCCGCCAACGACCTGACCAACGAACTGCTGACCTCCAACGCCAAGAACCTGCGCGACAGTAACAAGGTTATCCGCGAAGAAATGGAACGCGGCGTGTTCGACATCGAAGCCGTCAAACAGGCCAATGCCGACCTGATCGCCACCATCAACGAAAGCCTCCAAATCGCCGACGAAGGCAAGGCACGCCGTGCCGCCGCCGAAGTCGAGCTGAAGCATATGGAAAAAGAGCTGCGCGACACGCTGGCCTCGGCCAAGGCGCGCAAGACCGGTCTGGGCGATACGGCGGGCACCGCCGTACCGGAGGCCTGAGAACGCCTGTGCGCTGCCTCAAAGCCATAGCACCAACTGTGGTGGCTCTCGGCGGGCTGCTGCTCTCAGCAGCCTGCGCGCCGGTCGTGCCCGCGACGCCGCGCACCTCTCCGCAGGCGCGCCCCGCCGGGCTGGTGCGCCCCGCCGCCGCCCCGACACAGGCGACACCTTCGGCACAAAGCAAGGCGCTCGGCACCTACTATGCCCGCGTGCAGGCCGATTTGCTGGCGCAAGGGCTGCTGCGCACCGATGGTGGTGGCCCCGATACGCCCTATTCCTCTGATGACCTGTTGCGCAATTTCGAAAAGATCGCGTTTTTTGACGAATACGAGCGCGGCGCGGGGCTGCGCACCTCGCGCGGCGGGCCGGGTCGCCTGCGCCGTTGGGACCGACCGGTGCGCTTCAGTGTCGAATTCGGGGCCTCGGTTCCCGAAGCCCAGCGCACAAGCGACCGAGCCGAGGTCCAGACCTATGCCGCGCGGTTGGCGCGCGTCACCGGACACCCGATTTCGGTCAGTCCCGACAACGCCAATTTCTTTGTGCTCATTATGGGCGAAGATGATCGCGCCGCCGCCATGCCCCGTGTTCGGCAGATCGTGCCCAATATCAACCCCGCCTCGCTGTCGATCCTTGAAGACATACCCCGCTCGATCCACTGTCTGGTGATCGCGTTCTCAGGCTCCGACAACGATCACATCTACCGCAAGGCCATCGCCTTGGTGCGCGCTGAACACCCCGACCTGCTGCGCAAATCCTGCCTTCACGAGGAATTGGCCCAGGGTCTTGGCCTTGCCAATGACAGCCCTCAGGCCCGCCCCTCGATCTTCAACGACGACGATGAATTCGCGCTGTTGACCACACATGATGAAATGCTGCTGAAAATGCTCTACGATCCGCGCGTCAGCGCCGGGATGAGTCCCGACGAGGCCCGCCCGATCCTGCGCCAAATCGCATCCGATCTGATCAGCGGACCAAGCTAAGCCACGACGGCCAAGGAGACCTGTAACATGGGTATTTTCGATTTTCTCACCGGCGAATTCATTGACGTCATCCATTGGGTCGACGGCACGCGCGACACCATGGTCTGGCGCTTCGAGCGCGAAGGCCACGAGATCAAATACGGCGCCAAGCTGACCGTGCGTGAAGGTCAGGCCGCCGTCTTCGTGCACGAAGGCCAGCTGGCCGATGTCTTCACCCCCGGGCTTTATATGTTGGAAACCAACAACATGCCGGTTCTGACGACGCTTCAGCACTGGGATCACGGGTTCAAATCGCCCTTCAAATCCGAGATCTATTTCGTCAACACCACCCGGTTCAATGATCTGAAATGGGGCACCAAGAACCCGATCATCGCCCGTGACCCCGAATTTGGCCCGGTTCGTCTGCGCGCCTTCGGCACCTATTCGGTGCGCGTCGTGGACCCGGCGAAATTCCTGTCTGAAATCGTCGGCACCGACGGCGAATTCACCATGGACGAGATCAGCTTCCAGATCCGCAACATCATCGTACAGGAATTTTCCCGCGTGATCGCCTCCTCTGGCATTCCGGTGCTTGATATGGCCGCCAATACCGCCGACCTGGGCAAACTTGTCGCCTCGGAAATCTCGGCCACGATTGCCGGTTACGGCCTGTCGATCCCCGAGCTTTACATCGAAAACATATCGCTCCCCCCCGCCGTGGAAGAGGCGCTGGACAAACGCACCTCGATGGGGCTGGCGGGCGATCTGGGCCGCTTCACGCAATATTCCGCCGCCGAGGCAATGACCGCAGCCGCCAAAAACCCCAGCGGTGGTGGTGGCATGGGCGCGGGCCTTGGGATGGGTATGGGCATGGCAATGGCAGGTCAGATGGCCCACCCCGGCCCTTGGGGCGCCGCCCACCCCGCTGCGGCGCAAACAACCACCTCCACACCGCCGCCGCCCCCGCCGGTCGAACATGTCTGGCACATCGCCGAAGCCGGTGAAACCAAGGGGCCGTTCTCCAAAGCCTCGCTTGGCCGTATGGCAAGCGACGGGCAGATCACCCGCGATACCTATGTCTGGACCCCCGGTCAGGATGGCTGGTTGCGGGCCGAGGATGTGCAGGAACTGGCGCAACTTTTCACCATCCTGCCGCCTCCGCCCCCAGGCGCGTGACACGCAGGGGGCCACGCGCCCCCTGTTCATCTTGCTGAAAACACTCCCGCCGGAGGCAAGTAAGTCCCATGCCGCACACCCCACCATTCGCGCCAACCTCCGTGACCGAGGAACACCGTTTCCCTTGCGACCAATGCGGCGCGGACTTTCGCTATGATCCCGGCGCCGGGCAACTTGTCTGCGACCACTGCGGCAACACCGCTGCGGTGGCGCAATCAACCCCGTGGACCGGCGGTATCAAGGAATTGGATTTCCGCCGCGCCCTCGACAATCTTCTGCCCGCGCAAGAGATCGAGGAAACCCGCGTCACCAGCTGCCCCAATTGCGGTGCGCAGGTGGAATTTGATGGCGTCACCCATGCCACCGAATGCCCGTTCTGCGCCACCCCTGTCGTGACCGATACCGGCACCCACCGCCATATCAAACCGCGCGGCGTGCTGCCTTTCGCGCTGACCGAAACCACCGCCCGTAAGGCCATGAGCGACTGGCTGGGCCGGTTATGGTTCGCCCCCGGCGGCTTGCAGGAATATGCCCGCAACGGTCGCCGGATGGACGGGATCTATGTCCCCTACTGGACCTTCGACGCCGACACCAAATCAGGTTACCGCGGCGAGCGTGGCACGATCTACTACGAAACCCGCACTGTCGTCCGCGACGGCAAACGCCAGCAGGAACAGGTGATGAAAATCCGCTGGTCGCCCGCCTCGGGGCGGGTGGCGCGGTTCTTTGATGATGTGCTGGTGCTGGCCTCGCGCAGCCTGCCCAAACGCTATACCGACGCGCTAGAGCCTTGGGATCTGGCCGCGCTTGAACCCTACCACCCCGAATACCTGGCCGGTTTCCGTGCCGAAGGCTACACGGTCGAGCTTGACGAGGGCTTCGATCAGGCTCGCGCCCATATGGACCGCGTGATCGAGCGTGACGTGAAATTCGACATCGGCGGTGACCGCCAGCGTGTCCACGACATCCAGACCACCGTCAGTGATGTGACCTTCAAGCATATTTTGTTGCCGGTCTGGCTTGCGGCGTATAAATACCGAGGCAAGACCTATCGTTTTGTCGTCAACGGTCGCACTGGCCGCGTACAGGGTGAACGGCCCTGGTCGGCCTGGAAAATCGCCGTCGCCGTTGTTTTGGGGGCGATTGCAGCCGGGATTGTCGGCTACCTGATTGCCCAGAACCAAGGGCAGATGTGACTTGAAAGGCCGCCGATGACCGCTTCTTACGATACGCTGAACGATCTGCTTCATACCCGCCACAGCTGCCGCGCTTTCCTGCCCGATCAGGTGCCGACCCCGGTGATCGAACAGATCGCCACCGCCGCCGGTCGCGTGCCATCGTGGTGCAACGCGCAACCGTGGCAGGTGATCATCACCCGCGGCGCACAGACCGACGCCTTCCGCGACGTCCTCTGGCAGGCCGCCACCACGCAACAGCCACAGCCCGACCTTGAATGGCCCGCGCGGTATACCGGCGTCTATCAGGACCGCCGCCGCACCTGCGGGTTGCAGCTCTATCAATCGCTGGGCATCGAAAAAGGCGACCGCGAAGCCTCGGGCCGCCAGATGATGGAAAACTACAAACTGTTTGGCGCGCCACACGTGGCCATCGTCACCTCCGAGGCCGATCTTGGCCCCTATGGCGCGATGGATTGCGGCGGCTTTGTCTCAGCGTTCACCCTTGCCGCGCAGGCGTTGGGCGTGGCCAGCGTGCCGCAAGCTGCCGTGGCCGCCTTCGCCCCGACCGTGCGGGCGTTTTTCGACATCCCCGAGAACCGCAAAATCCTTTGCGCCATCTCGTTTGGATACGCGGACAGCAGCAACCCTGCCAACACCTTCCGCACTGAACGCGCGCCCCTGTCCGAGGTCATCGACTGGCGCGATTAATTCGTCCCGGCCCCTGCCATCATTGCAGCGGGGGCCGACCACCGGCTCAAGCTAAATCAGGCTTTGTTGATTTTCACCTTGGTTGTCGCCGCCTCTTGCGGGCCTTTCTTGGGCACGGACACCTGCAACACACCATCCTTCAGATGCGCCTCGACCGCCGCGCCGTCGGCATCAGCAGGCAACCGGAACGACCGGCTGAACGCGCCATATTGCCGTTCGCTGAAATACCAGGTCTCGCCGGTTTCCTCGCGGCTGGCGGATTTCTCGCCCTTGACGGTCACAACCCCCTCCTGCACGGAAACGTCGATATCCTTCTCCTCGACCCCCGGCAACTCGACCGTGATCGTATAGCTGTTCTCGCCGGTCGATGCTTCTGCCGCAGGTGCCAGCCAATCCGATACCTTCTGCCCCATCGCCCGGAACGGTTCGTAAAACGAAGGCAAAAGCCCCGCCGTATGTGATTTCTCAACCATCTCATGCACTCCTCGCTACAGATGTGTCATCCTCCGACCAAACTGCCTGAGTCGCATTGACATGCGTCAATTCCACTCTTGCGCCCGTGCATAAAATCCCCGACCACTGACGAAATCCGCCTGAAAGGACAGCCCATGCGCGCCCTTGTGCAACGCGTCTCACATGCTTCGGTCACAGTTGACGGCATGCTGATCGGTCAGACCGGCCCCGGCCTGCTGATCCTGATCTGCGCCATGCAGGGCGACACCGAAATGCAGGCTGATCAGCTAAGCGCAAAAATCGCTAAATTGCGGATTTTCAAAGACGACGACGGCAAGATGAACCGCTCGCTTCTGGATACTGGTGGCGGCGCTCTGGTGGTCAGCCAGTTCACGCTGGCCGCTGACACCTCGCGCGGCAATCGCCCCGGCTTTTCCGCCGCAGCGCCGCCCGATCAGGGCAAAGCGCTCTATGAATACTTCGCCCGACAACTTGCCGCGCAGGGCATCGCTGTTGAGACTGGCCAGTTCGGGACCGACATGGCGGTGGAGCTGGTCAACGACGGCCCCATCACCATCTGGATCGAAACCTGATCCGGCCTACTCCTTCACATAGGCCTCGCCATCCGCAGCAGGGGCACGCGCCCGCCCGATCAGGCCGGCAACAACAATGATCGTGGCAATATAGGGCGCCATGGCCAGAAATTCCGACGGGATCGGTGTCTGCAACAGCGCAAGCTTTTGCTGCAACGAGTCCGCAAAGCCAAAAACCAGCGCCGCCATCAACGCGCCCACCGGATGCCAGCGCCCAAAGATCATCGCCGCCAGCCCGATATAGCCGCGCCCGCCCGTCATGCCCTCGTCAAAACGACCGACCGACCCTAGCGTGAACCAAGCCCCGCCAAACCCCGCAACCATGCCCGCCAGCGTCACGTTGATATAGCGCACCCGATACACATTGATCCCCAATGTATCGGCTGCCTTTGGGTGCTCGCCAACCGCGCGGGCGCGCAGGCCGGTGCGGGTGTAAAACAGATAATATGTCGCCACGAGCACCATGATCACGGCGCCATAAACGAATAAATTCTGGTTGAAGAACACTGGCCCGATCACCGGGATATCCCCCAACAGCGGGATTTTGATCGACCGGAATACAGGCGCATTGTTCAGATGACGGTATTCCTGAAACACCTGACTGCTGACATATGACGTAAGGCCCAGCACAAATAGATTGATCACCACACCCGCGATAATCTGATCCATCCGGTAGGTCACAACCAGCGCCGCAAGAATAAACCCGAACAGCCCGCCGATGGCCACCGCGGCGAACAACCCGCCCACCCCGCCAAGAACCGATCCTGCCAGCGCCCCCGCAAAGGCGCCGGCCAGCAGCATCCCCTCAATGGCGATGTTCACAACCGCAACCCGTTCGGACAGCACGCCCGCCAACCCGCCAAGTGCGATTGGCACGGCGCGCACCACCGTGGCCTGCAACATGCCGGTCAGCGAAAACGCCTTGCCCGTCGTGGCCCAGACCAGAAACGCCGCCACCAGCAGGGCCAACCCGAACCCCAGCGAAATCGAGGTCCAGCGCACGCCGCCGCGCAAGAATTGCCGCACCCCAAGAAATGCCAGCAAAGCCGCGATTGCGTACGTAAAGGGCCCCGCCGGGATCACCAGATTCGGCACCACCCACGGATCCGTTGGGCGCGACAGCCGAAAGGTCGCCGCTCCGGGGGCGTCGGGCGCGAAAACGAACAGCACCAGAACCGCAAGGGCGATCAAAAGACCGCCAACGATACGCGCCTGGCGCTGCTTGCCCGTGTCAATCTTGCGGGCGGTGGGGACGGGTGTCATTTCTGTTGTCACTGTCACGGCATCTATTCCCTTGATCCCGCGGCTTTTCGAAAGCCCCAGGGAAAGATCGCGCGCACCAGAAGCGGTGCGGCGATAAAGACAATTATAAGGGCCTGAATGATGCTGATCAGGTCAATACTGACCCCGGCATCGACCTGCATCTGGCGTCCGCCCGCCTCAAGCGCGCCGAACAAAAGCCCCGCAATCAGAACGCCAACCGGATGCGATCGCCCCAGTAGCGCCACCGAAATGGCGGTAAACCCGATGCCCGCAGAAAACCCCGGCGTCGCACGCCCCAGAACGCCCAGAACCTGATTGGCCCCCGCAAGCCCCGCCAAACCGCCCGCCGCCGCCATGGCCGACACGATGATCAGCCCCGACCGCATACCTGCAAAACGCGCGGCCTCTGGGTTTTTGCCGCTTGCCCGAAACTCGAACCCAAGCTTCGACTTGAACAGCACCCAATAGACCACGATCACAGCGGCCAGCATCAGGAACACACCTGCATGCACCCTCAGGTTCGGATCAATCCACGTCAGCAGGCGCGGCAGCTCGGCCGCCTCGGGCACGGGTTTCGATATCGGGTCCGCCCGCCCTGCCTTCTGGATCGCAGGCATGCTCAGCATGAAATCCACAAGCCGGTAAGCGATCGAGTTCAACATGATCGTCAGGATCACCTCATGCGCCCCCGTCGTGGCCCGCAACCACCCCGCGATCGACGCATACAAAGCCCCGCCAAGCACCCCCGCCAGCAATGAAAGCGGCAACAAGATTGCAGATGGCAAACCGGCAAAGCTGAAGCCGAAAATCACGGCGGCCATTCCGCCCATCAATATCTGCCCCTCGGCGCCGATGTTGAACAGCCCGGCCCGAAATCCCAAAGCAAGCCCAAGCCCAGCCAAAACAAGCGGCGTCGCGGCGGTCAGTGTCTCGGACAGCGCGTTCAGCGAACCAAACGATCCAACGGCAAGCGCCACGTAAGAACGCACAATCGTCGCCAGATCGACATTGGTCAGCAACATCGTCAGCGCCCCCAACAAAAGCGCCGCCACCACCGCAATCACCGGCACAAGGATCATATCCTCAAAGTCGGTCCGCCCGATCAGCTTGGCTTTCACCACCCGGTCTGTTGTCTCATTGGTCATGCCGCCACCCCTGCCATCGCAAGCCCTATGGCGCCTTTGTCGACGGTGCCCTTCGTGGCATCGAATTCGGCCACGATACGCCCCTTGAACATCACCAGAATGCGATCCGAAAGCGCAAGGATCTCGTCCAACTCCGACGACACGATCAGCACGCCATCGCCCGTGTCACGGGCCTCGACCAGCCGCTGATGGATATATTCGATTGACCCCACATCAAGCCCCCGCGTCGGTTGCCCCGCCACGACCAGCTTGGTTTCGCGCGACAATTCCCGTGCCACGACAAGCTTTTGCTGATTGCCCCCCGAAAGGTGCCCCGCCTGTGCAAACACCGACGGCGTGCGGATATCGAAATCGTGGGTAAACTCCGCGGTGCGCGCGTTGACCGCCTTCCAGTTGATTTGCGGCCCGCTCGAAAACCGCTCGTCATAATAGGTGTCCAGAACCATGTTCTCCGCCACGGTAAAATCCGCAATCATACCGGCCCGGTGACGGTCTTCGGGAATATGCGCGACCCCCATCTTGTGCCGCGCCCGAACCGACGCATGCGTGATATCATCACCCAGATACAAAACCGCACCGCTGGCCACGCGCCGAAGTCCGGTCAGCGCTTCGATCAGCGCAGATTGCCCGTTGCCCTGCACACCAGCAATGCCGACAATCTCTCCGCTTTTCACCGACAGGCTGACGTGATCAACGGCGATCTCATCGTTGTCACGCAGAATGGTCACGTCCTTGACCTCAAGAATGTCGCGGCCCGGCGCATAAGGCGCCTTGATCACGTCAAAGCTCACCGGACGGCCGACCATCATCTCTGCCAGCTCTTTCCGGTTCAGCTTTTTGGGGTCGCCCTCGCCCACGATCCGCCCGGCCCGGATGACACTGATCCGATCCGCAATTTCCAGAATTTCATTCAGCTTATGCGTGATGAAAACCAACGCTTTGCCGGCATCGCGCAGGGCTTTGACGATCTCGAAAAACTCAAGCACCTCTTGCGGCGTCAGCACCGCAGTCGGCTCGTCCAAGATCAGAACATCCGCCGAGCGAAACAGCACCTTGATGATTTCCACCCGCTGCTGCACCCCAACCGGAAGGGTCTCGATCTTGGCGTCAGGGTCGACCTCAAGCCCGTATTTCTGATTTATTTCCCGCACTTGACGCCGCGCCGTCTTCAGATCCAGAAAGTCGAACTTACCGGTGGGTTCAACCCCAAGCACAACATTCTCGGCAACCGAAAACACCGGAACCAGCATGAAATGCTGATGAACCATGCCAATGCCTGCGCGGATCGCATCGCCCGGGCCATCAAACGCAACCGGCTTGCCGTCGATCAGAATTTCGCCTTCGTCAGGACGGTACAGCCCGCTCAGCACATTCATGAGCGTCGATTTCCCGGCACCGTTTTCGCCCAGCAGGCCAAGAACCTCGCCCGCCCGGATCGTCAGGTTCACATCGGCGTTTGCGACCACCTCGCCGAAGCGTTTGGTGATACCGCGGAGTTCGACATCCATACTCGTATTCCTTCATCGCGCGCAAAATACACCCGGCACCGGAAACGCCCGGCGCCGGGTGAGCGTGTTCAGGGACGGACCGGAATGGCGCCGTCGATAATACCTTGCCGGATGTCGGCCAACTCTTGCTTCAGGCTGTCAGAAACCAAAGCGTCCATGTCATGGAACGGCGCCAGATCAACCCCGCCGTTGGCAAGCGAGCCCAACAGATTGCCGCCCTTGAACGTACCGTCCATCGCGCTTTCGATCACTTGCAGAACGGTTGCATCCATCTGCTTGGTGATCGACGTCAGATAAACGTGCTGCTTTTCGGTGTCGGTGAAATACAGATCCGCATCGACGCCGATGATCTTCAGCTTATCCGTGCCCAACTCATCGGCCAGCGCGGCCGAGCCCAGACCAACCGGACCGGCCACAGGCAACACGATATCCGCGCCCTCGTCGTACAGGTTCTGCGCAAATGCCCGCCCGTCATCAAGTGAATCGAAGTTGTTGGTAAACAGGCCCTCTTTGGTTTCCGGGTCCCAGCCCAGAACCATCACGTTGGTTCCTTTTTGCGCGTTGTAATACGCCGCCCCGCGCGAGAACCCGTCCATGAAGACAGTCACGGTCGGAATATTAATGCCGCCAAATACGCCCAGAACCCCGGTTTTGCTTACGCCAGCTGCAAGATATCCGGCCAGAAACGCGGCCTCATCTGTGGCGTAAATCTGCCCCAGAACATTCGCGATCGCCGGATCATACGAGTAGTCAACAATCGAAAACTTCTGCTCTGGATTGGTTTCGGCGGCCGACTTTGTCGCGTCTCCCAGCAAGAACCCCACGGTAATGATCAGGTCGCACTCGCCACCCAACAGCGAATTGATGTTCGCCTCATAGTCGGTTTCCGCCTGAGATTCGAGGAACCGCCCAGAGATATTGTGCTTCTCCTGAGCGTCCAAAACACCCTTCCACGCGGTTTGGTTGAAACTATTGTCGTCAATCCCGCCGGTATCGGTGACTTCACAGGCCGAAAAAGCCATCGCTATCGATGCCGCTGAAAACCAGGCACAAATCCCCGCCCCAAACCGCTTCATTGCTGTTGTTGATACTGACACTTGGCGTCCTCCCGACAATGTTGAACAGCAAAAAGACATGAATCGTTTCTCACGACCCGAGCCTCCTCCCGTTTAATATGGCCCCCATCGCGGCCACCATAATCAAAGAGGATACAGATTTCAGACCCCCGGTCCTTGATCCGTATCAATGCGAACGGGCGCGAAACCCCGATCAGTTTGCACTCGAAATGCCTTTCGCCCCCGGGGTCTATGTTTGGCAATATTTGATATTTTGGACACGCCAAAAGCCTCCCGAGGGAGGCTATTTTGGGTGTCTATATGTTCGCTATATTTGGTTGCGCGAGTAGGAGTTGGACTGTGGCGAACTTTCTTCAATGTCGGCGGCTGAGGGTTATTCCGAGATCAGCTCTTTGGCATCATCCTCTGTGCCTTGCTGGTTCTCCGCCTCGCGTTGCGCCTCTTCCTTCTGCTCACGCAGATCATGTTCAACCCGCTCGAAGACCCCCTCGGGCATCTACGGCGAAGCACCTTTGCAATGCGGGCGGCACCTTTGGGAGAGAACTTTGCATGTCGCTGTGCCCGCAAGAACACCTCGTCCTGCTCACACCCTTTGACCGGAATCAACGCACCCCCGGCGGTTTGCGCGCTGGGATCGACCGCGCCCTGCGCCACCGCCTCGGTGATTTCAATGATGGTCTCTGCCTCCGCCGCTTTCTCTTCGACGGCGGCCGAGCGGGTCTCAAGATCGCGCTCACGCTTGGCCAACTCACGGTCCTTCTTGCGCCGCCAGTCGCGTGTTTTACTGTGCATCCGCTTTGGAGGCGGTGTCTCGCCCTTGGCGATGGCATCGCGGTATGCCGCCTTGCGCCGTTCCCCACGATCAAGACCGATCTCGGAGAACCATTCGCCAACGCTATCTTGGGCGCGTTCGTAGTGTTCGATCACATCAAACTTGGAAGGCTGCAGCATCTGCCGCGTCGCAATGACTTTTTTCTCGCCAGTCTTTTTGTCCGTGCGTGTCATCTCAACCAGCACGCGCGGCAGGATCACAGCGTGAATGTGGTAGGCCTCTTCATCGAGGTCAGCGCGGGCGTGGATGACATCATCGACAAAAACATCCTTCAGCCAAGCGATGGACAGCCGTTCAAAATCTGCAATCCGTTGATTGTGCTCGACGCCTTCGCCGAACACAGCCGCGGGGTCAGCATCGAACCACGCCTTGTTGACCGTCAAGATCACCTCGCGCATCGGCCCGTGCCGCGTTGGCCGCCAGGGGTTATGTGGTCCTTCTGCCAGCCGTTTCTGGATGTCTTTCTTTCGCTTGCGGTGTTTCTCATAGCCTGCAAGGTGTTCAGGCCCGATGCCTTCAAAGCGCAGGACAACCGGGTAGCGCGTTTCAAATGTCGAACCATCCATTTTTTGATCTCCTTGGGGGTGGAGACGAAAAAATGGTTGTGCGGTTTTCGAGACCATAATCTGGACGCGCAGACGGTTGCAGGTGAAAGAAGTCGCTTCAGAGACCCGGCTTATCGGGAAACGGGACGGCGCGGTGTTCCACAGTTTTCAGCACTACGCCGCCACCCAGCTCGGCCGGATACCCGACCCTCCGGAATCGGTCCGGATGGTCGAACAGTCAGGGTCGGCCTAACCTGTGCCACGACAACTTTCTGAGCGCACTTGTCCAATCTCGTTGCTCAACTATCACGCAGCCTAGCCCACGCAACGGCTGCAGCAACTGCGTAGCGTCGCATAAAATGGAACGGGATAGGTCGGACCGGCGTGACGGGAAATGGCAGATCATTTTCAGGTATGCCACGAGCGGCATCTGCGAGCACCTTTCCCATAACCGAAGCCATCGCCACACCTCGCCCATTGTAACCCATTGACGCCCAAACATTGCTGCCTGATTTCGTGAGGTGCGGATAGTGGTCAACGGTCATGGCGACGAACCCACCCCATTTATAGCGCCATTTTGCTCCCGCGAGTTGCGGATAGAGCTCCACGCTAGCCTTGCGAAGCTGCTCGAACTGCCGTTCAGTACCTTTTTCGTTGTAGTCCCCGCGTCCTCCCATGACAAAACTGTTGTTGGGGCCCCGCCGGAAATAGAGCAGCAAACGGCGACTGTCTGATGCCGAATGACCTTGAGACAAGATCGAATCGAAGACCTCGGCCGAAAGCGGCTCAGTGGCGACTTGAACCGAACGGACGGGCACGACGGTGCGTCCAATTCCACCCGCAAACCTATCAGCATAACCATTGGTGCCAATCACCAATTGACGAGCGGTCAGTTGGCCTTGCCCAGTATGGATCACCACCCTCTCGCCGGTTTGCTCAAACCTTTCGGCTCGGCTGTGGCCGTGTAGGGTGGCACCCGCCTGCTGTGCGGCGGCGGCCAGGCCAAGAGCGTAATTGAGTGGGTGGAGATGACCACCACGCGTGTCGACCATGGCTCCGAGATAGGCCTCGCTTCCAAGCAATTCAGAGGCCTCGGCGCGGTCCAGCAATCGCATAGGTGCGCCATACGGCTCCCACTGCTTGACCCGATTTTCCACAATCCGTCTGGATTCTTCGTCATGATAAGGTTGCAGCCAACCGGGTTGTGTTGCTGCGCAATCAATATCCAGCCGTCGGATGAGGTCGAACACGAAATCTCCCGCGCCGCCTGCTAGATCGATCATACGCTTGCCCATATCAGGACCAAATCGACGGAGGATCGTATCGGGGTCCTCTTTAAGACCCGGATTGACCTGTCCGCCATTCCGCCCCGATGCCCCCCATCCGGGTGTCTCGGCTTCGAGCAAGCGCACGTTCACGCCTGCTTCGGCCAAGTGCAATGCTGCAGCAAGCCCAGTAAAACCGCCGCCAACAATAGCAACGTCACACTCGTGTTTTCCGGTCAATGGCGGACAGTCTGGCACCTGATTTGCAGTGTCGTTCCAAACAGATTGCGCGATGAAGGGTAGCTCGTTTTCTATAACTCTGGTCATTCCGTTCTCTCCACAGTTCAGTATACAGCCGGCGTCACAATCCAGAGCGCCTCGGTGACGTCATTGCCTTCGCACCAGAATCGAATCATCGCTTTTGCCGGAAAAGCAAAACTATCTCCGGGGTTAAGCACCACGGTTTCACCGTCGATTTCCAAGCCGAGGGCACCGCTTAAAACGGTGCCGCATTTCGACCCAGATTCGTGACAATAAGGGGTATCTCCTGTTGATCCGCCGGGCTGGATGATCAGGCGCATCATCTGGATGCCTGTCATTTCGTCAGGGGTCATCAGTTCCTTGCGCATTCCCTTGTCGCCAAGGTCGAGCGCCCGGCGCTGATGGGTCCGCACAACATACGGCTCATGACTCTTTCCTTCGGCCTCGAACAACCAGCTAACCGGCATCTCTAGGGCGTTGCAGATCGACCCCAGTGATCGAACCGACGGCATGGTCAGCCCTCGCTCAATCTGGCTCAACAACCCAATAGATACGCCAGCGCGCTCGGCGACGACCTTAAGTGAGGCACCGCGCACCTTGCGCCGCTGACGCATTCGCTCGCCGATCTTGTTCCTGGTCCACGACTCTGCTCTGTCGCCTCCGGCGCCTTGGGGGCGCTCGGCCGCTGTATCTTCGCCAAGGGCCGCATTCTTCGGCAACGGCTGTTGAGGCCTACTAGATTTCTCGCTCATGGCGTTGACAATGCTCCCATGTTTCGCTCATCTTGAAATAGTTGACTAAAAATTTCAATGCCATTTGAAGAATGAAAGCCAAACAATTCTCGATGGCCCATCAGTGGAGAGAGAAAATGACGAAGAAACCTAGCCTCGTATCGCGCCGTGCCCTGTCCGGCATGGCCGCCGTTGCCGTATTCGCGCTGAGCGCGATGACCGGACCGTCCCTGGCGGACACGCCGGTTTACAAGGTCGGCTCTACCACGTCCGGTGTGCCCTTCACCTTTCTTGATGTGAAGAAAAATTCGGTTCAGGGTGTGATGGTCGACATCATCGAAGCTATTGGTGAAAAAGAAGGCTTTTCGGCTGATGTCCAGGCGACGCAATGGTCGGCGTTGATCCCCTCGGTTACGAGCGGCAAGATCGATATTATCGCCGCTGCAATGTATGCAACGCCAAAGCGTGCCGAAATCGTGGATTTCACCGAGACAGTCTATCCTTATGGTGAGGGCCTGTTCGTCGCGACCGACGATACCGCCGATTACACCAAGCCCGAAGATCTTGCGGGCAAGACCGTCGGCGTTCAGGTTGGCACGGCCTATGTGGAGCCGATGGAATCGCTTGGCGTGTTCAAAGAAGTGAAGATCTACGACGCTATCGCGGATATTATGCGTGATGTGCAACTTGGCCGGATTGACGCTGGCTTTGCTGACCAACCAATCGTCGCATACCAAGTAGCCCAAGGTGCGGCAAAGGTCCGACTCGTCAAAACCTATGAATCCACAGTCGTAGGCGAAGTTGCGATTGCTGTTAACAAGGGCAATACCGAGCTGCTTGACACGCTCAACTCAGGTCTAGCCGCGATTAAATCCTCAGGCGAGCTTGATGAGATCTTGGTCAAGTGGGGCCTCAAGTGATCAGTCAAAGTTAAGGTCGCACCACTCTGCGACATCAAAGCTCCGGGGCGGCACTTCAAGCCCCGGAGGCAGCCCCCAACAAGTAATCAACGAAACGGAACACCAATATGCTTTCCGCCTTCGAGCGTGCCTCTGAATACTTGCCCGTTCTCTTGCAGGGGGTCTGGTTGACGATCGCCGTTACCCTGCTTTCCCTTCTTATCAGCACTGTCTTGGGATTGATTTGGGCCGTCATGGGACGATCAAATTTCCTGCCCTTTAGGGTATTCAGCCGCACATTTATCACTGTGATACGCGGCCTGCCGATCATCGTGCAACTGTTCTACATTTATTTTGTGTTGCCCGAGATCGGGATCAACTTAACCGCCTTTCAAGCGGGTGTGTTCGGAATGGGCATCGCCTATTCTGCCTATCAGGCTGAAAATTTCCGCGCTGGGTTCGAGGCGATCGACCGCGGGCAGATCGAGGCGGCCCATTCCATCGGGATGAAGGACAGTCTAATCCTTCGTCGGGTAATCTTGCCGCAAGCTTTCCGTATCTCGTTGCCGCCGTATGGCAATACAATGATTATGATGCTGAAAGACAGCTCGCTCGTATCAACCATCACGGTCGCGGAACTAACGCGTCAAGGACAGCTGATCGCCGCGTCTACCTTTGACAACATGACCGTCTTCAGTCTTGTCGCCGTCATCTATTTGCTGATGGCTCTACCTCTCACATACCTCACCCACCGCCTAGAACGGAGATATAAGAAAACATGATATCGGTCCGCGATATACACAAAAGCTACGGCCAGCTGGAGGTGATCAAGGGGGTCAGCTTCGACGTCACCCCAGGAGAAGTCGTTTGCGTCATTGGGCCTTCCGGGTCCGGTAAATCCACTATTTTGCGTTGCTTGAACGGGCTAGAGACCTACCAGAAAGGCGAGGTTCGGATTGATGGACAACTCATCGATCCTAGCGCACGTTCTATTATCGCTCTACGCCAACGGGTTTCTATGGTGTTCCAGCGGTTCAACCTCTTCCCACACCGCACTGCCCTGGAAAACGTCATGGAAGGCCCTGTTTATGTTAAAGGCATGGAGCGCAAGGCAGCCCGTGACCTCGCCGCAATGTATCTTGAAAAGGTTGGCCTAGGAGACAAGATGCAGAACTTTCCCGACAATCTATCAGGCGGACAGCAACAAAGGGTTGCCATCGCTCGTGCGCTGGCAATGGAGCCCGAAGCCATCCTGTTTGATGAGCCGACCTCCGCGCTTGACCCGGAGCTCGTAGGAGATGTTCTCGGCGTCATGCGACAGGTAGCAGAAGAGGGCATGACCATGGTTGTGGTGACGCATGAGATGGGCTTTGCCCGCGAGGTTGCCGACCGAGTGCTTTTCCTCGAAGGTGGCACGATCGTCGAAGAAGGAACGGCCCAAGAGGTCCTGCGCAACCCGAAAGAGCTACGCACACAGGACTTTCTCCACAGGGTTCTTCATCCTCTCGACTAGGAAGCCTGCCGCGCGCTTGCCTGGCGGCATCAGGTTTCAGGATTTATTTGATGTCGCCGTTAGCACGTCTTTGTTGCACAAATCGGCTTAAGGTCAGGCCTCCCTTCTTCGGACGGAATTAACCCAAAGCCATTGTGACGGGCATGCCGAACGCGGAGTAGCCGTTCATGACCGCGATGCGGATCTGGACTTTCGCAAATGAGTAGCCAGAATGTTGCACTATCCATGAATGGCTGCACTGACAGGCCGCAACACTGAGTATATTCAGTACGCGAACGGCGACTAAGGGCCGTCCTCTTAGCGCTTCACAGTCAGAGTTTTGCATTATCTGTGTCGGCCCGAAGACTCCTTTGACCTTCTTGTCCAGCTGCAGACTGGACTAAACGGCGATCGAGAACTTACAAGGCCTTTGAAAGAGAAGGAAATGAAACAAATGTTCGGTCGGACGCAGTTGAAATGGTCTATCCTGATGTTGGCGTTCTTGGTTGTGGCTCGGCCAGTGAATGCAGAAGACACTATCCTGTATTGCGCTGAGCAACACTTAGTTGGCTTGCAAGTTGAAGGCAGTGAATGGTCGCCGACCTATGGTGACGAGGACTCGGTCGTCGGTATGCCATTCGCTTTAGAGATGACATGGTAATCCCCCCATTTTAATGGGGTCCAGCCGTAGAATTCACGCGGCTGTTTTCAGTTTCATAGCGGGTGTCACGCCGCCGATGCCCATGTTGGGTCTGCGCCGCGTTTGGTCAGCCGGAATTCGCCCTTGAAGTGCCGTCCCAGGCGCAGGGTGATCAACAGGTAGTGCAGCACCTCGAGCGGCGGGAATTCGTATTCATTGATGACTTTGTTGTAGCGGAACATTTCCTCCCCGCCTGAACCGGGCCAGTCGAAGTGTTCCACCGCCCAATGGACGAAGACGCGCTTGAATGCTTTCATCTCGGTCAACCCAATGGCTCCGTGTTCCTGAACGTACTGTAGAGTCAACAAAGCCGCACGCAGGAGCGGCGAATGCGCAAGGTCGGGATCGTCATCGGAAAGGGAGCGAAAGGTGATCATGACATGATGCTGCCACGGGATTTTTCGCGGGGCCAGATGCAAAGCGATAGGCGTTCAACACGGTGGGTGACGGCGAGTCGCCTTCTTCGCACGCGGCGTCCTGTCGCTGCGCGTTTATGCGTGCGGGTGCGGTTTTTCTGGTCCGGTGTTGATGTGGCGTTGATGTAGGTTGCAAACGCAAAAACCCGACTGGTTAGGTCGGGCTCTAAGCTTTTGATCTAGCGTGATATTTTGGTTGCGGGAGTAGGATTTGAACCTACGACCTTCAGGTTATGAGCCTGACGAGCTACCGGGCTGCTCCATCCCGCGCCAATTTGGTGCCCCTTATTTTTTGGTATGGGGCGCATCGTAGAGAGATACGTTTTGTGGTTCTTACTAGGTTTGGCGGTGACCTACTCTCCCACGTCTTAAGACGCAGTACCATTGGCGCGACGGCACTTAACGGCCGAGTTCGGGATGGGATCGGGTGTTTTGCTCGCGCTATGACCACCAAACCGAGAAAGAACCACGTTGTCCAAGTCGTGTACATTTATTTATGTGATGTATGCTTCTGATCAATTCAGTATCAGTCTTGCTGTTACTGGATCAAATCAAGCCTATCGGGCAATTAGTACCGGTCAACTGAATGCATTACTGCACTTACATCTCCGGCCTATCGACGAGGTGGTCTACCTCGGCCCTCAGGGATACCTTGTTTTGAGGGGGGCTTCCCGCTTAGATGCCTTCAGCGGTTATCCTGTCCGATCATAGCTACCCAGCACTGCTCCTGGCGGAACAACTGGTACACCAGTGGATCGTTCACCCCGGTCCTCTCGTACTAGGGGCAACTCCTCTCAAGTATCCTACACCCACGGCAGATAGGGACCGAACTGTCTCACGACGTTCTAAACCCAGCTCACGTACCTCTTTAAACGGCGAACAGCCGTACCCTTGGGACCTGCTCCAGCCCCAGGATGAGATGAGCCGACATCGAGGTGCCAAACACTGCCGTCGATATGGACTCTTGGGCAGTATCAGCCTGTTATCCCCGGCGTACCTTTTATCCGTTGAGCGATGGCCCTCCCACTTGGGACCACCGGATCACTATGACCGACTTTCGTCTCTGCTCGACTTGTCAGTCTCGCAGTCAGGCTGGCTTCTGCCATTGCACTCAACGACCGATTTCCGACCGGTCTGAGCCAACCTTCGCGCGCCTCCGTTACTCTTTAGGAGGCGACCGCCCCAGTCAAACTACCCGCCACACAGGGTCCCGGATCCGGATAACGGACCGCGGTTAGACATCAAGCAAAGCAAGGGTGGTATCTCAAGGATGACTCCACAAGGACTAGCGTCCCTGCTTCAAAGTCTACCACCTATCCTGCACATGCTTGGCCTGATGCCAGTGTGAAGCTGTAGTAAAGGTGCACGGGGTCTTTCCGTCTAACCGCGGGAAGCCTGCATCTTGACAGGCAATTCAATTTCGCTGAGTCTATGTTGGAGACAGCGGGGAAGTCGTTACGCCATTCGTGCAGGTCGGAACTTACCCGACAAGGAATTTCGCTACCTTAGGACCGTTATAGTTACGGCCGCCGTTTACCGGGGCTTCAATTCAAAGCTCTCACCTCTCCTTTTAACCTTCCGGCACCGGGCAGGCGTCAGACCCTATACGTCGTCTTGCGACTTCGCAGAGCCCTGTGTTTTTAGTAAACAGTCGCCACCCCCTGGTTTGTGCCCCCAGCCTCTAGTTGCCTAGAAACCGGGCCTCCTTCTCGCGAACTTACGGAGGTATTTTGCCGAGTTCCTTCAACATAGTTCTCTCAAGCGCCTTGGTATTCTCTACCAGTCCACCTGTGTCGGTTTAGGGTACGATCTTATGTAAGAGCTATTTCCAGGAACCTCTAAGCAGCCCATTCAATCCGATAAGGATGAACTACCTTCGAGATCCGTCACTTCTTACTGGCCCAGGAATATTAACCTGGTTCCCATCGACTACGCCTTTCGGCCTCGCCTTAGGGGTCGGCTTACCCTGCTCAGATTAGCTTTAAGCAGGAACCCTTGGACTTTCGGCGACAGGGTCTCTCACCCTGTTTGTCGCTACTCATGTCATCATTCTCACTAGTGATCTCTCCACCGGATCCCTCACAGGCCGGCTTCACAGAAAGCATCATGTCCTCCATGACCTTCCGAAGAAGGCTAAAGAGGATAGATACTATGTCACACTACGCTCTGCTACCATGCCTTACGGCATCCTAAGCTTCGGCTCATGGCTTGAGCCCCGTTACATCTTCGCCGCAGGACAACTTATTTAGACCAGTGAGCTGTTACGCTATCTTTAAAGGATGGCTGCTTCTAAGCCAACCTCCTGGTTGTTTTGGTCGTCCCACCTGCTTTCCCACTTAGCCATGAATTGGGGGCCTTAGCTGTAGGTCAGGGTTGTTTCCCTCTTCACGACGGACGTTAGCATTCGCCGTGTGTCTGCCATCTAGTACTCCCGGGTATTCGGAGTTTGGTTAGGATCAGTAAGCCGGTAAGGCCCCATTACCCATCCAGTGCTCTACCCCCCGGGGTATTCGGATGACGCTCTACCTAAATAGATTTCGCAGAGAACCAGCTATCTCCGAGTTTGATTGGCCTTTCACCCCTAGGCACAGCTCATCCCGATCCTTTTCAACGGATGTGGGTTCGGTCCTCCAGTTAGTGTTACCTAACCTTCAACCTGGCCATGCCTAGATCACTCGGTTTCGGGTCTGATCCCACGAACTCATTCGCCCTATTAAGACTCGCTTTCGCTACGCCTACACCTATCGGCTTAAGCTTGCTCGTGAGACCAAGTCGATGACCCATTATACAAAAGGTACGCCGTCACAAGACTGGACACTAATGACAACCTAATTCAACGGCACGCTGACGCGCAGTTGAATGGTTTCAAGACCGGGGTTCACGCTCTTGATATCCGCATTCGACCGATGGTCGTAGGATATCCCGACACGTATCCCGTTTCGCGCTTCATAGCCGATCTCTGCCCCCGATCGAAACTCGATCGGAAAGCCCAGATCAGGGCCACTGCCACGGGCATAAAGCCCCGGCATCAGGTGCAGCTGTACATAGCCGCGATCCCGCGCAAATTTACCCGTGTATGTTGCTCCGAACCCGACCCAGGCAGAGCCTTCGTCGGTTACGGACACACCGAAAGTGGGTTGGAACGGCCCATAGCTGCGAGCAAGCTCGTAGCGGGCGTAAACCTCACTTGCGATACTGTTGTCCTGGAACTGAACATCGCCAGCAGAGATCGAGAACCTCTTCTGAACATCACGCTCAGCAAGGCATCCATCTCCACAATAGTTCACGCTCATATCTGTCAGACCAGCCAACAGAAATAGCACTGCAAATGTTCCGTCCATTCCACTCTCCTAGGTTTCCCTAGGGGGCGTACAACAGACAATCACGATTGTCATTAGAGTCCAGTCAAGCTCCGACTGATTGTAGGCGTTCGGTTTCAGGTACTGTTTCACTCCCCTCGTCGGGGTGCTTTTCACCTTTCCCTCACGGTACTGGTTCGCTATCGGTCAGTAAGGAGTACTTAGCCTTCGAAGGTGGTCCTCCGATCTTCAGACAGAATTTCACGTGTTCCGCCCTACTTAATACGTCCTATCGAGCTACCCATACGGGACTGTCACCCACTATGGTCGCGTTTTCCAACGCATTCTGGTCACTCTCAAGGCTCGGCTGGTCCCCGTTCGCTCGCCGCTACTAGGGGAGTATCAATTGATTTCCTTTCCTCCGGGTACTTAGATGTTTCAGTTCCCCGGGTTTGCTCTTATAAACCTATGTATTCAGTCTATAAGTACCTGTTTTACCCCATTATTGATCACCCTTGCGGGTAACAATAACAGAATATCAGGTGGGTTGCCCCATTCAGAAATCCATGGATCAAAGCTTATTCTCAGCTCCCCATGGCTTATCGCAGAGTATCACGTCTTTCATCGCCTCTTACTGCCAAGGCATCCACCAAACGCCCTTCTCGCGCTTGATTTGATCCAGAAAGAGCAAGGCTTGCGCCAAGCGCGTGCCGCTCTGGTAAGGTCGGCACTCTATCCCGGATCAAAAGCATACTATCCCGCTCGATCGTCTAGCGATCGAACTTCTTGGTTCAATCCGTGCGAATTGAACCTGGTTAGTGTACTTGACTTGGACAACTCTGTTCGTTTCAGTCCGGCATACTTATGGGCGTCCGAGGAAACAGACGCGGTCACAAGCTTGCCTCACCCGAAGGCTCGGCACCAAACTGAGGTGTTTCCCTTACTCGGGAACACCAAACAGTGTTGATTGTATCTCTCTATACGATGTCAATAAGTCGAACTTTCAAGGAAAGTATCGACCACGTCTGCAGAACAGACGTTCAAACAGTCACATGACTGCTTGAAGATGTGTTCTTATGCGGAAGTTTGGTGGAGCCTAGGAGGATCGAACTCCT
>NZ_FOEP01000005.1 GCF_900110775.1 Thalassovita taeanensis | reverse complement strand
TGATCTGTTCATCCGTAAATCGTGCCTTCATTTGTCCGTCCTTTTGTTGGGCGGACTCTACACAAATTTGGAGGAGTTTTAGGGGCTCAGGTCAATGCCTTCAAAACCACTGTTCCTTTCGTTCGACAACAGTTCCCGCTTTGGGATGATCCGGAGTCCATGAAGAAGCGAAAAACCGCATCAGGTTTCTTCAAACGTGCAAAAGATGCCGCAGCAGAATTTGGGTTGGACGCTCAGCATACATACGAAAACTATGCACTTTGGGTGGAGCTTCATGACCCGAACGACGATGAGGCTGCGCGCAAGCGTCTGACCTTGTTACTTGGCGACGCAGAAACTGCAATCCATTACATCCCACTTGGTCTTGGCTTTGGTCTAAACGTTGACCGCGATAGAGTTGAGCACGTTCTTTCACGCCAAGAAGCAAGATTCCCTGGAGGAAACTTTGAAGTGGCTCTCTCTCGGTTTGTCATGGCCAACTCCACCGGTGATCCCGAAGTGGCATTGACGTATTATCAAACTCACCGAAAGGTGATTGAGACGCATCTAAATCCAGAGGCATATTTGGAATTTGAAGTTCAGGCCTGCGTCCAAGCTGGACGTATCGAACCTGCCAGGGACGCAATAGAGAAAAATTCCGAAAAACTAAGTGCGAGTCAAAAAGACCGTTTCGAGCTGATCATTGCACAAGGTAAAGAGGGGCCGGGCATAGGTGACTTGGAAGCAACATATTCCGAGGTGCCTTCAACAGCAAACTTAGCACATCTTGTCGAGCAACTTGGTCAGCAAGGTTACTCGGATCGTTACTTCGAACTCGCCCGAAAACTTGTTGTAGATACACGGTCAAAGACTGAGACCGAGCGTGTTGTTAGGTTTCTTTTCGCAAACGGCAGGCATGAAGAGGTGGAAATTGTCCTTTCGGAAGCTTCAGAATTGGTTCAATCGTCCCTTGAGCTTCGCTTTGCTTCCGCCTGGACGCAGTTTCGAAATGGAAATTTTGAAAAAGCTCTTAAGGCCGTTGTTCAGCTTCGGAAAGAGCGCGAGGAGCAAAACGTCCGCAACTTGCACCAGAACCTTTTGATTGCTTCAGGGCGTTGGGAGGAGTTGACAGCTTTTGTCGAAGAGGAATGGCAAAACCGAGAGTATCGCACCCCTGATGAGCTTCATGCGCTCGCACAGCTATCTGGAGCGATAGACAGCCCTCGACTTGGCGGACTGCTTGAAGCAGCCGCAAAAGCTGGGGAAGACGATCCGGGTATTTTGCTGGGGTGCTATATGACAGCTTCTGAAAGAGGGTTGGAAGACGGCCCGGAAGTTTTCGGTTGGCTTGATAGAGCTTCTAAGTTGTCTGGCGAAGACGGTCCTGTCCAAAAAAAGTCCATTGAGGACGTTGCTAACGAGATGCCAGATTGGAATGAGCATGTAGAGGAAGTTTGGGAGAGTTACCGGAAGGGTGAAATGCCGCTTTCGATGGTGGCGGCCCAACTACGAAGATCGTCGCTGGAAATGCAGGTTTCTTCTATTGTCTTGAACCGAAAGCAATCTGACCCTCGCAAGCGCAGCGTCTTTTCTGCGTTTAGCGGCGTGCGTGGCGAAGTTGAGGTCGACTTGAAACGCATCGGTCTTGAAAGCACCGCTCTCGTGACACTCGCCAGCCTGAATGTCCTTGAAGACGTGATGCGGCAATATGACGAGGTACTCATACCGCATTCAACGCTCGGTTGGCTTTTCAGCGAACGCCGCAAACTGGCTTTCCATCAACCGAGTCGAGTCAAGGACGCCAGAGCATTGTTGACCGCGCTCACAACCGGGAAGGTGCATGAATACACCGCATCATTGGCTCCCGATGCTGGGTTGGCGACTTTTGTCGATACGGAGCTGGCCGAAATGCTCACTTCCGCCAAGGCGGATGACAGCCAAGCCAAAACAATCGTGGTCAGAAGCGCGCCAGTTCATAAAATTGGGTCCCTTATGGATGAGACCGTCGACCTCAGTGACTATAATGCCTGCCTATGCAGCTGTCAGGCTGTGATTGATAAAATGGCTAACCTTGGCCTTCTGATGCCCGAGGACGAACAGCAGGCACGCATTTTCCTCGAACGTAGTGAGCAACGTTGGCCTGATGAACTTCAGGTTGAAGACGGGGCAAAGCTTTTCTTGGATGACCTATCGGTCTCGTATTTTCAAACTACTAAATTATTAACGAGTCTCGCTGATGCTGGGTTCAAGGTTTTTGTTCCCAAGAGGGCAATACAAGTGGCGAACGCACTGGTCGAGATGGATGGTCATGGGGAGGACTTTGAGCGGATCATTGAAGGTATTAGAAAAGCCCTAAGCGTGGGGATTTCCCAGGGAAAAGTTCACGTTGACAAGATTTTTAGCGATGACGATCTGAAGTCACACCCAAACGTCGCGGTGCTACAGCTTGCTGGGCAGGTTGAAGGACTTGTCAGTGACGACCGTTACCTAAACCAATACCAACATGTGGGTGAAAACGGCGCCCAAATGCCGATTTTAACATCCCTCGATCTCCTTGCCGACTTAAACCAAAAGGGAACACTTTCGAATGAAAAGTTGAGGCATTGCCGATCCTTTTTACGGCGAGCAGGCTATCTGCTTTTTCCAACTTGTAAGGATGAATTGCTTCAATTTCTGGAGAACACACAAGTCAAAAATTCAACTTTGGTCGAAACCGCTGATCTGAAGGCGTTCCGAGAAAATATCCTTCTGACACTAATGCGCGGCTGGTTGGTTTTGACCAAGGAAATGACTTGGTTTGAGAATTTCCGAAATAACTTGATCTCTGCTTTAGTCATGCAATGGAAACCAGGAATAGACGATGACGTGGCACGCATTCGCTCACGTTGGATATTTCAACTTCTCGATCTCCGAAATTGGGCGGGTTCGATCACTGAGAATGATGGCTCTGGATTCGCTCAAAGCGGTTGGGGAATTGTGTGCAACAGTCTGGCTCTTCGGCACCTTGATATTGAAGACGCAGATGCTGCGGACAGGTATTCGCGTTGGTTGAAGGAGGAGGTGTTCGACGTTCTTCAGTCTTCAGACCCAGAGATTTACGAATGGCTTATCAATTCGCTCGGGCAAATGCTTTTATCCAGAGTGGATTCCGGGGGTGAATTCGATGGATAAAGATGTAAATTTGGAAATCACTGAACCGGCAGAAAGTTCCGTTCTGCTCGGGATTCTCCCAATGTTCCTGCGTCGAAAACTGGTCGACGAACGCAATTTTCGACAGAAGATAGGCTTTGAGGCTGAGGAGCTTGTTACTTACGGAGAAAACATCGTGTTCACCCGATCACTGTTCTTCGAAAGAGTGAGCGAAGCCCTTAACGTCGAAGGCAGTCAATCGGAGATCATAGATCAAGCGGGCAGCAAGTGGTTTCTGTCACGCGAACAAATTTCCAGCGACAGGGTCGTCTTAAAAATTGCGAACGATAGCGAAAGTTTTTTCGCCGCAGAGTTCTTTGTTTTCCTACCAGATGCCTCCGAAAGACTAAGGGAACTTGATATTATTTTGAATGAACACGGGTTCCCTCCGACTGGCCTAAGCGAATGGCGTGCCCTGTTGATGGAACGAACCTTGACGTCTGATGAATTGGAAGAATTCTCTCATGACATCATGAATACGCCGTTTGCCTTTCTCAAGGCGTTCAGGCAGAAAATCGAGAGCACGAACGTCAGCGCTGAAGACATGGTTCCCAAGGACATCGAGTATTTTGAGAACCTGAGTGGTAAGGGCGATCTAAGCACTCTTCCTGATTTGGTGAGTGCTGTGATTTCAGGGGTGATTGAAGACTACTTGGCCTGGGATGATGAAGAGGGCCCTCGAATGGCTCTTCTACTGTGCAGCCATCCTTCGATCAGCAATGAAATTGCGATATCTGGTATCAAAGAACAGCAGCTAATTGAATTGGCTGAATGGGCGAGGGATTATGGCGATGTCTTCTCGAAAGTTGGGGCCGTAGAAGTCGCCTTGCCCGTCGCTCACAGTTTACCCGAACTGGCGAGAATACTGGACGAGATCGTCCAACAAATCATCGCTCTTGATCCGGATGACAAATCTGGGCCTCTTCAACTGATGATGAGCTTCATTGTGCTTGTTGAAAGCGAGGTCAGCAGAACACGTGTTCTTAGGCACTGGCCTCCATTTCGGAGACGTCTGGCTACATTCTCACACGCAGCCATATTGGCGAGAGAAGCCGAGAACAGAATCGATGTTGAATATCTTTCTGCGTGGATAATGGAGAAGCACGGGCATCGTTTCTATCTTAAAAACCTGATAGATTTGCGTGCTGAGCCTCGTTGGCTCCCTGACTATGTTAGCCCTTCACAACTGAAACAGGAGCTTCTTGGAAGGCTGTATAATGCCGTGGGGAGCGTGTCGGAAGGTCTTCCTGAAGGGCCACTTCGCGTCTCCCTCGATCCACAGAACCCTGAAAGCAAGTTCAATCGGGCGCGGACGATAAAAAGCTCTTTTCCAGGCCCTCTTGAAGGATCAGAATTGTCGCTTCGAAACCCAATTCCCAATGAATTGGAGAACGCACTGGATGAAAGCCTATCGTGTGGTGTGTTAACAGCTAAAAGCGTCACCGTGCTGATAAACACCACTGGTCTCTTTCGGGTTGGGAGTGGAAAAGCCGAGAAAGCCGTAGAATTGGTAAGGGCAAGCAATTTTCGCTTTGCAGAAAATATGGATGATGCGGAAAAGTTTTCGTTTGTTCATGGCCTTGCGGAGGTCGCAAGCCGCCTTCGAAGTCAAGGCCTCGCGAGAAGTGTGCGGGCGGTGGCACGCTCACATCGAGATGAACCCAGTGTTGAGAGGCGATACAGTGAGGAAGTAATCGTTTGTTTGGTCGCGGCTGGCGCGTTTGAAGAGTTCGATGCATGGAGCGAGTTTTTGGGCAGCTGGCTAAAAGAGCTATGTTTCAATGTGAGCAAAGGTGACGCAGCTGAACTGGAAGCTTCTTTAGAGATGATTTGTTCTATCGAACCACGCCTCCGTACCGAGCTCGGACCGGGGCTGGCTGCACTTGCTTCAATACGCTGAACAACTTTTTGAGTTTCAAAGTGAGCTCGGAGTGGCTCTGTTTTTTACCCTTACCGAATTGGGAGTTAGCTGTATGACTATCGAGTTGGAGGATGATGTTCTGAAAGGCTTCGAGAAATTTCGGTTGAGCCACAAGGATCGCGCCCTTTTCTTCATGGAAAACGAACGCGATTTCGAAGCACAACTCTATGCCATACGGGGTGCGTTAGAGCGTAACAAAGAAGCTGAGGCAAAGGCTGCCGAAAATATCCAGCACATGCGCGAGGAAATCGATCTTCTTGACCCAGAAGACGATAGAAATGCGGAACACCTCATTGACCATCTCACAGACATGTTTCACGAGTCCGTTTACTTCGATGCTGCGCATTCTATGGCTGCTGTCGGTATGTTGGCCCCATTCATGGAATCCCTCTTCGTGGCATTGTTTGAGGCGCTTCGGGAGAAAAACGAGCCTGATTTAGACGCTGACCCACGGAGGAAGGGTTTTCAGGACCCCTATTGGAACCCACAGTTAATAATCAAAAAGGGTGAAATGGGAACTGATCTCGTTCGAGGGATCAAGGAACTGGCAAAGTTCGTGGGGTTGGAAGAATTCCTGCCCAATAGGTATGAGGAAATACTGACAGCCCTATTCGCATATAGGAACAATATGTTTCACAATGGATTTGAATGGCCACTTGAGAAGGTCGAAAAGTTCCGCAGTAGGATGCAAAACAAGCATTGGCCGGAAGCTTGGTTTGAGCATTCTGCAAAAAATGACGTGCCTTGGATATACTACATGAGCGAGGAGTTCATTCAGTGTTGCCTGACGTTGGTAGACCAATTGTTAGACGGTGTTGGAAAGTATTTAGAGGCGTGTGAAACGTAGAAATCTTCTTTGGCGTTAAGTTATTTTCACGAACATTTGGCTTACACTTTCTCGACAGGGTCTCAATCTTGCCAGAAGCTACGGCAACCCCGCCATAAAAAAGATGAACGGCGGCTTCACCGCATCAACTTGAGCAACCTTGCAAGCGCAGCGAATGGCCGCTTTCCGCCCAGTTTTATCAAGTTGGTCCCGAACAAGTCGCAAGCGTCTGAATTCGTTCGGTGATCCCGGCAAAACTGTAGCAGGAAATTGCAGGGTTTCGTATGATGGGTGCGGAAACCTTGCCAATTCCGGAGCCGCGATAAAGCCTCATCCCCGCATTGAAGAGCAGGACGATCTCTTGCTTCCCCTTCTGACTGACATGATCGATCTTAAGCACGAATTGGCGACACTGGAAAAGCTGATCGACTGGGAGGTCTTCGAGACGGGATGGGCCGGTTTCTTTCCCTCCACCCGCCACATCGCCGCGCTTGGTCGCGGGTCTGCAGTATCTCCAACACGCCTATCGTCTGTCCGACGAAACTGTCATCGCCCGATGGGTTGAAACCCCGTACTACCAGCACTTCACCGGCGAGACATTCTTCCAGCACCGCCCGCCGATCGATCCGTCCTCGTTGACCCACTGGCGTAAGCGGATTGGCGAAGAAGGGGCCGAGTGGCTGCTAACCAAGACGATCGAGGCTGCCCTGCACGAATCCGAGGTCGATTGCATCTCGAAAGGAAAAGCGCGCAAGCGGTATGAATTCGGTACCAAAGTGAGCCTGGCAACCACCATCGACGAAGGCTTCGCCGTCGGCATGCGCGCTCTGCCGGGCAACCCTTACGATGGCCACACCCTGCCTGAGGCGCTGAAGCAGGTCGAAATCCTGACCGGCCGGACCCCTGCTTTGGCCGTCGTGGACCGCGGATACCGCAGACACGGCGTGTCAGCGACGCAGGTCCAGGTCAGTGGCATGCGCCGAGGCCTGACCTCGACCCCGAAACGGCTGCTACGACGGCACAGCGCCATCGAGCCTGAAATCGGTCACATGAAGACCGACGGCCACCTGTCACGTTGCCCGCTGAAGAGCACGTCCGGCGACGCGATCTTCGCCGTCCTTTGCGGCTGCGGCCACAACATCCGTAAGATCCTCGCCCACCTCAGGGCTTTGTTGACCCTCATCTTGGCCGCATTCCGCGCCGCCGGTATGTAAGCAAACAGGCCAGCAAACTGCTATCTCGTCGACGGATCAGGTTGTTCAGCCTGAACTATCAAGGTGTCAGGCTCATCCCAGATCTCTGATAGCCGTTTTTACATGATATTGAATTGTTTTCCCATAATCGATCTATTTTGCGGTGTAGCATTTTGCCTATGCAGCCATTGTCACCAGTTCCTCCGAAAGGAGCTAACAAATGGCAAAACAAATATGCGGCGTTTTGGGGAGAACCCCTGACGAGGATATAACAACCATTGCCTTGGCAGGGCATTTGGGCATTTCCCGAAATACAGTGCCTGCGATTGCCGCAAAATTTGCACTGACGAAATGGGACAACAGATTTCGAAAGTACGATGTGTTCCGCCAAATCCACGGGCTGGAACCCTTGTTGATGGAGGCTGCGTTGGCCAACTTCAAAACGGCACACACTTGCAGCATAGGCGATGATACCAGCTGCGCCGCTGACCCCATCGGCCGTATCTGCTTAATCGATGAACTCGCGGGCATAAGTAATCTGGTCACTGAAATTTGGGATCAGGGCCTGATCCATATCGCCGATCTCGCAGCAGAATATGGCTATGCCTATGACACTTTTCGGAAGAAGCTGAAGGCGGGGGATATCAATCTACCGCCCATCAAACCGATTGAGTTGTCACCAAGTCGCATCATGTATCGCCCACTTGATGTCGTCCTATGGCGGCGCCACGGCATCGTTATGAATCTCCCAAAGGCGGTCACACTGTCATCAGGCTCTGATGTCCATTCACTGTCAGAGCCCGGCGATCAGACCTCCGCAGTGGCTCCTCCATCAGATGCCATGACAAGCGCAGTCTTTGCCACAGCCATAGCGGCGACAGACGAGAAAAGCGGTTTGGGCCAACCCACTGCACATTCCCCGGACGGGCTGCACAACACGCGGCCATAAGCGAAACCCCCGCCACTTTGGGGGGTAGCTAAAATGATTGGAGTATCGCTTCGCCTGCACAAAAAGCGGCCAATATGCCCAAAAAGCGGTTTTTAAGCCGCCCCATTCAACCACTAAGGACACTATGACCCACACAGATCAAACCACCCCGCACGCTGCCGTTTTCAGTGCCAACACGCCCCCCTCAACTGAGGCTATCGCTCTATCGCCGGGCAGCAAACTTGCCCATGGCAACGGCCAGCCAGCCGATTTCCAAGAAGTCCTGGACTGGACTGCGACGAACAAGCCACATGACCTGCAGCACCTCAAGGTTTTCCTCGATAAATGGGGCTATGGCCCCGCACATCTGCTCACGCTTTCCAGCGATGCTCCAGACAGTTACCCCCCTGCCCCTTCAGCTTACGCAAGCCTGCTGGATTGGTTCGATGCATCCTTCCCTAAATCAGCTAAAAACATCCATCCGCGTCTGGACCTTGGCGTATCACTTACACGCTATAGGAAAGTCCGCGAAGGTGTTCGACGCTCTCTTCGGGGAAGCATGGGGGCATTTGAAGCGCGAGCCGAACGCAATGCACTGCAGGATGGCTGGGCGGAGGTTCTTGCTCTTCTCCACCCGCTTACTCTAAATGATGGACCGCTCGACAAACGCAGCTTCAGCCTGCTGAAAACTTTTGCTGATATTGCGCGCCGCGCTGCTTTGGAGCCTTGGCAACTCATCGAGCCAATGTTCGACGAGCTCCAGGAGGCTTTCATCAACTCGAATGAGCGGGAGCTGACAAAAAGAGCCTTCAGGACGCTCAATGAATGGAATGGGCTTGTCGATTTCGGCGATCTATTACCCGAGGAGCCCATCCCGGCCCTTCCTGCACGACGCATGTCTTATACGCTGCCAGACCACATGGAGGCCCGCATTGAAGAACTGGTGACAATCGCTGCCACGCGGGTCGATATCAATACGAGCAAGGTCCACAACAAGGTCACCCAAGACACGATAAAAGCCTATCGCGCAGCCATGCGCTATCACCTTAAACTCCTGCCCTACTGTCCACCAGATCCCGCCACGGCCTATGACAGGCCAGTGGCCAATTTTGAGAACATAAACGACATCGATGCATTATTCGCGCCAGAACATATCTCGGCGACGATCAGAGCGACAGAAGACCGTGAACACCTGCCATCCGCGGTCCAAGCCAGTTCTGCCCTGGGCTATTACAAGACTATACGTCTGATCTTGGAAAGGAACGCTGACACCTTCGACCCTGAAATCGCAGCAGAAATATCTCGCCGTATCAAGTCGAGTGACTACTTTAAGGATGCCGGCCGGGATGAAATGCCCGAGCACATTCAGGCTTGGTGCCGGGATCTCGTGAATGATCTGCAGAAGGAGCGGAGGTTCCACAATCTGCATCGTACCTTTCAGGCAAAGGCACAGAAGATCATGGAGACCGCACTTGATAGAAAAAACAAATTCGATCCCGATCAACTTGATGATAACGATCGCGCCCGCCTAATCAGACTGGGCGTATGCGCCGGTGTCTGCGCGATCGTTCTCACGGGGCGGCCATTGCGTCTTAGAAATGCGATTTGGTTGCGCCACCGTGGCCGCCGGGCCAATATCAACCCTGATAATGGCTGGGAGTTCTTCATCCCAGCCGAAGAAGCAAAAGCTTGTGTGAAGATCCCTGAATTGAAGCCGCGCATTGATCGGCACGGGCCAGCTGTTCTGAATTGGTATCTCAAATTCATCCGCCCGCTGATCGACCCCCAGAACAAGAGCATCTACCTTTTCCCTGCAATTCGAACAGTCGGTGGTCGCCTTAATCCATCAACCTTTCGAACGTGGTTTCAATCAGCCGCAAATGATGCCGGTGTGCCGATGACATTTCACCGGTTCCGCCACGGGTTTGCCAGCATATTGGTCCGGATGGGAGAACCCATGCGCAACATTGCAGACATGCTCGGTAACACCGAAGCGATCTGCAGTAAGCGCTACGCGTTTTTAGACCCTGATCGCAGCGCCCAGATTGCTCAGGACACAATGGCAAAAGCTGCGGACGCCGCTGAAATCACACTCAGAAAGAAAGCGCGCACATGAGCCCTCGTATCCGCGCCATCCTATCAAAGCCCCACATGGCTGGGGTCGCACAATTGCCGAAGATCACTTGTGTCACGGCAGCAGAGCTCGAAGCACTGGAACCTTTTGTCGGGTTCTGTGCGCATCATCGGGTTTCGGCCCCAACCGCCATCGACATGCGAGCATTTCTGACGCTGGCCACTCCAGCCAAGCCTTCAGATGACAGCCGAAATCAGGTATGGTTCAAAAACCCGCTGAAACAAATGGATCTTCTTGAGAGAGTCTTGCGCAAGCTCGATTTCAGCACTGATTTGATCGTTTCTGCCACCTCAGTACAAGAGGAATTCCGACACCAAGGTGCTTTTCGAGGGCACAATCATGGTGCCCGTCGTAGATATGCCAGGAGTGTCTCAGTGCCCGTCGAGAACCTTCCAGTAGCTTGGCAAAAAACTCTGCGCAAATTGCGCTGTGACCAAACCTTCGCCCTGTCTATCCTTGATCGCATGGAGCAAAGGCTTGGAATGTTCGCTTGGTCGGCGGAACAGGCTGGTCATCCAGCAGATCTTCAGAACCCAGACGCAGAATGCGCCTTTTACGATGACCTGATAGCCCGTTCGACAGCTAAGGCCATTAGGGACGGCGAAGATCAGAATTCGGCCCAGCCAAGATGGGCCTACTTGCGCGGCGCAGCCGAGGAAATAAGACGGTTCGCCACCCATCACGGCGTGTCGCCCCAAGATACGGAGAGGTTTGACCGTAACTATCGCGGATTCAGCTTGCTCGAAGAGAGGCAGGCCCCACTCAAAATGTTCACTGCTCTTCAAGCCCCTACGCTGCCTGTTACACTGGCCAATGCCCGCATTCAGCTCGAAAACGCCAACGCCACCGCCAACCCTTCCCACCGACACCAACGACGCTTGAAGGCCTGTGCCATCGGTATCACGGTTGCTTGCCCGCCGCGTGCCCGTGATGTGGTTGATCGAATGTTTTGGGGAGACGGTGTCTTTTACCGCGCTGAGACGGACAACTATGCGTTCGATTATAATCAATCAAAGGTCGGGCATGAGTTAAAAATTGGCTTTCGACCGAGCTTCAACATATTCTTCAATGCGTTGCTTCTGGGCGATAACGATCCACGCTACCTGCCGCAGATGCGAGACCAAGCGATAGCTCAACGGCGCCCGATATTCACGCGATACGACGGTGAACCCGTCGCTTATGGGTGGTTCGGGCGCGCTTGGGACGAAGCCATCGGATCATCAAGCCACTTGGCGCGCACATTGCTGCAAACTTTCCTCGCTGATCTTGGCGAACCCGGCCTTGCCTATGGAAGAGATGCCATAGGCCACCGCGGTCACCGCCACCTTTCCAAATACCGTGATGAGAACGCGAAGAAGATTTCGGCCGCAAACGCTGCGAGTGCTTTTTCTGCTCGCGCTGAAACCCTTTCACCAGACGACATATCGGACCTAATTTGACATGAGATACGCAGCACAAACCGCTGAAGCGAATAATTCTTTCGAACTTGGACAGGCCTCCATCTCTTTGTGTGGTCATCATAAAACCATTGAAACATTTCGCGATGTTGAAAATGCACTCAGTGCCACAGCAAGGGCCAGCACGCCGAGCATCGCTGATTGGGCACACCGGGCAATAGATTTCCGGATTTTGGAACGCTTATTGGGGGATCTTGACCACCCCGTCGAGGCCTTCAAAACTCTGCTCCCCGATGATTGGTCTGATATCTCTGAAGAAATTAGAGATCGGATCCCCAGCAACGCCCGGAACAATCACATGCGTCTGGTCGCTAAGTTCAAGCGGGCAATCGGTTTTTATCGGCCGGACCTTGATCCATGGTCAGCTTTGCAAGTGCTCGCGGACATAGAGATGGCGAAGACATCACCTTCTTTGGGACGTGTAAAGGCACTTGCCAAAGAAGGGGATTTGAGGCCGGTAGAGATGAACAACATATGGATCGAGCAACAACTCACCGACTTGGCACAGCAAAACGAAGCCGAAATCCGCGGCATTTTCCTTTTCCTTGTTAGGCTGTCAAAAAAGCCAGCAGTACAAACCTCAGGCCTCCTACAGGGGGATCTCAGGCTCCCCCCCAACCAATAGACAGAAACGCCGCTCAACCGAACTTCCCGGATGGTTGCAAACCATCTATGACAAAGTCGACCGCCCGACCCAAAATGCCTTGGACCGGATCTGGCTCACTATTGAACGTCTCAATCTCACCGCTAAGAACCCTCGGGACATCCTTGCCTTGATGGACGCAGAAAAACTGACGCACGACACAGCGAACCAGGTCGAGCCCATCAAGAAAAATACATGGAAAATTTACGCGCAAAAAGCCCGAAAGGCTTTGTGAGACGGGCAGCGAACACACCTGCTCAATCGCCCCCGCCACGGGCAACCGAGAAAGCACCGGCAAGCAAGGAAGCCCCTGGTCTCAGATGTGCATAGCGGGTGATATTATTGAGGGCGTATGGCCTATAGATGAGCCACCTGATGCGGTGACCGCTGGGAGGTCAGGCCCATCAGATCAAGCAGCCCCTGCGTGTCCTTCTATATGCTATTGCCCGTCGTGCGTCCACGGTACGCCGCAGGTGGCTGGCAAGCGTGACGATCCTGATCGCTTCTCCGGTATCCTCTAAGGCGACGTTCCGTTAGTGTGTGAGGGTTCTTGTAAGAACAAACAATACCAGTGAACCGATGCAAGCGACTCCCGCTTGGCCTCCTTCTGGCCGGTACCCGCAGAAGCCCGTTGTCCTTGTGGAATGCTCTGCGGGTCATCGGCACGCCAAGATCGCCCTCTGGAAAACCGGCTGCTTAACACTTTGCGGCCAAGGTGCCGTTCACTCCCAACCGATCATCTACTCCATCCGTCTGGTTGTTGAGGCTTTCAGCAGTCCAAAATTGGAAACCAATTTTTCAGACCACTCTCAGTCCATCGGCAGTTCGCCCTACAGTTTCTTGAAAGTCCTCCTCGTCCTCGCTCAACGCAAGATACGTGGGCAAAGCACAATTTACACAGACGATATAACACTCTCTGTATCACCGCCCTAATTGAGAAGATATTACTTTACTTCGATTAGGATGGTGCCCTCTGGCAACGCAGATTGCGCGGTTTTCGTCGCCACTGCAATAACCTCTTCAGCGCTATCACCGCTTCGGGTGAAAGCCAAACCGACCAAGCCGCGCGCGCCGAGACCAACCACAGCATCTTCGCAACCTGCCTCGAAAAGTGCATCAAGGATTGCGTCCTGATCCAGGTCCTTCCGAGGAAGCCCGAAAACCAAATCAAACTCGAACTGCTGCCCCATCGCCTAAATCCTTCCGCTTCTTGCAGCCATGTGCATTGAGTAACGCGAGATCACTACAATCCGTACCCTCTTGCTACTCCATTGCTACTTGACAAAAGGTGCCATTTTTAGCAATTAAAAACAATAACTTATAAAATGTAGGTCCAATCCATCATCGGGGCCACGCTCAGACGGGCGCTTCGATATGAATTTTGTCTATTATTTACAGCCACTTAGATGACTCCAGATTTCAACACCGCACCTTCTATCACACAAAACGAGCAGAAATGAGCCACAATATACAGTTGGAACAACAAAAGTTGTTTCAAAATGTTGTGTGTTGTTCCGTATTGTCCTTCCCATCCTAGATGGGACGGATTGCGATTGTCCGATTGGAGTACGTCTAGTCGCTATCGCTTGTTCGAGCTTGCGCAGACAGAATACGCTCGCCCCATTCATCGTCTTCACCGAAGGTAAGCATGCATCGCTTTCCCCTCGTCATGCGAAGACACGGATGATCCGCGCGATGGCAGCCCTCGCGGCGCGCCTCTATATATGCGCCGCGCGACACTCTTGATACGGGCGCGTAAAATGGCACTGGGGATTTATGGAAACCCAAGCGGTTTCACTCCGCTTTTTCCGTTTTCCCTTACATCTTCATGTACCAACTGATTTTTTTGACAAAAGCCTCTGGACAGCCCCGCAGCGCTCGCCTAGAACGCTGAAATCCGAACGCAAGCCGTTCACCCGTGCCTGGGTAGCTCAGGGGTAGAGCAGTGGATTGAAAATCCTCGTGTCGGTGGTTCGATTCCGCCCCCGGGCACCACTTCACCAAGTGGATATGGACGTAGTTTCGTTTACAAACACAGTGTTGTGGTTGTTTGATGGATCGAAATAACACAAAATTCTTTGTATTGCTCACATTTCACTCCCCTCCGGGAGCGCCGCCATATCGAGGCCAGAGCTCAAACTCGCTCACTTCGTGCTGGCACTTCAAGGGGGTGAAAAAGGGCGCCGTTGCTGTTTCAAGCCGCTCAAACCTGATGCGTTCTGACCTGCGCTCTTGGGTCCGCGCGCCCCCTATCGCAATGGCCGCTTTCAGCCCACCATCCGCGATGCCCGTAGGTATGCCCACCCGCCTAATCTTGCGCGCGTGGTCAATCCAGACGATTGCGAAGATAGACGTCAACGAGGCATATGCTACTATTCGAGACCCGGAAAAACCGACGAAACAAAGCGCACCTGATCCAACGTGGCCAAACCGCCCACTTATCTTAGCAAACAGGACAACTTTTCCATGACTGCCAGCAAACGCATCGTCCTCTCCAGCGACCACGCCGCCATTGAGCTGCGGCAGGCCATTGCCGCCCATATCGCGGCGCTCGGCTGGGAGGCGGTCGACATCGGACCGACGACGACGGAGAGCACACATTATCCAAAGCACGGCCAAGCTGCGGCGCGCCACGTCGCCTCTGGCGATTGTCAGTTTGGCATCGTCCTCTGTGGCACCGGCCAGGGCATCATGATGGCGGCGAACAAGGTAAAGGGCATCCGTTGCGGCGTTTGCGTCGATACTTTCTCGGCCCGCATGATCCGCCAGCACAACGATGCCAACATGCTCTCAATCGGTGTGCGCGTGGTGGGCGAAGGGCTGGCGCTTGATATCGTGGATGCGTTCCTGACCGCCCATTTCGAGGGCGGTCGGCATGCGACGCGGGTCGAGATGATTGAGGCGCTGGAGGGGTAACGCCTTTCTTCGCGTCGCATTGGGCGAATACGCGTCAGAGATGTTCATATGCCGCCGTCGGTATCAACGTTGAACAGCACCACTGTCGCGCACAGCCGACATTCAGGGTGATTTGCACCCGCGTGGATTTCTGCGAGGGCGCGTTCAAGTTGGGACACGGATATGCGACGTGGTCCTGACACCCGACGGCCAGAGCTGGCGGCGGTGTTGAGGCCAGCGTCCGGCAAGCCCCGCGCCGGACGTGCCAATGACGCGGGGCTGGGGGCGCTGCCCCCGTCGCCTGACGGCGACTCCCCCGGAGTATTTTCATCAGAAAGAAACTCAGGGGCAGGTGACGTCGATCGCGGCAGAAGAAATATTGCTGGCCAGCATGGTATTGAGGGGGATCACTCCCAGCAGCGGTTCGCGACTGGTCGTCTGCTGGATCATCGCCGCCCCGACCGTATCCAACCGCAATCGCCAGAGATCTGAGGGCTTGAATTGTGGCTTGCGAAACCCGACAAAAACCACACCCCGATTGCCGCTGACCGTCGCGCGCTGCACGTCTACACTCATGCCCTCATAGCGCAGGGCCTTGCGCTTGTAGGTCTTCGATCCCGCCTCTGCCGTCCCGGCCAGAGCCAGCCCAAGGCAGACCGCAACACCTATATTCTACGAATACCGAACCTCTTATGCCGTTACCGCCGCGCGCACGCGGGTGGTGAAATCATCGCCGCGCTGCTCGAAGTTGTCATATTGGTCAAAGCTTGCCGCCGCAGGCGCCAATAGCACGGTTTCGCCCGGCTGTGCTTCGGCCACGGCACGCGTCACTGCGGCCTCCATCGTGGTGCAAACCTCGGCTTCCACGCCCTCGAGTTGCATGGCGAACTGCGCCGCTTCGCGCCCGATCACATAGGCTTTGACCACCGAGCCCAGCGCGTCTTGCAAGCCCGCCAGCCCGCCCTCTTTCTCGAGCCCGCCACAGATCCAGCGGATATTCTGAAACGCCAGCAGCGCCTTGGCGGCACTGTCCACATTCGTCGCCTTGCTGTCGTTGACATACCGCACACCCGCCGCCTCGACCACGGTCTGACTGCGATGCGGCAGGCCGCCGAAGCTGGCAAAGGCCGCCTCGATCACCTTGGGCGCCAATCCCAGCGTCCGGCACGCGGCATAGGCCGCACAGGCGTTTTGATGGTTGTGCGCGCCCGGCAACCCGGTCATGTCGCGCAGATCAATTGACCCCGCCTGCCGCCCCTTGCGGTACTCGCTCAGAAACCCCTTGCGCGCGAACACCTGCCACCCCGGTCCGCTCAACTTGCGCGCGACGGACACGCGGATCACCCGGTCATCGCCCAGCCCCTCGGACAGCTGATTGGCCAGATATTGCCCCTCGGCCTCGTCCACACCGATCACCGCGCGGTCCGGGCCGCCTTCGGCAAACAGCCGCCGCTTGGCCGCGAAATAGCCGCCCATGCCGCCGTGCCGGTCCAGATGGTCGGGGCTGAGGTTGGTGAACACCGCCACATCCGGTGTCAAAGCCCGCGCCAGATCGGTCTGATAGCTTGACAGCTCCAGCACCACCACGCCGCCCTCGTCCGGCGGATCAATGTCCAGAACCCCGCGCCCGATATTGCCGGCCAACTGCACCGGCTTGCCCGCCTGCTCGAGCACATGCGCAATCAGGGCCGAGGTGGTGGATTTCCCGTTCGAGCCCGTCACCGCAACCACCCGTGGCGGCGCGTCGAACTCGTCCCATTCGCCCCCGGCCAGTGAACGGAAGAACAGCCCGATGTCATTGTCCACCGGCACGCCCGCCTCCCACGCCAGCGCGACCACCTTGTTCGGTGCCGGATAGAGGTGCGGAATACCAGGGCTGACAATCAGCGCGGCCACATCCTCGAACGCGCCCGCCCGGCTCAGGTCACTGATCGTGAACCCCTCGGCCTCGGCCTTGTCACGCGCGGCGCTGTTGTCGTCCCAGCACAGGGCCTCGGCCTCGCCCGCCCGCAAACTGCGCGCAGTCGCAAGACCAGAGCGCCCCAACCCCAGAACCGCCACCTTGCGCCCTTCAAATCCCCGAACCGGTATCATGCCATCCCCCAATGCGGATTAAATCGCCCAAACCGCTACCTGATCCGCCTGACCTTGACCAGAGCCCACGCAAGTGCCCCCCTGCCCGGCGCATGACGGAAACGACCACGCACAGGGCCGCGCCTGATCGGGCTAGCCTTTGCCGCTGCGCCAGATGGAATACATCAGCCAGACACCACCGACCACAGCCCCAAAGAACCCCATCATCGCAAAGACCGACACCGCCACCGGCAACTCGATCCCCGAAACGGTCATGACGATCGACGATCCCATCGTCAGCGCCGCGATCACGATCCCGATGGTGATCCGCGTGATCGACCGGTCCAACCGGGTCAGAAAATTATCCATCTGCTGCACTTCGATGCCCAGCTTTATTTTTCCCTGTTGCACGGAATGTATCAGGGTTTTCAGATCTTTCGGCAGATGCGCCATCAGATCAACGCCGTCCGCCAGGCCCTTTCCGGTCAGCCTGACCAGCTCTTTTGGCGAAAACCGTTGCAATATGAGCCGGTGTAAAAAGGGCTCTGCGGCGCTCGCCATGTCAAAATCGGGGTCAAGCTGCCGCCCCATCCCTTCGAGCGAGGTAAAAGCCTTGATCAGAAGCGTCAGATCAGGCGGCAGCGCAAGGTCGTGCTCGCGCATGATCCCGACCAGATCCAGCGCCAGCGCTGACAGGTTAAGCGATTTCAGCGGAACGCCGTGGACACGTTCGATAAACCCCTCGATCCGCTCCTCCAGCTGCTGATTTTCAGTCAAAGATGCGTTCGCCCATTTCAGCAATATCTCTGTCACCGCTTCGGGATCACGCTGAACCACCCCGGACAGCAGATCCACCAACTCATCCCGGCGGCGGCGCGACAGATGCCCGACCATCCCGAAATCAATGAAAACGAGCTGCTCATCCGGCAGATAGAACACGTTTCCGGGGTGCGGGTCGGCATGAAAGAACCGGTCCTCCAGCATCATCGTCAGCACCGCTTCGGCGCCGCGTGCCGCAATCAGCCTGAGGTCAAGCCCAGCCGCCCGCGCCGCCGTCAGGTCGCTTCCGGCAATGCCCGACACGAACTCCTGCACGTTCATCGCCTCGTTGGTCCAGTCCCAGTACACACGGGGCACGCGGATGTGCGGCACGTCACGGAAATTATTCGCGATCCGCTCGGCATTGTGGCACTCGTTGGCCAGATCCAGCTCGGTGCGGATAGATTTGGCAAATTCGGTAATGATTTCCTCGGGGCGGAACCGGTGCGCATCTTCGAATTCCGCAGCGACGAAATGGGCAATATGCATCAGCAACCGCAGATCCGCCTCGATCACCCGGCGCACGCCCGGCCGCCGGATCTTGAGCACAACCGCCTCGCCCGACAGCAGCCGCGCCCGGTGCACCTGCGCAATCGAGCCGGCCGCCAGCGGGGTCTTGTCAATCTCGGCGAAAACCTCTGTCAGGCGATAGCCCAGATCGGCTTCGACCTCTGCCACAAGCGCCTCATAGGGCAAGGTTGCAACCTTGTCGTGCAGCGTTTCAAGCTCGGCGATATAGTCGGGCGGCAGCATGTCGATCCGGGTCGACAGGATCTGCCCAAGCTTGACAAAGGTCGGCCCCATCTCCTCCAACACGCAGCGCAGACGCTCCGCCGGGGAAAGATGCGCAGTGTCGGGCGCCTCCTTGCCACGCAGAATACGCCCCGCCTTGGATGCCGCGTTTTCAAGACCGAAACGCTGCACCAGATCGCCAAATCCATATCGGATCAGTGTCGCCGAAATCTCGGCAAGTCGCTTGAGGTCATGCGGCGACCCAAAGGCGTTCAGAACCATTAAGCATCTTTCTGTTTGGGCTTTTCGTCATCTTTGTCCTGTTCTTGCGACGGTGCAAGACTGTCAGACAAGCCCGCCAGAATGCCACTGCCGATCGACGCAACGGTGGCCATGCCGGTGCGCGCTGACCGCCCGAGATCGGACAGATGTGGCCGGTGCGGCAGATGCCCCTGTAGCGCCTCAAGCGACGCACGTATGGATTTCCCGGTATCGGCGCTAGACCGCTCCACATGCGTGACAAGATCCTTGAACAACGCGTGCGACGCCTTCCTGCCGCTTTTTACCAGGTCGCGCAGAACCTCCAGATACATCTTGTCCAGTGCCACCAGATCGTCAGCCGCCTGTTTCAGGTCAGTCTCGGAAAACGCCTCGACGCGCCCGGTGGCCTCTTCCAGCGCCAGCTTCGAGGCATGAGTGGCCCGGCTCAACGCGTCATCAATGCCCGCCGACGCCTGTTTCAGGGCATCGGTCGTCTCCACCCCGCTTTCCGAAGCGCCGTCCGCAGCCTCGTCCAGCACCACCTCGATGACCTCTTTCACATTCTCGCGCGACAGCGGCCGACTGCTCAGCGCCCGAACAACAACATCCCGCACCGCCTCTTGAATACGATCGCCCTCAATCAGGGCCGCATGTGTGTCGCTGCGCAAGGCCGGTACATCCAGCCCCTGTTCGATTTTGTCTGAAGTTTCGTCCATTTCAGCCCCCAAGGTTGATCATGCATGACATTGCAGATCGAGCTTATTGCGAAACCTCCCTTCTGCAATTGATCCATGTCATCCAGCCGCACCGCGACATGACAAACACCCGCGCCTTCCCCCCAAAGCGCGCCCCGTGACCAGAGCCCAAACCCCGCCACTACTCCCCCGCCGCTTTGGGTGTTGCGGCTGCCGCCGGTGATCTCGTTTCGGGTTTTGGGGCCAGCAGCCCGAAACTGCCGCCACGCGATCCAAACACCCAACACCGCGACCAGCCCGACAATCGCCTGCCAATAGTCCCACACCGAACCTTGCATACCGACACCCCCTTGCAATCAGAAGTGTCGTATCAGGTGGCGGGAAATTCACAATAAATTGCCGCACCTGCGATATGCATGTGATGTGCATGCTGTGTGCATGTCGTGTGTCCCCCGAAAATCCGTTACCGGACCTTCAGCGTCGCCAGCCCGACCATGGCCAGAATAAGCGCGATGATCCAGAAGCGGATCACGATCTGCGGCTCGGCCCAGCCCTTTTTTTCATAGTGATGGTGGATCGGCGCCATCAGGAAAACCCGCTTGCCGGTGCGTTTGAAGTACAGCACCTGAATGATCACGCTCAGGGCCTCGACCACGAACAAGCCGCCGACAATCGCCAGCACGATCTCGTGCTTCGTCGCCACCGCAATCGCCCCCAGCGCCCCGCCCAAAGCCAGCGATCCGGTGTCGCCCATGAACACCGCAGCAGGCGGCGCGTTGTACCACAGGAACCCAAGGCCACCGCCCACAAGCCCCGCTACGAAAACAAGAATTTCCCCTGTGCCCGGCACGTAATGCACATCCAGATACTCGGTGAAATCGACCCGGCCCACGGCATAGGCGATCACCCCCAACGTGGCCGAGGCGATCATCACCGGCATGATCGCCAGCCCGTCCAGCCCGTCTGTCAGGTTCACCGCATTGGCCGATCCGACGATCACGATCATCGCAAACGGCACGAACAAATAGCCCAGGTTGATCAACGTATCCTTGAACACCGGCAGCGCCAGTTTGTACTGCAGCCCCTCGGGATGGTACTGCGCCGCCCAATAGCCCGCGATGCCCGCGATCAAAAAACCCAGCCCCAGCCGCACACGACCCGATACACCCTTGGTGTTCTGCTTGGACACTTTGGCGAAATCATCGGCAAACCCGATTGCCGCAAACGACATCGTGACGAAAAGAACCAGCCAAACAAAGGGGTTATCCAGCCGCGCCCACAGCAAAGTCGAGGTCAGAAGCGCCCCCACAATCAGCAACCCGCCCATGGTCGGCGTGCCCGCCTTGACGAAATGCCCCTCGGGGCCGTCATCACGGATTGGCTGCCCCTTGCCCTGTGTCTTGCGCAGAACATTGATCAAGGGCTGACCGAAGATGAAGCCGAACACCAGCGCCGTCATGAACGCCCCGCCGGAACGGAAAGTGATATAGCGGAACAGGTTGAAGAAATCCCCGCCGTCCGAAAGCCCGGTTAACCAATATAGCATATTTTACGCGGTCCCTTTGTCTGTCTGGGGCGCGCCATGGCCCAGTTTTCGAATGGCGTCAACAACCTGACTGACCTTGCTGCCCTTGGACCCCTTCACCAGCACCACATCCCCGGCGTCAATCAGCCGATGCGCCCGTGCGGCCATCTTGCCTGCGGTTTCCGTCCAGTCCCCGCGCAGCCCCAGCGGCAGACGCGACCAAAGCCGGTGCATCCGCGGGCCGACACAATGCACCGTGCTCAACTCGGCCATGAAGGGCAGATCGGCTAGCGCCTCGTGCAGCGCCATCTCGTCGGGGCCCAGTTCCAGCATATCGCCCAGCACGGCAATCCGCCGACCTTTGGACACGCGCCCGATCCCATCCACCGGGCGGGCAGCCGCCAGAACCTCCAAGGATGCGGCCATCGAGGTCGGGTTGGCGTTGAATGCGTCGTCGATCAGATCCAGAAACTGATCCTCCATCACCGAATCCAGCAGCAGCCTTTCGCGCTGCCCCCTGCCCGCAGGTGGTGCCCAGCGCGCCAGATCCGCAGCCGCCATGGTTGGGTCCAGTCGCAGCGCATGGACCACCGCCAAAACCCCCATCGCGTTAACCGCAAAATGTCGGCCCGCCGCCATGATCTTGAACAAAATCGGACTGCGCCAGCGCCGCCCCTGCGCCACGGTCACATCATCGACCAACGACAGATCAGTCAGCCGGTGGTGATTGCGCGGGGCCTCTCCGAACGTAATGATCCGGGCCCCATGCTCTCGCGCGGCGGCCTCCAGAATGGGGGCGGTGGGCAGATCGCCGTTGGTCACGGCCACGCCGCGTGGCTCCAGCCCGTCAAAGATCGCGGCCTTTTCGGTCGCAATGCCTTCGATGCTGTCGAACGCTTCCAGATGAGCCGCCGCCACAGTGGTGATCATCGCCACATGCGGCCGCGCCATCCGGGCCAACGGCGCAATCTCTCCGGGGTGGTTCATACCGATTTCGATCACGGCAAACTGCGTGTCTGCGGGCATCCGCGCCAACGTCAGCGGCACGCCCCAGTGGTTGTTATAGCTGGCCTCGGCAGCGTGGGTGCGGCCCTGCCCCGACAGCACAGTGCGCAGCATTTCCTTGGTCGAGGTTTTGCCAACCGAGCCGGTCACAGCGATCACTTTGGCCTTGGTTCTGGCACGGGCTGCGCGGCCAAGCGCCTCTAGCCCCTCCAGAACATCCGACACAATCAGCAAAGGCGCATCCTCGGCCACGCCCTTGGGGCGGTGGCTGACCAGTGCTGCCCCGGCGCCGTGGGCAAGCGCCTGCGCCACAAAATCGTGCCCATCACGGGCGGCTTTGAGCGCGACAAACAGATCGCCCTCTTGCAGGGTGCGGGTGTCGATCGACACCCCGTCGACCTGCCAATCGCCAACGGCCTGTCCCCCGGTTGCAGCAGCGGCCTCGGCTGCGGTCCACAAGCTCATGCCAATCCTCCGTCCAGCGCCGCCACCGCAACGCTGGCCTGTTCCACATCGTCAAACGGGAACACGTCGTCACCGACTGTCTGCCCGCTTTCATGGCCTTTGCCCGCGATCAGCAAAGCGTCGCCTGGTCCCAGCGCATCAACGCCGCGCAGGATCGCCTCGGCGCGGTCGCCCACTTCGCTGGCCTCGGGGCAGCCCAACATCACTGCCTGCCGGATCACGGCCGGGTCCTCCGAGCGCGGGTTGTCGTCGGTCACAATCACCAGATCAGCATTTTCCGCCGCCGCCTGCCCCATCAGTGGGCGTTTGGTGGTGTCACGATCGCCGCCTGCCCCCACGATTGCCACCAGGCGCCCCATCACATGCGGGCGCAACGCCTTCAGCGCCGTGGCCACGGCATCGGGCGTGTGGGCGTAATCAACAAACACCGCCGCGCCATTGGCCCGCGTCGCGGCCAACTGCATCCGACCGCGCACAGTGCCCAGATGTGGCAGGGTTTCGAACACCCGCGCGGAGTCTTCGCCACAGCCGATCACCAACCCGGCGGCCAGCAGCACGTTTTCGGCCTGAAAGCCGCCGATCAGTGGCAGGCGCACGTTGTGAGCCTTGCCATGGAAGGAAAAGCGCACCTCTTGCCCAGTGGCATCAAACCGCTGTGCCAACAACCGCAGGTCGGCGCGTGGCGCGCGGCCCACGCCGATCACCTGCTGTCCGCGGTCCAGCGCGATCGCGGCCATATCCTGACCACGCGGATCGTCGATATTGATCACCGCCACGCCCTCTTCCGGCAACACCCGGGCAAACAGCCCGGCCTTGGCCGCGAAATATTCGTCAAACGTGGCGTGGTAATCCAGATGGTCCTGGGTGAAGTTGGTGAATCCCGCCGCCGTCAGCTGTACCCCGTCCAACCGCCGCTGCGACAGCCCGTGGCTTGAGGCCTCCATTGCCGCGTGGGTCACACCCGCATCCGCACAGGCACGCAAGATGCGGTGCAGGGTAATCGGTTCAGGCGTGGTGTGTGCAAGCGGTGCTTCATAGGCGCCCTCGACCCCGGTGGTGCCCAGATTAACGGCAGCATGGCCCAGTTCGGTCCAGATATGGCGGGTAAAGGTGGCCACAGAGGTTTTGCCATTGGTGCCGGTCACCGCCACCATCGTGGCAGGCTGCGCGCCAAACCACAGCGCCGCCGCACCGGCCAGCGCCTGACGCGGGTCTTCGGCCACGATCAGCGCGGCAGAGCTTGCGGCCAGTTCCGCCGCCGCGATCCGCGCGCCCGCCGCGTCCGTCAGGATCGCCGCTGCGCCCATCCGCAAAGCATATTGAATAAATTCGCCTCCGTGCACCTTGGTGCCCGGCAAGGCGGCAAACAGAAACCCGTCCTTGACCAACCGACTGTCCACGGCCAACCCGGTGATCTGCACCATGCGCCCCGATTGCGCCGTCAGGCCCAGCTCGCCCAGTGTTTTGACCTGCCCTGACATCTGCCCGCCTTTCTGGCCTAGTTTGATGTCAGCGTTATATCAGCCAGCTGTGCGGGTTCAATCTCGGGGTGCATCCCCAGAAGCGGCGCGACGCGACGGATCATTTCGGCTGCGACCGGCACGGCGGTCCAGCCTGCAGTGCGGCGCGGTTGGGCACCGGAGGTCTCAACCGGTTCGTCCAGCGTGACGATCAGCACATATTTCGGATCATGTGCCGGGAACATGCTGGCGAACGTGGCAATCACTTTGTCCTTGTAGTACCCACCACCGTTTTCCTTGGGTTTGTCGGCAGTACCGGTCTTGCCCCCCACGGCATAGCCTGCAACCTCGCCAAAGCTGGCGGTGCCTTCGGTCACAACCTTGCGCAGCATGGTGCGTGCGGCAGCCGCCGTATTTTCGGACATGACGCGCGGGCCGTATTGTGGGCCGGATTGTTTCAGCAGCGTCGGTTCCACCTTAGTGCCACCATTGGCAATCGCGGCATAGCCCGCAGCCAGATGCATCGGCGTCGCCGACAGCCCGTGACCATAGGAAATCGTCATGGTGGACAGTTCCGACCAATTTGGCGGCAACAGGGGCTTGCCGGCGCGCGCCTCGGACATCTCGACATGCGTGGGTTCGAACAAGCCCAGCGAGCGCAAAAACTCTTTCTGCCGTGCCACGCCAATCATCTGCGCCACCCGTGCGGTGCCGATGTTCGACGATTTCACGATCACTTTCGTGATGCTCAGCTCGCTACCATAGTTGTGGAAGTCCCGAATACGGTGACGCCCCCATTGCAGCGGGCCTTTGGTATTGATCAACGTATCGGGATTGACCAGTCCCAGCTCCATCGCCTGCGCCACAGCAAAAATCTTGAAGGTCGAACCAAGCTCATACACGCCCTGCACCGCGCGATTGAACAGCGGGCTGTCGCTGGCGTCGCCCTCGGTCGCGGGGCGTGGGCGGTCATTGGGGTCAAAGTCGGGCAACGAGACCAGCGAGATGATCTCGCCGGTATGCACATCCATCAAGACCGCCGCCGCCCCCTTGGCGTTCATCAGCTTCATGCCGCCATACAGCACCTGTTCCGCCGCTGCCTGAACACTCAGGTCGAGTGACAGTTCCAACGGCTTGCCATCCTGCGCCGGGTCGCGCAGGCGATCATCAAACTGCCGCTCGACTCCGGCCACACCGATCACTTCGGCGGCATGGACGCCCTCGCGGCCAAAACTGGCCCCGCCCAATACATGCGCCGCCAGCCGACCATTGGGGTAAAGCCGCATCTCGCGCGGGCCAAACATCAGGCCAGGATCACCAATGTCGTGCACGGCCTGCTTCTGCTCGGGGCTCAACTTCTTGCGAATCCAAAGGAATTTCCGCTTTCCGGTGAAATCTTCCAGCAGATCTTCGGCCTTCAGTTCGGGGAATACCCGCGCCAATTCGGTTGCCGCACGCTCGGGGTTGATCATCTGCGGCGGCTGAGCGTAAAGCGAATAGGTTTCCAGATTGGTTGCCAGAATACGCCCCTGCCGGTCCACAATGTCTGCACGCTGCGCAACGATCGACGCCCCGGCAGCGCTGGCGCGGGGTTCGCTGGGCTCGGACGCTGAAAGCGCCCCCATCCTCAGGCCGACGACAGAAAAGGCGCAGAAGAAAAATACCCCCAACATCAGCAACCGCCCCTCGGCACGCAAGCGCGACCGGTCGCGCATTTCCTCGTGCCGCAGGCGGATATTCTCGCGCTCAATTGCGTCGGGGTTCTCGCCGCGTGAACGGGCATCCAAAATACGGGCAAGTGGGCGCAGAGGTGTGCGAATCATTGGGACTGCTCCATCGAGGATACGTCGACCGGGGTTGTCACAAGCAGATCGCTGTCATGCGCCGGATAAGCGACCTGATCCGCCTTGCCGAACTGCTCGGGTGCCAGTGGCAACAAGCCCAGACTTTCATAATTAAGGTCAGCCAGTTCACGCAGCCGGTCGGGGCGGTTCAGATAGGCCCATTCGGCCTTGAGCACCGCCAGACGCGCGCGGGCCTGACCGATGGATTGCTGCAATTGTTCGGTATCGTCCAGCGCGGCCTGCGTCTCGTAATTCTCGTGATAGGCCCAGAAGGCCAGCCCGATCACAGCCATTGCAGTCAGGACATAGAAAAAGCTGCGCATTACCCTTTTCCCTTCAACATCGGCATCCCAAGCGCCTTGCGATCGGTTGTGCCCGCCGGGGCATCGGTGCGGATCGCCACCCGCAGCTTGGCGCTGCGCGAGCGTGGATTTTCCTCAAGCTCCTGTTCATCGGGGCCAATGGCCTTGCGGCTTTTGACGATGAATTGGGGCTGTTCCTCGATGGTTTCGGGGGCATAGCGGTTTGACCGCCCCGCCCCGCCCGATCGCGCCTGAAGAAAGCGCTTCACCATCCGGTCTTCGATGGAGTGGAAGGTCACCACGGCGAGTTGCCCGCCGGGCTTCAGCGCCCGCTCTGCCGCCTCAAGCCCGCCGATCAGCTCGCCGTATTCGTCATTCACCGCGATCCGCAGCGCCTGAAAGCTGCGCGTCGCGGGGTGCGATTGGCCCGGTTTGGACCGGGGCAGGCATTTTTCGATGATACTGGCAAGGCGCAGCGTGGTGGTAATGGGCGCCAGCTCTCGCTCGCGCACGATGGCGCGGGCAATGCGGCGGCTGGCCCGTTCTTCACCGTATTGATACAGAATATCGGCCAGATCGCCCTCTTCCGCCTCATTCACCATATCGGCAGCCGAGGGGCCGGATTGGCTCATCCGCATATCCAGCGGCCCGTCTTTCATGAAGGAAAATCCGCGCTCGGCCAGGTCGATCTGCATCGAGCTGACACCCAGATCCAGCACCACGCCATCCAGATCACTGGCATAGTCATCAAGCCGAGAAAACACGCCTTCGACCATCTCGATCCGGTCGCCATAGGCCGCAGCCCAGGGGGCTGCCATTTCAAACGCCAGCGGATCGCGATCGACCGCAATCACCTTGTCCGCTCCTGCGGCCAGCAATGCACGCGTATACCCGCCCGCCCCAAATGTCCCGTCCAGCCAAACACCCTTAACCGGCGATACCGCCTTGATCAGCGGACGCAGCAAAACGGGAATGTGGGGCGCTTGATCCGGGGAAGAGACCGCTTCGGCCATGTCTTACGCCCCTTTCGCACCATCCAGAAGTGTCAGTGGATCGAAGCCATCGGGCATCTCTGCCAGGAACTTCTCGATTTTTGCAGTTTCAACTGCCGCGTGGGTTTCGGCATTCCATATCTCAAAGAAATCGCCCATCGCCACCATCACGGCCTCGCCCTCAAGCTTGATCTGCTCCCGCCGGTCTTTCGGCAGGATGATGCGACCATCGCGGTCAACCTCGGTTTCCCACGATTTGCCAAGGATCATCCGGCTGGCCTGATCACGCGCGACCGAGCCGCGCGGCAATGCCTTGATACCAGCCTCGATCTCGGCCATCGCTTCAATCGTATAGGCGTGCAGACAGTTTTTCAGATGCGCGCCATACAGCACGACCATGCGGGGGTTGGCATTCTTTTCGGGAAAGTCAGGATCCCCGGATTCGAGCACACGGCGAAAATCGGCAGGGATCGACATCCGACCCTTACCGTCAACCTTTTGGCTGAACTCACCTCTGAAACTCAGACCCACTGTCCTGGCCGTCCCTCTTGCTGCCCCCGGAAATTTATTGAAGCCCCAGAAAACGAAACGGCGGATAGAGCTGCTGCCACTGCCCTATCCGCCGCCCTCGTCCCGCTGTGCGGGGATTGTCCAACTGCGCAAACCACCTGGGGGGATGTCTGCTCGCTTGCGCGCCGGATCTGTCATTTTATTTGATGAAAGCGGGGCCTGTATGAAACCTTAACTTGGGTTGTTTTTTCGGGGTCTTGATGCCCCTGTTCCCGTCCTCATCTCGTGATTTAGGTATGACATGGGACTTCATGGTATTCAACAGGAATTTGCCCCTCAAAAACACCAGCCCTAGTTGGCCACAGCCGCCAAAAACCAAATATTGTCGACAAAACTGTAAATCCTTGGCTGAAATAGTTGCCACTCAGACCTTCAGCACAACATATGGTAGAGAATAGCTCGGCGAAAAAAGTTCCATGATATCCCGAATTTTTCCAGATTTCGCGCAGATCGCGCCGAACCCGTTTATCAAAAACGCGAAAAATCAGAAGAATTCGGCCGATTCAACCCGCATCACATCCGTGACACGGGGATTTGATTCGCAAAGATGCCCCGATGCGACCGCAGGTTCCAGACTTTCCCAGAACCCACCAGCCCAGACGCCATTCACCGTGCTGTTCCGACCTGCGCCCCGCAAAATCAGCTCATTTCGGCCGAAAACACACAGAATACCGCCAAAACGATCACCAGATCGGCAAGAATACCGCTATACTTCGGGTTCGGAACCGGGTAGGTGCGGGCGCTTCAATAAGCTGCGCAGTTCGGCCCCCGGCCCTTCGGGACGTGCCACGCGCCGCAAAGGACTATATCCGCTCATGACCGAAACTTTCCCAATCCCGCAGCCTTTGGCCTCTGCTCTTGAAAAGCGTGGCTATGAACAGCTGACCCCTGTGCAGCAGGAGATGACCCGCGCCGATCTCGTCGAAGCGGACCTGCTTGTCTCGGCTCAGACCGGTTCGGGCAAGACGGTGGGGTTTGGTCTGGCGATTGCACCGACACTGCTGGAGGGGGTCGATCGCCTGCCCCGCCCCGCAGCACCGCTGGCGCTGATCATCGCGCCGACCCGCGAACTGGCACTTCAGGTCCGGCGCGAGTTTGAATGGCTCTATGCCGAGGCGGGCGCGGTTCTGGCCTCTTGCGTGGGCGGTATGGACATGCGCGATGAACGTCGGGCGCTGGAACGCGGGGCGCATGTCGTTGTCGCCACGCCGGGCCGTCTGGTCGACCACATCAAGCGCAACAGTATCGACCTGAGCGATATTCGCGCCGTGGTGCTGGACGAAGCCGATGAGATGCTGGACCTGGGCTTTGCCGAGGATCTGGAATTCATTCTCAGCAAGGCCCCCGAGGACCGTCGCACGCTGATGTTCTCGGCCACCGTGCCGCGCGGGATCGAGGGGCTGTCGCGCTCTTATATGAAAGACGACGCAATTCGCGTCAGCACTGCGGGCGGCGGCGCCCAGCATGCCGACATCGAATATCGCGCCTACAGCGCCGCGCCCGAGGCCACCGAGGGCGCCGTGATCAACGTGCTGCGGTACTACGAATCGGAAAACGCCATCGTGTTCTGCAACACCCGCGCAATGGTCAGCCGCATGACCGCGCGGCTGTCGAATCGCGGTTTTTCGGTCGTTGCGCTGTCCGGCGAGTTGAGCCAGACCGAGCGGAGCCATGCATTGCAATCCATGCGTGACGGACGTGCGCGGGTCTGCGTGGCGACCGATGTGGCCGCTCGCGGGATCGACCTGCCCAAACTTGATCTGGTGGTTCATGCCGAACTGCCCTCGAACTCAGAAACTCTTCTGCATCGGTCGGGCCGTACCGGGCGCGCCGGACGCAAAGGCGTTTCGGCGCTGATCGTAAGCCATCGCACCCACAAAAAGGCCGACCGCCTGCTGCATTTCGCCAAGGTCAAAGCCGAATGGGGCCCGACACCTTCCGCAGACGAAGTGCGCGCCAAGGATCAGGAGCGCCTGCTGTCAGATCCGGTCTGGAACGAAACGCCCCTCCCCGCAGAGGTCGATTTTGTCGCCAAGCTGACCGAAAGCTTCACCGCACAGCAGATCGCAACCGCCTATCTGCGTCTCTATGAATCACGTCACACCGCCCCTGAAGAGCTTGAGATTCCGGGCGCCCGTGCCGAACGCCGCGAGCGTACGCCCTTCGGCCCTTCGGCATGGATCAGCCTGTCAATCGGCACCGAAGATCGCGCCGAGGCACGTTGGCTGCTGCCGATGCTGTGCCGCGCTGGCGACATCAGCAAGGACGACATCGGTGCGATCCGGGTGCAGGACAAGGAAACCTTTGTCGAATTGAAAGCTCCTGCACGCGAACGTCTAGTTAGCTCGCTGGGTGCCGCGATGGAGCTGGAGCGCGGCGCGAATGTGACCGTGCTGGCCGATGCGCCTGATCTGGCCTCGATGCCGCGCCCTGCGCCTGCGGGCCGCCCGAATTCGCGCCCTGGTCCGGGCGCACGTCAGGACCGAGCGCCGCGCCCACCGCGTGAGCCGCGCGCCCCGCGTGAAGACCGCCCGGCGCGGCCCCCGCGCGAGGATCGCGCCGAAGCCCCCACCCGCGTTCCACGGGAAGGCGCTGTCGAGGCATATAAGCCCAAAACACCGCGCGACGATTCAGCACCACGCACCAAGCGGGTCTGGGATGCAGGCGACGCGCCGCGCAAACCGCGCGCAAAGACCGAGGGGCAATCTGACACCAAGCCCTATCGGAAAGAGGGCAAGCCCGACGGCAAGAGTTTCGCAAAGGACAAACCGCGTGGCGAGGGGAAACCCTTTGGCAAGGATAAGCCTTACGGCAAAGACAAACCCTATCGCAGTGATGCAAAGCCGCACCGCAAAGGACCGGGCGAGGGTGGCGCCGACGCGCCCGCCAAACCGCCGTTCCGTAAGGGGGCATCCAATGCGTCGACCAAGCTGGGGCCGGGCGGCAAACCTTTGGCAAGCAAGCCTCGCGGCGGCGGAAAGCCGGGCGGAAAGCCGTTTGGTGGGAAGCCTGCGGGCGGAAAACCTGCGCGTGGCCCCAATGCAGTGCCCCGCCGCAAAGGGTAATTCGTGTCGCCCCCCGGCGACGGGGGGCGTTCACCTGCGTATCTTGGCTTAGGCCAGCCCATCGCCAATCAGCTTTTTCGCCAGCGCCGCATAGGCGTCGGCCACCGGGCCATCTCCGGCGGCAACCGGCGTGCCGCTATCGCCAGCCAGCCGGGTGTCCAGATCAATCGGCAGCTCGGCCAGCAACGGCACCCCCATCTTTTCCGCCTCGGCAGCAACACCGCCATGGCCGAAGATATGGCTTTCATGCCCACAGTTGGGGCAATGGAACGACGACATATTCTCAATCAAGCCCAGAATCGGTGTTTTCAGCGTGTTGAACATATCAATCGCCTTGCGCGCATCCAGCAGCGCCACATCCTGCGGGGTCGAGACGACAATTGCGCCTTCAAGCACCGTCTTCTGACACAGGGTCAGCTGCACATCGCCAGTGCCCGGCGGCAAATCGACGATCAGCACATCCAGCTCGCCCCATTGCACCTGACCCAACATCTGCTGCAACGCCCCCATCAGCATCGGCCCGCGCCAGACCACGGCCTTGTCGGGGTCCATCATCAGCCCGATCGACATCATCGTGACGCCATGCGCCTGTAACGGAATAATCGTTTTTCCATCGGGGCTTGCCGGGCGCTTGCTGGTCCCCATCATCCGGGGCTGCGAGGGGCCATAGATATCGGCATCCAGCAGACCGACACGCCGCCCCTGACGGGCCAGCGCCACCGCAAGATTGGATGAAACAGTGGACTTGCCAACGCCGCCCTTGCCCGACCCCACGGCCAGAATGCGCGCGACCCCGGCCGGCTTGGTCGGTCCGGCCTGCGGCGTCGGGTGCCCGCCGATCTTAAGGCTGGGTGCGGGCGGCTTGTCGGCCGGCCCATGCGCCGTCAGCGCGACGCTGACCTGAGAGACGCCGGACATCTGCCCCACCATCCGCTCTGCCGCCGCGCGCAGGGGTTCCATCTGGCGGGCAACCGCCGGGCTGGGCGCCTCGATGACAAACCGCACAGCACCGTCTTCGACGTTCAGCGCCCGCACCATATCGCGCGAAATCAGGTCGCCCCCATCCGGCATCCCGATCTGGGCCAAAGCCTGCTCTACCGCTTCTCGCGTGATTGCCATCTGCTGTCTCCTTCTGATTCCGACGCCATAGGTGGCAGTTTTTTCGCCCATGACAAGCCTTGCACGACCTGCCTCCAAAATCCGACCATGCAGTCAACCAAGTAGGTCAGCATTGTGTATGCATTTTTCGCATAGCTGCATTGCAGCATTATTCATTGTGCAAGCGCAGCAATTTCTTATGTTGGGTTCAACGGCGCACGAAGCGCGGCGAGATCGAACACAATACGGAAGATAAAGACATGGCATTCGCATCCGACATTCGCAACGCACAAGGCGGCTTCGCTGATCGCTTCGCTGCCCTGTCGAAAGATCTGGGCGCACGGTTTGCTCGCTATAAAACATACCGCTCGACACTGAACGAGCTGGCCTCGCTGAGCAATCGCGATCTGCGCGACCTCGGGCTGAGCCGCTCTCAGATTCGCTCGGTTGCCTACGAAGCAGCGTACGACGCTCACTGATTTTACGGATCAGGCCCTCCTCTCCTCCTCCCTGGAGTGTCTGTGAAATGGCGGCGGCATCGACCTCCTCCCTGATGTCGCCGCATCTTTTATTCGGGTCCAATGACCCAACCAGATACGAAGCCCTCTCTCCTCCTCCCTGAGGGTCTTTGTTGTCAAGAGCGGCGGTCTCCTCTCCTCCTCCCTGGGGATCGCCGCGACTGACATACGAAACGGAATACGAAACGGCTCTCTCCTCCTCCCTGAGCCTTTTCGTTGTCAAGAGCGGCGGCACCCTCTCCTCCTCCCTGGGGGCCGCCGCGACTGACATATGAAACGGAATACGAAACGGCTCTCTCCTCCTCCCTGAGCCTTTTCGTTGTCAAGAGCGGCGGCACCCTCTCCTCCTCCCTGGGGGCCGCCGCGACTGACACATCATTCGGCCTGTCTCACCTCCCTGAGACCCGCCGATGACAAAACGGCGGTGCCCTCTCCTCCTCCCTGGGCGCCGCCGTTTCTTGTTCAAACCGCAAATTTTCACAGCCCTCGAAAGCGCAGGCACAGGATGCCAGCGCGGAATTCGAGTATTTTTTTCAGAAAGAAACAGATGAGGCTGCGCTGAGATTGATCAGCACCGGGCAGTTAAAACGGGATGTCGTCCGGCGTGGTGATAAACCTTGCCACCACCTTTTTCACGCCAGCCTTTTCAAAGGCGATTTCCAGCTTGTCACCTTCGATACCGACGATGATCCCATAGCCGAATTTTTGGTGAAATACCCGCTCGCCCATGGTGTGGCTGCTGGTGGCTTGCAGGTCGATGACGGTGTTCCGTTTTTCCTGCGGCTGGCTGACCGGACGGGTCGCGGCGCGCGATTGCAACCGTTTCCAGCCGGGGGAGTTATAGACGTTCGCCTCGGCGGCGCGTGTTTCAATTCCGGCGTTTCCGCCCATGCCCGCAGCACCATAGCCCCCGCCGTAAAGCCCCGGCGGAGTCAGAACCTCGACATGGTCCTCGGGCAACTCATCAATGAATCGCGACGGCAGTGCGCTTTGCCATTGGCCGAACACGCGGCGATTGCCTGCGAAGGAGATGGTGCACAGTTCTTCGGCGCGGGTGATGCCGACATAGGCGAGGCGGCGTTCCTCCTCCAACCCTTTGAGGCCGGATTCGTCCATTGAACGCTGAGAGGGGAACAGGCCATCCTCCCACCCAGGCAGAAAAACGGCGGGAAATTCCAAGCCCTTGGCGGCGTGCAGGGTCATGATGCTGACCTTGGCGCCACCCGCGTCGGATTCGTTGTCCATGATCAGGCTGACGTGTTCGAGAAACCCTTGCAGGTTCTCGAACTGCTCCAGCGCCTTGACCAGTTCCTTGAGGTTTTCCAGACGGCCCGGCGCTTCGGGAGTTTTGTCATTCTGCCACATGGCGGTATAGCCGCTGTCATCCAGAATGATTTCGGCCAGCTCCATATGGCTGAGGCCCGCGTCGCCCGCCATTCGACCCCAGCGGTCGATCCCGTCGATCAGGCGGCTGAGTTCGGCGGCGCCTTTTCCGGTAAGACCTTTGTCTTGCAGCAGAATTCGTGCGCCTTCAACCATGGGAACACCATTTTCCCGCGCCGCGGCCCGTATTTTCTGCTGCGCTTTGTCGCCCAGCCCGCGTTTGGGGGTGTTCACGATCCTTTCGAACGCCAGATCATCGGAGGGCGAGGTGACGACCCGGAAATAGGCCATGGCATCGCGGATCTCCAACCGCTCGTAGAAGCGGGGGCCGCCGATGACGCGGTAGGGCAGACCGATGGTCAGAAAACGATCCTCGAACGCGCGCATCTGGTGGCTGGCGCGGACGAGAATCGCCATGTCGTCCAGCGAAAACGGCCGCATGCCGCGGCTGCCGCCCTGAATTGATTCGATCTCTTCGCCGATCCAGCGGGCTTCTTCCTCGCCGTCCCAATGGCCGATCAGGCGGACTTTTTCGCCGTCTTCGGCGACGGTCCACAGGGTTTTTCCCAGCCGCCCTTCGTTGCCAGAAATCACGCCCGACGCGGCGGCGAGGATATGCGGGGTGGAGCGGTAATTCTGCTCGAGCTTGACGACCTTGGCGCCGGGAAAGTCCTTTTCAAACCGTAGGATATTGCCCACTTCAGCCCCGCGCCAGCCATAGATTGACTGATCATCGTCGCCGACGCAGCAGATGTTCTTATGCCCCCCCGCCAGCAGCCGCAGCCACAGGTATTGGGCGACGTTGGTATCCTGATATTCGTCCACAAGGATGTATTTGAACCAACGGCGATATTGCTCGAGGATATCATCGTGTTTCTGGAAGATCGTCACCACATGCAGCAGCAGGTCGCCGAAGTCGGTGGCGTTGAGTTCGCGCAGGCGGGTTTGGTATTGGGCATAGAGTTCCATGCCGCGGTTGTTATAGGCGCCAGCCTCGGAGGCGGGGACGGTTTCGGGGGTCCAGGCGCGATTTTTCCACTGGTCGATAATCCCGGCCAGCATCCGGGCGGGCCAGCGCTTGTCGTCGATATTATTGGCGGAAATCAGCTGCTTCAAAAGGCGGATCTGATCGTCGGTATCGAGGATGGTGAAATTGGATTTCAGCCCGACCAATTCGGCGTGACGGCGCAACAGTTTGACACAGACAGAGTGGAAGGTGCCCATCCAGCGCATGCCGTCAACGGACTGCCCCAGCAGGAGGCCAACGCGGTCTTTCATCTCGCGCGCGGCCTTATTTGTAAAGGTCACAGAGAGGATTTCATTGGGGTGCGCACGACCGGTGTTGAGCAAATGCACGATGCGCGAGGTCAGGGCTTTGGTCTTTCCGGTGCCTGCGCCCGCAAGCATCAAAACAGGGCCATCCAGCGCCTCGACCGCTTCGCGTTGGGCCGGATTCAGGTCATCCAGATAGGGCGCGGGACGCGCGGCCATGGCACGGGCGGAAAGCGATGCGCCTTCAAAGGCGTCTTGTTCGTCAAACTGGCTCATGGGCGTTATTCTAGCGTGTGAGCGGGAGAAGTAAAAGACAAGTTCACACTCTGTTCCAAAGGTTTTCACAGGCTTGAGATCGGGAAAAACCGGGGTACACGGCGCATACACAAAACATGCACATCACATGCATATCGCAGGTGCAGCATTTTCAGCCGCCTGCGCGCGCCCTCTGGACAAATCTTTGGCGGCGCGCACAGATGCGGATATGGATCTGATGCAACGTTACCCCGCCATTTCTGACCTCAAGGCCCGCGCCCGGCGCCGGATGCCCTGGTTCGTTTTTGAATACCTCGACAGTGCCACCGGCACCGAGGCGGTGCATGGCCGCAACCGCGCCGGATTGGACGCGGTGAAAATGATGCCCTCGATCCTGCATGGCGAAATGGTGCCGGATCTGTCGGTCGAACTGTTTGGCAAGATGCACCCCCTGCCCTTTGGCGTGTCGCCGGTGGGGATGTCGGGGCTGTTCTGGCCGAATGCCGAGCGGATTCTGGCGGCGGCGGCGACCAAGGCCGGGCTGCCTTATGGGTTGTCGACCGTGGCCAGCCGCACCCCCGAGGAGGTCGGCCCGCATCTGGATGGCAATGGCTGGTTCCAGATCTATCCGCCGCGCGATCCGGGCATTCGGGCGGATATGTTGAAACGGGCCAAGGATGCGGGGTTTTCTGCGCTGGTTCTGACGGTGGATGTGCCGGTGGCCAGCAGGCGCGAGCGGCAAACCCGGTCGGGGCTGACCAGCCCCCCGCGCCTGACGCCGCGTTTGATGATGCAGGTGGCGCGCTGCCCGGCCTGGGCGATGGGCACGGCCAAGTTGGGGATGCCGCGGATGCGGTTGATCGATGGCTATGCCGACAAGGTGACCGGGCTGAGCTCGACCGAGCATGTGGGATATTTGCTGCGGACCTCGCCCGACTGGGAGTATCTGAAAGCGCTGCGCGACGGGTGGGACGGGCCGCTGATCGTCAAGGGCGTGCTGGATGCGCGCGATGTGGCGCCGCTGGAGGCGGCGGGCGTCGATGCGATCTGGATCAGCAACCACGCCGGGCGGCAGTTTGATGGCGCGCCGTCGAGCATTGAGGTGCTGCCCGCGATCCGGGCGGCGACCAAGCTGCCGGTGATTTTCGACAGCGGGATCGAGGGCGGGTTGGATATGTGCCGCGCTTTGGCCTTGGGGGCGGATTTCGTGATGATGGGGCGGGCGTGGCATTATGCGCTGGGAGCGTTGGGCGACGCGGGCCCTGCACATCTGATCGAGATGCTGCGCAAGGATATCGAATCGAACATGGGCCAGATGGGCGCGCGCACGCTGGCAGAGCTGCGTGATCGGGCAATCGGGGTCGAAAAGCGATAGCGAACTGCGCGGCCGAATCGTTTCCGACGGGTCTCAGGCAGGCCTGTCTGGCGGACATAGGCGCAAAAATGTTACAGAAATCTAACAGAGTCCGTAGGAGTAGGTATTGCACCGCGCTGCGGTGCAGCGTTAGCAATACGCAATGACCACCAGGACAGACGCCAGAGGAGGAGCCTGCCCATGCCTGATTTCCAGAAAATCCTGATTGCAAACCGGGGCGAGATTGCGATCCGCATCATGCGGGCCGCGAACGAGCTTGGCAAAAAGACCGTTGCGGTTTTTGCCGAAGAGGACAAGTTGAGCCTGCACCGGTTCAAGGCTGACGAGGCCTATCGGATTGGTGAGGGGCTGGGGCCGGTTGCAGCCTATCTGTCGATCCCCGAGATCATCCGGGTGGCCAAGCTGTCGGGGGCAGATGCGATCCATCCCGGTTACGGCCTGCTGTCGGAGAACCCGGAATTTGTCGATGCCTGCGACGCGGTGGGGATTACCTTTATCGGGCCAAAGGCCAAGACCATGCGGCAGTTGGGCGACAAGGCCAGCGCGCGGCGGGTGGCGATCGAGGCCGGTGTGCCGGTGATCCCGGCGACCGAGGTTCTGGGCGACGATATGGAGGCGATCAAGGCCGAGGCGGCGGCGGTTGGATATCCGTTGATGCTCAAGGCCAGCTGGGGCGGTGGCGGGCGCGGCATGCGGCCGATCTTCAGCGAGGCCGAGCTGGCGGAGAAGGTCAAGGAAGGGCGACGCGAGGCAGAGGCGGCGTTTGGCAATGGCGAGGGTTATCTGGAGCGGATGATCCAGCGGGCGCGCCATGTCGAGGTGCAGATTCTGGGCGACAGCCATGGCGAGATTTACCATCTGTGGGAGCGGGATTGCTCGGTCCAGCGGCGCAATCAGAAGGTGGTGGAGCGCGCCCCTGCCCCGTATCTGAGCCAGGAGCAGCGCGAGGAGATTTGCGAGCTGGGTCGCAAGATCTGTGCGCATGTGAATTACGAATGCGCGGGCACCGTCGAATTCCTGATGGATATGGATGACGGCAAGTTCTATTTCATCGAGGTCAATCCGCGAGTGCAGGTTGAGCATACGGTCACCGAAGAGGTGACGGGCATCGACATCGTGCAGGCGCAGATCAGGATCGCCGAGGGCAAGACCCTGGCCGAGGCCACCGGCGTGGCGCGGCAGCAGGATGTGGTCCTGAGCGGTCATGCCTTGCAGACCCGGATCACGACCGAGGACCCGCAGAACAATTTCATCCCCGACTATGGCCGCATCGCCGCCTATCGCTCGGCGACGGGTATGGGCATTCGTCTGGATGGCGGCACGGCCTATGCCGGTGGGGTGATCACACGGTATTACGACAGTCTGCTGGTCAAGGTCACGGCCTGGGCGCAAACGCCCGAGGCGGCGATTGCGCGGATGGACCGGGCGCTGCGCGAGTTCCGTATTCGCGGGGTGAGCACCAACATCGCGTTTGTCGAGAACCTGCTGAAGCATCCGACGTTCCTGAACAACACCTATACCACCAAGTTCATCGACGAGACGCCCGAGCTGTTCCAGTTCAGCAAGCGGCAGGACCGGGGCACCAAGGTGCTGACCTATATCGCGGATATCACGGTAAACGGCCACCCGGAGACTGCGGGGCGGGCCAAGCCCGGTGACGTGAAGCTGCCCAAGGCCCCGGCAAAGCGGGTCGAGGCCCTGCCCTATGGCAGCAAGAACCTGCTGGACGACAAGGGCGCCAAGGCGGTGGCGGACTGGATGTTGGAGCAGCCGCAGCTTTTGCTGACCGACACCACCATGCGTGACGGGCATCAGAGTTTGCTGGCGACGCGGATGCGGTCGGTTGACATGATCCGGGTGGCGCCTGCCTATGCCAGCAATCTGGCGGGGCTTTTCAGCGTCGAATGCTGGGGCGGGGCGACGTTTGATGTGGCCTATCGGTTCTTGCAGGAGTGCCCCTGGCAGCGGCTGCGCGATCTGCGCAAGGCGATGCCGAATGTGCTGACGCAGATGTTGCTGCGGGCCTCGAATGGCGTGGGATACACCAACTACCCCGACAACGTGGTGCGGGAATTCGTGCGTCAGGCCGCGGAAACCGGTGTCGATGTGTTCCGGGTGTTCGACAGCCTGAACTGGGTCGAAAACATGCGCGTGGCGATGGATGCGGTGATCGACACCGGGCGGATCTGTGAGGGCACGATTTGCTATACCGGGGATATTCTGGACCCGGACCGGGCGAAGTATGACCTGAAATATTACGTCGGGATGGCCAAAGAACTGGAGGCGGCAGGGGCGCATATTCTGGGCCTCAAGGACATGGCGGGGCTGTTGAAGCCCGCCGCGGCCAAGGTTCTGGTGACGGCGCTGAAAGACGAGCTTTCGATCCCGGTGCATTTCCACACCCATGACACCAGCGGCATTGCCGGCGCGACGATTCTGGCCGCCGCCGATGCGGGCGTGGATGCGGTCGATGCGGCGATGGATGCGTTTTCGGGCGGCACCTCGCAGGCGTGTCTTGGGTCCATCGTCGAGGCGCTGCGACATACGCCGCGCGACACCGGGTTGGATATTTCCGCGATCCGCGAGGTCAGCGATTATTGGGAGCAGGTTCGGGCGCAATATGTGGCGTTTGAAAGCGGTCTGGCCGCCCCTGCCTCCGAGGTGTACCTGCACGAGATGCCCGGCGGGCAGTTCACCAACCTCAAGGCGCAGGCGCGGTCGTTGGGGTTGGAAGACCGCTGGCATGAGGTGGCAAAGACCTATGCCGATGTGAACCGGATGTTCGGTGATATCGTCAAGGTCACGCCATCGTCGAAGGTTGTGGGCGATATGGCCTTGATGATGGTCAGTCAGAACCTGAGCCGTGCCGATGTGGAAGACCCGGACAAGGATGTGGCCTTTCCCGACTCGGTTGTGGATATGATGCGCGGCAATCTGGGCCAGCCGCCGGGCGGCTTTCCGACCGAGATCGTCAGCAAGGTGCTGAAGGATGAGGCGCCCAATCTGGAACGTCCGGGCAAGCATCTGGAGGCTGTCGATCTTGAGGCGCGCCGGGCTGAGCTGAGTGCTGAGCTTGGTGGCAAGGCGATCGATGACGAGGATCTGAACGGCTATCTGATGTATCCGAAGGTGTTTCTGGATTACATGGGGCGGCATCGGATCTATGGCCCGGTGCGCAGCCTGCCGACGCGCACGTTCTTTTACGGGATGGAACCGGCCGAGGAAATCACCGCCGAGATCGACCCCGGCAAGACGCTGGAAATCCGGTTGCAGACTGTCGGCGAGACCGGCGAGGATGGCGAGGTCAAAGTGTTCTTCGAGCTTAACGGCCAGCCGCGGGTGATCCGGGTGCCGAACCGTCTGGCCAAGGCCACGGCGGCACAGCGGCCCAAGGCCGAGCCTGCCAACCCCAACCACATTGGCGCGCCGATGCCCGGCGTGGTGGCCAGCGTGGTGGTGAGTGTGGGACAGAAGGTCAAACAGGGCGACATGCTGCTGACCATCGAGGCGATGAAGATGGAGACCGGCATTCACGCCGAAGCTGATGCAGTCATCAAAGCCGTGCACGTGCAGGCCGGGGCGCAGATCGACGCCAAGGATTTGCTGGTCGAGCTGGAATAGCCACTGTCGCGCGGAATTTGGCGGGGCGCGCAGCGATGCGCGCCCCGTTTTCGTTCGTGCGCTCGGCGATGTTGCATTCCGTAACGTGAATGCTTTCACGGCGGGTATTTGCCGCCTATGACTTTGGGGAAAGCAACACAGAGGATACCGCCATGTCTGTTACCATTACCGCGCTATACGCTGGCCTTTTGGGGCTGTTTTACGTCGGGCTGAGCCTTTGGGTGATCAAGGTGCGGGTCAAACAGAAGGTCGGATCAGGCGACAAGGGCGATCCGGTGATGCAGAACGCGATGCGGACCCATGCGAATTTTGCCGAATACGTGCCCTTTGCCCTGCTGCTGATCGGGTTGGGCGAGGCGCAGGGGATGCCGGTGGTGGGCACGCATCTTTTGGGGGCGGGCCTGTTGATTGCGCGGATCATGCACGCGGTTGGCATGGGGCGGATGCCGCATACGCCCGCGTTGCGCGGCGGCGGTGCGGCGCTGACCTTTTTGGTGCTGTTGATTGCGGCGGCGGCGAACTTGGGTCACGCGCTATTTTAACCGTGGGGACGCACCCGCAGCGCGCAGTTTGGGGCGGCGGGAAACCTTCTGGAAGTTTTTTTGCGAGAGGCGCGTTTTTCCTCTTGCGGGCATCGGTAAGAGTTTATAGATCACGGCTCACCAAAGGAAGCGGGCGTAGCTCAGGGGTAGAGCATAACCTTGCCAAGGTTAGGGTCGGGCGTTCGAATCGCCTCGCCCGCTCCAATTGGTTCCTGCATACCCAGCAGGTTAGACAAGGCCGCCTTCGGGCGGCCTTTGTGTTTTTGGGGTTTCGCACAGCAGATTGGCGCGTGGGCAGCCTTGCTCGAAATCGCCTTTGCGAGTAAGAACAAATTAAGAACACTCGTGCAATATCGAGTCGGCGGTTGATCTGGACCACCGCAACGGGTTGTATGTGCAAAAATGGGGCGGGCAACATGCTGACATCTGTAGAACTTTGCGCTGGTGCGGGCGGCCAAGCCCTTGGCTTGGAAAAAGCCGGATTCGCCCATACCGCGCTGGTCGAGATTGACAAGCATTGCTGCAACACGCTGCGCCACAACCGCCCGGAGTGGAATGTTCTTGAGGAAGATGTGCGGCTTTTTAAAGAGCGGGCTGCGGAGTACAAAGGGATGGACCTTTTGGCAGGCGGCCTGCCCTGCCCGCCGTTTTCCGTGGCCGGAAAGCAGCTTGGGGAACAGGACGAACGCAACCTGTTCGATGACGCCATTCACATCGTCGATGCGGCCCGCCCACGCGCCGTGATGATCGAAAACGTGCGTGGGTTTCTGGATGCGGTGTTCCACGACTATCGCGAGCGGCTGAAGACACAGCTGGACAAACTGGGATACAAGACCGATTGGCGGCTGTTGAACGCCTCGGATTTCGGGGTGCCGCAGCTCAGACCGCGTGTTGTGATCGTGGCGGTGCAAAAAGAGCGGGCGGATTTCTTCGATTGGCCAGAGCCAAACCCGCACAATCCCCCGACCGTTGGCGAAACCCTGCGCGATCTTATGAGCGCAGGCGGTTGGCATGGCGCGGACGAGTGGGCCGCGAAGGCCGATGAGATTGCGCCGACGATTGTGGGCGGATCGAAGAAGCACGGCGGCCCCGACCTTGGCCCCACCCGCGCCCGTGCGGCCTGGGCCACGCTGGGCGTCGAAGGGCGGACCATTGCGCCTGAGGCGCCTGATGCCTTCCACAGTGGCATGCCGCGCCTGACGGTGCCGATGGTGGCCCGCATACAGGGGTTCCCGGACGACTGGCACTTTACCGGGGCAAAGACCAACGCCTATCGTCAGGTTGGCAATGCGTTCCCGCCCCCGGTGGCGCAGGCGGTTTCGACGCAGATTTCAAAGGCGTTGCGCAAACGCGTGCTGCGGGCCGTCAGCGCCTGAACTTTCCAAACCTGCCTTGGCATGACAGGGTGCTGAGACATATGGAGTGCGTGGAGCCGTCCGCCTTTGAAAAAGACCATTCCAGAGAGCATCGTTGTCACCGGGCACCGCGACCACGATTTGCTGACAGCAATTGCAGACGAGATTAAGCAGCGCGCAGGCGGTGACGCGGCGCTGGCCGCCAAATTTTCAACGATGCTGCGCCAGTGCGTTGACGATGTGATCATGACGCCCAAAACCGGGCGCCGATCATATGACGAGCTGGAAAAGACCGAAAAGACCTATATCGGGACGCGGGTCGAGATCGAGCTGCGCGCCATGCTGCGCCTGCCCAAGGGCAAGCTGGACACCGTCATTCTTGAACACGACGTCGATATCAAGAACACGATGGGCAGCAACTGGATGATCCCGACCGAGGCCATTGACCACCCCTGTATTCTGGTGGCCGCCGACGAGGTGCGGGCCAGCTGTTTTCTTGGCCTGTTCGTCGCGCGCCCGGAATATCTGACGCATGGTCAGAACAAGGACGCGAAGAAAAGCGTTTCGGCGCTTGGATTTGCGCACATACTTTGGCTTCTGAACGACCACCCCTATCCGCCGAATTTCTGGCGCACCGTGTCGCCCGATGTGATTGAGCGGATATTCGCGGGGGCCTCGGGCAATCAGCGCATGGCCAACCTGTTTCGTGACGTGCAGCAGGAGCCGATCACGCGCGACGTGGTGGAGGCCGTGGCGCAGCAGCAAGACTTCATGCGGCGCATCCGGTCAGATAACGGCAGGGGCACGCGCGACCTTCTGGCCCGCGAGGGTATTCTGCTTCTGTCGGGTCACTACGACGCGCCGCTGATTGCCGCACTGGGTCTGCCGCCGTGTTCAGGCAGCGAGTTTGTATCCTTTCGGCCCGCGTCGGAGGCAGAGGTGGAAATCGCCGCGCAGCACGGCATCGCGCTGGACTGGACGCCGTCATCTGCCGATTAGGCGCCGATGCGGGTGGCGTATCGCCGACCAACGGCAGGGAACGGGCCATCGGAACAGCCGTGGGTGCGCCCCCCGCCGGGGAGGGGGCGAGAGGACCCCCCTCGCCCGCTTTGTCAGCGTCAGTCGGTGCCCAGATAGCGCCGGGCGAATGCGTCGTACCAGTCCAGACAACCGGGGTTTGACATGGCGTCAGCCGTGGCAACCTTGGCCATCGGCTGCCCCAGCAGGCGCTTTTTGATCGGCACTTCCAGCTTTTTACCGGTGAGCGTGTAGGGGATGTCGGGCGCGGTTTCGATCATATCGGGCACATGGCGCGGCGAAACCCGTGCTTTGAGCCCCGAAATGATGCTTTGGCGCAGCGTGTCGTCCAACACTTCGCCCTCGGCCAGTTTGAGGAAAAGGATCATGCAGGACGGTTTGCCCAGATATTCCAGATCCACCACCAGACTGTCTGCGACCTGGGGGAAATCCTCGACCACGCGGTAGATATCGGCCGTGCCCATCCGCACGCCGTGGCGGTTGATCGTGGCATCCGAGCGGCCATAGATGATCGCGCCGCCGTGCGGGGTGATCTTGACCCAATCGCCGTGACGCCAGACGCCGGGATAGGTGTCGAAATAGCTGGAATGCAGACGCTCGCCGTCATCATCACCCCACAGGTAAAGCGGCATCGAGGGCATGGGCACGGTGCACACCAGCTCTCCGACTTCATCCTCGACGGGGTTTCCCGCCTCGTCAAAGGCCAGAACGCTGGCGCCCAGAGCGCGGCACTGCATTTCGCCGACATGGACCGGCAGCATCGGGTTGCCTGCCAGAAAGGCGCCGGCAAAATCGGTGCCGCCCGCGATGGGCGCCAGCCACAGATCGTCGCGCACATTGGTATGCACCCACGCGTAGGCCTCAGGCGGGAGGGGGGACCCGGTTGCGCCCAACATCCGCAGGCGGCTTAGGTCAGCCTCGTCGCGCGGCACGACACCTGCCTTCATGCAGCCGGTGAACCACGCCGCGCCCGAGCCAAAGGAGGTCACCTCGGCCGCCTCGATGAAGCGCCACAGGCGGCCCGCGTCGGGGTAGCTTGGGTTGCCTTCGGCCAGCGCGATGGTCGAGCCCAGAAGCAGGCCCGCGACCTGAGCGTTCCACATGATCCAGCCGGTCGAGGTGAACCAGCTGAACACATCCTCGGAGGTGAGGTTGCAATGCAGCCCCTGAAGCTTGAGGTGCTCGACAATGATACCGCCGTGACCGTGCACGATCGGTTTGGGGCTGCCGGTGGTGCCAGAGGAATAGACCACCCAGAGCGGGTGTTCGAACGGCACATCGACCGGCGCAAACGCCGCATCGCCGGTCAGCAGCGGTGCCCAGTCGTGGCGGAGGATCTGCCCCGGATCAACGCCATCCGCGGCGTCCATGGTGATCCAGTGTTCCAGCGTGTCCATCCCTTGCAACAGCGCCTGCACCTCGGCGCTGCGGTCGCGCCAGACACCGCCGAAATCACTGCCAGAGGCCGTGAAGACCGCTTTGGGGGCGATCTGTCGGAAGCGTTCGAGCACGGTTGGGGCGCCCATGTCAGGGGCGCAGAGCGACCAGATCGCGCCGACGCTGGCCACGGCGAGAAAGGCCACGATCGTCTGCGGCGTGTTGGGCAGATAGCCAACCACACGGTCGCCCTGCCCGATCCCCATTCCGCGCAGGGCCTGCGCCAGATTGGCGACCTGTTGCTGCATCTCGTCCCAGGTCAGGTCGGTCAGCGTGCCGTCTTCGGCCTGATGCCGGATGGCGCAGCGATCCGGGCGAACGTGGCGCATCACCTGCGCGGCATAGTTCACCTGCGCGCCGGGAAACCAGACAGCGCCCGGCATCTGTGCGTGTTCCAGAACTGCGGTGTGCGGCGTGGGCGAGCGGACGTCGTAGAAGTCCCAGATCGCCTGCCAGAAATCCGAAGGTGACTGGACCGACCACGTCCAAAGCGCATCATAATCGGAAAACGCCAGCCCCCGCGCCGTTTGCAGCCAGCGTATGAAAGCGGCCATATTGCTGGTCTCGGACAGCGTGGCGGGCGGGGTCCAGACCCCGGTTTGCGTATTCATGATGTTCCTCCCTCGTGGCAACTGCCGCGCAATGGATCGCGCCAGAGGCCAGACATGTCAAGCAGACGCGGGTCTGCCCGGCACGCCAGAGGGTTGGGGGGGCGCGAACGCCGCCCTATTTTTTCGCCTTGCCGACCTTTTTCTGAAACAGCCGCGCGACGACCACGAAGAACAGCGGGACAAACAGGATGCCCAGAATACTCGACGAAATCGTGCCGCCCAGAACGCCCGCGCCAATCGCATTGCGCCCGCCGGAACCGGCGCCGGTGCTGATTGCCAAGGGCAGAACCCCAAGCGAGAACGCCATCGACGTCATGATGATCGGGCGGAACCGCTGGACTGCCGCGTTGCGTGCGGCCTCAAGAACGGGTTCGCCGCTTTCGTACCGGTCACGGGCAAATTCAACGATCAGGATCGCGTTTTTGCCGGTCAGGCCGATCACGGCCAGCAGGCCGACCTGAAAGAACACGCCGTTTTCATACGATCCATACCACGCGGCGCCAAGCGCCCCCAGAACCCCGATCGGCATGGCCAGCATCACCGCGAACGGCACCGCCCAGCTTTCGTAAAGCGCGGCCAGCGACAGGAAAACTGCCGCCAGAGACAGCGCATAAAGCAATGGGGCCTGATTGCCGGATTCGCGCTCTTCGAGCGACAGGCCGGTCCACGCCACATTGTATCCGGTGGGCAAATCTTTGGCCAAACGCTCGATCTCGGCCATCGCCTCGCCAGAGCTGACGCCGGGTGCGGGCGAGCCTTGAATCTGCATCGAGGGCACGCCGTTATAGCGGTAAAGCCCCTGCGGCCCATAGCTCCATGCGCCTTCGGCAAAGTTGGAGAAGGGAACCAGTCCGCCAGTAACGTTGCGCACCCGCCATTTTTCCAAATCGGTTGGGGTGGCGCGGGCCTCGGCCTCGCCTTGCACGTAGACTTTCTTGATCCGACCGCCGTCAATGAAGTCGTTCACATAGCGCCCGGCCCAAGCCACCGTCAGCAGGTTGCCGACATCGGTCGCCGACAGCCCCATCCCCCCGGCTTTGCGCCAGTCGATGTTCAGTTTGAATTGTGCCGCATCCTCGAGCCCGTTGGGCCGCGCCGACGCAATCAGCGGGCTTTGCGCCGCCATCCCCAGAAGTTGGTTGCGGGCCTGAAGCAGTTCCTCGTTGCTTTGACCGCCCCGCGCCTGAAGATAGAAGTCAAAGCCCGACACGTTGCCCAGTTCGATCACCGAAGGCGGGACGATGGGGAACACCATCGCGTCCTGGATCTGACTGAAAGCGCCGAAGGCACGCCCGGCCACGGCCTGAACGCTTTGCCCCGGTTCTGTGCGCTCGTCCCAGTCCTTGAGCTGAACAAAGGCCAGACCCATGTTCTGTCCCTGCCCGGCAAAGCCGAACCCGACGACGCCGAACATCGAGTTGATCGTTTCGGTTTCCTGCGTCAGGTAATAATCCTCGACCTGTTTCACCACGTCGAGTGTGCGTTCGGCCGTGGCGCCGGTCGGTGTCTGAATCATGGTGAACAGGATGCCCTGATCCTCGTCCGGCAGGAACCCGGTCGGGGTGCGCATGAACAGGACCACCATCATCGCGCCCAGTCCAAGATAGATCAATCCCACGCGGAACGGGCGCCGGATGATCCAGCCCACGCTGCCGCCATAGCCGCGCAGCACCATGTCGAAGCCACGGTTGAACCAACCGAAGGGACCGCGGCGGCTTCCGTGGGCATCAGAGCGTTTCAGCAAGGTGGCGCACAGCGCCGGCGTCAGCGTCAGAGCCACAACCACGGACAGACCCATGGCCGACACGATGGTCACCGCGAACTGTTGGTAAATCACACCGGTTGAGCCGCCGAAGAATGCCATCGGGATGAACACCGCCGACAACACCATGGCAATCCCGATCAGCGCGCCGGTAATCTGGCCCATGGATTTGCGCGTCGCCTCGCGCGGGTCCAGCCCTTCTTCTTCCATGATACGCTCGACGTTTTCGACGACCACGATGGCGTCATCGACCAGCAGACCAATGGACAGAACCATGGCCAGCATGGTCAATGTGTTGATGGTGAACCCGGCCGCCGCCAGAATACCGAAGGTGCCCAGCAGAACCACCGGCACCGCCAAGGTCGGGATCAGCGTCGCCCGGATGTTCTGCAAGAACAGATACATCACGAGGAACACCAGAATGATCGCCTCGATCAGGGTTTTGACCACCTCGTCGATCGAGATCTCAACGAAGGGCGTGGTGTCATAGGGCACCACGTATTCCACGCCTTCGGGGAAGTACTCGGCGAATTCATCCAGCTTGGCCTTGACCGCTTCGGCGGTGTTCAGCGCGTTGGCGCCCGGCGCCAGGCTGATCGCCATACCGGCGGAGGGGCTGCGGTTGAAGCGCGCGATGGTGCTGTAGCGTTCTGCGCCGATCTCGACCCGCGCGACATCATCCAGCAGCACCAGCCCGCCGTTGGTTTCCGCACGCAGCACGATCTGCCGGAAGTCCTGTGGGGTGCGCAGCAAGGATTGCGCGGTGATCGTGGCATTCAACTGCTGCCCCGCAACCGAGGGAAGGCTGCCGAACGCCCCGGCCGAGATCTGGGCGTTTTCCGCAGAGACGGCGTTTACCACATCTTGCGGTGTCAATTCGAACGCGGCCAGACGCGACGGGTCTAGCCAGATGCGCATGGCATATTGCGCGCCAAACACCCGTGCACTGCCCACGCCTTCGATCCGGCTCAGCTCATCGACCAGCGTGGTGATCATATAGTCGGCAAGGTCGACCTCTTCATATGTCCCGTCTTTGGAAATCAGAGAAATGACCATCAGGAACCCCGAGGTCGCTTTCTGCACCTGCACGCCCTGACGCTGCACCGGTTCGGGCAACAGCGGCGTGGCGCCCGACAGTTTGTTCTGCACCTGCACCTGCGCGATATCGACATCGGTACCAGTTTCGAACGTCAGTTCGATCGTGGCAGTGCCCGCCGAGGTAGAGCTGGACGAAATGTAGCGCAGCCCATCAAGCCCGGTCATCTGCTGTTCGATCACCTGGGTCACGGTATTGGCCACGGTTTCCGCCGAAGCACCGGGGTAGCTTGCGTTCACGCTGACCGCAGGCGGCGCGATCTGTGGGTATTGCGAAATGGGAAGGCTGCGGATGGCCAGCACCCCCACCCCCATAATCAGGATCGAGATGACCCAGGCAAACACGGGGCGATCAATGAAGAAACGGGCCATATAGGGGGCTCCTGTCGGATGAGGTCAATTGGCAGTCAAAGATCAGTCGGTTGCTTTGACGGCATTTTCTGCGGCACGCTCTTGCGGCGCGACAGTCGCGCCCGGTCCGGTTTTTTGCAGACCTTCGACGATAACGCGGTCGCCGGGGTTCAGCCCCTCGCTGACCACCCATTCGGCGCCGCGATCCTGAAGCACGGTCAGTTGCCGCTCTTCGACCACGTTGTCGGCGTTGACGACCCAGGCAACCGGTCGGCCGCGGCGATCGCGCGTCACGCCCTGTTGCGGGGTCAGGAACACGTTTTCCATCACCTGCGTCGGCATTTCGACCTGCACATACATGCCGGGCAGCAGAAACTGGTCTGGATTGGCGAATTGCATCCGCAGCACGACAACGCCGGTTTGCGGATCCACATGCGGCTCTGCCGCTGTCAGCGTGCCGGTCTGATCAAAAACCGAGCCATCCGCCAGCGTCAGCTTGACCGTCTGGTTGGCATTGCGCAGTTCGTTTTCAGTATGGCCGCGGCGCCAGCGCAGAAGGTTGGCCGCCGATTGGGTCACATCGACGTTGACCGGGTCGAGGTTGCTGATCACCGCCATCGGGGCGGCCTGACTTGCGGTCACAAGCGCACCGGGGCTGATGCGGGACAGGCCGATTTCGCCCGACAACCGTGCGCGAATCGTTGTGCGTTCCAGCTCGATCTCTGCGGCTTTGCGCATGGCCTGTGCCACTTGAAGCGCTGCTGCTGCGGCATCGCGGGCCGACAGTGCGTCGTCCAGCGCCTGTTGGCTGGTCACGTTGCGCGACTGCAATTCGCGGCGCCGCTCGGCATCGGTTTCGGCCAGATCAAGCTGCACCTGCGCCTGCCGGACAGCAGCATCCGCCTGCGCCAGACCGGCCTCGTAAGAGGCGCGGTCGATCAGGAACAAGACATCGCCCTCCTCGACCCGGCCGCCTTCGGTGAACAACCGTTCGGTGATGATCCCGTTGACCTGCGGTCGCACTTCGGCCTCGGCCGAGGCATGCACCCGCCCCGGCAATGTCGAGGTCAGCGTGACCGTCTGCGGCTGCACCGTCACGACGGTCACTGCGGCTGGAGGGCGCTGCGCCTGCGCCATCGCGGCGCTTGCACCAAAGAGCGCCAGCATGGTGAAAACCAACCCGAACCGGCCTTTTGACTTTATCATGCTATTCAGCTCCTGTGCGTCGGCCCCTTGCACAGAGACCCGTAATCAAGTTATAAAACCATTCGGTTTCTTAAGTCAGCTTCCGGCCCTGCGCAACCAGATAATTTTCACTCACACTGACATAGAGACATTGTATGACAACAGATAACACGGGATCTGGAAACGCCAAGGCGGGACGGCCAATTGCCCTGTCCCAAGACGCGCGACGCGAGATCATTCTGGATGCACTTGATGATGTTTTCACCGAAGCTGGCCTGAAAGGGGTCAGTATGGCGGCAATTGCCCGACAAGCGGGCATGTCCAAACGTACACTATATGAAATTTTCAGTGACCGCGCGGCATTGTTTCTGGCCTATCTCGACCGGGTAAGCTGTGAATTCGTGCGCCCGCTGGACGACGAGGCCAAGACCAAACCGCTGGCGGTACGGCTGCGCCTTTTGATTGCGCCGGGACCATCGGCGCAGGCCCGGTTCGAGTTGCCGCTGGCCATCATACGCTCGTTGATTGTCGAGGCGCCCGAGCGCCCGGATGTGGCACGAGCGCTGGCGCAGAGCGGGTACGCCGACACCCAGAATGCCGTAAAGGCCGAGCTGGATCGCGGCGTGCAGCGGGGTGAGATTCGCATTTCCGACACCGAGACCGCAGCGGCCATGCTGTTGGATATGATCCGGCCCTGCGCCGTACCGGCGCTTCTTGGCGAAACGAAAACCTTGGACAGCGCAATATTGACCGCACGATTCGATCTGGCGCTGAAGGTGTTTTTCGGCGGCATTGAGGACGGAGACGACGGGGCGCTTCCCCTTGGTCATTCGGATTCGGACATCGGATAGCCCTGCCCCGCCCTGCTGGCGCCTTTGGCGCGGCGGATCAACCGGGTGGTGCCGTGATCGTGCTTTGCCTGCAACCATCGCGCTGTGAATGCACAGGCCCACGTGCGCATATTCGCCTTTAAGATCAGGCGATTACGTCACACTATATTCATGAAGATGTGAAATGGTACCACCTCCTGGTCTCGAACCAGGGACCTCTTGATCCACAATCAAGCGCTCTAACCAACTGAGCTAAGGCGGCACTGGCGCTGGATTTAACGCCGGTGTCTGATGATTGCAAGCCCGTTAAAGGTCAATTTCCCAGCTTTGTTCAACCAGATCGACACCGAAATTATGGACCGGAACCGAAGAGGTCAGCCGCCAGCCGGTTGCGGCGTAAAGCGCGCAGGCGGCGGTGTGGCTTTCGTGGGTCCACAGCACCATGCGTTGATACCCGCTGTTGCGGGCATAGGTCATGCAGGTGGTCAGCAGGCGCAGGCCCAGCCCTTTGCCACGCGCGGCGGGGGTCAGCAGGAACAGGCGCAGCTTGGCGGTTCGGGCATCGTCGCGGACGCAAAAGATGCTGCCAAGGCGCTGACCGTTCTGTTCGGCGATCCAGGCGCGTTCGCCGCTGGGGTCGTGGTCGCGGATATAGGCGGCAAGGATTTCAGCCACCAGCGCCTCGAATGTTTCATCAAAGCCTTCGGCATCGGCATAAAGCCGGGCGTGCTGTTCAATCAGCCAGCCCGCATCTCCAATCCTGAGGTCGCGTAATGTTATCGTATCCATTGGGTCAGCAAACCCCGACCCGGCTTGCCAATCAAGTGCAAAAGCGCTAGCTGAGGCCGGATTCAAGGAGACGAAAATGGGTATCGACACGGAACGCGACATCGAGGCAAACCTGCAAATCGGCCCGACGGACCTGGGCATGGTGCGGATTTTCATCGAGGCCCAAGGCATTGAAATCCCCATGGATTTCGACCCTGAAGAGGCCGAGGACATTGCAGAGGAAATCCGCGCGGCAGCGCAAGCGGCACGGGCGTTGAAACGCTAAAGACGCGGATCGCGCAGCGCATGCAGGCGGCGCGCGGCGTGGGTGGCGAATTTATGCGTCAGCACCTTGCGCCGCGCCGGGGCCAATTTTGAACAGGGCCCCATACGAATGATTTCGGCCCCATATGCATCGGCGATGAACAGGCCGGTTTCGTCGGGCAGAATCTCGGTCGGGAAATCTGCGCCCACCGCCCAGAAATAGCGATCACACCAGTCCAGATAGGCCTGCCATTTCGAATCCGACTGGTAATCGGCGCGGCTGGATTTACACTCGATCACCCAGATTTCACCCTTCGGCCCCAGCCCCATCACATCAACGCGCAAGCCGCGAGCGGGCACGAATTCCTCTATGGAAACAAAGCCATAGTCGGAAAGGTGGCGGCAAACGCCACGCGCAATCATCTGTCCGGGTTGAAGAATTTCGGCCATGCGCAAAGTATGAACAAAAGAAGAACGAACGCAAGCCCTTGTCGAAGCCCACCCGGAGGACTAGATGTGAGGGCGGCGGGTTCTGCTCTTCGCGTCATACGGTAGCATTCCAGTGGCCTTAAGCAATTCCGAGGGAGCTGGCTCTGTTCTGGTCCTGGCCTGATTACCTGGCGCCCACCTGTACAACAGGTCCTCGGGAATGAGATTACCAGACGGTCGCTGCGGGCCCGCCACTTTCCCGCTTTTGTGTCCATTCGGCTGTGCACGGGACATGCACACCGCATACACATCCGATGCATATGGGGTCGCGCGGCAACACAGCGCGCGGACGAGCCTTTGCAGAGCAGTTTTCGTGCGGCGGGATTTGGGAAAAGCACCAACGGCCATTTCATTGCGCAGCTTGATTGCGCGAGGCGTCAAAGAGCTTGAAATCTGGAAAGTGTATTTTGGTGCGGTCGAGAAGACTCGATTTTGGAAAAACTTGGCGAAAGTCCATTTAAGTATATGATTTTTATCGCTTTTGTGAATAGCGCACGTCAGCACTGTGACACAGTGTGTAGCACTTTCTGTAACACAAAACCGGACTAGTTTACGGTCATGCATCAGGCCCGATTCGGGTTAGCTGTAGTCCAGAGACTCCCGATTCACCCTTTCCCATGGTCGGATGCGAGGAAGGGCGGCGTCTAGCCGCCCTCTACCATTTTGCGGATCGTATGGCCTACAGATTCAGCTTATCCAGCATCTTCTGAATGCGCATCGCGGGCATATCGTCCAACATCTTCTGAATGCGTACATGCGGAAGATCGTCATACAGCTTCTGCAACCTGACGTGTGGCATGTCTTCATACATCTTCGCGAGCTTCATCGTCGGGGACTCTTCGATGGTGCGCAGCACATCCAGCGTAGACAGATTCCGTTTGACGACTCGCTGCGGCGGACGGTTGCGCTCTGCATGGCGCTCACGCGCCTCCGCCATTCGATCTTCCTTTTGCACGCTCCACTTTTCATGCAAGCGCCTGCGGAAAGCCTCTTGCTGTCGGTAGTCAGAGATTCCCAACTCGCCCGCGATTGCCATGATGACGGAGTTTGCGGATTTTTCAGGAGTGCGCGTCAGCGCCTCCGCGATGCGATCTAGATACGGCCCATCCGGGTAGGTGCTGCCCTTCGGGCGTCCACGCTTTGCCATGTCGTTTCCTTTGCTCGACTGTTTCGATGGGGCTAACTTCGGGGCTGGTGGGCCGTCTGTCAGCGAAGATAATAGTGCCCAGCCAAGAAATCTGTGAGATTAATTTGGCGTTTTGTGAGGAAAAAGGAAGGCCGCGCGGGTTTTCTGTGAGAATAATTCTCCGCGCGCTATTCGCTAACTTCTGTCGCGCCAGAGACGATATTGACGGCGGGTCTGTCTTGTTAACCGTCGCTTACAATGCTGGTCATTTAGGGAAATATTGCTGACCTATTTTTGTAGAATTGCTAACTTTTGCGCAAACAGTGTTTATTAACAGTTGATTGAAATTTCGCTCAACCTTGTTTTTGTAGTTTCGCACGGCTCAAGCGCATCTGGCGGCACAGTATACGATAACAAATATTGCTCTATCCTCTACATGTGGCAGCCGAGCCGCTTTTGGGGGGCTACCGTACCCCAGCCGTTGGGTCCCCAGAGTTCGATTCTAAGGCCCCCTTACGGGGGCAGCGCTCACACTACACAGCCTGACAGCGCGAAGGCTCTGAGCAAGCCTCTCCGAGCCTCTGGCAGGCGGGCCGCCGTGGGTCTGGCAGGCTAAAATGCGCCAAGCAAAATGTATGCCGAGCCGAGCAAGACGATTGCGACGATGGATGTGGCGAGTTGCACGGCTGTCATCTGCCCCACTTAGACAAAGCCGCGTCAGCGGCGTTCGGGTCAGCCTTGATACGCAAGATTGCTTGTCTCGAAACTCCACACTCACGCGCCAGTGCCGCGACATTTGCCCCCTCTGGCGCGTCCAGTGCAGACACGATCTTGTCGAAGGTAGCACGGTCATAGGAAGGCGCACGGCCTTTGTAGCGGCGGGTTGGGTCATCGGATGTTAGAGCCGCGTCAGCGGTCCTCTGGTGGTCGATACCGGCGCGCTGAGCGGCCTTGGTAGCTTCCGCCTGCGCCTGAGCCGTTGCCGCCATGAAGGATATCAGGCTGTCTCTCACTGCCTTCTGAATTGGGTCTGTGGTGGCCCCGTCGAAGGTGAATTTGTTGATGACGGTCTTGATGACCACGCCCGCGTCCATGAAGGTTTGGATGGTCTTTTTCACATCGTCATAGTCGCGGCCCAGCCGGTCTACCCAGCGCACCACAAGCGTATCGCCCCGGCGCAGTAGATCGAACAAGCGCCGCGCTTCCGGGCGTTCCGCAAAGGGGACAGAGACGCCGGAGACGCCTTCATCCGCGACAACGCGGTCAATCTTGAAGCCTTCGTTCTCGGCTTGGCTTCTTTGGTGTTTCGACGTTTGGTCCGCTGTCGAGACGCGGGCGTAAAGGATGGTTTGCATGGCTGAAACTCCGTATGTGTCCGTAAGGGTGTTGATCGTTAGATGCCATGTCCGTTGGTGATTCGATACCCTTACGGACACATATTTCGGGCATTTCTTGGAGTCTTTTGAGGTATAGCCTAGCGGACGGGTGCTCAGAGCACGTGCGGGAACGGTATCGCGGCGCGTCACACTGACGTGCCACCCGCTGACGCGGGCCGTATTGCCCTATCCAATCGACAGAATGCCCAATATCGCCAATGGCTTGGAAGGTACGGCGCGTGGCGCGCGTCAGATAGCGGGTTGACTGGCCATAGGGGCGGTGCTGCGCTCAGAGCGCGGGGCGGGGAGCGCCATAGAGAAAATGGGCGATCACCAGAAAAAATTGGGCGTGGGTGTGTGCTCTGAGCACGCCCGCGTTAGGACACCTGTCGGTGTCAGCCGACCGGGTGCTCTACAAAAAATGAAGGATCACCAAAAACGGAGTCCCGTTGAATAAAAACGCTCGCCTGTCGAAGCAACGGACGCACTGGTATCGCAACACGTCCATCACTATATTGTGTGTAAAGCGGTGCGGCGAAGGCAAGGTTTAGCAGATGAGCGATGAATCCGACGACAAGCCCGACGATCAAAATGGCGGCGTGAGCCGCCCCAAGGGATTCGACATTTCCAAGCTAGAAGTGGAAATGAGCGATGAAGAACGCGCGGCGGCAGATGAACGCTTGCGGGAACAGTTCAAGGAATTGTCGGAAGGCAGCGCGATCATGAAAGATGCCTTGCGTGGCATCGGCGGAGTCGGCGCTTTGCAGGACGCGATGGCATCTATGAACAGCTTTCAGGACGCAATCAAGGCCAGCGGTATCAACAGTATTCAGGATCAAGTCCGGGACGCCATGAGCGGATTAGCGGCAAGCGGTATCCAAGACCATATGTCCGCCCTGACGGGCGCAGGCATGGATCATCTGAGAGCCGAACGGGAAGCGATGGAGGAAGCCCGGAAAGCGGCACTGGGGGGCTTGCCAGAGGGCTATATGGACAGTCTGACGGGGGCTTCTGGCGCAGCCGCGTTAGCGGCGTCCGGTCTGCAAGATCGGATGCGTGGTCTTGGCTTGGGTGAAGACTCCTCGTTCTCGCGCATAGCCGCCGGGATTGCGGAGCAACAGAGTGTCTTGGATCAGATGCATCAGGACAGGCTGGAAGTGGCCCCGGCCTTCCGTGATATTCACATTCCTGAGAACCCGCTTATCGAGACAAACAAGCGGCTCGAAAGGATTGAGCGGCGGTTTGACCAAATCTCGCAAGTTGCCGAAACTTCTGCGCAGACAGCGACAGAGCTACAGCTTGCGGCGGCGGAATTTCTGAAAGACTTCAAGGAAGCTGCATCGAAGAACGATGAAGCGGCGGCAGATGCGATCCAGCTAGGCAAGCGCGCCATGTGGGCCGCGATAGTCATTCCATTCCTTGTGTTCGGTGCCCAATTTGCGGCCAATGCCTTCATGCCGAACCCGCAAGCTGAGGCCCTTCAACAGACCATTACCGGCCTACAGGCGGAGATTGACGCGATGCAGGCCGCTGACGCGGCGCAGACAGAACGCTTGATAGATGCTATCGCGGCGTCAGATGAGGCCACGGCGGCGGCGATCTTGGAAGGTCTGAGGGCATTGCAAGCGGCTGCCGCGTCAGCGGCGGAGCTTCCATCGGAGTGATGGTCGCGTGTCACAACCCGGATAGTTGGCAGACCCGTTCCCATGCCGGACCAGCATTGACGATTGAAGCGTCTGATTCATTGAGGGCTGGGTGAGCAAAGGCCGCGAAGAATGGCGTGAAGCCCACATAGGCCCCCATCCTGTTTTTTGCGTTCACAAGCCCGCAAGCGAAGATGATAGATTGGTCGCCGTTCGACCCGTAGCGTACACGACGAAAATCGGCTGAATAAGGGTCGATTAGATATTCTAGAAATTGGTTGCGAAGTGTTTCTTCCAAATATCCAGTACCCTCCACTCGGCTCATGCCTGACGGCTCCCGGATACTTCTTGGGCCAGAAGACGATATTTCGAGCACGCGTATGCTCATGAACGCGAACGCCGTCCTCACGTGGGTAGTGACGTAGTCATCAGGGAAATCTTGCCGCAATGGGGGTAGATCATCAGCTAGGACTGACGACGCAGTCATTGATACCAAAAAAGCGGCGCGGGCGATCATCATGCGGTTCATGAAGTGATGCTTAACCGAATAATCTGGATAACCCAGAAAAAATTGTAGCTTGGATGCAGACAGTCACTGGAAGGCGCGTTTTTTCGGCAAGGTGGTAGGTGGTAGGTTGTAGGTGGTAGGTCCGCCGGGGCGGCGTCGCGTGGGGAAACATATGTTTTCTGCCCATTTCGAGCGAAGGGCAGCCGTAGTGCCCCAAAATGGCATGAAAACATATACTTCCTGCTGTCAGTCTGACACCCCTAGAATCGAGGAACCTACCACCTTAAATCGAAAATTTCCTTGTAACATACTGTAAAACAACAATAATTCAAGGTGGTAGGTTGGTGGTAGGTCCCTGACGGGACAGACCCTACCACCTTGCGCGCGCCTTCCAAGGTGGTAGGTCCCTCTTCACCAAGGGACCTACCACCTACCTACCACCAAGCCCCCATCATGATTTTTCGGTGTCGGTCGTCACACGGTCCAGCGCTTTGAGCGCGTACAGAGCACCGTTACGCTCATAGACCTTTTCCAGAACATACCGTTTCCGTAGGTGTTCCTTCTCTGTCTCCGCTTCGCCCCACTCGCGCACGGTCCCCGTGATGTCCGCCAGCTTCTGGGCCACCGTCTTCTTGGCGCTGCTTGGGTACGTGGCATCCCCGTCTTCGAGCACATAGCCCCAGTGCTTTATTGCGATAGCCCCAGTATTCAAAAGTTCCATGATCGACACCACACGCGCGCCAGCGTGCTTGAACGGTTTCCGGTCCCCTTTCGGCCCTACCTCTTTCGGCGGGGCTTCGTTACCGCTGACGCGGAACACAGTTGGCTGCTTGTTGTGCGCCTCAATCATCGCGTCCAGCAACGCATGCTCCGGGTTCGTGCTCGCCACGGTCGCACGCATCTTCGCCGCGTTGCCCATGAAGCCATGAACGCCCGCCGCTTCCAGAATTCCGCCTATGACGGCGGCGTGTCGTTCAAAACCGCCAAGGCAGTCGCCCTGCCACTCAGGACAGCCCTTGGCTATCCAGTTCTGCACAAGGGTCAGAAGGCAGTGATAGTAGTGGCCCGCGTTAGCGGGGGCATGGCTGGAAAGATCGTACTTGAACAGAGCCTTGTCGCGTTTCCCCGGCTTTTCCATCTGCGGGTCGATTTCGACCAGCAACGCCCTTTCCGCCAGTTCCTCGGACAGTGCCGTGCGGTTGCCCGTACCGATCCACGCCGCAGTGATCTTGAGCCGCACCATGACCGAAACACCCAAGCGCCGCCCCTGATACTCGGGCCATGCCGTGATCGCCGCCGCCAGTTCGCCTGACTCAATCTTCCCATCGTCGGGCAGGTTGTCGAAGAATACGTAACCCGGTCCCGCGTCTAGAGTTGCGACGATTGTCTTGGACACTTCCTCTTTGGAGGCCGGGAAGGTCTGAGGGATGGCATAGTCCAGCGTCCCTATCTTCGTTGCCACGCTGGTAGCCAAGGTCGCGCCGCTACGCGGCTTGTCCTTCCGAAACATGTGCAATGGCGTCGGTCCTTCGATCATGGCACGACACATGGGCGTCAACGCAACCGACAGTAGGTGACAAAGGGACGGTACATCATCGCCATTCTCAATCGCCGCCTCTAGTTCGTCGCGCGTCATCGCGTCTAAAGGGAAGTCTGCGAACAGGTCCACAAGATCATCAACGCAGGTGAAAACTTCGTCCTCTGTAGGCTGGGCTGACGGTGGCGCGATCCTCACGCCGCTCTTGGGCTGGTAGTATAGCCCCGTATTCGGATGGTATCCCGGCGTTGTCACCAGCGTCTTGTCCGCGCCGAATACGGGCGCATGCGTCACGCGATGCAGCGCCGGGTACCCCGTCAAAGGTTGCTGGTAGACGTAGTTGACCAGTCCATTCGGCGCGTCCTTCACTGCACCTTCGCTCATGAAATCCATCCGGGCTTCCATCCGCGCCTTGAACACGTCCTTCCCTACATCTTTCATGCTCAGGTTTTCGTGTTCGTCCTCTGCGATTTCGACCATGCGTCCGCCGTTGTGGAACAGGCTGGGCGGGTCTTGTTCCACCATGACCGCGAGCGCTTCCTCGCGCGCCGCGCGGTAGTCATCGTCCACGGCGATGAGCGGAAAGTCACCGTTCTGCGTCTTTGGCGTGCGCAGATGCTTGAGCATCTTGCGCACCTCGGCAATGGGCAGGCCGGAGGCCGTCTTTAGCCGCTGCGCCAGTTCTTCGAGGATGACAGGCGACAGAGGCCCGCTGACGCGGGCTATCAGATCATCAATCGCTTCTTGCTCTGGCGCGTCGCCAAGCTGCGCAACCGCCTCGGTAACGTGTTCACGCTTCTCAAGCGTGATTAGCCCCGCATCTTCTTTTTCTTCTGGCGTCAGACGGTTGTACTTCTCGCCTGCATCGTCGTCGGGTGGCAGAAGGTAGCCACTGTCCAGAATGTCGTCCACCGATAGATCGCCGTTGTCGATGTATCCGGCGAGGAAGTCAGCGGTCTTACGTTGCGCGCATGAAGCGTGCATGCACTTGATGATGGCGTAGCCGTGCTCTGACTGGTCTGCATCCACGGCGAAGGTTGCCGTATCGTCGGCACTGTCTGTATGCTCATGATTGAACGGGCAAACGGTGTGAAACTTCCCGCCCCCGTTCTGTGCGTTGGCGGACGTACCCAGACCATGACCTTCGCAGAGTTCCGCTAGTAGCATGCGCTTGCCGTAGTCCTGATAGAGGCGGGTCGCGTTGGTGCCGTCTTCACAGATCGCGTCGGGACGCCGCTCTGCGGCGTAGCTTCCACCTTCGCTGCCATTGATCGCGAATGGGTCGGCGTCGATCTTTACTTCACCCCACGTCAGCGGCGGCGCTTGAAAAATCACCGTCTGGTGCGGCGCATCTTTCTTGTGGGCGGGGCGGTAGAAGAACCGGGACGGGTCTGTGCAAGCTTCATCTATGATGACACCCAGCATTTCGCCAAGGGCAAGCACCGTCGCCTTGTAAGCGTCCAATGCCGCCTTCTGTGTCGCGCCAAGGTCGCTGATTTTCTTTGCTTCTTTGAGAGGGAAAATCACGCGCATCTTGGGGATGGGCGGCGTCTTGACGATGATCTCCCAGCCGTCCTTGGCCTCTTTGTCGATCTCCAAGACTTCTGATCCGTCGCAGATGTGAGGCGCGGTGTTCTTCTTTTCACGCATGTAGCGCTGCACGTCTGCGGTGGTCGGATCGCCGTCGCACTTTGTGTGCTTCACCACTTCGTCAAATTTCAGGGTCGCGCGTTCTGTAAGGTGACTGTGCGTCGTGTAGATGATCGCGGCGCGGTCAAGTTTCTCGACCAGTTCTGTAACTTGGTCAAATGTGTGGTGGCCGGTATCGAGGTCCAGCGCCAGCGCCGCAACAGACGTGACCGCGTTCTTCCGGCGGTAGGTGTTGCAAGCGCCAAAAACGGTGCCGGGGCCATCTTTTCGCGGCGTCTGTGCGTGGATGGATAGGCCCCACTTATCATTGTCTCCGACGATCCAGTCTACCCAAGGTCGCGTCTCTGGGTCCCATTTGTCGTCGCGGGTGCCCCTGCGTTTTCCGGTGTACACTTCCCCTGCGGTCAGCGTGGCAGGGGTTCGCATGAGTTCTTCAAATTCGGGGCAATCGTTGCCCAGCAAGATTGCGTCGTTTATCTCTTGAATTTTCACAGAGGCGCTACGCGCCCCGTGTTCAATTTTGTCAAATTTTGTCACTATTTAGTCCTTATCGTGCTTGAATGCACATAAATATTGTGCTATCAAGCCAGTGAAGAGATTGAAGGCACCCGCCGACTGTTTAGTCCGCAGTCGGGTCACCGGGTGCCTTTTCTTGTTACTAGATCACGGTTGCGAAAACGTTAACGCGCCGGATAAAACATTGAAGGTAAAGAAAAATTACTTTCAATAGGCGGTGTGCCCGTACATTGTAGCAATGCATGACTCCGGTCGATTATCCTGCCGGGTGAATGCTTTGCCAAACGGCTGGCACCAATTGGCGACATACCACCGGCATTCCTTTTTGGACGTGAAAACCCGCGCGGCGTCGGGTTCGGCCCATAGCAGGCTGGCCAGTTCTTCGACGCTGTTGCAGAGCACAGTCCCGGTGCTGCATAGCACCGCGACCGGAAACGTTTGCGGTTCGAGCGTGTTGCCGCTGCCACTCTTAGTGTCGTGGATAAGCTCGCAGCCCCGAATTCGGATGGCCTTCATCCTTTGGCCTTCTTGTTCGCAGCTTCGATTGCAGCGGCGTCCAGCATAAAGCTGGCGTGCTCATCATCGGCATGGATCGTGCGCCCGCTCTCGTGGAAGGGCATCCCACCGCAAAGGCGGATCGCGGATCGTGTGGTATCGAGGTCGGCACCGTAGAAATCCGCCAGCGACTCTACAGCGAAAATCACACCGGGGTGCGTTCCGCCAAAGGTAAAATCGCGGTCGGCAAGAATCTTTGTGCTCAGGCACACGGCATCGGCAAGCATGGCGGGCTGAAAGGCGATGAGCCGGATCAGTTCGGCCTTCGCGGCATCCTCTGGCGTCTCTGGATCAGCGGGGCATTCCAGCGCTGTGTGGAGGGCTAGAAGATGGGCGCATGACTGCGCTAGGAGCGGGTTGGTCGGTTCTGTGAGCATGTCTATTTCGCATTGCATTGGTCTCCTAGTGGTCGGGATAGGATGGTTGAAAAGGCGCGCGGAGAGGTGTCGGATTCCTCTCCGCGCAGTTTTTCGCAGCGCTTGGAGTCGCTGCGAATGGCTGGCGTCCGCATGGTCGGACCACAGGCGGGGTTAGCGCCGGACGCCTCCCTGTCCCGGCCTCGCATCGGTCATGAGCACCCGATGCACGCACCATTGCGCACGAGGACGGAAGGAAGATCAGAGAAGGGTACTGAGCAGCACCCAAGTGCCGTCATAGGCGCGAAACTTCGATTCATCTTGGACGTAGGCAATCCATCCCTGACGGGGTGTGTAGAACGTCCATTCACCGTTGTAGTATGTGGCAAGGTCATCTGGCGCAGCACTGGCAAAGGAACCGGCAGGCGCCCCACCGACGATGTAGCAATCGCCGTCAGAAGCAGTCGCAGGCGTGTTCGCAATGCCGATAACCGCTAGCTGTGCCAGCGCATCGAGTCCAAGAGTAGCCTCATTCGCCGTTATATGCTTCTGCGCCTGCGATGCTGCAATCAATGGCAAGGAAAGATTAGGAGTCATTTTCAATTACCCCGCCGCAGTCAGAGCAAATATTGTCTTGCTCCACTGCTGTGAAGAATCTGGACAGGGCGGCAATATTGATTTCCGTTTCGACTTGTTTCGCCTCTACCCGCGCCTGCGGCGTCTCAAGGAATGGCTATAGGCGTTTCAGCAAGGTGCTGAGAAGGTCACTCTCGCGAATGACACGCTCAATACTGCTATCATCGCCAGTCATTTTCTCGGCGTGGTAGCGCAACTGTTTCAAAGACTCGCGGACCAAGAATATGGAATTCGTCGCAACACGATTGGGGATGCTTACTTCTGACACGTGCAGACCTTCCCAGCTACCATATTCAGCCGCTCCGCCAGCCCGTCCGGGGCGTCGGGCGCGATATCGTGTTCCTCCTCATACTTGGCCAATCGCCCGGTGTGGTCGCTCCACACACGGCGCAGTTGCTCCAATCGTAGCGGGCTAATAGCGCTATTTTGTCCGATGACGTAGGCGGCATGAAGGGTGTCGGAAACTTCACCGAATAGCTTGAGCACATCGGCCCTTGAGTAGGACGCGGCATCGTCTGCAAGTTGATCCGCAATGCGGTTCTGGCGCTCGCGTTCGGTGCGTCGGAGGTGTTCCACGCGGGCCATGATCGCAGGTTTTTTTGACAGCTTGTGCCCGCTAATTTTGGCACCTTCCTTTGAGGTGGGCACGGTCTTTCCGGGCGGCGTACTTTTTAGGTAACTATCTGCCAGAGTCAGGCCCTTTGCCCAGTGCTGCGCAAAGGACTCCCACCTTGGATTGGGGAGAGGCGCGGACGATTGGACCGCAGTCATGACAGCCCGTGCTTCCGGCAAAAAGCCAGCCGCATCCCCGCTGGCAGCGCCTCAGCCTGCCGGATCAACGCCGCCGTTTCCTCTGGTGTCCGGTCTTTGCCTGTCGCCGCGTTCTGAGCCTTCGCAGCGCCCGTCAGACCGTGCTGGCGCGCGAAAGAAAGCTTCTGAGCGGGTGTCATTTCCGCCAGTCGTTTGGCCATGGCGCGCGCCTCTGGGCTGTCCCCGTCGCGCTCAAGAGCGTCCTGCAACCGCTCGCGCTCCTTGGCCTTGGCGATTGCTGGGATGAGCGCGGACTCGTCACGCCATGCGGTCCAATCGTCCGTGCCCGCGAAAACTGCTGTGCGTACGCAGGACATTGGATAGATATCCTCTGGTGCTGGACGCACCCCCGTGTCGGCCTCTACATCATCCGCGATTGCCTCGTAAATCGGATTGAACCTTGCTTTCAGAACGTCCGACGCCTCCAACTGTGATCCGAAACTATGTGACATCAATAAATTCTCCATCTTTCATAATCTGATAAAGTCGCTCATCGTTTTTCGCATTCCAGCGATGCGGCATTACCCGGCGCATGTACTCAACAACTTCCGGGTATGGGTAGGCGTCCATCCCTCGCCCTCGACGCGGTTCGCCAATGCGAATGTTGGACTTTTGAATCTGGGGGCGCGCGACGTTCCAGAATCCGCGCAGATTGTGGCGCGAGATTCCGAGTGCTGCGGCGATCTGGGGTAGTGTGACGACGTTCATGGTAATTCCGTTCTAATTCAAATGGATATTGGTCCATTTGAAACGCACATTACCACAAATTCTCGGCTGAGTCGATATGTTGACTCAGAACGGTTCAAAATTGTCAAGCTATAAATCGTGCTCCCGGCATGATCTTGAGGCGCGTATGAGCGAATTTCCGCCTATCTGTCCCCTTTGATCCCCACACCCGACACCAGCGTCAGCGGATCAACCTTTGCCAAAGCCTCGCGCCCCTGCCGAATTGCGGGACCATCGCCATAGCCTTCCTGATTGTCCCCGCGAAGCGCGGCGCGGCCTGCCAAGGCGCGGCGATGCGCATTGGGAATGTCCGCCTGTCCGGCGGCATCTTCCCACGAGTGGCGGAAGCTATGAAACACCAATTCGGGGCGCTTGATGCCCAGCACCTTCAAGTCTCCGGCGAAGCGCTTGCCATACTTCCCCGACACACGCTCATCCGCATCAAGTGTCAGGTCACGCAACCGCCCCGTGCCCTTCCGTTTTTCTTCCCGGAACAGGTAGTCATCGGGTGCGCATTGGCGTGCTGAGGCACGTGACTGGACGAATTTCAGGAAGCCCGCTTCGACAACGGCAGGGTGAATGGGCAGGTTGCGAAGGGAAGACCGATTTTTCACCTTCCCGTCTTCCCCTTCATCGGTGATGCGCATGACCCACTCGCCATCTAGCTCGATAACGTCGCACAGGCGCATCTGTGCGATTTCTTCGCGCCGCGCGCCCTGATATGCGGCCAACAACGGTGCCCAATGGTCGATAGTCTCAGGATGGCGGTTAGCCTTCACATAAGCCAATATCTCTTGAATGTGTTCCCCTGAGAATGGCGAGCGGACGCGCTTACGCACGCTGAATTTTTCCTTAGTCTTGCCGATCTTGAACCCCGCAAATGGGTCATCCTCCAAGTAACCTTGCGACGGTGCCCAAGAGGTCAGGTATTTCAGGTGATTTACGGCTTTCGCGCGCGCGTCGCCTGTCATAAGGGGCAGACCCTTCGCAGCGGCAACCTTTATGTTCTCGGCAAAGGTCAACTTGTGAAGGCCGTCCTTGCGGGAAGGCGTCAGCTTCTTGAGGGCAGTCGCAAACTCACGCAAATGGGCCTTGGTAAGATCATGCAGCGGCACATCGCCGTGCAGTTCAATGAACCGTCTGACGGCGTGTTCATACGTGCGTTTGGATAGCTCTGGCGTCTGCTTTTCCTCGAAGTACGCGTTCACTAGTTCGCGAAGGCCGGTCACATCCCCGCCGGGTATTTCAACCGGCTCGCCAAGGTTGCGCAGGGCCTTACCTTCGCGAACCGCGTCAGCGGTCAGCACGTCAAGCGCCGCTTGGTCCTGTGCGCGCTCAAGGGCGACTTCCAACCGCTCACGCGGCCTGTCGTCTTCATAGTCGTCGCCAACCGATGCGAACGCCAAGGCTACGCGACTGCGCTCATAGGCGCTCAGAAGCCCTTCCAGCGTCCCGCCCGCCCCTTGGAAGGCTAGACGCTGGTCATCGGGAAGTTCTTCAATAAGCGCGTTCACATCGGCGCGGCGGGCTTGCTCTTTCTCCAACTGATGAAACTCAGCCTTGCGCAGCATCACTTCGCGCTCTGCCACCCTCGGGTCAGCCGTCTTGAGTGCGCCACGTAGGTGCGTCTTGCCGAAGTGGGCCTGTAGTGCGGGCGGGATACGAAGATTCAGGAAATATCTGTCACCACGAGTCTGTGTGCCCGCTACCTTCGCCAGTCCCATCGAAAACCACCTTTGTGTTACAGCGCTGTAGCACAGTCTGTAGCACAAAATGTGTCACAAAGGGGTTAATAGCCCCCTGATTTCTTTGAGTATTATTGAAAATCAAGGGGTTATAGTTGGTGCGGTCGAGAAGACTCGAACTTCCACGGGAGTTACCCCACAGCGACCTCAACGCTGCGCGTCTACCATTCCGCCACGACCGCACAAGATCAGGGAGGTGAGGGGCGTATAGACGAGGAAAATACGGATGTGAAGGGGCAAAATTCGCGCGATTGCGGTCTTTTCAAGTTGCGTAGCCGCCGCGTGAAAAGGGCGGCACACGCGCCGCCCCCTTACGGTCCGATAAGTGGCGCACCTTATTATTCCATCGAAAAGCTCGGAAGCGCCGAGACAGGCTGCGGCACGGGAATCGCCGTGCCTCTGCCCAAAGATGCCGACGCCGCCTTGATCAGCCCCACGCGCTCGGGCTGGCCGGGGGCGAAAACCGGCTCTGCGCCGTTTTCGAGCGCCGACACGGCCATGCCGTACCAATCCCTTGCCCGCTCATCTGACGCGGCCACACCGAAGCCTTGCGACAGGTGATGCCCCACCAGCTCAGCGTAGGGTGCCTTGCCAATGCCAACCATCAGCAGCGCCGATCCCAAAGCCACCTCCATCTTGTCGCGACGGTAACCTGAGAACAGGCAAATGCGGGCCGTATTGGCCAGCTGATCCAGCGACATGTTGGACTGCAGGACAAACTTCTGTACCTCGCCTGTCACCTGGCGACTGTCAGCCGTTGGCAAGTCTTGCACAAACGGCGACAGTGCCGGGCCAAAGGCGTCGCATTGCGCATCGACCTGCGCGGCGCTGAGCCCCTGAACCTTGGCCACCAGATCTTCGCCGGCGCTGATCGCATAGCTGCGGGTCAGGCAGAGCTGTTCGCTCAGCGCCATGTCCGGGTCGGTCATGGAGGCAACCGTTGTCACCCCGTTGGAATTGGTCAGCAGGCTGATCTTGCCGCAATGGCTGGCCAATGACGCCTGTGGCCTGTCGGTTCCCGCCATCGAGAAGGGTTGAATGCCACCAAGCGGCTGCGCCGGGGCGGAGGCCATCGTGGTTTGCGGTGCCTGAGGCTGCGGCGCCGCAGGGGCCGGGGGCTGCGCGGCGGCCATGGTTGTCGCCCCCGCATCATTGATACGGCACACGCCCTGATGGCACGAGAACATCGCGGGCGTGGCGTTATAGGCCATGAAATCATTGCGCTGATACCCCTGCGGGGTCGAGGCAAAGACCATCACCGAACAATGCGAGGCCCCACACCAGAACGAACTGCCGGCCACAGAGGTATCGAGCACATAGTCATTCTTGCCGTCGCCATTCAGATCCGCCAGTTGCATAAAGCCCGACCGCTGCAAGAGTTGCTCGGCGCTCGGGTCCGAGCTGGCGGCGATTTCGTCCACGGCCTGCGAGACCTCTAGCGGCATCCCGCCATACCCGATCGAGGAAGAGGCGCTGCGCACACCGGCGGCTTCGTCGCGCCACGTATGCAGCAGGCCACGCACACCTTGCGCCCCCTGCATGGCCTTGATCACCTGCGGCCCGCCGATCTGCGCGCGGCTGTGGGACGAGACCAGAAAATCGCGTTCATATTGGGTCAGCTGCCCGGTGCCCGGGAAGCCCATGAAAACCTGATACTGTGCCACGGCGTTGCGCGACCGGCTGCCCATGACGCCATCTGGCGTTCCGGCTGGAAAGCCGAAATAGTTCAGAGAGGTCTGGGTTTCACGATTCTGCTGCCGGGCAACCGAGTTCCGGCTGCTGCTTTGGCTGCTGTAGGTTTTCTTATAGGTCTTGCGCTTATTCTTATTCGCCTCGTTCATAATCGCCCCGCCGATGAGGCCGCCAACGATTGCGGCGCCCAGATTGTCGGCGAATGCGGGGGCTGTGGCCGAGGTCGTAATCAATGCTGCTGCCAGAGCAGTCTTGAGCCACGTGGAAAACATGTCTTCGCTCCTTATACATATAATAATATGGACTCAGGGTACCTCATTCCGGCTTTTCTAGCGAGGAAAAAGCCCCTAAAACGCCGCTAGCCCGGCCAAACTGACGCGATAGGAGCACCTGATGGTAGACTGGATCACGTCCGACGGGCTGACCGCATATGAGACCGCCGTCACGTTCATGGAAGAGCGCGCCACCGCCATTGCCGCCGGTGAGGCCGACGAGGCGATCTGGTTGCTGGAGCATCCGCCGCTTTATACGGCTGGCACCTCGGCCAAGCCTGCGGACCTGACCGACCCTGATCGCTTCCCGGTGCACACTTCGAAACGGGGCGGGCAGTACACCTATCACGGGCCGGGGCAGCGCGTGGCCTATGTCATGCTGGATGTCGGCAAGCGCGGCCATGATGTGCGCCAGTTTGTGCAGCAGTTGGAGCACTGGGTGATCGCCACATTGGCCGACTTCAACGTGCAGGGCGAGATTCGCGAAGGCCGCGTCGGGGTGTGGGTGCAACGCCCCGACAAGCCGCTGACCGCCAGCGGCGCCGTGGCCGAAGACAAGATCGCAGCGATCGGCATTCGCCTGCGCAAATGGGTCAGCTTTCACGGCATTTCGATCAACGTCGAACCGGACCTGAGCCATTTTTCCGGCATTGTCCCTTGCGGCATCACCGAACATGGGGTCACCAGCCTTGTCGATCTGGGGCTGCCGGTTACGATGGATGACCTTGATCTGGCTCTGCGCCGGAATTTTTCCCGGATATTCACCGATAAGTCTTAAGATGCGACAATTCTGCCATGGTAAGCTCTGTTCTCGGGGCTACTTTGTGGGATATTCATGTTCACGCAACGTGCGATCAAACCAACAAAAGAGGCAAGCAATGAAATCTCTGCTGACCCCAATCGTTCTTCTCGCCCTCGCCGCCCCTGCTTTTGCAGAGGGCGATGCCGAGGCTGGTGAAAAAGGCTTCAAGAAGTGCAAATCCTGCCACACGATCACAGCCGATGACGGCGCGGTGATCGTCAAGGGCGGCAAAACCGGCCCCAACCTTTATGGCGTGATCGGTCGCGCCGCTGGCTCTGCCGATTTCAAATTCGGGAGCAGCATCAAAGCCGCAGGCGAGGCCGGCGTTGTCTGGGATCAGGAAAATATCGTGGCCTATATCGCTGATCCCAAAGCCTTCCTGAAAGAGGCAACCGGTGATTCCGCGGCCAAATCGAAAATGAGCTTCAAGCTGAAAAAAGGCGGCGAAGATATCGCGGCCTATCTGGCGTCTGTCAGTCCCGCAGCCGAATAAAGCACCCAAATACCCCCGTGGCGCGGCAAAATCCCAGCAGGGTGCGACAATATTATTTGATCTGCATCAAATTCGGGAATTGCCGCGCCCGCTCTGGCATTCTAAAACGTGAGTGAACGTGGGCGCGGGAGGAACACCTTTTTGCGCCCTTCAACACACCAACAGGAGGCAGAGCATGGCAGACGCAGCCATCCATGGCCACGAGCATGAGGATAACCGCGGTTTCTTCACCCGCTGGTTCATGTCGACCAACCACAAGGATATCGGTATCCTCTACCTGATCGTATCGGCATTTGTCGGTCTGATCTCGGTAAGCTTCACCGTTTTCATGCGACTCGAGCTTATGGAGCCGGGCGTGCAATACATGTGCCTTGAAGGTGCACGGTTCTTTGCTGACGCTGGCACCGAATGTACCCCCAACGGCCACCTGTGGAACGTTCTGGTCACCTATCACGGCGTCCTGATGATGTTCTTCGTGGTCATTCCGGCGCTGTTTGGCGGTTTTGGCAACTATTTCATGCCGCTGCAGATCGGCGCGCCGGACATGGCGTTCCCGCGGATGAACAACCTGTCCTTCTGGCTGTATATCGCAGGGACCGCGCTTGGTATTGCCTCGCTGTTTTCGCCTGGCGGCAATGATCAGCTCGGCTCGGGTGTGGGCTGGGTGCTTTATCCGCCGCTGTCCGTGAACGAAGGCGGCATGTCGATGGATCTGGCGATCTTCGCCGTGCACGTTTCGGGTGCCTCGTCGATCCTTGGCGCGATCAACATGATCACCACCTTCCTGAACATGCGTGCCCCCGGCATGACCCTGTTCAAGGTGCCGCTGTTTGCCTGGTCGATCTTTGTCACGTCGTGGCTGATCCTGCTGTCGCTGCCAGTTCTGGCCGGTGCCATCACGATGCTGCTGACGGACCGTAACTTTGGCACGACGTTCTTCGATCCTGCCGGTGGCGGTGACCCGATCCTGTACCAGCATATCCTGTGGTTCTTCGGTCACCCCGAGGTGTATATCATCATTCTGCCCGGCTTCGGCATCATCAGCCACGTGATCTCGACCTTCTCGCGCAAGCCGATCTTCGGCTACCTGCCGATGGTCTGGGCGATCATCGCGATCGGCGTGCTGGGCTTTGTTGTCTGGGCACACCACATGTACACAGTCGGCCTGTCGCTGTCGCAACAGTCCTACTTCATGGTGGCCACAATGGTGATCGCGGTGCCAACAGGCGTCAAGGTCTTCAGCTGGATCGCAACCATGTGGCGCGGCTCGATCGAGTTCAAAACGCCGATGCTGTGGGCCTTCGGCTTCCTGTTCCTGTTCACCGTCGGTGGTGTGACCGGCGTTGTGCTCAGCCAGGCGGGCCTCGATCGTGCCTATCACGACACCTACTATGTCGTGGCGCACTTCCACTATGTGATGAGCTTGGGTGCCGTGTTCTGCATCTTCGCGGGCATCTACTTCTACTTCGGCAAGATGACTGGCCGTCAGTACCCCGAATGGGCAGGCAAACTGCACTTCTGGATGATGTTTGTCGGCGCCAACCTGACCTTCTTCCCCCAGCACTTCCTGGGCCGTCAGGGCATGCCCCGCCGCTACATCGACTACCCAGAGGCGTTTGCAACCTGGAACTACTGGTCCTCGATCGGTGCCTTCATCAGCTTCGCATCCTTCGTTCTGTTCTTCGGGATCATGATCTACTCGCTGCTGCGCGGCGCCAAAGTGACCGAGAACAACTATTGGAACGAATACGCCGATACGCTGGAATGGACCCTGCCCAGCCCGCCGCCCGAGCACACGTTCGAGCAGCTTCCGAAGCAGGAAGACTGGGACAAAGGCCACGCCCACTAGGGTCATCAGCCTGATCACACTCAACAGCGGGCCCCGGATCACCACCGGGGCCCGTTTTCATTTCACCCCAGCGTTTCACATTTCCCAAATATCCCCGCCGGAGGCCCCTGCCCTCCGACAGCGTGCCCTTCAAGGGATCAGATCATGCCCTATCAATGGACCTCGCCACAGGCACTGCCGCGCAGCCGTCAGCTGACGCTCTGGCCGCACCGCTCCCTGCCCCGCAAAGGCTTTGCGGTCGTCATTCTGGCCACCTTCACCCTGATCACCATTCCGCTCTATCCGCTGCTGGGCACGGTCTTTCTGTGGGGGTTGCTGCCGTTTTTGATGCTTGTGGTCGCGGGGCTGTGGTGGGGGCTGGAGCGAAGCTATCGCGATGGTCGGGTGTTGGAGGTGCTGACCCTGACGCCCGAAACCGCGCATCTGATCCGCACCAACCCCAAGGGCGACACGCAGGATTGGACCTGCAACACCTATTGGGCGCGCAGTGAGATGCACATGAGCGGCGGGCCGGTGCCCTATTATGTGACGCTGACCGGCAATGGCCGCACCGTCGAAATCGGGGCCTTCCTGTCCGAGGACGAACGCCGCCAGCTTTATGGCGAACTGGCCGAGGAGCTGAAATCCATCGCCGACCCTGAGACGCCGCGCCCCTGACGGTGGGCGCCCCTGCCCCGGGCAAACAAAAAGGCGGCCCGAAGGCCGCCTTCCTAAACCTGCACTGGCGAATTGCTCAGCTCAGCTTGCCTTTGACCATCGGGCCAACCGTGCCGAAATCCATCTGCCCGGTATATTTGCCCTTCAGCTCGGCCATGACCTTGCCCATATCGCGGATCGAGCTGGCCCCGACGGCGGTAATTGCGGCCTCGACGGCCTTGGTCACCTCGTCGCCCTGCAACTGACGCGGCAGGAATTCCTCGATCACGATGATCTCGGCCCGCTCACGCTCGGCCAGATCCAGCCGCCCGCCTTCTTCATAGGCGCGTGCGCTTTCCTGACGTTGCTTGGCCATCTTGCCCAGAATGGCAAGGATATCACCATCGGCAACACCCTCGTCATTCCCTTCACCGCGCGCGGCGATGTCGCGGTCCTTAATTGCAGCATTGATCAGGCGTAACGTGGAAAGGCGATCGACTGCCTTGTCCCGCATTGCCTGTTTCAGGGCCGAACTGACCCGTTCGCGCATATCCATGTGGTCCCATCCCCAAGGGTTTCCGTTAGCCGTTGACCCTATCCAATTCAGCCTCGGCTGACAACCTGCCCCAACGCGGCGTCACGGCCTTGTTTTCAAGGCCACCAACAATCCCGGCATTGTCTGAACCGCCCCTTGACCCCACCCGGCGCGGACCGTAGGTTCCGGCAAATTTGCCGCCCCGGAGACTCGCAAAATGGCCCATCAGCCCGACCCTCGCCCAACCGCCTGCCTTGCCCTGGCTGACGGCACGATCTTTTACGGCAATGGATTTGGCGCCACAGGCGAGACACAGGCCGAACTGTGCTTCAACACCGCCATGACCGGGTACCAAGAGATCATGACCGATCCGTCCTATGCCGGGCAGATCGTCACCTTCACCTTCCCCCACATCGGCAACACCGGCGTCACCCCCGAGGATGACGAAACCGCCGACCCTGTCGCCGCAGGCATGGTGGTAAAATGGGACCCGACCGAGCCGTCGAACTGGCGCGCCACCGAAACGCTCAGCGCCTGGCTTGAGCGGCGTGGCCGGATCGCCATTGGCGGCGTCGATACCCGCCGCCTGACCCGTGCGATCCGCCAGCAGGGCGCGCCGCATGCGGCATTGGCCCACAACCCCGATGGCGTTTTCGATCTTGAGGCGCTGGTTGCCCGCGCCCGCGCCTTTGCCGGGCTGACCGGCATGGATCTGGCCAAAGACGTGACATGTGCGCAATCCTATCGCTGGGATGAAATGCGGTGGGCCTGGCCGCAGGGCTATGCCCGGCAGGAAGCGCCGCAGTTCAAGGTTGTCGCCATTGATTACGGTGCCAAGCGCAATATCCTGCGGTGTCTGGCCTCGGCCGGGTGCGACGTGACCGTCCTGCCCGCCAGCGCCACCACAGAAGAGGTTCTGGCCCACACTCCCGACGGTGTATTCCTGTCCAACGGCCCCGGCGACCCCTCGGCGACCGGCCAATATGCCGTGCCGATGATCCGCGGCGTGCTGGATCAAACCGATCTGCCGGTCTTTGGCATCTGCCTTGGCCACCAGATGCTGGCGCTGGCGCTGGGTGCGCGTACCGTCAAGATGAACCACGGTCATCACGGCGCCAACCACCCGGTCAAGGATCTGGACACCGGCAAGGTGGAAATCACCAGCATGAACCACGGGTTCGCCGTCGACAGTCAGACCCTTCCCAAGGGCGTGCTGGAAACGCATGTCTCGTTGTTTGACGGATCGAACTGCGGGATCCGCATGGCCGATCGCCCGGTGTTTTCGGTGCAATATCACCCCGAAGCCAGCCCCGGCCCGCAGGACAGCTTCTATCTGTTCGAGCGTTTCACGGCCTCGATGGCCGAAAGACAAGCGCGTTAAGCCTTTGTTAACCCATCCTTAACTGCACATTAACCTGTGCGTGACAGTCTCGCCCTAACCATTGGTTAAGGGCGGGATATTGTGGCTATTGCCGAACGCATATTTCTGCGGGAAACGCATCGGTCTTTTGGCCAACACCTGATTGATCGCGGGTGCCTTGTACCGGCGCAGTTACTGCAGGCCAATGCCGGGCTGTGCAATGCTGACAGCACGCTGGCCGATGGTCTGGTGGCTGATGGCGTGCTGAGCCCGCAGGACGCGCAGGCGGCGCTGGCGGATTGGCTGGGCCTGCAATATCTTGCCGCTGACGCGCTGCAGCCCGACCCTGATCTGTTGCGCGATATCGACCCGAGGCTTTGCCTCAAACATGCCATTGTGCCGCTGTGGCGCGAAGGGGGCGTGATCTATGTCGCCACCTGTCGCCCCCACAGTTTTGACACCGACGCGACCGTGCTGCCGCAGGACTGGCAGATGTTGCAGCCGGTGCTGGCGACCGAACAGGCGATCCAGACCTGCATCGCGCAGCAGTTTCGCGATGAGTTGACCACTGCGGCCTCGGCCCGCGTGCCGGATCACGAAAGTTGCCGTGGCTGGGGGAGGAACCCACGGGCGCGGCAGTATAAAACGCTGGCCTTGATCGCGGTTGCTGCGTCTGCGGCGGCCTATGCGCCGAAATATGCGTTCCTTGCGCTCGTTTTGTGGACCTGCATGACGCTGATTGTGGCGACGGTGATGAAATCCGCCTCGATGATTGCGCACTTCGTGCCGGCGCTTTTTCGTCGGGCGACACCCGAGGATGTGCCGATGTCCGGGCCGCGGGGCAAGCGCCCGCGCGTGTCGATATTGGTGCCGTTGTTCCGCGAACGCGAGGTCGCGCGCGCGTTGGTGCAGCGGCTGTCACGCCTGACCTATCCCAATGCCCTGCTGGATGTGGTTCTGGTGCTGGAGGAGAAAGACACCCTGACCCAAGACGCGCTGCAAGGCGCGGTTCTGCCCAGTTGGATGCGGATCGTGGTGGTGCCGGATGGTGCGCCGAAAACCAAACCGCGCGCGATGAATTATGCGCTGGATTTCTGCCGGGGCGACATCATCGGGATCTATGATGCCGAAGACGCCCCCGACCCCGACCAGATTGATCGCGTCGCCGCGCGGTTCCTTGATGCGCCGCCGGATATGGTCTGCCTGCAGGGGGTTCTGGATTACTACAACCCGCGCCACAACTGGCTGGCGCGCTGCTTTACCGTTGAATACGCGACATGGTTTCGGGTGATGATGCCGGGCATGGCGCGGCTGGGGTTTGCCATTCCACTGGGCGGCACGACGCTGTTTTTCCGCCGCGATGCCTTGGAAAAGCTGGGCGGTTGGGACGCGCATAACGTGACCGAGGATGCGGATCTGGGCTTTCGTCTGGCGCGCCACGGGTACCGCACGGAAATGCTTGCCACCACCACCGGAGAGGAGGCGAATTGCCGAACGGTGCCGTGGATCAAGCAGCGCTCGCGCTGGCTCAAGGGCTATATGGTGACCTATCTGGTGCATATGCGGGCACCGATGCAACTGCTGCGGCAGCTTGGCGTCTGGCGGTTTCTGGGGTTTCAGGCCCATTTCATCACCGCCCTGTCGCAGTTCCTGCTGGCGCCGCTGCTGTGGTCGTTCTGGCTGATCTTTCTGGGGCTGCCGCATCCGCTGAACGGCGTGGTCACGCCAGAACTGCTTCGCGCGGCGGGATGGCTGTTTCTGACGGTTGAAGGGTTTACCATGATCGCGGGGCTAAGTGCGGTTGCGGGCCCGAAGCACCGGCACTTGATGAAATGGGTGCCGACGCTGCATTTCTATTTCCCGCTGGGGGTCTTTGCCGCCTACAAGGCGCTGTACGAACTGGTGTTTCAGCCGTTTTACTGGGACAAGACCCAGCACGGCCATTCCCTGCCCGAAAGCTCAGCCCAGAAGGGGCGCGCGGGCGGAATCGAGCTTCAACCGGGTCATGAAGGCCTTTGAAATATGCTCTTTCAGCGCCGCATAGGCCTGCGCCTCGTCACGTTTTTCGATTGCGTCCACGATTGCGGCATGTTCGGCCAGCGCCACCTCGCCACGGCCTTCGGCGGCCAGCGACGTTGTGGCCATCAACGCCATTGAGCGGTGCACAAGGTCCAACTGCTGCACAAGATAGCGGTTGTGCGAGGCCAGATGAATCTGCTTGTGAAACCGCCGGTTGGCCCGCGCCAGCGCGGCGGGGTTATCGAGCAGGGCCTGATCCTCGGCCACCATATCCTTGAGCACGCGGACCTCCTCGGCGGTGGCGTGCCGCGCGGCCAGCCGTGCGGCCAGCCCCTCCAGCTCCGAGCGCACGACGTAAAGCTCGCTCAGCTGGTTGTGATCCAGCGAGGCCACAATCAGGCTGCGCCCGTCGCGGGCCAGCAACGACTGCGTTTCCAGCCGCTGCAACGCCTCACGGATCGGGGTGCGCGACACGCCGAACCGATCCGCCAGTTCGCTTTCCACCAGACGGTCGCCGGGACGGTAAATGCCGGTGTCGATGGCTTCCAGAATGAGCGTATACGCATCCTTGTGCACCGGTTTGAATTCTTTCATCGCTCGCCTCCCAAACGCGTAATCGCAGCAGAATATCCGCCGCCGCGTTCCGCAATCAACCCCATGTGGCTTGCGCCAATCGTCGCGCCACACTAGCGTGCCACCATGCCAAAAGCCGATTTCACACATGTTACGCACTGGGTCTTTGATCTGGATAACACGCTTTATCCACCCCAAGCGCGTCTGTTTGATCAAATCGAGGTCAAGATGACACAATATGTGATGGAGGCGCTGGGGGTCGACCGGGCCAAGGCCGACCATCTGCGCAAGCATTACTGGCACAGCTATGGCACCACGCTGGCGGGGCTGATGCGCGAACATGATGTCGATCCGGCGCCCTATCTGACGCATGTGCATGATATTTCACTGGATCATCTGGAAGCGGACGCCGCGCTGGCCAGCCATATCAGGGCCCTGCCCGGCCGCAAGATTGTCTATACCAACGGCACTGGCCCCTATGCCGAGCGGGTGATTGCCGCGCGCGGCCTGTCAGGGCTGTTCGATGCGGTGTACGGCGTGGAGCATGCCGGGTTTCTGCCCAAACCCGAGCGCGAGGCCTTCGTCGCAGTATTCGCGCAAGACGGGTTGCCGACCGACAAGGCCGCGATGTTCGAGGATGACCCGCGCAACCTGTCCGCGCCCCACGCGATGGGAATGCGGACCGTGCACGTCGCGCCCGAACCACAAGCGGCGGAGCACATCCATCATCACACCGATGACCTGAGCGCCTTCCTGTCTCGGCTGATTTAGGGTCATTGGCGGGGCTGCGGCAATCTGCATCTTTCATTCATCTTTGCGAATGTTATCTGAACCTCATCAAGTCTCTTAACAGGATAATGAAATGACCCTCGCAGATCCGACTCTTTCCCACGATGCCGCCCCCAAAGACAAGGCGACTTCCTCCAAATCCCCGGACGGGCTGATCCTGCTCGTGGTTCTGGTGCTTCTCGTGCTGTGGGGGCTGTCGATATTCGCCTTTGGCGTGCCGGGACTGTATATGCCGGCTGTCGCCGCCGTGCCTGTCATATGGGTCGTACTGCTGATGATTTCCCGAACGTGACAGGATGCCGCTTGGATCAGCCTTCGCATGGGTCTAGGTAAAGGACCCAGGAGGGCCGAACCATGCCGCAATCCAATGTCGATATTCTGGTGTCCGGCGGCGGTGTCGCCGGGTTGACCGCAGCCGCGGTTTTTGGCGCGGCCGGGTTCAGCGTGTTGTGCGTGGACCCAACCCCCCCCATCACCGAGCGCGACGCCGAAGGATCGGACCTGCGCACAACCGCCTTTCTGCAACCGGCGCAGGCGCTTCTGGCGCGCGCGGGCCTGTGGGACCGGCTGGCGCCGCATGCGGCGCCGTTGCAGGTCATGCGGATCGTCGATGCGGGCGGCCCACTGCCAGAACCGAGAATCGTCAAGGATTTCAACGCCTCAGACATATCTTCGGATCTGCCGTTTGGCTGGAACCTGCCCAACTGGCTGCTGCGGCGTGAAATGGTGGCGCGGCTGGCCGAACTGCCCACGGTGGAATTTCGCCCCGGCACCGGAACGCGGTCGGTCTTTACCCGCGAGGCCGAAGCCCGTGTCGGGCTGAGCGATGGCAGCAGGGTCCGGTGTCGGCTGGTGATCGCCGCCGATGGCCGCGCCTCGCCGGTGCGCGAGGCCGTGGGCGTGAAGGTCAAAACCATCCGTTACGGCCAGAAGGCACTGGCCTTTGCCGTCACCCATCCGATTCCACATGGCAATGTCTCGACCGAGATCCACCGTTCGGGTGGGCCGTTCACGCTGGTGCCGCTGCCGGATTTCAATGGCCTGCCGTCCTCGGCCGTGGTCTGGATGGAAAGCGGGCCCGAAGTTTTGCGCCTTGCCGCGCTGCCGGTGGCCGAGTTCGAGGCGGCGATGACCGAACGCTCGTGCAGCCTGTTCGGCCCGCTGACGCTGGCGTCGCGGCGCACCGCGTGGCCGATCATCAGCCAGGTGGCGGAACGCATGTCCGCCGAGCGTGTGGCGCTGATCGCCGAGGCCGCGCATGTGGTGCCGCCGATCGGGGCGCAGGGGCTGAACATGAGCCTTGGAGATATGCGCGTTCTGCTGGAACTGGCCGAGGCCGCGCCCGAGCGGTTGGGTGACCGGCAGATGCTGGACGCGTTCCACCGCCGTCGCCATACCGAAGTGCAGGCGCGCGTGGCCGGGATTGACCTGCTGAACCGCGCCTCGATGCTGTCGGCGCAACCGCTGCGCGATATGCGGGCGATGGGGTTGAATGCAATCTATGCGCTGGCCCCGGTGCGCCGGACGATGATGCAGATGGGGTTGGGCGCGCGCGCGTGATCAACGTGGCGCGCGTGGCCCCGCCGGACGCCTCCGGCGGGAGTATTTTTGTCAGAAAGAAACTGGGGTGGGTTATAAAACCTTGTCGAGCACGGTCTGAAGGCGGCCCAACGTGGCGGGCACGTCATAGAGTTTGTCCAGCCCGAACAGGCCGAGGCGGAAGGTCATGAAGCCTTCAGGCTCGTCACAGGCCAGTGGCACACCAGCGGCGATCTGCATGCCTTCGGCCGCGAATTTCTTGCCGTTCTGGATATCGGGGTCGCTGGTATAGCTGACCACCACGCCCGGCGCGCCGAAGCCTTCGGCGGCGACCGATGTGACGCCCTTGTCCGCCAGAAGCGCGCGCACGCCATTGCCCAGATCCCACTGCGCCTGTCGCAGTTTTTCAAAGCCATAGTCGCGGGTTTCAAGCATCGTGTCGCGGAAGGCGCGCAGCGCGTCGGTGGGCATCGTGGCGTGATAGGCATGGCGGCCGTTTTCGTAGGCCACCATGATCGCCCGCCATTTTTTCAGGTCCAGCGCGAAGCTGTCAGAGGTCGTTTGCTCCAACCGTTCCAGCGCGCGGGCCGACATCATCACCAACCCGGCCGAGGGCGAGGCCGACCAGCCCTTTTGCGGTGCCGAGATCAGCACATCAACGCCGGTTGCGGCCATATCGACCCAGATGCAGCCGCTGGCGATGCAATCCAGCACCATTAGCGCGCCGACCTGATGCGCGGCATCGGCCAGCGCGGTGATATAGTCGTCGGGCAGGATCAGCCCTGCCGAGGTTTCCACATGCGGCGCAAAGACCACGTCGGGCTTGGCCTCAAGGATCGCGGCGACCACGTCTTCGATGGGGGCGGGCGCGAAGGGGGCCTGCACGCCGTTGCCGGTCTGGCGAGCCTTGAACACGGTGGTTTGCGCGGCAAATCCGCCTGCTTCGAAAATCTGGCTCCAGCGATAGGAGAACCAGCCGTTGCGCACAATCAGCGCGTGGGCGTCGTGCCCGAACTGCCGCGCCACGGCCTCCATCCCGTAGGTGCCGCCACCGGGCACCAAGGCCACGCCGTCGGCGCTATAGACGTCTTTCAACAGTCCCGACACATCGCGCATCACCTGCTGGAAAGCTGCCGACATGTGGTTCAGCGAGCGGTCGGTGAAGACCACCGAAAACTCCTGAAGACCGTCGGGATCGATATCGCTGTGCAACGCCGCCATGTTCTTTGACCTTTGCTTCATTCCGTTCCTCAAGGATGTAGCATAGCCCGATTTATGTGCAAGCGCGCGGCGCGCTATGTCACAGTTTGCCGGTGGCTAAATAATGACCCAAGGTAAATCTGCCCTCCCATGGCGCAAAGCACCAAACTGAGGTATGGGACAGTAACAGCCAAGACCACAGAAGACAGGTAAACCTGTCGGACAGAGCGGATATGCCAGATACAACACTGATTATCAACGGATTTTCAATTCTCGACAACCCCAGTGTCAACACCAACTCGGCCGATGGTGGTTATATCGAGATCATGAGCGGGAATGCTCCGTTCGAGGATGACGATATCGTCGTGTTCAGCGTGGTCAATGCTGACGCGAATGGCGAGGTCACTGGATCGTCGGCAATCACTGGTATCGTGGTCTATGACAACGCGGCTGACTATTTCAACGACATCCCGAAATACACCTATGGCCCGATGAACCCCGGCCAGACGGCGAGCATTCAGGGCGATGTATCGGGTCTGGGCGACACCTATCTGCGGTTCAACGCCAACGTTCTTGTCTCTAGCGATCCGGGCGCGCCGCGGTTCAATCAGCTGCTGCTTGCACCGGAATATGACCTTGCCAACGATCTGGCCTCGGGTCCGATCCGGATTGAGCGCTATACCGATGTCGATTTCGACCACGATGGCATGATCGATGCCGGAACGACCGAGGTCGCAAACGCGTATTTCGCCTCGGATAACAATGGCTTTGCCGCGATCTGCGTGACGCGCGGCACCTGGATCGAGACCGATCGTGGCCCGAAGGCCGTCGAGACGTTGCGTGTGGGCGATCTGGTTTCAACGCTGGACAACGGATTGCAGCCGATCCGCTGGATCGGGTCGCGCCCGGTGCCGGGCGTTGACAAGCTTGCGCCGGTCCATATCCGCGCCGGTGCCTTGGGTAATATGCGCGACCTATGGGTATCGCAAAATCACCGGATGCTGGTCCGCGGCCCCAAAGCCGAGCTGCTGTTTGGCGAGCGCGACGTTCTGGTCGCGGCCAAACATCTGGTTGATGACCATGCGATCCGCATCGTCCCCTGTGCCGAGGTGGATTATTTCCACTTCATGTTTGACGATCATCAGATCGTCTTTGCCGAGGCTTGCCCGACCGAAAGCCTTTATCCCGGCAAGCAAAGCCTGCGGGCGGTCACCGCAAAGGCGCGCGGCGAAATCCTGAGCCTTTTCCCCGAGCTTGAGCATGATCAGACCAATGCCGTCCTGTCGCGCTATGAGTTGAGCCGGGACGAGGCCACGGTCTGGCGGCGGTCTGCCTAAGCCGCCGACCACGCGACCTGATCTGCCTTATATCGGCCCCGGGCGCCGCTCTTCGGACAACAGCACGTTGGCCTCGACGTTGCCGACGCCCGGCAGGGTCATGACCCGGCGGCGCAGCACGCGCTCGAAATCGGGAATGTCGCGTGCGACAACGCGCAGGCGGTAATCATACAAGCCCAGAATATGTTCGACGGTCTGCACCTCGGGGATGGCGCTGACGGCGCGTTCGAAATCCTCAAGGCTGACGCGGCCCTTGGTCGCCAGCTTGACCCCAAGGAACACCGTCACCCCAAACCCCAGCTTTTCGCGGTCCAGCATCAGGCGGCGGCCTTTGATCGCCCCCTCCTCCTGCAACCGCTTGATGCGCCGCCAGGTTGCGGGCTGCGACAGGCCAATCCGGCGGCCAAGTGCCCCGGCGCTGAGCGTTGCATCCTCTTGCAGCGCCCGCAGTACCTTGCGATCCAGTTCGTCCAGCTCGATCATACCGGCAACACCTGATCTTCTTTGATCCGCGCCACATGCATCAGCGCATCCAGATCGGAAATATGCGGCAGGGTCAGGATTTGGCTGCGATAGACCTGCTGATAATGCGCCATATCGCGCGCGATGACCGACAGGCGCACGTCGACCTGCCCCAGAAAGGTCTGGATCTCCAGCACCTCTGGCACCTCGCGCGCGGCGGCCAGAAAGTCATCGAAGGCGCGCGGTTGGGTCTTGTCCAGCGTCACCCGCAGCGACACCTCGACCTCGTAACCTAACGCGCGCCAGTCGATCAGCGCCTGCTGCCCCCGCAAGACGCCGCGCGCCTGCAACCGTTCCAGCCTGCGCCAGCACGTCGCCTGCGTGATCCCCGCCTTTTCCGCCAGCTCGGCCGTGGACAGGTTCGGATCAGCCTGAAACTGTCTGAGCAACCGCCGGTCCGTATCGTCAAGCATGGATTTCACCTTACATCCCTGTATCACGAATGTTTTCTACATGATTGATGAAGATAGTTCAATTTTTGAAAACCATATACGGCATAGATCGCTATTTTACCCGACAGAACAACACCAAGGAAGGAGCGCCCGATGCGCGTTTACTACGATCGCGATTGCGACATTAACCTGATCAAAGACAAAAAGGTCGCCATTCTGGGCTATGGCAGCCAGGGCCACGCCCACGCGCTGAACCTGCGCGATTCCGGTGCCAAGAACCTTGTCGTCGCTCTGCGCGAAGGTTCGGCCAGCGCCGCCAAAGCCGAAGGCGAAGGCCTGAAGGTCATGGGCATCGCCGAGGCAGCCGCCTGGTGCGACCTGATCATGTTCACCATGCCCGATGAACTGCAGGCCGAAACCTATAAGAAATATGTGCATGACAACCTGAAGGACGGCGCAGCCATCGCGTTTGCCCACGGCCTGAACGTGCACTTCGGCCTGATCGAACCGAAGCCCGGCGTTGACGTCATCATGATGGCCCCCAAAGGCCCCGGCCACACCGTGCGCGGCGAATATACCAAAGGCGGCGGCGTGCCCTGCCTGGTGGCCGTGGATCAGGACGCATCCGGCAAGGCGCTGGAAATCGGCCTGTCCTATTGCTCGGCCATCGGTGGCGGGCGTTCGGGTATCATCGAGACCAACTTCCGCGAAGAGTGCGAAACCGACCTGTTCGGCGAGCAGGCCGTTCTGTGCGGCGGTATCGTTGAACTGATCCGCATGGGCTTTGAAACTCTGGTCGAAGCTGGCTACGAGCCCGAAATGGCCTATTTCGAGTGCCTGCACGAAACCAAGCTGATCGTTGACCTGATTTATGAAGGCGGCATCGCCAACATGAACTACTCGATCTCGAACACTGCCGAGTATGGCGAGTATGTTTCCGGCCCGCGCATTCTGCCGTATGAGCAGACCAAGAAAGCGATGAAAGACGTTCTGACCGACATTCAGACCGGCAAATTCGTGCGTGACTTCATGCTGGAAAACGCTGTTGGTCAGCCGTCGTTCAAAGCGACCCGTCGCATCAACGACGAGCACCAGATCGAACAGGTTGGCGAGAAACTGCGCGGCATGATGCCGTGGATTTCTGCCGGCAAAATGGTCGACAAAGCCAAGAACTGAGTGGGCGGCGGGCGGGTTGCCCGCCCCCTGACGGACCTGCGATTGACCCCGGCCCGGTGCCGGGGTCTTTTGCCCTTCAAGGATTGAAAACCGTGGAACCACAGATCACACGTGCCAGTTGGGCCATGGTTGCGGCGCTGGGGTTTGTCTGGGGCGGCACCTTTCTGGTGATCGAACTGGGCTTGCAGGGCATCACGCCCTTCTGGCTGGCTGCCGCACGCATCGGCTTTGCCGCCCTGCTGATGAGCGGCGTCTGGGCCCTGCGCGGCGGAAAACTGTGGCTGAGCGAGGCGCGCGGATGGGCACCGCTGATGGCCATCGGCCTGCTCAGCTCTGCTATCCCTTTCATGCTGCTCAGTTGGGGCCAGCAATATGTCACCTCCGGCTTTGCCGGGGTGTCGATGGCGGCTGTGGCGCTGATCGTTCTGCCGCTGGCGCATTTCCTTGTCCCCGGCGAGCGGCTGACCCTGCGCCGGATCTGCGGCTTTCTGATCGGCTTTGCGGGCGTTGTGGTGTTGCTTGGCACACAGGCGTTTGACAGCACCGGCCACGGGTTAGAGCTGGCTGGGCGTTTGACCTGCCTTGGCGCTGCCTGCTGCTATGCGCTCAGCTCGGTCCTGATGCGGCGGCTGCCGCCGGTGGACCCGGTCGGGCTGGCCACGATATTGATGCTGATTGGCACCGGCGTGGTGCTGCCAATGGCCCTGTCGGTCGAAGGCGCGCCGCCTGCGGTCTCGGCGCAAACCCTTGGAATACTGGCGTTTCTGGGGCTAGTCCCAACAGCCGCAGCCAACCTGATCCGGGTTCTGGTGATCCGCAGCGCCGGGCCGGTATTCATGAGCCTGACAAATTATCAGGTGCCGGTCTGGTCCGTGACGCTTGGTGCGATCTTGTTGGGTGAACCTCTGCCGCCCTCGCTGCTTTGGGCGCTGGTGCTGATCCTGTGCGGCGTGGCGCTCAGCCAATATGGCGCGTTGAAGCGGCTGTTCTTCAGGGCGTAACCTGCCCGCGCACCGCCGCCTGCCACAGGCTCAGCGCCGAGCGTGTTTCGAACACGTCGTGCACCCGCACCACCTGCACCCCCTGCGCCACCGCCGCCAGCGCGACGGCCACCGAACCCGCCGCACGATCGCGCGGCTCGGGCGCATTGCCCAGCGTTCCGATGAATTTCTTGCGCGATACCCCCAACAGAATCGGGCACCCTAGCGCGTGAAACAGCCCAATTCGCGCCAGAAGCGTCAGGTTGTGGTCCACCGACTTGCCAAATCCGATCCCCGGATCGGTCAGAATCCGGCTGCGCGGAATACCCGTCGCTTCCAACGCCGCAACCCGCGCCTCTAGAAAATCATAAACGTCCAGCAGCACATCATCATAGCGCGGGTCCATCTGCATGGTTTGCGGATCCCCCTGCGCATGCATCACACAGACCGGCAGGCCCTGCTTGGCACACAAAGGCGCCAGATCGGGGTCAAAGGTAAACCCCGCCACATCGTTCACCAGATCTGCCCCCGCCGCAACGGCGGCCCGCGCCACCCCGGCCTTGCGCGTATCAATCGAGATCGGCACCGGCAAAGCGGCCCGGATCGCGGCGATCACCGGGGCGGTGCGGGCAATTTCAACATCGACCGCAACTTCCGCCGCACCGGGCCGGGTGCTTTCGCCGCCCACGTCGATGATATCCGCCCCCGCAAGCACCATGTCGCGCGCATGCGCCAGCGCCAGATCCGGCGCATCATGCGCGCCACCATCCGAGAAGCTGTCGGGGGTGACATTCAAAATGCCCATCACCTGCGGCCGGGTCATCTGCAATCCGGCCACGTCCGCGCGCGGTTCGGTCAGGCGTGACAGCACCTGCGCGGGCACCTCGGCCGCCGGGATCACCTGCGCCTCGCCGCCGCGCGTGATCTGCTCGACCTGTGAAAACCACGCCCATCCACCGGCCAAAGTTACGGCATCAGCGGGGCGGCAGGGGTCGGTCTGAATCAGCGGGCGGTAATAATGTGTCATGCGGCAGGAATGGCCAATTGGCGCAGTCTTGGCAAGGCTCAGAGCACCCGCACATCCGATGCCACCGCGCGCAGCGGCAAATCCGCAGCATCCGGCAGGCTTTCACCGATCACCAGCATATCCGCCGCCTGCATTTCCCGCGCGAACCACAGCACCAGCGCCAGCGCATCGCCCGGCTGCGCCGACGGCCCGTCCACCGCATCCAGCACGATCTTCGAGGGCGCCCAAACGCTGATCTGATCGTTTTTCATCGACCAGTCCAGCTCGGTTCGGGAGTTGACCACGACACAGCGCTTGTCGCGCCCGGCCAGAACCCAGGCATTCTGTTCAATCGCCAACAGATCAATCCGGCGCTGCGCCAGCGCGGCTGAGCTGTGCGGCGCGGGGCAGTCGGGTGCCCCGACACACAGGATCGTGGGTCGGTGCTCGGCCTGCAACTGATCCAGCCACTGGGTCAGATGCGGCGAGGCAATGGCGACATTCGACAGGTAAACCACCTGCGGGTGCGGGCGATCTTCGGTCGCGGCACGCCCCGCTGTCGGCATGCGGGCGCGCACGATCTCGACCCCCAGCGCGCCGGGACCACGATCCAGCTTTTCGATCCGCACAAAGACCCGCTCGGCCTGCGGTTCGGCCAGAATACGCCCGGCGACCCGCTCGGCCAGAGTTTCCAACAGGTTCAGACGCTCGGCCGCCAGCTCATGCGCAATCGCCTCGGTCACGCGGTCATAGGACAGGATGCGGTCCACATCATCCTCGGCCGAGGCCGCCAGCGGGCGCACTTCAACCACGATGTTGAAACAGATCCGCTGTGTCGTGCCACGCTCGGCCTGAAAGGCGCCGATCTCGACCTCGACAATATGATCACGCAGCGAAATACGGTCCAGCGGCCTGTCGGGGGCTGTGCCCTCGGACCGTTCAGACGGGTGGGCGAATGCCCATTCGATTTCATTGCTCATCACGATCTCCGGCACAGAGGGGTGCGCGTCATTGCGTGGGGGCACCCTAGCGGCAGTTCCCCGCCCGGCAAGACCGTCAGCGGCAAAAGACCGGGCGAAACCGTCAGTTCTGCGACAGCTGGGTCGGGTGACGATAGAACTGATGCACGCCGATTGTTGTCGTACGGGCGAATTTACGCGACCATTTCGGGCGAACCGCGGTCGTGTGATAATACGTCGCGCCATCGGTCAGCACACGCGGCGCGCCATTCACCATCAGCTTGGCAACCTTCGCAACCCGCTGATAGGCGCGAGGTTCGGCGATCACCTCTTGCTTGCCATCGCAGGTATAGGTGAACTGACAGGCATATTTGCGCCCGGTGCCCTGATTGATCACAGCACACACCGTATCGGGAAAGCGCGGGCTGTCGACCCGGTTCATGATCACTTCGGCGACCGCGAACTGTCCCTTGACGCTTTCGCCGCGCGCTTCGAAATACAGCGCCTCGGCCAGACACCGCCAAGCGTCGCCGCCCTTGGCCTTCGGCAGGCTGGCCAGCCATTCGCGGCTATAGCTGATCTGCGTCGCGCCCTTCTGCGAGGGGTGCAGCAGGCTGTCGATCCGCTCGGCTGGCATCCCGAAAAGGCCACGCTTTTCCTGCTTCAACACCTGGTTCACAGGGGTATCCGCCACAGCGGGAAAGGCCATCATCAGGCCGACAACAAATGCAATTGCGATACGCATATCAAGGGTTCTCCTTGCCGTCGCGATCCCATTTGATCGTCCCAGCCACCGGGCACATAGCCAAAAACCGGGTTTCCGTCCAGACAGTGCCCGTTTTTTGAGCCAAACCGCGCCACTTTCCCCCTCGGAGCCTTCGCTAGGAATATGACAATTTTGTAAATATTGCAGTAATTTAAGTGGATTTTCCGTTCATTTTATCCAGCACAGCAAACTGCGCTGCCGCCAGCCGGGCAACGGGCACCCGGAACGGCGAACACGACACATAGTTGAACCCCGCCGCCCGACAGAAGGCGATTGATTCGGGGTTGCCGCCATGCTCGCCGCAAATCGACAGCACCAGATCGGGGCGCGCCTCGCGGCCACGCTCGGCGCCGATCTGCAACAATTCACCAACGCCTTCGATATCCAACTGGTGGAACGGGTCCTCGGGGAACACCCCCTGCTGCACATAGGTTGACATGAACCGCCCCGCATCGTCGCGCGACAAGCCATAGGTCATCTGCGTCAGATCATTGGTGCCGAAGGACAGGAACGATGAATGCTGTGCGATCTCGGCCGCGCGCAGGGCGGCGCGTGGCGTTTCCACCATCACCCCCAGCCGGAAGGTGAAATCACGCCCGGTTTCGTTGCGCACGGCGGCGGCGGCGGCATCGATCCGGGTCTTGACCAGCTCGACCTCGCGCTTGGCGCTGACCAGCGGGATCATGATTTCCGGCACAACCGGCGCGCCATCCTTGCTGGCCTCGATCGTCGCCTCGAAAATCGCACGCGCCTGCATGTCGTAAATCTCGGGCATGGTGATCCCCAGACGGACACCGCGCATCCCCAGCATCGGGTTATATTCGCTCAGCGCCTCGACCCGGCGGGTCACATCCGACAGCGGCAGATCCAGCGCCTCGGCCAGTTCCCGATGCCCGGCGCGATCCGAGGGCAGGAATTCGTGAAGCGGCGGATCGAACAGCCGGATGCACACGGGTTGCCCCTGCATGATACGGAACAGCTCAATGAAGTCAGCGCGTTGCATCGGAAGCAGGCGATCAAGCGCCGCCCGGCGGTCATCGCCGTCATCGGCAAAGATCATCTCGCGCATCACTGTCAGGCGGTCGGCTTCAAAGAACATATGCTCGGTCCGGCACAGCCCGATGCCCTGCGCGTTGAAATTGCGCGCGGTCTGGGCGTCGGCGGGCGTGTCGGCGTTGGCGCGCACCCCAATGTCGCGCACCTCGTCGGCCCAGCCCATCAGCGTCTGGAACGCATCGCCCTGCGCCGCCTCCAGCATCGCCGGTTCCCCGGCCAGAACCTCGCCGTTGGTGCCATCGACTGTGATGATGTCACCGGCGCGAAACTCGCGCCCGTCCGGCACCATCAACGTTTTGCGGCGCGGCTGAAAACTCAGCGAGGACGCCCCCACAACGCAAGGCAGCCCCATGCCGCGCCCGATCACGGCCGCGTGGCTGGTCATGCCGCCGCGTTCGGTCAGAACGGCAACGGCGGCGTGCATCCCGCGAATATCCTCGGGCGAGGTTTCGCGGCGCACCAGAATACAAGGCTCGCCGCGCGCGGCACTGGCCTGCGCCTCGGCGGCGGAAAACACGATCCGACCACTGGCCGCACCGGGGCTGGCCGCGATCCCACGCGCCAATCGGTCGCGCGGGGCATCCGGGTCGATCTGGCGGTGCAGCAATTCGTTCATTGATCGCGGTTCAATCCGCATCAACGCGTCATCCCGAGAGATAATCCCGTCTTCGGCCAACGACACAGCGATCCGCACCGCAGCACGCGCATTGCGCGCCACCCGCACCCCGTCCAGCACGTGCACCTGACCGTTTTCGATGGTGAATTCGGCCTGCATTTCCTCGCGCAGGCGTTGCCGCATCAACCGCGTATGGGCAATCAACTGATCAAACCCCTCCGGCTCCAGCTCTTGCAGGGATGGCCCACGCGGATCGCGCTCCAGAAACAACGACGCGTCGCCTTCCAGCGCATCACGGCCCTGCGATTGCGACAAGTACCGCCCGGTGATTTGCGGCAGACCGGTCTTTGAATCCACCAGCTGGATCACGCCAGAGCCACATTCGCCCTGCCCCTGCCCCAGACCCAGCGCCATTTCCTGCACCACCAAGCCCAGCCCGGCATCGGCCGGCGCGCCCTTGGCCTGACGCAACAGCCGTGCGGTCGTGCCCTCCCAGGCGCGCGCCATCGAGCGCAGAACCTCGGCCAGCTGCACCGCCGGATCCTGCGGAAACGGCTCTTCGGTTTCGTCCTCATAGACGCGCAACACCTCGGCCAGCCCCTCAGGACCATCCAGCGCCACGTCCTCGAACATGTCCGGGTCAAGCCGTGCAACATGGATCGCAAAAGACTGCACAAACCGCAGATAAATCGATGCCGCCGCCCGCAACCCCAAGGTCTGCGACAGCTTCAGATACCGCGCATCGTTGATCCCGACGTTCAGCACCGCCCCCGGCCCGCCCCAATCAGGGTCTTCCGACGACGGGCGCACGCACAACAGCGGCGCAGGTCCGAACGGCTCAAGCAGCACCTGCATGTCCGGCATTTCCCCGCCCGCAATCCGGTGCACCGCATCAAAGCTGAGCGCGACCGTCTTGGGCACCGGCAAATTCAGCCGGACCAGACGTTGCAGGCATTTGGCCCGCCCGCCGTGGGTTGTGGCCGCGACGGGGGCCGTTTGGGTGATCAGGGTGATGTCGGGGTTATCTTGCTGCACTGCGGCACCTTCTTCTGGTTGCCGCAGAATACGCCTGATCCGCCCCTTGGCAAGGAAAACAGCACGCAGGCCGCGACAAAGGCGGGCCTGCGGACTGTGCGGGCCTGCTCAGCCTTCGATCTGTGACAGATCAGCGACGGACAGACAGATATTGCGGATCCGGGCCAGCAAATTCAGACGGTTGCGCCGCACGATGGCGTTGTCGGCATTGACCTGCACCGCCTCGAAAAACGCATCAATCGGGGCACGCAAGGCCGCCATGCCCCGCATTGCCACCTCGAAATCCTCGTTCTGCATTGCTGGGGAAATCGCGGCCTCGGCGGTGTCCAGCGCCGCGAACAGCGCCTTTTCGGCGTCGGTTTCGGCGTATTTCACATCCGCGCCAAAGGAATATTCCACCCCGTCCTTTTCTTCGGCCTGAGTCAGAATGTTGTTGGCGCGCTTGTAGCCCTGCAACAGGTTTTCCCCGTCATCAGTCTTCAGCAGATCGCTTAGCGCGGTGGCACGTTTCACCAACAGGGTCAGGTCATCGCTGCCGGGCATCTCAAGGCAGGCATCAATCACGTCATGGCGCATGCCCTGATCGCGCAGGTAAACTTTCAACCGGTCATGGAAGAAGGCCAGCAAATCCGTGCTCAGATCCGGCATCGCATCGCCAACGGTGCGCAGCAGCGAGCCGTCTTCCATATCAGGCGCATCATCCTTGCCGGCAAGCCGATCCAGCACCGCATGAAAGGCCGCGCCGAACACGCCGTGATCGGCTATCTCGTCCAGCATCTCCTCCAGCGCTTCGGTTTCTCCGGCCTGAGCCGAGGAGCGGGTCAGACTGATTTTATGCTTCAGCAGCTGGCTGTCGATGAACCGGTCCAGATTGATGCGCAGATCACCGGTCAGGATGATGCGGATCACCCCCAGCGCGGCGCGGCGCAACGCGTAAGGGTCTTTCGACCCGGTGGGTTTTTCGTCAATCGCCCAGAACCCGGTCAGCGTATCCAGCTTGTCAGCCAGCGCCACGATGGTCGAAACCGCCTCAGAAGGCACATCGTCCGACGGGCCAAGCGGCGAATAATGCTGCTCGCAGGCATTGGCCACCGCTTGCGGCAAGCCTGCGGCCTCGGCGTAATACCGGCCCATAAGCCCTTGAAGCTCGGGGAATTCATAGACCATTTCCGACGACAGATCGGCCTTGGCAACACGCGCCGCCTGCTCGGCCAGATCGGGTTCGATCGCCATCACCGGCGCCAGTTCGCGCGCAAGCGCCGCAATCCGGTCGATCCGCGCGGCCTGCGTGCCCAGCTGATTGTGGAACGTCACATTCGACAACTGTTCGGTCCATGCGCCCATTCCGGCCTTGGCCACGCGCAGATCGTTTTCCCAAAAGAACTTTGCATCCGACAGCCGCGCCGCCAGCACTTTCTGATTGCCCGCAAGAATGGTTTTGCCGTGATCCGTGGTTTCACGGTTGGCCACGGTGATGAACCGCTCGATCCGCCCGGTTTTCGGGTTTTTCACGCTGAAAAACTTCTGATGCTCTTTCATCGAGGTCTGCAAAACCTCGGGCGGCAGACCCAGAAAATCCTCGCCAATCTCGCCCATCAGCACCACCGGCCATTCGACCAGCCCGGCCACCTCGGCCAGAAGACCGCGGTCTTCGACCACCTCCAACCCGTTGGCGAAGGCCTGATTGGTGGCGTCGTGCCAGATATGTTCGGCGCGCTCGGTCGCGTCCAGAATCACGTGGTCGCGCTTCAGCTTGGCGCGGTAGTCGTCGAACGAGCTGACCGCGAAGCGGCCAGCGGCCATAAAACGGTGCCCCTCGGTGGAATTACCCGCTTTGATACCGTCGATATCCATCGGCACCACTTCGGCCCCGGCCTCGGTCGTCAGGATGCACAGGATCGAATGCAGCGGGCGCACCCAGCGCAGGCTGCCCGCGCCCCAGCGCATCGACTTGGGCCATGGGAAATTGCGGATTGTCGCCTCAAGCACCTCGGCCACGATCTCTGCGGCGGGGCGACCCGGCTTTTCGATCACGGCAAAGAACACCGCGCCTTTTTTCTCGTCCCGCTCTTGCAGCTGATCCCGGGTCAGACCGGCACCGCGCAGAAAGCCTTCGATGGCTTTCGTCGGCGCATCGACGCGCGGGCCCTTGCGTTCTTCGCGCAGGGTCGGGCTTTGGTCCAGCAGGCCATCCAGTGTCAGCACCAACCGGCGCGGTGTCGAAAACGCGGCAGCACCGGAATAGGTCAGCCCAGCCTCGACAAGGCCGTCGGTGACCCGCTTTTTCAGGTCTTCAGCGGCCTTCGCCTGCATCCGCGCGGGGATTTCTTCCGAGAAGAGTTCGATCAGCAAATCGGGCATATCAGTAGCCTTCCGGGGCAGGTGGGCAATCGGCGGGCGCGGGCTGACCGTCAAAGACAACCTTGCCGCAGCGGTTGATCTGGTGCCAGACAAAGCCGCGCCCATCGGGCAGCACGGCAACGATCCGGTCAATACCATAGTGAATGTCGGGCGTGCCCATAAAGGCCAGTGCCTGCCCACTTTCCAGCGCGGCACCAATCGCCTTGGCGTCGAAACAGTCGAACCAACCCGGCGCGATCAACGGTTCCGCCTGGTCATAGCTCTGGAAGGTTTCGCTCAGCATCGCCTGACTGTGCGGCGTGGTGAAACAGGCGCGATAGCGGATCGGCGAGCTTTCGGAATCGATTGCCTTGAAGTCTTCGTACACAATCGGTTCAGGCAGGCCCGACGACAGCGCGGTCATCTGCACGTCATCGACGCCCGTGGCCACGATCTCGTCATAATACGCGTAAACCTGCAGGTAGTACATCGACACCCCTGCCACCAAAGCCGCAATCACGATCACCCCCGCGAGTATCTTGCCCATCATTCTGCCACCCAGCCGCCGGCCTCGGTCTGCACAAAGGCATCCGCGCACTGTTTCGCCAATGCCCGCACCCGCCCGATATAGGCCTGCCGTTCGGTCACCGAAATCACGCCGCGCGCGTCCAGCAGGTTGAACAGATGGCTGGCCTTGATGCATTGGTCATAGGCAGGATGCACCATGATGATACGGTGTCCGGTCTTGGGATCGATGTGGTCGTGCGTCAGGATCGCCTCGCATTCGGCCTCCGCCTCCTCGAAATGCTTCAGCAGCATATCGGTATTGGCCACGTCAAAGTTCCAGCGGCTGTATTCCTGCTCGGTCTGGCGGAACACATTGCCATAGCTCAGCGGGATCGGGCTTTGCGGATCGTTGTAGGGCATGTCCATCACGTGATCGATGCCCAGCACATACATCGCCAGACGCTCCAACCCATAGGTCAGCTCGCCCGAGACCGGATGGCAGTCATGCCCGCCGACCTGCTGAAAATAGGTGAACTGCGACACTTCCATACCATCGCACCAGACCTCCCAGCCCAGCCCCCATGCACCCAGCGTCGGGGATTCCCAATCATCCTCGACAAAGCGGATGTCGTGCAGGTTCATGTCGATGCCGATCGCCTCAAGGCTGCCCAGATACAACGCCTGAAGATCAGGCGGGCTGGGTTTGATCAGCACCTGATACTGATAATAATGCTGCATCCGGTTCGGGTTCTCGCCATAGCGCCCGTCCGTGGGGCGGCGCGACGGCTGCACATAGGCCGCAGCCCAAGGATTGGTGCCCAAGGACCGAAGTGTTGTCGCCGGGTGAAACGTACCCGCGCCCACTTCCATGTCATAGGGCTGCATGATCGCACAGCCCCGCTCGGCCCAATAGCCCTGAAGCCGCAGGATGATTTCCTGAAAACTACGCGGTTTGCTGATGGTTTCTGCCATGATCCCTGCCCTGTTCGGCCCCGTTGAAATCGCGTGCTCTACCTACGGCGGGGCGCGGTCGGGGTCAATTGCGGGGAACTGCATTATTTGGGTGCACATGCAGCATGATTTGATAAAACACGCTGCAAGCACACAAACGCCGACGGGCAAGGACATTTAACGATATGATGCGATTTCTGGTTTCGGTTTTCTTCGTTGTGGTCCTGTCAACGCGCAGTCTGATGGCGCAGGAAGACCCGGTTTGGGTTCAGGTCGAGGCGCAGCCCAGCCTGACCGCCGCACAGGAAAGAATCCGCGACTACGCCACGCAGTTGCAGGATGTGAACGGCTTTGCCCTTGGCGGCGGCTGGTACGCGGTGGCACTTGGCCCCTATCAGCGCGGCGATGCCGAACAGGTGCTGCGTGTGCTGCGCGCCGAAGGCAAGATCCCGCGCGACAGCTATATCGCCTTCTCCTCCAACTTTCGTCGGCAATTCTGGCCCATCGGCGTCGATACCCTGGCCAGCCCCGCCCTTGCACGCCCCAGCGCCCCCGATAACAGCCCCGCCATCACTGACACTGCATCGCCTGCCCCCGTCATCGTGGCCGAATCCGATGAAACCCCGCGCGAAGCCCGCCAAAGCGAGGCGCTACTGAGCCGCGAAGAGCGGATGGAGCTGCAATCCATGCTCAAATGGGCAGGCTTCTATAACTCCGCCATTGATGGCGCCTTCGGCCGTGGCACCCGCAGCTCGATGGCCGCGTGGCAACAGGCCAATGGCTATGACGCCACCGGCATCCTGACCACCCGCCAACGCGCCGCCCTGTACAAACAGTACACCGCCGTGTTGGACGGGCTGGACCTGCGTCTGGTGCAGGATCATGACGCCGGGATCGAAATGAAGCTACCCACCGGGGTTGTTGCCTTCGATAAATACGAAGCCCCCTTTGCGCATTACGCCGCCACCGGCGACATTCCAGCCAAGGTGCTGCTGATCTCGCAGACTGGCAATCAGGCCACGCTGTTCGGCCTCTACGACATTATGCAGACGCTGGCGATCGTGCCCGCCGCAGGCCCGCGCGAGCGTGGCCGCAATGACTTCATGCTGATCGGTCAGGGCGCGGATTTCGTCTCGCACACGCAGGCCACCCTGCAAGATGGGCAGATCAAGGGCTTCACCCTCGTCTGGCCCGCCGGGGACGAAGAACGCCGCACCCGCCTGCTCAGCGAGATGCAGGCCAGTTTTGCCCGCACGGGCGGTGTGCTTAGCGCCGCTGCCGGCAATAACGAAGACCAAAGCATCGACTTGGTTGCCGGGCTGGAAATCCGCAAGCCGCGCCTGACGCGCTCGGGCTTTTACAGCGATGCCAACGGCACGGTCGTGACCACAACGCAGGCCGTGACCGGGTGCAGCCGCATCACGCTGGACACCGACATCGAGGCGCAGGTGCTCAGCACCGACGAGGCGCTTGGAATTGCCATCCTGCGCCCCACGGCCACGCTTGCGCCGATCTCGGTTGCCACGCTGCAACTGTCGGCCCCGCGCCTGCAATCGGATGTGGCGGTGGCCGGTTATTCCTATGGCGGCGTTCTGGGTGCACCGACCCTGACCTTTGGCACATTGGCCGATCTGCGCGGATTGGGCGGCGAGGAACAGCTGAAACGCCTGACACTGAACGCCCTGCCCGGCGATGCAGGCGGCCCGGTCTTTGATGCGGGCGGCAATGTTCTGGGCATGTTGCTGCCGCGCCCCGACGGCACACAGAAACTGCCCGATGACGTCAGCTTTGCGCTGGATTCAGGTTCGATCGGTCAGGTTCTGACCCGCCTCGGGCTCAGCGCCAACGCCACCGATCAGCTGGGTCAGATGGACCCCGAAGATGTCAGCACAATGGCCGGTGGCATGACGGTTCTGGTCGGCTGCTGGGACTAAACCCCGCTCCAGCTCAGGCGCGCCAGAACGCCACCGTCAGCATGGCGTAAACCACCATCAGCTCCAACCGACCGATCAGCATTGCGATTGATAACAGCCACTTGGCGGTGTCGTTCAGCCCGGCAAAATTGCCCGCAGGCCCGATCTGATCCCCCAACCCCGGCCCGATATTCGCCAAAGCCGATGCCGCCCCGGTGACCGAGGTGGTGAAATCCAACCCCGTCATCCCAAGAGCAACCGACAGCACCCCCAGCGACGCGATGAAAAACACGAAGAACGACATGACCGAATTCAACACGTCATCGTCGATCTTGCGCCCCTCATAACGCGGGGTGAACACACCATGCGGCGACTGCGTCTTCTTCAACTGCGCCCGGATCGAGGCGAACAAAATCTGATAGCGGAAAATCTTGACCGAACACGCGGTTGATCCGGCGCACCCTCCGATCAGGCCAATGAAAAAGAACATCGCAATCAACAGGCTGCCCCAGTTCATATAGTCCACACTGGCATAGCCCGTGCCCGATATGATCGAGGTAATGTTGAACAGTGCCTCGCGGAACGACTGCTCCCAATGGTGCGGGAAAATCGTCGTCAGAACGATTGTGGTCACGATCACAAGCACGCCAATGGTCAGCAAGAACCCATGCACCTGCTTGTCACGCCAAACAGCGGTGCGGTGACCGTTGATCATCTGCACATAGCGCACGAACGGCAGCGCCGCGAGAATCATGAAGATCGAGGCGACGTATTCCAGCGGGCCGGAAAATGCCCCGAACGAGGCGTCATAGGTTGAAAACCCGCCGGTCGACACCGTTGTCAGCGCATGCACCGTCGCGTCAAACGCACCCATGCCCAATACCATATAGCTAAACAGACAGGCCAGCGTCAGCGCCAGATAGATCACCGAGATTTGCGAGGCAATCGCCGTGGCACGCGGCAGGATCTTCCCCATCGTGTCAAAGCTTTCCGACCGGAAAATCTGCATCCCGCCGACTCGCAACTCGGGCAGGAACACCATGGCCACAACGATAATCCCGATCCCGCCCAGCCATTGCAGGATTCCGCGCCAAAGCAACAATCCCTTGGGCAGAGTGTCCAGCCCGGTGAAAACCGTGGCCCCGGTTGTGGTCAGACCCGACATCGCCTCAAAAAACGCATCCACCGGTCGTGCCTGCGTTTCGCCCAGGATAAACGGCAGCGCGCCAAACATCGGCAGCGCCAGCCACACGCCGGTTGTCAGGAAGAATGTCTGCTGAATACTCAGCCCCTCGCGGGTGCCGTTCTGACAGGCCAGCGCGATCAGCCCACCGGTCACAAAGGTCAGCATAGCGCTTTCGGCAAAGACGCGCCAATGCGCGCGGCCCTCGGCCACATCCACCATCATCGGCGGAAGCATGGTCAGCCCAAGCGCCGCCACCAACAGGCCAATTACATATCCGACAGGTCGCAGATCAAACATGGCGCAGCGTTGGCGTGCGCTGCTCAAACTGTCAAGATGACAGCAGCGCTGCGGCGCGAATAGACACCCGCCTGTGACGGCACGTCTATCAAAAGATCAGGCTCCGCGCTGGATTGGTACAGCGTGGAGCCAGTCAAGAACCGGGACAATGCGCCCCAGTTCGATGCGATCAGATTACGATCAGATATAGAACAGATCGCGGAACACATAACGCGGAATGTCATCGCGCTTTACGCCCATCTCGGCCAGTTCTGCATCGGACTTGGCGTTCATCTTCTGGATCTGGTCATACCGCGACCGGTGATGCAGATACGCGTTGAAACCCTGCCCCATGCTGGCAAAGAATGCATCCACACGCTCGCGGATACCACCTTTTGAAAAAATGACGTCAGCTGCTTGCGTTGCCATCGGAAACCTCAATTCGTTTGTTTGGTTTCCTCCCTGCCTCTAAATTAGGTCAGCAGCTGTGACTTTACCACTGCCATTTCCTCATAGCGGCCCTGCAAATGCTGCAATGCAGCACAGATTCGCGCAACGCAGCATTATCACTGGATCGTGGGTTTCGGCGCGACCTTGCGGGCTCTACGCGGTCGGGGCGTCGCTTTCGCCTCGGGCATGGTTGGTGGCGTCGACGGCGCGCGGGGGCGTTTTTCCTCGGGCGCCTTGGTGGGCTCTGGCGCAGCAACGGTTTTCACCGCGGCAGGTTTCGCGGCGGCTTTCGGCGTCGCAGCAGCAGGTTCTGTTTTCGTGGCAACTGGCTCTGGCTTCGTGGCAACAGGCGCGGGCTTCGTGGCAACCGGCTCTGGCTCTGGCTCTGGCTTCGCGGCAACCGGCTCTGGCGCTGGCTTCGCGGCAACCGGCTCTGGCGTCGCGGCAACCGGCTCTGGCGTCGTGACCTCGGCCTGAGGATGCATGAAATACATAACGGTTTCTGCTGTCATCGTCGTCATCGCACGGGCCATGCGCAGCTGCGTTTCCCACGTGTAACTTGTCAGCCGAAACATCGCGGTCGACAACTGATAGGGATTCAATACATGGATCATGGCGTGTCCTTTCCATTCGGAGTCAATGACACCAGCCTAGGCCCGTCTGGTAAAGGCAATGCGACACAGAAATGCGTCGCAATCCGGACAGATGCCGACTCCAGTGTTGGCGCCCGACCCGGCTCCCGCGCAAATGTTCCGCACGGGCCACGCGCTCACATTCAGCGGCGCGCCCGATAACCCGGCACAATTCGGCCAAGCGCCAAAAATACAGGCGCAATACCGACGTAATACCGACGTTTAACCGACGTGATACAGCGTGTTGAACAACCGTGGGTCGATGCTGTCGCAGGTGAACGTGTCGCCTTCGGTCAGGATGCTGACCGCATCGTGGCTGTGCAGGCTTTCCTGATGGCTGGCGACGATTCGAAAATCGCCGACCCGCGGATCGGCCTCAAGCTGGGCACAAAACAGCCGCGCGGCATCCTCGACAAATATCGGGTTGGCTGCGTTCAGCTCGGCAAAGGCCTGCTCGTCCTCACGCTTCACCATGACCTGAGTTTCAGTGGGCACAGCCGCGCGCGCCATGTCGATCACATCCTCGAACCACAGGCAGTCACCGTCCTTTACCTCAACCGAGATCCGCGCGACCGAGCGCTGCGAATGCGGCGTCGCCAACTGCCCCCGCGCGCGGCGGGCATGCTCGCTCAGCTCCAAGGAACAGGGGCAGGTCGAGGAATAAACATAGTCCAGATGCACGATCTTCTTGCGCTGCCCCGCCAGTTCAACCAGCTCTAGCGCGATGTCGTAATACTGATACCCATGCAGCCCCGATCGCAGCGATTCGACCCGAACGGGATAGGAAAACCGCATCTGGATCCGCGCATCAAAGCTTTCCAGATCGGCTTTGTAATCGTCCAGCGCGGCCTGTATCACCTCGAAACTAAAGGTTTTTTCAGCGTGAGCATAGAACGAGCGCATGATCCGGGACATGTTGATGCCCTTCTTTTCCGCCTCAAGGCTGACCGTGCCGGTCACGCTGGTTTCCAGCGCCAGATCACCACTGTCACGGCTGTGAAAGCGGATCGGAAGCCGGAAATTCGAGATCCCAACATGCTGGATCGGCTTGCGCGCACCCCGGATCAGACTGCTGGGACCGTTTTGCAGATCGGGCAAATCATCCTTATACGCGGCATCCACCTCGAACGCATGCGGATAGCTGCGCGACAGCACCGGATAGCTATCCTCGGCCGTATGTGGCAACAGGCGCGCCAGCGACGGATCAAGATCGGCGATTTCAGCGGGCGTCGCACGGGTGGCCCAGGCGCGCAACTGTTGCAGCGCCTCGGCGGCCTCATCCCGGCTGGGATGGCGATCAATCTCCGGCGTGTGGAGGTTCATTTTGTGCCCTTTCGATCCTGTGGCAAACACTAATCTAGTGTCAGATAGCCCGAATTGCCAATATCGCAGGGGTATATGCCGGAAATGACCTGTCGGATCACTGTTTACGATGCGATCTGGAAAGGGCCGGACATCTCCGGCCCATCCCGTTTCAGATCTGATCCAGCGCCTGACGCAGATCGGCCACCAGATCATCAGTGTCCTCCAACCCGACACTGAACCGGATCAGTCCCGGCGTGATCCCCAATTCCACCTTCTGCTCGGCGGGCAGACGTTGATGGGTGGTGGTTGCCGGATGGGTCGCGATGGATTTCGCATCGCCCAGATTGTTCGAGATCACAGCGATCTTCAGCGCGTTCAGAAACTTGAATGCCGCCTCTTGCCCGCCACGAATATCGAAGGACAGTACCGTGCCGCCCTCACCCATCTGTGCCACGGTCAACGCGTGCTGCTCGTGCGCCTGCAGACCAGGATAGACCACCCGCTCCAGCCCCGCATGGCCTTGCAGCGCCTCGGCAATTGCCAGCGCGCTGGCGGCCTGCGCCCGCACCCGCAGATCCATCGTTTCCAGACCCTTCAGCATGATCCAGGCGGTAAACGGGCTCATCGCGGCGCCGGTATGCTTCAGATAGGGCTCGACCGTGCCGCGGATAAACTCCTTGGTGCCAAGGATCACACCGCCAAGTGCGCGCCCCTGCCCGTCGATATGTTTGGTGGCCGAATAGATGACCACATCGGCGCCCAAATCGACCGCGCGCGAAAACACCGGTGTGGCAAACACGTTGTCCACCAGCACCAGCGCGCCGACGGCATGGGCCAGATCGGCCACAGCTTTGATATCAATCACTTCCAGCGTCGGGTTGGACACCGATTCAAAGAACACAGCCTTGGTGTCCGAACGCAGCGCCGCCTGCCACTGGCCCAGATCGGTGCCATCAACCAGCGTCACCTCGACGCCGAAGCGGCCAAGAATATCTTCGAGAATATACAGACACGAGCCAAACAGCGCGCGGGCCGCGACCACATGATCGCCCGCCTTCAGCATCGACATCAGCGCGGCGTTCACCGCCGCCATGCCGCTGGCGGTGGCAAAGGCATCTTCGGTGCCTTCCAGCATCGCAATCCGGTCTTCGAACATCGCCACGGTCGGGTTGCCATAGCGGGCATAGATGAATTCATCCTCGCCCACTTTCAGGAACCGCGCCTCGGCCTGCTCGGCGGTGTCATAAACAAAGCCCTGAGTCAGGAAAATTGCTTCGCTGACCTCGTTGTATTGGCTGCGGCGGGTGCCGCCGTGCACCAGCTTGGTACGTTTATTCCAGTTCTCGCTCATGTCATTCCTCCGGGCGATCCGCCCATAAAAAAACCCCCGACGCGGCCAAGCGAAAGGGGGCTCCTTCATCCTGACCTTTTAGCGGAATATTTAACGTGGCCCGCAATCCGGTAACAAATCGCCACGAAAATTCTGATACGCCCGCGTGCGGATCACGTCAACACCGTCACGGTTCTGTAATCTTATTTTCATCCCGGTTTCGTATCCCTCGTCTAAGCCCTGATCACAAGATGTAGTGGAGGGACGGGGAAATGCCCCTTCTACGGATCAACGCAACGAATAATGGCCCCCGGCTGCACGGGGCAGATCGACCTTTGATGCCCACGCTGGCGCATGCCGCCAACGGGGACGGGCCGGTGATTATCATGGTGCATGGCTATAAATTCGCGCCCGGATCGGCTGACAACTGCCCGCATGATCACATCCTGTCGATGCGCGAGGACCACGACTGCCCCAAAGCCCTCAGTTGGCCGCGCGCACTTGGCTTTGGTACCGCAAATGCCGACGAGGGGCTGGGGCTAGCGTTTGGCTGGTCGGCGCGCGGCAGCGTCTGGCAGGCCTATGCGCGGGCCGAAGAAGCGGGGGCTGATCTGGCGCAGGTCATCGCCGCCCTGCGCCGACTGGCCCCACATCGCCCCATCCACGCCTTGGCGCATTCAATGGGGGCGCGCGTCGTACTGTCTGCGCTGCGCCGACTGCCCGGCCACAGCGTAAACCGGGTGATCCTGCTGGCTGGCGCCGAATATCAGACCCACGCCAACGAGGCCCTGAACAGCCCCGCAGGCCAAAGCGCCGAGGTGATCAACATTACCAGCCGCGAAAACGATTTCTACGATTTCTTGCTGGAACGGCTGATTTCCCCGCCAGTGCGCGGCGACCTGACCATTGGGGCGCATCTGTCGCAAAGACCAAATGCGCTGACGCTGCAACTGGATGATCCGGTTACACTGCGCGCCCTGGCGTGGCACGGATTTCGCATTGATCCCCCCCAACGGCGGGTCTGCCACTGGTCGGCCTATCTGCGTCCGGGCGTGTTTGACCTGTACCGCGCGTTGCTGCGGGCGCCGCAACGGCATCCGCTGGCACAGCTGCGCCCGCTTCTGCCCGACCAGCCAGCCCCGCGCTGGTCACGCCTTTTTGCATGGCCTGCGCTGCCTCACTCCTTGCCCCTGACCGGAAAAGCACCATCATAAGCGCGACCAATATGGAGCGCGCAGATGACCACACCGATTGACCTTTTCTACTGGCCGACCCCCAACGGATGGAAAATCTCCATCGCGCTGGAAGAAATGGGCCTGCCCTATGCCCTTCACCTGATCAATATCGGCGCAGGTGAGCAGTTTCACCCCGATTTCCTGAAAATCGCCCCCAACAACCGGATGCCCGCGATCATCGACCCCGATGGCCCGGACGGCGCGCCGATCTCGATCTTCGAATCCGGCGCGATCCTGCAATATCTGGCCCGTAAAACCGGGCAATTCGGCGGCCCGACCGAACGGGACCGGATTGCAGTCGATCAATGGCTGATGTGGCAGATGGGCGGACTGGGTCCGATGGCGGGTCAGGCGCATCACTTTCTCAAATACGCCCCCGCGATGGAGCCGCCGAACGATCTGCCCTATGCCAAGGACCGCTATCGCAACGAGGTGGGGCGCCTGCACCGGGTGCTGGACACGCAATTGGCGGAAAACGAATATGTTGCGGGGGATTTTTATTCCATCGCCGATATGGCGATCTGGCCCTGGGCGTGCCTTTGGGAAGGGCAGGAACAGTCACTGGACGACAAGCCGCACCTGAAACGCTGGCTTGATCTGGTCGGCGCGCGCCCCGCGGTGCAAAAAGGCAAGGCCGTGGCTGCCGAAAAGCGCGCCAACCTTCAGGACAACAAGAACGCGCAGAAGGTGCTGTTCGGTCAGAAGGGGTGACACCTTAGGCGGGGCGGCCTTAGTGCCGCCTCAGCCGTCTTTGCTGTCGCCGCCTTCGGCCTCGGTGCTATAGCGTTTGAGCACGCCGCCTTGGGTCATGAAAAACAAGAACACCGCCGCCGTCAGCCCGAAGGTCTTGAAATACACCCAAGTGTCTGTGCTTTGCGTCCGCCAAATCGCCTCGTTCAGCAGTGCCAGCGCAAAGAAGAACCCCGCCAACCGCCGGGTCAGCACCATCCAGCCCTCGTGACTGATCGGCAAGGCCCCCTCCATCACATCCTGAAGATAGCTTTCGCCGCGCAACAGCCCGATCCCAAGTGCGCCGGCGAACAACAGATAGATCAGCGTCGGCTTCATCTTGAAAAACCGGTCATCATTCAGCCAGACCGACAGCCCGCCAAATACCACGATCAGCAGCAGCGTCACGATCTGCATCTTCGACAGCTTGCCGGTCAGTTTCCACAACAACACGGTGGACAGGATCATCAGTGGAATAAACCCGGCGGTGACAAGGATGAACCCCTCGTATTCGGTGCCACCAATCGTGAACATCCGCTCGCGCGTCAACAGATATGCAGCGAAGAAGACCACGACCGGCCCGATCTCCAGCACGGTTTTCAATATCGGATTGATTGTCTTGCCTGACATACCTGCCTCCTAGCCTCCCATCTCAACTATGACTGCTCCGATGGCGATCAAGGTCATCAGCGCAATCCGGCGTGGTCCAACCGTCTCTTTCAGCACAAGCCAGCCGATCAGCGCCGCAAAAACGGTCGACGTTTCGCGCAACACGGCCGCTTCGCCCACCTTATCCAGCCGGGTGGCCATCATGACGGAGCCAAAGCTGAAAAATGCCACCACCGACCCAATCGCCCCACGCGCCAGCAACGGCAGGGCGTCGGGCGGGTTGAACATACTGCGCCAGCGCAGGAAGGCGAAGAGCGGCATCACCAGCCCCTCGAACAGAAAGAACCACGCCAGAAAGGTGAACGGATTGGTCGAGGCGCGGATGCCATACGCGTCATAGGTCGTATAGAGCGCCACAAACAGACCGGTCGCCACTGCCAGCAGCATCGCCACCCCCAGCGTGTCGCGGTTCAGCTCGAGATACATCATGTTGTACAGCGCCAGACCGAAAATCCCCGCCAACAGCACGGCCACGCCGCCCCATTGCACCCAAGTAAACACCTCGCCAAACAACAGATAGGCACCGATCACGGTGAAAAACGGCCCGGTGCCCCGCACGACAGGGTACACAACCGTATAGGCGCCTTTGGTATAAGCCTGCGCCTGCAACAGCTTATAGCACATATGGATTGCAAAGACGGTGGCAAAGATGGGCCACATATGCGGCTCGGGAAAGGGCACGACAAAAAGCACAAACGGCAGGGCCAGCAGTGAGTTGAACAGATCAACCGACCCGCGCGTCAGCCAGGGATCATGCCGCCCCTTCTGCAACGCGCCGAAAACCGCGTGCAGAAACGCCGCCAGAAGCGCCAGATACATTGCCAGCTGATGTCCGGCGGCCGTCCCCTCCAATCCGGCCAGCCAAGCGGTCATATGACGCGCTGCTCGGCATAGCCAAGGGCGAGGTCGCGCAACCGCTCGACCCGTTCCGAGATGTCGATCTCGCGCCCGTCATAGCCCAGAACCACCTCGCCGCCTGCCGCCTCTTCGGCGTAATAATCGATCAGGACCGACTCCATCGTGTCAATCACGAAGGGCGTGCGATACTTCGGGCGCAGGCACAGATCGTGAATGGTTGGCACCGCGCCCTCAATGTGCATGTCCCACACCAGCCGCCCAAGCCCGACAACCTCGCCGCCGTCGGAAACGACGCATTCGGCATAAAGTATCCGCCCGTCCGGCCAGATTTCATCCGCCGGGGTCACGCCAAGGCGATCCGACCACAGAAGATCATCCACAACCGCATAGAGCGACACGTCATCCCATCCGAGATCGCCGCTCAGTGTTTCATGTATTTCAAGCATCCAGACCCGTCAGCGCCTTTGCAAATTCTTCCGGGTCAAAGGCTTGCAGATCGTCGATCTGCTCGCCTACCCCGATGGCATGGATCGGCAGGCCGAATTTGTCCGCCAATGCCACCAACACACCGCCCTTGGCCGTGCCATCCAGTTTCGTCATGATCAGCCCGGACACATCCGCCAGCTTGCGGAAGGTTTCAACCTGACTCAGGGCGTTCTGCCCCGTGGTCGCATCCAGCACAAGCAAAGTATTGTGTGGTGCGCTGGGATCTTTCTTGCGGATCACGCGCACGATCTTGGCCAACTCCTCCATCAGGTCGGCACGGTTCTGCAACCGTCCTGCGGTATCGATCAGCAACAGATCGGCGCCCTCGGCCTCGGCCTTGGTCATCGCATCGAACGCCAGACTGGCCGGGTCCGAGCCTTCGGGCGCGGTCAGAACCGGCACCCCCGCCCGTTCGCCCCAGACCTGCAACTGCTCTACTGCCGCCGCGCGAAATGTATCGCCCGCCGCAATGATCACTGATTTACCGGCCGCGCGGAACTGGCTTGCCAGCTTACCGATCGTCGTCGTCTTGCCCGAGCCGTTCACCCCAACCACCAGCACCACTTGCGGCACCTTGGGATAGATCGGCAGGGGGCGCGCCACCGGCTCCATGATGCGGGCGATTTCCGCCGCCAGCAGCCCCTTGATCTCTTCCACCGACAGCTTGCGGCCAAACCGGCCTTCGGCGATATTTGCGGTAACCCGCAGCGCCGTATCCACGCCCATGTCAGCCGAGATCAGCAGCTCTTCCAGCTGCTCCAGCATCTCGTCGTCCAGCGCACGGCGCACCACTGGTGCCGCATCTGTCCGCCCGACCAGACGCCCCAGAATTCCCGGCTTGGCTTGTGCGGGCTCGGTTTGGGTCGGCTCATCCGCCACGACCGACTCAGCGGGGGCATCGACAACGGCTTGGCCGCCCTCGTCGACAATCGAATCCAGACCTTCCCCCAACTTCGAGGATGATTTGGTCAGTCGTTGTTTGAGCTTGCCGAAAAAAGACATACGGCCCTCCGCAGGTGTTTGACCTCACCTAGACATTCTTTCCGGCAGTGGAAAGCCCCGTTGCGGATTTGCCTGTGGACAACTCTGCGCCACGACCCTCACTAGATCCGGATAAATCCAGTTATGATAAAGACTTGTGCGACGACATAAAGCGGCCAGATTAAGAAGGGCGTCAGCCGATGAAACCAGCCTCCGGCCAGAACGAACAGGTCCAGCGACAAGATCAGGTCAGAGGCAATGAACAGCAGCGCCCCAACCAGAAGCGTTTCACGCGGCATCGACGGCAACGCAGCCACCGCGCCCATCGTCAGGATCAGCCCGACATAGACGCGCACCGCAGCACGAAGCCCGCCCGTGCGCGACGTCAGCCAGATCTCGGTCGACAGCCCCAGCAACACCAGCGAAGCCACTACGCCAACAGTCACCCCGTCCGGTCCCGCGCCCCAGCCAAAACTGGCCAGAAACGCCACCACATACAGCACATGCCCAAGCGCAAACGCCCCGATCCCCGCTTTCAGCGTGGCTTCTCCGGGCCGCGACAAAAGATAATCACCCAGCACACAGGCCCAAAGCCCGGCAACCGCAAGCCACGGTGCCCCGACCAACGTCACACCAAGAGCAGGCAGCGCGATCGCTGCTGTTTTGATTATGGTCTTGCCCCAGCTTGGCCCGCGCCAGCAATAAACGCCCCAATACAGGCAGGCACAGGCCAGCCCAGCCAAAGCGAAGATCAGCAGTTCGTCATGCATATCGGGGCTTCTCCCATTTTTTCCGCAGTCCGCCGCCTGCGGTGCCCCCTTGCAGCGGGGATTTCCGCCAGTAAGGAAATCGGGGCTTGGCGATGCGCCCGCCCCCGGCCAAGATGATCTTATGAAACATTTTGTTCCACTTCTATTTCTTGCGGTCCCGGCTCAGGCGCAGCAGGCGATGACCGCGACCGAATTCGACAGCTATACCCGTGGCAAGACCTTTTACTATGCCGAAGACAGCCAACCCTATGGTGGAGAAGAATATCTGGACGGCAAGCGCGTGCGGTGGTCCTTTCTGGATGGCAAATGCAAGGAAGGCCAGTGGTTTGAGAGCAATGACCAGATCTGCTTTGTCTATGAAGACAACCCCGACCCGCAATGCTGGAGCTTCTTTGAAAGCGCCGAGGGGCTTGTTGCCCGGTTCGAGAACGATCCCTCGCAAACTGTGCTCTATGAGGTCGGGAAGTCGGATGAGCCGATGGTGTGCCTGGGCCCAGATGTCGGGGTTTGACTTGTCTTTTTCCGTCGAAAATCGCACCACCCTCTCGAAATCCACTCGCGAAATTTCACTTTCACGATAAATCGACGCGTAAACGCACACGATCAAAATCCCATGCAGAGCCTGCCGATCTTTCGCCTGATCTGCCCGAAGATAAATCCACACGAGGCCTAGAATGCTGCTTTTTTCCCTCGCAACCCTGACACCTGCGTTGTTGCTGGCATTGGGCAGCGTCTGGGGTGGGATCTGGATCGGTTTGGCGGTTCTGTTCATCACCGTCTTTGTCTTTGCGATGGACCGGCTGGGGGAAAAGGTCGTGGCGCAGACTGCCTCAAGGGCTGAATTTCCTAGCGGGGACGGGCTGTCGGTGATGCTGGGCCTACTGCACTTGCCGCTTCTGGGGCTGGCGGTCTGGTCTCTCAGTGGGGCAAGTGCCCTGTCGGCGTGGGAAAGGATTGGGCTTTGGGTGGGATACGGGCTGTTCTTCGGCCAAGTTGCGCATCCAAACGCGCATGAGCTGATCCACCGCAGCAATCGCTGGCTGCGGGGCTTGGGGAAGATGGTTTATATCACGCTACTGATCGGCCATCATGCCTCGGCGCACCCGAAGGTCCATCATATTCATGTGGCCACAGATCAGGACCCAAGCTCGGCTCGACTTGGCGAGGGCTTCTGGCGCTTTGCCCGGCGTTCGTGGATCGGTGCGTTTCGGGCAGGATGGCAGGCGGAAACCCGGATGCGTGGGCGACTGTCCCCGCCGCCGCCCGCCTGGAGCCACCCCTATGCCGGGTATATCGGTGGCGCGGTAGCGACGCTTGCGGCGGCATTTGTTTTGGCGCGCGCACCGGGCGTGATCGCGGTTTTGGCGGTTGCCACCTATGCGCAGCTTCAGATGCTGCTGTCGGACTATGTGCAGCACTATGGGTTGCGCCGCCCCCTGCGGGAAGATGGTCGCCCTGAACCTGTCGGCCCGCAACATTCATGGAACACACCACACTGGTTTTCCAGCGCAATGATGCTGAATGCGCCGCGTCATTCCGATCACCACATGCACCCGACGCGGCCCTATCCAGCGCTGCAGTTGGAGGCAACGATGCCCATTCTGCCGCATTCATTGCCGGTAATGGCGGTGATCGCGCTGTGGCCCGGGCTTTGGCGCAGGCTGATGGATCCCCGGACTGTTGCCGTCATGGCGCCTGCGGCGGGCGGCGGCAAAGGGGGCTGACGGCCCCCTCTTGGCCTTTGGCCAATTCACCCCCGTGAGTATTTTGATCAGAAAGAAGCCCGGATCAAAGCAGGCTTCCTTGTTCAGGCGTATCTTTCGGCTTTTTGCGTGGGGGTTTGCCGCCCAGCGTCAGGCGGCCATCGGCGAACTCAATCTCGAGCGATGCGGCCTGAGCTGCGGATTTTTTCGAGGTCACAACATCGCCATCGCCGCGTACAACGGCATAACCGCGCTGCAGGGTTGCCTTATAGCCCAGCGTTTCGCGCAAGCGCTCAAGCGCTTCGATCTGTTTGCTCCAGTTGTCGATCTGTCGCCCGCCGGCATCCGACAGACGCAGCGACAGCCGAAGCAGATCATCGGACTTTCGTTTCAGATCAGCCTTCAGCGGCGCGATGCTCAACCGATCTGCCCGGCGTCCAAGTGCTTCGCGCCGGGCATCCACCACCCGTTGCAGCCCGGTGGGCAAGCGCGGCGCTGTCGCGCTCAGGCGCCGCTTGTCGGCCTCAAGCCCGCGGCGCAGCATGGCCGGGCGGAGCGCGCCTGAGGTGTCGGACAGCCGCACCCGGCGCAACTGCACCGACCGGGTCAAGGCCTGCGGCAAACGCTCGCCCCAGCCATCCAGCCGCTGGCGCGGCCCATCCAGCAGGGCATCGGCCCGTGGCAATGCGCGCGACAAGTCACGTAGGCGCTGGCCACGTTGGCCCACCCCCTGCGTCAGCGCCCGTGTAAGGCGTGCCGATTGAGTTTCCAACCAGCCCAGTAGTTCCATCCGCACCGGCACGGCCAGCTCTGCCGCCGCCGTTGGTGTCGGCGCGCGCATATCGGCGGCATAGTCGATCAGCGTGGTATCGGTCTCGTGCCCAACCGCTGAAATAAGCGGTATCTCGGATTCTGCCGCCGCGCGCACGACCACCTCTTCGTTGAAGCCCCACAGATCCTCGATCGAGCCGCCACCGCGCGCCACGATGATCAGATCGGGCCGGGGCATCGCGCCGCCCGTTGTCATCGCATTGAAGCCGCGAATCGCATTCGCCACCTCTGCCGCGCAGGCCGTGCCCTGCACCGCCACAGGCCAGATCAGCACCTTGCGCGGAAAGCGGTCGCGCAACCGGTGCAAAATATCGCGGATTACCGCCCCCGAGGGCGACGTCACAACGCCGATCACTTCGGGCAGATAGGGTAGCTCTTGCTTACGCGTGGCGTCAAACAGCCCTTCTGCCGCCAGCGCCGCCTTGCGTTTTTCGAGCATCGCCATCAGGGCACCGGCGCCTGCGGGCTTGATATCCTCGATCACGATCTGATATTTTGACTGCCCTGGAAAGGTGGTCAGCCGCCCGGTTGCAATGACCTCCATCCCCTCTTCGGGCAGGGTCGCCAAGCGCCCCGCCACGCCTTTCCAGATCACCCCGGAAATCACCGAACGGTCGTCTTTCAGGTCCAGATACATATGCCCCGAGCGCGGCATAGACACGCGTCCAACCTCGCCCCGGATCCGCACATGCGAAAACTCGCCCTCGATCAGACGCTTCACCGCGCCCGACAACTCGGTCACAGTAAATTCCGGGGCGTTCACGCCAGAGGCGTCATCGTCAATCAGATCGGACATCGGGGGCTTGGCCTATCTTGTGTCTGCGGTTCGGGCACCTTAGAACGCCATGAAACCAAGGCCAAGCGACAAGCGGAGAGATGCGCCATGAATATCCTGATCCTCGGCAGCGGCGGGCGTGAACACAGCATCGCCTGGGCGGTAATGCAGAACCCCAAATGCGACAAGCTGATCGTGGCACCGGGCAACGCCGGGATTGCCGCTATCGCCGATTGTGCCGATCTGGATATCCTGAACGGTGCGGCGGTGGTCAATTTCGCCGAAGAGAACGCCATCGAGTTCGTGATCGTCGGCCCCGAAGCACCCTTGGCCGCCGGTGTCGCTGACCGCCTGCGCGAGGCTGGTGTTCTGGTCTTTGGCCCGTCCGAGGCTGCGGCCCGGCTTGAGGCCAGCAAAAGCTTTACCAAAGAGGTTTGCGACGCCGCGAACGCCCCCACCGCGGGCTATGGCCATTTCACCGATGCCGCTGCCGCCAAGGCCTATATCCAGCAGCAGGGCGCGCCGATTGTGGTCAAGGCCGATGGTCTGGCCGCAGGGAAAGGCGTGATCGTCGCCATGACCGAGGCCGAAGCCTTGGACGCCGTGGACGACATGTTTGGCGGCGAATTTGGCGCGGCCGGGGCCGAGGTGGTGATCGAAGAATTCATGGAGGGCGAAGAAGCCTCCTATTTCGTGCTTTGTGATGGCAAGGACGCGCTGCCGATCGGCACCGCGCAGGACCACAAGCGTGTTGGTGACGGAGATACCGGTCCGAACACCGGCGGCATGGGGGCCTATTCGCCCGCACCCGTTTTGACCGACGAGATCGCGCAAAAGGCGATGGATGAAATCGTCATTCCGACAATGAACGTGATGGCCGCGCGCGGGATGCCCTATCAGGGTGTGCTTTACGTCGGGCTGATGATCAAGGACGGCCAGCCGCGGCTGGTTGAATATAACGTGCGCTTTGGCGATCCGGAATGTCAGGTGCTGATGATGCGTCTGGGCGCGCAAGCGCTGGACCTGATGCAGGCTGCCGCCGAGGGCAGCCTGGCCGAAATGCGGGTGAACTGGGCTGACGATCATGCGATGACGGTGGTGATGGCGGCAAATGGCTATCCCGGCGCCTATGAAAAGGGCAGCGAGATCAAGGGGCTGAACGCCCTTCCCGAGACAAGCTCTGAAATGTGTTTTCATGCCGGCACCTTAGAAAAAGACGGTCAGATCGTCGCCAACGGCGGGCGGGTTCTGAATATCACCGCGCGCGGCGCAACATTGGCCGAAGCGCAAAAGCGCGCCTATGCGATGGTCGACAAGGTTGACTGGCCACAGGGGTTTTGCCGCCGAGATATCGGCTGGCGCGCGTTGTGATCGGGCGGCGCAAGGTTTGCGCAGCTCCGCCGACTGACATAATCTGCCAACGGAAATACAGATGATCAGAAAGGGCCGAGGCCATCAGCGATCCGATTGACATTGATGCGTGCTATCGTGACGGGACCTTCGCCGAGCTGGCCTTCAGCTTTGCTCCGGTCGGGCTGGTGATCACCGAAAACCGGGTGATCCGCGATTGCAATCCTACCTTTGCCCGCATGTTCGGCTATGCCCGCAGCGAACTGCAAAATCAGGTGTTTGCCATCCTGTACCCGACGCAGGAAGAGTTCGTGAACATCCGCAACCGCGGCGTCAAAGAGCTGCGCGAGACCAACAGCTATTGGGACGAACGGGTAATGATGCGCAAGGACGCCTCGTTGTTCTGGTGCCGAGTACGAGGCCACAGCTTTACACAGGACGATCCCTTGGCCCGCGCTGTCTGGAGCTTTGCCGACCTGTCAGGCACCCGCCCCTATCAGCCCCTGACCCGACGCGAGCGCGAGGTATTTTCACTGTTGGGCGAAGGCAAGACCAGCAAGGAAATCGCGCTCAATCTAGGCATGTCCTATCGCACGGTCGAGGTGCACCGCGCCCGCCTGCTGCGCAAATTCGGCGCCAGCAACACCGCAGGGCTGTTCCAGTCTCTGGGCGGGATCAGTGGCGCGCATGTGGTCAGTGCGCCCGGCTGAGGCTCAAAGCGGGCGACACGCCAACGCGCTGTTCAGACTTTCGGGCCCCGTGTAGCGCCCAAGCACCCGCATCTGCGTGTTGTGCCCGTCAAACCGGGTGGCCACCACATGCGACCAATCCGCATCGGCGGTAATCACCTCGGTATTCCCGGCACAGTGGCGTATCCCGCCAGAAATGCTTTTCTCGCCGAAACGGTGGTTAGTCACGTCGGGCTGATCGGCGATGTGGGTCAGCGCCCCCTTCTCGAGCCGCCAGATTCGCAGGGTTTTCGCCAGATGCGGTCGGTCGACATAGGCAATCTCGATCCGCCCATCGCCATCCAGATCCGCCGCACCAAGTTGCGCCAGCCAGCGATTGCGCTGCCCGATGAAGGGCGTGGCAGCGATACGTGTCACACGGGCGCCGCGCCGCGCGTAAATTGCCAAGCGCGCGCCCTTGCTGCGGTGGCTTTCCACCGTCAGCACCTCAGGCTCGCCATCGCCATCCAGATCCGCAAGGATCGGCGCGACATCCTCGAACACCAGTTCTTGTGGCAGTACGATCGTCGAAGTGCTCAGCCCCGCCCGACACGGCATTTTCAGCGCAATCGACACGGACAAAGCGCCCCATTCCCACGGGTCACCCAATGCACCATGCGGGTATCGGTCGGTCGCGCTGGTATACGTGGCGCCGCTGATGCCCCCGATGCAGTTCACCGGCACCGGGGTCTGCGCTATCGCTGGGCCACATGGTCCCAGCAGAAAAACGGCAACCAAACAGGACCAGAGGGCCCCCTGTCGCCGCCTCTGCATCAGATCTGTTTTTCCGGCATCTGCACAATCAGGCCATCCAACGCATCGGTAACCTTGATCTGGCAGGTCAGGCGCGAGCGAACAGGATCGGGCTGATAAGCGAAATCAAGCATGTCCTCTTCCATGTCGTCCTTACCGGGCAGCTTTTCCACCCACGCAGGATCAATGTAAACATGACAGGTCGAACAGGCGCAGGCCCCGCCGCAATCGGCCTCGATCCCCGGAATATTGTTGTCGCGCGCGCCTTCCATGACCGTCAGGCCATTGGCCACGTCGACCACATGCTCTGTCCCATTATGCTCGACATAGGTGATTTTCGCCATGCTGGCCGTCTCCTGTTTCCTGCAATCGCTATATTCAGCCCTGTTCCTAGCCAAGCCTGCCCGCCTGTACCAGTCCCTTTTGCGTGAGACACGATATCCGGCGCGCCCTGTGGCTGGGCTTTGTCAGCCTGATCGCAGCATTTCGGGCGGGTTCCCAAGGCCCCGCCGGTCCGGGTTGATCTGCTTCCCCCGGCCCAGAAAACCCGTTAGAGTAGCCTTATATTTGCAGATCGTCGTGAGAGCCTTGGTATATGACCCGACCCCGCCTTTCCGCCATTGCGGCGCTTAGCCTTATTGTGGCGGGCTGCGATACGGCGTTGCCCCTCTCCGATCTGACAGAGCCACAGGTCAGCCGCCGCATGGAAATGGCCCCCCCCGGCGCGGCGCCCGGCACATGCTGGGGCAAGCACATTACCCCCGCAATCGTGGAAACCGCGACCGAACAGATTTTGCTGCAACCAGCCGAGGTCACGGCCGACGGCACCCTGCGCCATCCCGCGATGTACAAGACCGAAACCCATCAAGCCATCGTGCGCGAGCGCAAGGAAACTTGGTTTGAAACCCCCTGCGATCCGACGATGACCGCCGAATTCATCGCCTCACTGCAACGCGCGCTTCAGGCGCGCGGCCTATATCGCGGGGCAGTCACGGGCGAGATGGACAGCCGCACCCGTGCCGCCGTGCGCAAATACCAGAAACCTCAGGGACTGGATTCCGGTATTCTGTCGCTGGCTGCGGCACGCAAACTGGGGCTGATTGCCGTACCGCGCACCACAGGGTGATCATTCGCTGATCTCCATCTGCAGAACAGAAAAAGGCACCCCAACGGGTGCCTTTTGTGTTTTACAAACCGGATGGGCTTAGCCGTTGAGTGAGATTGCCACAAATCGCGGTTCGCCTGCGCGGCGCACTAGAAGCAGCAAGGACTTGCGCCCAGCTTCTTTCGCCTCGGCCACGCGATCCTCCAGATCCTGGACCGTGGTCAGCTTCTGCTGCCCCGCCTCGGTGATCAGATCGCCCGCACGCAGTCCCTTCTCATAGGCTTCGGTGCTTTCGTCCACATCCATCACCACAAGGCCCGTAGCCGTGGTCGGCAATTGCAGCTCTTTGCCCAGTTCCTTGGTTACCGGGCTGAGCGTCAGCCCAAGGACCTCGGTCGGCGCGGCAGGCGCGTCATCCTGCGGCTGAGCCACCGGAATGGCTTCGGCCTCTTCCCGGCGCCCCAGCGCGATCTTGAGCGTCACAGTCTTTCCGTCACGGAACACGACCACCCGCACAGCTTTGCCCACGTCGGTATTGCCGACCTGACGCACCAGAGCCCGTGTGTCGGCGACCTCAACCCCGTCAAAGCTCACAATCACATCGCCCTGCATCATGCCACCATCCTTGGCGGGGCCATCCGGCACATCCGTCACCAGCGCGCCTGCAGCCTTGGTCAGCTGCATCGCTTCGGCGACATCATCGGTCACGTCCTGAATGCGCACGCCCAACCAACCACGACGCGTCTCGCCGAACTCTTTCAGCTGATCCACGACCCGGCTGACCACGTTCGAGGCCATCGAAAAGCCGATCCCGATCGAGCCACCATTGGGCGACAGGATCGCGGTGTTCACGCCAACCACGTTGCCATCCATATCAAACAACGGCCCGCCCGAGTTGCCCCGGTTGATCGCAGCGTCGGTCTGAATATAGTCGTCATAGCTGCCGGACAGCGCCCGGTTGCGCGCAGAAACGATTCCGGCAGAAACCGAAAAGCCCTGCCCAAGCGGGTTGCCCATTGCCATGACCCAATCGCCCACGCGGGCGGTGTCACTGTCGCCGAAATTCACATACGGCAGCGGCTTGTCAGCCTCGACCTTCAGCAGCGCGATATCGGTGTTGGGATCAGTGCCGACAACCTTCGCCTCAAGCTCTTCTCCCGAGAAAAACTCGATCACGATCTCATCAGCGCTTTCGATAACGTGGTTGTTGGTGACGATATACCCATCCTCGGAAATCACGAAACCCGAACCAAGCGCAGACGAGCGGCGCGGCCGGTCACCGTTGCCGTTGTTGCGGTCCTGAAATTCGCGAAAGAAGTCCTCGAACGGGCTGCCCTCGGGCACGATCGGGTTTGGCCCGGCCTGCCCGGCAACGACGGTCGTGGTGGTAATATTGACGACTGAGGGGCTGATTTTATCGGCGAGGTCGGCCAGACTGTCGGGGCGCGCAGTGGCCTGCATGGCCTGCGCCAGCACCAGAGCCGTTGCCAAAAAGCCCATCCAGACCGCTTTGAGCGCGCCGGGGTTGCGGGTGGGGATCGAAACTGCCTGACTGTTCACTCCCGTCTCTCCTTATTATCCTGCGGTGTGCGCATCCCGACCGGTCACGGACCGGGGTGTCTGCGTTACCATCCATGCAGGACAGCAAATGTGCAACTCAAAGCCGGTCTCGTTCACTCAATAGGCCGTGATTTGCCGGTGATCTTGCGACAAAACACAGGCGTCAGCATGCTCGGACGCGGCAGAGCCGCCGGCGGGGATATTTGCATAATGTGAAAGTTAGGTTAAGCGCCCAAAGATTTTGCAATCCAGACCAGAAAGACACCCAGCGCCAGCGCCAGCAGTCCCAGATTGCGCCGGGTCGTTTCGGGCAAGGCGCGCAGCGCCTCCAGCAGTTGCTCGACAAGCGAAGGGGCCAGCGCATAGGCCAGCCCCTCGACAATCAATACAAGCCCAAGGGCAAGAGCCGCAGTTGCGATCATTCTGCCGCGCGGTCCGATTTGAAGTAGTTGAAAAACTCGCTGTCCGGGGTCATCACCATCGACGAATTCTCGCCCGACAGAGCGTTTTCGTAAGCTTGAAGCGAGCGGTAGAAGGCGAAGAATTCGGGGTCGGCCCCAAATGCCTCGGCGAAGACTGCGTTACGACGGGCATCTGCTTCACCGCGTGCGACCTGCGCTTCGCGCTCGGCCTCGGACAGGGTTTCCACCACGGTCCGGTCTGCCAGCGCGCGCACCCGCTGTGCGGCTTCGTTACCGCGGGCGATCTCGTCGGCCGCTTCACGTTCGCGTTCAGCCCGCATCCTTGCAAAGGTTGCTTCGAGGTTCTGCGACGGCAGGTTGGTCTGTTTCAGCCGCACGTCAATGACGTCCAGCCCCAATCCGCGCGCCGAAGCCCGCGCCTGATCACGGATCCGGGTCATCAGCACCCGGCGGTCCGACGACAAGATCGTGTCCGACGTAACCTGATCGGCGCCCAGAACTTCGCGGATCTGCGCGTTGAGGATCGACTTCAGCCGGTCCTCGGCCACGCGCAACCCGCCGACGCCAACGGCCTGACGGAACTGCACCACATCCGAAATCCGGTAGCGTGCGAAGGCATCAACAACCAGACGGCGATCATCCGATGGCGTCACCTCGATGGTTTCGGTATCCAGCGACAGGATGCGGTCGTCATAGGTCACGACCTCCTGGATCAACGGGATCTTGAAGCTCAGACCAGGGTTTTCCTTCACGGCCTTGATCTGACCGAATTGCAGTACCAGCGCCTTTTCGCGCTCGTCCACGACGAAAACCGACGACAAAAACACCACAAGGGCGATCACGACTGCGGGGATAAGAAGTGTTGTCTTGCGCATGATCTTAGTTCCCCTGTCCGGTCGGGCGACGCAGTTCGTTCAGCGGCAGGTAGGGCACGACCCCAGAGCCGCCTTCGCCGCCCACAAGCGCGTTGTCGAGGATCGTCTTATCGACACTGCCCAGCACCTTTTCCATCGTTTCCAGATAGAGCCGTTTGCGGGTCACATCCTCGGCCTTTTTGTATTCTGTAAGCACAGACGTAAATCGGGCAGCTTCACCCAGCGCCTCGTTCACGACCTGCGCGCGATACGCCTCGGACTGTTCCAGCTTTTGCGCAGCCTCACCGCGCGCCTCGGCCAGAACCTTGTTGGCATAGGCGTCAGCCTGACGCTGCAAGCGGTCACGCTCCTGCTCAGCGGCCTGCACTTCGCGGAAACTGTTGATCACCTCTTTCGGCGGATCAGCCTTTTCAAGGTTTACCCGCACAATGGAAATCCCGCTTTCATACTCGTCCAACGTCGCTTGGATTCTCTCCATCGCCGTGTCAGCAATCAAACCGCGATCTCGGTTCAGGATCGGCGCCAGATTCGAAGCTGCAATGATTTCACGCATGACCGATTCAGACACCGCCTGTACCGTCAATTTCGGATCACGGATGTTAAACAGCAGTTTGGCTGGGTCGTTGATGTTCCACACCACTTGGAAATCAATATCCACGATGTTGGCATCCGTGGTCAGCATCAGACCGGTGTCCTGACCGCTGCGCGCAAGGCCCACGTTTTCGGTCCGTTCCGAGGTCACATTCACCACCTCGGCCGTCACAACAGGCCATGGCGCAAAGTTCAGCCCCGGATTGCCCGTCGCATTGTATTTACCAAGCAACAGCTCGACCGACTGCTCTTCGGGCTTGACGGTATAGAAACTGGCCACGCCCCACAGCACCACAGCCGCAAGAAGCCCAAGCCCCACCGTGCCACGGGTCAGCATCGGCCCACCAGAGCCACCTGTGCCGCCACCAGAGCCACGATTGCCGCCACGCCCGCCCATGAGCACACGCAGCTGTTCCTGGCCTTTTTTCACCAGATCGTCGATCTCAGGGATTTGCGGCCCGTCATTCTGCGGGCGTCGCCCACCTTCATTGCCGCGGCGATCATCATCACCCCTGTTGCCGCCGCCGCCCCATGGGCCGCCCGAATTCCCTGCCATTGACCTGTGTTCTCCTCATTTATCCCTGATCGTCAGCTTGCCTTAAACCTGTGCAATCTGACGCAAATTTCAAGCCTTATGCGCGTCGCACAGGCGCTTTCATGGTGACGATTTCTTCGGACATGGTCGGATGCACCGCCACGGTCCGGTCGAAATCTTCCTTTGTTGCGCCCATCTTGACCGCAATTCCTGCTAGCTGAATCATCTCGCCGGCACCCGGTGCCACGATGTGGCAGCCCAGCACCCGCCGTGTATCGGCGCAGATCACCAGCTTCATCATCACCCGGTCGGGCCGTCCGGCAAAGGCCGTCTGCATCGGTTTGAACGAGGTGCAATAGACCTCGATCGGCCCTTTATCGCGCGCCTCTTCCTCGCTCATCCCCACAGTTCCCATCTCGGGCTGAGTGAAAATCGCGGTCGGGATCAGCTCGTGATCAGGCTTGGTCGGATTGCCTTTGAACACCGTTTCAACGAATGCCATGCCCTCGCGGATCGCCACCGGTGTCAGATTCACCCGGTCGGTTACATCACCGATCGCATAGATCGACGGCACCGCGGTCTGGCTATAGTCATCCACTAGAACCTGCCCCCCGCGACCCAGCTTGACGCCCACGGCCTCAAGCCCCATCGCGTCGGTGTTGGGGCTGCGGCCTGTGGCAAACAGCACCTGATCAAACACGCGCTCGTCACCGTTGGTCGCCACCACCCGAATACGGCCCGAAGCATCCCGCGCCATCGAAAGAATATTGGTGCCCAGATGCAGATCAACACCGTTCTGGCGCATTTCTTCCGCCACGAGCCCGCGCGCTTCGTCATCAAAGCCGCGCAACACCTGCGCCCCGCGATAATACTGCGTCACATCAACGCCCAACCCGTTCAGGATCCCGGCGAATTCGCACGCGATATACCCACCGCCAAGGATCAGCATAGTCCCCGGCAACTGCTCCATGTGGAAAATATCGTTCGAGGTGATCGCAAGATCCGCCCCCGGAATCTCGGGCTTCACCGGCTGCCCGCCCATCGCCAACAGGATATGCTTGGCGGTCTTGCGCTCGCCGGTCGACAGCTCAACCGTATGCGCATCCACCACCGTGGCCCGCGCATCGAAGCTTTCGACACCAGCGTTTTTCAGCAGATTGCGGTAGATTCCTTCCAGTCGGTCCAGCTCGGCATGGAGTTTGGTCTTGAACGCGCCCCAGTTGAAGCCAGCGTTAACCATATCCCAGCCATAGGCGCGCGCTTCGTCCACCATGCCGGGGAATTCGCTGGCAAACACCATCAGCTTCTTCGGCACGCAGCCACGGATCACGCATGTCCCGCCATAGCGGTCTTCCTCGGCCAGTGCCACTTTGGCACCGGTTTCGCTTGCCGCCACCCGTGCGGCGCGCACGCCGCCCGAACCGCCGCCGATCACAAACAGATCATAGTCAAACGTCATCAGCGCCCTCACTCCGTCAAATCAGTGAACAGGTTGTCGGACTCAGCAAAATCCAGCCGACCGTTCTCGACCGTACCGTCATTGATGTCACGAACCTGCACGCGGCCATCGCCATACCCGATAATAACCGTATCACAGATATCTATGAACAGCCCGTTTTCAACCACACCCGGCACTTGATTCAACACCATCGCCACCTGACGTGGATTGCCGATCCGGCTCAGATGCAGATCCAGAATGTGGTTGCCCTCATCTGTCACAAACGGATGATCGCCGATCATCCGCAGCGTCGTATTGCGCCCCAGAACATCCATCGAGATCAGCATTTCCTCGACCAGCGCCTTTGTGGTCTGCCAGCCAAACGGGATCACTTCGACCGGCAACGGGAACGCGCCCAGCGTTTCAACCTCTTTGCCGACATCCGCGATGACGATCATCTGATCGCTGGCGGTGGCCACGATCTTTTCTTGCAACAACGCCCCGCCGCCGCCCTTGATCAGGTTCAGATCGCCATCGAACTCGTCCGCTCCGTCGATCGTCACGTCCAGCCAGCGCGCTTCATCCAGGCTGATCACTTCGATCCCTACGTCACGCGCCAACGCGGCCGTGCGGGTCGAGGTCGGAACGCCTTTGATCTTCAGCCCCTCATCACGCACCAACTCGCCCAGGCAGCGCACCATCCAAGCGGCGGTTGACCCGGTCCCAAGGCCAACACGCATCCCGTCTTCCACAAAATCCACTGCCCGCTTGGCAGCGACAAATTTGGCCTTATCAATAGGCGAAAGCTCTCCGGTCATTGCGGCGACTCCGTTGATTGCGCCCCGCTTATAGGAAAGTTGCGCGCGAGGTGCGAGGGGGAAGCGGCGCAAATCCGCGTTTCGGAAGTGAAAGGTCGCTTTTTGACTGCCGACCCAGCCCTGCATGGATAAAGCTGCCGCATGGATACGCCCTATCGCCTGCACTATGCACCTGACAACGCATCGCTGATCGTCCGGCTGGCGCTGGAGGAAACAGGTGTGCCCTATACAACTGTTCTGGTGGACCGCCGTGCGCAGGCGCAACGCGCGCCCGCCTATCGGGCGCTTAATCCCAATGGGCTGATCCCCGTGCTGGAAACCCCACAGGGGCCACTGTTCGAGACCGCCGCGATCCTTCTGTGGTTAACTGAAACCCATGCCGCGCTGGCCCCGCAACCCGGCACAGACGCGCGTGGCGCCTTTCTTAAGTGGTTGTTTTTCATCTCGAACACCCTGCATGCCGAACTACGGATGCTGTTCTATCCTCAGAAATACGTCGGACCGGACGCTGCCGCGCAAACCGCCCTCAGCATCTCCCTGCGCCACAGCCTGATGCGCCACCTGAGCACCCTCGAGCACCTTGCCGCCAGCCAGCCGGGATATTTCGCCAGTCAAATTATTACCGTGCTCGACCTTTACATCGCGGTCTGCCTAAGATGGATGGCGCTGTACCCCGTGGCCACCGTGGGCTGGCTCACGCTTGAGCGCTTGCCGCAGCTGCACGCGCTGACCCGGCGCATCGAACAGCGTGCATCAAGCCGCGCCGCCATCATCGCCGAGGGGCTGGGCACAACGCCGTTTTCCGCCCCCTCGTACCCAAATCCACCCGAAGGATCGGCCATATAATGTTTTTGTCTATCTTCGAGATGTTCAAGGTCGGCATCGGCCCATCCTCGTCCCACACAATGGGGCCGATGGTCGCCGCCGGGCGGTTCCTGCAAATGATGCGCGCCTCGCCCTTCGTGTTCCACGGCGTGCGCGCCTCGCTGCATGGCAGTCTGGCCTTTACCGGCGTCGGCCATGCCACCGACCGCGCCACGATTCTGGGGCTGTCTGGCTTCCTGCCTGACACCTATGACCACCCAGCCGCCGAAGCCACGCTGGCGGCGATCAAAGCCACAAAGACGGTCACACCCCACGACCTGCCGCCGCTGCAGTTCGACCCCGACCACGACCTGACCTTTGATTACGGCCCCGCCCTGCCCGGCCACGCCAACGGGATGATCCTTATGGCCACCGACGCGCAGGGCGACGTGATCCTGCAGGAGACCTTCTATTCCATCGGCGGCGGCTTTGTGATGACCGCTGATGAACTGGCGGCAGGCAAGGCCACGGATGACGGCCCGCCCGTGCCGTTCCCGTTCAAATCCGCTGCAGAAATGCTGACGATGGCCCGCGCCTCGGGCAAAAGCATCGCCGAGATGAAAGCCGCCAACGAACTGTCGCGCGGCAGCAATCAGGCCCTGTCAGCCGGAATTACCCGGATCTGGCAGGTGATGAATGCCTGCATCGACCGGGGCCTGACCACCGATGGCATTTTGCCCGGCGGTCTGGGCGTCAAACGCCGCGCCAAGGCGATCCACGCGGCATTGCTGGCCGAGCGCGGCCTGAACCTGACTGCGCCGCATGTGATCAACGACTGGATGAGCGCCTATGCCATGGCAGTGAACGAGGAAAACGCCGCTGGCGGGCAGGTCGTGACCGCGCCGACCAATGGTGCGGCGGGGGTTGTGCCTGCGGTGATCCGCTATTGGTTGGATCATGTGCCCGGCGCCACCGCCACCCGCGTGGACGAGTTTCTGCTGACCGCCGCCGCCATCGGCGGGCTGGTGAAATACAACGCCTCGATCTCAGGAGCCGAGGCTGGATGTCAGGCCGAGGTCGGCAGCGCCGCCGCCATGGCTGCCTCTGGCCTGTGCGCCGTGATGGGCGGCACGCCCGAGCAGATTGAAAATGCAGCGGAAATTGCGCTGGAACACCATCTGGGCATGACCTGCGATCCGGTGCGCGGACTGGTGCAGGTGCCCTGCATCGAGCGCAACGGGCTGGGCGCGATCAAGGCGGTATCCGCGGCCAGCCTCGCACTGCGCGGAGATGGCACCCATCTGGTGCCGCTGGACGCCTGTATCGAAACCATGCGCCAGACCGGTCAGGACATGAGCGAGAAATACAAGGAAACCTCGCTTGGTGGGCTGGCGGTGAATGTGCCCAATTGTTGAGCCTGTGTTCTGACGTGGCACGACGACGGGATGCCCGATGCCTCCGGCCGGGATATTTGGAAAATGTGAATAGCCGTGTCAGGAATGGAATTTCACGGGATTGCCGCGCGGGCCGAGGCGATCTAGCGTGGCGCGCATGACCGGAATTGCCCCTGATCGCCCTTTGCTTGGTATCCTGCTGATGCTGGGATTTTGTGTGCTGGCCCCGCTTGGTGATGCACTGGCCAAGCTGTTGGGGCAAAACCTGCCTGTCGGGATGATCCTTCTGGCCCGGTTTGCGGCGCAGGTGATTCTGCTGGCCCCACTGGTGATCGCCACCAATCGCCCCTGGCGCATGCGGGGACGGGTCCTGCGGCTGGCCGCCTGGCGCACGCTGCTGCATATCGCAGGCATTGGCATGATGTTTTCCGCGCTGCGGTTCTTACCGCTGGCCGATGCGATTGCCATCGCGTTTGTCATGCCGTTTCTGATGCTGCTTCTGGGGCGCTATGTGTTGGATGAAGAGGTCGGTCCGCGCCGCCTGATCGCCTGTGCCGTCGGATTTGTCGGCACGCTTCTGGTGATCCAGCCAAGCTTTGCCGCCGTCGGTTGGCCCGCGTTGCTGCCGCTGGGGGTGGCGGTGGTGTTTGCGTTGTTCATGCTGGTGACCCGGCAGATTGCACGCGAGACCGACCCGGTCAGCCTGCAAGCCGTGTCGGGCGCAATGGCCACGGCGGTTGTGTTGCCAATATTACTGGCCTTTGGCGACATTGGGCCAGAGATGCTCAGACTGACTGTCCCGCGCGGCAGCGACTGGGCTCTGCTGATCGCCATCGGTGCTATCGGCACCCTGGCACATCTGCTGATGACTTGGTCCCTGCGCCATGCCCCCGCAGCCACGCTGGCCCCGATGCAATATCTGGAGATCCCCTTTGCCACGCTGATCGGCTGGGCCATCTTCCGCGACCTTCCCAACGGGCTATCAGCCCTTGGTATCGCCATCACCGTCGCCGCCGGGCTTTATATCATCGCACGCGAGCGGGCCACGAGCCGGGCGCCGCGATCAGCCCCTCAGCCGCAGCAGCCAGCGCCGCCCGCGGCAGAATGATCAGCATCGCCGGTGCGTCGAAGGACAATTGCACCGATCCGACCACCTGATTGGACGTACCGACCCGACCGTCCGGTGCGAACCTCAGCCCCTCGATCGGCCAGCGCAGCCCTTCCGACCGGCCCTGAACTGCGCCCAGCGGAAACAGTGACAGCAAGCTTTGCTCTGGCAGGTCAAGCCCGATCCGTGGCGGGGACACAAACACGATTTGCTCTGCCCCCACCAGAATGCAGCGCCGATGTGCATGGGTCAGTAAGGTATTGAACGCCGCCAGCTGATGATCCATCCGCGTGCCGTCAAACCCCACCCCCAGCACAAGGGGGGCCACGATATTGCGCAGACATTTGTCGAAATCCGTGCTCTCCTGCTCTGAAATCGGAAATTGACGCTCGACCGGGATCGCGGTGCGTGCCTCAATTGACACACTGTCGAAGTCACCGATCACCGCGCGCGGCATTAGCCCATGCGCCAGCGCAACGTCTGCTCCGCCATCGGCACAGACCACTTCGGGCGCCAAGGTTAACGCGGCCTGCAGCGCACTTTCGCGCGGCGGCCCAGCCCCGATCAGGGTTACATTGCGAGATGTCTGAACAATTGGATCAATCATGCCCGATTACTGCACTTTCGGGAAACAGATCACAATGTCGACACAAAATGATACAGTAAAAAACGAAGATTCGTTCACCTTTCGTCGGGATACTCATGGTAAATCCCGGTCCAGAAGGCAGAGGAAGGCGAGTAGTAATGGTAAACAATAGTAAAATTCTTACAGTTTCCTACGGAACATTTTCGTGCACCTTGGAAGGGTTTGATGACTCTTTTGAAACGATGAAAGCGATTGCGGAATATTTTCGCGATCTCGCCTCCGATGACCGCTATTTCGGGGCCGAGCCACCGACGCCGGACGCTGAAATGCTGGCACGCATTGCCGAACGCGAAACCTCTCGCCGGATCGACGCCCGTCAAGAGCGCGGCGCCATCGTGCTGCGCCCCTCCGCTGCCGCAGCGCAAGAAGAACCCGAGGCGCCACTTTCTCCCGCACTGGCCGCCGTGCCTGCGCAGGTCCCTGACGCGCCGGATATGCCTGCCGATGCCCCAAGCGCCCCGCCCGCCGCCGAGCCTGTTGAGACAGTAGCAGAGGCAGCCGCGCCGGAAGTACACGATGAGGTATCGCCTGAGCCTGCTGCCGCGCCCTTGGAACCCGCTGTCGAAAGCCCGGCAGAGCCCATTGTTGCTGCGGCGGATACCGCCGAGGCCAGCGTGGCAGCCAAGCTGCAGCGTATCCGCGCCGTGGTTTCCCGCAATGACGCGCTGACCGAGCCAGACGATGCCTCCTATTCCGAAGACGAGCATGCCGAAGACTATCTGGCCGAGGCCACCGAGAGCATTCAGGCGGCGCTGGACACCGATGATCAGGCCGAAATCGCCGCGGTTTCTGAGGATACCGAGGAAGACGACGGCGGATTTTCCGCATTGCTGGATGCCGTGACCGCGCGCGCGGGCGCTGCGCCCGCCGAAGTAGAGGCCCCCGCTGCTCTGCCCGAAGAGGTCGCTGAGAAAAAAGCAGAGCAAGCTCAGGCTCCCGCCGCGCCGCTGCGGGCGCGTGTCCTCAAGATGAAGCGCGCCGATTTCGAGGCCGCCGTCGCAGATGGCCGCCTGGAAGAAGAAGACGAATACGACGATGATTTCGCCTCGACCCTTTCCCCGGAGGAAGAGGCCGAATTACAGCGCGAGCTGGCAGAAGTCGAAGCCGAACTGTCGCCGGAAGACGAAGAAGGGGAAGTGGCCTCGATCTTCGCGGATGATGATGAGGGCGACGATCAGGCCCCCGCCCAGCGCGATCAGCTTGAAGATTCCGAGCCCGACATGTCGCGTCTGATGGCCAAGACAAAGACCGAGATGGACAGCCCCGAGGGGGCCAATCGCCGCAATGCGATCGCGCATCTTCGCGCCGCCGTCGCAGCAACCCGTGCCGAAACCGAGGCAGGTGAAGGCCTGAACCGTGGCGAGGACAGCGTTGATGCCTATCGCGACGACCTGAACAGTGTGGTGCGGCCCCGTCGCCTCACGGCCGAACACCGCCGTCAAGACGAACCGCGCCCAGCCCCGCTGAAACTGGTCGCCGAACAACGGATCGACACCAACGCCCCCAAAGCGGTTAGCCCTGTGCGCCCGCGCCGGGTGTCTCTGGCCGAGGCCACGCCCAGCGCTGACATCGCCGCCGTGAGCAAATTGCAAAGCGATCAGCCTACTGAAACCGGCAGCTTTGCAGAATTTGCCGAGCGGATGGGAGCAGAAGGCCTGCCCGATCTGCTCGAGGCCGCCGCCGCGTACCTGTCGTATGTCGAAGGGCATGCGCAATTCTCGCGCCCTCAGCTGATGACAAAAGCACGTCAAGTCGAAGACATGACCTTCAGCCGCGAAGACGGGTTGCGCTCGTTTGGTCAACTTCTGCGCCAGGGCAAGATCGAAAAGCTAAAGGGCGGGCGGTTTACCGTATCCGAACAGATCGGCTTCAAACCGGACAAACGCGCCGCCGGGTGACGTGTCCTGTGATTGAAAAATACAACAACCGGCTCGCGCAACCTGCCGAGCCGGTTTTTTCTAAATCTGATCCCACAGGCGCACATACAACCACGACGGTCTGAAACGGCAGTTCGAGGTCTGATGATCAAGCTTGGCAGGCCTTAGTCCGCGTCCCGATGGAAACTGTGCTGCGCCCGCCCACGCCGTTTGGAAGCATAAAGCGCCTCATCCGCATCGATCAGAAACTGCTCCGCATTCGGCACCTGATAATCCACCGACAGAACGCTTCCGATACTGGCCGAAATCCGACAGGTCTGGCCATCGAAGGGGATCGGTTTTTCAAGCCGTGCAATCAACCGCGCGGCAATCGCCGACAGCATGGTCCGATCAGTCAGTCCGGTCAGAATCAGCACGAATTCATCGCCGCCGACCCGGGCCACCGTGTCATCCTTGCGGGTGACATCGACCATGATCCGCGCCACCTGCTGTAAGACATGATCCCCCGCAGCGTGGCCCATCGTGTCATTCACCGCTTTGAAGAAATCCAGATCCAGATGCATCAGGGCAAACGCCTCGCCCATGCTGATGTGACGCGCCAGAACATGGTCCATCGCACGCCGGTTCTTTAATCCGGTCAGTGTGTCGGTAAATGCCTGCTCCTCGGCCGCAATCATCGCCCCCTGCAACCGCAGATTCAACTGGCGGCTGGCCTCCATCGCCGCAGATTTCGCCTCGATCAGATATAGCATCTCAATCGTAAGGTCCGTGGCGGCAAAGTCGCTGGAGGTCAGCGCATAGTCACGCACGCTGTCCAGCACGGAAATGCCGAAGGACAGATTGATCACCGCCCCACCGTCCCAAGGCACCAGAACGCCCTTCAGGGCTGTCTGCGGCGCATCGCGAAACTGAAGATGCAGCTTGACCCCATGATGTGCCACCAGCGCCTGCATCGAGTCGATCAACCTCGGCCTCATCGTCTCGAAAACGTCAAGAAAATCGCAATCTTCCAGAACAGTATCGGGGCGCAGTTTGCGCAGCGTCGGCCCCGCGTGACATATCCGTCCTGCCGCATCCAGCATCACGTGCATCGGCGACAAGACATCAAGAATTTGCGCAAGATCACGGTCATGCGACATCGTTCAGCCCACCCCCGCGCCCAGATCGAAACTGCGGCCTTCCGCAAAGGCCATTTCAATCACCGTAATCTCGATCACATCGTCGCCCGGCGCTCTGGAGTGAATATCCAGAAACACCAACGCACCATAATCATCAGCCATGGTTCTCAATACCCCCAGCATCACATGACCATAGCCCACATACGGCGATTGGCAAAACAGACGAAAACAATTGGACGGACACTCGTGCAGTTCCAGCCGCGGCAACTCCAGATCAGAGACCGCCAGTCGCGCCCGATCAGGCAGGTCATCCAGTGAATGCAGGAACTCCACAAAGCTGACCCCACCAAATCGCAGCAGCCTTCGCAACGCCTCGACGTTGGGATGCGAAACCAGATAGATACCGATATCCTCCAGAAGCGCCTCCCGCTCCTTCGCCAGAAGCGCCCCCACGCGGTTCAAAACCCGTTCGGTCAGCGCATCATCATAATACAGCATCGCCTCGAAACCCTGGCCGTCAAGCCGCGCCTGACGGGTCACGTCAAGCCACAGCTCGGCACCATATGTATCACGCACAAAACACTGGATTGCGCGGTTAATCAGCCCGTGCATGCCACCCACTCTCTATTCTGATCCAGCCTGCAGTCTTGCCCAGCACGGGTTAAGATTCAGCGAATAGATTCAATTTTCAGGACGCGGTTCCATCCCTCCCAGCGTCACCGCATTCAGCCGCGTCAGCGGCGGCATCCCCGCCAACGCCAGCAAAAGGCGCTCATTCGCGATCACTTCGGGCAGCTTTTCCAAAAGCAGCCACATCGCAGTGCCGCCCACGGTCCCAACCACCGCAACCCCGCACGGGTCGAGGCCAGTTGCATCTCTTCACTCAAACTACTCATTTGTTGGCTCTCCCGCACAGTCGGTCTCAAACTGCCCGGAACAGTCCCAACAGACCAGCAATGCGCAGCCCCTCAGAAGTCAGTCGGCGCACCACCCTCGGCCTTGCGCCGCGCCACAAACGCCTTCAGTTCCTCGTGAATCGCCTCGTCCATCGGGGGCGCTTCGAAACTGGCGATGATTTCTTTGTAAATCCGGTGCGCTCGCTCCGGGGTCCATGTCGCTCCCGCAGCCTCCCACGCCTCGTAATTACGCCAATCCGACAGGAACGGCTGATAAAACGCCTTGGTATAGCGGTCCTGCGTGTGCTGAATGCCAAAGAAATGCCCGCCCGATCCGACCTCCTGAATGGCCTCGATCGCAATATCCTCGGGCGTGGTAGCCACGATCTCGGGCTCCATATAGCGTTGGATTTGCTGCAAAACCTCGCAGTCCATCACGAACTTCTCGGGCGAAGCAATCAGCCCGCCCTCCAGCCAGCCAGCCGCGTGATAGACCATATTGGTGCCCGACTGCACCGCCGCCCACAGGCTGTTGGAGGTTTCCCACATCGCCTGCCCATCCGGCACATTCGCCGCGCAAACCCCACTCGACCGCAGCGGCAATCCGTAAAACCGCGCCAATTGCCCGGTCATCTGCGTCGCGCGCATGTATTCCGGCGTGCCAAACGCGGGTGCGCCGCTTTTCATATCCACGTTGCTGGTAAACGTGCCGATCGCGCAGGCCGCTCCGGGCCGGATATACTGCGCCAGAGCGATCGCACACAGCCCCTCGGCCAACGACTGCGCCACCGCCCCGGCCATTGTCACCGGCGCCATCGCCCCGGCCAGCGTAAACGGCGTCACGATCAGGCCCTGATTGCGCCGCGCCAGCCGCATCCAGCCGTCCAGCATCGGTTGATCATGCTTCAGCGGTGACGTCGAGTTGATGTTGGTGTACATCTTCGGATCGGCGTCGAACTCGTCGTGGCTGTGCCCGCCCGCGATCCGCACCATCTCCATCACATCCTCGACCCGCTCCTTACCCAGACTATAGGCATGCGCCACCTTGTCGGTCAGCGTCAGCTTGTCATATAGCACGTCCAGATGCCGCACCGAGGGGTGAATATCCTGCGGCTCCACCGGGTATCCACCCACGAAATGGATGCAGTTGAAATACTGGCTCAGCTTCAGCAGATCGCGGCACATCTCGCGGGTGCCCGACATCTTGCGCCCCACTGACATGTCCCAATAGGCAGGCGGCGACGACACATTGCCAAACAGCAGATACTCGCCCCCCACGATCAGCTGCCGTTCGGGGTTGCGCGGCGTCATCGTCCATTGGCTGGGGGCCTTGGCGATCATCTCCATCACGAAATCGCGCCCCATCCGCACGTTTTCGCCATTCACCGTGCACCCGGCCTGCTTCAGAATTTCCAACGCCTCGGTGTTCAGAAACTCGATCCCGATCTCTTCCAGAATGCGCATCGCGCCCTCGTGGATCGCCTGCACGCCGTCTTCGCGCAAGGGCTCGGTCGGCCGGTCCTGATTGATCGGCAACCGCCACGGCATCTGCTCGATCGCCGAAGGCCCGCGCCGCGCCGCCTTGCCCGCCCGTCCGCCACCGCGCTTGCGCGGGGCTGCTGTCTCTACCGCTGAGTCTGCCATTCGGACCTCCTGTCGCCATTTGCCCTCAGCAAACACCGAACCCCGGCCCGTCACCTGCCGATTAACGACCGAATGCGTCGTTTTTGCCGACCGCCCGCTACGGTTCAGCCCTGCGGCGTGTCCAACCACCCCGGGATATGCCCGATATCGGGCAAAACCGCATCGGCATAGGGGTGCAGTTCCGCCGTCCCTGCCGTGCCGGTCAGCACGCCCAGAGTCTGCATCCCGGCGCGCCGCCCGGCGATCAGGTCATGGGTGCTGTCGCCCACCATCACCACCGCCTCTGGCGCCACCCCCGTTGCCTGCGCAAAGGCCAGCAGCGGCTCCGGGTCCGGCTTCGCGCCATAGCCACTGTCAAACCCGGCGATAAAATCGAACCGCTCTAATACCCCCGCCGCCGTCAGATGTGCCCGCGCCCCGTGTTCGGTGTCATTTGTCATCACCCCCAGCGCCATGCCCCGCGCTGAAAGCCCCGCCAGAAACGGCACCAACGGCACGGCGGGGGCCAAAGGCGCCTCTGCCGCGCGGGTCATCAGGAACAGCTCCAGCTCCTCGACCGCCCGACCGGGCAAGGCCTGCGCAATGCACTCTGCCGCCTCGCGGTTGGTGCCCGCAATGATCGGGCTGCCCGGATGAAACCGCCCCGTGCCCAGATCATACACCGCCGCGTCGGCGATCCGCCCGGCCAGCGCCGCGTCGCCCTGCGACAGATCGGCAATCACCCCCGCCGCCCAGACATCCCATGTGGCGCGGAAATCGAACAAGGTGCCATCCTTGTCGAACAAAACTGCCTTGACCTGCATTGCTGCCCCCTGCTGACCGGAACCGCCCGGATTGTCGCCAACCTGCCCCCCGGCCCGCCGTTTGACAAGCCCGCGATTGCTTGACTTTCGCACGCCAATCCTGTGGGTTTTGTTGCCATGGAAAACCCGCCGCCCTACCGCCTGCACCAATCGCTCGGCTATCACCTGTCCGTCGCCGCCCGGCTTCAGGAACGCCGCATGGATGAGCAGCTCAAGACACTTGGCCTGACCCGCACCACTTGGTGCATCCTGCTGGCTGTCGGCAACGAAGACCTCAGCCAACCCTCTGATATCGCAGATTTTGTCGGCATCGACCGCACCGCCACCTCACGTGCCCTGAGGCATATGGAGGCCGACGGCCTGCTGGCCCGCTCCAACGGCACTGAAGACCGCCGCACCCGTCGCGTCGAACTGACCGCCAAAGGCCGCGACCACATTCTGCGCGCCACGCCAAATGCGCGCGACAATGCCGCCGTCATGGCCCAAAGCCTCGCCCCCGGCGAAGAGGCCGAACTGCTGCGCTTGCTGGAAAAGCTGCGCCCCTCCGCCGACAGCCCGCTGAAAACGCTTTGAAAACCCGCTAGGTCCAGCTGACCTGCTGCCCGCCCGGCAGCGCAATCCGCGCCTGCATCGGCCGGTCATACGGCACACGCAGCGTGTCGCAGAACCCGATCACCCAAGCGTCGTCCATCATCAGAAAATCCAGCACCGCCGCCAGAAACGCGGGATCGCCCGCATTGTCGCGCAAATCCTGCGCCGACGCCCCGGTTGCCCCCAGAAACACCGGCAGCAGATCTTCATTCCCTGCCAGCCAAGCCAAAGCCTGAAGCGCGAAGGTTTCGGCGGATTCCTGCGAAAAGCTCATCTTTTTTGCTCGTTTTCCGGATCATTAAAGGATTTCTTAACCAATCTCACGAAAGACTGAATCACACAAGTTCCCCTGCTTGGGGTCCGCGTCATGCACCTGCTTCATGCCCTGAAAGGCCAAACGTCCTGATGCCCGGAAAAATCCTCATCGTTGATGGAATTTCGACCAACCGCATTGTGCTACGGGTCAAGCTGTCTGCGGCGTTCTATTCCGTGGTGCAGGCTGGCAGCGGGGCCGAAGCCCTGCGCCAGATCGACCTTGAACAACCCGATCTGGTGATGACCAGCGCCACCTTGCCCGACATGACCGGCACCGCGCTGTGTCAGCGGATCAAGGCGGGCGAAGCCGCCTCCTGCCCGCCCGTGGTGATCGTACAGCCCAACGCCGACCGCGCCGACCGGCTGATGGCCTTGGCTCAGGGCGCTGACGAGGTTGTGTCGCATCCGCTGGGCGACACGCTTTTGTTGGCGCGCCTGCGCGCACTAATGCGCGCCCGCGACAGCGCCGAAGAACTGCGGCTGCGCGAAAGCACCAGCCGCGCGCTTGGGTTCGCCGAACCTGCAGCCGATATTATTGCACCCTCGCGGGTCGGCCTTGTCGCTGATACCTCGGTGAAATCGCTGCTGTGGCGCAAGTCGCTTGCCCCTGTCACGCCGCATCGGCTCAGCTGCCATGATGGGCGCGGCCTGATCAGGGACATCGCCACCCGCGGCGCGCCGGATGTGTTGGTGATCGGATTGGGCGGCGACGCGCCCGAAGCAGGATTGGCCCTGCTCGCCGGGCTGCGCGCGCAGCCCGAACTGCGCCGCACGATGTTTCTGGCGGTGGTCGAAGACGGCAATGTCGGTCTGGCGGCCGACGCGCTGGATCTTGGGGCGAATGACCTGATGGCCAGCGGCTTTGATGCCGCTGAAATGGCACAGCGCCTGACCACGCTTGCGCACCGCAAGGCGCTGGCTGACCGGCTGCACAACACCGTGCGCGACGGGCTGCGCGCCGCGGTCACCGATCCGCTGACCGAACTTTACAACCGCCGCTATGCCCTGCCGCATCTGGCCCGCATGACGCAGAAGGCCGCGCAGACCGGGCGCCCGATTGCGGTGATGCTGGCGGATCTGGACCATTTCAAGCAGATCAACGACCTTTATGGCCATGCTGGCGGCGACGCTGTGCTCAGCGAGGTGTCACACCGCCTGCGCGCGGCCATGCGCGGCATCGATCTGCTGGCTCGCATCGGCGGCGAAGAATTTCTGATCGCCCTGCCCGACACGCCTCCGGCACAGGCCCGCGCAATTGCGCGCAGGCTGTGTCAGATCATCAGCGACACACCCTTCCACCTGCCCGGCCACGCGCAGCCCGTGAACGTTACGGTCAGCATCGGGCTGGCGCTGGCGCATGGCGCTGATATCGCGATGGACGACACAGCCGTAAACGGACTGCTGGATCAGGCCGACCGCGCCCTTTATGGCGCCAAGGCGCACGGGCGCAATCAGGTTACGCTCAGCCGCCCTGCCGCCTGATCCCGCTCAGTCGTTGTCGTGCGACTCATCGTTATCGTCCGAGTCATCCGAGTGGCGTCCCCACTCCGAGCGATGCTCCAGCGCCTCGGCCAGCCGATCGGCAAAGCCCGCGCGCTCGGCATCATTCATTGCCGCCAGCCGCTCCAGCAACAACCGCTGCCCCAGCTCCTGACGGTCCATCCCGACCGCCATCTGGCGCTCTACAATCGCGGCCACCCGACCGGGATCATAAGGTACGGCCCGCAACGCCGCGATCACCGCGTTGAATTCGTCCCGGATCTGCTCCCGCGAGGGCCGACCCTCGCGGTATTCACTACGCAACGCATATATGATTTCGCGCCGGTCGGCCCGGCTCAGCGCATGGGTGTATGGCCCGGCCACCTCGACCATGCGCGGTGGCCGTCGCCCGTTCGGGTGGCCGTGGGTCAGCACAGACCCAATCACCAACCCCGCCACGGCAAGGTTCAGCGCAAGCGATGCGAACAGCATCACCTGCATCCAGCCAAATCGCTTTGTGCGGCCCTTCGGTGCACTGTCATCCTGCGGGGTCATGGCCTATCCTTCTGCCAAGTCAAAACCAAAAGCGGGCGCCAGATCGACCAGATACAGGTCACTGCTGCCCCCCAGAAACATCTGCGCCGTGTCCGAGATCACGGTCGGCGGGTTCACCCCGATCCACAAGCCTGCAACCCCGGCTGTCGCCAGCCCCGCCAGCGCGGGCCAGCCGCCAATCGCGGCCATCACCCGGCTCAAGACCCCGGGTCGCGGGCGTGCCGCCACCGTCGCCACATTGTGCGACACCTGAGCCGCAAACGCATCCTCCAGCACCCGCGCCATCAGATCGGCCGACGGTTCAGACACCTGTGCGCGTGCCGCGCCAAACAGCGCGTCCAGCATTGCCTCGTCTTGATCCATTTCAGCCATCTGAATACCCCAACTCTTCGCGCCGCCCAGCCAATTCTGCCGTCAGCGCCCGTTTGCCCCGTGCCGTCAGACTTTCGACCGCCTCGGTGCTGATGTCCATGATCTGGGCGATCTCGGGATTGCCCAGTCCTTCAATATGACGCAGCACAACCGCTTGCCGCTGCCGCTCGGGCAAACACTCCAAAGCCGCCGTCAACGCCGCCATCCGGCTGCGCTCCTGCATCGTCTCGGTCACGCTTGCCGTGCCGTCCTCCGGTTCAGGCACCGTATCCAGATCGACGGTCCGCCGCCGACGCAGCCGGTCCGTGCTCAGATTGGCCACCACACGGTACAGCCAAGTCGTGACCTTCGCCTCGCCCTGCCGCCACTCCGGGGCGATCCGCCACAGCCGCAACATTGCTTCCTGTGCCACGTCCTCGGCCTCGGCCCGGTCGCGCAGCATGCGCATCGCCTGCGCAAACGCTCGCGGGGTCAACCGTACATTCAATGCCCGTGCCGCATCGGCATCGCCGTTGGCGAAAAGCACCAGCAAAGCATCATCCGATACATCGGCAAGGGCGTCAAAGGGCATAACCATTGTCCTTTTGGCGTATCCTGTTCGCAGGGGCCTGACAATCAAATCGCGGCGCACGTACAACCCGCCCGCAGATCACGGGCGGTCAAGGGCCAGACCAACCGGCCCGGCCCTCCACACTTGGATCAGTCCTGATCGCGCTCCATGTCGTCATCGTCGTCATAGGGCATGAACCGACCTTTTTTGCCGTCATGGCGCCCGCGATGCTCCTGCATCTCGGAAAACTCCTTGGCCGAGATCGCACCATCGTCGTTGGCATCCATCCACGAGAACATCTTGCCCATACGCTTGGGCTGCATCTCCTCAAGGCTCAGCTTGCCGTCGCCGTTTTCATCGCGGTACTTGATCATGCGCGCTGTGTTCTTTGCCATGCGCTCCGCAGCTCTCTTCTGGGCCTGCGCAGTCATCTCGTCAGCGCTCAGTGCCCCATCCTTGTCGGTGTCGGCTTCGTCGAAGCGCGCCTTGAAATGACCTTGCATTTCTTCGGGCGTGACCTTGCCATCGGCATTGGTATCAACCTCTTCAAAGGTGATCCGCGGCCCGCCATGCCCGTGCATCCGCTCTTTGCCAAACGCCGAAGCGGTAAGAGTTGTGCCCGCCAGCGCCAGCGTGGCCAGACCAGTGATCAGAATTGCGCGTTTCATTTGCATTTCTCCGTTTTTGTTTTGCTCGAAAATCCGGACCAGTGCCCGTTTTCTGATTGGTCATACGCACCGCGCCGCGGTCTCCGTCGCCCGGATCTGAAAAATTCCTGCGGGTTCACGCGACCGTGATCTTCCCGCATACCGACCGCCACGTTTTGCGACATCGCGACGCAAGGACATCGCGCGGGGTTTTTATTCCGCTCCAAATACCCCAAATTCCCCGCTTACCGGAAATGCGAGGGTGCAATGACAGATCAAACGGCAAATGCTCAGGAGCGCGAAACCTGGCCCGCCGTGTTCAACGGATGGCGGCGCAAATGCCCCAGCTGCGGCAGCGGCCCGCTGCTGAAGGGCTATCTTAGCGTGCGTAACGCCTGCCCGGTCTGCCGCGAGGAATTTTACCACCACCGCGCCGATGACGGGCCTGCCTATCTGACAATCCTGTTCGTCGGTCACCTGATGGCGCCGCTGCTGCTGTTCGCGTTCACGACTTGGCGGCCCGAGCCTCTTGTGCTCTTTACCATCTTCGCTATTGGCACGGTCGGCCTATCGCTCTACCTTTTGCCCAGATTGAAGGGGGCAATGATCGGGTTCCAGTGGGCGCGGCGCATGCACGGGTTCGACAAACCCGACTGACCCCGTCGCCTGAGGGGGGGAAACATGACAGTTGATAAAACCGCAATCCGCAATGCCGCCACCGTGATCGTGCTGCGCGACCGCTTGACCGCGCCAAAAGTGCTGATGGGTCAGCGCGGCGCGCAGGCGGCCTTCATGCCCAACAAATTCGTCTTTCCCGGCGGTGCGGTCGATGCCGCCGATGCAGATGTGCCGTTGGGCACGCCCCTGCCTGCGGTGTGCCACGAACGCCTGATGGAGGATGCCCCGGCGGACATGCCACACGCCCTGTCTGCGGCAGCAATCCGCGAGCTGTGGGAAGAAACCGGGCTGGTGCTGGGCACGCCCGGCAGTTGGAGCTGCCCGCCCCCCGCCGATTGGGCCAGCTTTGCCGCCACCGGCCACCTGCCCGCGGCGCATCCGCTGCAATTCGTGTTCCGCGCCATCACCCCGCCGGGCCGCCCGCGCCGCTTTGACGCGCGGTTCTTCATGATTGACGCTGATGAAATCTCCAGCGATCCCGATGATTTCTCATCCGCCTGTGACGAGCTCTCTCACCTGCAATGGATTCCGCTGCCACAGGTGCGTGAATTCGACCTGCCCTTCATCACCGAGGTCGTTCTGGCCGAGGTCGCAGCCCGTGCGCATGACATGACCCCGCCCAGCTCGGTGCCTTTTTTCAGGAACAACGAAGAGGCGAATATGTTCGTGCGCCTTAAAGGAGTAGGACCAGTAACAGGACGCTCGCACTGATCAGCGCGATGCCTGCGCCCTCCCGCCGGCTCAGCCGCTCGCGGAAAAACAACACCGACGCCGCAAGCGAAAAAATCACCTCGACCTGCCCGACCGCGAACACGTAAGCCGCGTTTTGCAGCGTGAACGCCGTGAACCAGCACAGGCTGCCCGCCATCCCGGTGATCCCCATCCAGACCGCCGTGCGCCGGGCTGCGAACACTTTGCCCATCTGCCCCGGCTCGCGCCAGATCAACCACAGCGCCATGCCAATCGCCTGTGCGGTGGTCACCACCGCCAGCGACACCACCGCCCGCAAGAACGCATCGTCACTGGCCACCTCCAGCGTCGCGCCGCGATACCCTACCGCCGACACCGCAAAAAATGCGCCCGACAACAGGCCCAGCCCCGCGCCCCGGTTCATAAACCGCCGCGCCCATCCGCCGTCGCCGCTTGCCGCCGTGTCCGAAAGGACCAGAACGCCAACCAGCCCCAGCACAATCGCCGCCATCCCGGGCACCGACACCCGGTCGCCCAGCACTAGCAAGCCCAAAATCGCGGTCTGCACCACTTCGGTTTTCTTGAACGTGATCCCCACCGCAAAGTTGCGCGCCGCGAACAGCGCCACAACGCACCACGTCGCCAGGATCTGCGCCAAGCCACCGCTCAGCGCATAGGCCCAGAACACCGGCCCCAGCTGAGGCACCCCCACCCCGCGCCACAGCACATAGCCCAGCGCCAGCGACACCACGAAAGGCACCGAATAGACAAACCGGGCCGAGGTCGCCCCGCCCGCCGACAAGGCCCCCATGCTCAGATGCTTTTGCAGCATAAACCGAAATGTTTGAAACGCCGCCGCTGCGACAGAAATGAATATCCAGGCCATAGGCCCGCCTACTCCGATTTCACCGCCTGCGCCACAACGGATGTGGCACCGGGTCCTTGGCCCGCCACAAATAGCGCCCGATCACCTGCGCATAGGATCGGTACATATAGCCATCATTGCGGCTCAGGTATCGCTCGCGGTTGCCAAAATACAGCCCCGGCAACCGGTGCCACGGCACCTTGGGGTGCATGTGATGAACGACGTGCAGGTTGTTGTGCAGAAACAGAAAAGCCAAAGGCCCGCGATCCTCGACAATCGCCGTCCGCCCGCGTGCCCGCTCATGCGCCTGATGCTCCAGAAACGTGCGGATCTTCAACACCCCCAGCGCGCCATAGGCCGCCGCCACATAGGCCCAGACCGGCATCACCGCCACCGCTCCCAACCACCAGACCACTCCCCCCAGCGCCGGAATATGCCAGAGCCAGCCGCGCAGCACCGCCCGGTCCCCGGCCCAAATCGCCCGCATGTCCGCCGCCGTGAATGTCATCATCCCCACCAGCGGCCCGATCACCATCCGCCCCAACAAGGTATTATTCGCCCGCAACACCGCCCGCATCCATGGCCGCAACCGGGCCCAGACCATGGGATCAAGGTAATTGCTCTCCGGGTCGTCATAAGGATCGGTCAGGATCGCATCGCGGTGATGCGCCAGATGGCTATCGCGAAACCGCAGATATGGCACACAAAGCGCCACCGCCGGAAACACCAAGGCCTCATTCACCACCCGCCAGCGAAACGGATGCCCATGAATGACCTCGTGACAAAGCGAACTGTGCAACACAATGGCCAGCCCGGTCACGACCATCGCCAGCGGCAGGTTCCACCCCACCAGAACCGTCGTGCCCACCCCCCAGGCCAGATAGACCAGCCCCAACAACGCCAGCGTCGGAAGCTCCGCCACCAATCCCTTGCCGCGCTCAAACATTGCGGCCCCACCGAACCAGAGTCCAAACCCGCTCATATATCAGGTAAAGAACCAAGCCGATCCCGGTGTTGATCGCCGCCATCCCCCCGCCCAGCATTGCCGACCCGGTCAACGCCAGCCCAACAAGACTCATCGTCACCAAGCCCAACAAACTCCAAAGGATCGCTTTCACCAAGGTTCGCGCCCGCGTTTCCATTCCATCCCCACTGCTATATTTCACAATACGGCTACCGTGCAGGTGCAGCAAAATACACTTGGAATATGATTAACATTTCTCCACATCTGTGATTTATATCACCATATGCCTCATAGAATCGACAAACGCCTGCGCGCCAGCCAATTCCGCACCCGGCTTTCCACCGCCATGACCCTGCGAAGCCTCAGCCAAAGCGCGCTGGCGCGGCGGATCGGCGTCGACCGCTCGACCATCTCACAGCTGCTGACCGGCACTGGCGCGCGGCTGCCCAATGCGCAGGTCGTGGGCGAATGCGCCGCCGCCCTCGGCGTTTCCGCCGACTGGCTGCTGTCGCTCTCCGACCGGCCTGAAACCGCCGCCGACATCCTCGCCGCCTCGATGACCCTGACCGAAGCGCCCCGCGCCCTCGTCGATGAACAGATCTTCAACTGGCATACCGAGGCCGCAGGCTATAAAATCCGCCACGTCCCCGCCACCCTGCCCGACATGCTGAAAACCCCGGCCCTGCTGGAATGGGAATACGCCCCCCACCTTGGCCGCACCGCGCAACAGGCGATCACCGCCAGCGCCGATCGCCTGGAATGGATGCGCAGCGCCGGGTCAGACTATGAAATCGCCCTGCCACAGCATGAACTCACCAGCTTCGCCCGCGCCGAGGGCTACTATGCCGATCTGCCCGCCGACCTGCGTCGCGAACAGATCGACCGGATGCTCGACCTGCACACCCAACTTTACCCCCGCCTGCGAGTCTATATGTTCGATGCCCGCCGCCTGTTTTCCGCCCCGCTGACCATTTTCGGCCCTCTTCTGGCCGTGCTCTACGTCGGGCGTAATTACCTGGCGTTCCGCGACAGCGAAAAAGTCACCACCTTCACCCTGCACTTCGACCAGCTGGTGCGCGAAGCCAGGATTTCCGCCCGTGACCTGCCCGCAGAACTCCTGAGCCTGCGCGACAGCATCACCGACTGGCCCACCCCGTACTCAAGACTTCTTTCTGACAAAAATACTCACGGGGGGTGAATTGGCCAAAGGCCAAGAGGGGGGCCGTCAGCCCCCCTTTCCCCGCCCGCCGCAGGCGAAACCCTACCGCGGCGCGCCGACCGCCCGGCCCACACCCTCCGGCAGGTCCAACCCCGCATGCGCCGCGGCAAACCGCTGCAAAGCCCCGGCAATCTGCGGCGGCGGCGGCACCGAGCGGCGCGTCGAAAGATCCACATGCAACAGCATATGCTCCGCCGTCGCCAGCATGCGCTCGCCCTCGACCATCTCATGCCAAAGCTGCATCTTCTTGCCCTCGGCCATTAACACCCGCGTGCGCACCTGAATGCGCGCCCCCGCGCGCGCCTCGTCGATATGGCGGATATGCGTCTCTGCGGTAAAGAAGCTACCACCCGACGCGATATACTCCGGCGTGCAGCCGATGATCTGCATGAACCGATCCGTCGCCGCCGCAAAAGCATCCAGATACCGCGCCTCGGTCATATGGCCGTTGTAATCAATCCAATCCAGCGGCACCGCCCGGTTGATCGTCAGCACAGGTGCTGCGATATCCGCCACCTCGCTGATATCCTGCACCAGCCCCATGTCCCCGGATCGCGCCTGATCATGGGCGTTCTGCAACGCCCCCGCACCCCAGTTGGTCGGCTGCAGCGACCGGATAATGCCCACCAGATTGTTGTCCCTGATCCGCTCCAACGCGCGGATCGAATGCGCGCCCGATTGCGCATCCGACTGGCTTGCGATCTGTTCCACCAACGCGTCCGTCAGCTCGGGTACATCCATCAGCTTGGTCCAGGGCCACTGCAAACATGGCCCGAACTGCGCGATGAAATGCGCCATCCCGGCCTCGCCGCCCGCCACGCGATAGGTCTCGAACAACCCCATCTGCGCCCAGCGAATGCCAAAGCCATAACGGATCGCGTTATCAATCTCTTCGGTCGTGGCAATGCCATCATTGACCAGCCACAGCGCCTCGCGCCACACCGCTTCCAGCAACCGATCGGCGATATGCGCGTCGATCTCCTTGCGGACATGCAGCGGGTACATCCCCAAACCGGTCAGCACCGCCTTGGCCTGCGCCACCACCTCGGGCGGGTTCGCCTCCGACGGCACCAGTTCGACCAACGGCAGCAAATACACCGGGTTGAACGGATGCGTCACCACGATCTGCTCGGGCCGCGTCGCACAGCCCTGCAACTCGCTCGGCTTGAACCCCGATGTCGACGAGCCGATCACAGCCCCCACATCACAGGCCGCCTGCACCGCCTGAAACACCTTGCGCTTCAGTTCCAGCCGCTCTGGCACGCTCTCCTGAATCCACGCGGCCCCGGCAACCGCCTCCGGCATCGTGGCGTGAAAGCTCAGGCGGCCCTCCTCGGGCAAGGCGACATTGCCCAACCCCGGCAAGGATCGCCGCGCGTTGTCCAGAACCTCGCCAATCTTGCGCTCAGCCTCCGGGTCGGGGTCGAACACCCGCACATCCCACCCGTTCAGCAGGAACCGCGCCGCCCAACCGCCGCCAATCACCCCACCGCCAATAACCGCTGCAATCCTGCTCATAGCGACACCGGAGCCCGCTTGACCAAGCCCAGCTTCGCCCGCACCTCTTCCGGCCCGATCACCCGCGCGCCCATGTTTTCAACGATACTCACCGACCGCTCCACCAATTGCGCATTGGTCGCCAACACGCCCTTGTCCAGCCACAGGTTATCTTCAAGACCCACCCGCACATTGCCCCCGGCCAAAACGCTCGCCGCGACATATGCCATCTGATGCCGCCCCAGCGCAAAGCCGCTGAAATTCCAGTCGTCCGGCACATTGTTCACCATCGCCATGAAGGTATTCAGATCATCCGGCGCGCCCCATGGCACCCCCATGCACAACTGCACCAGGGCCGGGCTTTCCAACACCCCATCCTTTACCAACTGCTTGGCATACCACAGATGCCCAGTGTCAAACGCCTCGATCTCGGGCTTCACCCCCAGCGCCGACATCATCCGCCCCATCGCCTGCAACATGCCCGGCGTGTTGGTCATCACATAATCGGCCTCGGCGAAATTCATCGTGCCGCAATCCAACGTGCAAAGCTCGGGCAGACACTCGGCGATATGCTTCACCCGCTCAGAGGCGCCCACCATATCAGTGCCCGCCTCTTTCAACGGCAAAGGCTGCTCGGTCGGGCCAAAGATCATGTCGCCGCCCATGCCCGCCGTCAGGTTCAGCACCACATCGACCTCGGCCTCGCGAATGCGATCGGTCACCTCGCGGTACAGATCCAGCCGACGGCTTGGCGCGCCGGTTTCTGGATCGCGCACATGGCAATGCACCACCGCCGCCCCTGCGCGGGCCGCATCAATCGCACTTTCCGCGATCTGCTTGGGGCTGCGCGGCACATGCGGGCTGCGATCTTGCGTCGCCCCCGACCCGGTTACGGCACAGGTGATAAAGACCTCACGGTTCATTTCCAAAGGCATTGGCCACTCCTATTCTTGCTGACAGCAGTCTTTACCGGCTTGCGACAGGTTTCTTTGCATTTTACGAATGAAACATGGCAAAATCCGCGAAAAACATCAGCGAGAATATCTTCGCCCCCTCAGAACAGCCACTTTCGACCGCGCTGCTGCTTCTTGACGACAGCAATATGCTCAGCTTCGCCGCAGCGCTGGACCCGATGCGCGCCGCCAACCGCCGTGCAGGCAAGCCGCTGTTCGGTTGGTCGTTCTTCTCGCCCACCGGCACGCCCGCGCGACTGACCTCAGGCGTCACCGTCCCGGCACAGCCCATCGCCACACTTGATCGCTGCGACCTGCTGATCGTGATCGCGGGGTTTCGCGTGAACGAACAGGCCACGCCCGCGCTGCTGGCCAGCCTGCGCCGCCTCGCCCCCCGCTGCCACGCTCTGGCCGGGATCGACGGCGGCAGCTGGGTTCTTGCCGGTGCCGGATTACTGAACGGTCAACGCGCCACAACCCATTGGGAGGATCTGGAAGATTTCGCCGCCCGCTTCGATCAGGTCGATCTGCTGCGCGACCGCTATGTGATTTCCGGCAAATACATCACCTCGGGCGGCGCCGCGCCCGCCATCGACCTGATGCTGCACCTGATCGGCGCGCGCTATGGCGCGGGGCTGGCGCGCCGCGTCGCCAGCGCCTTCATCTATGACCCTGACCCGCACGCCGCCACCACGCCGCAGGCGCTCAGCGGCACCGCCCGCCTGTCGCGCCGCCATCCGCTGGTTGCCCGCGCTGTCGCCCTGATGGAAACCCATATCGAAGACCCGCTGCCGATCGCTGACATCGCCAGCGCTCTCGCGGTCTCGCCACGTCAGCTCGAGGCTCAGTTCGCCCGCGCGCTGGCCATGCCGCCGAAACGCTTCTACCTCGACCTGCGCCTGTCCGAGGCCCGGCGCCTGGCTCAGGACACCGCCCTGCCAGTGCAACAGATCGCGCTGGCCACCGGGTTTTCGTCTCAGGCCAGTCTGGCGCGCGCCTTCCGCGCCGGGCTGGGCCTTTCGGTGCGCGACCTTCGCCGCGCACACGAGATCAATAGGGCATCGGATGGGCGCGATGCACCGCGTTCAACTCTGCCCGAACCTCATCGCTCAGCACCAGACCGTCGGCCCCCAGCACCTGCTCAAGCTGCGCCAGCGTCGTCGCGCCGAAAATCACCGAGGTCATGAACGGCCGACCCGCAGCCCATGCCAGCGCCATATGCACCGGATCCAGCCCGTGCCGCGCCGCGACCTCCAGATAGGCATCGACCGCGTCGAACACCCGGTCGCTCTTGCGCCCGCCCAGATCGCCATTCAGCGACAACCGCGATCCGTCTGGCACCGCGCCGCCCTGATACTTGCCCGTCAGCAACCCCGCCGCCAGCGGCGAATAGGACAACAGCCCGACATCCTCGTTCACCGCCACCTCGGCCAAATCAGTATCGAACAACCGACACAGCAGCGAATATTCGTTCTGGATCGAGGCCACACGTGGCCCTGCCCCGGCCTCGGCCAAAGTCGCCCACATCGTCGTGCCCCAAGCGCTTTCGTTCGACAGGCCGAAGTGGCGGATATTGCCCTTGGTCACCTGCTCCTGCAACGCGCCCAGCGCATCTTGCATATGCGCCACCGTCGCCGCGCGGTCCTGCCGCGACGGGTCGAAATTCCAGTTCTGCCGGAACATATACGACCCGCGATTGGGCCAGTGGAACTGATAGAGGTCGATGTAATCCGTCTGCAACCGCCGCAACGATCCCTCGATCGCCTCGGCAATCGTGGCCGAGGAAATCGGCGCGCCGTCGCGGACATGCTTCAACCCAGCGCCCGAATGCTTGGTCGCCAGAACATAGTCGCCGCGCCGCGCCTTGTTGGCCGCGTTCCAGGTTCCGACAATCTCTTCGGTCCGCCCCTGCGTCTCTTTCGACACCGGATTCACCGGATACATCTCGGCGGTATCGACGAAATTTATACCCCGTGCCAGCGCCAGATCCATCTGCGCATGGCCATCCGCCTCGCCGGTCTGTGTGCCCCAAGTCATCGTGCCAAGGCACAACTCGCTTACCATCAGGCCAGTGCGGCCCAGCGGATTCATCTTCATTGCCCGTTCCCCTCATGTCATATGCTTGGGGGGAACATACCCCGGCAAACCCAAAAGGCCAGCCGGAGCCGCCATTTTTCAATCCCGCTCAGGGCCGGACATAGGCATAGCCCTGTTCCTGCAACTCGACCAACCGCACAACGCCCGACGGCACAACCACGGCTTCGTCCATCAGCGCCACATCATGACCCGCCTTTTCGCTCATCTTGCGCAGCGTGTTGCCGCAGGCGGAAAAGGTCAGCCCCTCCAGCTCCAGCGACATGGTCGAAATCCGGTCCGACACCGGGCTTTTGCCATCCAGAAACATCACCAAGCCGGGGCCATAAGCCACCACTTCGACCTGCACCGTATCGCCCTGCGATTTGTAATAGCTGGCCATATTCTGCACATTGTTCAGCGCCATATGCAGCACACGCGGGTCGCCATCGTCCACATGCACCGCAATCTTGTGCACGATCCCTTCGGCCCAACCCGCAACCGGCGCCAGCGCCAAAAACGCCGCCATCATCATTCGTTTCATCCTGTGTCCTCCCTGATCACATCACGGCGCAGGCTATCGCATATCTCGTCGCTGTCACCGACAAAAATCCCCGCACAGATAATTATCGCCCAAACCGCGCCTGTCAGTATTTTTCCCGGTATCGCCCCCGAAAGTGGCGGCAGTTGAGCCGGATCAAAGACGCCCTCCCGCCCCGGCCCCATCGTGAAGCCTGTAGTTCAACTCAGGAGTATGATCATGAACCTGACTTTTGACGGAAAGACCGCCCTTATCACTGGTGGGGGATCGGGTATTGGCGCCGCCTGCTGCCGCGAGCTGGCAGCTTCGGGGGCGACGGTTGTCGTGGCCGACATGAACCTCGAAGCGGCGCAAAGCGTGGCGGACGAGATCGGTGGCCACGCCTGTGCCGTTGATGTCGGCAAGCCCGATCAGGTTGAAAAGATGATCGCTTTCGCGGTCGAGAAAACCGGCGCGCTGCACCTGCTGGTCAACAATGCGGGCATCGGCGGGCCGCAGGTTCCGGTGGGCGAATACCCGCTGGAGGGCTGGCAACAGGTGATGGATGTCAACCTCAACGGCGTTTTCTATGGCATGCGCTATGCGATCCCGGAAATGCTGAAATCCGGCGGCGGGGCGATTGTGAACATGTCCTCGATCATGGGAAGCGTCAGCATGGCCGGTCTGTCTGCCTATACCGCCGCCAAACACGCGCTGCTGGGGCTGACCCGCGCCGCCGCGATAGAATACAGCGCCCACGGTATCCGGGTCAACGCCGTCGGCCCGGCCTTCATCAACACGCCTCTGCTAGAGACTCTGCCCGCAGAAGCGATGACCGCGATCACCGCCGCTCATCCGATCGGGCGTCTGGGTACCTCAGAAGAGGTTTCAGCGCTGGTGACATTCCTGCTGTCGGACCGCGCCAGCTTCATCACCGGAAGTTACCATCTGGTCGACGGTGCCTATACCGCGCAATAAGCCGCGCGTGACCTGATTGTGCGCCTTCGGCGCGCAGTATATCTCGTGTCTGCCCTTTCAGGGCAGACACTCGGATGGCTTCGCCAAGGATATTTGGAAAATGTGAAGCACAGGTCGGGGCTTCGACCTTCTATTGCAGGATACTGACGGAAGCGACAGAAGATGGCGCGAACGTGCTTGCCACTGCGATCAGGATCGTCAGGGTGGGCGAATGCGTCTGATGATTTCCTTTGCCGCCCTGTTCATGTCCGTTGTGTTGCTTCAGCTGGCCACGGGCGGCGTCGGGCCGCTTGATGCGCTGTCGGGTTTCACGCTTGATTTCACCACCGGGCAAATTGGTCTGCTGGGGTCGGCGCATTTCATGGGGTTCTTCATCGGCTGTTGGTGGGCGCCGCGCCTGATGGGCAGCGTCGGCCATGCCCGCGCCTTTGCCGCCTTCACCGCGACGGGCGCCATTGGTCTGTTGGCGCATATGCTAGTGATCAACCCGACCGCCTGGGCGGTGATGCGGCTGGCCTCGGGGTTATGCGTGGCCGGGTGCTATACGGTGATCGAGGCGTGGTTGCAGGCCAAGGTCACCAATGAGACCCGCGGTCGCGCCATGGGCACATATCGCATCGTCGATATGGGCGCCTCGCTGGTGTCGCAGATGCTGATCTCGGTGCTCGCCCCGGCCTCTTATGTGTCCTATAATTTGTTGGCGATCCTGTGTTGCGCCGCGTTGCTGCCGCTGACTCTGACACGCGCCAGCCAGCCCGACACCCCCGCCGCGCCGCGCCTGCGCCCGATGCTGGCGGTCACACGTTCGCCCCTGGCGGCGGCTGGTGTTGTGGTCGCCGCGCTGTCCAGCGCCTCGTTCCGGATGGTCGGGCCGATCTATGGCCAGCAGGTTGGCCTTGCCATCGATCAGATCGCCTGGTTTTTGGCCGCGTTCATCGCGGGCGGCGCCATTGCGCAATACCCGGTTGGCTGGCTGGCCGACAAATACGACCGCCGCTGGGTGCTGATCTGGATGTCCGTCGCCGCCGTCGGCAGTTGCACCCTGACCGCGCTGACCCATGACCTCAGCACCACCGGCATCCTGCTGACCGCCGGGCTGTTTGGGATGACCACCTTCCCGATCTACTCGGTCGCCGCCGCCCATGCCCATGACTTTGCCGAGGAACACGAGCGGGTCGAGCTGTCGGCCGCTTTGATGTTCTTCTTCGCCGTCGGTGCCATTGCCGCGCCGCTGCTGGCCTCGGGGCTGATTGCCACCTTCGGCCCGCCCGCCATGTTCGTGATGATTGCCGTAGGCCATGCCGTTCTGGTCATCTTTGGCTTTATCCGCATGCGCGCGCGCCCCGCGCGCACCCGCACCCGCTATATCTATTCGCCGCGCACCTCGTTTCTGGTCGGCCGCCTGACGGGGCGCACCCGCGACCCGGACTAACGGCGCTGGAACCCGCCCGCGCCATGCGCTAAAGCAGGCGCAAAGCGGACAAAGGGCGGCACAATGGCACGGCATCTGATCACCTCAGCAATTCCTTACATCAACGGGATCAAGCACCTGGGCAACCTCGTGGGCAGCCAGCTGCCCGCCGATTTGTTCGCCCGCTACCAACGCGGTCGCGGCAACGAGGTGCTGTTTCTGTGCGCCACCGATGAACACGGCACCCCGGCCGAGCTGGCCGCCGCCAAGGCGGGTAAGCCCGTCGCTGAATACTGCGCCGAAATGCACGACGTGCAGGCCGAAATCGCCAAGGGCTTCCGGCTCAGCTTCGACCACTTCGGTCGCTCCTCCAGCCCGGAAAACCACCGTCTGACGCAGCATTTCGCCGGGCAGCTGGCCAAGGCGGGACTGATCCGCGAAGTCATTGAAAAGCAGATGTATTCCCACGCCGATGGCCGCTTCCTGCCGGATCGGTATATCGAGGGCACCTGCCCTAACTGCGGCTTCGACTCCGCCCGCGGTGACCAATGCGACAACTGCACCAAGCAGCTTGACCCGACCGACCTGATCAACCCGCATTCCACCATCTCGGGGTCCACCGATCTTGAGCAGCGCGAGACCAAACACCTCTACCTCTGCCAATCGCAGATGCGCGACCAGCTTCAGGCATGGATCGACAGCAAAACCGACTGGCCGATCCTGACCACCTCGATCGCCAAGAAATGGCTCAACGACGGCGACGGCCTGCAAGATCGCGGCATCACCCGTGACCTTGACTGGGGCATCCCGGTGAAAAACGGCACCGAGGATTGGCCGGGCATGGAGGGCAAGGTCTTCTACGTCTGGTTCGACGCGCCGATCGAATACATCGCCTGCGCGCAGGAATGGGTCGATGCGGGCAAAGGCACCGATTGGGAGCGCTGGTGGCGCACCGACAAGGGCGCCGATGACGTCACCTATACCCAGTTCATGGGCAAGGATAACGTGCCCTTCCACACGCTGTCCTTCCCCGCCACCATCCTTGGCTCGGGCGAGCCGTGGAAACTGGTCGATTACATCAAGTCGTTCAACTACCTGAACTACGACGGCGGGCAATTCTCCACCTCGCGCGGACGCGGCGTGTTTATGGATCAGGCGCTGGAATTGCTGCCTGCCGATTATTGGCGCTGGTGGCTGCTGTCCCATGCCCCCGAAAGCTCGGACGCCGAATTCACCTGGGAAAATTTCCAAACCAGCGTGAACAAAGATCTTGCCGACGTGCTGGGCAACTTCGTCTCACGCATCACCAAATTCTGCCGCTCGAAATTCGGTGAAACTGTTCCCCAAGGCGGCGAATACGGTGCGCAGGAACAGGCGCTGATCGCCGAGCTGACCACCCGCATCCGCGCCTACGAAGACCATATGCAGAATATGGAGGTCCGCAAGTCGGCGCAGGAACTGCGCGCGATTTGGGTCGCGGGCAACGAATACCTGCAATCCACCGCGCCGTGGTCGACCTTCAAAACCGACCCCGCGCAAGCCGCCGCACAGGTTCGCCTTGGCCTCAACCTGATCCGGCTCTACGCCGTGCTGTCCGCCCCCTTCATCCCCGATGCCAGCGCCGCCCTGCTGGCCGCGATGCAGACCAAGGATGACACATGGCCCGACGATGTGGCGGGGGCGCTGGCTGCCCTGCCCGCCGGTCATGCCTTCACCGTGCCAGAGGTGCTTTTCGCCAAAATCGCCGACGAAGACCGCGAAGACTGGCAACAGCGCTTCGCAGGTGTCCGCACCTAACCCAAAGGCGCCGCCATCAGCCTGGCCAAACGGCGCATCAAACGACAATCAGCCCAGTGCCCACCCGGTCACTGGGCAAAGCCGACACTCTTGCCTGTACCAAATTTATCTTCGCCATGATTTGTGTATGATCGCCCCATGTCCTTTGATTTCTCTGCCAGCTTCCCGCCTCGAAAGGCCCGCACGCACGAGGCCTGCGGCCCCAACGCCTTGGTGTTTGCCTTTGCGCTGGGGGGGCAACTGGGCGGCACCGCCCTTTGGGTGCGCGAGGCATGGCAAACCGACCAGATCAACCCGATCGGCTTCGAACCCTACCTGCACCCGCACAAGATTCTGGTCGCACAGGCAAAGGAGCAAACCGATGTTCTGGCGGTGGCCGAAGACGCCCTGCGCTCGGGCGCGGTATCGCTTGTGGTGATGGAACTCAGCCGCCCCCTTGGCCTGACCGAAGGGCGGCGGCTGCAACTTGCCGCGCAGACCGGACAAACCACCGGCCTTTGCCTCATCCCCGAAGGCGCAGGCAGCAATGCCGCCGATACGCGCTGGCACTGCTCACCGCTTTTTGATCCTGACGACTCGACTCTGCAACGGTGGGCGCTTATCAAGAACAAATCAGGAACATTGTCTGCATGGGATGTAAGATGGGATGCCCAAACGCGTCGTGTCATTGTGGTTTCCAAGGCTGCCCAGCGACAGGGTTCTGCGGGCACGCCCGACTGACGCGCCCTTTGCGCTGACCCTGCACCAAAAGAATACCGACCGGATTTATTGCCTGAACCAACAGGCCGAACAGCAGGGGCTGCACCGCGGCATGGGCTATTCCGATGCGCGGGCCTTTTGCCCTGACCTGCAAAGCCGCCCGGCAGACACGCGGGCCGACCTGCGATTCTTGCACATGCTGGCCCGCTGGGCGAAACGCTATTGCCCCTGGGTGGGGCTTGATGACGCCGACGGGCTGCTTTTGAACATCACCGGCGCGGCGCATCTCTTTGGCGGTGAGGCCGCAATGCTGGACGACATGCGCCACCGGCTTGCCCGTGCGGGGGTGACTGTGCGGATCGGGCTTGCAGACACCCGCGGCGCCGCTTGGGCCTTGGCGCATTTCCGCGAAGGCTACGCCAAGACGGGGCACACCCAAGCCCGCCTCACCCCCTTGCCCATCGCCGCGCTGCGGCTGGACGACAAAACCCGCATCGCCCTGCAACGTATTGGAATACAGCGGATTTCTGATCTGATCGCGCTGCCTCGCACCACGGTGACCCGCCGGTTCGGACCGGATGTGCTTATGCGGCTGGATCAGGCTTTGGGCCGACAACCCGAACAGATTTTCACTGACGCGCCACTGACACCGCACGGCCCCCACAGCGGACAGAATTGATGGCAGTATAAATGATGAAAGGATGCTATGCTTGCGCCACGCAGACCGAAGGCCGCCATGGAAACTCTTCACCTCAGCAAAGCATTCACCCTGATCGAACCGGGGCCGGTCATCCTTGTCACCACGCATGACGGTCACAAACCCAACGTGATGACCATCACCTGGACCATGGTGATGGATTTCGCCGCCACCTTCGCCATCACCACCGGCCCCTGGAACCACTCCTACACCGCGCTTCGGGACATGAAGGAATGCGTGATCTCGATCCCGACCGTGGACCTGATCGATACCGTCATCGGGGTGGGCACATGCTCGGGCAAAGACACCGATAAATTCGGTAAATTCGACCTCACCCCGGTCAAGGCCAAGCACGTTCAGGCGCCTCTGATCAAAGAGTGCCTCGCCAATATCGAATGCCGGGTTGTCGACATCATCGAGCCACACAACATCATCGTGCTAAGCGGCGTCGCCGCATATTTTGACAGCACCCGCACCGAGCAGCGAACCCTCCATGCCGTGGGCGACGGCACTTTCATCGTGGATGGCGACATACTCGACAGGAAAACGATGATGCAGTCCAAACTTCCCGCCGGGCTATAGGCCCCGCCGCCGCGTGTTTGCCGCCAAGCCCGACACCGCCCCCCAACAGAACCGCAGGCCGCGCGATCCGTCGCACATCCCCGAAACCGGATGACAGCCGATCCTTGCCCTATATGGTAGAAAGGATTCGACAGGCGGGGCCTTTGCGGTGCGGACAGCAGCAATCACGATCATCCACAGCGAGGTGCCCGGGCGGCTGCGCCTGCGGCTGGCAGGGCTGCGCGGCAATACCGGCCTCGCGGCGCGGCTCGCGGGTCTCGTGCACGCCGAAACCGCCTGGCTCCGGGCCGAGGTGCGCACAAAGACCGGCAGCGTGATCCTGCATCATGACCCAAGCACGCCACATCACCACCTTGTGGATCGGCTCCGCACGCTGGTCGACACCATCCTCAACGACCTGCCACACGTGGGCGCGCCCAAAACCTCTGCCACCGCGCAAACCGCCCGGCCATCCCCCTCTGCCCCCACTGGCACGCCATGGCACACGCAAAGCCCGCAGGACATCGCCGCCGCCCTGCACAGCAACTCCGCCCGCGGCCTTACCGCCGACGACGCCCGAAACCGGCTGCAAACCGAGGGCCCGAACCTTCTGCCACAGGATGAAAAACGCTCGGGCCTCGGGCTGCTGAAGGACCAGTTCACCAGCCTCCCCGTCCTGATGCTCGGCGGCTCGGCCGTGGTCTCGCTGGCAACGGGCGGCGTCGCCGATGCCGTGGCCACACTCGCGGTCGTGATGGTCAACGGTGTCCTTGGCTATGTCACCGAAGGTCAGGCCGAAAGCGTGATCCACGCCCTGATGGAAAGCGGAACCGGCAACGAAAACGTCACCGTCCTGCGCGACGGGCAACCGGTCGAGATTGCCGCCGCGGACGTGGTGCGGGGCGATCTTTACGCCGTGCGGGCCGGGGGGCAGGTCGTGGCCGATTCCCGTCTGGTCAGCGCCGACCGGCTTCTGGTCGACGAATCCCCCCTGACCGGCGAAACCATGCCCGTCGAAAAGGCAGCCGAAACCAAGGTCAGCGCCGACGCCCCGATCGGATCACGCGCTACGATGCTGCACTCCGGCACAATCGTCACCGAAGGTCAGGGCCTTGGCCTTGTCGTGGCCACCGGGCGCCACACAGCCGCCGCACAGATCGCCCTTCTCAGCCAGCACGCCACCCGCCCCCGCGCCCCGGTCGAAGAGGAGCTGGATATTCTGGGCAGCAAGCTGGTGCAGATCTCGCTCGCGGCCTGCGGCGCGCTTATGGGCATCGGCTGGATGCGCGGCTATGGCCTTGCGGGCATGCTGAAGGATGCCCTGGCCCTGGGCGTCGCCGCAGTGCCCGAAGGGCTGCCCGTCGTCGCGACCACCACAATGGCGCTTGGCCTGAAAAAGATGGAAAAGCGCGGCATCCTGATCCGCCGCATTGATGCGGTCGAAAGCCTCGGGGCGCTGCAAACGATCTGCCTCGACAAGACCGGCACCCTGACCCAGAACCGCATGCAGGTGATCGCGGCCACGCGCGGGCTGTCCGAAATCCCGCTGACCGATCTCGCTCTGCTTGGATCACTCGCCGAGGCCGCAGTGCTGAACAACGACAGTGCAACCAGTCCGGGCGCCGCCAACGGGTCGTCCGCCACCGAACGCGCGCTGATGGAATTCGCGCTTGATTGCGGCATTGACGCCGTTGAACTGCGCGCCGCCAGACCGCGCCACACAACCGTCGAACGCACCCTGCGGCGCCCGTGGATGGCGACCTGTCACGACGGCCCGACCCCGCTGACCGTGGTCAAAGGCGCCCCCGACGCCGTGCTGGCGCGCTGCTCGCACCTGTTTGACGGGGTCGAAACCCGCCCGCTGACCGACAGCGACCGCGCCACGATCATCGGTCTCAATGATCAGCTTGCGGCTCGACCGACGCGGGTGCTGGGCTTTGCGCGTGGTGAAACCGCCCCGACAGATGATGAAGTCTCCGGGCTGACCTGGCTTGGCCATCTGGCGATGGTCGACCCGCTGCGGCCCGGCGCCAAGGACTTCATCAGCGCCCTGCACCGGGCCGGTATCGAAACCGTCATGATCACTGGCGATCAGGCCGCCACGGCGGGCGCAATCGCGCGCGAGCTTGATCTGGCCAATGGCGGCCCCGTCCGCATCATCGACTCCACCACACTTACCGCGATGGACCCCGCCCTGCTGTCCGGCCTCGCGCGCAAGACCCACGTCTTTGCCCGCGTCAGTGCCGATCAGAAGCTGGCGATTGTGCAGGCGCTTCAGGCAACGGGCCGGGTTGTGGCAATGACCGGCGACGGGGTGAATGACGCGCCCGCGCTCAAGGCCGCGAATATCGGCATCGCGATGGGGGCCTCGGGCACCGATCTGGCGCGCGGCGTGGCCAATGTGGTCATCCGCGACGACGAGCTGACCACCCTGATCGACGCCATCGCGCGCGGCCGCACGGTGTACCGCAACATCCGCCGCGCGCTCGACTTTCTGGTGACCACCAACATGTCGGAAATCATCGTGACCATGGCCGAAGCCCTGCATGGCCCCGGCGAGATGGAATCCCCGATGGAGCTTTTGTGGATCAATCTGGTGACCGATGTGCTACCGGGGCTTGGCCTTGCCCTCGCCGATCCCGATGCCGACGCCATGTCACAGCCACCGCGCGATCCCAGCCAGCCGATCATCCCGCGCGAGCATATGCAGCGCATCGGCATCGACGGCGTTACCATTGCGGCCTCGGCGCTGACCTCGCATTTCATCGGGCTCTCGCGCTATGGCCCCGGACCTCAGACCCGCGCAATGACGTTCCTGTCACTCTCGCTGGGTCAGCTTTTCTATACGATGACGTGCCAACGACAGGACGTGCGCAAACTCAGACCCGACAAACTGTTTGAAAACCGCGCGCTGGACCAGATGGTGCTGGGCAGCATCGGGCTGGCCGTGCTCCCCTTCATGGTGCCGCCGCTGGGCCGCCTGCTGGGCGTGGCACGCCTTGGTGCAGCCGATGCCGCCGTGGCGGTCGGAATGGGCACGGTTCCGACGCTTGCAGTCCTGGCGCGGCGCCGCCTCGAACTTGATTTGCAACCTCTGGAGGGTAAACCATGCGTGACTTTGTGATGACATCCGAGTCGGTAACCCTCGGTCACCCCGACAAGCTGTGCGACCAGATCAGCGATGCGGTGATCGATGCCTGCCTTACCGCCGATGTGGGCCGCAACGCGGTGGCCGAATGCGCGGTGGCCACCGGGGTGGTGTTCCTGTCGGTGCGCGGCCTGCCCGAACCACCCTGCGACCTTGCCGCCCTCGCCCGTCGGGTGATCGCCGAGGCGGGCTATGATCACGCCATGGGCGATGGCGCCGGTCCAACAGTGATGCTTGACCTCGCGACCGATGGCGGGGCCGCCGATGCGCGGCGCGGCCAGATGACCACGGCCTTCGGCTTTGCCTGCGACCACACCGAACAAGCGATACCCCTGCCGATCTGGGCTGCACACCGGCTGACCCGTGCGCTGGATGCCGCCCGGCAGGAACAGCGGCTCACATGGCTCTCGCCCGATGCGCAGGCGCAGGTCGCAGTGTCATTTCGCAACCGCATCCCCGTCGGCCTGCCCGGCCTCGCCTTCGCCTTCGGCACGACCGAAACGGTCAACCCCGCCACCATCGAAGCCGCCCTGCACAAAGAGGTCATCACCCCCGCCTTCGCAGGCGGGCCCATTGCCCCCGACCCCGCGACGCGGCTGGTCTGGCACGCCATCCCCGGTGTCGCCGGCCCCGAGGCGCACTCCGGCCAGACCGGGCGCAAAACCGCCGATGATACCTATGGCGGCTATTCCCGCCAAAGCTCTGCCGCCCTCAGCGGCAAAGGCCCCGCCCGGATCGACCGAACCGCGCAATACGCGGCCCGCCAGGCCGCCCGCCTTGTGTTGGCGGCAGGCCTCGCACGCGAATGCGAAGTGCAACTGTCCTACATTCTGGGCGACGAAGCCCCCGCCTCGATCGAGGTCGACACCTTCGGCACCGGCGCAGCCGCCGACGAACAGATTTCTCGCCGACTGGCCAGCGTGCTTGATTTCCGGGTCGGGGCAATTGCCGAACGCATGGGGCTGTGGACACGCCCCGCCGCGCAGGGCGGGCGCTTCTACCGCGATCTGGCAACCTACGGTCATATGGCCCGCGATGACATCGCCGCCCCGTGGGAAGACGTCACCTTGGCCTCTGCGCTGGCCTGACCAAAACGGGCCTGAAACCTGGCCCTATTTGCCGTTCTGCCGGTCCAGCATCGCCAGCGCCGCCATCACAAGGGTCGTCGCCGGGCCCGCAATCTGACCGCGCGCCACCTGTACCGCTGCCCCCATGAACAACAGCAGCGCAACGGTCGAATTCAGGTCCAGCGTGCCGTCGGTTGCGTTTTTCAGGTTCATATCCGCGCGCATCAGCCCAAACCGCGCCACCTGAGTGATCGGCGGCGGGGCGGGCTGCGGGCGGATCCGCGCAATCTCCTGCGCTCCGATCTCCTCAAAGACCGGTGCCGCAGGCCCGTCGAACTCAACGATCAAACTGCCCGTGGCCGGACGCGCCAGCACCCGGCGCACGGCGGGCACCGCGGCAATGCGATCCGCCAGCGCCTTCAGCGCGTCAGGCTCCAACGACATCGCAGGCCGCAGCCGCGCGCGCCCGTCGATGACATGCAATTCCTCAAGCGCAACCGGCTTAGTCGGCATCGGGCCTGGGCTCTGGCCCGGTCGCAGTGGCCGCCTCTTCGGTCTGCCGCGCGGCAACCTCGGACTGGAACTCGGCGGCAAGGTCTTCCATGTGCTCAAAGGCTTCAGCACCGGCCTTGCGGAACTCGTCCCAAGCCACCGCGCCGCTCTTGACCGCCGCGCGTGTCAACGGTCGCCCCGCCCGCGTCAGCGCCGCCGCCAATCCCGGCACCAGCACCAACGCGCCGACCGCGACAGCCGCACCAATCACATATTTCTTATCCATCTTCGTGTCCGCCGCCCTGTTTTCTGCGCCATTCATCATGACTCGTCAGCCTGTCAAACAGTGGCACGGATCGCCCTGCAGGTCGAGATACCGATCATTCCCCGGTATCCGCTGGCCCCTAACAGCCCGCGATCCGTCTCACCTGACGCCAGTATGATCCATCCCGCGCTCAGATCAACGCGGCATTGTTACACAAAGCCGCCGCCGCGAGGCGCCGAAAACGTTCAGGCCCGAACCATCCCCCGCCGCCCTCTGCTTGTCTTGCGCGTTGTCTTGCGCGGTGCGTACTTCAGATCGGTGACCGTCAGCCTGCCTTTGACACGACCCGTCGCTCCAAAAACGCAAAACGCCGCCGGAAACCATACGGCGGCGTATATGCATGTATTGTGCATAGGATGTGCACCCGGTGTGCAGCCCGTTGTCAGTTCTTTTTGACGTATTGCGTCAAAATCACGATCCGCTGACCCTCGACCCGGCCCTCGATATGCTCGGCGTTGTCATGCACCAGTGAAATATTGCGCACCGCCGTGCCGCGCTTGGCGGTAAAGCCCGCCCCTTTGACCGGCAAGTCCTTGATAAGCGTCACAGAATCTCCGGCCTCCAAGACTGCACCATTGGTGTCGCGGTGGATAACCTGCGGCTCATCGCGGATCCCTGCCTCGGCCCACTCCAGCGTCTCCGGCTCCAAATAAGCGATATCCAACAGGTCCTTAGCCCATGATGCATCCAATTTATGCAGCATCCGCCAAGCCAGCACCTGCACCCCGGCCTCCGGGCTCCAGATCGCATCGTTAAGACACTTCCAATGCGGCGCATCCTCGGCCCCGCCTTCCACGCCCGCCCGGCAGGTGTCGCACAGGTTTACCGTTTCATCACGGGGGGTTACGGCCAATGGCTGCGCCTCAGCAGCCCCACAGAACGCACAGGTCACAGACATTCAAGATCCCTCTCTCTTTGCCCTCGCTTATCGACCCCCAGCGCGCCCAAGTCCAGCCATTCCGCCCTGCGCCCCGCCCCGGCGCCAACCGCACCGTCAAGCCCATCAAACTATTGATCAGGAAAGGAAAACCTCACCCTTCATCGTCTCGGCAATCGGCGCCCCAAGCCGCGACAAAATCGTCGGCGCTAGTTGCAACTGATGCAAAACCTCCTCCGGCCCCGGCCCCTTGGCCTCGCCAAAATAATACAGCGCAAATTCCTGCTGCAACGCGCTACGTCCCCCATGGTGCCCGCGCTCGTCCTGCCCGTGATCCGCCGTCACAATAATCTCATACCCCATCGCCCGCCATTTATGGATGAACGGCGACAGCATCTCATCCATCATCGCGCAAGCGTGATCCATCTCCTGACTCTCGTGGTAAAACCGGTGCCCCATACTGTCCAAAGTGCAAGTATGCAGGATTCCGTAATCCAGATTATTCTTGACGCAAAGCCTTGTCAGCGTTGCAAAAAGATCCACATCCGAAGGCGTCATCTGATTGATCAACCCATAGCCGGTCATCGTATGAAACCGACCATGGTTGATGGTCTCGCTCTGCGGCTCATCATACTCGATATCCCGCACCAGATCGAACGGCGCACGGTTGAAAAACTCGGACCAGAAAGAATGCGTGACCGCTCCGGTCACCCCACCCGCCTTGCGCACTTGGCTGAAAATATCCGGCTGGCTCAGCCGAAACACATTCCCATTGCCGGTGCAGCCATGCTCTTGCGGCGTCACCCCAGTGTGGATCGAGGCATAGCAACTGGCCGATATCGAAGGCAAAACCGCCCGCATGGTCCAGGTCTGCGCCTCGCCACTGTCCACCCAGCCTTCCAAATTCCCGAACAACCGCCGCCAGTTGCGCAGCGGCACGCCGTCCAGAATAATCAGCAGAAGTTTACGCTTCATTTCGATCCACTCTCCGCATGGTCCAAACCGGTCAATATCCCCGCCAAACCATTCACATTTCCCAAATATCCCCGCCGGAGGCTCCCGCGCTCCACGCGCCCGATCAGTTCCCGGCGCTCTCCATTTTGCGCGTGGCGATCACCTTTTCCAACCACCCCAACTGCATCTCGGGGACCGAAGACAACAAAAGGTCAGTATAGTCGTCGAACGGTGGCGCCAGCACTTCGGATTTCGGCCCATAGCGCACCACTTCGCCGCGATACATCACCGCGATACTGTCCGCGATCGCACGCACCGTCGCCAGATCATGGGTGATGAACAGATACGCCACATCCTCGACCTTTTGCAGGTTCAGCAACAGCTTCAGGATGCCATCCGCCACCAGCGGATCCAGCGCCGAGGTCACCTCGTCGCAAATGATCAGCTTCGGTTTGGCGGCCAGTGCTCGGGCGATGCAAACACGCTGCTTCTGTCCGCCAGACAGCTCGGCAGGATAGCGGTCGATGAACGCTTCTCCCATCTCGATCTCATCCAGCAATTCAATGATTCTGCGTCGTTTTTCCGCCCCCCGCAGCCCGAAATAGAACTCCAGCGGTCGCCCGATAATCGTGCCCACCGTCTGACGCGGGTTCATCGCCACATCAGCCATCTGATAAATCATCTGCAACTCGCGCAGGTCCTCGCGCGGGCGATTCTTCTGGTCGGACGCCAGCGTGCGCCCGGCAAATTCAATCGTCCCGTCACGCGGCGGCAACAGCCCGGTGATCACCCGCGCCAGCGTTGATTTCCCCGATCCACTTTCGCCCACAACCGCGAGGGTCTGCCCCGGTGACAGATCAACCGAAATTCCCTTCAGCACATCAAACTGCGTGCCGCTATATCGGGCAGTGATATTCTTGACCCGCAGCACCGGCGCGTCGGTTGGCAGCTTTTCCTTGTGCTCGATCGAACGGACCGAAACCAACGCGCGGGTATACTCTTCCTGCGGATGGTTGATGATCTGATCGGTGCTGCCATATTCGACAGTCCGCCCACTTTGCAGCACCATGATGTCATCGCTGACCTGCGCGACCACGGCCAGATCGTGGGTGATATACAAAGCGGCCACCCCGGTATCGCGGATCGCCTCTTTGATGGCGGCCAGCACGTCAATCTGCGTGGTCACATCCAGCGCGGTGGTCGGCTCGTCAAAGATCACCAGATCCGGTTGCGGACACAGCGCCAGCGCGGTCATCGCGCGCTGCAACTGCCCGCCCGACACCTGATGCGGATACCGGTTGCCAAAGGTTTCAGGCTCCGGCAGGCCCAGCTTGGCAAACAGCGCAATCGCCCGTTCTTCGGCCTCGCGCTTGCTGGCGCGGCCATGGACCAGCGTCGCTTCGATCACTTGCTCCAACAGCTTTTTCGCCGGATTGAACGCGGCCGCAGCAGATTGCGCCACATAAGTGACCTCGGCCCCACGCAAGGCGCGCAGCCCGCGCGTGCCCAGCGGCAGGATATCGCGGCCATTGACCAACACCTCGCCCCCGGTGATCCGCACGCCACCCCGGCCATAGGCCATGGCGCTTAGCCCGATGGTCGATTTCCCGGCCCCGCTTTCGCCGATCAGACCCAAGACACGGCCCTTCTCAAGCGACAGCGATACACCGTCGACAATGGTGATATCCTGTGGCGGCTCGCCCGGTGGGAATACCGTCGCTTCGATCTTCAACCCATTGATCTGCAAAAGTGTATCAGCCACCCCGGCCCCCTTTCAGGCTTGTGGTGCGGTTCAGCACCCAGTCGGCCACCAAATTGACCGAAATTGCCAGCGTGGCGATGGCAAAGGCAGGCCACAGCGCAGCGGCAATGCCATAGACGATCCCGTCCTTGTTTTCCTTCACGATGCCGCCCCAATCGGCGGCGGGTGGCTGCACCCCCAACCCAAGGAACGACAGGGTCGACACGAACAGCACCATAAAGATGAAGCGCAGCCCCATTTCCGCCACCAGCGGGCTCAGCGCATTTGGCAGGATCTCGCGGAAAATGATCCAAATCCGCCCTTCTCCGCGCAGCTGGGCCGCCTCGACATAATCCATCACTGTGATGTCGACCGCCACGGCCCGAGCCAAGCGGAAGACCCGCGTGGAATCCAGCAGCCCCATCACCAGAATAAGCACCGGGATTGTGACCGGCATGACCGACAGCACCACCAGTGCAAAGATCAACGACGGGATCGCCATCATCAGATCGACAAACCGCGACAGCGCCTGATCAACCCAGCCGCCCACCGTGGCCGCCAGAAACCCCAGCACCGCACCGGTGGTAAAGCTCAGCATTGTTGCCGCCGTGGCGATGAAGATCGTCGTGCGCCCGCCATAGATCATCCGCGTCAGCAGGTCGCGCCCGATGCTGTCTGTCCCCAACAGGTGCACAGACGAGGACGGCTCCCACACATCGCCGACAATCTCGGCCAGCCCATAGGGCGCGATCAACGGCGCAAAAATCGCCATCAGGAAATACACGCCGGTGAAAACAAGCCCGATCAGGGCTGAGATTGGTATGTTTCTCATTTCGGATGCCTCAGCCGCGGATTGGCCAGGATCGAGACAATGTCCGCAATCATGTTCAGTCCGATATAAACTCCGGCGAACACCAGCCCACAGGCCTGCACCACCGGCACATCGCGCTTGGCCACGTGATCCACCAGATACTGCCCCATGCCCGGATAGACGAAGACCACCTCGACCACGACAACACCAACCACCAGATAGGCCAGGTTCAGCATCACCACGTTGACGATGGGGGAAATCGCGTTGGGAAAGGCATGGCGAAATATCACGTTGAACGAAGAAAGCCCTTTGAGTTCGGCCGTTTCGATATAGGCCGACTGCATCACGTTCAAAATTGCCGCCCGCGTCATCCGCATCATATGCGCCAGAACCACCAGCACCAGAACGAACACCGGCAGGGCGATCGCGTTCAGCTTTTCCAACAGCGACATGCCGTCATTGATCATCGCAACCGAGGAAAACCACCCCAGTTTCACCGCCACGAAATAGACCACCAGATACCCAATCAGGAATTCCGGGATCGAGATCGAGGCCAGCGTTACACCGGAAATCAGCTTGTCGGGCCAGCGGTCGCGATACCGCACCGCCAGAAGCCCCAGAAAAATCGCAAGCGGCACCGAAATCACCGCCGCCCAGAAGGCCAGAAACAGCGTATTGCCCAAACGCCGCCCCATCGAGGTGGCAATATCCTGACCATTGGTCAGCGCCGTGCCCAGATCGCCATGCAGCGCCGCGTACAGCCAGTTGAAATACCGCGTCATCGGCGGGTCATTCAGCCCCAGCTCGGCGCGCAGATTGGCCAATGCCTCGGGTGTGGCGGATTGGCCCAGAATGGATTGCGCCACATCCCCCGGCAGAATTTGCGTGCCCACAAAGATCAGCACCGACGCCGAAAACAGCAGCAGGATTCCCAGCGCCAAGCGCTGGGAAACCAATTTTAAAACCGGGTGCATCAAATCGCTCCGATCACGCCAACCAGACTTTCTGCGAGACTTTGCCGCTCATCAGGTCACCGGTCGGATCCTTGATCCAGCCCTGTACCTTGTCGCTGACGCCATCGACATAGTCGTTGAACATCGGACAGATCAGCCCGCCTTCATCGCGCACCATCATGCCCAACTCAGAGTACATCGCCTTGCGCTTGGTGGTATCCAATTCGGCCCGCGCCGCCAACAGCTTGGCATCGAAATCAGCGTTCTTGAAGCGGGTGTCATTCCAGTCCGCGGTCGACAGATAGGCGGTCGAATACATCTGGTCCTGCACCGGACGCCCACCCCAGTAAGAGGCACAGAACGGCTGCTTGTTCCACACTTCCGACCAATAGCCGTCATTCGGCTCGCGCTTGATTTCCAGCGGAATACCGGCCGCCTTGGCCGATTGCTGGAACAGCGCCGCCGCATCGACCGCACCGGGAAAGGCACCATCAGCGACGCGCAGCACGATCGGGCTGCCATCATGGCCGGACGCCTTGTAATGCGCTGCGGCTTTTTCCGGGTCATATTCGCGCTGCGGGATCGTTTCATCGAACAGCGGATAAGAAGCGTTGATTGGCATGTCGTTGCCCACCGAGCCATAGCCGCGAAGGATCTTGTCCACCATTTCCTGACGGTTGATCGCATATTTCAGCGCCATACGCAGGTCGTTGTTGTCAAACGGCGCGGTATCCACATGCATGATGAACACATAGTGACCGGGGCCACCGACGTTTTTCACCGAAATCCCCGGCGCACGGCCAAGCAGGCCCGCAACCTTGGGATCCACGCGGTTGACCACATGCACCTGACCCGATTGCAGCGCCGCCATCCGGGCGGTGGAATCGTTGATCGCAAGGATCTCGACCTCGTCAACGTGGCCAAGGCTGCTGTCCCAATAGTTGGGGTTCTTCTTCCACAGATGGCGCACGCCGGGCTCATCGACCTCCAGCATATAGGCACCTGTACCGACCCCGGCTGCGGGGTTCTCGAAACCGCCATCGGGCTGGATCATCAGGTGATAGTCCGCCATCAGATACGGCAGGTCGGCGTTGGGCGTCGCCAGCGTCAACGAAAACGTATCGCCCTCGGCCTTCATCGACTCAATACCGCGCAGAATGCCAAGCGCGCCGGATTTGGACTCTTCGTTCGAATGACGCTCCATCGTGCGCAGAACGTCCTGTGCCGTCAGTGCCTTGCCGTTGTGAAAATCAACGCCCGAGCGGATCTTGAACGTCCAGGTCTTGGCATCGGCGGTCGACTCGACCACCTCGGCCAGACGGTTCTGCAGCGACCCATCAGCTTCGACGTTCACCAGAGTTTCGCCAAACTGATACAGGTTGTGGAATGGCACCTGGCTGGCGGCCAGTGCGGGGTCAAGCGAGTTGGTGCTTTCGCCGCCAACCGACCCGATCTTGAGCGTGCCGCCCTTGACCGGACCTGCCGCCTGAACCGCGCTTGCCAGCATCGTGTTCGCGGCCGCCGCCGTCACACCAAGTGCGCCCACCCGGCCGACGAACTCGCGCCGTGTCATCTTGCCCGCGCCGACGCGCGCCTTAAGAAATTCAATCTGGTCGTTCATGGCCGTCTCCCGTTGGTCATAGTTGTGATGTCTGGCCGGTAGGTCCGGCTTATATTGACTGATGAGTCAACAATGCCGATTGAAACCCACCGATCAAGGATTTTCTTGATGCGCGCCGCTACCTTTCGTGTTGCGGCCTCACATCTGATCGCGTGCAGTTTATATCGATCATGTCACGCTGAAGGATAACTGTGTCGTTTTCATACGCGTCCAGCCGGGCCGTCAGATGAAAATGCCTCGCATCCGGCCACATCCTGGACTTTGTTTCGCAGTAAAGATGCCGCTGCCCGCCCCGCCCGTCCAGACAAGCATATGCCATCGGCCAAGGTGATCTCGGTGTGATCTCCGGTTTGGGCATCTCGTGGATCGGGCTCAGCGCAACTGCGGGCATATCCTGCTTCATGCGCGCATCCTCTGCCCCCGCGGGCCAGACGTCAACCCGTGGATATTACGGTATTGTTACAATTACTTACCCGGAGATCTTCACAAAAGTCACACACTCATCGTCGCCGCGACCGCCGCGCGCCAACGGGCATAGCGCGCCTCACGCGCGGGCTCTGCCATCGTTGGGGTAAACCGCGCCTCGGCGGCCCAGGTGGCGGCAAATTCCGCCTGATCCGGGTAAACCCCCGCCCGCATTCCAGCCAGCCACGCCACGCCCAACGCCGTTGTCTCCAACACCTTTGGCCGGTCCACCGGCGCCCCCAGAATATCCGCCAGAAACTGCATCGTCCAATCCGAGGCGGCCATGCCCCCATCCACCCGCAACGTTGTCTGATCTGCCCCGCGCGCCGCAACCGGCCAATCGGCCTGCATCGCCTCCAGCAGATCGCGGGTCTGAAACCCCACGCTTTCCAGCGCCGCCCGCGACAGTTCGGGCGGGCCGGAATTGCGCGTCAGCCCGTAAATCGCCCCGCGGCAGTCCGGGCGCCAATACGGCGCGCCCAAGCCCGTGAAGGCCGGCACAAGCGTCACGTCCTGCGCCGGATCGGCCCGCATCGCCAATCCCTGCACTTCCGCTGCGTCCGCAATGATCCCCAACCCGTCACGCAGCCATTGCACCACCGCGCCCGCGATGAAAATCGACCCCTCCAAAGCATAGCTAACCTGCCCGTCCAGCTGACAGGCAATTGTGCTCAGCAACCGGTTTTGCGAGGCCACCATCGTGCCCCCCGTGTTAAGCAGCGCAAAGCATCCGGTGCCATAGGTCGATTTCATCATGCCGGGGCGAAAACACGCCTGCCCCATCGCCGCCGCCTGCTGATCGCCGGCCACACCCAAAATCGGCACAGGCGCCCCCAACAGATCGGTCACCCCAAAGTCCGAGGCGCAATCGCGCACCTCGGGCAGCATCTCCACCGGGATATCCAGCAGATCACAGATCGTCTGGCTCCACCGCCCCTTGCGAATGTCATAAAGCAGCGTGCGCGCCGCATTGGTCGCATCGGTCAGATGGCTGCGCCCGCCGGTCAGCTTCCAGATCAGATAACTGTCAACCGTCCCAAACCGCAGCTTGCCTGCTTTGGCCCGCGCCCGCGCGCCCGCCACATGATCCAAAATCCATTTCAGCTTGGTTCCTGAAAAATACGGGTCCAGCAACAGCCCCGTCCGTGCGGTGATCATCGGCTCGTGCCCGGCCGTGCGCAACGCGGCGCAGACATCGGCGGTGCGGCGATCCTGCCACACAATCGCGTTGTGGATCGGCTGGCCGGTCTCGACATCCCAAACCAGCGTCGTCTCGCGCTGATTGGTGATCCCGATCGCAGCCACATCGCGCGCGCCGAGCCCCGCCTGCGTCAAAACCGCATGCGCAGATTCCAGCGTGCTTTGCCACAGATCATCGGGCACATGCTCTACCCAGCCCGAGGCCGGGAAATGCTGCGCAAACTCTTGCTGCGCCACGGCCACCACCTGCATCTGCCCATCAAACAGGATCGCACGGCTTGATGTCGTGCCCTGATCCAGCGCCAGAATATGCGTCATCTCTCCTCCTCCCGGCCTTGGCCCCGCTGCTCCCGTCAGCCTAGCGCGTCACGCCTGCGCGCGCATCCAATCCTCAACCGCCCGCACCTGCGCCGGGTCCAGCCCCAGCCCCAGCTTGCTGCGCCGCCACAGCGCATCCTGTGCGGTTCGGGCATATTCCCGCGCCACCATCCAGCGCAGTTCAGCCTCGGTCAGGGTCGCGCCGAAATCCTGCCCCAGATCGGCAGCGCTGTTGGCATCGCCCAACACCTCCCAGGTCTCGGTGCCATAGGCCCGGAACAGCCGCAACGCCCAAGCCGCCGTCAAAAAAGGAAAATCAGCCTGCAAGGCGGCGATCCTGTCCTGCACCTCGGCCACAGGAAAATCCCCGCCCGGCAAAGCGGCCCCCGCCGTCCATGCCTCTCCCATGCCAGAAACCAGCGGTGCCAGTTTTTGCAACGCATGCTCGGCCAGCCGCCTATAGGTGGTGATCTTGCCGCCAAACACCGACAGCAACGGCGCGCCGTGGTCGTCCAGCTTCAGCACATAATCCCGCGTCGCCGACTGCGCGCTGCCCGCCCCGTCATCATACAAAGGCCGCACACCGGAATAGGTCCAGACAATATCATCCCGGCTCAGCCGCTGCTTGAAATAGCCATTGGCGAAATTCAGCAAATAATCGGTCTCAGCCTCGGTGATCGCGGGGGGCGTGTTGGGGTCAGTGTGATCGGCATCCGTCGTCCCGATCAGCGTAAACTCCTGCTCATAGGGGATCGCAAAAATGATCCGCCCATCAGTGCCCTGAAAGAAATAGCATTTGTCGTGATCAAACAGCCGCCGCGTCACGATGTGGCTGCCGCGCACCAACCGCACGCTGGCCGGGCTGTTCACATGTGCCACCTGCCCCAGCACCTGCTGCACCCAAGGTCCCGCGGCATTCACCAACGCCCGCGCCCGGATCACCTGCGTCTGCCCGCCGACCTCAACCGTGATCCGCCAGCCATCGGCGTCGCGCTCTGTCCCCGTCACGCGGGTCCGGGTCAGGATCGTGGCGCCCTTGGCCGCCGCATCGCGGGCGTTCAGAACCACCAGCCGCGAATCCTGCACCCAACAATCGGAATACTCAAACGCACGCGCGTATTTTTCCTGCAACGCAGCGCCTGCCGGATCGCTGCGCAGGTTCAACGCCCGCGTCGCGGGCAAAATCTTCCGCCCGCCCAGATGGTCATACAAAAACAACCCCGCCCGGATCATCCAGGCCGGCCTGCGCCCGCGCATCCACGGCATGAAGACCGACAACACCCGCGAGGCCGGGGTTTCCGCCTCGAACCGCATATCGCGGTGCAACGGCAGCACGAACCGCATCGGCCAGCTGATATGCGGCATCGCACGCAGCAGAACCTCGCGTTCAATCAGCGCCTCGCGCACCAGCCGCAGCTCGAAATATTCCAGATACCGCAACCCGCCATGAAACAGCTTGGTCGACGCGGACGAGGTCGCCCCCGCCAAATCGCCCATCTCGGCCAGACAGACCGACATGCCCCGCCCCGCCGCGTCGCGGGCAATGCCGCAGCCATTGATGCCGCCGCCAATCACGAACAGGTCATAGAATGGGGTGTCGGGCATGGGACAGGTCCGTATTGAGGCGCTCTGGCAACTCTATGCGCCGACGCGAAGACTCGGGTCAAGCCAAGCTCGGGCAAAGCGCACTCCCCGCATCCCGCTCAGTTTTCAGGCGATTGCTTACGTTTTAGTCATACGCCCTAGTAAAGATCGCCCTCCCACTTGCATCGCCACCTTTTTCAGCGTCTTCTCAATTGAAACTCAACCCTTCTCAACAGCGGGCTCATGGATACGAAACCAAGTTTTTTTGACGAAATGTTCGAAGGGACCGAGCTGCCGCGACAGCCCTATTCCCGCTACAATGATTGGTTCGTTGGCGAGGATGCTAAAGAGCTGCGCAAGAAATCAGCAGAGGCAGAAGCCTTTTTCCGGCGCATAGGCATCACTTTCAACGTCTATGGGCAGCAAGACGCCGACGAGCGTCTGATCCCCTTTGACATCGTGCCCCGTATCATCGCCGCCCGCGAATGGCAGCGGCTTGAACAAGGCATCGAACAGCGCGTCCGCGCAATCAACGCCTTTCTGCACGACATCTATCACCGTCAGGAAATCCTGCGCGCCGGGCGCTTGCCGCGCGAAATCATCGCTCGCAATGAAGCCTTCCTGCCACAGATGATCGGGCTCAACCCGCCCGGCGGCGTCTATACCCATGTCGTCGGCACCGATCTGGTGCGCACCGGCGAAAATGAATTCTACGTGCTCGAAGACAACGCCCGCACCCCGTCAGGCGTGTCCTACATGCTGGAAAATCGCGAAACGATGCTCCAGATGTTCCCCGAGCTGTTCACCCAGCTAAAAGTCCGCCCCGTCAGCAGCTATCCGCAGAACCTGCGCCGCTCGCTGTCCGATTGCGCCCCGCCCGCCTTCAACGGCGACCGGCCGGTCGTGGCGGTCCTGACGCCCGGCATCCATAACTCGGCCTATTTCGAACATGCGTTTCTGGCCGATCAGATGGGCGCCGAACTGGTCGAATCCCACGATCTGCGCATCGTTGACGGGCGCGTGGCCATGCGCACCACCCTTGGATATCAGGCGATCGACGTGATTTATCGCCGGATCGACGATGAATATCTTGATCCGCTGAACTTCAACCCCAACAGCCTGTTGGGCGTGCCCGGCATCATGGATGTCTACCGTGCGGGCGGCATCACCATTGCCAACGCCCCCGGCACCGGCATTGCTGACGACAAGGCGCTCTATTCCTATATGCCCGATATCGTCGAATTCTATACCGGCGAAAAGTCGATCCTGCAAAATGTGCCGACCTGGCGTTGCTCGGAGCCTGACAGCCTGAAATACGTGCTCGAGAACCTCAAGGATCTGGTCGTCAAAGAGGTGCACGGCTCGGGCGGCTACGGCATGCTGGTCGGCCCCGCCGCCAGCAAACGCGAACTGGCCCGGTTCGAAAAGAAACTGCGCGCGCGCCCCTCGAACTATATCGCACAGCCAACGCTGGCCCTGTCCACCGTGCCGATCATGACCAAAAAGGGCCTTGCCCCGCGCCACGTCGATCTGCGCCCCTTCGTGCTGGTTTCGCCCAACCGGGTGCAGATCACGCCCGGCGGGCTGACGCGTGTCGCGCTGAAAGAGGGGTCGCTGGTGGTGAACTCATCACAGGGCGGCGGCACCAAAGATACATGGGTTTTGGGGGACTAACAGGCGATGCTGGGAAAAACCGCAGGCGGGCTGTTCTGGATGTTCCGCTATCTTGAACGCTGTGAAAACACCTCGCGACTGGTCGAGGCGGGCTGGCGCATCGCGCTGACCCGGACAGGCGATACCGAAAGTGAATGGGAATCGGTGATCAACACCGCCGGCATCCGTCCACTGTATGACGAGAAATACGATGATTTCGAAGCGAGCCATGTGATCAACTTCCTGCTGCGCGACGCCGACAACCCATCGTCGGTGCTGTCGTCGATCAACGTCGCACGCTCGAACGCGCGCCTTGTGCGCACCGCCCTTTCTGCCGAGGTTTGGGAGGCGGTCAACGAATACTGGATGGCGATGAAAACCGTCCTTGCCCGCCCGGTCAGCGAACGCAACCTTGCCCCGATCCTGGCAGAAATCCGCAATAAAACCGCCGTGGTGCGCGGCATGTTGCACGGCACGATGCTGCGCAATGACATCTATAACTTCTGCCGGATGGGCACCTTTGTGGAACGCGCCGACAATACCGCGCGCATTCTGGACGTTAAATATTACGTCCTGCTGCCCTCGGCCTCGTTTGTCGGCTCGTCGATGGACAATACCCAATGGGAAAACATCCTGCGCTCGGTGTCGGCCCAACGCGCCTTCAGCTGGCTGCACGGCGGTGAAATCACCCCCGCCGCAATCGCCGACTTCCTGATCATGGATCGTCGGATGCCCTGCTCTCTGGCCTTCTGCTATGACAAAATCCGCGAGAACCTGTACCATCTGGAGGGGGATTACGGCATTCGGCAAAGCAGTCAGGATCTGGCTGATACGCTGTGTGCCAAGTTCAACGGGCGCGAAGTGGCCGCGATTTTCGAGGACGGCCTGCACGAATTTCTGGAAACCTCGATCCGTGACACGGCCCATCTGGCCAGTCTGATCGAACAGGATTTCCGCTTTTACGGATAGGGCATATGCGGCTGAAAATCACTCACACCACCACCTACAGCTATGACAGCCCCGATGCTTATGCGTTGCAGCAGCTGCGGCTGATCCCGCGCTCGGGCCACGGTCAGCAGGTGCTGAAGTGGACCTCGACCATCACCGGCGGCACCCGGCAGCTTGGATATGACGATCAGTTCGATAACCATGTCGAGCTGATCCTGATCGACCCTGATGCCATGAAAGTGGAAATCATCAGTGAAGGCGTGGTCGAGATTGAAAATCGCAACGGTGTGATCGGCCAACACAAGGGCTGCGCTCCGGTCTGGCTGTTCGAAGCGGCAACCGACACAACCGCCCCCGGCAAGGCCCTGCGCAAACTGGTGCAGCAGCTGAAACCTCTGCCCGACGAAAACGATCTGGGCCGGATGCACCGGCTGTCACGTGTCATCGGCGAACAGGTCGCCTATCGCCCCGGACAGACCAATGCCGCCACCACCGCCGAAGACGCGCTCGAGGCCGGGCATGGCGTTTGCCAGGATCACGCCCACATCATGATCGCCTCCGCCCGCATGATGGGCTTCGCCGCGCGCTATGTCAGCGGCTATCTGCTGATGGATGACACCGAAGATCAGGACGCCAGCCACGCGTGGTGCGAAATCTGGGTCGAGCCGCTGGGCTGGGTCGGGTTTGACATCTCCAACGCCGTCTGCCCCGATGACAGATATGTGCGTGTGGCCGTGGGTCGCGATTACCGCGATGCCGCCCCCGTACACGGTATTCGTCAGGGATCGGGCACCGAAGATCTGCATGTGGCCTTGAAAGTTCAGCAGCAGACTGATCAATAGGCAGCATGATCCTGAATCAGGCGACCCTATCATGACCTATTGCGTTGGCCTCTGCCTTGACCGTGGCATGGTCTTCATGTCCGACACCCGCACCAATGCCGGGGTCGACAACATTTCGACCTTCCGCAAGATGACCAACTGGGATGTGCCCGGCGAACGCTCGATCACCTTGATGAGCGCGGGCAATCTGGCCACCACACAGGCCGTCGTCAGCCTGATCGAGGAACGCTCGAAAGAGGTCGCCGACCGCGACCCCGATATCATGTCCGCCAAAAGCATGTTCCAGGTCGCCACTCTGGTCGGCAGGACCCTCAAGGAAGTGATCGCCGCCAATGCCGTGATGGTCGGCCAGCGCGCCGATTCTGCCTTCAACGCCACGCTTCTGGTCGGCGGTCAGGTCGGAGACGGCGAAATGCGCCTGTTCCTGATCTATCCCGAAGGCAACTTCATCGAGGCCAGCGCCGACACCCCGTTCTTTCAGATTGGCGAAACCAAATACGGCCGCCCGATCATCCTGCGCGCCTATGACCCGACCATGAGCTTTGAAGAGGCGATCAAGCTTCTGCTGGTGTCGTTCGACAGCACGATCAAGGCCAACCTCTCGGTCAGCCCGCCGCTGGACGTGCACATATACGAGCGCGACAGCCTGCAACTCGGGCGCACCTTCCGCATTGATGGCGATGATCCCTATTTCCTCGAAATCTCGAATGGCTGGGGCGCCGCCCTGCGCGAGGCGTTCACCCGCCTGCCCCCCTTCAGCTTCGACAAATACGACTAAGCGCGGCGCTCGGCTAAGCCCACTCAGACGCCCAGGTACCGATCTGTCAGATCGGCATCCAGCGCGCCCATCGCCCCGGTCCAAACCGTCCTGCCCCGCTCGACAACAACCGCGCGATCCGCCACGCCGGACAATTCGCGCAGCGATTTGTCCACCACCAAAATCGCCAGCCCGGTCTCGGCCTTCAGCCGCGCAATCGCGGTCCAGATTTCCTGCCGCACCACCGGGGCCAATCCTTCGGTCGCCTCATCCAGTATCAGCAGCCGCGGGTTGGTCATCAGCGCCCGGCCGATCGCCAGCATCTGCTGCTCGCCCCCCGACAACGACGCCGCGACCTGATCCGCCCGCTCGTCCAGTCGCGGAAACAACTGCGCCACCCGCGCCAGATCCCAATCCCCCGCCTGCGCGCTGGCGATCAAGTTTTCCCGCACCGTCAGGGGCGCAAAGCAGCGCCGCCCCTCAGGCACCAGACCAATCCCCAGCCGCGCCGCGCGAAATGATGGTAACCGCCGCAGGTCCTGCCCGGCAAACCCGATCTCGCCGTCACTGGCCGCAATCATCCGGCAAATCGCCTTGATCGTGGTGGTCTTGCCCATACCGTTGCGCCCCATCAGCGCCACGACCTCGCCCTCGGCCACCTCCAGATCGACCCCGAACAACGCCTGCGACGCGCCGTATTTCACGCACAGCCCTTTGACTGACAACAGGCTCATGCCGCGTCCTCCGCGCCCAGATATGCCTGCCGCACCTCGGCGTTGGCGCGAATTTCAGGCCCGGTGCCGGTGGCAATCACCCGGCCATAGACCAGCACCGAAATCCGATCGGCCAGCGCAAACACCGCGTCCATGTCGTGCTCCACCAACAGGATCGGCGCCTCGGCCCGCAACCCGTCCAGCAACCCGGTCAGATGCTTCGATCCCTCCGCCCCCAGCCCCGCCATCGGCTCGTCCATCAAGAACGCCCGTGGCCCCAGCGTCAGCGCCACCGCCACCTCAAGCTGGCGCCGCTGGCCATGGCTCAGCTCGGCCGTGCGGGTCGCGGCCTGATCCTGCAACCCAACCCGCTCCAGCGCCTGCATCGCCACCTCGGTCAGTTCACGATTCCGCATCACATCCCGGAAAAACCGAAACACCCCGCCGCGCGCACCCAACGCCCCCAGCACCGCATTTTGCAGCACCGTGTGCTCCATCGCCAAGGCCGATATCTGAAACGTTCGCCCCAGCCCCATCCTTGCCCGCGCCACCGTGCCCAACCCGGTCACGTCGCGGCCCAGAAACTGCACCGTGCCGCTGTCAGGCGCCAGATTGCCCGCGATCTGTTTGATCAGCGTCGATTTCCCGGCCCCGTTCGGCCCAATCAGCGCATGAATTTCCCCCGCCCGCAAATCCAGAGAAATCTCAGTGCTGGCCTGAACCGCACCAAACGCCTTGCTGATGCCGCGCGTTTGCAAAACCACCTCAGTCATGCGCCACCTCGCGCCCCGCCAGCGTGCCGATCAACCCGCCGCGCGCAAACAGCACCACCGCCAACAGCAACAGGCCCAGCCAGATCTGCCAATAATCGCTGACCCCGCCCAACAGATGCTCCAGCAGAATATACAGCGCCGCCCCCGCCACCGGCCCAAACAGCCGCGCCACCCCGCCAAGGATCACAAACACCATGATCTCGCCACTGGTGTGCCAGCTGAACATTGTCGGGCTGACAAAGCGGTTCAGATCGGCATAAAGCGCGCCCGCCAACCCCGTCACCGCGCCCGAGATCGCAAACGCCACCAACCGCACCCGATAGGGCGCAATCCCCACCGTTTCCACCCGCGCCGCACTCTGCCGTGCCGCGCTCAGCGCCAGCCCAAAGGGCGACCGCGCCAGCCGCGCCGCGCCGAACAGCACCACCCCCAGCACCGCATAGCACAGCAGCAGAAACTGCACCGGATCCAGCGTATTCAGCCCCGGAAACCCGTTGCGCACATAGATCGACAACCCATCTTCGCCGCCATAAGCCGACCAAGAGATGGCGAAATAATACAGCATTTGACCAAAGGCCAACGTGATCATGATGAAATACACCCCCGAGGTCCGCAGCGACAACGCCCCGATCACCAGCGCCGCCAGACCGCTCGCCATCATCGCTACCACCCAGATCACCGGCATGGATTTGCTGCCCTCGATCAGCAGCGGCCACTCCATCAGCGGCGTGTAACTCTGCACATGGCTGGCCAGTATCCCCATCGCATAGCCGCCGATGCCGAAAAACGCCGCATGCCCAAAACTGACCAACCCGCCCAGCCCCAGCGCGATGTTCAACCCCACCCCAGCCAGCGCCAGAATCGCCACTTTGGTGGCCAGCGTCAGAATGAACGGCTCGTCCGCCATCCACGCCCACAGCGGCACCACCAGCATCGCCAGCACCACCGCCGCATTGATCGCCCGCTCACGCTTCATGCCGCCGCTCCGAACAACCCCGAGGGGCGCACCACCAGAACCGCCGCCATCAGGATATAAATCGACATCGACGACAAAGACGCCCCCAGTGCCGCCGCCTCGCTTGGCGCCATCACCAGGCCAAACACCTGCGGCAGCAGAACCCCGCCCAGCGTATCGGTCATCCCCACCAGCAGCGCGCCCACGAACGCGCCCTTGATCGACCCAATCCCGCCGATCACCACCACCACAAACGCCAGAATAAGCACTGGCTCGCCCATGCCCACCTGCACCGACTGGATCGCGCCCACCAGCGCGCCCGCCAACCCGGCCAGCGCTGCCCCCAGCGCAAAAACCGCCGTGTAAAGCTTTGAGATATCAACCCCAAGTGCTGCAATCATCTCGCGGTCCGCCTCGCCCGCGCGGATCTGAATACCCAGCCGCGTCTTCGCGATCAGCGCAAACAGCGCCGCCGCCACCGCCAGCCCCACCGCGATGATGGCCAGACGGTACAGCGGATACTGAATGCCTCCCGGCAGCGTCACCGGCCCCGACAGATACACCGGCACATCCAGATACAGCGGAAACGAGCCGAACACCCACCGCGTCCCCTCGGACAGGATCAGGATCAAGGCAAAGGTCGCCAGCACCTGATCCAGGTGATCACGCGCATACAGTCGCCGGATCACCACCAGCTCGATCAGCGCGCCCGCCGCCGCCGCCGCCGCCAGCGCCGCAATCAACGCCAACCCGAATGACCCGGTCCACCCGGCCACCGCCGCCGCCGCAAACGCGCCCACCATATACAGCGAGCCATGCGCCAGATTGATCAGCCCCATGACGCCAAACACCAAGGTCAGCCCCGCCGCCATCAAAAACAGCATCACCCCGAACTGAAGCCCGTTCAGGACCTGTTCGACAAAAAGCAAAATTGTCATGCTGTGCCTGTTTCCTGCCTTGCAACGCAGGCCCCGACCACCGCCGGGGCCTGCTGATTTTCTCTTACATCTTGCACTCGGCGGCGTAAGCGTCAGCCCGATCTTCCAGTGCGACGCCGATGATCTTGTTGGTGATCACGTCACCCTCCTTGATCACCTCACGGACATAGATGTCCTGAATCGGATGATGGTTCGGCCCGAATTTGAAATCGCCCCGAACGCTGGCAAAATCCGCGGCCTCCAGCGCCGCACGGAACGCATCGGCGTCCTTCACATCTGCTTTGTCCATGGCCGAAATCAGCAGGTTCGCCGTGTCAAACCCCTGCGCCGCATACAGCGACGGCAACCGGCCATACTCTGCACTGAAGGTCTCGACAAACGCCTTGTTCGCGGCGTTATCCAGATCCTTACCCCACTGCGAGGTGTTCTTGACCCCCAAAGCAGCCTCGCCCACAGCGCCCAGAATGCCCTGATCAAAGCTGAACGCCGGGCCCACCACTGGCAACCCAACGCCGCTGTCGGCATATTGCTTCATAAAGGAAATCCCCATGCCGCCGGGCAGAAAGAAGAACACGCTGTCTGCCCCGCTGGCCCGGATCTGCGCGATCTCAGCCGCATAATCGGTCTGCCCCAGCTTGGTATAGATCTCGCCCGCCAGCTCACCGGTATAAAACCGCTTGAACCCGGTCAGGCTGTCTTTGCCCGCAGGATAGTTCGGCGCCAGAATGAACGGCTTTTTATACCCCGCCCCGGTCACATACGCCCCCGCACCCTCGTGCAGGTTGTCGTTCTGATACGAGACCGCAAAGTAATTCTTGTGGCACCCCTTGCCCGCCAACACCGCCGGGGCCGCGTTGACCGATAGGTAAAACTTGCCCTGCGCCGTCGCCGCAGGCACCACCGCCATTGCCAGATTGGACCAGATGATCCCGGTCAGCACATCCACCTTGTCCGACTGGATCATCTTGTCGGCCAGTTGAACCGCGATCTCGGGCTTGCGCTGATCATCCTCGATCACCACCTCCAGATCGCTGCGCCCGGCCTGTTTCACCGCCAGCATGAAGCCGTCGCGCGCATCCAGCCCAAGTCCCGCCCCGCCGCCGGACAACGTGGTAATCATCCCCACCTTCACACCTTCGGCCAGACCCGGCGCCGCACTCAGCCCCGCCGCAATGGCCAAAGCGGCCAGTTTCACCATCTTCATTTCGTCGTCCTCCTATTGGAACGGTCCCTGTTATCGCCGCAGAATGCCCCGAAGCCTCGCCAAGTTAAACCATCACAATGCCCGCTAACCGACCATTTTTGCACATCTCCCCTGCCCACCCTGCAGATTTCAACACTTCGCCTACCGATCGCGCATCCCCCTGGTCCTCACATTTCCCAAATATCCCCGCCGGAGGCTCCCCGCGCGCCCCAAGCGCCCCGCTATTTGATCCAGCGCAGAGCGCGCCCCCGACCATTTGTGCAAAACATGACCTCATGAAGCTTCAATTTCCCTATGCTGCGCACAGCACAGGGGGGTTGAAACCCCGGAACCAAAGTCATATTCCGTTTAACGAATATTAATAGGCCCTGCCGCGCGAAAGGACCCTCCGATGACACCCAGACTTGCCGCACTCGCCCTGTGCCTACTGCCGCTGGCCGCCATGCCCGCTGCCGCAGAAATCGCCACCCCGCTCGCTCCGACCCAAGTGACCGAATGGAAGGCCGTCTATGGCCGGATCGAAGCACGCGATCAGCTGCCCGCCCGCGCCCGCATCGGCGGCACATTGGTCAGCCTCAGCGTGGCCGAGGGCGATCTGGTCGAAGCCGGTCAACCGCTGGCTACCATCACCGATGAAAAACTGGTGTTTCAACTGGGTGCCATCGACGCACAGCTGCAATCCCTGGCCTCGCAGCAAACCAATGCCGAATCCGAACTGAAACGCGGCGAGGAACTTCTGGCGCGCGGCGTCACCACGGTGCAGCGCCTGGACGCCCTGCGCACGCAGGTCGAGGTTCTGACCGGCCAGATCGAGGCCACCCGCGCCCAGCGCCACGTGATCGAACAACAAGCCGCCGAGGGCACGGTGCTGGCCCCCACCACCGGCCGGGTGCTTGATGTGCCCGTGGCCGCCGGTGCGGTCCTGATGCCCGGCGAAACTGTCGCCACCATCGGCGGCGGCGGGTTTTTCCTGCGCGTCGCCGTGCCTGAGCGCCATGCAACCCGGCTTACCCAGGGTGCTGAAATCGCAATCGAAACCGGCACGACCTCGACCACCGGCACGCTGGCGCGGATCTATCCGCAGATTCAGAATGGCCGCGTCATCGCCGACGTCGAAGTGCCCGAACTGTCAGATGCCTTTGTCGACGCCCGCGTTCTGGTCCGCCTGCCCATCGGCACCCGCAGCGCGCTGATCGTGCCGCAGGCCGCACTTATCACCCGCTCCGGTCTGGATTTCGTCGCCGTACAGGACGGCGGCACCACATCCCTGCGCGCCGTCGTACCGGGCATTCCAGAAGATGGCTGGGTTGAAATCCTGTCCGGTCTGACCGCAGGCGACATCGTTGTGACCGACGCGGCCACAAACACCACCGGTGCCGACCATGAGTGATCGCCCCCAAAGCCCCGCCAAACTGGGCATCGCCGGCGCGCTGACCCGCGCCTTCATCACCTCTCCGCTGACGCCGCTGATCATCCTCGCCGCGCTGGCCGTGGGCCTTGTCGCCCTGATCAGCCTGCCGCGCGAAGAAGAGCCGCAAATCTCGGTCCCGATGGTGGACATCCACATTCAGGCACCGGGCCTGAAAGCCGAAGACGCGGTCAAACTGGTGACCGAACCGATGGAAACCATCGTCAAAGGCATCAACGGCGTCGAACATGTCTACTCCCAGACCAGTGATGACTACGCCATGGTCATGGCCCGTTTTGTCGTCGGCACCTCCGCCGATTCCGCCATCCTGCGGGTGCATGACAAGATCCGCGCCAACCTTGACCGCATGCCCATCGGCATCGCCGAGCCCCTGATCGTCGGGCGCGGCATTGATGACGTGGCAATTGTCTCGCTCACGCTCAGCCCCAAACCCGGTGCCGAGGTCAGCGCCAACGACCTGACCCGCATCGCCCGCGAGTTGCGCGCCGAGCTGGCCAAGATCAGCGATGTCGGCCTGTCCTACCTCGTCGGCGAAGCCCCCGAAGCGATCCGCATCGCCCCCGATCCCGACCGGCTGGCGCTCTATGGCATCACGCTGCAACAACTGGCAGGCAAGGTGCAGGGCGCCAACCGCACGCTCAACACCGGCACCCTGCGCGATCAGGGCCAGATGATCGACCTTGTCGCCGGTGAAACCCTGACTGCCCCGGCCGAAATCGCAGGCCTGCTGCTGACCGCTCGCGATGGCCGCCCGGTTTATGTCGCCGACGTGGCCGATGTCAGCTTTATCTCCGATACCTCCGACATGATCGTGTCCAACATCACGCGTGACGGCGACACCATCCGCCGCACCCCGGCGGTCACGCTGGCCGTGGCCAAACGCGCCGGGGCAAATGCCGTGGTCGTGGCCGAGGAAATCCTGCACCGTGTGCATCTGGCCGAAGGCCGGATCATCCCCGAAACCGTCGCCGTGGAGATCACCCGCGACTACGGCGAAACCGCCAATGAAAAAGCCAACGAGCTGCTGTACCACCTTGGCCTCGCCACCGTTTCGATCATCGTGCTGGTGCTGCTGGCCATCGGCTGGCGCGAAAGCATCGTCGTGGCCATCGTCATTCCCGTCACCATCCTGCTGACGCTGTTTGCTGCCTGGATCATGGGATATACCCTCAACCGCGTCTCGCTGTTCGCGCTGATCTTCTCGATCGGCATCCTTGTCGATGACGCCATCGTGGTGATCGAAAACATCGCGCGGCACTGGGGAATGGGCGGCACTCGCACCCGCCAGCAGGCCGCGATTGATGCCGTGGCCGAGGTCGGAAACCCCACCATCGTCGCCACCCTGACCGTGGTCGCCGCCCTGCTGCCGATGTTGTTCGTGTCCGGCCTGATGGGGCCGTATATGTCGCCGATCCCTGCCAATGCCTCGGCTGCGATGATCTTTTCCTTCTTCATCGCGGTCATGGTCACGCCTTGGCTGATGCTGAAAATCGCAGGCCGCGCCCCGCTGCATGGCCACGGCGATGGCAGCGCAGACACCGGCGGGCCGCTGGGCCGCCTCTACAGCGTCGTCGCACGGCCCTTGCTGAAGACCAAAACCCGCAGCGCCAGCTTTCTGCTGATCATCGCCGCGCTGTCCTTTGGCTCGCTGGGGTTGCTCTATACCAAGGACGTGACCGTCAAACTGCTGCCGTTCGACAATAAATCCGAACTCTCGGTGATGATCGACATGCCCGAGGGCACCTCGACCGAGGCCACAGATACCGTGGCCCAAGCTGTCGCGCGCACGGTCCTGACCCTCCCCGAGGTGATCTCGGCCCAAACCCACGCCGCCGCCGCCTCACCCTTCAACTTCAACGGACTGGTACGGCACTACTACCTGCGTGAACGCCCGAATCTGGGCGATGTGCAGATCAACCTGACCCCCAAGGGCGACCGCGACCGCTCAAGCCACGAACTTGCTCTGGTGATCCGCGACATGCTGGCCGATCTTGATGTGCCTCAGGGCACCAGCCTGAAAACCGTCGAACCGCCCCCCGGCCCGCCGGTCATGGCCACCCTTCTGGCCGAGGTCTACGGCCCCGATGCCGACACCCGCCGCGCCGCCGCCGCCAAGATCCGCACCGCGTTTGAAAGCGTGCCCTTCGTGGTCGATGTCGATGACAGTTTTGGCACGCGGCCCCGTCGCCTGCGCGCGACGATCTCTCCCGATGACCTCGAATTCTTCTCGGTGCAGGAAAGCGACGTGTTCGACACCATCGCCATTCTCAATGGGGGCTCCACCGTCGGCTACTCGCACCGCGGCGATGGCCGCCACCCGATCCCGATCATGGTCCAGCGCCCCAAAGCTGAACGCGTGATGGATGAGGCCTTCCTGACCACACCCATCCCCGCCAACACCCTGCCCGGCGCGCGCGGCGTGGTCGAACTCGGCGATGTGATCCGCGTGACCGAAGAACAGGCCAGCTTCCCGATCTTCCGCCACAACGGCCGCTTTGCCGAAATGGTCACCGCCGAACTGGCCGGCACGTTCGAGGCCCCACTTTATGGCATGATCGAGGTTGCCCGCGTGCTCGACAACATGACATGGGAGGACGGCACCAAACCCGTGATCTCGATGTATGGCCAACCCGAGGATGAAAGCCACACCACCCTGCTGTGGGATGGCGAATGGGAGGTCACCTATGTCACCTTCCGCGACATGGGCGCGGCCTTCGGCGTGGCGCTGCTGGCGATTTATATCCTCGTCGTGGCGCAATTCGGGTCGTTCCGCCTGCCGCTGGTGATCCTGACCCCGATCCCGCTGACCTTTCTGGGGATCATGTTCGGCCATTGGCTGTTCGGCGCACCGTTCTCGGCCACCTCGATGATCGGCTTCATCGCGCTGGCGGGCATCATCGTGCGCAACTCGATCCTGCTGGTCGATTTCATCCGCCACGCAGATGAAAGCCTAGGCAAGATCGAAGTGCTGATCGCCGCCGGTGCCATCCGCTTCAAACCGATCCTTCTGACGGCAATTGCCGCCATGATCGGCGCCGTGGTGATTCTGGCCGATCCGATCTTTCAGGGGCTGGCGATCTCGCTGCTCTTCGGCCTGCTCACCTCGACCCTGCTAACGGTACTGGTGATCCCGGCCATCTATCGGCTGTTCAAGACCTGATCCCCAAAGGCGCGGCTCATCCCCAAGATGAGTTGCGCCGCCCCCTAAGTCCCTGTTTGGGCTGGATCAAGACAGCACTCCCCCCTCGCGGACATCTGCGAGGCGGCTAAAGGCCCGAATAACCACTGTGCGGACGAAGCAGCCATTCAATTTGGCCTCTCTCCGGTTGCTTGTGGGTCTTTGACAGAAATCAAGGAATGGCTCCCCAAAATGGCTCATCATTACAAACAGTGGGTCAAACAAATGGGCATTCGGTATGATTTCACGTCGAGCTTTAGTTGTTTCCGGGCTGTCGGTCGCCGCTGTCGGGGCATGTGGATATGGTCTCTGGCCCCGTCTCGGTGGCTACAACGACGCAATCAAACGTCAACGTCGCCCCATGTCAGCGGACCCGGATTTGGTTGAATTGGCGCGTTTCGCAACGCTGGCCGCCAACGGGCACAACACACAGCCATGGAAATTCCATCTGGACCCGGCGACCGTGTCCATCTTTCCCGACTTTGCGCGGCGAACACAGGTCGTTGATCCCGATGACCACCATCTCTACGTCAGCTTGGGATGCGCTGCGGAAAACCTGTCAATCGCGGCACATTCGACGGGCCGGTCCACGGACCTCATCTTCGAAAGCGGGCCCCAGACAAGGATCGACATTGCGCTTGCAAACGGAACCGTGCGTGATGAAGCGCTTCATCAGGCCATCCCGTTGCGCCAATCGACGCGATCAGACTATGACGGCCAACCGATTTCCGCCTCTGACATCACCCTTTTGAAAGCGGCAGCCCGACAGGAGGGTGTGTCGGTTCTGATCTTCACCGAAGCATCCGACCGTGAAGCCATTCTTGACCTCGTTGTCGAAGCCAACAGCGCACAGATGGACGATCCTGCCTTTGTGGCCGAGTTGCGCGATTGGATCAGGATGTCACCGAAACAGGCGCTTGAGACGCAGGATGGGCTGTTTGCCGCTTGCACGGGCAATCCGATCGCGCCAGCTTGGATCGCTAGCCCGCTGTTTGACATGTTCTTTCAAAAGGACAGCGAAAATGACAAGTATCGGACCCAAATTCGCTCATCTTCCGGGATCGCGGTCTTCGTTGGTGACGCCGAGGACCCAGAGCATTGGGTCAAAGTTGGACGCAGCTTTCAGAGATTTGCGCTCCAATCCACGGCGCTTGGCATTCGCAACGCGCATATCAATCAACCAATCGAAGTTGCGAAGGTTCGTCCAGAATTCGCGCGTTGGCTGGGAATGCCAGATGCGCGCCCGGACTTGGTGGTGCGTTTCGGCCGCGCGCCAGCTTTACCCATGTCGCTAAGGCGCCCGATTGCCGAGATCATGATCTGATTTGACCTCCAGCAGGTCTGCAATGGGCTCGGAGCGGCCTGTGACTGGGTAATTGCATCGAACGATCAACGCTATCATCAAGGCATCTGCCAAGGGGCTTGGCTCACCCCGCGCCTTTTTGTGCTATCCTGCTCCCGCTTCCAATTTCAAAAGATCCGCCTTACACACGCCCCGTTTTTCAACCCGCATTCCACACAACCCGGATTTCCCAATGACGACCCTCAGCCTCACCCGCCTGACCGGCCTGTTCTACCTGCTCATCATCATCCTCGGCATGACGACCGAGCTGGCCATCCGCGCCCCCCTGATCGACCCCGACAGCGCCGCCACAACCGCCGCCAACATCAAAGCCCACGCCACGCTCTACCGCTTCGGCATCCTCGGCGACGCCGGTATGATCCTCGCCGATATCGCCGTGGCCGTGCTGTTCTATGTCCTGCTGAAACCCGTCAGCCAACCGCTGGCTCTGACCGCTATGGCCCTGCGTCTGGTGCAGGCGGCCACGCTTGCCGCCAACCTGGTCACCGCCTATGCGCCGCTGCTGCTGATCGGCGCCGACGACATACTCGCCCACCGCTTTGCCCTGCTGCACGCCACAGGCTATGACCTCGGGCTGATCTTCTTCGGCGTCAATTGCCTTGTGATGGGCCTGCTGATCCACCGCGCGCCGTTCCTGCCCGCGCCGCTCGGCTGGCTCATCGGCGCATCCGGCCTTGTCTATCTGACTGGCAGCACGGTGGCGATCCTCGCCCCGCCCCTCGCCTCGACGCTGGAACCCGCCTATCTTCTGCCGCTGATGTCTGAGACCGCGTTCTGCCTGTGGCTGCTGCTCAGCCCGAAACCGCAAGTCCGCTGACCGATCCGCACCGCATCTCGCAGAGCAAAATTCCTAAACTTCAGCAATTTACGCCGCAACAACTCGACAGACCGGCAAATGCTTCTATTCTCTGCCCAAACCGATACTGGCACAGGAGGACAGAATGAAACTGCGCTATCTGCACACAATGGTTCGGGTCAAGGACCTTGAAAAAAGCATGGCTTTCTATGCGCTTCTAGGGCTGAAACAGACCCGGCGCATGGACAGCGAAGAGGGGCGATTTTCGCTGATCTTCATGGCCCCCGAAGGTCAGGAAGACTGCCCCGTCGAACTGACGTGGAACTGGGACGGCGACGATGCTCTGCCCTCGGACGGCCGCCATTTCGGCCACCTCGCCTACGGCGTCGAAAATATCTATGACATGTGTCAGCACTTGCAGGACAATGGCGTGGTGATCAACCGCCCGCCGCGCGATGGGCGCATGGCCTTTGTGCGCAGCCCCGACAATATCTCGGTCGAGCTGTTGCAGATCGGCGATGCCCTGCCCCCGGCCGAACCCTGGTCCAGCATGGGCAATACCGGTCATTGGTAAGGGCGCTTGGCCTTATCGCCCTTCTGGCTGCGGGCCCTGCGGCGGCAGAGTGCCGACAAGCACTCGCGCTCGGGCTGGACGTCTCCGGTTCGGTCGATGCGGCTGAATACCGGTTGCAGCTGGATGGGCTGGCCGCCGCACTTCTTGACCCCGAGGTGCAAGCAGCCCTGTTGACCACGCCCTCGGCCCCGGTGTCGCTGATGGTCTATGAATGGAGCGGCCCGGCCGACCAGCACGTGATCCTGGACTGGACCGCGATCACCAGCGCCGCAACGATTGACACCGTTGCCCTGCGCCTGCACGGCTCCGACCGCAAAGCAGCCGATCCCTCCACCGCTATCGGCTCGGCCCTTCTGGCCGGTGCCGCCGCCCTGCGCCGGGTGCCGCAGTGCTGGCGCCACGTGCTGGATATCTCCGGCGACGGTCTGTCCAATACCGGCCCCGCCCCGCAGCAGATCCGCGACAGCTCGGCGTTGCAGGGCATCACCGTGAACGCACTTGCCATTGCCCCTGAGGTTCCCGTTGCGGGTGACAGGCGCTTGGGCGAGGCGGGCGCGCTTGCGGCCTATTTCAAGGCCTATGTGATCCGCGGTCCCGGTGCCTTTGTCGAATCCGCCGACGGGTTTGATGCCTATCAGGCTGCGATGATCCGCAAGCTCAAGCGCGAGCTGCAGGGCCTGAACCTGGCCGATCTTCACCCCTGACCCTCAATAGATATAGCGAATCTGATCGGTCCAGTACCGCTCCACCCGGCGCAACGAGACCGTGATCTCGTCGATCCCATCCGGTCCCAGCACGCCCTTGGCTTCCAACCCATCCGCATGGCGCGCGAACAACTCTTGGATCACGTCGCGAATCTCGCGGCCCTTCAGCGTCAGCTTGACCCGCACCGAACGCCGGTCGATCTCACAGCGCTGATGGTGCATATACCCCATTTCAACCAGTTTTTTCAGGTTATAGCTGACATTGCTGCCCTGATAATAACCGCGGGTTTTCAGTTCCCCCGCCGTCACCTCATTGTCGCCGATGTTGAACAGCAAAAGCGCCTGAACCGCGTTGATCTCCAACACGCCCACCCGCTCAAACTCATCCTTGATCACATCAAGCAACAGCCGATGCAACCGCTCAACCAGGGCCAGCGCATCAAGATAGCTCCCCATGAAGGCGGCGCGTTCGCTCGTGCCGACGGCGTTATGTATGCTCATTTCAGTCTCCGTCCGATGCTGTGCGCAGAGGAAACTGAACCAGAAAAACCAATAATCCGTTAAATCGACAGGGGTATCGCTAAAATGCGAACTATTACGCTGTGCCGATCATGACACGGATGTCGCCCACCAGCCCCGAAAACCGGTCCGGCGCGGGCACTTGGCCGGTCACCCACTGATACAAATCCTGATCATTTTCTGACAACAACGCATCATAAAGCAGCAGATCATCCTCTGCCATGCCCGCCAGATTCTCTCCGGCATAGCGCATAAGGATGATATCCATTTCCTTGATCCCGCGCCGCATCGAACGCATCGACAGCCGTTTCAGCCGGTTCTCATGGGTCTCGTGCATCGCGCTCAGTCGCCTTTCAGTTTCAGCCGCAGTTGTTTTTCCAACCGCCCCAGCCGGTCCGCCGCCCCGGTGATCTGCGCTTTCAGGTCGCGAATCTCGGTCAGCAACTCGTTGATATCGGGCGACAATTGCGTGTCGTCAATCGGTGCATCCACCCCGTCGCCCTGCCCGTTCAGCAACCACATGATCGATACGTTCAGCAATCCGGCCATCATGCTCAGCTTGTTGGCGCGCGGCTCTGACAGATCCTGCTCCCACTCCTCAAGCGTTTTCAGCTTGATGCCCAGCCGTTTGGACAGCTGCTTCTGGCTCATCCCCGACTGGTCGCGCGCGGCGGCTACTCGGTCACCAAAGGTTGCGGTTTCGGGGCCATACCAGCCTTCTGTGTCCTGCGGTTCCATATCTCTCCATTTCCTCCGATCACGCTTGATCGGCCTGCGCGCGCAACCTAAAACAGCAGGATAAAGATTACAAACCCGGAGGCCCCCGATGTCGTTCCTGTCGCAGACCCTTGCCCGCGTGAAACCTTCCCCCACCATCGCCGTCTCCAACCTCGCGATGGAGCTCAAGGCCGCAGGGCGCGACGTGATCAGCCTGGGCGCCGGCGAGCCGGATTTCGACACGCCGGAAAACATCCGCGCCGCCGGGGTCCGCGCCATCAACGAAGGCAAGACCCGCTATACCGCCGTCGATGGCATCCCCGAACTGAAAGCCGCCATTGTTGCGAAATTCAAACGCGACAACGGCCTGACCTATACGCCCAAGCAGGTCACTGTCGGGACCGGTGGCAAGCAGGTGCTGTATAACGCGCTGATGGCCACCCTGAACCATGATGACGAGGTGATCATCCCGGCCCCCTATTGGGTCAGCTATCCCGATATGGTCCTGCTCGCAGGGGGCACGCCCGTGTTCATCGAAGCCGAGCTGGAGCAGAACTTCAAAATCACCCCCGAGCAGCTGGAACAGGCGATCACCCGCAACACCAAATGGTTCCTGTTCAACTCGCCCTCCAACCCCACCGGCGCTGGTTACAGCTGGGACGAGCTGAAAGCCCTCACTGACGTGCTGCTGCGCCACCCGCATGTCTGGGTGCTGACCGACGACATGTATGAACACCTTGCCTATGACGACTTCAAATTCTGCACGCCCGCACAGGTGGAACCGGCGCTGTATGACCGCACCCTGACCGTCAACGGCGTGTCCAAAGCCTATGCCATGACCGGCTGGCGCATCGGCTATGCCGCCGGGCCGGAACCGCTGATCGCCGCGATCCGCAAGGTTCAATCGCAAAGCACCTCGAACCCCTGCTCGATCAGCCAATGGGCTGCGGTCGAGGCCCTGAACGGCCCGCAGGATTTCATCGCCCCGCATAACGCCATGTTCACCCGCCGCCGCGACCTTGTGGTGTCGATGCTCAATGCTGTGCCCGGCATCACCTGCCCCACGCCCGACGGCGCGTTCTATGTCTATCCCTCGATCGCGGGGCTGATCGGCAAAACCACCCCCAAAGGCACCCTGCTCAGCAATGACGAGGTGTTCGCCACCGCTCTGCTGGAAGAAACCGGAGTTGCCGTGGTCTTCGGCTCGGCCTTCGGGCTTTCACCCAATTTCCGCATAAGCTACGCTACGTCCGATGCCGCGCTGACCGAGGCCTGCACCAGAATTCAGACGTTTTGCGCCAAATTGGCGTGATGAGTGATCGGGTAGGGAAAATATCATGACAGGCGATTTGCCGGACTATTACTTCCGGGTGCGGGACAATGGCGCTTTTGTATTTCGGGTCGACACCGAAAACCGCCAGCGGCGTATCGAAATGGATCAGATCGCCGCCGTCAACATCCGCAACGGCGAGATCAAGCCCCACGGCGACCGCGCCCTGTCCAAAAACGATCTGGCTGTGATCCGCGACTGGATGGCCGAACGCACCGCCATCCTGGCCGAGCGTGACATCGACGATATCCACCGCGCCGTCGACTACATGAACCTGACCACGCAATGGGCGCAATCCAAAGCCAGCGATGAGCAGTTGGAACATGTCACAGATGCGCTGCTGCTGGCCATGCACGACCTGCGCAGCGTGCTTGTGCGCAAGAAAGCTGACCGGCTGGTCAAGGGCGCGGCACAAGACGGCAACGAAGACGAAGACTGACCGCGGCGCCTCAGCCGAGAGGCGGCGCGCCCCGCTCAATCCGGGGCAACGTCACTCGCCAGAACCGCAGCGTCATCAGCAGCCCCGCACAGGCCAGCCCCATCGCAAGCCCGGCCCAGATACCAAACCCGCCCCATCCCAGACCAAACCCAAGCCCATAGCTGACCGGCATCCCGATCCCCCAATAGGACACAGCCGCGATCACCATCGGCACTTTGGTATCGCGCACCCCGCGCAGCAGGCCCAGCGCCATCACCTGCGCACTATCCGCCAGCTGGAACAGCCCCGCCGCCGCCAGCAGCGGCACGCCCACGGCGATCACCGCCAGCCGCTCCGGCTCTGTTGGTGACAAGAACGCCCCCAGCAACAGCTCGGGAAAGCCCAGAAATCCGATCAGCGTCAGAAGCGACATCCCCAGCGACATCCCCACAACCACCTGCGCCCCGCGCTTCAGCTCGGCGGCATCGCCGCGCCCCATGGCGCGCCCGGCCCGCACCGTGGCGGCATTGCTCAGCCCCAGATGCACCATAAAGGTCAGTGACGCGATCTGAAGCGCGATCCCATGCGCGGCCAAAGACAGCGTGCCCAGCCAGCCCATCATCAACGAAGCCGCCGCAAACAATGCCACCTCGGCCAGACTGGTGATGCCAATCGGCCAGCCCAACCGGAACACCTGCCCCAGCGCCTCCCAATCCGGGCGCCAGAACCGCACGAACAGCTCGTGCTCGGGCGTGGCGCGGATCACATAGACCACCAGCAGCAGCACCGACACCAGCTGCACCAACATGGATGCGACCGCCGCGCCGCGAATGCCCATCTCGGGTGCGCCCCAATGGCCAAAGATCAGCGCATAGTTGGCCACCACATTCACCACCACCGCGCCGATCGTTACCCACAGCACCACCTTGGTGCGCTCCAGCGCCGCCAGATAAGACTTCAGCACCATCACCAGCAACGCCGGCACAATCCCCCAGCCCGCAACGCCCAGATACTGCCCCGCCAGATCCGCCGTGCCCGGTTCCTGCCCCAGCCCGCGCAGCACCGGCGCCGCGAACAGCAGCAGCGGCAGCACCAGAACCGCGAACAAAAGCGAGGCCCACATGCCCATCCGCGTCACCCGGCGCACCTGCACGGTGGCGCCCGCCGCCTCGGCCTCGGCCACCATCGGCATCACCGCCTGGGCAAAGCCCGACCCCATGATGAACAGCACGAAAAACATCGTGCCGCCCAGAACTTCGGCCGCCAGCGCCTCCACATCATACCACCCCAGCATGACCGCATCAGTCAGCGTGATGGCAAACTGCGCGACATTGCTGCCGATCAACGGCAGGCCCAGCGCCAAAATCGCGCGGGCATGTTTGGTCAGGGTCATAGAGGTACTCATGGCCAAATCCCTATCCGCACGAGCAACGCTCTGGCAAGCCCTCTCAGCCATGCCGCCACGCCCCACAGACCCGATTCCGCCGCGGAATCACGTGTTTGCCAGCCCGCCCCCTCAGACCCGGCCCAACGCTTCCACTACCCGCGCGCGCCCCAAGGCCGCCCTGCATGCAGGCTTTGCCCGCTTCAGAATAGCCTCACGCCGCCGGGCCAGCCTCCTCGCCGCGCGGCTTGCGCATTTCAGGATGCAGCGCCGTGCCAAGGATATGATCCGCCCGGTGGATCACATGCCCCGCCCCGCCCACAATCATCGGATCCGGCGCACGCGCGATATGCGGGTCCTTGTCCGGGTAATCAATCGTGCTCAGGAAATGCAGCATGCAGTTCAGCCGCGCCCGCTTCTTGTCATTGGATTTGACCACTATCCAAGGCGCATCCGCCGTGTCCGTATAGAAGAACATCGCCTCTTTCGCCTCGGTATAATCCTCCCACTTGTCCAGACTGGCCTTGTCGATCGGGCTCAGCTTCCACATCTTCAACGGATCGGTCTCGCGGCTCTTGAACCGCGCCCGCTGCTCCTCCTGCGTGACCGAGAACCAGTATTTGTGCAGCCGGATCCCAGACCGCACCAGCATCCGCTCCAAATCCGGGGTCTGGCGCATGAACTCCAGATAATCGTTCGGCTCGCAAAACCCCATGACCCGCTCAACCCCGGCCCGGTTGTACCAACTGCGATCATACAGAACGATTTCGCCCGCCGTTGGCAGATGCTCGATATAGCGCTGGAAATACCACTGACCGCGCTCCTCGTTCGTGGGCTTGTTCAGCGCCACAACGCGCGCGGTGCGCGGGTTCAAATGCTCGGTGAACCGCTTGATGGTGCCACCCTTGCCCGCCGCATCGCGGCCCTCAAACAGCAGCACAAATTTCTGCCCGGTCTCCTGCGCCCACAACTGAACCTTCAAAAGCTCGGCCTGCAATCTGGCTTTCTGCGCCTCATAGGCCCGCCGCGACAACCGATCTGTGTAAGGATACTCGCCACTCTCGAACGCATGCCGCACCTCATCAGGCGTCGGGCGCGGATGACGCGCACCGCGCGCCCGACCCGACACCGCCCCTGTTGCCGAAGCACCGACACCGACCGCCGCAACCGGCGCCTGAGCGGGCATTTCTTCGGACGTTGCGGTATCAACAGAACTTACCTGCGCGGCTTTCGTCACGGACATGAAACTCTCCTTTTTTTGAACAGCCAAAGATTAGCACCCCTGCCAAAACCTCGCCTTGATGGATGTCAAAAAACTGTCACACTGTGGTCGTGCTTGTGTGGTTTTCATAATTCTGCAGGCACGAGCCCGCCTGCTGATCGCCTCAACCACCACCCACCCCCTGATCACAACCCAAAAGAGGCCCCCATGCTCAGTCACCATATCCAGCTGAACGGACAGCCCTTCCACTACCTCGGCTGGGGCAAGACCGGTGCCCCGACCCTGCTGTTCCTGCACGGCTTCCCGGAATATTCCGCCGCTTGGGCGCCCCTTGCGACCCGGCTGGCCGACCAATACCACTGCATCGCCCCCGATCAGCGCGGCTATGGCCAAAGCTGGTCCCCCGAGGCGGTCGAGCACTATAAAACCCACCTGCTGGTCAGCGACATGACTGCACTGATCGACCACCTTGGCGGTGGGCCGGTCACGGTCATCGGCCATGACTGGGGCGCCGCCGTGGCCTATGGTCTGGCCTTCCGGCACCCCGAGTTGGTGAACCGCCTGATCATCCTCAACGGCGTCCACCCCGCCCCGTTTCAGCGCGCCATGGCTGCGGGCGGTGCGCAAACCGCCGCCTCGCAATACTTCCACACCCTGCGCCGCGACGGGGCCGAAACTTGGCTGGCGGAAAATGACTTCGCCCGCCTGCTCACGCTGTTTTCCGCCAAAATGGACACCAGCTGGCTCAGCGGGGATACCCTCGCCGCCTATAAAACCGAATGGGCCCGCCCCGGCCGACTGCGCGGCATGATCAACTGGTATCGCGCCGCGCCGGTCCGCCTCGGTGCGCCCGGCGAAGCCCTGACGGACCTGCCGCCGATCCCCGCCGACAAGTTCAAGGTCGCCATGCCGCACTTGCTGATCTGGGGCCAGAACGACACCGCCCTGCTGCCGGTCTCGACCGAGGGCCTCGAGGATTACTGCGCCGATCTCACCCGGATCGACATTGCCGATGCCGACCACTGGCTGGTGCACCAGCAACCTGACCGGATCGCCGCCGAAATCCGCAGTTGGCTGGCCTGACAGGCCAGCCGCCTATCCCTTCGGCTTGGGCGTCGGGGCCTTGCGCCCCAGCGTCATCACATTGCCCGCCAGAACCTCCGGCGCCCCGATCCACGCATAGGCCAACAGCGCCGGTTCACGCTCCGACACGGTGATCCGGTGCTCGTGCCCCGGCGGGTTGTAAATCGACGACCCCGGCGCATACACGCCATAGTCATTCTCCGACACCGACCCTGACACACAGATATAGCTTTCAGTGATCCCCTGATGCGCATGCGCCGGATAGGTACAGCCGGGCGCAAACAGCACCACGCCCAAAATGACCTCGGCACTGGCCACCGGCCCGCTGGGTCCCGCAATCTCGGCATAACCGTATTTGCGCGCTAGGCCCTTGGGCAACTTGTCATAACCATATTGCCAGCGCAGCGCCGGGCGCACCGCATCCAGCGCCCGCGACACCGGCGCCAGCGGCATCGTGCGCCCCTCGTCCAGTGCCCGCCGCAGATGTGCCGTCACCGGCAACTGCGTGCCCGCATGCAGCCGGATATCCGGGTTCGCCTTGATCAACCGGCTGATCGCCTCGCGCACCTGCCGCTGATGGCTGCTGATCGCGCGGCTTCCCCCGGCCGGCAAGAACCGGTACATCTCGTAAAATTCGCGCAGCAGATACAGCCAATCCGGCTGATCCGTCAGTCGCACAGGCTCGACCACATCCATTCTTCGCGCTCCCTTGCCGCCAGTCTTTCGGACAGATTGCAGACCACCCCGCCCCTGTCCGGCCTGAAACAGACATCCCATGTCGTGGAATCGGCGCGCCCCTACAGACAGCCGTTGCCCCCGTTGCCCCATTCGATATGATGCCCGGCAATCAACAACAAATCCGAATGAGCAGCAGCATGGCCGACGATCTCCTTTCAGGAACCGCTCCCGACGACTATAACGCCTCCTCGATCGAGGTGCTCGAAGGGCTGGAACCCGTCCGCAAACGCCCCGGCATGTATATCGGCGGCACCGATGAACGCGCCCTGCACCACCTCGTCGCCGAAGTACTCGACAACTCCATGGACGAAGCCGTCGCAGGCCACGCCAACCGGATCGAGGTCGAACTGCACGACGACTACTCCGTCACCATCCGCGACAACGGCCGCGGCATCCCCGTCGACCCACACCCGAAATTCCCCGACAAATCCGCCCTCGAAGTCATCCTGTGCACCCTGCACGCGGGTGGCAAATTCTCCGGCAAGGCCTACCAGACCTCCGGCGGCCTGCACGGCGTCGGCGCCTCTGTGGTCAACGCCCTGTCCGACAGCATGGTCGTCCAAGTCGCCCGCAACAAGGAACTGTTCGAGCAACGCTTCTCGCGCGGCATCCCCCAGGGCCCGATCGCCAAAATCGGCGCCGCCCCCAACCGCCGCGGCACCACCGTCACCTTCCACGCTGATGAACAGATCTTCGGCGCCCACCGCTTCAAACCGGCCCGCCTGTTCAAATCCATCCGCTCCAAGGCCTACCTGTTCTCCGGCGTCGAAATCCGCTGGAAATCCGCGATCAACGACGGCGAAACCCCGCTCGAGGCCACATTCCACTTCCCCGGCGGCCTCGCCGACTACCTGCGCGAAACCCTCGGCACTGCCACGACCTATGCCGAAAACCCCTTCGCCGGCACCGTCGACTTCACCGAGAAATTCAACACCCCCGGCAAGGTCGAATGGGCCATCAACTGGACCCCGGCCCGCGACGGCTTTATCCAATCCTACTGTAACACCGTCCCCACCCCCGAAGGCGGCACCCACGAGGCTGGCTTCTGGGCCGCCATCCTCAAAGGCATCCGTGCCTATGGCGAGCTGATCAACAACAAGAAAGCCACCCAGATCACCCGCGATGACCTGATCACCGGCGGCTGCGCCTTGGTATCCTGCTTCATCGCCGAACCCGAATTCGTCGGCCAGACCAAAGACCGCCTCGCCACGGTCGAGGCCCAGCGCCTGGTCGAAAACGCAGTCCGCGACCACTTCGACAACTGGCTCGCCTCCGATACCAAATCCGCTGGTGCCATCCTCGATTTCCTCGTCCTGCGCGCCGAAGAACGCCTGCGCCGCCGTCAGGAAAAGGAAACCCAGCGCAAGACCGCCACCAAGAAGCTCCGCCTGCCCGGCAAACTCACCGACTGCACCAGCAAATCCCGCGAGGGCACCGAGCTGTTCATCGTCGAGGGTGACAGCGCCGGCGGCTCCGCCAAAGGTGCGCGCAACCGCAACAATCAAGCCCTCCTGCCGCTCAAGGGCAAAATCCTAAACGTGCTGGGCGCCGCTTCTTCGAAACTCACCACCAACGCCGAAATCAGTGACCTGTGCGAGGCCCTCGGCGTCAGCATGGGCACCCGTTTCAACGTCGAGGACCTGCGCTACGACAAGATCATCATCATGACCGACGCCGACGTGGACGGTGCCCATATCGCCGCCCTGCTGATGACCTTTTTCTTCACCCAGATGCGCCCGCTGATTGATCAGGGCCACCTCTACCTCGCCTGCCCGCCGCTCTACCGCCTCACCCAAGGGCCCAAACGCGTCTATGTCTCCGACGACGCCGAAAAAGAGCGCGTTCTGGCCAAGGGCCTTGGTGGCAAAGGCAAGATCGACGTCCAGCGCTTCAAAGGCTTGGGCGAAATGGATGCCAAAGACCTGAAAGAAACCACGATGGACCCGTCCACCCGCAAACTCATCCGCGTCACCATAGACGAGGACGAACCCGGCGAAACCGGCGACCTCGTGGAACGCCTGATGGGCAAGAAGCCGGAACTCCGCTATCAGTATATTCAGGAGAACGCCCGGTTTGTAGAGGAGCTGGATGTTTGAACTCACCTGAAAGCAATGTCCTTATTAGAAGCCTTGCCTGGCGACTATTTAGAGATGCCGCAGATGAGGACTACTTTTTTGCAAGGACCGCGATGAGATATAGACTGCACCACCAGTTTTTCTGGAGTGCACAACAAGCACTAGAAAAATACCTAAAGTGCGCTCATCTTCTCAATCTGGGTCCAGTTAGTGAATTTAGCCATGGATTGCTTGATATTTTCGAAAAGGTTCAACGATTTTCTGGGAAACTTATCCCTGATCTTTTCATTCCGCCCAGCTATTTTCCCAAAATACCGGTAAGAAATGACTTTGAGGAATACTCGAAATTCGTAGAAAGAATAAGCGACTATGGCTCACCTGACATTCGCTATCGACACTACAGCATAGCGCCCTTGGGTTTTGATTTACATAAACTTGACGAGTTATGCTTTCTCCTGCGCCGTGTCTGTATGCCGCTCGAGATTGTCCAGAAGGTTAGCGGCAAGTCCTACAGAACCCTATTGCTTGAGAGTCCGAATTGGCAACCGCACCCTACTATGAAGTGCCTAAAGCCGTACAGCTCAAAACCATCACTTGAAGTTCTCTATAACTTCAAGTGGAGAAATTTTTCTTTTCACGAAGACTTTGCTCTCGAAGAACGTGAAATTCACACCGGTCAGTCGGCTCAGAATTCTGAGATATACCTCACAATAGAACAGCTACCAAACTCTGAAGCACAAGCAGCCTTGGAATGGCTACTCAGCAGCGTTCGCCTGCACAAGGAAGACCGGAAAGTGATCCGCCAAGCTCTCTCTTCCCAAAAACAGTAGTGTTTCAAAATAGAGATCGTTTTTCAGATCACCCCGCGCCCGAACCGAGGGGCGAGGCGTGAAACGCCGGGGCGCAAAGCGCCCGCCCCGTGGGGGCGGTTCGGGCGCTGCCAAATCTCTGATTTGACATTGTGAACCAAAACCAACCACACCCCCAAAATCCCCACCGGACCAGCAGGCTAAACCCCGCCCTACGCCCATCTGCATCCGCAAAAACCATACGCCCCCGTATATGCATGTCTTGTGCATAGGATGTGCATGCCCTGTGCGTCGCCCAAAATTCCGCTTGCCCGCGCCCTCGGCGCCATGCCTAATCCGCGCATGACGCGTGCCATATTTCTCGTATTCCTGCTGCTTTCCGCCTGTGGCCGCCCCCTGACCGAGGCGGAAAAGTCTTTTGCCTCAAGCCTTTATGGACCCGACCTTGATCCGGCACGCATCCGTCTGGTTGATGGTCATTTTGCCAGCAACTACACCTTCCGCTATCCCGCCCGTCCCCGTGTCACCTGTTCCGAGCGGATCTTCCCCCCGCCCCCCTCAGACACCATCACCACCTCCCCCGGCGCGATCACTTTATTCCACAAGGTTTTCGTCCGAGAGGACCTCTATGTCGCTGATTTTACGTCACAAAATAACCTCTATGACCTGATGCTTTTTGCCCATGAAATGGCTCATATCTGGCAGTGGCAGAACCGCAAACGCACCCACTACCACCCCCTGAAAGCCGCCTCCGAACACCAAACCACCACTGATCCCTACCTCTTCGACCTCACCACAAGCACCAACTTTCTCGACTACACATACGAGCAACAGGCTGCAATCATTGAAGAATTCACCTGCTGCCGTGCTCTGGCCCCCAAGGCCTCCCGCACCGCGCGCCTGCATAAAATGCTGTCCAAAGCCCTGCCTGTCGTCCGACTGCAATCCAAAATCGACGCCCACGCCAAAGTCCCTTGGCGCGGCGCAAAGTTGGCCGGAATCTGCGACTAAGCCCTTATTCTTGAATGCTTTCCAGATAAAACATCAACGCCGCCAACGGCCGTGGCACTGGCGAAAACTGCCCGTCGCCCACATCCACCGGCACGGTTTCCCCCTCCAGCAGCAAGCCAAATTCCGGCATTTCCTGATCCGAGCTTTCCATCCGGGTATACCCATCAATCACAGACAAAACATGCGCCCGAGGAAACACACCCTTGTTCCGCTGCGTCAGCCCCGTCAGATCAGCGGGGGCAGGCTTCAAGCCCGGCGCGATCTCTCCGTTGCCTTTTCCCGTAACACCATGGCAAAGCGCGCAATTTTCGGAAAACAGCAAAGCCCCTTCAGGGGCTTCAGGCATGCCCACGCTTGCACATCCCGCCACGCCAATGGCCACTGTCGCCGCGATCCAAGTCAGTTTCATTCCGTGGTCCCTTTCATTCCCGCTGCTCAAGATACTCAGCGCTGAATTGATATCAGATAGGTGATCAGATCGGCAATCGGGCGGCTGGTCAACAAAGGCTGACCACTGGGCGTTTTGAGCGCCGTATCATTGCCCTCAAAAAAACCACCATAGACCGGCATCGCACTGCCGTGACTGACCAAAGGGTCGCGCCCATCAATCCGCGCCACCGCCCGCGCGATTGGGAACACTCCGCCATTTCCTGCCTCTAGCCGGGACAACGCCGTCGGTTGCACCAACAAAACCGGAGCCATCGGCCCATTCCCCTCAGCCTCCAACCCATGGCAGGTGGCGCAGCGCTGCATATATACCCTGCGTCCTGCGTCAACAACGTCTGCGGTCTCGATCTGCTGCGCGGCCACCGGTATGGCCAATATCGAACAAAGCGCCGCACTGAATACCGTTCTTACCATTGTGCCATCTCCCATTCCGCTGATCCTCGAATGCAGCCTTGCACGAATAGTTCAACATGGCTTTGATCCGTGTCAGTTCGATCGCCTGGCCGTTTCAGCGACCCCACCATACCCAACGCAGTCCAGCGCCGCATAACTGAGCAGCGTGACAAAGCCGGAACAAAACGCCATGGTGCAGCGCAAACCACCTGGCGGCACCAAATGCCGCATTGATGAAGGACTGTCTGCCATGCCGTCGACCACCGCCTATGCCCTGACCATGCTGGCAGCGGGGATCGGCATTCCGATTCTGGCCGCCTTGAATGCCGCTTTGGGCACAAAGATCGGCTCCCCCGTGGCGGCGGCCACGATCTTGTTCACGGTGGCGCTTTCGATCAGCGTTGTGGCCGTTCTGATCCACGGCGCGGCACCGCTTGCCAAGGCCGTGCACGCCCCCAAACACCTGCTTCTGGGCGGGGCGTTTATTGCCTTTTATGTTTTGGCGGTCACCTTCGTGGCGCCAAGCTTCGGGGTCGGAAACGCAATTTTCTTTGTGCTGTTGGGGCAGCTGATCAGCGCCGCAATAATTGATCACTACGGACTGTTTGGCGCGCGCCTGAACCCGCTCAGCCTGAACCGTAGCATTGGAATTGCGCTGATGGCTGCGGGAGTTTTCATGGCTCAGAAAGCCTGATCATCCGGCGCTCAGCCCGCCTTTATCCAACCGCAGAACCCGGTCCATCCGCGCGGCCAATTCCATGTTGTGGGTCGCAATCAACGCCGACATCCCGGTCGAGCGGACCAGCTCCATCAGGGTGCCAAACACCTGCTCGGATGTGCCCGGATCAAGGTTTCCAGTAGGTTCATCCGCCAGCAACAGGCGCGGCTCGTTTGCCAGCGCCCGGCAGAACGCGACGCGCTGCTGTTCCCCACCCGAGAGGGCCGCGGGGCGGTGATCGGCGCGCGGCCCCACGCCCACCCGCACCAGCAGGTCACAAGCGCGCGTTTGCGCTTCTGCCCGTGCAATACCATTTGCCAGCTGCGGTAGCATGACGTTTTCCAGTGCTGTGAACTCGGGCAGAAGGTGGTGAAACTGATAAATGAATCCCACATCCTGCCGCCGCACGGCCGTGCGCTTGCGGTCACTCAGCCCGACCATTTCGGAACCGCAAATACGCACCTTGCCTGCGTCAGGCGTGTCCAGCAGCCCCGCAATATGCAGCAGCGTCGACTTGCCCGCCCCCGACGGCGCGACCAGTGCCACGACCTCGCCGCGCGCCACACTCAGGCTGATGCCGTCGAGTACCTGAACCGCATTGGGTTTGCCTTGATTATAGGTCTTCTTGATGCCCTCAAGCACCAGCACCGGATCACTCATAGCGCAACGCCTCCACCGGGTTCATCCGTGCCGCGCGCCGGGCCGGAAAGATCGTCACGATCAGGCTCAGCCCCAGCGACAACGCCACAGCCGAGGCCACATCGCCAAATTGCAGTTTGGCAGGCAGGTTATAGATGCCACGCACCGACGGATCCCAGACCCCACCACCCGCGACATAGTTCACGAAGGAAAAAATCGGATCGATGTAGATCGCGAACAGACAGCCCAACACCACCCCCGCAATCGTGCCGATCAGCCCTGTGAAAGCACCACAGATGAAAAACACCCGCAGAACCGACCCTTCGGTCAGGCCCATCGTGCGCAGAATGCCAATGTCACGGCCCTTGTTCTTGACCAACATGATCAAGCCGCTGACGATATTCATCGCCGCGATCAGAACGAGGATCGATAGGATCACGAACATCACGTTGTCCTCGATATCCAGCGCCCGCAGGAACCCGCCACTGGCATCGCGCCACGTCCAAAGCTGCGCCTGATCGCCGCCCGCCTGCAACAAGGCCAGCGTCATGTCGTCGACGTGCTCGGGCTCGGTCACCATGACCTCCAGCTCATCCGCCACGCCCTCGCGGTTGAAATACAGCTGCGCCTCGGTGAAGGGCATGTAAATCCGTGTCCGATCAATATCATAGCGCCCGGCGCTAAACACATACACCACCTCATAGGCCTTCACCCGTGGGCTGGTTCCGAAGGCGGTTTTCACGCCGTTGGGGCTGATCAGCTTGATCCGGTCGCCGATCGAAACCCCCAGTTCGCGCGCCACGCCAGAGCCGATGGCAATGCCTTCGTTCAGGCGGTCAATATCACCATAGCTGTCTTCGCCACCTGCGATCCGGGGGATGGTTTTCATATCCTCCAGCGCGATGCCAAACACCTCGATTCCGGCATTGCGGCCCGCAGCGCTGGCCATGACCTGCCCCTTGACCAAAGGCGCCACCCGCGTGACGCCGGACACGTGCCGCAAACGCTCGGCCATCTGGGCGTATTCCGGCAGCGTCCGGTCGATTTTACCCGTCACCGGATCCACCACGCCAATATTATAGACCGTCACATGGGCATTCGCCCCTAGGATTGTATCGACGAATTCCGCCCGAAACCCCGAGCGCACGGCGAGCGTCGCAATCAGCGCAAATACCGCCAGCGTGATGCCGATCAGGCTGATCCATGTCATCACCGACACACCGCCTTCGGCCCGGCGTGCGCGCAGGTATCGCCACGCGATCATCCATTCAAACCGTGCGAAAGGTGCCGTGCTGCCCGCCATCCCAAATCCCTTTATTTCGTTTGGCTCAGCAGTGCCCTGCCCCCTTGCCAAGGTCAAGCCGCCGCCGGTTTACGCCAACGGAACGGCCAGCGCAAAACCGCCAGAACCGCCCCAAGCACCGCCAGTCCGGCAAGAAAGCCGACACCGCCGAACACGGCCCCCTCGAATGTCACCGGCAGCGCCGGACGATAGGCCGCCCAGGCGCGCGCGGCGATCTCTGGGTCGCGCAACCTCCCGGCGTGGTAGGCCCTTGTGAAAGGCCCTGCGTTATCAAGGACTTCCAGATCCTCAGACAGGAATTTGTGGCGGGCGAAGAGGTTTTGCATATCGGTGCGGCGGCGCTGGACGAATGCTGTGCCGACCATCTGCTCCAGCGCGTCCTCGCGGGTGAGGCCTTCGGCGGTGGCGGAGGCATCGAAGTCCTGCACCACGCGGCTTAGTTCATCGACGGCGCCGCCAAGACGTTGGGTATACTGCTGAGAATACTCGGGAAACTGCGAAAACGCCCCCGCGCCCGCGATCCCGCCTGCCAAAGTCACTGCCCGTAGAAACATGCTCTGAATGCCCCAAGTTTTACCCGACGCTAGCAGAAATCAACCGTGCGCGACAGAAGCCAGACGGCGGTTTTGCGCGATGTGATTGGCATACTCAAACCATGCACAAGGCATGCTTATAATTTTCCGCACAGAAATCAGCGCTCCACGATGATCTCCGACAAAAATGCACATAGGCGAAGCCCATTGCGCAACGCATATCCGAAAAAGCGGGCGTGAAACGGCCAGCCGATGAGCCTGAATTGGCTCGTTGCGGCCAGCATCCTCTGGCCGGGGCGAACCCGGCCAGAGGAGGAGGCATTATCGCTTGGCGTAGATCTGTGCCACTTTTTCGATGGCCTGTTCTGGCGGCAGCTCTTCGCTTTCGCCGGTGCGGCGGCTGGTGAGTTCGACCACGCCGTTTTTCAACCCGCGCGGGCCGACCGTGATGCGCCAAGGCAGGCCGATCAGGTCCATGGTGGCGAATTTGCCGCCCGCACGTTCGTTGCGATCGTCATAGAGCGGTTCCAGCCCCAATGCCGTGAGCGAGGCATAAAGCGCCTCGCAGGCCGCGTCGGCCTCGGCGTCGCCCTGCTTCAGGTTGACGATGCCGCAGTGATAGGGCGTGACACCTTCGGGCCAGATGATGCCCTTGTCGTCATGGCTGGCCTCGATGATCGCGCCCAGCAGACGGCTGACGCCGATGCCATGGCTGCCCATGTGGACCGGCACTTTCTGGCCTTCGGAGTTCTGCACCGTGGCGCCCATCGGTTCGGAATACTTGGTGCCGAAATAGAAGATCTGACCGACTTCGATGCCCCGGCTGGTGCGGCGGCGTTCTTCGGGGATGGCGTTGAATGCGGCCTCGTCGTGGGTTTCATCCGTGCGGGCATAGGGGGTTGTCCACTCTTTGCAGATCGCGGCGCAATCGTCCCAGTTGTCGAAATCCACCACCCGGTCGCCGATTTTCAGATCCAGAATGGCGCTGTCATAGAAGACTTCGCTTTCGCCAGTATCGGCCAGAACCAGAAATTCATGCGTATCCTCGCCGCCAATCGGGCCGGAATCGGCGCGCATCGGGATCGCCTGCAAGCCCATGCGTTCATAGCTGCGCAGATAGCTGACCATATGGCGGTTATAGGCGTGCATCGCGTTTTCATAGTCGATGTCGAAGTTATAGCCGTCTTTCATCAAGAACTCGCGGCCCCGCATCACGCCAAAGCGCGGGCGGATCTCGTCGCGGAATTTCCACTGGATATGATAGAGGGTCAGCGGCAGGTCCTTGTAGCTGCCGACATGGCTGCGGAAGATGTCGGTGATCAGCTCTTCGTTGGTGGGACCATAGAGCATGTCGCGACCATGCCGGTCGGTGATGCGCAGCATTTCCTCGCCGTAATCATCGTAACGGCCGCTTTCGCGCCACAGGTCGGCCGATTGCAGGGTCGGCATCAGCATCGGGATGTGACCAGCGCGCACCTGTTCTTCGTGCACGATGTTTTCGATGTTTTTCAGCACCTTGAAGCCAAGCGGCAACCAGGAATAGATCCCGGCGCTGGATTGCTTGATCATCCCGGCCCGCAGCATCAGCCGATGGCTGACGATCTGCGCCTCGGACGGGTTTTCTTTGAGAACGGGCAGGAAATAGCGCGACAAACGCATGGGCGGACCCCTTGGGACAATGGAATTGGTTGCACAGGGGTTTAGAAGGTGTCGCGCGGTCAGACAAGCCACACTGTGGGCGATCCCGCCGGATCACCGTGCCAGAGCGATAATACGGGGTTGATCTGAACGCGCCGAGCGACGACATATAACGTGAAACGCGAGGAGCACGCATGGCACTGCCCGTCAAGGAACAGGCGAAATACTGGGGCATCGCGGCGGCGGTGTTCATGGTCATCATGTGGTATCTGGGCGACGTGATCCTGCCTTTTGTTCTGGGCGGGGCCGTGGCCTATTTTCTGGATCCTGTTGCGGACCGGCTTGAGCGTATGGGGGCCTCGCGCGCGGTGGCGACCGCGATCATCACCATTCTGGCGCTGCTGCTTTTTATCATTCTGGCGCTGTTGGTCATTCCGACCTTGGTCGAGCAGGCGATTTCCCTGTTCGATATTGCCCCCAAGCTGTTTGACGATCTGCGCACGTTTCTGACCGTGCGCTTCCCCGACCTGCTGGACACCTCAACGACGCTGCACCAGTCGCTTGCCTCTGTGGGCGAGACCATTCAGGCCAAGGGCGGCGAGCTGCTGCAAACCGTGTTCAGTTCGGCGATGTCGATCATCAATATCGTGATGCTGTTGGTGATCGTGCCGGTTGTGGCGTTCTATCTGCTGTATGACTGGGACAATATGGTTGCCAAGGTCGATGGTCTGCTGCCGCGCGATCACGCGCCGGTGGTCCGTCATCTGGCCCGCGAGATTGACCGGACATTGGCCAGTTTCATCCGAGGCATGGGCACGGTCTGCCTGATTTTGGGCACGTATTATGCCGTGGCGCTGATGCTGATTGGTCTGCAATTCGGGCTGATCGTTGGCTTTGTCGCCGGCGCGCTGACGTTTATCCCCTATGTGGGGGCTTTCGTCGGCGGTGCGCTGGCCATCGGGCTGGGCTTGTTTCAGTTCTGGGGCGAATGGCTGTCGCTGGGGTTGGTCGCGGGGATTTTTGTTCTGGGTCAGGTGATTGAGGGCAATGTTCTGACCCCCAAGCTTGTCGGCAGTTCTGTCGGGCTGCATCCGGTTTGGCTGATCTTCGCGTTGTCGGTATTCGGCACGATGTTCGGCTTTGTCGGCATGCTGATCGCCGTGCCCGTTGCCGCAGCGTTGGGCGTTGTGACCCGGTTCATGATCCAGCACTATAAAGACAGCCGCCTGTATCGCGGCGTGTCGGAGACGCAGGACCAGTGATTTCACGACAGTTAAGTTTCGACTTGCCAGTGCGCGCCGCACTGGGGCGCGAGGATTTCTTTGTCTCGCCCGCCAATGCCATGTCCGTTGTCTTGATCGAAAGCTGGGCGAACTGGGCCGGGAACAAATTGGCGCTGATCGGTCCGCGCGGTGCGGGCAAGACGCATCTTGCCCATGTCTGGGCCGCCACCTCGGGGGCGCGGATCATGCCCGCTTGCGATCTGGAAGGCGCCGACATTCCCGCGTTGGCGCAAGGCCCGATCGCCATCGAAGACGTTCCCGGCATCGCCCGCAACCGCGCCGCCGAAGAGGCGCTGTTTCACCTGCACAACCTTGTGCTGGCCGAGGGGCATTCGCTGCTGCTGACCGCAGATCGGCCTGCAATGCTGTGGGGGCTTGGTCTGCCGGACCTGAGCAGCCGGATGCAAGGCACGCAGGCGGTGACGCTGGATCAGCCCGATGACCGGTTGCTGGCGGCGGTGGTGATGAAGCTTTTCGCGGATCGGCAGCTGTCGCCCAGCCCGGAAACGATCACCTATCTGGTGACGCGCATGGACCGTTCGTTTGCCGCCGCGCATGATCTGGTTGCGGCGCTGGATCGCGAATCACTGGCGCAGAAGCGCCCCGTCACCCGCGCACTGGCCGCCGAGGTCATGGGCCAGCGCGAGCTGCCCGACTTGCTGGACAATTCAGGCCAGTAAGCGCAAACTTTGTCACCATAGCGTTACAGGTTACACACATAAGCATCTCATGACACAAGCAGATTTCCTCAAGGCCCCGTTTGCCGACCCGATCGAGCTGCCCGAGTTGGACCTGACAGGCCCCGGGCGTTTCTATAACCGTGAACTCAGCTGGCTGGGCTTCAACTGGCGCGTGCTGGAAGAGGCCAAGAACATGCGCGTTCCGTTGCTGGAACGGGTGCGGTTTCTGTCGATCTCGGCCGCCAATCTGGACGAGTTTTACACCGTGCGTGTGGCGGGCCTGCGCGAGCTGGCACATGCCGGCAACTCCACGCCGGCGCAGGACGGGCTAACGCCCGCAGAGCAGTTGGTGCTGATCAACGAAGATGCGCGCGACCTGATGCAATCGCAGCAGGCGGTCTTTGACAGCCTGCGTCAGGAAATGTCGAACGAAAACATTCATTTGCTGGATCACAGCAATGTCCCCGAGGCAGACAAACCGTTCCTGCTGGATGTGTTCCTGAACAAGGTGTTTCCGGTCTTGTCGCCGCTGGCCGTGGACCCGGCGCACCCCTTCCCGTTCATCCCCAACACCGGCTTTTCGCTGGCGCTGCAACTGGAACGCCGCCGCGGAAAACGCAGCCTGATGGCGCTGCTGCCAATCCCGCAGCAGATCGACCGGTTCGTGGCCCTGCCCTCGGTGAATGGAACCCACCGCTTCCTGCCGCTGGAAGAGCTGCTGTTGCTGCATCTGGATCAGATGTTCCCCGGCTATACCGCCACCGGGCACTGTGCCTTCCGTGTTCTGCGCGACAGCGATCTGGAGGTCGAGGAAGAGGCCGAGGATCTGGTGCGCGAATTCGAGGTCGCGCTGAAACGCCGCCGCCGTGGCGAAGTCGTGCGCATGAAAATTTCGGCCAATGCCCCCAAGGCGCTGATCAGCGTGATCATGCGCGAGCTGCATGTGACCAGCGATGAGGTGGTCGAGGTCAACGGCATGATCGGCATCGCCGACGTCAAGGAGTTGGTGATCGACGCCCGTCCCGATCTGCTGTGGCCCAATTTCACCCCGCGTGTGCCCGAACGGGTTCAGGACCATGACGGCGACATGTTTGCCGCGATTCAGCAAAAAGACATGCTGCTGCATCACCCGTACGAGACCTTTGACATGGTGGTGCGGTTTCTGAAACAGGCGGCCGCCGACCCCGATGTGGTCGCGATCAAACAGACGCTGTACCGCACCTCGAAAAACTCGCCGATTGTCGAAGCCCTGTGCGAGGCGGCCGAAGAGGGCAAATCCGTCACCGCGCTGGTCGAGCTGAAAGCCCGCTTTGACGAAGCCGCCAATATCCGCCAGTCCCGCCGTCTGGAACGTGCCGGCGCGCATGTGGTTTACGGTTTTGTCGACTGGAAAACCCACGCCAAGATTTCCACCGTGGTACGGCGCGAGGGCGACCAGCTGGTCACCTATACCCATTACGGCACGGGCAACTATCACCCGATCACGGCGCGGATTTACACCGATCTGTCTTTCTTCACCTGTGACGCCGCGCTTGGGCGCGATGCGACGAAAGTGTTCAACTTTCTGTCGGGCTATATCGAACCCGAGGGGCTGGAAAATCTTGCCATCTCGCCCAGCGGGTTGAAGCAGCGCCTGCTGGACAGCTTCGAGGCCGAGGCCGAACACGCGCGCGCGGGTCGCCCGGCCGAGATCTGGGCCAAGATGAATTCGCTGATCGACCCCGAAATCATCGACGGGCTTTATAAGGCCAGTCAGGGCGGCGTGAAGATCAGCCTGATCATCCGCGGCATCTGTGGCCTGCGGCCCGGCATCAAAGGGCTGAGCGACAATATCCGCGTGAAATCCATCGTTGGCCGGTTTCTGGAACACTCGCGTATCGTCTGTTTCGGCAATGGTCACGGGTTGCCGCACAAGAAATCGCGGGTTTATATTTCCTCGGCCGACTGGATGGGGCGCAACCTGAACCGCCGCATCGAAACTCTGGTTGAAATCAAGAACGATACGGTCAAGGCCCAGATCACCAGTCAGATCATGGCCGCGAACCTGGCTGACGTTGCGCAAAGCTGGGTGATGAAACCCGATGGCCATTTCGATCGCGCGACCTGGGTCGATGGCGAATTTGCGTTTAATTGCCACAGGTTCTTTATGGAGAACCCTTCGCTGTCTGGGCGCGGCTCGGCCGGGGCTAAGGATGTTCCGCAACTGACCCACACGGATGATTGACCTTTACCCCCAGCTTGGCGCATTTTGACCGGGGAGCAGAAGGAAAACCGAAATGGACGACACAAGCGCCCCTGCGCCACAGGACTGGGGCCCATTCGGACGCCCTTTGTTCAACGACCCGTCAGCGCGGGCATTGTCGCGCGTTGGCGTGATTGATGTCGGATCGAACTCGGTCCGGCTGGTGGTGTTTGATGGCGCGGCGCGCAGCCCGGCCTATTTCTATAACGAAAAGATCATGTGTGCGTTGGGGGCGGGACTGTCGGAAACCGGGCGGCTGAACCCTGAAGGGCGCAAACGCGCGCTGGCGGCGCTGCGCCGGTTTCAGCATCTGGCCGCAGGCATGGGTGTTCCGCCGCTGACAGCTGTCGCCACCGCCGCCGTGCGCGAAGCCGATGACGGGCAAGAGTTTTGCGACGAGGTGATGCGCGAGACCGGGCTGAAAATCTGGGTCATTGATGGCGAAGAAGAGGCCCGCCTGTCGGCGCAGGGCGTTTTGCTGGGCTGGCCGGGGTCGTATGGGTTGGTCTGCGATATTGGTGGCTCGTCGATGGAGCTGGCCGAGATCGCGGGCGGGCATGTCGGGCGGCGGATGACGTCGGATCTGGGGCCTTTGAAACTGCGCTCGGTTTCTGGCGGCAAAAAAGGCCGCAAGGAGTATATCCGCAATGTGATGGCCCGGATGGAAAAGACCATGGGCACGCAGCGAAACCGGCTGTTTCTGGTGGGCGGTTCGTGGCGCGCCATTGCCCGCATCGACATGGAGCGACGGCGGTATCCGCTGCATGTGCTGCATGAATACCGCATGACGATAAAATCCATCAACGCCACGGTGAAATACATCGGCGAAAATGACCCCGACCAGTTGCGCGCGCGCTGTGGTGTGTCCTCGGCGCGGATGGCGCTGGTGCCGTTGGCCGCGGAAGTGCTGAAGGAAGTGGTCAGGACCATCCACCCGCACGATATTGCGATCTCCAGCTATGGCATCCGCGAAGGGCTGCTTTATGAGCAAATGCCGCAAAAATTGCGCGACCGTGACCCGCTGATCGAAGCGGCCTATTTCGCCGAGGCCAAGGACGCCCGCCTGCCCGGCTTTGGCCTGATGCTGTACAACTTCATTTTGCCGCTGTTCAATGCCGCGCCGCTGGACCGCAAGCGCCTGATCAAGGCGGCCTGCCTGCTGCATGATGTCAGCTGGCGCGCGCATCCCGATTACCGCGCCGAGGTTTGTTTCGACAATGCCACGCGGTCCAATCTGGGCGGGCTGAAGCATTCAGAACGAGTGTTTCTGGGGCTGGCGCTGATGCACCGCTATAAGAATTCGCGCGAAGGCACACGGTTTGAACCGATGTTCAGCCTGCTGGACGACAAATCGTTGAAGCAAGCGGCGGTGCTGGGAAAAGCGATGCGGTTTGGCGCCATGCTGTGGCCGCAAAAAGAGCAGCCGATGGGCGAAATGCGTTGGTTCCCGAAGAAAAAGCAGCTGCACCTGCTGCTGACCCCGCAATCAGAGCCGCTGTTTGGCGAGGTTGCACAAGCCCGGTTCCAGTCGCTTGCATCATCGCTTGACGCGCAAACCGAGATCAGGGTGAAACGCTAGTTAAAGCTCCACCTCGCCGGGGGCGCTTTCGGCGGGGGGCTCGGGCGGCGGCAGGGGGTCGTCTTTGCGGCGCAGGATGATGTCGCCATTGGGCAGCATCTCGGGGGGGTGATACATGTTGATATCGCCCACCTTTTCCATCAGCTCTTTCAGCGCGGGGCCCATCGTCTGGGCGAACTCGCGCAATGCGGGTTCCATCTGTTCTGAAAGGTCGCGCAGATCCTCGATCGCGGGTTCGATTTCTTCGCTCAACCCGCGAAAAAACAGCCGCGCGCCCTGCTCCATCAGCGACATCCCATCCTCTGCCTCTTCGGCCCGTAGGGGCGAAGCAACAACACAAGCAGCAATCACTGAGGCAAGCATAATCTGTTTCATGGCTTCAATATAATTCGGGTTTACGACATTTTTAGAGGCTGACCAGAATTCTGCCCGGAGCCCTAGGCCAAATCAATATCCAGCGTCACCGGAAAATGATCCGAGGCCATCAGCAGCGCCTCGCGCAATTCCGGCACCGCAAAGCATCTCGCATCGTCAAACGGATGCCAGATACGCCAGGCCGGTTTTTTAGCGCGAAGGTCGGGCGAGATCATGATGTAGTCCAGCAATGCCTGAAGATAGCGGTTTTCCTGAGCCATGAAAAACCGCGCGGTGCTGGGCAGGGCCGCCAATCGGCTTTGCACGGCGCGCCGGGCATGCGGGTCGAACAGGCACAGCTCGCCTTCTTCGCCCATCACGATCTCGACCGACGAGCGCCCGAACAGATATTCATATTCATCCAGACCGGGACCGTCGTTCAGATCCCCCAGAACAATCAGCGGGTCGCCTGCCTCCAGATGCCCCTCGACCCGGCGGCGCAGCCAGATCGCCTGTGCCAACTGCTTGCGCCGGTTGGCGATCGCGGCCCGCATGATAGCGTCACGCGTGCGCGCACCATGCGGTGCCTTGGATTTCAGATGCGCACCGATCATGCGAAATTCGCTCCCGTGCATCGTGCGCAGCGCGACCTCGAGCGGCGGTTTGGAAAAGCTCACCAGATCCTCGGTCGCGTCCACGTCCAGGTCGATCCGAAACACACTGTCAAATCGCGGCGCGTCGACCGAGCCCTTCTTGCCGGTCGGGTCGCCCACCGGATCATGCCGCGCGTCCAGAACATAGGGGTCATACATCAGCGCAATTTCCTGCTGGGTATGATTCTGAAACCCGACCAGAGCCTTTTTGACCCGCAGATCGAACATACGCGCGAAATTTTCCAATGCGGGCACGGTGGCGCGTTTGCCGTTGTGATCCGGCGCTTCGATCACCATCACCGCATCCGCATTCAATGCCGAAAACACGATCCCCAGCGCTGTCAGCTGCTGATTGCGGGTCACATCCTGCCGCCCGGACCATCCGCTATCGTCTTGCGGCAGCCCCGCGTCATCGAACAGATTGTTGAACCATTCGACGTTATAGGTGGCGATCCGCATCAGTCGCTTCGGCCTGCGCTGATGTCTTCCCACGCGCGGTTGATGTCGATCATCCGCCGTTCGGCCAGCTTCACCGCCTCTTGCGGGACGCCGCGCGCCAGCATCGCATCGGGGTGCGTATCGCGCACCATACGTTTCCAGGCCTTGCGCACCTCGTGTAGTTCGGCATCCGCAGACACCCCCAACACCGAGTAAGGGTCCGGCACGGCATCGGGGACAAATCGGCTGCGCAGGCCGCGAAATTCGGCCTCGGGGACACCAAAGATCTCGGCTACCCGATGCAGGAACGCGTCCTCGGCCGGATGGTATGTGCCATCGGCCATCGCGACATGGAACAGCCCCTCCATCAGGTCGCACAGGCATTCCTGTTCGCCACGAAACATCGCCCGGATGCGGCGGGCGTAATCCTCGAACCCGGCGACGTCCTGCCGGGCCAGATTGAACACCCGTGCAGCCCCCGCTTCATCCTCGCGCGCGATCTGAAACACCTCGCGGATCGCCGTCACCTCGTCACGCGTGACCAGACCATCGGCCTTGGCCATCTTCGCGCTCAGCGCGATCACGGCAATGGTAAAGGCCACGCTGCGCTCGGGCGGCGTACGCAACCGATCAAACAGGCTGCTCAGCGCCTCGCCCGAGGTCAGCGCCGCCAAAACTTCTGATATGCGGATCCAGATCGACATACGCGCACCCTACCGCGCCGGGCATCGCCTGTCATTGCGACAAACCGGGATATCACCAGAAATTCAGAGCATTTTCTGCATCAGCACCAGATCCATCCAGCGCCCGAATTTGAACCCCACCTCGGACAGTCGCGCCACCTCGGCATAGCCAACCGCCGCGTGAAAGGCCACGCCCGCCTCGTTCTCGGCGCTGACACCGGCGAAAATCGAATGCGCCCCGCCCGCGCGGGCGTGCTCCTCGATCCCGGCCATCAAAGCCCGGCCCAAACCGCGACCGTGCGCGCGAGGGGCCAGAATGACCGTGTGCTCCATTGTCTTGGCATAGCCGGGGCCACCGCGAAACTGGAAGTAGGTGGCGAAGCCAACGACTTGCCCGTCGATTTCGGCGACAAGAAACGTCTTTCCATCCGCCGCCTTGTCGGCAAAGTCCTGCGCCAGCCCCTCTGGTGTTTTTTCCAGATTGCTGAAGGTCGCGGCGCTTGTGCGGATCACATGGTTCCAGATTTCCGCGATGCGAGGGGCATCGGCAGGTGTTGCGGCACGTATGCTCATGTCAGACTCCTTGGGCCGTTGGGGGTCAGAAAATCGGCGCGCAGGCCCGGCAATTCGGACGGCTCAAAAACCAGACGCGGGTCGCGCAGCAGCCCCGACAGGGCCGCCTCCAGCGCCGGGGCGTCAGGGTGGGAGATCACCAGCCTGTCCAACCGCAGGCCCGACGGGGTCAGCCGTGCCGCCGGATGCGCAGCCCCCTGCCATTCGATCAGCGCCGGGCACATCTCATCGTAGGGGAGCTGCCCATTCTCCGGCACGGCCATCTGCCAGCGCAGATCCCCCCGGCTGAGCGCCACCGGGCGCCCCGCCCTTGCGGGCATCTGCGCCAGCGCGCGCGTCATATCGTCGGTGCGGCAAATCCAGTTGTGCAGGCGCGGCGCGCCTTCGAACCGATCCAGATCGAACCAGCGGGCATCCTCAGGCGCAGGGGCGTCGGGGTCGATCGCGATCACCTCGAGGTACAGGCCGTCTTCCAGCCCGAGTAAGGCGTTATGTGTGGCAAAACGCGGATGCTGCCCGCCCGGCTGCACAGTCACGCCAAGCGTGCGCTCGACAAAGGCACAGCCCTGTTCCAGCGTTCCAGCCGCAACTGCAATGTGATCAAGAAACAACATTCCGCACACGCCTCCCCAGTTTCCGGTATTGAACGCCCGACAACCCAAACCATTTCTAGTATGTGATACGGGTGAGAATAAGGAAGATACAATGCTGCTGCGCGCCATCGACAATTTTTTCAAACACGAAGCGGCCGGTGGCATTCTTTTGATGCTCTCGGCGGCGGCAGCGCTGATGGTGGCCAACTCCTCGCTCTCGCAGGGCTACGACTCGGTGCTCGGCAGTATCTTGTCGGTCACGTTCAATGGCGAGGGCCTTAGCAAACCGCTTGTCCTGTGGATCAATGACGGGCTGATGGCGGTGTTTTTCTTTCTCATCGGTCTGGAGCTGAAACGTGAATTGCTTGAGGGGAAGCTGAAAAATCCCTCCGACGTGGTTCTGCCCGGCATGGCGGCGGTGGGGGGCATGGCCGTGCCTGCGCTGATCTATGCCGCGCTCAACTGGGGCACGCCGACGCTGGATGGCTGGGCGATCCCGGCTGCGACGGACATCGCCTTCGCGCTTGGGATTCTGGCTCTGGTTGGGCGGCGCGCGCCTACCTCGCTCAAAGTCTTCTTGCTGACGCTGGCGATTCTGGATGACCTTGGCGCGATCATCGTGATCGCTTTGTTTTATACTGCCGAGCTGAAGCTAGATTACCTTTATCTGGCCACGCTGCCTTTGGCCGGTCTGATCTGGCTGAATATGCGCGGCGCACACCGGGTGGCCCCGGCCCTGCTTCTGGGCGTTATCATGTGGGTCTTTGTGCTGAAATCCGGCGTTCATGCCACGCTGGCCGGCGTCATCACCGCCTTTTGTATCCCGATCAAGGATAAATGGGGGAAATCGCCACTGCATGCGCTGGAACACGGGCTGTCGCCCTATGTGCTGTACCTGATCATACCGATTTTTGCCTTTGCCAATGCGGGCGTCGTGCTGTCCGGGCTGACCCTGCCCGACCTGCTGTCCCCGGTGCCGCTGGGCGTGGCCGCAGGCCTGATTGTCGGCAAACAGATTGGCGTGTTCGGCGTGACCTTTGTGATGGTAAAAGCCGGGTTGGCCCGTATGCCGTCAGGCGCAGGCTGGCTGCATATCTATGGTGTTGCCTGCCTCGCTGGGGTTGGTTTTACCATGTCACTGTTCATCGGGTCCCTCAGCTTTGGCGACCCGGCGTTGATGAATCAGGTGCGGCTGGGGGTGCTCTGCGGCTCGATCGTTTCGGGGCTGATGGGTTATGGCGCGCTGATGCTGGCCAGCCGCAACACCGCCCAGATCGCCACCAGAACCGTGGGGTAAAAGCTGGCCGCAAAGCCAAACCCGCGCAGGGGCGGCGACAGATGATACCCCAGCCAGAAAAGCAGCCGCGCCACGGCAAAGCCCAGTCCAAGCGCAATGATCACCCCCGGCCCGTCGCCCTGTAAAATCACCGCAGCAGCGGGCCAGATGCACAGCGCCAGCACCAGCTGCTCGGCCGTATTGGCCAGGACCCGCTGGTCAATTTCAGCGGCACTGCCGGGCGTGAACGCCGCGCCATCAATGATCGTATCGTCAAAGAACCGCCGCTGCGCCAGCCGCCCCACCATCAGCGCCATCACAACTCCCGGGGCCATAAACGCGCTCATCACCGTGGGGATCAGCGCGAAAACCGGCACTTCGATCAGCCGCGCACCGACCCAAAGCACCGCGATGCCCCAGATCAGCCCTGCTGCCATGCCGATGGCGATCTTCACCCGCTTGTGCATTTTATCTTGCCCAGAACCCTGTGCGAGAGGCCAGAAAGCGGACGAGGGCCACAGCCCCCGCCCAACATCTTATGCCCGCGCTTCGCGGATCAGCTTGAGGATATCCTGCGCGGCCTCGGGAATATTCGTCCCTGGCCCAAAGATCGCCTTTACCCCGGCCTTTTTCAGGAAATCATAGTCCTGCTGCGGAATGACACCGCCACAGATCACCAGAATTTCGCCAGCGTCCTTGGCTTTCAACGCCTCGATCAACTGCGGTGCCAGCGTCTTGTGGCCAGCGGCCTGCGACGAGATCCCGACCACATGCACGTCGTTGTCGACCGCGTCCTGCGCCGCTTCGTCGGGCGTCTGGAACAGCGGGCCCACGTCGACGTCAAAACCGATGTCGGCAAAGGCGGTAGCGATCACCTTGGCGCCGCGGTCATGACCATCCTGGCCCATTTTCACCACCAGCATCCGTGGGCGGCGGCCTTCGGCCTCGGCGAATTCTTCAACCGATTTCTGAATGGCGGCAAAGCCTGCGTCGCCTTCATAGGCCGCGCCGTATACCCCGGCCAGTGTCTTGACCTCGGCACGGTGGCGGCCGAATTCATCTTCCATGCTCATGCTGATTTCCCCGACAGATGCCCGAGCGCGCGCAGCCTCTACCGCCGCCTCCAGCAGGTTACCACCCTCTTTCGCGCGGCGCGCCAGTTCGGCCAAAGCCGCCTGACAGGCTGCCTCGTCCCGCTCGGCGCGCATTTTTTCCAGACGCGCCACCTGATTGACCCGCACGGCGGCGTTGTCGATATCCAGAATGTCGATCGGGTCTTGCTTGGCCAACTTGTATTTATTGACGCCGACGATCACCTCGGTGCCCTTGTCGATCGCGGCCTGCCGCATCGCTGCTGACTCCTCGATCCGCAGCTTGGGCATGCCGCTGGCGACGGCCTTGGTCATACCGCCCATCTCCTCGACTTCCGTGATCAGTTCCCAGGCTTTTTCTGCCAGCTCGGCGGTCAGGCTTTCGACGTAATAGGAGCCTGCCAGAGGATCGACCACATTGGCCACGCCGGTTTCTTCCTGCAAAATCAACTGGGTATTGCGCGCGATCCGGGCACTGAATTCAGTCGGCAGGGCAATCGCCTCGTCCAGCGCGTTGGTGTGCAGCGACTGGGTGCCACCAAGTGCCGCGCTCATCGCCTCGTAGGCGGTGCGGATCACGTTGTTATAGGGGTCTTGTTCCTGCAACGAGACGCCCGACGTCTGGCAGTGGGTGCGCAGCATTTTCGAGCGATCGTCCTTGGCGCCGAACTCGGTCATGATGCGGTGCCACAGCAGACGCGCGGCACGCAGCTTGGCCGCTTCCATGAAGAAATTCATCCCGATGGCAAAGAAGAACGACAGGCGGCCCGCGAATTTATCCACGTCCATCCCGGCGTCGATCGCGGCGCGCACGTATTCGCGCCCGTCCGCCAGCGTATAGGCCAGCTCCTGCACCAGGTTCGCGCCGGCCTCTTGCATGTGATAGCCGGAGATCGAGATCGAGTTGAATTTCGGCATCTCGTTCGAGGTATATTCGATGATGTCCGAGATGATCCGCATCGAGGGTTCGGGCGGATAGATATAGGTGTTACGGACCATGAATTCCTTCAGAATGTCGTTCTGAATGGTCCCGGCCAGAACGGCCTTGTCATGGCCCTGCTCCTCGCCGGTGACGATGAAGTTCGCCAGGATCGGAATGACCGCGCCGTTCATCGTCATCGAGACTGACACTTTGTCCAGCGGGATGCCGTCGAACAGAATCTTCATGTCCTCGACGCTGTCGATCGCCACGCCGGCCTTGCCGACATCGCCGACAACGCGCGGGTGGTCGCTGTCGTATCCGCGGTGCGTCGCCAGATCGAAGGCAACCGAAACGCCCTGCTGCCCGGCGGCCAGCGCCTTGCGGTAAAAGGCGTTCGATTCCTCAGCGGTCGAAAACCCCGCATATTGCCGGATCGTCCAAGGGCGGCCCGCGTACATCGTCGCCTTCACCCCACGGGTGAACGGCGCAAATCCAGGCAGCGTGCCCAGATGCTCCAGCCCCGCCACGTCTTCTTCGGTATAAAGCGGCTGAACCTCGATCCCCTCAAGGGTTTTCCAGGTCAGATCCTCTAGAGCGCGGCCGCGCAGTTCTTTTGCGGCCAGATTACGCCACTCGTCCTTTTTGCCGGTCATGGTCTTGTCCTCTTGTCATCGCGCTGTCGTGCGGGGTCATCCCCATCTTTTCCGGCGCAGTCTCGGTTATCAGATTGGCCAGACCATCCGCCCCGGCACGCAGCCAGGTCAGATCATCGGCATAAGCGGATCGCAGGTCCGCAACCTGTGCCGCATCGAACGGGTGCCAGTGCCCGTTGCCGTCTTGCAGGGCGGCGGGGTTTTCACCGCGCAGGCGCAGGGCCTCGCGCAGATGCGGTAAGTCGGGCGCGCGGTTCAGCCACAGCCGCGCGTGGGTGCGCGGCGTGGGGATTGCCCCATTCAGCATACGCGACAGCCGCCGTTCGGGCAGCCCGGCATAGGTTTCGTGCGGCATGATCTCTAACGGTACGTCCGGCATGGCGCAGGCCAGATCGGTGATCACCTCGCGCCAGCGACGCGGGTTTTGCGCGATCTTCTCGAGCTTGGCGCGGCGCGGCAAGGCATGGCCCCGCGCCACGGACATCGCCAGAATCGACGCCCAATAGCTTTCCTGCGAGCGGACCGACAGCACCACACGCGACACGCGCCCGCCAAATGCCACGCCGAAGCGAGCCATCCGTTCGCCCATCGCCGGGTACAGCCCACCAGAGCCGATATTCCCTTGCGGGGTGCCCGGCATATTTTCGTCGCTGATCAGCAGTTGGCGCACGCCCGCGTCAGCGGCCTGCGTACACCGCAAATGCAGCCGCCCGACGGCGCGGCGCTTTTGCGCGGCGCTCTGCCCCGGTTCGGGCTGTATCCCGGTCAGCACGCCGCGCCGCGTGCGCAGCGGCCCCCAGTATCCCACGCCCTGCCCGAGCAGCCGGCCGGCATTTTCACGCAGATAGGCCTGAAAACTGGTCGAGGCGGTCCGATGCGCCCCAATATGCAGAATAATATCCAAAACGCTGCGCACCTTGCCGCCGGGGGCCGCGAAGGACGGCCGTGTTGCTGTCACGGCCCCCATCATCGCATACGCCCCGTCACCAGAGCCTTAATGCCGCCCGCGTCGAAATAGCCGTTCGCATTCGCGCCCATAGCCCCTATATCTGTCAGGACAGGAGGCCCCATGAAAACGGCACTAGCCCTTGGAATCGCGTTATTTCTGGCCCTTCCCGCCACGGCGGAAGAGGCCACACCGCCGCCACCCGAATTGCCGATGGCAAACGGAGCAGAGGTGGAATTAAGCCAATTTTTATGGATTAAACGGCCCATCGTCGTCTTTGCCGACAGCCCCGCCGACCCGCGGTTTGTCGAGCAGATGAAGTTCCTTGCCGCCGATGTGCCGGGGCTGATCCTGCGCGACGTGGTTGTTCTGACCGACACGCAGCCCGCCGAAAAATCCGCCCTGCGCGAAAAACTGCGCCCGCGCGGCTTCATGCTGGTGCTGATCGACAAGGATGGGCAGGTCAAACTGCGCAAACCGCTGCCTTGGGACGTGCGCGAAATCTCTCGCAGCATCGACAAATGGCCGACACGACAGCAGGAAATCCGCGAACGTCTGGGCAAGGAATAACCGCGCCGCCACGACAGGATCGCCCCCCGCAAGGGGGCCTCCCGTCTCAAGCTGTGTGGCGCGGCCATGCTCATTGGATCATTCGAATTCCATGATCACTTCGTCCACCGCAAGGCTGTCGCCCGGCGCGGCGTTGATCTTGGCAACGATGCCCTTACGCTCGGCGCGCAGGATGTTTTCCATCTTCATCGCCTCGACCGTGCACAACGCCTGACCGTCCTGCACCTCGTCGCCGACCTCGACATTGACCTTCACGATCAGGCCGGGCATCGGGCACAGCAGCAGTTTCGAGGTGTCGGGCGGTAGTTTCTCCGGCATCAGCCGGGCCAGTTCGGCCTGACGGGGCGTGCGCACATGCACCTTCAGATCCGCACCACGGCTGCGGATACGGAACCCGCCGCTGATCTTGCCGACCTTCAGAACCAGCCCCTCTTCGCCCTCGATGTCGATAACGGCCAGCTGATCGCCCGGTGTCCAGTCGCTTGACACCCGCAGCGTGCTGCCGTCGCCGAACTGCACGGTCGATCCGGTCTGATCCGCCTTGATCGTCACGTCAAAGCTCATGCCCCGAACCGCTACGTTCCAGTCGCGGCCGACTTTGCGCTCGTGGTTGTCCATCCGGCCCGAAACGCGGGCGCGGCGGATTTCACCCACCCGGTGCATCGCTGCGGTCGCGGCCGCGATCTTGCGCAGCACGTCGCCGGGCAGTTCAACCCCTTCGAACCCTTCGGGATATTCCTCGGCAATGAAGGCCGTAGTGATGTCGCCCGACACGAATTTCGGATGGTCCATCACCGCGCTCAGGAACGGCAGGTTGTGCCCGATCCCTTCGACTTCGAACCCGTCCAGCGCGTTGCGCATGGCTTCGATCGCATCCAGACGCGTCGGCGCCCATGTGCACAGCTTGGCGATCATCGGATCGTAGTACATGCTGATCTCGCCGCCCTCAAAGACGCCGGTATCGTTGCGCACCACGCGGTTGTCCTCGACCACCTCGGCGGGCGGGCGATAGCGCGACAGACGCCCGATCGAGGGCAGGAACCCGCGATACGGATCCTCGGCGTACAGGCGGCTTTCCATCGCCCAGCCGTTCAGCTTCACATCGGACTGCTTGATGCTGAGCGGTTCGCCATTGGCGATGCGGATCATCTGCTCCACAAGGTCGACGCCGGTGATCAGCTCGGTCACCGGATGTTCCACCTGCAAGCGGGTGTTCATCTCAAGGAAATAGAAGTTGCGTGCGCCATCGACGATGAATTCCACCGTCCCGGCAGAAGTATACCCCACCGCCTGCGCCAGCGACACCGCCTGCTCGCCCATCGCCTTGCGGGTTGCCTCGTCCAGGAACGGGCTGGGGGCCTCTTCGATCACCTTCTGGTTCCGGCGCTGGATCGAGCATTCACGCTCGCCCAGATAAATCCCGTTGCCATGCGCGTCGCACAGAACCTGAATTTCGATGTGGCGCGGTTGGGTCACGAATTTCTCGATGAAGATCCGGTCGTCGCCAAAGCTGCTGGCGGCCTCGTTCTTCGACGACTGGAAGCCTTCGCGCGCTTCTTCGTCGTTCCACGCGATCCGCATCCCTTTGCCACCGCCGCCGGCGCTGGCCTTGATCATCACCGGATATCCGACCTCATTGGAGATCTTCACCGCGTCGTCGGCATCCTCGATCAGCCCCATGTAGCCGGGAACGGTCGACACGCCTGCTTCCTGCGCGATCTTCTTGGAGGTGATCTTGTCACCCATCGCCTCGATCGCTTTCACCGGGGGGCCAACAAAGGCCACGCCCTCGGCGGCCAGCGCCTCGGCGAATTTGCTGTTCTCGGACAGGAAGCCATAGCCGGGATGAACCGCCTGCGCGCCGGTCTGACGGATTGCGTCCATCACCTTGTCGATCACGATATAGGACTGGTTCGCAGGGGGCGGGCCGATATGCACGGCCTCGTCGGCCATCTTCACATGCAGCGCCTGCTTGTCCGCATCAGAATAGATGGCAACGGTCTTGATACCCATCTTCTGCGCGGTCTTGATCACCCGACAGGCAATTTCGCCCCGGTTCGCAATCAGGATCTTATTGAACATTTCTCGTCCCTTCCGGTCTTGGCCGCGGGTATCCACCTGCGGCAATGGCAATAAAAAACCCACCGCAGCCGGGGGCCACGATGGGGTTTGCATTCTGATCCGGCCGACCGGCCGGGGTCGCGCGCTTAGTTGCAGCGCGACGGATATTGCTGACAATAGGCGACGTTTGCCGCAGCCCCGACAAGCGCGCCTGTCGCGACGTTGCCGTCAAGCACTGCCGCCCCTGCCGCGCCTGATCCGGCGCCGAACAGCGCCTGCTCGCCAAAGGTGTCGCCACAGGCCGACAGGCCCGCACAGGCCGCCATTGCCAAAATCCAGATTTTCGTTTGCATTTTTCTGCGCCTTTTTGTTTGCCATCGCTCGATGACCAAACTCTGGGCCGCACAGAAAGTTCCGCCAAGTCTGAAATTTTACCGGGCGCAAATTCGGCAACCCTTTGCCGACGCAACGTTTTTTCAATGGGATACGCAAAAAAAGCGGGCGGTCGGCCAAGGGACAGGCCGATCCGCCCGACAGGGGAAGGGTAACGGTTCTGAACATCAGTTCCGGCGCGCTCATCTCGCGCCGCCACTACGAAATTCAGGCTGACGCAGTTCACCCGACCTGCCAAGCCGCACCTGCGCTCTGCACGGATTTGAGCCGCTTCCCGCTCAAGTTGACTGACAATGCGCAGGTTCATGCCGATCATCCCTCGAACACCTCGGGGAAAGACGCCTGCGCGATCGGCATGTTGATCACCAGCAACGCTTCATAGCTTTCAGCGTCGAACGGGTCTTCGACCGCGATCACCTCGCGCCCGAACAACCAGCTGAGCCGCCCGGCGTCCAGATTGCCACGCTCGAAGGGTTGATCGCCGAAATGCTCCCACAGCGCGCGCAGGAACATGGTGTCCGCGCGTTTGTCCACGGCCTTGCGGTCGCGAAACCGCTCTAGCCGCTTCAGCGGGGTTGCCCCCTTGGGATTGGGACGACGAATAGTGAATTGAAAATCAGAACCGGGCATCCGCCCAGGAAAACCGCGATGTTTCAGCATGCTGCACCTTTTGAATTAAGGTACATGCCGCGCATGACCTTCACGCCGACATATGCCGGACGTGAAAGCCAAAAGCCAGACTCAGCCAGTTGTGCCCTGAGCCTGATTGGCGTTCTGGTTTTCGTTCTGATTCTGGTTCTGATTTTCGTTCTGGTTTTGGTTTCCGGTCGATGTATCGACGGATGGCGCTGACACGTCTGCGGCAGGAGCGATGGCATCAGGCGCGGGGGCAACACCAGGCGCGGCAGCAAGCACGCAAGTGGCATCGTCCGTAAGCAGATAGCCTTCGGGGCAGACCAAGGCCTCGAGGCCAAATTTGTTGTACACGGGCTCGGGTACGACGACGGTCGGCTCAGGCGCGCAGGCAGACAGACCAGCGAGCAGAACGCCCCCGGCAAAGAGTTTGGACCCAACAGACATGACTTTCCCCTTATATTTTGTGCAGTTACCTGCCTAAAATAACATGGGAACGGGGAGCCGGATTTGATCTGGATTAATGTCCGAACAAATATCGCGCCGCCGGAAAAGACCGAACCAAGCGCGTCTTTCTGGGCCAGATCCGGGTCAGGCCCGAAGGCCTGCCCCGCTGTCGTAAGGCCGAAGCCCTGATTACTTGTACTTGCCGGTGTAAACCGGTTCGGACGAAATCGGCTCGGGCTCGACCACGACGAATTCTTCCTGGGCCTGTTGTGCACAGCCTGCGACGAAGGCAATGGCGCACACGGCCAGCATGCTCTTGATGCTGCTCGACATCTGCTTCTCCTGTTACTCTGAAACGACAAGCCAAGGCTGTTGCGCCCGACCCGCCCCTCACTAGAGGTTGTGGTGATCACATGATCACCCATGCCGAGCATATCCGAGAATCGCGCCGAAATATATTGTATCGCGGCAAGAGCCTGCGCCTGTGGCGGCAAAGCCTCAATTCCAGTCACGCATGAGGAACGTTCCGCAAGATATTGTGGTTGCATCAAAAACCCTCCCAGATACAGAGATCGTTTTCGACGCGGAACGCCTCAAAATACTGTGTCACATCGGGGTCGGTTGCCCCGAAATCCAACGCGGCCTGCGAAATCGAGATCACCACCTGTTGCACGGTATTACCCGACGCCGCCAACCGCGGCAGGGCGAATGCGGAACACAGATAGGGGAAATCCTGCTCGACCCGATCAAAGCCCAAGCTGGGTGACAGTTCGGGCGCCACGAAACGGAACCGCGCCCAAAGGCTGCCATCGGGCTGCGGCTCGACGAACTGCTCGATCAATGTCACATGAAGACCGGAGGGCACGGCGGGGGCCTCCTCTTGCCCCACTGCCGTGGCTGCACTGGCCCATAGGGCGCCTCCGAGTGCAGCGAAAACAATCCATACTTTAAACATAGCGCGCACCACCGCCCGCATAGCGCACCCAGCGGTCGCGATGCGCCGGATCCGCCAACAACGCCGCCAACCGGGCTTGGGTCGCGGCGCGCGGAAACCGCCCGTCAATCTGCCCCCCGGCGCGCACATGCAGAACGTCATCTGCCTGCTCGACCCGCACCATCGGGGAAAACCCGCGCAAATCCCGCAGCAAACGCCACATATCCTGCCGCACCTGCTGCGCCAGCCGCAACTTGCCACACAGCGGCAAGATCGCATCAGCGCTCAGGTCAAACCGCAGCCCCGGACGGCGCGCCACGATCACCACACGCTCCTGGCGCTGGATATGCCAGCGGTTCCGCCCCTTGGCGGTTCCTGTGCCGGATATCTCTCTTATGGCTCGCATGCGCCGCTTCTTCCTGACGTCCGATTGTCCCCGAAAGGGGCAGACCGCCAATGGCACCTGCCCCGCACCATTCGCTTACAGCGGAATGTTGTCGTGCTTTTTCCATGGGTTTTGCAGCTTTTTACCCCGCAACGAGGCAAACGCCCGGCTGACCCGGCGACGGGTCGAATGCGGCATGATCACCTCGTCGATGAAGCCACGCTCGGCCGCGACAAACGGATTGGCAAAGCGGTTCTCATAGTCCTTGGCGTGCTGCGCGATCTTTTCCGGATCGTTCAGGTCGGCGCGGTGGATGATCTCGGTCGCGCCCTTGGCGCCCATCACGGCGATCTCGGCCGTCGGCCAAGCATAGTTGAAATCGCCACGCAGATGCTTGGAGGCCATCACGTCATACGCCCCGCCATAGGCTTTGCGGGTGATCACCGTCACTTTGGGCACCGTCGCCTCGCCATAAGCGAACAACAGCTTCGCGCCATGCTTGATCACACCGCCAAATTCCTGCGACGTCCCCGGCAGAAAGCCCGGCACGTCAACCAGCGTCAGGATCGGAATTTCAAACGCATCGCAGAAGCGCACGAACCGTGCGGCCTTGCGACTGCTGTCGATGTCCAGACACCCGGCCAGAACCATTGGCTGGTTGGCAACCACGCCAACGGACTGCCCTTCCAGGCGGATAAAGCCGGTGATGATGTTCTTGGCGTAATCTTCCTGAATCTCGTAAAAATCCGCCTCGTCCGCGATCTTCAGGATCAGTTCCTTCATATCATAGGGCGTATTGGCGCTTTCGGGGATCAGCGTATCAAGGCTGGCCTCGACACGGCCCGGCTCGTCAAAGAACGGGCGGACGGGGGGCTTTTCGCGGTTGTTCAGCGGCAGGAAGTCGACCAGACGGCGGACCTCGGCCATCGCTTCGACATCGTTTTCAAACGCACCGTCAGCGACGCTGGATTTCTTGGTATGGGTGCTTGCCCCGCCCAACTCCTCTGCGGTCACGACCTCGTTCGTTACCGTTTTCACCACATCGGGCCCGGTCACGAACATGTAAGAGCTGTCTTTCACCATGAAGATGAAATCGGTCATCGCCGGGCTGTAAACCGCGCCGCCGGCACATGGCCCCATGATCACGCTGATCTGCGGCACCACACCCGAGGCCATGATATTGCGCTGAAACACCTCGGCATAGCCTGCCAGGCTGTCCACACCCTCTTGGATCCGCGCGCCGCCAGAATCGTTGAGGCCGATCACCGGCGCGCCATTCTGGATCGCCATATCCATGATCTTGCAGATCTTCTCGGCGTGTGTCGCGGACAACGACCCGCCGAACACCGTGAAATCCTGACTGAAGACATAGACCATGCGCCCGTTGATCGTGCCCCAACCGGTAACAACGCCGTCCCCTGCGGGCTTTTGCTCCTCCATACCGAAATCGGTGCAGCGATGCGCGACAAACATGTCAAACTCTTCGAAACTGCCCTCATCCAGCAACAGCTCGACCCGCTCGCGGGCGGTCAGCTTGCCCTTGGCGTGCTGGCTGGCAATACGCTTTTCACCGCCTCCAAGGCGGGCGGCATCGCGGCGGTCTTCCAGTTCCTGGAGGATATCTTTCATGGCGGTCCCCTTGTGTTTGCACTAGGTATAAAAGGAGATGCCGCCTCAGCAAAGGGAATTTGCGCAAATTTGCAAACTCTTGGCAATCGCCTTTCTGCTAATTGAAAAGCAGCAAAGTTCCGTTACGTCACCCACCTTCCCCAACATCTCCGAGTAGACATCCCCAGCACTGCGCCCTACCCATTTGTTCATGACAAGCAAGCCTTTGGTCCGGTATTTAGACAGGACCACCCCACCGCATATTTCAACGCTGATTTTACTGGCTGGCATGTCCGCCTTGGCGATGAATATCTTCCTGCCCTCGCTGCCCGGCATGGCGCTGTATTTTGACGTCGATTATGCCTTTATGCAGCTTTCGGTGGCGCTGTTTCTGTGCGTGAATGCGACCCTGCAAATCTTCGTCGGGCCGCTGTCAGACAAATATGGCCGCCGCCCGCTGGTGCTTTGGGGCATTGCGCTGTTCTGCGTGGCAACGCTTGGGTGCCTGCTGTCCACCAGTGGCCAGATGTTCATGATGTTTCGCATGATGCAGGCCGCAATCGCCGTGGCAATCGTGTTGTCACGCGCCGTGGTGCGCGACATGGTTCCGCAGGATCAGGCTGCCTCGATGATGGGGTATGTCACCATGGGCATGTCGCTGGTGCCAATGCTCGGCCCGGCCTTGGGCGGCTATCTTGACCTTTATTTTGGCTGGAAATCCAACTTTGTGCTGCTGCTGATTGCCGGTATCGTGCTCTTTGCCCTGTGCTGGCGCGACCTGGGCGAAACCGCCGCCAAAAGCAGCAACACAATTGGTCAGCAATTCCGTGAGTACCCCGAGCTTCTGAAAGCGCCGCGCTTCTGGGGATATTGCCTGGCGCTGGCGCTGTCCTCGGGTGCGTTCTTTGCCTATCTGGGCGGCGCGCCCTATGTCGGCACCCGGATCTTTGGACTTAGCCCCAACCATCTGGGCATCTATTTCGCCACGCCGGGCATCGGATATTTCATCGGTAACTTCATTTCAGGCAAGTTTTCAGCCCGGTTCGGGGTCAACCGCATGGTCACCTGGGGCACGGTCGTCGTCACCAGCGGGTTAGCGCTGGCGCTGATGCTCAGCTATGCCGGCATCCGCAACCCCGAGGTTTTCTTCGGCTCGATGGTCTTCGTTGGCCTTGGAAACGGCATCGCCATTCCCAACGCCACCGCCGGGATGCTGTCCGTTCGCCCGCATCTGGCCGGCACGGCATCGGGCCTTGGCGGCGCGATCATGATCGGCGGCGGCGCGGCGCTGTCCGCCCTTGCGGGGGCACTTTTGAAGCCCGGATCGACCGAATTCACGCTGCTGTGGATCATGCTGATCACGTCGGCCCTGTCGATTGTCATAATTTTGCTTGTCGTCCTGCGCCAGCGCCGCACCGGCATCTGACTCCTTGCAAGTCTGGCTTTGCAAACCTACGATCCACCAATCGCAAACTTGTAAACTCGGACCCCTAGACGCATGGCCACGCAGAAACTCTATGCCGGCGCAAAGCTGCGCGAAACCCGGCTGCGGCTGAGCCTGACGCAAAAGGAATTCGCCGCCAAACTCGGTGTATCGCTGCCCTATCTGAACCAGATGGAGAACAATAACCGCCCCGTCTCGACCACGGTGGTGCTGGCACTGGCGCAGGAGTTCGGCTTTGACGTGACCGAGCTTTCGACCGGCGACAGTGAACGGTTGGTCAGTGATATGCGCGAGGCGATGGCCGACCCGGTCTTTGCCGACAACATCCCGCCGCTGGCGGACCTGCGCCTGACCGCCTCGAATGCGCCCGCGCTGGCGCGCGCGTTTCTTGACCTGCACCGCGCCTATCGCCAGACCCACGAACGCCTTGCGTCGCTGGACGAAGCCCTTGGCCGCGAGGACAGCCGCACGCAACCCTCCCCCTGGGACGAGGTGCGCGATTTCTTCCACTATTGCGACAACTATATCGACGCGGTCGACCGCGCCGCCGAGTATTTTGCCGCCGGTGCCGGGCCTGACGGCATCCGCCCCCATGCCATCGCCACGCTGCAATCGGCGGGCATCACTGTGCTGTTTTCCGACAAGGCGCAAATGCGCCGCTTTGACAGTGCGACCGGCACGCTAACGCTGTCCTCGCGTGCGGCCCCGGAAACCCAAAGCTTCCAACTGCTGCTGCAAATCGCGCTTCTGAAGCAGAACAAGCTGCTGGAGGCCACGCTTGACCTTGCCCGTTTTCAATCGGACGAGGCCCGCGCCATCGCCAAGATCGGGCTGGCCAATTACTTCGCCGGGGCCGCGCTGATGCCCTATGCCACCTTCCTTGCGGCTGCGCAGGAAACCCGCCACGACCTCGAGCTGCTGGCTCACCGTTTCGGGGCCTCGATCGAACAGGCCGCGCACCGGCTTTCGACGCTGCAACGGCCCGGTGCCAAGGGCATTCCGTTCTTCTTTGTCCGCGTTGACCAGGCCGGCACCATCACCAAACGCCACTCGGCCACCCGGCTGCAATTCGCCCGATTCGGCGGCGCCTGCCCGCTGTGGAACGTGCACCGCGCGTTCGAAACACCGGGCAGTTTCCTGCGCCAGCTGGCCGAAACGCCGGACGGCGTGCGTTATATCAGCCTAGCCCGCGACGTGTCGAAATCCGGCGGCTCGTTCGGCGCCCCGGTCCGCCGTTTTGCGATTTCGCTGGGCTGCGAGGTGCGCCATGCGGCCGATCTGGTCTATGCCGATGACCTCGACCCGACCAACCCGCGCGCGTATGAACCCATCGGGATTTCGTGCCGCATCTGCGAGCGTACCGAGTGCCACCAACGTTCGGTCCCGCCGCTGGAACGCCGCCTGACCATCGACGCCAACGAGCGCGATGTCCTGCCTTATAAGGTCGGTTGAGCATGCGCCGTGTTTTCGTGATCCTCACGTTGATGACGCTTGGCTTTGTCGCGCTCTTCGGTCCGGTCGAGCGGATGGTCGTTTATCCCTTCAGTGCTACCCGCACCGCGCCTGAGGACGCGCGCCTGCGCGAGGTCAGCTTTGAAACCGGCGACGCCCGCCTGATCCTTTGGGTTGCCGATCCCGCGCCGGGCAAGCCGACGGTCCTGTATTTCCACGGCAATGCGGGTAATCTGAGCGACCGCGCCGGGCGATTTCGCCGCTTTCTGGATCGCGGCTATGGGTTGATCGCCCCTGCCTATCGCGGCTCGTCAGGCAGCAGCGGCAAGCCGTCTGAACAGGCAATAGCGACCGACATGGCCGCAGTTTACGCCGCCCGGTCGCAGCTGATCCCCGGCCTGACCGCGGACCATCTGGTGCTCTATGGCGAAAGCCTTGGTACCGGCGTCGCCATTGCTGTCGCCGTGTCCAGTCGGCTTGACCACCCCGCCGCCCTCCTGCTTGAGGCTCCATATACCTCGTTGCCCGATGTTGCTGCGAATGCCTATCCGCCGCTTGCGCCCTTGACCCGAAGGATGGCGAATCAGTGGAACAGCCTCGGCCGCGCCGGAGCCCTGAATTTACCGCTGCTGATTATCCACGGCGCCAAGGACACCTTGATTCCAATAGAACAAGGGCGACAGATCTACTCTGCCGCCCCCTCCTTGAAAAAACGTTTTCTGGCGATCGCAGACGCGGGTCATGCCGACCTCTGGCGCAGCGATACCCTGCCGGATTTCTGGCGCTTTATCGACCGTTACGCCGACAAATAGCCCCAGATCTGATCCTTCAGCACCGCGCGCCGCTTGCGCAGATCGGTCTCGGCCAATTGGTCCATCGGCTCGACGTTGGTCTCGGCCCGGTGCACCGCGCGGTTCACCTCGTGATAGTCTTCCGCCAGCTTGGCGAAATGCGCGTCGGCCTGTTTCAGATCGTGGATCTTCTCCTGATATTCAGGGAATTCCTCATGCAATTCATGGGGGGTATTGGACATCGCGCAGTCTCCTTCTTCTTGCGTCACCAAGACCTTAGAGATGCCGCCACGCCGCAGCTTTGACACGGATCAAACCGTGTGACGCAATCGCGCGCCTCAGTCCATCTGCGCGCCATATTCCAGAACAACCGGAACGATCACCTCTTCCTCATCCGACAAATGGCGATGCAAAAAGCCACGAAAGCCTTCCTGCACCTCCAGCAACTGCGCCGCGTGGTCGATCGCGCGCTGATTTGCCTGCAAGCCGCGCAGCACGTCGTTGGTGCTTTCCGCCAGCCGGTTCATATGAAAGTCCAGCGCGTGATGATCACGGTCCAACAGCTCGAACGCTTCAACCATGCGCGGGTCAAACCGTTGAAACTGCGGAAAGTAATGATCATCCTCGATCGTGTGATGCCCGTGCAGTTGATCGAGAAAAAAGCCGGTATAGCGCGACAGATCCGCGCCGTACCGGGGGGCTTTGCCATCCAGATGCGCCTGAGTATCCCCGATGATCCGGTCTATCACCTGACGGAACATCAGATGCCGATCCAGCCAGAACGCCGTCAGTTCATTGAAATTGCCATGCCCGCGCCAGATATCGCGCGGGTACTTCTCTGCCAGAACGCGCAGATGTTCGGGCAAGCCTTCGCGGCTTTCAAGCGGATATGTCTCTGTCATGGCGCCACTTTACAGCCCCCAGCCCATTCCGTCGCTGACAAAATCCGCACAGTGACTGTGCAGCGTTCGACCGTGATTGTGCCGCTATCGTGTCACCGTCGATCACCCGAATCCTAGCCACAGGCCCGCCAACAGACCCGTCGGTAAATCATAGGCGCAAAAGAGCACAAACCCTTAGCATCCCCGATACGTCAGCGCGTCGCCGCTGACGTTCAAGAGGGGCAGTCAAGGAAGGTTAACGCTGCGCCTCGCGCCAGCGCGGGCTGATCCAGGGTTCAGCATTCTCGGGCGCCAGCCCCTCATGCCCCAGCAGATGATCGCTTACTTTCTCGCCGACCATGATCGAGGGCGCATTCAGATTACCATTTGTAATCCTTGGGAAAATACTGCTGTCAGCCACGCGAAGCCCGTCGACCCCGATCACCCGCGCCTGCGCATCCACCACTGCCATCGCATCATCCGCACGCCCCATCCGGCATGTCCCGCACGGATGATAGGCGCTCTCGGCATGCTCGCGAATGAACCCGTCCAGTTCGTCATCGCTTTGCACATCCGCCCCCGGCTGAATTTCGCTTTTCACAAACGGCGCAAACGCCGCCTGCTCGAAAATCTCGCGCGTCAGCCGGATACAGCGCCGGAAATCGTCCCAATCGCTGGCCTCGCTCATGTAATTGAACCGGATCACCGGCGCGTCGCCCGGATCGGCGCTGCGCAGGCTCACAGTCCCGCGCGACTCGCTGCGCATTGGCCCGACATGCGCCTGAAATCCGTGCCCCTCGGCCGCCGCCTTGCCATCATAGCGCACAGCGATCGGCAGGAAATGATACTGAATATCGGGATACTCCACACCGGGTTTCGACCGAACGAACGCCGCACTTTCAAACTGGTTGCTCGCACCCAACCCGGTGCCGGTAAACAGCCATTGCGCCCCGATCAGCGCCTTCCCCCACAGGTTCCAGTATTTGAACAGGCTGACCGGCTGACTGGCCGCCATCTGGATATAGAGCTCCAGATGATCCTGCAAATTTGCCCCCACGCCGGGCCGATCCGCCACCAGATCAATTCCATGCTCGGCCAGATGCGCCGCAGGCCCGATCCCCGACAGCATCAACAACTTGGGCGAGTTCAACGAGGATGCCGCCAGCACCACCTCGCGCCGCGCCCGGATCACCTCGATCTTACCGCCGCGCTCGACCTCGACCCCCACGGCGCGGCCCTCTTTGATCACAACCCGCCGGGCAAAGGCCCGCACCAGCGTGCAATTCTTCCGCTTCAACGCGGGCCGCAGGTAAGCGTTGGCCGCCGACCAACGCCGCCCGCGCCAGACGGTCTGCTCCATCGGGCCAAAGCCTTCCTGCTTCTCGCCGTTGTAATCCCCGGTCAGCTCGTACCCCGCCTGGCTCCCCGCCTCGACAAAGGCCTGAAACAGTGGGTTGCGCCGGGGGCCACGCGTCACATGCAACGGACCGGACCGACCGCGCCACGCCGCATCGCCGCCATGGCCGCCGTCGTGCCAATGCTCCATCCGCTTGAAATACGGCAGCACATCGGCATAGCCCCAGCCCTCGGCGCCCATATCGCGCCAATGATCGAAATCGCGCGCATGGCCGCGCACGTAAACCATGCCGTTGATGCTGGACGAGCCGCCGATCACCTTGCCCCGCGGCGTCGCCAAACGCCGCCCGCCCAGATGCGGTTCGGGCTCGGACTGATAGCCCCAGTCATACAGCCCCATATTCATCGGATAGCTCAGCGCCGCCGGCATCTGAATGAACGGTCCCGCGTCCGAGCCGCCGTGCTCGATCACCAGCACGCTCACCCCGGCCTCGGCCAAGCGATACGCCATGGCGCAGCCCGCGCTGCCCGCACCGACAATCACATAATCCGCTTCCATCGTTTTTCCTTTTCGGCTTGACCAAACGGTCAGTCCCGCCGCTTCGGCGCGCCGGGGAGGGTGGGTGGGAGGCGTGCCGAAGCGGCGGCCTCATACTTGCAAAACAGCGCTCAGAACGGCGCTTCGACCGCGCCCATCCGTACAAAAACCGACTTCACCTGACTGTAATGCTCGATTGCCGCCTTGGAATTTTCACGCCCCACACCCGATTGCTTGACCCCGCCAAAGGGCATTTCCACCGGCGCATCGTTGTACGAGTTGATGAAGCATGTTCCCGCCTCGAACCCTGCCACCATCCGGTGTGCGCGCGCCAGATCGCGGGTAAACACCCCCGCCGCCAACCCAAACTCGGTCTCATTCGCCCGCGCCAGAACCTCGGCCTCGTCGTCGAAATCCAGCACGCACATCACCGGGCCGAAAATCTCTTCGCGGGCAATCACCATGTCGTCATGCACATCGGCAAAGACCGTGGGTTCCAGATAATACCCCTCGCCCGGCACGCGCTTGCCGCCACAGATCAGCCGCGCGCCCTCTTCCACACCCTTGGCGATATAGCGCTCAACAATCCCCAATTGGCCTTCGCTGACCATCGGACCAAAGTTCACCGTCTCGTCCATCGGATCGCCAATCACCGCGCCGCCCAGACGCTCGGCCAGACGCGCCAGAAAAGCCTCCTTGATGCCGCGCTGCACGAACACCCGCGTGCCGTTGCTGCAAACCTGCCCCGAGGAATAGAAGTTGCCCAGAATGGCCCCGCCCACCGCGTCGTCCAGATCGGCATCGTCGAAAATCACCAAGGGCGATTTGCCGCCCAGCTCCATCGTGACATGCTTCATGCCCGCGGCTGCTGCCGCATAGACCTTGCGCCCGGTCGGGACCGATCCGGTCAACGAAACCTTGTCCACCAGCGGATGCGTAACCAAGGCCGCGCCCACTTCGCCCATGCCCTGCACCACGTTGTACAGCCCCGCAGGCAAGCCCGCTTCGTGCAGGATCTCGGCCACTTTCAGCGCCGACAGCGGCGTGGTTTCCGACGGTTTGAAAATCATCGCGTTGCCGCACGCCAGCGCTGGTGCGCCTTTCCAGCATGCAATCTGCGTCGGATAATTCCACGCGCCAATGCCCACACAAACCCCCAACGCCTCGCGGATCGTATAGGCCCAGTTGCCATCCCCCAGCGGAATTTGCTCGCCGGTCAGGCTGCCCGCCAACCCACCGAAATATTCCAACGCATCCGCGCCGCTGCTGGCATCCGCCACCAGGGTTTCCTGCAAGGGCTTGCCGGTGTCATAGGTTTCCAACACCGACAGGTCATGGTTGCGGTCGCGGATCATATCCGCCGCCCGGCGCAAAATGCGCCCGCGCTCGGTGCCCGACATCGCTGCCCACGCGCCCTGCGCCGCACGCGCGCTGGTGATCGCCTGTTCGATCACCGCCGGGGTGGCGGCGTGAACACGCGCAATCACCGCGCCGGTGGCGGGATAGATCACATCAATCGGCGCCCCTGCGGTGTCTTCGACATAAGCGCCATTGATGAAATGGCTGGCGGTGGGTTGGGTTGGATAGGTCATGATTTGAGTATTTTTCTCAGAAAGAAACAGGAAGGGCTTAGTCGCCGCGCGGGAAACGTTGATTTTCTTCGACCGTATTAAGGTCCATATGGTTGCGCATGTAGCGTTCACTGGCTTTTTGCAGCGGCTGGTAGTCCCACGGGTAGTAGTCGCCATTGCGCAGCGCCTCGTAGACCACCCAGCGCCGGGCCTGACTGATCCGCACCTCGGCGTCAAAGCGCGCCAGATCCCAGCGCGCTTCGGACTTGGCCCGTAGCGACGCCAGCGTGCCCGCTTGCGCCGGATCACCCGCCAGATTGGTCAGTTCATGCGGATCGGCCTCGAGATCAAACAGCTGATCCGGGTCCAGCGCGCAGCGGTTATATTTCCAGCGGCCATACCGCAGCGACACCATCGGCGCATACGACGCCTCGGCCGCATATTCCATCGCCACCGGGCTGGTGCGTTCCTGCCCCTGCCCCAACGGTACAAGGCTTTCGCCCGTGGTCCAGGGCATGACCTCGTCCATGCTGACCCCGGCCAGATCACAGAGCGTCGGGCAGATGTCGATGTTGCTGACCGGCGCTGTGACCAGACCCGGTGCCATTTGCGGCGCACTGACCATGATCGGCACCCGCGCCGAGCCCTCGTAGAAGCACATCTTGTACCACAATCCCCGCTCGCCCAGCATATCGCCGTGATCGCTGACAAACAGGATCGTCGCCTCCTGCTGCGTTGCCTCCAACGCGGTCAGCACCTCGCCGATCTTGTCATCGAGATATGAAATATTCGCGAAATAGGCCCGCCGCGCCCGCTGCACCATCGCATCCGTCAGGTCGAACGAACGCCAGTCATTGGCGTCGAAAATCCGTTGCGAATGAGGGTCCTGCTCCTCGTAGGGGATCGGCCCGACCTCTGGCATCAGGTGGGCGCAGTCCTCGTACAGGTCCCAGTACTTCTGTCGCGCCACATAGGGGTCATGCGGATGGGTGAACGACACCGTCAGGCACCAAGGCCGCGCATCATGCCCGCGCGCCAGATCGTATACCTTGCGCGTTGCATTATATGCGACCTCGTCGTCATATTCCATCTGGTTGCTGATCTCGGCCACGCCCGCGCCGGTCACCGAGCCCATGTTATGATACCACCAATCGATCCGCTCGCCGGGTTTGCGGTAATCCGGCGTCCAGCCGAAATCAGCGGGGTAAATATCGGTGGTCAGCCGTTCCTCGAAGCCATGCATCTGATCCGGCCCGACGAAATGCATCTTGCCCGACAGGCAGGTTTGATACCCCGCCCGGCGCAAATGATGCGCATAGGTCGGCACGCTCGACGTAAATTCCGCCGCGTTGTCATACACCTGCGTGGCACTCGGCAGTTGACCCGACATGAAACTGGCCCGCCCGGGCGCGCACAGTGGGCTGGCGGTATAGCCATTGGCAAACCGCGTTGAACGTGCCGCCAGCTTGCGCAGATTGGGCACATGCAGCCAGTCAACCGGGCCATCGGGGAACAGCGTGCCATTCAGCTGATCCACCATGAAAATCAATATGTTCGGTCGGCTCATTCCATTCCCCTGTCAATCTCCAGCGCCAACCCGTCCAGAACCTGCGCCACCGCCGCTGTCCCGTCTGGCACGCCAAGCCCCAGCGTCTGCCGCAAATAGCCCCCGTCGATCATAGCCGCGATCCGGTCGGCCACCACCTCGGCCCGCGCGCCAACCAAGGGGCGCAACCCGTAACACAGGTTCGACCGCATCCGCGCCTGATAGACCGATAACAACCGCCGCGCTTCGTCCGAGACCTGCGCCAGCACGTAGAAATTCAACCAGGCCGCCACCACCTCGCGGCGGAAATTGGTGCTGCTGAAGCTGGCGCGTACAATCGCCTCGACCCGCGCCTGCGGACTGTCCGCCATCGCCAGCGCCCCGCGCACTTCGGCGGCGTAAACCGTCAACGTGTGGCGCATCGCCGCCAGAAAAATCTGTTCCTTGCCACCGAAGTAATGATGCGCCAGCGCGCTGGACATGCCCGCACGTTTCGCAATCTGGCTGACGGTCACGTCCAACGTGCCCGCCTCGCCGATTTCGGCAATTGTCGCTTTTACCAGCGCCGCGCGCCGTATAGGCTCCATTCCGAGCTTTGGCATTTACAAACTCCTTGCCAAGCCAAGCTAGTTGCCTTTTTATTGACTCGTCAATCAAGAAAAAACCGGGAGGTCCACAATGACCCTGAAAACGACACTGTCCGCGCTCGCCCTGCTTGCCGCGACCCCCGCCCTGGCCGCTGATTGTGGCAAAATCACTTTTTCCGATGTTGGCTGGACCGACATCACCGCCACCACTGCCGCCACCACCGTCGTTCTGGACGCGCTGGGATACGAGACCGACATCAAAGTGCTTTCCGTCCCGGTCACCTATACCTCGATGGCCGCTGGCGACATCGACGTATTCTTGGGCAACTGGATGCCCACGATGGAGGCCGACATCGCCCCCTACCGCGAGGCCAAAACCGTCGATACCGTCCGTGCAAACCTGTACGGCGCCAAATACACATTGGCCGTCAACAAGGCAGCAGCCGATCTGGGGATCTCTGATTTCTCCGATATCGCCGCGCATACAGACCTGCTTGAAGGCAAGATTTACGGCATCGAGGCCGGCAATGACGGCAACCGCCTGATCATGGATATGATCGCCGCCGACGCCTTCGGCCTGGCCGGGTTCGAGGTCGTCGAAAGCTCGGAACAGGGCATGCTGGCCCAGGTTACCCGCGCCGACCGCAAAGGCGAGCCGATCGTCTTCCTCGGCTGGGAACCGCACCCGATGAACGCCAACTTCGACATGTCCTACCTGACCGGAGGCGACGACTATTTCGGCCCCGATCTGGGCGGTGCCACGATCTATACCAACACCCGCGCGGGATATGTCGCCGAATGCCCGAACGTGGGCAAACTGCTGTCGAACCTCGAATTCACCCTCGCGCTGGAAAACGAAGTCATGGGCGCGATCCTGAATGACGGCACCGACCCTGACAAAGCCGCCAGTGCCTGGCTCAAGGCCCACCCTGACACTTTGTCTGGCTGGCTTGACGGCGTGACGACCAAAGACGGCGGCGACGCCATGGCCGCCACCAAAGCCGCCCTAGGCCTCTGACCCCACCGCTCTCCACGCGGTACCTCCCCCCGGATCGGGGGGAGGACAGGTGGGGGGCTGCTGCGCAGTGCCAGGGCCGCGCCCTGACCGATGGATCACACACCGCCATGACGCTCACCTTTCTTGCTCTGTTCTTGCCCGCCTGCTTCGTGCTTAACGCGGCGCCCGGCCCGAACAACCTGCTGGCCTTTTCCAATGCCTCGCGGCTGGGCGTCTGGCCCGCGCTGATCGGCGGCACCGGCCGCCTGCCCGCCTTTGCCACGATGATCGCGCTGGTGGCCCTTGGCCTCGGCGCGCTTCTGGCCGCGTCCGAGACCGCCTTCTCCCTCGTCAAATACGCCGGAGCCGCCTATCTCGCGTATGTCGGCCTGAAACTCTGGCGCGCGCCCGCGCCGACCGGCGATGCCCCCGTCGTGACCGACAACCGTATGGGAACGCTTATCAAACACGACTTCCTGATCGCGGTCGGCAACCCCAAAGCCATTGCCATCTTCACCGCCTTCTTCCCGCAATTTGTCGATTTCACCGCCCCGGTCGGGCCACAGTTCGCCACCCTTGGCGCGCTGTTTCTGGCGCTCGAACTGCTGGCGATGGCGCTTTACGCAGGCCTCGGTCGCGCGATGGCCTCGGTGCTTACGCCGCTGCGGCTGCACCGGCTGAACAAGGGCGTTGGCGGATTTCTAATTTTTTCCGGCCTTGCCATGGCCCTTAACCCAAGGCACTGACAAACTTATGAACTGGCTCACCGAGACCAAAATCCCCGTCGGCAAACTCGCCGCCCGTATCTTTGACTGGCTGCAATCCAACGGCGCGTGGTTCTTCGATGGCCTCTCGGATGCGCTTGAGGCGATGATCGAGGCGATCCTGTGGGTCCTGCAATCGCCACCGCCGCTGCTGATCATCGCGATCTTCGCCGCCTTCACCTATGCGCTGCACCGCAGTTGGAAACCCGCCGCGCTGGTGGTCTTCGGCTTCCTCTTCATCCTGAATCAGGGCTATTGGGAGGAAACGACCGAATCCCTCACCCTCGTGCTGTCGGCCTGCGTCGTGTGCATGGGGCTGGGCGTGCCGATCGGCATCGCCATGGCCCACCGCCCACGGCTCTATAGCTGGGCGCGCCCGGTGCTGGACCTGATGCAAACCCTGCCGACGTTTGTATACCTGATCCCCGCCATTGTGTTCTTCGGCATCGGCATGGTGCCCGGCCTGATCGCCACGGTGATCTTCGTGCTGCCTGCGCCGATCCGCCTGACCCACCTTGGCGTCACCTCCACCCCCGAACCGTTGCTGGAAGCCGCTCAGGCCTTCGGCGCCACGCCCCGCCAAACCCTGACTAAGGTCGAGCTGCCCTATGCCCTGCCGCAGATCATGACCGGCCTGAACCAGACCATCATGCTGTCGCTGTCGATGGTCGTGATCGCCGCCCTTGTCGGTGCCGACGGGCTGGGCGTGCCGGTCGTGCGCGCCCTCAATCAGGTGAATACCGCGCTCGGCTTTGAATCCGGCTTCGTCATCGTCGTGCTGGCGATCCTGCTGGACCGTATGCTCAGGATAGACCGCAAATGACCACCGCCGTTTCCTTCAACAACGTCTCGATCGTCTTTGGCGACGAACCGCAACAGGCCCTGCCGCTGATGGACGAAGGCCAAAGCCGCGCCGACATCCAGAACTCCACCGGGCAGGTGCTGGGCGTGCACGATTGCTCGCTCGACGTCGAGGCGGGCGAGATCCTTGTGCTGATGGGCCTCTCGGGCTCGGGCAAATCCACCCTGCTGCGTGCGGTGAATGCCCTGAACCCCGTGGTCCGCGGCCATGTCGAGGTCGCCACCGCGAGCGGCCTGATCGATGTTACCCATGCCGACGCCAAAACCCTGCGCGATATCCGGCAAAACAACGTCGCCATGGTGTTTCAGCAATTCGGCCTGCTGCCATGGCGCAGCGTGCGCGAAAACGTCTGGCTGGGGCTGGAACTGGCTGGCGTGCCCAAACCCGAACGCGCCGCGCGCACCGACGAACAACTGGCCCTCGTCGGCCTGTCCGACTGGGCCGACCGCAAGGTTTCCGACCTCTCTGGCGGCATGCAGCAGCGTGTCGGCCTTGCCCGCGCCTTCGCCACCAACGCCCCGATCCTGCTGATGGACGAGCCGTTTTCCGCCCTTGATCCGCTGATCCGCAGCAAGCTGCAAGACGAGTTGCTGGACCTTCAGACCAAGCTGCACCGCACCATCATCTTCGTGTCGCATGATCTGGACGAAGCCTTTAAACTTGGCAACCGCATCGCGATAATGGAGGGCGGCCGGATCGTGCAATGCGGCACCCCGCAGGATATCTTCACCAATCCCGCCACCGATTATGTCGCCGAATTCGTCAACCATATGAACCCCTTGGGCGTGCTCTGCGCCCGCGACGTGATGACCCCGGCCACAGGAACCCCCATTGCCACCGTCGCGCCTGACGCCACAATCCGCGCCGTCATGGAAGCGGCTCAGGGCAATGACGCGCCTGTGGCAGTAATTGATCGGGGCAAAACTCTGGGCCACATCACCCGCAACAGCATCCTCGCCAAACTGCTCGACCCGCGCAGCTCCTGACTGAGACGTTCAGCGGCTGAGAATGCTCGCCGGGGGACTCCGCACAACCCCCAGCCCGCGCTTTGCTGGCGGTACATTTTGAGTATTTTCATCAGAAAGAAACAGGGCGCGAGGCCCGCCTCAGACCTTGGTGGCGACCGCAGGCGGGGTTCGCATCCGACGCTTTGTCATGGCTTCGCGCCAGGTAATGAAACTGACCGAACCAAGGATCACAGCGCCGCCAAGCACCACCCAGATGTCCACACTTTCGCCAAAGACCACAGCGCCAAGTGTAACCGCCCAGACCAGTTGCACAAAGGTGACCGGCTGCGTAACTGTCAACGGGGCGGCGGCAAAGGCGATTGTCATTGCGTAATGCCCCGCCGTCGCAACACAGGCCACACAGAACAGCACGCCCAGCACATGCCAGCTTGGCGTTACCCAGACCGCCGCCGCCATCGGGGCCAGCCCGATGGTCACGAAAACCGACAGCATGCCGACCACAACCAATGGGCTTGTCTCGTCGCTCATCAGCTTGGCCATCAGGTAGGACATGCCAAATACAGGCGCCGCGATCAGCATGGCAACATGCCCCGGTCCGACCTCGCGGAACCCCGGTCGCAGGATGATCACCGCGCCGATCAGCGCCACCGCCACCGCCAGAATGCGCCGCAACGCCAGCTTTTCCCCCAGAAACACTGCCGCCCCCAAGGTGACATAGATCGGAGAGAGGTAATTCAGCGCTGTCAGCTCGGCGATCGGCATACGTGCCATCCCATAGAACCACAGCGCCACACCCACTGCATGCAGTGCACCACGCAGGGCAAACATCCCCCATTGCCGCCGTGTCAGATTGGCCTTCACGATGGTCCTCAGCATTGGCACGACGAAAATCAGCCCCATCGCATAGCGTAGGAACGCCGCCTCGGGCGCCGGAATTCCCAGCCCCAGGGACTTCACCAATGCGGTGACACAGACAAAAAGCAGGCCCGACAGCAACATCCACAAGATGCCGGCAACCGGGCGCGAAGAAAGGGAGGTGCTCATGGCAGCATAAATTCACGAACCGGGCGGCTCTGCAAGAGGGGGCTTAGAAAACCAGCCCCGCCGCGATGACCCACATCACCGCACCGACGAACATATCCAGCGCCCGCCACGCCCCCGGCCGCGCGAACACCGGCACCAACAGCCGCGCGCCATATCCCAGCGTGAAGAAGAACACGAAGCTGGCGCTCATCGCCCCCAACGCAAACCCCAGCGCGTCATACTGTGCCGACACCGATCCGAGCAGCACCACAGTATCCAGATAGACATGCGGATTGGCCCAAGTTAGCGCCAGACACGTCAGCAATGCCGCCTTCAGGCTACCGCCGCGCCCCTTGCTCGCCTCCAGCGCCTCGTCCCCGCGCCAAGCCGACCAGAACGCCCGCGCGCCATACACCAGCAGAAACACCGCTCCACCCCAGCGCATCACCGGTTCCAGCCAGGGCAGCGCCTGCACCAGCCCGCCGAACCCGGCCACCCCGGCGGCGATCAGCGCCGCATCGCTCAGGGCGCAAGTCAGGCAGATGGCAAAGACATGCGCCCGCAAAATCCCCTGCCGCAGCACAAAAGCATTCTGCGCCCCGATTGCGATGATCAGCGATAGCCCAAGCCCAAATCCTGCAAATACCGCTTCCATCGTATGCTCCTGTGTTGTGCGGGCTTTGACTATGGCTGGGGTGTGCATTAAGCAAATTAAACTATCAGCCAAGTCATTAGGGATTCTTATGCTCGACTATACCCATCTCGAAACCCTTGCCGCCGTCCTGCGCAGCGGCAGTTTTGAGGTTGCCGCCGCGCAGCTTGGCCTGACACAATCCGCCGTGTCGCAGCGAATCCGCCATCTGGAAGAGCGGATCGGTACAGCCCTCGTCAACCGCGCGCAGCCTTGTACCGGCACTGCGGCGGGCCTGCGCCTGGCCCACCATGCCGAGGATGTCGCCCTACTCGAATCGCGCCTGACCGACACGCTGCCCCGCCCCGCCGCGCGGTTGCGCATGGCGCTGAACGCCGACAGTCTGGCCACTTGGGTTCTGCCCGCGCTCGCGCCGCACCGCGATCTTCTGTTCGACCTAGTGCTGGATGATCAGGACCATTCCGCCGACTGGCTGAAACGCGGCGAGGTCAGCGGCGCCATCACCGGCACCGCGCAGCCGCCACAAGGCTGCAACAGCGTGGCGCTTGGCGCGTTGCGCTATGTCGCCACCGCCAGCCCGGCGTTTCTTGCGCGGCACTTTGCCCATGGCGTCACGCCACAGGCGCTGGCGCAAGCGCCAATGCTGACCTTCAACCGCAAGGACCGGCTGCAACTCAACTGGCTCCACACGCGTTTCGGCCCCATGCCAATGCCGCCCACGCACTTGCTGCCCTCTACACAAGGTTTTGCCGAGGCCGCGCTGCTTGGCCTTGGCTGGGGCATGAACCCCGAACCGCTGGTCCGTCCGCATCTGGCGCGCGGCACCTTGGTGCCGCTCTGCCCGCAGGCCACACTTGACACGCCACTCTTCTGGCAGACCAGCCGCATGATGGCCCCGGCACTGGCCCCTGTTACCCGCTCGATCCGCGACGCCGCTGCCACCGCCCTTATCGCGCCTGAACAATCGACATGAGGAAATAGGCCCAAGGCCTTGCAAAACAGTAAATAAATCCAAAAATCTAATGCCACGGCGAAATTGTCATCGTCCATCACCCGCTGGCGGAAACAGCCACAGCCGGACGGCTTATTGAAAAAACGCAAAATAGTCTTAAAAAGACAATATATAACGATTAATTCGCAACCGCAGCCCGCCAAAAAAGACTATTCAGACAACCCTCGCGCCCAAATCAGAACTGTCCCAGCCCACCAATCAGCACCCAACGACAAAAAAAAGACGCCCAAACGGGCGTCTTTCAAATCAACCGAAACCAGAAGGCTCAGAGCTGTTCCATAACCTCGTCGGATGCCTCGAAGTTGGTGGTCACGCTTTGCACGTCATCATCATCTTCCAACGCATCCACCAGCTTCATCAGCTTCTGCATGCCTTCCAGATCCATCTCGGTCGTCGTGGTCGGGCGCCACACCAGCTTGGTCGAGTCCGACTCGCCCAGCTCGGCTTCAAGCGCCGTCGCCACCTCGTTCAGGTCGGTAAACGCGCACCAAATCACATGGCCCTCATCGGTGCTTTCGACGTCCTCGGCACCGGCTTCGATCGCAGCCATCATCACCGTATCCGCATCGCCCACCGTCGCCGGATAAGTGACCTCGCCCTTGCGATCAAACATGAACCCGACCGATCCGGTCTCGCCCAGATTTCCGCCGTTCTTGGTAAACGTAGACCGCACGTTCGACGCCGTGCGATTGCGATTGTCGGTCATCGCTTCGACAATCACCGCCACACCGTTGGGGCCATACCCCTCATAGCGGATCTCTTCATAGTCGTCGCCCTCGCCCTGCACAGACTTCTTGATCGCGCGATCAATTACGTCCTTCGGGCAAGAGGCCGACTTGGCTTCCTTCACCGCCAGCCGCAGTCGGGGGTTCTTTTCGGGGTCCGGATCGCCCATCTTAGCGGCGACGGTGATTTCCTTCGACAGCTTGGAAAAGAGCTTGGCACGCACTGCGTCCTGCCGCCCTTTGCGGTGCTGAATATTTGCCCATTTTGAGTGGCCGGCCATGGGTGCCTCCCTCTTCGTTAATTTGCGTCGCGCCTCTATATGTCACCAGCCCTACGGGCCGCAAGGCGCAACCAACCGCCCGCGCGCTGCTATAGCGGCCAGATGATCGGGATCAGCACCGAGGCCAGAACCCCCATGCTGAGGTTCAGCGGAATGCCCACCCGCAGGAAATCGGTAAACTTGTACCCGCCCGGACCGTAAACCAGCATGTTGGTCTGATACCCGATCGGCGTGGCAAAGCTGCACGAAGCCGCAACCATCACCGCCACAACCAAGGGCCGCGGATCCACCCCCATCGCATCGCCCAACCCGATGGCGATCGGCGTGACCACCACCGCCACCGCGTTGTTCGAAACCATCTCGGTCAAAACGCTGGTCAGCAGATAGATCGCCCAGACAATCAGCACAGGCGGCAAATTCGACAGGAATGGCGCCACCGCATCCACCACCAGCGCCACCGCGCCAGTGTGATCCAATGCCGCGCCGATCGCCAACATCGCAAAGATCAGAGCCAGCAAGCGGCCATCGACAAAGGAAAACGCCTCGTCCGAATCGATACAGCGGGTCAGCAGAACCACACCCACCGACAGCGTTGCCACCAACAAGATCGGCGCCACGCCCAGTCCGGCCAAAACCACCACCGCCAACAGCGCCGCAATCGCCACGGGCGCATGGCCTCGGCGAAACGCCCGCGCCGAGGGTTGCGAAACATCCACCATGTCCATCTCACTTGCCAGTCGCTGAATGTCGCCCGGCGCCCCCTCCAGCAACAGCGTGTCACCGACCCGCACCACCAGTTCTTCCAACTGACGGCCGATATTCTGGTTCCGCCGATGCACCGCCAGCGGATACACCCCAAACCGCCGCCGCAACCGCATTGATCCAAGGCTCCGCCCAACCATCTTGCAACCCGGCGTGATCAGCACCTCCACGGTCGAGGTCTCGACCGCCGAAACCTGATCCACCCGTTTCAGGCTTTTGTCGCGCTGCAGGCTCAACAGCTCAGTCATTTGCGTGCGCAGAACCACCCGGTCGCCGACCTGAAGCGTCACATCCTTCAGATCGCGCCGCAACGACTGATCCCCCCGGATCACGTCGATCAATCGCACACCCTCGCGCTTGAACAGCTGAACCCCAAGAACCTCACGCCCGATCAGGTTGCTTTCGGGTGGAATCACCGCCTCGGTGAAAAACTTCATCCGGCTCTTGTCCGACAGCATGTTCGCCATGCTGTCTCGCTCCGGCAGCAACCGCTTGCCAAAAACCGCGAGGTACACCATCCCCCAAGCCACCAGCGCCAGCGCCAGCGGCGTTACCTCGAAGATCGAAAACCCTTCCATTCCCTGCGCCCGCGCCACCCCATCGACCAATAGGTTGGTCGAGGTCCCGATCAGCGTCAGCGTCCCGCCCACGATTGCGGCATAGCTCAGCGGGATCAGCAGCTTGCTGGCGGAAACGCCCATCGTGCGCGACAGCTGCACAAACACCGGCAGCATCACCACCACCACCGGCGTGTTGTTCATGATCGCCGAGGCGAGCACCACGAACACCAGCAACAGCACGATCGCCAACTTCGGATTGCTCCGCGCCTGCCGGTCCGCCAGCCCCGTGAACGCATCCAGCGCGCCCGTGCGTACCAGCGCCCCCATCACGATGAACATCGTCGCAATGGTCCATGGCGCCGGGTTCGCCAGAACCTCCAGTGCCGCAGCATAGGGCAACAGCCCCAGCACCAATAGCACCGCAACCCCGCCGATGGCCACGACCTCGGTCGGGTAGGTCTCTTTGACAAATAGAATAAACATGCCCAAAACAACCAACAGCGCCAATACCGCCTGGCTGGTCTGAGACAATTCAATCAGCCCCATGATGTCCGTCCATAGTGTTCAAGTCGAAGCAGTGTCGCTCAGCCCGCCCGCTTCAACAAGCGCTTCTTTGCGTCGCGGCTGCACTAGGAAAACCCCCGCCAGCATCACCGCCATCGCCGCCCAGAAATACGTCGAATAGGCCTCGCCCAACAGCACCATCGCCCAGAAAATCCCAAACCCCGTCACCACATAGCCAATCTGCGCCGCATAAACCGACCCGGCCCGCCCCACCAACCAGACATAGCCGGCATACACCAACGCATGGATCACCGAAGCCGCCAGCAACGCAACATCCGCAGCACCATAAGGCGGCAGCGGGCTGATCCACTCCCCGCTCAAAACCACCAGCGGCCCCACCAGGATCACCCCCAGCAATGAGGCGCCAAACAGGATCTGCACCGAATCCAACCCACCCAGATCCCAACGCGCCACCAGGTTCCCCTCCAGCGCATAGGACAGCGGTGCAATCATCGCCAAAGGCACGAAAATCAGCATCGCCGCCTGCGGCAGGTCCGTGCCCGGCAACACCAGCAAACTCACTCCCACCAAGCCCAGGCACAGCCCCAACAGCTTGACCCAACTGAACCGGTCATTGCCCATGGCCAAGGCGATCGGAAAGGAAAACAACACCCCAAGCGAGGCCAGAACCGACAAAATCCCCGACGGCAAGTGCACTGCAGCCCGGTAATTCGCCATATCCGGCAGGACCGTGCCCACAATCGCCACCACCAGATAAATCCGCAGCGACGCCCGGCCCCACGGCAACCCGCGCCCGCGCCACAGGCAAATCCCGCCCAAAAGCAGCACCGCGATCACCAATTGCCAGAAAATCAATCCAAACGGCTGATACCCGCTACTGACCGCGATCTTGGCCAAAGGCCAGGTGATCCCCCAGCCCGCCCCCAGCAGCAGCAAAATGCCAAGCAACAAGGCGCGGTCAGCCGACATTACACGCCAGCCTGCTCCAGCCGACCACCCTGACGGATCATCCGAATGGTCACCGCCTTGCCGGTGCGATCGTCAGTTTCGACAAACACCCCCGACAACGTCGCCTCGCCCAGCGCGGGCGCAAACCGCCCTTTGGCCATACCGGTCACAAACCGCCGCATCGGCTCGGTCTTCTCCATGCCGATCACGCTGTTGTAATCACCGCACATCCCGGCATCGGACAAAAATCCGGTGCCGCCCGGCAAAATCTGCGCATCCGCCGTTGGCACATGGGTATGCGTGCCCACCACCAGACTGGCCTTGCCATCGCAATAATGCCCCATGCCCATCTTTTCGCTGGTGGCTTCGCAATGCATATCCACCATCACCGCCTGCACCGCGCCCCCCAAAGGATGCGCCCGCAACACGGCATCAATCGCCGAAAACGGATCGTCAAACGCCCGCTTCATGAACACATTGCCCAAAACCTGCGCCACCAAAACCTTGCGCCCGCGCCCGTCCTGAAACACCCGGTGCCCACGCCCCGGCGCACCCTTGGCAAAGTTCAGCGGCCGCAATATTCGCGGCTCGCCCTCGATGAATTGCAACATGTCCTTCTGGTCGAACGCATGATCGCCCAGCGTCACACAATCAGCCCCCGCCGCAAGCAAACCCTTGGCATGCTCCCCGCTCAACCCGGCGCCGTTGCTAGCGTTTTCGCCATTTACCACAACGAAGTCCAGCCGCCACTCGGCCTTGAGCCGTGGCAGATTTTCCTCAACCGCGTGCCGACCGGCACGCCCCATCACATCGCCCAGAAATAGAAGTCTCATATCCCCTGCCTAGGCCCCGCGCCGCGCACAGGCAAGAGCCAACATGTCCCACCCGCCCACGTAACCCCATGGCACCACGGCCAAACCCCTTCACATTTTCCAAATATCCCCGCCGAAAGCAGCGCTCACCCCGTCGCCACCACATACTCCGCCACATAGCCAACCGGAAACGCCACCGAACGCGCGATGAAGCATACCTCGTGAATTCGTTCGTGAATCGCCTCAGCTGCCGCCACATCACTGCCCGGCGCCAACGTGATCCGCGGCCGCAGCGTCGCGCTCACAAACCGCCCCGCCCCGGATGGCGCAACCTCGCCCTCGCCCCGCGGATCATCCTCATAGGCCAGAACCACAACCCCCGCCACGCTGGCATAATGCAGATACCATAACATGTGACAGGCCGAGAGCGCGGCCAGCAACATGTCCTCGGGGTTGTGCAGCCCCGGATCGCCACCCAACAGCGGATCGTTCGAGCAATGGATCACCGGCTTGCCCGGCGTCGCCACATCCCACGTCCGGTCGTAGGCGCGATACCCCGTTGTGCCCTGCCCCCGATTTCCCGTCCAACGCACCCGCGCCGTATAGCCATGTTCCTTTACCATCGCGCCTTTTCCAACATTGTCTGCAAACAAATGAACGCCTTTCAGGTGAACAGGTTTGGCCCTTCGGTCAGATTGGGGCGCGACCTGTTCGCGGGCGAAATGCTCCACTGAAACGCTTCTTGTTCGAGTTATCTACCAAAAGAAGGGCAACGCCAATTGGGTACCGTCCATAGGCTCAGGACCCTTTGATTGATTTGAGCGGAGTTCTTTCCATTAATCACAATGGGGCGCGTTGGCGTGATGCCATCTCCCCCTCAAGACACTCTACCATCGCTGGGAGCGCCCCTCTCGGCAGCACGCTTTGCGTGCGCCTGTCGGTCGATGGCAACGGCATGGGGGGTATTTGCTCGGGCTATGACGCGGCTGGCTGCGCAGAGCCGACCCGGCGCAAAATCGCTATTGGCTGACAGGGAATATGACGCCGATTTGTATCGTGAGGCGTTGCTCGCAAACCACAGCCTTGCCGAATCAGAAGCGGGTGATCGCTCAAAGAAAGCGGCGCGGATGCGCCGCTTTCTTCAGAAAACCAAGTTCAGTCGGACCCGAAGCCCTGCAACCGGCCCCACAGGGAGTCATCCAGCAGCAGACGGATCCGCAGGAAGACGCCTTCCTGATAGAGCGTGGTGTCACTTGGGCGGCGGCCACTGGATTTGTTGTAGCCGATCGACAGCAGCGAGCCTTTGTTCAGAACAAGTCCCAGTTCGGCCCCGATGGCGTTCGTTGCGGTGCCGCGGTCGTCCCAAAACCGCATGGCATTCAGGCCCAGCCGTGCGCGATTGTCGGCGAAATCATACGTTAGGCCGCCCTGCAAAAGCTGCGTGAGAGTGGCGTCGGTTGTGCCGCCCGCCAGGCCGGTACGCTGATAATGACCCGCGTATTTGGCATTGAGGCTGAGCCGCTCGCTGGCCTGATAGCTACCATCGACCGACCACATATGGCTGACGCTGCGGGCCGCGCCCTTGTCCAGCCGATGCTCGTACCATGCCAGCACAGCCATGCGCGGATCATCCGAGGGACGGTAGGACAGGCCGAGCCGCGCACGATGACGCACCCGCACGTCGCCATCACCACGGGCATCCCGTGCATAACGGTTGCGCGCCAGGAACGTCACGTCGGGCGAAATGCGGCCTGCAACGCCAAGGTTCGCATACAGCGTGTCTCCGGTTTTCTCGAACGTCTGATCAAGATCCGCCTGCCCGATCCAGCTTTCATCCTTGGAGTTCCACTTTGCGCCCATGCTGAGGCTGGTCAGGCTGTCATGATCGCTGTCGAGCGCCTGTGAATGCTCCAGCCCCATATTTAGGGACAGTTGCTCATTGACCTCCCAGTCGGCGCGGACCCCTTGGATGAGGCGCGCGTCGTCATCCGTGATAAATTCTGAGCGCCCCTCCAGCCACTCAGCGATTTGGTAGTCCAGGCCAACACGCAGCCGCTTGAGCTCGTCAGTACCATCGCCGATCGAGAATTCAGCCTCGCCACTCAGAGCGACGCGGGGTGAAATCTGATGATCCATGCCCAATGTCAGGCTGCTTTCGCCGCTACCGGACACGACTTGGCGAGTCTCAAGATGGAAGGTGAGGTTCGGCGCCGAGGCGGTGGTCCAGTCCACGCCCTGACGGGCCCGAACCACGATGTTGTCAGGATCGTTAAGGTCATGGTCAATCTCGAGCCCGACCTGCGTGCGGGCATGGTCACCAAGCTGTTTTTCAAGCGCCACCCCAGCGTGCAGAATTTCGCTGCCCGCGATGCGGTCGGCAATGTAATCTGCCTCGGCTGTCAGACGGGTGCCGTTTTTCATATCCAGACGGTAGTCGAGCGAAATCCGGTCGGTTCCGGGCCGGGTCGGGCTGCCGGTGGGGGCAAAATAGCGGCCGGTATGCACGGCCTCGATCGACAGGCGCGATTTTTTGCCTTCATGGATCATCAGCAGACGGATCGCAGATCCGGTTTGACCTTCGCCGTTTTCGGCCTGCGCGGCTTCGACTTCGAGCGTCGTCCGCGCATTCAGGCGGGCCTGAACATAGGCGGCGTGGACGCGCTCGCGCTCATCACTCATCTTTTGGGCGTCGGCGTGAACCGCGCGCACACCGATCCGAGTGTTGTCATTCACCTGAACATTCACCTCACCGCCATAGAGCCAGTAGCGGTCGCCGCTTTCGGCTGTGGCCTCATAGGTCACGCGGATGCTGATCGGGTTACCGTCACGATCGGCCTGCGGAACTTCTGAATTGAAAATCAGTGCATTACGGAAGTAGTCGAGCACATAGTCGGTCATCCGGCGCTGCGGCTGTTCCGACAAGATGTCACCGGTATCACGATCGCGCACCAAAATTTCCACCCGGTCCGACCCTTCGCGGAAACCAGTCAGGTCCAGATCATAGGGCCCGGACACGCCCCGGCCGGAAATTTCGACCACACGCTGACCATCGGTCGTTTGCGCTGCGAAAATGGTGACGCTGACGCGGTCACTCTGCCACCCTGCCTTGGCGCCGGTGGCGACGCGCGAATATCCACCCAGTTCAAAAACATCCGACTCGGGCTCGATGGCGATATCGCCATAAAGAACATACGAACTGCCCTTTTCGACTTTGACGTACAGGTTGGACGACGATTGCGCATCAAAGCCGCGCTCGGAGTTGTCGCCATAGACAGGGTAGTATTCGTCGCCCCGAATATCGCGGAACAGGCGGTCTTCGGTGTCGCGATCAGAGCTGTAGCGTAGGGTCAGCAGTGCATCGCCTTTGATGCGACCTTTGAGGTAAACTTCGCCGCGCAGACCAGTTGCCGTGTCCTCGAACGGGCTGATCCGGTCGTTTTCGATCAGGTCGCCACGGCCATGCAATGCCACCGCGCCTTCGATCACCCCCACCATGATGCGTTCGTCAAGATCCGCCGTGAAGGCGATGTTGTGGCTGGCGCTGCCGAAAGCGCTTTTGACCTCAATCAGGTCACGCCCGGTGATCTGGGGGGCGATCAGGCCAAACGTTGCCTCGCCGTTGTCGATGAACGCTTGCAGGCCGACCTGATCGGGGCGGATATCGGTCACATCCCACTCGGCGCGGTTCGCGCGCAACGTCACAGTGCCCGAGGCCAGAACCGGTGTGCCGGATCCGTCAAGCACGCGCACGACGACCGGCACAATGGTGCCTGCCGAAGCCGGAGCCGATTTGGGCGCGATGATCTCGATCCGGGCGGGTTCGCCGGGGGCGGCCAGCGTCACCGCGTGGCGGGCGCGTTCGACTCCGAACTGATCTTTGCCGGTTACGATCAGCGTATTTTCACCCGCACGCAGCTTGACCGCGACAAATTCCATCGCCTGTACATTACCCCGCGCCCAGACGGATCTTTCGCCGATACGGCTGGACGACACCTCGGTCCCGTTGAGGCTGAGTGCGAGCTCCAGATCGGCGGGGCCCTTCAGGCGCACCGTCAGGGTGTTGCGACGGATTTTGCCGTTTTCGGGCAGGCCGATGAACCCGATCTGTGGCTTCAGATCGCGGATCAGGTTTTCAAGCGGCTCTGTGGTCTGGCTGTTGGAGCGCGCCTTGCCCTCCAGCCCCGGCGCGGGAGTAGCACCGGCGGCCTTGGCGGCCACAGAACCGGAACGGATCTGGCTCGAGGTTGCGATCCCGGCTTCGCTGCGCACGCTGCGGGTATCGGGGCGGCTGGTCTGGATAGGCAGGTCCGACAGCAAAAGCGAACTGTTGTCATCGCGGCTTTCGAAGATTTCGACACGGGCAGCGATTTCGTCGAAGACCGCCGCGCTACATCCTTCCAGCGCAAAGTGTTCATCGCGCAATTCGCCGCGCTTCAGATCAACCAGCCGCGTGCCGCCAAGCCTCATATCGGTGGTGCGCGTAGCCACTGCGCGGGTGCCTTCGGGCAAGGTCCGCGACGTCAGGCCCAGAACGTGGCTTTTGGGGCGCAGGCCGAACAGTGAATATTTACCGTCGACGTCGGTGACAACGATCAGCCCTTCCTGTGTCGCGATCTTGACGCCGGGCACGCCGGGTTCCTCCGCGCCATCACGCAGGCCGTTACCGTTGCAATCCATGAAGACCGACCCGATGATCGTGCCCTCGCGGGAGAACACGCCGCCGCTGTTATCGAGTTTGACATAGGTGCTGACGGAGTTGGAAACCCGCGGCTGGCCGGTGCCTGCTTGACGACCGCTTAGCACGGCGGTGTTATAGTTGCGCCCTTCGCGGGCGGCCGGGGAATAGCGCAGCACATAGGTCAGAACTTTGGTTTCCAACGGGCGCAGCATCCCAAGATCGAACAGGAAATCACCATCACTGTCACGCGTCGGGTCCGGCCAGCTTTGACCGTCCAACGTCACCGACCCCGCGATCATTTCGGCCCCAAAAGGCGGGCGATCGAGGATCTGGGCCGCCATCAGCGCCTGATCCATGTTGTTATGTGCAGTCAGCGTATAGACGACAGGTTCGCTGGTCATCACGCTGGCTTTGTCAGCGGACTTTTCCAGTGCCACAGGAACGCCATAGGCGGGATCGACGGGAATATCCGTCCGGTAGAACAAGCCACCGGGGTGCGAAAAGGTTTGGCCATAGGCCGAGCCGACCACAACCGAACGATTGTAGGTATCGAACGTCTTGCGCACAGAGGCGAAGGCGAACCCCTCAGGCGGGTCGACATTCAGACGATAATCGCCTGCCGGGACGGACCCCAAGCTGAAGAACCCACGCGCGTCAGTGGTCGCGCTTGCGACGGTCGCCCCGGTTGCACTCAACAGCAAGACGTTTGCATTGCCGACCGGCGCGTTGGTGACGCTGTTGAACACGAAGTTGCCGGGGTTCACGGGAATATCCGCGATCAGGCTGATGCCTGCGCAATCGGCCATCGCCTGCAACGTATCGCCCTCATCTGACGCGATCACGCCATCGCCGGACACTTCAGTGCCCATGCGTGTCAACGGCAGCGGGCCGGATACGAAGATGCCGGTGTTGGGACCGGTTTCCGTCGCCGTCACGACCTCGGTGTCGCCGGTGAACAGGCTCCAGACGGTCACCTGAACGCTGTCAATCGCGTTGCTTGCATTGCAGCCGCCAGCGGTTACCAAAAGGCCGGTATCCGTGCCGAGCTGCCCGAAAGCAGCAGTGGTGCGGTTGCTCGGATCGACAAAGCTCAGCGTGGCTTCGGTGGCTGATGTATAAGCAAGAACGACCTCGTTCGATTCCGCGCGTTCGGTTTCGCCCGCACGCATGAAATAGGCCCACCCGATATTCCGCACGGTGACATCGCCCAAATTTTGGGGCAGCAGAACATCGAACGACAGGTCAGATGACTGCCCCACGGGATAGTCGCCGTCCCAGAAGAAACCGACAGCATCAACCGAGGACAGATCTGCGGGCACGCGCGTAGTGTAGTGCTGCGGTGCAGTGCCGCGCAGGTGATAGACGGCATCAAGCCCACCGGCGTCACGCGGCGCGGCAAAGCGAGTGTTCAGCGGCACCGAGTCCAGCACAAGAATGCCGGTGCTTGCCTGGCCGTCGATCAAAAGCGCATCGCCATTGATGCTGTCATATGCAGCGATATCTGCCTCGGAATTGTTGCGCAGACGCAGGGTGTAGGTCAGTTCCTCGCCCTGCGCGACCTTGCGGCGCGCGACGGATTTGTTGATCTCAAAGCCGCCTTCGACCGTGCGAACAATGCCGCTGGCAGCAAGATTGCCCAGAATGGCCGCACTCGGGTTTGCCAGAACCGGGCTCAGACGCAGCACCGACGTGGCGGTTTTTCCAGCCTGCGCATCGGACACAACCCCGAACCCATAGATAAGCTGCATCGTCTGCCCCATCGCCAGGGTGATCATCTGATCGGCAACCAGTTCCGGCTCGCCTGCGTCTTCCAGCCCGTTGCCGTTGGCATCTTGGATCAGGCGGGGGCGGCGCAGCAGCCCGTCTTCGCCTGCGGCGTCGATCGCAACGCGGGCCTGAATGGGTATGTTGCCGATATTCTCGATGGAAAAGTAGTGCTGATCCTGCGCGCCGCGTGACAGCCAAAGTTCGGAGTAGCCTGTCACCTCGATCCCGGGGACTGCGACCACTGTCGCCTCGACCTGGTTGGATTGCACGGTTTCCGTGATCCCCAGCGCTTCGTTGAAATAGGTTGTGATCGCGATGTTGACGATCCTTGTCCCAGAGGCGACCGGCGCTGCGGCTGCAAGTGTCGCGAAAAAGATCAGAAGAATGATTTCAACAAGGAAAAGCCGGGAGGTCAGGGCTGCAAAGCTGCGGAACATACGAAACATCGGGCTTTCCTTTAACTAATACTTTTTTTTTGGGGGGGGGGTTGGGTGGCATCCCCCGGTGATTGGGAGATGCCGATTGTTTTGGTGGTCGAGAAAGCCGTGGCTTAGTTGTCGACCCGCACGGTGAATTCGAGCTGAGCAAAAGAGCCCGGATCGACGGTGCCGTGGGTGCTGGAGATGCTGCCCGGTGTGGCGGCGTTCACAGCGCTTCCGGCAACGGGGGCGACGGTGGGATCACAGGCTGCGCCACATGCTGTTTCCAGCGCGGTGTAGGTAGGGATGAGGTCCTTGATCTCGACGCTGTCCACTGGCGAGGTGCCCGAGTTGCTGGCAACCACGCGATAGCGGATGCACTGGTTCGGCTCGACGTCCTGACGCTCTTTGGTGAAGGTGCCGGGGTTGCCGTTACAGGCAGGGTCGATCGCCTGTGTCTTCACCAAGGTGACATCACCGGACACAATCACGATCTGGTCGGCGACCGCGTTGTTGGCCGTGTCAGCGTCCGATTTGGTCGCACCGTTCAGGCTGTCGCCAAGTGCCAGTGTGCCGATCTCAGACATGCCGGGGGTGGAAGCGACCTGAACACGGTAGATCAGAGTTGCCGTATCGCCTGCCGCAAGGCCACCGATGTCATCGAAGTTGTCAACAACCGGGTCCGAGCTGTCCAACACGCCATCACCGTTCTGATCCCAGTAGATCGTTCCGCTGAATTCGGTCAGACCGGTCTGCAGGATCGCGCCTTCGGTGATGTTGATGTTACCGTTGTTGGTGACCGTGTGGAGGATGTCCACAACGCCGCCGGGGGCTGCCTGAACAGTCTGGCTGGCGACGATCGACACATCGACGATCTCGTTCACGGTTACAGCGTTCACGATCGTATCGCCCTGCTCCGACACCGGAGAAACCAGCGCGATTTCAACCAGTTCAGTCAGGGGCGGTGCGTCTGCCGCCGGTGTCACCACAACGAAGAAGTCCGCAGTGTCACCTGCCCGGATCGTCCCGGTATTGGTCACGACAGTGCCATCAGCCAGTTGGAACTCGTATGTCCAGCCAGTCGGCAGAGGCGTTGCCAGCGAAAGGTTGTAGCTGTCCGAGGTCGGGCCTTGGTTCGTGATGCTCATCGGGAAGGTTACTGCCTGGCCTGGATCGGTCAGTTCGGTCACCCAAGGTGCAGCCACACCGTCGCTATATGGTTCGGCTCCGGTACCTTCGTTGCCGGTATTGACGTTCACGAGGTCGACCGCTGCGGCCAGAACCGCGCCGTCGAACTCGGCTGCCGAGGTGTTAACCGCGCCGCCCTGATCCGACGTTGCAGAAACGCTTGCGGTGTAGTTGGTCGCGCCTGCTGCAGTTGGAGTAGCGTCTGTCGGCAGAGTTGCCAGCAAGGTCACTTTGGTTGCGTCGCCTGCGGCCAGCGGGCCCACGCTTCCCACGATCGGGGTTACGCCATCGGAGCCAACAAAGCGGAAGGTCGTACCTGTCGGAAAGTCGCCGTTCACAACATCCAGCGCATAGCTGTCGGTCTGGTTGCTGTCGTTGCCGATCACGAATTCGAATGCAATCACACCGCCCTGCGAAACGTCGGAGGATTCAGTGACTACATCATCGCCCGCCGCACCGTCATCGGTCAGCGACCGGACGACAGTTGTATCGGTCTGGGTGAAGGTGTCGTCGATCACATGGGCAAATTGCTCGTCCACATACACCGAAGCGGTGTTCGACGGCGGATAGACACCGGTGTTGTCCGATTGCGTGGCGATGTTTTCGATCAGTCCCGCTTCGGCCAAGGCGCCGATGGTCACTTCGAATGTCACGCTGCCGGTACGGCCCGATGCCACGTTGGAAACCGCGAAGTCGATCGTGTTGTTCGCCGAGTTGTACTGATATGCGATGGTTTCGCCCGAACCGTTCGTGGCGTCGATGCCGGTTCCGTTGGTTTCGTCCAGACCACCGGCCACAACACGGTCCGACCACTGGGCCGAAGCAACCGTGTAAGGCAGACGCAGATCCAACACGTCTTCGACCGAATAATCGACCGAGGGTGCGAGACCCGTGTTGGAGTATGTCAGGGTGATTTCAACGGTATCGCCCTGGTCCACGATGTTCGGGTCACCGGCGCTTTTGTCGACGACCATCGACTTGACCAGTTCCATGATCGCACCGTTGGCAACGGTCAGAGTGTCAAGGTTATCAGACGAGATCGTGCCATCCAGCGTGCTGGTGGTGGTGATCGCCAAGGTTTCGATATCGCCAGCAACGGCGGTCGAAGGCGCTGTTGCGTCGATGACGATACCGAACTGCTCGCCCGGTGCCAGGGTTGGGGTTACGGTGATTGGCGTAGCCGAATCTGCAACACCGTTCATGTCGGCGTCAGGATAGAAGGTGACCGAAGCGAAATCGAAATCACCGGCCCCTTCAACCGCTGTCAGCGAGAAGCTGTCTGGTCCGTTGCCGTCGTTGGTGATGATGTGAGGCAAGAAAGCCTTGCCGCCGGGGGCGATCTCTTCTGTGTTGTCGGAGGTCAGAGTGACGCCCGCAACTTGCTGAACGATGGTCTCGACCTTGTTCGAGGTCACTGTGATCGTGTCGCCAGCGCTGTTGGTATATGTCGCGACGGCTTGGTTACCAATCACGGAGCCTGCTTCCGGCGCCGCGTATGCGACGCTGCCGACCAGCGAGATGATCGCCAGTGTGCTGGCCGTGGCCATGAAGTTATGAGAGTGTTTCACTATACTTTACCTTTTGTTGGATTAAAATCTTACCGTCCCGTCGAAACCGAGCGGGTCGGCTCCGCTCAGTTGACGACAACCCTGTAGGTGTTGAGCGCCGTCTCTCCGCTTGTCAGGGCGGATTCGAGGTTCCAGCGGACCGCCGCGATGGCGTCTGCGGGAACAGGCTCCCTGCGCTCGGTGCCGTCGGCATCGACGACGGTCCGGAAGGCAGGCAGGGAAGACCATTCAAGGCCGGGATTTTCCGGCTCCATTTCCGCCTGGATCTCGAAGACCGCGGGCAGAGAGCTTGTTTCGGATCCCAATTCGACCGTGCCGCCCTCAGGAATGGGCGCAGTGATCGCCAGGCCGGACATGTCGGTCTCGGCCTCGTTGGAATGTGTCAGGACGTATTGGATAACTTCGCCGGGGCGCACGGTGTTGCGTTCCGCCAGCGTCTCTTCTCCGGTGGCGGAGATTTCCACGACCTTGAATGCGACAGTGCTTGTCAGACCGTCCGCATATGCCTGACCACCCAGAACCGAGACCGAAGCCAAAGCCAGGACAGAAGAATAATTAAAGAGTTTTCTAAGTGACATTTCTTTCCCTTTTCATTCGATTTCACCGGGTGACCCAAAGGAGGGCACGACCGGTCACAAATGAAGGAATGCCAAAAAGAAGAGAGTAAGGCGGGAGCGAAAAAGGACAGATTCACGTGCTTTCGAGCGCCTGATATTCAAAGGTATAGACTGAGAATCCAATCGGTCAGGTCACGTACCGCATTGTGATTCTGCGGGACAAAAAAAGCCCCGAGTAAACTCGGGGCTTAGTATTGAGGGCATTCAGAGGGCGGCATCAGAAGGAGAGGGACAGGCCGCTGATGCACAGGCCTTGAATGGCAAAACTGGTTGTCTAGACGAGTACCACATAGGCGGAAAAGGCTGCGGTTAGGATCGTTGTGACTAACCCAACTGCAGAATAGATCAACAGTATGCCAAGACCCCCCATGCCACTATGCCAAGCAGCGAGGGCCGCAAAAACTCCGAAAACAATCCCAACCATGAGACACCCAAAAATCGAGCCGACGCGTTGTGCGGCTTCAACTTCGGTGGGGTTGCGAGGGGTATCCGACATTTCCGTTTCTCCTGTTTCTGCGGATCCGAGTGTTCGGTGCGTTTCGACAGGTTCTACTATTCATGATTGAAAATGAAAATACGCCTATTCAAGGGGATATGCCCTGATTATTACGAGACGCGATCGCGCAAAAGGATAGGTATGGCGCGCGGCCTGCACCACAGCGACTTGATCACGCCGAATCGGATTTTGGAATTTCGATTATATAGAAAAGGGAGGCGGGCGAGCTTGGGGCGGCTGAGCGCTGGCACAAACAGCGCGGCCTCCCTTTCAGCGGGGTTCGAAACACGAAAAGGGCCGCCCTCTTGGGCAGCCCCTTTCAAGTGTACCCCTCGTCCCGGCTGTCAGGGTGCGATTTGCACGCGGAAGCTGACTGAACCGGCATCACCAGGCGCATAGGTTCCGGTGCAATCCCAGCGTAGTGGACCAGCGTAGCCCGCGGCATTGCTGGCCGGGACACCGACCGTGCAGGTCAGGCCGGTGCCCAGCACCACAGGGCTTGGAATCGGAGCGGCCAATCGGGTATAGGCCGGGGTTTTGTCATAGACGATGACGTCCGTCGCCATTTGCGCACTAGGGTTGGTCAGGTAGATCCGGTATTCCAGCACATCGCCAACCCCTCCGCCATTCGACGCACCTTCGGGGGTGTTCTGAGTTATATTGCGCACGGTTTTGGCCAATTCCAGACGCCCGCCCGCAAGTGCCGCAGTCACCCGATCGGTGTTGATGGCCGTGCCTGTCACGCTCGTACCATCATATGCGGTACGCGCGACCAATTGATAAGTCAGGCTGCTACCCGGACCGATGCCGGAATTTGCCGTAACGCGCGAGATCAGACAGATCCGGTCGCCCGCAACCACCGCAACGGGGGCTGTAATGGCCGTCTCTGGCGTACCGTCGCAATCGGCGTCGCGATACAGCGTTGCCGCAAAGGCCCCGTCAGGTCTGGAATCTGTCTGTTCGATGGCGAAATCGACCGTACCGGTCGAGAATGCCCGGTAGTCGTGGCGCAGATTGGCAATCTGCCCGGCTGCGATTGTTGCACTCTGATCCTGGCTCAGCTGCGCCCGAAGGATCAGACCGACATCCAACCCAGAATAATCGGTGGCCGTAGCGGGAGAGAATGTGAAGGTACCGTCATGCGGATCGGCATTGGTTAATCCCGGCAGACCCGCTGTCGCCTCGGAAATGGAGCGCAACCCGGTGCCTGGCTGAACCGTCAAGGTCAGCGCACCGCTGTTGTCGTCGGCCAGAGCGTAGCTCCAGGTGCCGTCCGCCGCGATCGCCGGGCTGGCCAGTAGCGCACCATTGGCGTCATAGAGCTCAAGGATCGCGTTCTGGGTGCCGGTTTCTGTACCATTCACTGCCGCATCATGGGCGGTGCCGCCCCCAGCCCCGTTGTCAAGGAACACGCGGCCAGAGATCTTCCGAGTACCAGCATCCAAGGTCACCGTATAGCTGGCCTCATCATCATCGGCGATGCCATCAGACAGGTCATCGGTCCGAATGCCGGTGCTAGGGTCGCTATCGGTATCGCTAAGCGAGCTCGCAACGATCTCGGCAACGTTAGTGGTATTTCCCGACCCCAAAACCGTGGTGCGGATCCTCAGGGTTTCGGTTGCGCCGGACAGGATCTCGTCAACGAACCAGATACCGGTCGCGGAATCGTAGGTGTCGCCGGTCGCCGGGGCGTCGTCGGACACATACTGAAACCCGCTCGGGATTTTCTCGGACACCCGCACGCCAGACGGCGAGCCGGGACCATTGTTGGTCACGCTGATCACCCAGTCGATCACATCGCCCTCGGCCGCGCTGGTCACTGGCAGCCCCGTCGCCACGCTGAGCGCGGTTTTGGTGATCGACAGATCGCTTTCCTGCGGATCAAAGCCGAAATCCTGATCCGTTGTCACGGTACCATCGGCCACAACCACGCCGATCAGCGGGTTCGATGTGCCGATGGCCGAACCAGCGGGCAGATCGGGGTCTGTCGTATCGACCTCAACCCGGTAGGTGCCCGCAGAAAGGTCGGCAAAGGCATAGGTGCCATCGGCCAGCGTATCAGTGGTCGCAATCAGCGTGTCGTCGTTGAGGTCGGTCGGCGTGCCATTGTCGGAATAAACCGTGACGGCGATCCCGGCGCCAAGGTTGGTCTCGCCTCCATCACGCAGATCGTTGGCGTTGGCGTCGATATAAACGTTCCCCGACACGCCGCCCTGCGGTGCGGCCGGGGCGAAAGGCCCGTTGCCGCGACAGGACGCGCCATCGTTGCCCTGATAGGTGATGTTGTTCACCTGGCCCTCGATCTCGATCAGATCCCAGCTTGCCGGGCGGTCGCCATCGACGCCAACATCGAGCGCCCAAACCTGTCGCGACTGGTTATCAAAGGCGTAGAGGTAGCCCTGCGCGTCGAACCAGACCGAGTCGAAGTCCATCGCAAAGATGCCGGTCGGAAGCGGTATGGTGGGCTGAATCAACTGCGTCGTGATCGGGCCGGGTGCTCCACCGTTCGGGTCGAAGGCATAGAGATTGCGAGACGGGTCATAGAAATAGATCAGACCGTCGCGTGGGTTATACGCCATATCGCGGCCATAAGGCGCCCCTGGCCCGGCATCGAGCACGCCAAGCGCCACTGGATTCGAGGGATCGGAAATATCGAGCAGCTGATAGAGGCTGTTTGTGGTGCCGGATTTATAGATCAGGATGCCATTGGGCAGGATATCGGTCGTCGTATCGGGCGATTGCAACGCCAGCCCGGAAATGTCGGCCGCCACTGACAATTCGCCATTGCCGTCGATCCGCCACAAATTGCGCGGCGACTGACCCACACCATAGATATAGTTGTCCAGCTCATTGAACCCCCAGCCGGTGACCAGATAGGTGCCTGGATCGCTGGGCGGGAACGGGGACTGACCAAGATTGTAGTTGGTTCCGTCAAAGCTGGTCGATAGCCGCGTCAGTGCGGGCAGGTTCGTCCCGGTTTCGGTTGCGACCATGTAAAAACCGGCATCGCAAACCAGTGGCGGGTTCGGGTTGACGATGGTTACGAGGTAATCCTCGACCTCGCCATCTAGGCTCAGGCCGGTGAAGGAATCTGCCGCCAGCCCGCTGGTGGTGGACCAGCGCAGGCGGGCAAAGGTCGTCTGATCGGGGGCCGAGGCCGGAACCGCGACGTTGAAGCTAATCGAATTGTTGAACGTACCATCGGTATCACCGTTGCCGCCATCGCGGTAGTCTGCGGCCACCTGTTCAGAGGGGTCGAACGTACCGTCGCCGTTGAAATCGATCCACATCTGTAGGTTGGTGATCCCGGTCAGGCCGAGCGGCGGCAGCGGCAATTCGAGCTGAAGGCTCAGCGTTTCGTGGGTTTGCACGGTGACAGAACTGCTGCTTCCGGCGGTGAAAATCGGCATCGAAGCGATACCATCCTCGTCGTCGATCCCGGCATTGTCATCTCCGTCGGCATTGGTGCCGCCATAGATCGTGGTCTCGGTGTCCGGTTCTCGCGCTCCGAGGTAGATGTCGGGCACGACGACGTGGCGCGGATCGCCGTAGCTGACCGGCGCGTCGCCCCGGTCCACCAGATCGGCAGCGGCAATCACCAGCGAATAATCCTCGACCTCGCCATCGCCCGCGAAGATCTGCGCATCCAGCCCCGCCGTGGTGGAATAGCGGAACCGTGCATAGGTCAGGTTCAGCGTGGCATCGTCGGGCACAGCCACATCCACGTCGATCACACCGTCACCGGCCAGCGTGTCGTCGCCGGTGCCATCGTCTTTCAGATCGGTTGCGATCCGTTCGTTCAGCGCATCCGCGAACAGCCCGTCACCGTCAAAGTCGATCCAGCCCTGAAGAAAACCATCGCCGGTGACGTTGATCGACACCGTGGTCACGACCCCCTGCGTCAGGAGCGGAAAGACCACGCCTTCTTCGTCATCGACATCGGCGATGTCATCGCCCGTGGCGCCGGCATTCGGCTGCTCAAAGGCTTCGGTATCGGGCGGAACCGCGCCGAGATAAACGGTCGGAACCGCGCCGACGTTATGGAACGGGGTCAGATAGGTCAGCGGCGCATCACCAAAATCGAGCCCGATACCGTTGATCACAGAAATGGTGATCGTGGCGGTCGCGCAATTGGTGGGGGCCGCGTCCTCGCAGAGCTCATAGACGATCGTGTAAAGCCCGGCGGGTGTGTTGCCGGGCACCGTCACGATGCCTTCGCTAAATCCCGAAAGCGTCAGTTCCGGCACCGGATCACCGGGCTCGCGCGGGGTGGCGGGGGTCAGTACCGTGGCTGTGACTTCGTTCGCATTAACCTGTGTGCCGTTCAGTGTGTCGCCGGAAAAGGCATTGCCCGCCGCCCCGCCAAGCAACCCGTTGATCGGCGTGGCCGAGAAATCGTCGTCATCCGCCAAGATGATATTGCCCGGAGGGGCGGTGACCACAACCGTGGCAAAGGCCGTGTCAGTGTTGGCGGCGGTGCCATCGACGGGGCGGTCGGTAATTGAGTATTCGATCGTATAAGTCCCGGCGGAGGTCCCCGCGGCCACATCAATCTCGCCGGTATTGGTGTTCAACGTCACCGACCCAACCGCCGGGCTGGCACCATTGACCACCGCCAGAGTGACATTGCCGGTCAGCCCGCTTGATACCGTGGCGGTATTCAGCGCGTCATTGCCCAGCACGCTTGCAGAGCTACCACCCGTCTGGCCATCGATCGGCGTCGCAGTCAGATCGTCGAGCAGCGCCGTGATACAGGAACGGAGGCGTGCCTGAATACCCAAGGTCCCGGTGGGGCCGACGCCAATGCCGACCTGACGAAAGGTAAACGTGTCGATCGTGGTCGAGGTGGTGGAAACCGCGATCGGCGCGCCATAGGCTAGGTCGACCATGCCATAGGCCTGATCTGCCCCGCCATTCCCAAAATCCAGCACCGCATCGTGAATCCAGACCCGCCCGTCCAGCGGCAAGCCATCCGGCCCCGTCCCGCTCAGAGTGGTCGTCGCAAACCCTTGGGTATCTGACAGAAAAGTCTGGAAATATCCTGCATTGTCAAGCGGTGACAGCGAGACGCCCACATTTGAAAGCGCGGCGCCATCCGAGGTTGTGATCCCGAAATCCCCGACGATGCCCGACCCCCGCGCATCGGCAGTTGTCCGCCCTAGATTGCCGAAAAACACGTTGAAATCATGAACAACCGGCGAATTGAACGCAACCGAAAAGGTGCCCTGTCCCTCGGTCAGCTCCTGAAACCGGATGATCGAGGTTTCGGCGACCCCGTTCACGAACTCGGGTCCGCTGATAGTGATACCGGTGCTGGCGGTACCCCAGCGGATATTGGCGCTTTGATCTCCGCCACCGCCGGTGGTTCCCGGCGTCAGCCAATTCACGAAATCCGGCGATACCGAACATGTTTCAGCCGCCAAAGGGGCCGCTGCCAGCGCCAGAGTTGTGCTGATGGCGCCCAGAAAACGGCGCTTGGTGGGGCGGGCAATAGATACACGTAGGGTCATTTTAAACATCTCGGGCCAAGGCCGCAAACGCGGCGGGGAAGGAATGGGAAGCGATGGCAGGCGCCACATCGTCAGCGAAAGATCGCGGCCATTTCCTGATTGTAGGTCGCCCAGCTGATCGTGGCGCGATTTCCCGCATATCCATGATAGGCAGATTTGCCGGAACTGGTCGGCAGTCCGGCCCAAATCAGCGAGAGATTGTTCATGAAGCGTGTGCGGCTGATCCGTCCGGACTGAAAGGCATGCAGCCCCGCATCCTGCAGCAGGATATCAGCGAGCCGGTCCTGAAGCTGCGGAGTGAAGCGGGCCGAAATTGGGATCCCGCCGCGCCGGACCAGATCACGCAGCGTCGCGGGGATGAACTGATACCGTCCAATAGCGTGGTTCTGGCCCGGCGTGCGTTTTATCCAGGTAAAAATCTCGGCCAAAGTCATCTCGGTTGGCCGTGCCCCCGGCTTGCGCGTCGCCGAATACTGCACCGCATCATAGCCGTGTGGGCCGGCCTCGGCCAAGGCGATCAGGCTTTTCAGGCGGCTGATCCGCCCCCCCGAACGGTCCAGTGCTGCAACCTTGCCGACTCTCGTATTCGACGAGGCCTTGATCACCCTGAGGTTAAAGCGCGCACCGTCAGAAAAAAGCCCGACATCGGACGCAGGTGCGAAACGCACGTTGGACTGATACTCAAACCCTTTATACGAAGCCCCATCGGCACTTGCACCGGGCGCCCCAACGGCCGTCAGCGACAGAGCCAACGAAAATACTTTCAGAACAGAATGTGTCACGATTTATCTCCACTACTATTCCAGCGGATGAAACCGCCGGAAATATATCATGAAGAGACCCTGACAGATGCCCAAATGCCATTCATGGGCGGAAAGGGCGAGGTTGCATCGCTGGAGGAATAGGGGCTTCGCCTTTTGGATAGTGCACGCCATTCGTTCGCAGCATATGACACCACGCGTCAGCACAGATCGTATGCACTGAAAAGTTGACACCCCTGCAAAATGGAACCGTCCCGCAACCAAGCCAGAGTCTGGCGGTGTCGGGACGGGAAGGTTGCTGTGAAGTTGTGGGGTTTGCTACCGTCAGGCGTTGACCGAGCGGTGCGGGTCAAATCAGTTGACGGTCACGCCCGATCATCGCGGCATGGGTGCGGTTTCGCGCGCCCAGCTTGCGACACAGGTTCTTTACGTGCAGTTTGATTGTCACTTCCTGCAGGTCGTTGTCTCGCGCGATTTCCTTGTTGGCCTTACCATCGCACAGGCCTTTCAGGACCTGAATTTCGCGTGGGGTAAGATTGCTGGTTGCGTTGATTTCCTCTTCGGCGGTCATGAAATCCAGCGGCGCGTAAATCTCGCCCATCGCCATGAACCTCACCGCGTTGACCATGGATTTCGCCGACATTGTCTTGGGCAGGAACCCCGCAGCGCCAAGTTTCAGCGCCTTTTCGGCGACATCCTTGTTCGCCGTCCCCGAAATCAAGGCAACTGGGTTGCCGCCATTCGCAGCCATAACGCGTTCGAAGCCAGAAAGACCATTCATGCCTGGCATCGTGTAATCCAGCAGCGCCAGATCGAACGTACCCGCTTTGTTGATCTCAGCTAGGGCCTGATCCAGCGTCGCCACTTGAGTGACAATGACCCGCTGTTCCTTCTCAAGAAAGGCCGCGATTGTCTCCCGGACGAGATCGTGATCGTCGGCAACCAATATCCTCATCATTCACCTTCTTCATTCTGCTTCGGTACTTGGCCCCGAAACTTAATAACCCTTACAAATGCTTACCCACGGGTGCCTTTGCGCCATCCAGAGCGAAAATGCCCCTTTTGATTGTCTAGATAAGCTTTCCACTTCGCTTAAGTATACAAACTTTTTGAACATAAGTCCTATGCAAAAGGATAGAGGGCTATACCCCTGCGCAGATGTGGCACCACTCAAAAGGCGATAGAACGCCATCAAGACGGCGCGCAAGCCACATTCAGCGAGAGGTGCGCTCACTATGCATGGACCCACGTCCATCAAACATTTAGAGGAGACAACAAACGTGCGCGAACAGTTTTTTCGGCCAATGGCATCCTGCCTGCTCACCGCAGCCTTGTGCCTTTCATCAACCTTTGCAACCGCCGACAACCTGCCCCTGCCGCAGGGCGAAATTCTGCTGACCATAAGCGGTGCAGTCGAGCATACCAATAACGGCGAGACAACCGTTTTCGACATCGAAATGCTTCAGCAGTTGGGAGCCATGGAATTCACCACCAATACGATCTGGACAGAGGGGCCGCAGAAATTCACCGGCGTTCCGCTGAAAGCCCTGGTGGCATATGTTGATGCACAAGGCGCCACGCTGCGTGCCACCGCGATCAATGACTATGCCGTTGATATTCCAGTGGATAGCCTTGCCGATGACGGCCCGATCGTTGCCTATTTCCTGAATGATGTACCAATGTCTGTGCGTGAAAAAGGCCCGCTATGGGTTGTTTACCCTTACGACTCCAATGATGATTATCGCAACGAGGTGATCTATTCACGAAGCGTGTGGCAATTGGACCGTATCGTGATCAAGGACTAACCAGTCAAATCAGACCAAAGGCCGCGATACGTGAAACAGCCAGCACTCCCCGTCATCCGGCAGATCGGACGCTATAAAGTCATGCTCTTGTCTGCCCTGATGCTGGCAGGGCTGGTCATGCTGGCTGTCTTGGGGAAGCAAGTCGGCACCGAACTGCGCCAACTGCGCACAACATCGCAGGACAACATTCAGTGGAACCTTTCTCAGCTCGAGGTTGATCTGCTTGTCTTCAATCTGGCCCTGTCCGACGCGGCGCATCCGGGCGCATCTAAAGTCGCACTGGGCACCGTTCGCACACGGTTCGATGTGCTTTACAGTCGCCTCAGCGTTCTGACCGATGGTCCGACCTATCGTTCGATTAACGAAACCTCAGGCGCTGCATCAGCGCTGGCCGATATTACGAAGTTTCTCGATGGGATACTGCCCCTTATCGATGGCCCGGATGAGGGGCTGTACGATGCAATCGGGCCGATCCGTGCGCAGATGCCTGTCCTGCGCACGGCGGCACGTGTCGTGGCGATTGACGGGATCGGCATTTTCGCGCGTGTGGCGACCGAACAGCGGGCTTTTCTATCGTCGCTTCTTCTGAAAACCAGCCTGCTATCGGGCGCAATGATCCTTGCTCTTGGCGCAGTGTTGCTGATCCTGTTCCGCCAATTTGGCATTGCGGAGCGCGAAAGTCGCGCCAAGGAACAAAGTAACACGCGGCTCAGATCCATGGTCGGGGCCTCGCTGGACGGGATCGTGGTCGCTGATGATCGGGGCAGGATTCTCGATTTCAACGCGCCCGCCAGCCAGATATTCGGCTATACGCGCGCCGAGGTGCTGGGGCAGCATCTCGTTGATCTACTGACCCCTGCCCATAAGCATACCGAACACAAGGAAGGTATGGAGCGGTTCGCGAACACTGGTGAAAGTGATATCATAGATGCAGGGTTGGTCGAACTAATCGCAATACGGCGCAATGGCGAGGAATTCCCGCTGGAAGTCTCGGTGGCCTCTTCTGACGGCGCGAGCGGAAAGATTATCGTCTCGTTCATGCGCGACATCTCGGCTCGGCTAAAGGCGCAGGCCGACGTAACCCACGCCCGCGACCGCGCATTGGCCGCCGACAAGGCCAAGTCGAACTTTCTAGCGGTCATGAGCCATGAAATGCGCACGCCCCTGAACGGCATTATTGGCACACTGGATCTGTTTGAGACCACGCGGATGACCAAAAAGCAGGAGCGATATCTGGATGTCATGCGGACCTCGGGCACGCTTTTAATGCATCACATCAACAACGTTCTGGATATTTCCAAGGTCGAGGCAGGCCGGATGGAACTGGCTGATCAGCCATTTTCGCCTGTCACCCTTGCCCGCAATGCTGCTGCAGTCAGCCGCCCGATTGCCACCAGTCGAAAAACGCAGATCAGCGTCGAAAGTTCAATTCCCGACAATTTTCTGCTGCGCGGTGACCCCTTCCGTATAGAACAGACCCTGCTGAATCTGATCGGCAATGCGGTAAAATTTACCTCTGGTGGGCAGGTCCGGGTTCTGATCGGGCGGGCTACAGCCGACGACGGCGCGTCACAACTGGAATTTCGCGTGTCTGATACCGGTATTGGCATCGCCGAAGAGAACCTAGCCCGCGTGTTTGAGGACTTTGTCACGATCGACGCGTCGTACAGCCGTGGCGCCGAAGGCACCGGGTTGGGCCTTGGCATCTGCAAACGCATCGCCGAGACAATGCAGGGCAGCATTGGGGTTGAAAGCGCGCTTGGAGAGGGCAGTACGTTCTGGTTGCGCCTTCCATGGCAGGAAGCTGACGCTGTCGCTGCGCCCGATCTGGCGGTCGCGCCTGATGCGATCACAGATGGCGCGCATCAGCAGCGTAAATTGTCGGTTCTGGTGGTCGAAGACAATCGCATCAACCGCTTCGTTGCCCGCGAAATGCTGGAAGGTCTTGGCCATTCCGTCACCGAAGCCCAAGATGGGTTGGAGGGCTTGGCCCGCGCCACTGAAACCCGGTTTGACCTGATCCTGATGGATATTAGCATGCCCAACATGGATGGCGTCACCGCCACTGCAGAAATCCGCAAATCAAATGGGGGCTCGGCTGACAGCCCGATTTTCGGGCTGACAGCCCACGCCATGGCAACCGAACAGCAGAAGTTTAAGGATACTGGAATGCAGCTGTGCCTGATCAAGCCAGTGACCCGCGCGAAAATCGTTGCCGCCTTGTCCAGCCTTGGCCCGGATGGCCCCGGTCCGTTTGGGAAGGACGTCGGCGCGGAAGAGGTCGTGCTTGTTGACGACACAGTATTGAGCGAGTTGAAGGAAATGCTGGGCGACGACAAATACCAAAAAATCCTGCAGCAGTTCACCACTGAGGCCCGCGCTCAGATTGCCGCACTGCAAGTGCCCGTAGACACCGACAGCGCGGATGCGGCTGCGAAAACCGCCCACAATCTGGCTGGCGCCTCCGCAATGTTCGGCGCAACGGCCCTTCAGCAAAGGCTTCAGAACCTCGAAACCTACGGCAAGGCACGCGACTATACTGGCTTCGCAACCAATAGGGCCGGTCTCGAAGCCATCTTGGTGCAGACGCTGGACGCCATCCGGCGCTGATTGGCAGTTGCCGTCGTTGCCAAACAAGGACAGCGCGCTGCACGTGCCCCTCTCTCGCGCGGTGAGTATACGCGCCAGACCAACCTGACGCGCCGCCCCAATCTCGCCTCCGCAGAACAAATGCCTTCTCTCGCACCCCAGTTTAGCAAACACGCCTTGAGCATTCAGTTGCGTACGTGAGGGAGTGCTCACGTACGCATTTTTGTTCGCAGTCGATCGCGGCACTCGGGAACCACATAGTACGCTTGACACTCAGCCCGAGTCGCCACTACAAATAATCTAACAACCGTTTGTATTGTTGTTTTGAGATAGGCGAGCAAAGCGGTTTTGCGCCGCCCGAGGGGGAGTTCCTACATGTTGAATTTGGACAGCGAGTATCTTGCCGAAGAGCATCGGCTTTTTAGAGAGCAGCTCCGCAAATATATTGCGAGCGAAATTGCCCCCGAGGCAAGTGCGTGGGAAGAGGCGGGGATAATCCCCCCGCATGTCTACGAGCGTATGGGGGAGCTTGGGTTTCTGGGCCTTGGCGTTCCGGCAGAATATGGTGGCGCAGAGCTCGACGCTTTGGGAACTGTCGTCTTTGGCGAAGAGTTGGGTCGCTCGGGATTTGGCGGCTTGGCAGCGTCAATCTCGGACCACGCGGATATGGCGCTGCCAGTGATTGTGCGTTCAGGCACGCCTGAGCAAAAAAGCCGGTTTATCCCGGATATCGCCGCAGGCAAGCGCGTCATGGGGTTTGCGGTGACCGAACCGGGCGGTGGATCGGACCTGACAAATTTGAAATCCACGGCCGTACGGGACGGAGATGACTGGATATTGAACGGGCAAAAGACCTTTATCACCAACGCGATTTCAGCCGATGTTTTTATTACCATCGCGCGCACCGATCCGAATGGAAAGGGTGCCAAGGGCTATTCGATCTTTGTTGTTGAGAAGGGAGGCAAAGGCTTTTCGGTGGGGGCCAAGTTTGAAAAAACAGGCTGGTGTTCATCCGACATGAGTGAGTTGTTCTTTGACGATTTCCGGGTGCCCGCAGCAAACCTGATCGGCGAAGAAGGGCGCGGATTTTATGGCCTGATGCGGGGGTTGGAGCGTGAACGCTTGGCCCTGTGCTCGCAATGCATCGGCATGATGGAGCGCTCAATCGAGATCACGCTTGAGCACGTCAAAACCCGCCCCGCCTATGGTAAAACGCTTTGGGATCTGCAGTCCATCCGGCACGAAATAGCCAGCCATGTGAGCGAAATAAGCGCCGCCAAGTTATTGATTTACCATGCTGCAGCCAAGAAAAGTCGCGGTTTTGATGTGCGCATGGAAACCTCGATGATGAAGGCGACCGTCCCTCAAACGATGAAACGTGTCGTGGACAGTTGCGTGCAGATGCACGGAGCATCCGGCTATATGCGCGGAACAGAAATCGAGCGGATATGGCGCGACACTCGCCCGTTCTCTCTGGGTGGCGGCGCAGCGTCGGTCATGCTCGATGAGGTCGCCAAACTTTTGTAGGCGCCCAACGCGTTTCATTTCAAAAACCTTTCGAAGAACACTAGGGGCGTCCCCATGACCACGATCAGCTTTGCAGAACCAATTGGACTGCCAGACGAACTACTGATGATGAGAGAGCAGCTTCGCCGGTTCATCGAACAGACTGTTTTGCCAAACGGTGAGGCCTGGGAAAATGAAGGCATGATCCCACGGAGCGTTTTCAGAAGCCTCGGCGAAATGGGCCTTTTGGGCATGCGTCACCCGGTCGAACACGGCGGCACTGACATGGGGCCTGTGGCTTCGGTGTTGTTCGCCGAAGAACTTGGGCGAAGCACCTACGGCGGCGTGCCTGCCTCGGTTCTCGTGCATACCGATATGTCTGCGACGCATATCAGTCGTCGTGGGACAGAAGAACAAAAGCTCAAATATCTACCTGAATTTATCACAGGTGAAAAAGTTGCTGCCATTGCGGTGACCGAACCCGGCGCCGGGTCAGATGTAGCCCGGCTAAAGACCCGTGCGGTGCGTGATGGCGACGAGTATGTGATTAACGGATCAAAGATATATATCACCAATGGCATTTACGGCGATGTCTATATTATCGCTTGCCGAACGGACCCCGAGGCCAAGGGGAGCCGTGGGATTTCTCTTTTCATCGTTGAAAAGGGAACGCCGGGGCTGATCATTGGTAAAAAGCTGTTGAAGCACGGCGATCTCTGCTCCGACACTGCCGAGCTGTTTTTCGAGGACTTGCGAGTCCCAGCGGACAACCTTCTTGGTGATCTCCATAAGGGCTTCTACGCCATCATGGACAATTTCCAGAACGAACGATTGGTTTTGGCAGGCTACAGCATGGGCGCAAGCATGCGTGCGATCGAGCTCACGATCGATCATGCGCGTCTGCGCGAAGTGTTTGGTGGCACCCTGTGGGATCTTCAGGCGACACGGCAAAAACTTGCTATGCTGGCCACCAAAGTTTCAGCCGCCCGCAGCCTCACCTACCATGCTGCTGCGATGGAGGCTGCGGGAATGGATTGTACTGTCGAGATCTCTCAAGCCAAGGTTTTGGCCTGCGAAGTGCATGTCGAGGTCGTAAACAGCTGCCTGCAATTGCACGGTGGCATGGGATATATGCGCGGCACCCCAATTGAGCGCATGGTCCGTGACGCCCGCCTGCAAACCATCGGCGGCGGAGCGACCGAAGTGATGCTCGAAGAGATCGCCAAGCGGTTCTGAAAGGAAAAACCATGAAAAATCGCGTTACGTATGAAATTGATCAAGGTGTTGCTGATGTCCGCCTTGTGCGAACGGATAAATCGAACGCGCTTGATGGCGCGATGTTTGATGCGTTAATCGACTGCGGCACACAGCTGAAAAACACGGCAGGGCTGCGCGCCGTGGTGATTTCTGGCGAGGGCAGCGGCTTTTGCGCCGGTATTGATATGGACGTGCTGAAAGAGATGGAAGGCGGCGCCATCGCTGGTGCCGCCGATATCGTCACCCGCACCCACGGCGTCTGCAACCGCTTCCAATATGCTGCATGGATTTGGCGTGAAATGCCGGTTCCCGTTATCGCGGCGGTGCATGGTTTTGCTCTGGGCGGCGGATTTCAATTGGCCCTTGGGGCGGACATGCGCTTTGTGGCGCCTGATGCGAAAATGGCGCTGATGGAGGTCAAATGGGGGTTGGTGCCCGACATGGGCGCCACCCATCTGATGTGTCATCTGGTACGTGAAGATTTGGTGCGCGATCTTGGCTTTACGGGGCGCGTGTTCAACGGCACGCAGGCACATGAATATGGTTTAGCCACCCGCCTGTCCAACGCCCCCCACACCGAAGCACTGCAAGCCGCCCGTGACATCGCAGACAAAAGCCCCAGCGCCATGCGTGCGCTCAAGCGGTTGTTTAACGGTGCCTATGATCAGCCCGCACGTGATCGGCTTACCCAAGAAACCATAGAGCAGCAAAAGCTGGTCGGCGGCCCCGATCAGGTTGAAACGGTTGAATCCAGAAGAATGCGGCGCGCACCGGTGTTTGCCGACGCTAGGGAGGGCTGAAAATGCCGACGGAAACGCCTTGGGCAGTATCCTCCTTTGAGGACCCTCAGATATCAGCACTGCGTCAAGAGATCCGCGCTTGTTTAGCCGATGAAATCATGCAGCACGGCGATGACTGGGAGGCCAATGGCACCATACCACATGAGGTCTACCGTCACTTCGGCAAGCATGGCTTACTTGGCCTCAGCCACCCGACCGACGTTGGCGGAACGGCAATGGGTCCAGTGGCAGCGGTGGTTTTTGCCGAAGAACTGGCGCGGACCAGTTATGGCGGCTTGTCCGAGGCGATCGGTATTCACACCGATATGTCCTCGACACATATTTCGCGCTGCGGCACCGATGAACAGCGCCAAAAATTTGTACCCGACTTTGTTGTTGGGAAGACCATTTGCGCCATTGCGGTAACTGAGCCGAACGCTGGGTCAGATGTCGCCGCTATGACAACAACCGCGCGGCGCACAAAAGATGGGTGGGTGCTGAATGGGACAAAAACTTATGCAACTAATGCGCTCCATGGCGACGTGATCATCGTCGCCGCCCTGACTGCGGATGACAGACCCAGCCGTTCAGTTTCCCTGTTCATCGTGGACAGAGATACATCGGGGTTGTCAAAGCTGCCGATGCCACGAAAGCATGGAATGTTGTCGTCAGACATGGCCGAGCTGGTGTTTGAAGATGCCATTTTGCCTTTGGACAGGTTATTGGGCGAAGAAAACCGCGGGTTTTACGCCATCATGCAGAATTTCCAAAACGAGAGGCTGGTACTTGGGGCGATGAGCGTTGGCATGGCACGAGAAGCCATGAAAGTTACGCTCGATCACCTTAAATCTCGGGCGATCTATGGAAAGACGCTGTGGGATTTGCAGGCCAATCGTCATCGCATGGCGATGAATGCAGCTAAGGTGGAAGCAAGTGCCGCTCTGGTCTATCGCACAGCCGAACGGCATGTGCGTGGCGAGGATTGTGTGCGCGATATCTCGATGATCAAGGCGCTATCAGGGGAAATGCTGCAAGATGTCGTCAGGGACTGCCTGCAGCTACATGGTGGCGCGGGGTATCTGCAAAACAGTGCAATCGAACGGTTGGGTCGCGATTCCAGAGTGATGACAATCGGCGGCGGCGCAACAGAAGTGATGTTGGACGAAATCGCAAAGCGGATGTAAGACTTTCTTCTGAAATCGTGGCAGGTAGTGGCGATATAGTCGCCCCGGAAGGGTGCGCCGCCGATATTGCGACCTTGGGCTGTACGGAAAAAGTGAGAGACCAAATGCGAAAGCGGGGTTCCAAGGGGGAACATACCAAATTAGCCCTTCGCCAGAATGCGATCTCGCTGTTGTATAAACACGGGTATGAGGGGATGAGCCTGAGATTGTTAGCCCGTGAAACCGGGCTTCAGGCAGGCTCAATCTACAACTACATAGACAGCAAAGAGGAGTTTGTGGCCCAAATCGTTTGCGACACACTGCGCGAACTGGTCGATGCAATTCTCGAGTCCTTCGAAGACAATGATCAAGTCAAAGAGAAGTTGCGAAAATACGTGTCGACACTTGTGGATTGGAACACACTGCGCAAACATGAAGCGGTCATTTCACAATCGGAAACCAGAATGCTTCCGAAATCATTCCTGAATGAGTTCATGAAGTTACGACGCGAATTCGAAATGATCGGCCTGCGACTGATCGAGGAAGGTGTAGAAGAAGGCGTATTTAGGGTATCCGACCCGATACTAGCATCGATTGCGATGTACAATTTGCTGATGGGAATTGCTGTCTGGTACAAAGACGACGGGCGACTTGGAGCCGACGAATTGAAGATCGAATATTATACCCTGATCGAGAACATGCTTGGGGTGAGGTCAAGTTTGAACGGTTGAAAATGGTCGGCAGCATGTGATGTGCCATACAAATCAACCAACGATCAGAGTTCGTTCCCTGTTTCTAGCAGACTGCTACTCTCAGGCAACAGCGTGAGCTCCCGCCCGAAAATCGGACACTGATGTAAGCTACGATTTGTTGTCTGCTGATCTTCGACGAGAAGGAGATCAGAGATGTCGAAACGGAAGCAGCATGCGCCTGAGTTCAAGGCAAAAGTGACGCTGGAAGCGCTGAAGGGTGAACAGACGGTGGCCGAGCTGGCGAGCCGTTTCGGGGTTCACCCGACGATGATCCACACATGGAAGAAAGCGCTTCTGGAAGGTGCATCCGGCGTGTTCGAGCGTGGTGGCAAGCCCCCCCCCCCGAGATTGACGAGGAGCAGGTCAAGGAGCTGCACGCCAAGATCGGGTAGCTGGCCGTGGCCAGCGATTTTTTGTCCAGAAAGCTCAAGCCGTGGAGCGGAAAGTGAGGCGGG
>NZ_FOEP01000014.1 GCF_900110775.1 Thalassovita taeanensis | reverse complement strand
TGAAAACGACTACGCGGCACTCGGAGACACTTCAACACTCGCAGATCCAACCGTCGTCAACGACCTGATCCAAAACAGAATGAATAGGGGGTAACGGCAATGAATGCGACAAGTACACCCACCCCTGCTGTTCTGATCCTGCTGGGCCCGCCGGGGGCTGGCAAGGGCACGCAGGCCCGAATGCTGGAACAGCGTTTTGGCATGGTTCAGCTCAGCACCGGCGATCTGCTTCGCGCCGCGGTGGCGGCAGGCACCGAGGCTGGCAAAGCTGCCAAAGCGGTAATGGAGGCGGGCGGTCTGGTGAGCGACGACATCGTTGTCGCTATCCTGCGTGACCGCCTTGCCGGGCCGGATTGCGCGAAAGGTGTGATTTTGGACGGGTTCCCACGTACCACGGTACAGGCCGAAGCACTGGACGGACTTCTTGCCAGCACCGGCCAAAAAATCAACGCCGCCATTAGTCTTGAGGTCGATGACGCCGCCATGGTGGACCGGATTTCAGGCCGGTTCACCTGCGGTCGTTGCGGCGAAGGGTATCACGATGCGTTCAAGCCGCCGATGCAGTCGGACATTTGTGACAACTGCGGCGGCACTGAGATGAAGCGGCGTGCCGACGACAACGCCGCAACCGTCAGTCAGCGGCTTGAGGCTTATCACGCTCAGACGGCTCCCCTGATCGCCTACTATGGCGGGCAGGACGTTTTGCGACGCATCGACGCCATGGGCGCGATTGATGCGATTGCCCAAGATCTTGCAGTCATCGCCAAACAGGCGACGGCGTAAGTGTCACCGCCCCGCCGCGAGACATCCGGTCGGGCACAGGAGGAAGAGGAGGACCGCAATGGCGGAAAAACACACCACGAGCGCAGGGGATCAGGCCTATTGGTCGGCCAACGTGCGCATCATTCTGATCAGTCTGGTCATCTGGGCGATCGTGCCCTTTGGCTTTGGTATTCTACTGCGTCCGGCCCTGTCGGGCATCATGATCGGCGGCAGTGATTTGGGCTTCTGGGTTGCTCAGCAAGGCAGCATTTTGGTGTTTCTGGCGCTGATCTTTTTTTACGCCTGGCGCATGAACAAGCTGGACCGTGAATTCGGCGTCGAGGAGGAATAAGAAACATGGATCAGTTTACCCTTAACCTGCTGTTTGTGGGCGCATCTTTCGCGCTCTATATCGGCATTGCGATCTGGGCTCGCGCCGGGTCGACCGCAGAATTCTATGCCGCCGGCCGCGGGGTTCACCCCGTCACCAACGGTATGGCCACCGCTGCTGACTGGATGTCTGCCGCCTCGTTCATCTCGATGGCGGGTCTGATTTCGTTCGTCGGCTATGACAACTCGACCTACCTGATGGGCTGGACCGGCGGCTATGTACTTCTGGCTTTGCTGCTGGCGCCATATCTGCGCAAGTTCGGCAAGTTCACCGTGCCGGAATTCATCGGCGACCGTTTCTATTCGAAAACCGCGCGCATGGTTGCCGTGATCTGTCTGGTGGTTGCATCGACCACCTATGTGATCGGTCAGATGACCGGCGTCGGCGTGGCCTTTGGCCGCTTTCTGGAAATCTCGAATGAAGCCGGTCTGCTGATCGGGGCCTGCGTCGTGTTTGCTTATGCCGTTTTCGGCGGCATGAAAGGCGTGACCTATACTCAGGTGGCACAGTACTGCGTGCTGATCATGGCCTATACCATCCCGGCGATCTTTATCTCGCTGCAACTGACGGGCAACCCGATTCCGGCGCTTGGCCTGTTTGGCGATCACCAGGCGTCTGGCACTTCGCTGTTGCTGAAGCTTGACCAGATCGTGACCGAGCTTGGATTCAGCAGCTACACCGGCCACCACGGGGATACGCTGAACATGGTTCTGTTCACGCTGTCGCTGATGATCGGTACCGCGGGTCTGCCGCATGTTATCATGCGCTTCTTCACAGTCCCCAAAGTGTCCGACGCGCGTTGGTCGGCTGGCTGGGCCTTGGTGTTCATCGCGCTGTTGTACCTGACGGCTCCGGCGGTTGGCGCCATGGCACGTCTGAACATCACCGAGCTGATGTGGCCGAATGGCACCAACGGCGACGCCGTGTCGATGGAAACCATCAAGTCGGATGAGAAATACGGCTGGATGGAAACCTGGGAAAAAACCGGCCTGCTGGGCTTTGAAGACAAGAACGGCGACGGCAAGATCCAGTACTATAACGACAAGAACCCCGCCATGCAGGCCAAGGCGGAAGCCAACGGCTGGCAGGGCAACGAGTTGACCAAGTTCAACCGGGATATCCTTGTTCTGGCCAACCCCGAAATTGCCAACCTGCCGGGTTGGGTGATCGGTCTGGTTGCGGCGGGTGGTCTTGCGGCGGCTTTGTCCACGGCGGCGGGCCTGTTGCTGGCGATCTCTTCGTCGGTCGCGCATGACTTGATCAAGGGTCAGCTTAACCCGAACATCTCGGAAAAGGGCGAGCTGATGTCGGCGCGTGTGTCGATGGCGGTGGCAATCGCTGTGGCGACCTATCTGGGTCTTAACCCCCCGGGTTTTGCGGCGCAGACGGTGGCCTTGGCCTTTGGTCTGGCGGCGGCGTCGATCTTCCCGGCGTTGATGATGGGGATCTTCTCGACCCGCATCAACAACAAGGGTGCCGTGGCAGGGATGCTGACCGGTCTGATCTTCACGCTGGTTTATATCTTCCTGCACAAGGGGTGGTTGTTCATTCCGGGCACCAACAGCTTTGCCGATACAGTTGATGGATCACTTCTGGGCATTCAGTCCACTGCCATCGGATCCGTTGGGGCCGCGCTGAACTTCATCGTTGCCTATGTCGTTTCCAACGCAACCGAGGACACGCCGCAAGAGATCAAAGAACTGGTCGAAAGCGTGCGTGTGCCGCGGGGCGCTGGAGCGGCTCAGGACCACTAAATCTCATCGGGGCGGGTGCGAAAACGTGCCCGCCCCTTGATCCTTTCCCTTCCGCCTGAAACGCTCGGGCGGAAGGCGGCGTTTAAATCACGCCGCATTTTATGCCTGACCGGAGGGGACAATGCCGACGCGCCTGCCTGATCTGCACAGATTTCTGTCGTCGGTGCATCCCTATGATGTGCTGCCGCCCCAGGCCCGCGATGCGCTGGCGGCAACGCTGCGTCTGCGCCGGGTCGCTGCGGGCGACCGCGTCTATACTCTGGGCGAGCCGCTCGAGGGGCTGTATCTCATCCACCACGGTCAGATCGAAATTCGCGATGCCAATGATGTGCCGGTGTCGCTGCTGGGGGTGCGCAACAGCTTCGGCGAACGCGGGCTGCTGCGCGACGGGCTGGCAGCGACCACCGCCACCGCAACCCAAGACAGCGATCTTCTGCTTCTGCCGACGCCTGCCTTCATTGCGCTGCGGGCCGAGCACGCTGCCGTGCGCCGATTCTTCGACCGCTCGCGCGCCGACAAACCGCGCAGCAATGACTTGAGTACGATCAAGGTCGAAACCCTGATGGCCCGCAATCCTGTCACCTGCGCGGCTGACGCGACCGTGCAACAGGCCGCACGGCTGATGCGCGATCACCGGATATCTTCGCTGTGCGTCACCGATGGGGCGTCGCTGATCGGCATCCTGACCATCCGCGACCTGTCAAACAAGGTGCTGGCCGATGCGCTGCCGCTGACCACGCCGGTGGCACGGCTGATGACCAAAGCGCCACTCACGCTTGGCCCGAGTGCCATTGGGTCGGACGTGCTGCACGCGATGATGGAGCAGCATATCGGCCACATCCCGGTGTGCGAGGGCGGCAAACTGGTGGGCATTGTCACCCAGACTGATCTGACCCGGTTTCAGGCTGTCTCCTCTGCCGAGCTTGTATCGGAAATTGCTCGCGCCAGTACGGCCGCGGATATGGCGCGGGTCACTGCGCGCATCCCGCGGCTGTTGGTGCAACTGGTCGCCGCAGGGAGCCGCCACGAGGTCGTGACGCGCCTGATCACCGACATTGCAGACACCACCACCCGCCGCCTGCTGACGCTGGCTGAGGCGCAGCTGGGCAAGCCGCCCGTGCCCTATCTCTGGCTCGCCTGCGGCAGTCAGGGACGGCAGGAGCAAACTGGCGTTTCGGATCAGGACAACTGCCTGTTCCTTGACGATGCGGTGACACAGGCCGACATGCCCTATTTCCATGCGCTGGCGAAATTCGTCAGTGATGGGCTGCACATCTGCGGCTATGTTTATTGTCCCGGTGACATGATGGCGACAAACCCGCGTTGGTGCCAACCGCTGCGCGTCTGGCGCGACTATTTCCGCAGCTGGATCGCCACACCGGACCCGATGGCGCAAATGTTGGCCAGCGTCATGTTCGACTTGCGTCCGATCGGCGGGAACGCAGAGCTGTTTGACGACCTGCAAGCAGCGACCCTCAAGGCTGCGAGTGGCAATTCGATCTTCGTCGCCCATATGCTCAGCAATTCGCTGAAGCACACGCCACCGCTGGGCCTGCTGCGCGGCTTTGCCACAATCCGGTCGGGCGAGCACAAAGATACACTTGATCTGAAACACAACGGTGTGGTGCCGGTGGTTGATTTGGGGCGGATCTATGCGTTGCAGGGGCGGCTTGAGGCCGTCAATACTCGTGCCCGGATCGAGGCGGCAAGCGGGGCAGGGGCGCTGAGCACGTCTGGTGGGCGTGATCTGCTCGATGCCTATGACCTGATCGCCGAAACCCGACTGTTGCATCAGGCGAACCAGGTCAAACGCGGCGCACCTCCGGATAACTTCATGCCGCTGGCCGAGCTGTCGGATTTCGAACGCAGCCATCTGCGCAACGCCTTTGTCGTGGTTAAAACTCTGCAATCGGCTGCGGGGCATGGGCGGGGCATGATAGGCTAGCATCTGCCACTGTAATAAATGTCGCCATTCAGGCGGCAGGAGGAGGAGGGAAAATGTTTCTGGAACTGATTGCGACCTTTATCGCAGGCGTGGCCGGGGCTGGTATCGTCATGCTGTTGAACAAAGGCCTGAGCGGGCGTTTGCCGCGCTGGCTGGTGCCGGTGGGCGCCGGTGCCGCAATGATCGCAGCAACAATCTCGAATGAATACAGCTGGTATGGCCGCACAACCGCCAACCTGCCGGGCGGTATCGTGGTCGCCCAAACCGTCGAGAGCAAAGCGATTTATCGCCCCTGGACCTATGCCTGGCCCTTTGTCGAGCGGTTCATGGCGGTCGATCTGGCCAGCCTGCGTAGCAACCCTTCGGTGCCCGGTCAGCGCATTGTGGACTTGCTGTTTTTTGGCCGCTGGGCCCCGGTGAACAAGTTGCCTGTTCTGATCGATTGCGCGGGGCAGCGACAGGCACAGCTTATTGATGGTGCCGAGTTTGACGCGACCGGTGCTGTCACCGATGCCGATTGGGCTCCGGTCGCGGCTGACAACCCCGCGTTCAAGATTGTCTGCGAGGCCACTTGATGCTGGCCCGGCTCAGCCTTCGCCTGCGGGTCTTTCTGTTCTTTGCCTTTCTGGGGCTGGGGGCCGTGGCCATTGTGCTGGGCGCGCTGGGGGTCGGGTATGGTCGGGCGCAGTCGGGGGATATGACTTCGGCCTTTGTCTTTGTGGCTGTCTTGTCGGTGTTCGGGGTGCTGGGACTGACGGCTGGCGTCTGGCTGTTGTTCGATGAAAACCTTGCCAAGCCGATTGAACGGCTGGCCGCCGACATGCGGGTGCGTGCCCATACTGACGGCGCGACGGCCATCGATATGCAGGCGACGCGCTATCTGGGCGATCTGGCCCCGGCAGCCGACGCCGTGGGCCGCCAGTTGAGCGAAAGTGCCACCTCCACTGCCGCGACCGTGGCCAGTGAAACCGCCCGGCTTGCGCTTGAGCGTGACCGACTGACGGCCCTTCTGACGGATATTCCGGTGGCCATCATCCTGATCAGCCCGGCGCATCGTATTGTGCTTTACGATGGGCAGGCGGCGGCGGTGTTGGCGCAGGTCCACACCCCGCGCCTGAATGCCTCGATCTTCGACTATTTCGATCCGACTGAAGTCGAGCGCGCTTGGGCCAGTGCCGTACGCTTTGGCCGCGAGATCAGCTTCACAATGTCGGGGGCCGATGGGCAGCAGACCTATACCGCGCGGATGAAGCCGCTGGAAAATGGCGCGGGCTACATGTTGATGATCGACGAGGCCGCAGCGATGATTTCACCCGAGACCGCCCGGCCTCTGATCTATGATTTCGACCTGCTCGAACAGGCCTCTGGCACCTCGGCGGACGACAAGCTTCTGTCGGATCTCGTCTTCGCCGTATTCGACACAGAAACCACCGGGCTGCTGCCGCACAAGGACGAAGTCGTTCAAATCGGCGCAGTACGGATCGTTCGGGGTCGTATTGTTGCGGGTGAGAAGGTCGACATGCTGGTCGATCCACAAATTCCGATCCCGGTCGTGTCTACCAAAGTACACGGGATCACGCAGGCGATGGTTCAGGGGGCACCGACGATCGACGTGGCGGCGCGGCGATTTCACCAATTTGCGCAGGATGCTGTGATCGTCGCACACAACGCGCCGTTCGACATGGCTTTTCTGCATCGGCACAGTAAGCGGATGGGGCTGAGTTGGGATCATCCGATTCTGGATACGGTTCTGGTGTCGGCTGTGCTGTTTGGGGCCAGCCAGACCCACACGCTGGATGCGTTGTGCGACAGGCTGGGCGTGACCATCCCCGCCGCGCAGCGCCACACGGCGATGGGCGATGCGCGTGCCACCGCCGAGGTCCTGTGCAAGATGTTGCCAATGCTGGAGGCGCGCGGGATTGGAACCTTTGGCGGCATCCTGACCGAAATGCGTCGCCATGGTCGGCTACTGGAAGACCTCAACTGACAATGTCTGCGGAATGCTATAGTTCTGTGCCAATCCTGCCGCAATTTTAGGCCATACTCTGCCGTATCCTAGGAACGAGCAGGAGTGCATACCCCGATGTTACAGCCAGCTATGAAGCCGCCACTTGACCCGTCGCAGGCGCTGGCGCGCCATATGCGGCTGTTTGAACTGATCCGCCAACAAAACCTTGGCACCATCCGCGAGGGGACCGGTCGCGATATGCCGCTGCCCGTTGCCACCGCTGATTTGTTGGCGCGGTCAGCAGTTCAGTCCTTGCGCCCGGTGGCAGGTCTTGCCGCCGCTGGCCGGGCGATCCTGTAGTCAGGCGTCGTCGCCGCGAAATCCTGTGGCGACCACAAATTTTTCCGAACTGTCCGAGCGCGACGCCGGCGGCTTGACGTTCATCACCTTGGTGAATTTCAGCTTGAGCAGCTTTTGAAGATCGCCCTCGGCACCACCGGCCAGAACCTTGGCGACGAATGTGCCACCGTCCTCCAGCACATCAAAGGCGAAGTAGGCCGCCGCCTCGCAAAGCGAGATGATGCGCAAATGGTCGGTCTGTTTGTGCCCTGACGACGACGCCGCCATGTCGGACATTACCACATCGGCCTTGCCGCCCAGCCATTCCTTGACCTGTTCATCGGCGCCTTCGTCCATGAAATCCAGTTGGTGAATTTCGCAGCCTGCAATCGGCTCAACCTCTTGCAGATCGACGCCAAGAATGGTGCCGATTTTCTTGCCCGGCTTTTCGCCCAACGCGTTGACCCGTTTGACCGCCACCTGGCACCAGCCGCCGGGGGCACAGCCCAGATCGACGATGCGCGCACCGGGGACCAGAAACCGGAACTTCTCGTCTAGCTCGAGGATCTTGAAGGCCGCACGTCCGCGATAGCCTTCGATCTTGGCGCGTTTGACATAGGGGTCATTCAGTTGCCGCTGCAGCCAGCGGGTCGAGCTGAGCTTGCGCCCACGGGCAGATTTCACCTGAACCTTGAGGTCGCGCTGTCCGCGGCCCGAGATATTCTTGCCCGAAGGCGTTTTCCCCGAAGGGGTTTTGCCGGAGGAGGGTTTGTCGTTCATCAGAAAGGTCCGTCTTCGAGAACGCCATCAGCGCTCATTTGTGCATATAAAAGCCCTTCGCGCAGGCCACGGTCCGCCACAGACAAGCGATCTGTGGGCCAGCAGCGCAACAAGGCCTGAAGAATGGCCGCGCCCGACATGATCAGCGTTTGCCGGTCCTGTCCAATGCGCGGGTCGCGGCGGCGTCCGGCGGGGCCAAGATTCAAATACCCCCGGATCACCTTGTCAATTTGATCCGAGGTCATCCGCAGCCCGTCCACCTTCGTCCGGTCATACCGTTTCAGCCCCAGATGCGAGGCCGCCACAGTGGTCACGGTGCCGCTGGTGCCGACAATCTGGAACCCCTCGCGGGTCTGTTCGTCCTTGTACGGCGTGAACTCGGCCAGGTTTTCCTCGAAAAACCAACTCATCAGCGCAAACCGGGCAGCGTCATCCTCAACATCGTTGAACTGATCGCGCAATGTCGCCACCCCCAAGGGCACCGAGATCCAGTCCACGACCTTGGCTGCGGGAAACGGGCTTTCGGCGGGGTGAAACCCGGCATGCAGCCGCATGATCGCGCGCGGGCGCTCGCGGTTCGGCACCGAAGTCAGGTCGATCCACACCAGCTCGGTCGAGCCGCCACCAATATCAACCACCAACAGTTGTTCGGTTCTTGTGCTGACCAAGGGCGCACAGGAAATCACCGCCAGCCGAGCTTCTTCCTCGGGTTGGATGATCTCAAGCTGTAACCCGGTTTCACGCCGAACCTGCCGAATGAAATCGCCGGCATTTTCGGCCCGTCTGCACGCTTCTGTTGCCACCAGACGCATCCGCTGCACCTTGTGCCGCTTCAGCTTTTGCTGACAGATGCGCAGCGCCTGAATGGTACGACCCATCGACGCCCGACCCAATAGGCCCGTGCTTTCCAAACCCGATCCAAGCTGGACGGATTTAGAGAAACTGTCCACCACATGAAACTGGCTGCCCTTGGGTTGGGCAATCAGCATGCGGCAGCTATTAGTGCCCAGATCCAGCGCGGCATACAGTTCGGCTGGGTCCGGTGTATTGGGCGCGGGGCTCTCAACCGGTTTCGGGAACGCGCCCGCACCTTTGGGACGCTTGGGCGTCATCAGTCACGCCCTCCATTTTCGAGTTACCCACAAGGTAGTGGTAACTGGGCGCCCGTGCAAGCGTTGCCGCTGCGCTCATGTTGATGATGAGGATTTTTCCAATCAGCCCCCATAGCCCTTAGGGCGGGTCAACCGATACAAGCGGATACTGGGAATTGGTCGCTGGATGTGGCCGAGTTGTCGAAATCCGCCCATATGTCGCAAACGGGCTGGATTAGAGATGGACTGAGCGATCAAAGGGAATCATCGAATGCCTGACGTGACTATCGTGTATTGGCGGGACATTCCCGCGCAGGTGATCGTCGGCAAAGGCCGTCGTGGCGCCAAAAAGCAACTGCACGAGCGGTTTGAGCAGGCAATCGACCGCGCTGCCATGAAAACAGGCGCCGCCGACACCGATGACTATCTGGCGGAATGGCGCAAAGCTGCGCCCTATGTCGTTGATGGTGACCAATCCGAGATCGTTCTGGCCGAAGCCGCAAAGCTGGAGGCCGAATACGATCAGGACCGCCTAAAGACCCTGATCGCCAATGATGGGTGGGCGGCGTCTGAATGACCCCGCGCACCGCTGCTTTATGGGAGGCCATGATGGCTCTGCTGAATTTCCGCAAACGCGACGACATGGTGAAACCCGCAAGTGCTCAGGTCGAGGCTTTCCTGAATGGCTATTCGATCGAGGTGATGCCGCGCACCGCTGAAAAGGTTGATAACTTTCGCGATCTGCTGCCTGCGGGCACCCGCGTCTATATCGCCCATATCGACGGCACCCCGATCGAGGACATGGTCGCCACGGCCAAGCGCCTGGCCGCTGATGGCTTTACAGTGATGCCGCATTTCCCGGCGCGGATCATCAAGGATAAGACCACGCTGGCGGACTGGATCGCGCGGTATCAGGGCGAGGCGGATGTGAAACAGGCGCTGCTGCTGGCCGGAGGCGTGGCACAGCCGGTCGGCGAATTTCATTGCTCGATGCAACTGATGGAAACTGGCCTGTTCGACAAAGCCGGGTTCACGCGCCTGCACGTGGCGGGCCACCCAGAGGGCAACCGCGATATTGATGCTGACGGCGGTGATACGTTGGTGATGGAGGCGCTGCGCTGGAAGCAGGCATTTTCTGCCACGACAGATGCGCAGATGGCACTGGCCACGCAGTTCTGCTTCGATGCGAAGCCGATCATCAAATGGGCCGACGGCCTTGCGGCGGCAGGCATCGACCTGCCGATTCACATCGGCATTGCTGGGCCAGCCAAACTGCAAACGCTAATCAAATTTGCCATCGCCTGCGGTGTTGGTCCCTCGCTGAACGTGCTGAAAAAGCGCGCGATGGACGTGTCCAAGCTGCTGCTGCCGTATGAACCCACCGATGTGGTTGCTGAACTGGCCGCACACAAAGCCGCCAACCTGGCCTTTAACATCGAAAGCGTGCATTTCTTTCCTCTTGGCGGTATCAAGACCAACGCCGCCTGGGCCACCCAACATGGCGGCGCTTCAGGCGTTCCGGCCAGCCAACAAGGATAATTCATGACCCGCACCATCGTTGAATCGAAAACCAAAACCGCCATCATCGGCTTTGACCAACCGTTCTGCGTGATCGGCGAGCGGATCAACCCGACCGGCCGCAAGAAGCTTGCTGCCGAGCTTGAGATGGGTGATTTTTCCACTGTAGAAAAAGACGCGATCGCCCAGGTTGCAGCCGGGGCCACGGTGCTGGATATTAACTCGGGCGCGGTTTTTTCCAACAAGATGGGTGAAGACCCGCGCTATGCCGACAACAACTTTGTCGAGCCGCCGCTGATGAAAGAGCTGATTGAGCGGGTGCAAGCCATCGTTGACGTGCCTTTGTGCATCGACAGCTCGGTTCCCGGTGCGCTTCAGGCCGGGCTTGAGGCCTGCGAAGGCCGCCCGTTGCTGAACTCGGTGACAGGCGAAGAAGAGCGGTTGGAGCTGGTCTTGCCGCTGGTCAAGAAATACAACGTGCCGGTTGTGGCCATCTCCAACGACGATACCGGTATCTCCGAAGACCCCGACGTGCGTTTTGAAGTGGCGAAAAAGATCGTTCAGCGCGCCGCCGATTTCGGCATTCCCGCGCATGACATCGTGGTTGATCCGCTGGTCATGCCGATCGGTGCAATGGGCACTGCGGGCTTGCAGGTCTTCGCACTGGTGCGCCGTCTGCGCGAAGAGCTGGGCGTGAATACCACCTGTGGCGCGTCGAACATCAGCTTCGGCCTGCCAAACCGTCACGGTATCAACAATGCGTTCCTGCCGATGGCGATGACCGCAGGCATGACCTCGGCCATCATGAACCCGGTAGCCCTGCCGGTGCCGATGGCCAAGATCGAAGAGCGCAAGCTGGAGCTTGCCGCCGCCGGGATCATCCTGCCCGACGACATCGATCTGGAACTGTTTTGCCAGCTAACCGGGTTGGGCAGCACCAAACCCCGCGCAGGCAAGGAAATGGAGGCGATCCGGGCAGCCAATTTCCTGACCGACAATGATGCATCGGGGGCCGAATGGATCCGCTTCAACCGCGCGCCTGCCAAGCCGGGCGAAGAGGGCGGTCGTGGTGGTCGCGCCGGGGGGCGTCGTCGTCGCGGCTGACCAACCTGTCGGTGTGACAAAAGGCCGTGCATCTGCGCGGCCTTTTTCTTTGTCTGCCCCCGCGATAGAAAGAGACAGGGCAGGGAGGACGTACATGACAGCGTTGGTGGGCGATATCGGAGGCACCAATACGCGGCTTGCGCTTGCGCAGGATGGCCACCTGCTTGGCAACAGTATGCGGGTGATGGCCAATCGCGACCATGCGGATTTCTCGTCAATGCTGACGGGCTACCTGCGCGCGCTTGATCTTTCATCGGTGTCGGCCGTCTGTTTGGGCGCTGCAGGCCCGGTTCAGGACGGTGCCGTACAATTGACCAATGCCCCGTGGCGGATAGAATCTGCTGCGGTAACCGCGCTGACAGGAGCATCAAACACCATCCTTCTCAACGACCTGCAGGCCATGGCTCATGCGCTTCATGGTTTGGGTGGGCAAGACCAACACACCATTCTGGCTGGCGCAAAAAACGTGCCCACAGCCGCCCCGCGCCTGATCGTGGCCCCCGGCACCGGCATTAACGCCGCAGTGGCTCATATGACCAGGACTGGCGTGTTTGTTCCGCCCTCAGAAAGCGGGCATGTTGCGCTGTCGGCTCACGACAGCATCGACCTGGCGTTTTGCGACTTCGCCCGTGCTGAGCTGGGCCATTGCCCGGTCGAAGCCGCACTTTGCGGTCCGGGGTTGGAGCGGCTGTATCGCTTCTTTGGCGGCAAAGACGCGGCCAAAGCGCCCGCGATCCTTGGCAACTTTGAGACCGGGCAAGACCTTGCAGCGACCCGCGCTGTTGATCTGTTTGGCCGATATCTGGGGCGCTACTGCGCCGATCTATCGCTGATCCATCTGCCCTTTGGGGGGATTTTTCTGGCCGGGGGCGTTGGGCGCGCCATCGCCTCGATCCTGCACCGCACGGGGTTTGCCACATCTTTCCATCGCGGCGGGCCATATGCCTCGATCCACAAGTCGATCACGATTTCCGAAGTGACAGTGCCACAATTGGCGTTGCTGGGCTGTGCCCAACGGTTGATGCAGTCCTAGAGCAGATCCAGATCCCGACCGATCATCGCCGCATGGGTACGATTACGCGCATTCAACTTGCGGCATAGCGTTTTGACGTGCAGCTTGATTGTGACCTCCTGCACTTCCAGATCGCGGGCAATTTCTTTGTTGGCTTTGCCCTCGCAAATCCCCCGCAACACATCCAGCTCGCGCGGTGTCAGGTGCAGGTTCTTGCGATTCTTCTGATCGGATTCGAGAAATTGTTGCGGCGCATAGGTGCCACCATTTAGCAAATGCCGCACGGCTGTGATAAGCGTTTCAGGTGCCATTGTTTTTGGCAGAAACCCCGCAGCCCCCGCCGCAAGTGCCCGGCGCGCGGTGTCGGGCGAGGCGGTGCCGGACAGCAGAGCCACCGGATTGGGGGCATTTGCGTCAATTGCCCTGTGCACCCCCTCGGGCAGGCTCATTCCGGGCATTGTGTAATCAAGCAGCACCAGATCAACCGGCCCGGTTGACGCCAGGCGCACCAATGCATCCTCCAGATCAGCCGACTGAATGACTTCAAGCTGTCCAGCTTCGGCGAGATATGCAGCGATGGTTTCGCGCACAAGTTCATGGTCGTCTGCGATAAGAAGTCTGGTCATGGCAACCGCTCAATAAATCAGCACATGGGGAAGAGACAAACCGAAAGTGGGTCGCAAGGTTAGAAGATTGCAAATATTCGACCGCTCGGGCGCCCCGAACACATCTTATGTAACCTATACGGAGGGATAGGGCTATGGACCTGTTTGTCCGGTTTCGACCATAGTGCGCTCGTAGTGATCGGGGGCGGTGATATGGTAAAGCTGTGGACAATACTGGCATGCTTTACGGCATTGTTGGCATGGTCAGGGGGGGCAGGGGCGACGGATCGGCAAGCGGAGCCGTGCCCGACGGCTCTAGATGTGGTGTTACAGGTCACCTTCGAAGACGGAAGCGCACGTGCCGCACGCGCGCTCACGATGGCGGATCTGATGGCCTTGCCCCGCTCTGGATTTTTCACCACGACAATCTGGTCCGAGGGCACGCAGCATTTTCAGGGCGTGTGGTTGAAGGATTTGCTCGGCGCTCTGGACGTGACGGAGGGTGTTCTTACGCTGAGCGCCTTGAACGAATATCTGATCGACATTCCGGTGGCCGAAGTGGATGAAAGCGACGCGCTTATTGCGTATGAACGCAATGGAGCCCCGATGTCTGCACGGGACAAGGGGCCGCTCTGGATGGTCTTCCCGTACGACAGGGATTTGAGGTTTCAAACGGAAACCGTCTTCGCTCTGAGTGTTTGGCAGATGGATCGCATCGAAGTCGGCCGCTGAGTCGATCCAAGGCCGGGTATCCCCGCACACTCACCGCAATTTTACTGTTTCGGCACGAAAATTCCCTGGATTTTGGCGTTTTATCGATTCAGGAGCGCGACAAAACACATTAACCTGCCGCGATGCATCAACAGGAGGCACGCCGAATGTGGCCGAAGGTGACTCGCCTGGGCAGAAAATGGGGACAGGCAGTGCTGCTTGTCTTTGGCGTGCTGCTTTCGCTGGTGCTGGCGATTCAGCTTTGGCTTCAGATTTCGTCAAGACTTGAGGAGTTGCGCTCGGCGCGGCTGGACAACGCGATTTGGACCGTAACCCAGCTTGAGGTCGAGTTCCTTGAACTGGATATGGCTGTACTCGAACTGTTTCGAAAGGGCGATGTGGGCGCGATCAATCTGCGCCGCAGGTTCAATGTATTCTACAGCCGTGTTGATACGTTGTTGCAAAGCCCGATATATCGCGAGTCAATCCGCCGTATCGGAAATCTGGATGCTCTGTCTGATATTGCGTCAGAAAATCGACGCATCGCGAAGATGATTGATGACTCCGGTGGTATGCTGATGCCAATCGCTGACGGGCTGTCCCGGCGCGTGGAAGCCCTTAGGCCAATCGTGCGGCAGATATCAACCAACGGCAATTTTCTGTTGGCGACGCAGGGCGAGCGTAAACGCGAAGAGGTGGCTGCCGTTCTGAAGCAGTTAACGGTGGTGTCTTCGGTGCTTTTTGCATCGCTGGCCGGTTTGGCGCTGCTGTTCTTCCGGCTTTATGTCCAGAACAAGCGCCGCGCGCGGGACAACCGGCAGACCAGTGCGCGACTTTCCACGATTGTCTCAACCTCGCCCGACGCGATCGTCGTGACGGACGAGGCAGGGCACATCATGGAGTTTAATCCGGCGGCGGAGCAGATCCTTGCCATGTCGCGCGATAAGGCGCTTGGGCGGACGCTGAGCGAGTTTTTGAGCAACCCCGACGGCACTGCAGTACAGTTGCCAATGCAGCTGGAACCCGGGCCGACGCGACGGCAGTTTCTGGGGCTTGGAGCCGACGGCCACAAATTTCCGGTTGAGGTTTCGCAGGGGATTGCGCGCATTCGGTCACGGCAAGTCGTCGTGTATTTCCTGCGTGACATCACGACCCGTCTTGATTCCGAGCGTACCCTGAAAACGTCGCGCGACAGGGCGCTGGCCGGTGATCGCGCGAAATCGCGATTTCTGGCTGTGATGAGCCACGAAATGCGCACGCCTCTGAATGGTATCTTGGGCATCGTGGAATTGATGCGTGATGCGCCGGGTCGGCGGGAGGATGCCCATTATCTGAGCTTATTGCAGACGTCCGGGCAGATCCTTCTGAATCATGTGAATGATGTGTTGGACATAACACAAATTGAAGCGGCCGGGGTCAAGCTCTCGAACGCGCCCTTTGATCTCGACACGATGCTGGCTGAGCTGATTGCGGCCATGGGGCCATCAGCACAGCGGCGCGGCAACAGCCTGAGCTTGAGCAGGCCAGAGACACCGCTGGGCTGGTTCTCTGGCGACGTGCAGCGATTGCGGCAGGTCTTGGCCAATCTTCTTGGGAATGCGATCAAGTTTACTGAGAACGGAGATATCACGCTTTTAGCCAGCGTCGGCCCCATTGATCAAGGCGGATCGCAGGTTCTGGAATTTCATGTGTCCGATACTGGCGTCGGTATTGCCGAACAGGAGCAGACGCGGATTTTCGACGACTTCGTGCGGTTGGACTGTGGGGTTCATTCACAAACCGAAGGGACGGGACTCGGGCTTGGCATTACCAAACGCCTGATTTCGGCCATGGGCGGCACCATCGACGTGGAAAGTATTCACGGCGAGGGAAGCCTGTTCTGGGTCACGCTAAGCTTGCCACAGGTAAATCCTGACGATTTGGTCGCCGAGGTCGAGGATGAACATCCTCTGGAACTGGGGCGTGCTCTGCGTGTTCTTCTGGTCGAGGACAACCCGACCAACCGGTTCATTCTGCGTGAGATGCTTGAGCGCGATGGCCATGAGGTGTTTGAGGCCGTCGACGGGCTTGAGGGTGTCACGGTGGCACAGGCTGAACTGTTCGATCTGATTCTGATGGATATCAACATGCCGATTATGGGCGGGATCGAAGCCACACGCCGGATTCGCGTCTCCGGGGCCTCGATGAATTGTCGGATTGTGGCCTTGACCGCACATGTGATGGATCGCGATGCTGGGCTTTACCGCGAGGTGGGGATTGATGATGTGGTGCCAAAGCCCATTAGCCGCAATAACTTGCGCCGTGTCCTGACGGGAAATGCAGCCGAGTGGTCAGGCAGTTCTGATCGGGTCACTGTGGATGTTGTCGTTCTTTTGCAGTTGGTGCGGATGATCGGGCCGGTTAAGGCCGACCGTATGCTGGAAGGGGTTCTGGATCAGGGCAACGAATTTGTCGCGGACCTTGACCGCGCGGATGCGCTTTCGCCGGACGAAGTGCTTGATATGGTGCACGCGTTTTCCGGATCGGCGGCAATGATTGGCGCCCGTCGCCTGCGCAATACGCTGTCACACATGGAAAAGCGTCTGCGCGTTGACACGGATGTTGATATCAAGCCGTGGGTGGAGCCTCTTCAAATGCTGTGGGATGAAACTCAGCTGGGTATTTCCGAATTCCGCGAACAGCAATCCGCCCTCTAATTTTACCCCGTCGTGGCCGAGACGGTGGCATCCTTCAGCGTTTTGCTGTCGCTGGCAGGTGGTTGAGGCATGTGGGCGTGGACTCGGCGCGCGCGTTGGTCTATCGGGGGCGCAAAATCATCGGGGAAATGTCATGAGCTCTGGTAAGAACGGTCTGACCTATGCGGATGCGGGTGTGGATATTGACGCAGGCAATGCGCTTGTGGATCGGATTAAGCCTGCCGCCAAGCGCACTGCACGGCCCGGCGTGATGTCGGGGCTGGGCGGATTTGGCGCGCTGTTCGATCTGAAAGGCGCGGGATATGTCGATCCGATTTTGGTTGCGGCCACGGATGGGGTTGGCACCAAGCTGAGGATCGCCATCGACACCGGCAATGTCGATACGATCGGCATTGATCTGGTTGCTATGTGCGTCAATGACTTGGTGTGCCAAGGCGCCGAGCCGTTGTTCTTCCTCGACTACTTCGCCACCGGCAAGCTTGAACTGGACAGTGCAGCGCGGATCATCGAGGGCATCGCTGAGGGTTGCGCGCAATCCGGCTGTGCGTTGATCGGCGGCGAGACGGCCGAGATGCCGGGCATGTACCACGATGGCGATTTTGACCTTGCGGGTTTTGCCGTGGGTGCGATGGAGCGCGGTGCAGATTTGCCCGCGGGTGTTGCACCGGGCGATGTTCTCTTGGGCCTTGGGTCCAACGGTGTGCATTCCAACGGCTATAGCCTTGTGCGCAAGCTGGTCGAGGTATCCGGGCTGAGCTGGGACACTGACTGCCCTTGGGATGAGGGTACCTTGGGTGAGGCGCTGCTTGCGCCGACACGCCTGTATGTGACGCAGGCGCTTGAGGCGGTACGCGCCGGGGGCGTCCATGCGCTGGCACATATCACCGGTGGCGGGCTGACCGAAAACCTGCCGCGGGTTCTGCCCGAGGGCATGGGCGCCACGATCGACCTGAACAGCTGGGACCTGCCGGGCGTTTTCGCTTGGTTGGGGCAAGTAGGCGGCATGGCGCAGGCCGAAATGCTCAAGACCTTCAACTGTGGCGTCGGCATGATTCTTGTGGTCGATGCGGAGCGCGCCGAAGCGTTGAGCGGCCTTCTTACAGCGGCAGGTGAGCGCGTATTTGTTTTGGGCGCGGTGACGGGTGACGAAGGCGTGGCTTACACTGGGTCTCTGGTGTGACAACCCGCGTTGCGATCCTGATTTCAGGCGGTGGGTCGAATATGATCAAGCTGGTCGAAAGCATGGTGGGCGACCACCCTGCGCGGCCGGTATTGGTGGGGTCAAACGACCCTGAAGCGGGCGGTCTGGCCAAGGCTGCCGCATTGGGCGTGCCGGTGATGGCGGTGGATCACCGTCCCTTCAAGGGGGATCGCCCCGCGTTCGAAGCCGTACTGCAGGCGCGTCTGGAAGAGGCGGCACCTGATGTGATTTGCCTGGCTGGGTTCATGCGCGTGCTGACCGAAGGGTTTGTGCGGCGTTGGGAGGGGCGGATGTTAAATATCCACCCCTCGTTATTGCCCAAATACAAAGGCCTGCACACTCACGCCCGCGCGCTTGAGGCCGGAGAGACTGAGGCCGGATGCAGCGTGCACCTCGTCACGCCCGCGTTGGATGACGGGCCGATCCTTGGACAGGCCGTCGTGCCGATCCTAGAGGGCGACACGCCTGACACCTTGGCAGCGCGGGTATTGGTGCAAGAGCATCGGTTATATCCGGCGGTGCTGGAGCGCTTTGTGCGGGGCAATCTGACGCCGTTGCAACTGAGTTGACGCAGAGTGCTTTGCATTGGCGGAAACTATGGCGTATGTCTGTAGAACAGGCCGCATATGACTGCCCCAAAGCAAAAAACACGAAAAACAACGGCATATGATCACAATCACAACGACGGACGAACTTGCCGGTTTCTGCAAAGAGGCCCGCACCCATGACTATGTAACGGTCGATACGGAATTTCTGCGCGAACGCACGTATTATTCCAAGCTCTGCCTGATCCAGCTGGCCATGCCCGGCGACACCGATGATGGTGCGGTTCTGGTTGATCCTCTGGCCGACGGGCTGTCGCTTGAGCCGCTGTACGAGCTGTTTCGCGACACCTCGGTTGTGAAGGTGTTTCATGCCGCGCGGCAGGACCTTGAGATTTTCTATGTTGATGCGCGGGTGTTTCCCGAACCATTGTTCGACACGCAAGTCGCAGCAATGGTTTGTGGCTTCGGCGAGCAGGTCGGGTACGAGACTCTGGTGCGTAAGATCGCCAAGGAGAGCGTCGACAAGACATCGCGGTTTACGGATTGGTCGCGCCGTCCGTTGACTGAAGCACAGAAAACCTATGCCTTGGCGGATGTGACGCATCTGCGCAGCGTTTATGAATATCTGGCGGCGCAGCTGAAGAAGAACAACCGCGAGAAATGGGTGCAGGAAGAGATCAGGATTCTGACCAATCCAGACACCTATATAATCAACCCAGCAGATGCTTGGCAGCGCGTTAAGACGCGGACAACATCGGGAAAATTTCTGGCCATCGTGCGTGAACTGGCGCGGTTCCGTGAGGATTTTGCCCAGTCGCGCAACGTCCCGCGCAGCAGAGTGTACAAGGATGATGCGCTGGTCGAACTGGCTTCGACAAAGCCGCTGACACTCACGGATCTGGGGCGGTCGCGGTTGTTGTTGCGCGAGGCGCGTCGGGGCGAGATTGCGGATGGTATTCTGGCGGCAATCAAGGCCGGTGTCGAATGCCCGGCGGATCAGATGCCGCGACCCGATACCAGCCGAGACAAGCTTCAAGTCAATCCGGCGCTCGCAGATCTTCTGCGGGTGCTGCTGAAGGCCAAGACCGAAAGTTCGGGGGTGGCGTCTAAGCTGATTGCATCGGCCTCGGATCTGGATGCAATTGCGGCGGGGGTGCGCGAAGTGTCGGCACTGAGCGGTTGGCGGCGCGAAGTGTTTGGCGAGGATGCGCTGCGGCTGTGCAACGGCCGGATTGCGCTGGCCGCCAAGGGCAAGGATGTCCGCATCGTCGAGCTTTGATCAGCGGCGACGGCTGCTGCGGACGTTCTGGTTGCCGACCACCTGAATGGTTTTGACGCCGATCAGCGTTTCCTCGCTGAGGAAGCGCGCCACTGTTACAGTGCGCCCGGCAGCGGGGCCCACGACAGGGCGACGGTAGGCAGGCTGCAGAGCGCGCAGCTCATAGCTGAGTACGCCATCGTCCGGCTTGCCGCCGTTCTGCGCTATCAGACGTACATCAAAGGCGCCTTGCGCGGCGGAAACCCCGGTCACACGCACCAGCGCGCCGCCGGGCACCTTTTCGATCACCAGATCGGAAACCTGATCCACGAGTTGCCCCTGATACGGCAGGTCTTTGCGTTTGAGCTTGCTGCTCTGCGGGATCAGCGGATTGGCCGTTTGCTCTGAGGCAACCGTGGTGGGGGTGGATTGGCTGCGCCCGAACCAGTTGAATGGGTTCAACCGCGACTCGCGCGCCGCGCCGCAGCCAGAGACCACTAGGGTCGAAATCAAGAGGGCCGAAAGGGTTGTCCGCATCACATCCGCCTTTGTCACTTCCCCATCGGGTTACCCTATCCGGGCGGGCTTGAAAAGACGCAAGCGGGGCTGGACCTTTGTGCCGGGCCTGCCTAACTGAAGGCAAGCGAGCGAAAGGATAGATCATGGCGACAGAGGCATTCGAAGCGATTGTCGAGGATTTCGAGTTTCTGGACGACTGGGAGGACCGGTATCGCCATGTGATCGAGCTTGGCCGGGCGATGGCGCCGCTGGACGAGGCGTTTAAAGTGCCCTCGACCAAGGTTGAGGGCTGTGCCAGTCAGGTCTGGTTACATCCGCGGATCGAGGCCGGACGCTTCAGCTTTGATGGCGACAGCGATGCGCTGATCGTGCGCGGCCTGATTGCGGTCCTGCACGCGCTTTACGCCGATCTGCCGCTGGCCGAGGTCGGCAAGGTGGATGCTCCGGCAGAGCTGGGGCGGCTGGGTTTAAATGAGCATCTGTCGGCACAGCGGTCGAACGGGGTGCGGGCGATGGTCGAGCGAATTCGAATGGTTGCGGCAGAGGCCGCCATCTGAGGCATACGCCCTAGCGCAGCGCGGCGAGGCTGGCTTTTAGGTCGCCATAGCCGGTAAGGCGCCGCTCAAACGCCAGCCCCAGCCGGGCGGCGCAGTCACGGGCCGTGGCCGTCAGGGCCGGATCATCGGTTTGCGCCTGATAAACAAGTTTGGTGTAATTTCCGAAATACATCTCGCGCAGCTGTGGATGGCGATCAAGGCCCAGCGGTTTCCACACGAAGGCATCAAATTGTCGGACCAGAAAATCGGTCAGATAGAAGGCTGAGAAGTCACTTTCGCTATTGGCGGCAAACTTTTCATTCCCTTCAAAAAAGCTATAGCAGTGCGGGCCTGCGACCATATCGACGCCCATATCATGGCACAGGGCTTCAAGCTGCCCGCCGGTGCCGCAATCGGCATAGACGACAAAAATCCGGGCATATGTGCTGCGATGCTTTTCGATGGCGGCGCGCACGGCTGGCGTGATTCTTTCGGGGTGATTGTGCAGGATCGCGGGCAAGCATACTAAGTCCAAGTGGCTCCAATTGTTGGCCGCTTTCAGATCAAGGATTTCACGCGCAAGCGCGCCGCAGCCGATCAGAAGGACTTTGCCGCTGGTATGATCCAGCAGCAAGCCTTGGGTGGTCAGCATATCGTCGCTTGGCAGGTTCATCCGGTCCTTCGCCGCTGAACGGAATGGCCCGCCGAAGCGGGCCGGGCCTGAGCGGTCAGGCCAGAGCAGTTAAGCCTGTGCGCCGGAATTGTGCTTGCGGGCGACAAAGGTTTTGGCGGTTTCCACGGCAACCGCCGCGTCGCGGCAATAGGCATCGGCGCCGATGGCTTTGCCAAACTCTTCGTTCAACGGCGCACCACCGACCAGCACGATATAGTCCTCGCGCAGGCCTTTTTCGATCAGCGTGTCGATCACGACTTTCATATACGGCATCGTGGTTGTCAGTAGCGCGGACATGCCCAGAATGTCGGCGTCTTCGGCCGCGAGCGCATCAAGATAGGCGTCGACCGAGTTATTGATGCCCAGGTCGACGACTTCGAACCCGGCGCCCTCCATCATCATGCCGACAAGGTTCTTGCCGATGTCGTGGATGTCGCCTTTGACGGTACCGATCACCATTTTGCCGACGCGCGGCGCGCCTGTTTCGGCCAGAAGCGGTTTGAGGATGGCCATGCCACCTTTCATCGCGTTGGCCGCCAGAAGCACCTCGGGGACGAAGAGGATACCGTCGCGGAAATCGTTGCCGACGATGGTCATGCCGCCGACGAGCGCCTTCGTCAGCACGTCGTAGGGGGTCCAGCCACGGCCAAGCAGGATGGTCACGCCTTCTTCGATCTCTTCGCGCAAGCCGTCGTAAAGATCGTCAAACATTTGTGGCACAAGTTCATCGTCGTCGAGTTCGGACAGGATGATGTCGTCTTGGTCTTCCGACATGGGCGCGTTTCCTTGGCTGGTGCGGGCGGGCCGCAGCTGATTGTCTCTTTGCCAGATTTCGTCAATTCGCTGCCAAAGCACTTGGCGGATTGCGACAGGACTGGCTTCGGTTCCGACCTATAGTCGGTATTGCCGGGAAACGGCATTGAAAAATCTTCATTTTCATTGTGACCCAGCTTGCAATTGTTCGCTTTATGTTCTCATCTGGCGAAATGAGTAGTGAGCGGTCATATCCGGTGGCAAAGGATCTGCGGCGCGGGCGGGGCGCGGGAAGCAATGCGGCGGGCCGGTTCGAGCGGCTGGCGCACGAGCCAGAGAATGACGGTTGGGATATCGAGGAAGAGCGTGCGCCTGTGCGCACCGAGGTGCGGATCGAAGTGCCGCGGCGGATCATCACCTATAACCGGTCACCGGATCTGCCGTTTGATCGCTCGATCAACCCTTATAGGGGATGCGAGCACGGGTGCATCTATTGTTTTGCGCGGCCCAGCCACGCGTATCTGGGGATGTCGCCGGGGTTGGATTTCGAAACCCGACTGGTGGCACGCCCTGACGCGCCGGAGGTTCTGGCGCGTGAGCTGTCAAGCCGGGCCTATCGGGTGGCACCACTGGCGATTGGCACCAATACCGATCCGTATCAGCCGATCGAGCGCGACTATGCCATCACGCGCGCCTGCCTGAAGGTGCTACACGCCTTTCGGCACCCGGTGGCAATTGTCACCAAAGGGGTTCTGATCGAGCGGGACCTGGATATTCTGACCGAGATGGCGCGCGACGGGCTGGTACGGGTCGGTATTTCGGTAACGACGCTGGACCCCGTATTGTCGCGGCGGATGGAACCAAGAGTCCCATCGCCTGCGCGGCGGTTCGAGGTGATCAGGACGCTGAGTGGCGCAGGCGTGCCGGTGCGGTTGATGGCCTCGCCGATCGTACCGGGGCTGAGCGACCACGAGACCGAAGCGCTGCTGGAGGAGGGCAAGGCCGCAGGGGCGGGGTCGGCGAGTTGGATCATGCTGCGGTTGCCGCGCGAAGTGTCGCCGTTGTTTCAGGATTGGCTGGCCGAGTACTACCCAAACCGGGCGGCGCGGGTGATGGCGCGGCTGCGCGAAATGCACGGTGGCAAGGACTATGACGCGCGCTGGGGGCGCCGGATGCGAGGCGAGGGGCGCTATGCCGAGATGATCGGAGCGCGGTTCAAACTCGCAGCGCGGCGGCTGAGGTTGGATCAGCCGCAACCGCTTTTGCGCTGCGATCTGTTCAGGGTGCCGCCAAAATCGGGGGATCAGATGAGCCTGTTTTAGCGGCTCAGGCCCTCCTCAGTCAGTCACCTTCGAGCATCTTGTCGCAACCCTCGTAGCAGCGGGTCAGGCGTTTGGTGACTTTTTCGGCGCATTTCAGTAGTTTTTCGTCGTCGTCGCCGAATTTTTCGAGGCAGGCATTCGTTGCCTCCATCTCTTTTTCGGCGCACATATCCATACAGCTATCGTAATAATCGGGCGCGTTGCGCAGCTTTTCTGCGGGGACGCCCATTTGAATCAGCAAAGCATTGCGCTGTTCTCTATCGGCAGTTCCCCACGCGTGCAGGGCATGCAGCACGGCAATATGATCCATCTGAAGGCTCCTCTCATTGCAGAAGTGTCTGCTAAGATGAGTCTAGCTGAAGGAGGGCGCGCCGCTTTGATCGGGATCAAAGGGTGCGCGGTGGCGTCTTAGCTACGGCGACCGCGCCGGGTGGTGCGGCGCGCAGGGCCTTCGTCATCGCCGGTGCCGTCCGAGGCGGAGGAGAAGCCGCCGAGCACGGCAGTGATCTGCTCTAGCGTTGGGCGCGGGCCACGCGGGCGGGTCGAGAGGGCCTTGTGCATCGCTTCAAGGTGCTCGGGCATGGTGCCACAACAGCCGCCGATGATTGTCGCCCCGGCGTCGCGGGCCAGTACGGCGTATTCGCCCATCAGTTCGGGCGTGCCATCATAGTGGATATGGCCGTCGTGATATTTGGGAATGCCTGCGTTGCCCTTGGCAATAATCGGGCGCTCTGCGCCCTGTGCGGCAAAGCCCAGCACGGTGCGCAGCAGGTCGGAAGCCCCGACGCCGCAATTAGCACCATATGCCAGCGGCGGATTCGGCAGCTTTTCAACCATCGCAACCATGGCAGCACTGGTCAGGCCCATCATGGTACGCCCGGCGGTGTCAAAGCTCATCGTGCCGCACCAAGGCATATCCGCCAGAGCGAAAGCCTCGGCCGCGGCTTTGTATTCCTCGGCCGCCGAAATGGTTTCGAGCCACAGCACATCGGCGCCGCCCTCTTTCAGGCCTTCGGCCTGCTCGTGGAAGATTTCCACGGCGGCGGAATGGGTGAGCGGCCCCATCGGTGCGAAAATCTCGCCCGTCGGCCCGACCGATCCCGCAACAACCACGGTGCGGCCTGAGGCATCGGCGACTTCGCGGCCCAACTCGGCGCTGATCCGTGACAATTCGCGGGCGCGTTTTTCGGCGCCGTGCAGTTTCAGCCGCGACGCGTTTCCGCCGAAGCTGTTGGTCAGGAAAATGTCGCTGCCTGCATCAACGGCGTATTTATAGAGCTTTCTGATCCGGTCGGGATGCTCTTCGTTCCACATTTCGGGCGCGTCGCCCGAGCTGAGGCCCATGTTGAACAGGTTGGTTCCGGTCGCGCCATCGGCCATCAGCCAGTCGCGGGACTTCAGAAGGCGGGAAAGGGCGTTGGTCATTGATCTGTCCTGACGGAGTTGCGGCTTTTGCCCGGTTCCCTGTCATGATTACCTGGTTGAGGCAAATTCATTCTATGCAGGATGATTATGAACCGTGCAGAGCACGGGAGTGTTCAGAATGCGCCATACGCGGCACGAAAGCGCCGCGTATTGTTTGATGTCACATCCGATAAGCTGCGGCGCAGCTTATCCGGCTTCGCCCATCAGTTGGGTTTTGGCCAGCGGCAGAAGTTCCGCCATTTTGGCACGGATCGTGTCGGCATCGGATTTGTCGCCAAGATCGGCGGCAACCTTGCGGACGACATCTTCGTGGCCGGCTTCTTCGAAATCGGCACGCACGACGGTCTTGGCATACTCTGCCGCTTCGTCGCCCGAAAGCCCCATCAGTTCGGCCGCCCAGAGGCCCAGCAGCTTGTTGCAGCGGGCTTCGGCTTTGAATTTCATTTCCTCGTCGTGGGCATATTTTGCCTCAAACGCATTTTCGCGGTCGTCAAAGGTGGTCATTCTCGATCCTCGGCTGACGTTGCAGTTGCCCCTGATATGCCCGTATGGCGCGCGCGGTGCAAGAGGCTGGCGTCTCTTGCGACAATGCTGCCCATGCACTATGACAACGCAGGCCCAGAGGACTCAGCCTCTGGAGAGCGACGGAGTGGCCATGGCACGGCGCAAGAAAATATACGAAGGCAAGGCAAAAACCCTGTATGAAGGGCCCGAGCCCGGCACAATCGTGCAATATTTCAAAGATGACGCAACCGCGTTCAATGCCGAGAAGCGCGCTGTGATCGAAGGCAAGGGGGTGCTCAACAATCTTCTGTCAGAATATTTCATGACCGGACTGAACAATATCGGCGTGCCGACGCATTTTCTGAAGCGGCTGAACATGCGCGAACAGTTGGTGCGTTCCTGCGAGATCATTCCGCTTGAAGTTGTGGTGCGCAACTATGCGGCCGGGTCCATGTCAAAGCGTCTTGGGGTCGAGGAAGGCATGCAACTGCCGCGCCCGATCATAGAATACTATTATAAAGATGATGCTTTGGGCGATCCCTTGGTCACCGAGGAGCATATCGCGGCCTTTGGCTGGGCCAGCCAGCAGGACATGGATGATATCCTGAGCCTTGCATTGAGGGTAAATGACTTCCTGTCGGGGGTCATGTTCGGGGTTGGCATCAAGCTGGTGGATTTCAAGATCGAGATCGGCCGGGTCTATGAGGGTGATTTCCAACGCCTTGTTGTGGCTGATGAAATCAGCCCCGATAGCTGCCGTTTGTGGGATATCGAAACAGGTCAGAAGCTGGACAAGGACGTGTTCCGCCGCGATCTGGGGAGCCTGACGGATGCCTATACCGAGGTGGCGCGGCGTCTGGGCGTGATGCCCAAGACCTCGACCCCGATTGGTAAACCAACGCTGATCAATTGAAAGCCAGGCTCGGCATCGCCGGGCGGCACAATCCACTCGATCGAACAAGGCCGCGCCAGATTGCGCGGAAAGAAAAAACCGGAGAGACGCAAATGAAAGCACGGGTTCACGTGATGCTGAAAAACGGGGTTCTGGACCCGCAGGGCGAGGCGGTGCGCCACGCGCTTGGCTCGCTGGGGTTTGACGGGGTGCAAGGCGTGCGCCAGGGCAAGGTGATTGAGCTGGATCTGGCCGAGGGCACAACCGAAGCCACGGTGCGCGACATGTGTGAAAAGCTTTTGGCGAATACGGTTATCGAAAGCTACAGTATCGAACTTGGCTGAGCAGGCCGCCGAAGAACGGACAAAAGCCGCGTTCCCGAGGGGGAGCGCGGCTTTTTATTTGCGCCGGGTGACCTTGACCTTTCGGGTGGAGGCCGGCTTGACTTGCGCTCAGGCAAAATGAATTCGGGGAGGGATTCCAATGCGCGCAGCGGTTCTGAGAGAATACAATAAAGATTTGGTGATCGAGGACGTACCGACCCCGGAGTGCCCGGAGGATGGCGTGGTGCTGAAGGTTTTGGCCTGTGGCGTATGTCGGTCTGACTGGCACGGCTGGATCGGCGAGCACCCTCGGGTCAAGCCGGGGCAGATTGGCGGGCATGAATATTGCGGCGAGGTGGTCGAGGCCGGGCCAAGATCAAGTTGGAAGCTTGGCGACAAGTTGGTGGCCCCTTTCATTCTGGCCTGCGGCATGTGCCCCAGCTGTCAGTCGGGGAATCAGAATACCTGTCCGAATCAGCGTCTGCCGGGTTTCATCGAACCGGGGGCATTCGCTGAGTATGTCGCGGTGCCGTTTGACCACAATCTGGCGCGTCTGCCCGAAATGTTGTCGCCGACGGTGGCGGCGGGGCTGGGGTGCCGGGTGACGACAAGCTGGCACGCGCTGACCGGGCGGGCGGCGTTGCAGGCCGGTGAGTGGCTGGCGGTGCACGGGACCGGCGGGATTGGTCTGTCTGCAATGTTGCTGGGCAAGGCCTTGGGGGCCTATGTGGTGGTGGTTGATGTGGTTCAGGAAAAGCTGGATCATGCGCTGAGCCTTGGGGCTGATGCGGCGGTGAATGCGCAAGATGGCGGCGCAGCTGAGAAGATCCGCGAGATTACCAAGGGCGGTGCTCATGTCAGCGTCGAGGCATTGGGGATTGCCGCGACCACGAATGCAAGCATTGAGTGCCTGCGCCCGCTCGGGCGGCATGTGCAGGTGGGCATGCCTGTGGGCCACACCGCCCATATGGAGATCAATATGTCTGCGGTTTATCAGGGCAATCTGGCGCTCTATGGCACGCGCGGCATGCCGAGCTGGCGCTATCCCAGCCTTCTGGGCTTGATCACCAGTGGCACTGTCGATATGTCGCCCTTGATCGCACGCGAAATTCCGTTGTCGCGGACCGGGGCAGAGTTGGCGGCCTTCAATGGCCCAACCCCGCCCGGCGTGGCCGTGATCACGGATTTCACCAGCTAGGAGCCTTGTGCCATGAAAGCCGCCGTCATCGTTTTTCCCGGGTCCAACTGTGACCGTGATCTTGCCGTCGCCTTCGAGCGCGCGGGCATGGATGTCACGATGGTGTGGCATAAGGATACGGCGCTGCCTGAGGGCATGGATATCATCGGCATCCCCGGCGGCTTTTCTTTCGGTGACTATCTGCGCTGCGGCGCAATCGCCGCCAATTCGCCGATTTGCCGTTCGGTTGTCGGGCATGCCGAGCGGGGCGGGTATGTGCTGGGCATTTGCAACGGGTTTCAGGTGTTGACCGAAACCGGGTTGCTGCCAGGCGCACTGATGCGCAATGCGAACCTGAAGTTCATCTGCAAGTCGGTTGGGCTGAAGGTCGAAACTTCAGACAGTGCATTTACCGCTGGGTACAATGCGGGGCAGGTTCTGTCGATTCCGGTGGCGCATCACGATGGCAACTACAATGCCGATGCCGAGCTGGTCGCGCGTTTGACAGGTGAGGATCGGATTGCCTTCACCTATATGGACAATCCTAACGGCTCTGTCGCTGATATTGCCGGAGTCCTGTCAGAAAACCGTCGGGTGCTGGGAATGATGCCACACCCTGAGCGGGCAGTGGACGAGCGCCATGGCGGCACCGACGGATCGGCGATGTTCCGCGCTTTGATGGATCAGCTGGCCACAGCGTGACTTGAGGCGGGACGCCCGACCGCCTAAGTTTGCTCATGGCCTCGGTTCCGCAAACAGTGATTTCGACCAGCAACACCCGCACTATCAGTTGGCGGGTGCGTCTGGCATTGTTTGTCGTGATCCTGATGGCGGTGATCACGGTGGTGGTCACCAATAATCTTCTGACTGACCGGTTTACCCAAAATACCCGCAACCGGGCCGAGCTGCGGCTGGCGCTTTATAGCGGCAACCTGTTGAGCGAGCTGCGCCGAAATGCGATTGTGCCGCAGCTTCTGGCGCGCGACCCGGCGCTGATCGGGGCGTTGAATTCGGATGATTTTTCGCAATCCAGCCAGCGCTTGATTTCATTCGTCGAAGAGATTGGCGCGGCCTCGTTAATGTTGCTGGATAGTGACGGGCGGGCGGTGGCGGCGACGGATCGCAACAGATTGGGGTCGCAGCACCGGACCGAGCCGTATTTTGTCAACGCCATTCGCGCCAGTGAAACTCTGTTTTCAGTGCTTCAGCGCGAAAGTGGTGGATACAGTTTTACCTATTCTCGGCGGCTGGAAAGTCAGAATTCAACAGTTGGCGTAATCCTGGTCGAGGTCGATCTGCAAAAGTTCGAGCGCGCTTGGGCGGGGATCTCGGACGCGGTGTTGGTGACGGACAGTGTTGGCACGATAATCCTCGCAACCGAACCGCGCTGGCGCGGGCAGACCGAGGAGCAGGCGCTGGTCTCGGCACCTGCAGGCAGCGCAATTGAGCGGGCAATCAAGGCCACCGCTGATTGGACAGCCCTGCCGGCTGACGCTTATGTTCAGGGTGAGGCGGTGATGCGGATGGAAAGCCGGATTCCGTTCCAAGGCTGGCGGATCGCAAGTTTTACCACCTATGACAGCGTGCGCGAGCGGGTGAACGGCGTTCTGGCGCTGGAAATCATGGGATTCGCGATGTTCCTGGCGCTGGCGTTCTATTTTCTCAGCCGCAAGACCGCGCTGCGCATGGCGCTGTTTCAACGCGAGTCGGCGGAACTTCGCGCGCTGAACGTGCGCCTACAGCGGGAAATCGCCGAACGAGAACGGGTGCAAAAGACCCTCGCCGTGGCCGAGCAGACGCTGGCGCAAAGCTCGAAGCTGGCGGCGTTGGGCGAGATGTCGGCAGCGGTCAGCCACGAGCTGAACCAACCGCTGGCCGCGATGAAAACCTATCTGGCGGGCGCGCGGCTTTTGCTGCGGCGCAACCGGCCCGACGAGGCGCTGTCATCGTTCCAGCGGATTGATGATCTGATCGAACGGATGGGCTCGATCACGCGGCAATTGAAAAGCTATGCCCGAAAGGGCGGCGAGACGTTTTCCCCAGTGAATATGGGCGATGCGCTGGCTTCTGCCCTCTCGATGATGGAGCCTCAGCTTAAGAAGCGCAAAGTGCGGATCAGCCGTGCTGTGCCCTCGGATCCGGTGCGGGTCATGGGGGACCGGGTGCGGGTTGAGCAGGTGATGGTTAACTTGTTGCGCAACGCATTGGACGCGACCCAGACAGTGCCGGACCCAGAGATTGATCTGATCCTCGCGGCGGGAGAAACCGCCACGCTGACGGTGCGCGACAATGGCCAAGGGATTGATGATCTGGAGGCGCTGTTCGAGCCGTTTTACACCACAAAGAAGCCGGGCGAGGGTGTTGGGCTGGGGCTTGCCATTTCTTCGGGGATCGTGAACGACCTTGGGGGACGGCTGACGGCGCGCAATGCCGAAGGCGGGGGGGCTGTATTTGAAATGCAACTTCCTATCTTAACAAATGAAACAGAGACCGAAGCGGCGGAGTAACAAGCCATGTCGAAGGTGATGAAGATCGCCATCGTGGACGATGAGCAGGATATGCGGCAGTCAATCAGCCAATGGCTGGCGCTGTCAGGATACGACACCGAAACCTTTGCCAGCGCCGAGGATGCACTGAAGGCGTTGGGGCCAGATTATCCGGGCATCGTGATTTCCGATATCAAGATGCCGGGCATGGATGGGATGCAGTTCCTGAAGAAGTTGATGGGCAGCGACAGCGCCTTGCCCGTGATCATGATCACCGGGCACGGTGATGTGCCGATGGCGGTCGAGGCAATGCGCGTGGGTGCGTTCGATTTTTTGGAAAAGCCGTTCAACCCGGACCGGATGACCGAATTGGCCAAAAAGGCCACCAACACCCGGCGCCTGACGTTGGACAACCGGGCGCTGCGGCGTGAGCTATCTGATGGCGGGCAGTTGATGAAAAAGCTGATCGGGTCGAGCCCGGTCATGGAGCGGCTGAAAGAAGATATTCTGGATCTGGGGCAGGCGGATGGCCATGTTCTGATCGATGGTGAAACCGGAACCGGCAAGACGTTGGTGGCGCACGCACTTCACGCCGTGGGCGCGCGGGCGGGCAAAAAGTTTGTGCTGCTATCTTGTGCTGCTTGGGATGAAGATGCGCTGGCCAAACGTCTGTTCGGCCCGATGATGCCCGAAGACAGCCGCTTGCCTGCGGTCGAGGAAGCGCGAGGCGGTACGTTGGTGCTGGAGGATATCGAGGCGCTGTCAGATAGCCTTCAGGCGCGTCTGCTGGGGCTGATCAACGAACAGGGCACACCCGCAGAAACCCGGATCGTGGCAATTTGTAACCTGCAAGAGCAGAACCGCACGATCGAGGACGCGTTGCGCCCCGATCTGTTTTACCGCTTGGCGGCGCTGCGGATCACGCTGCCGCCGCTGCGCCAGCGCGGCGAGGATATTCTGACGCTGTTTACCCGCCTGTCCGAACAGTTTTCCGAGGAATACGGCTGTGACGCGCCCAAAGTCAGTGCGCAGGAAGCAGCACAGTTGTTGCAGGCCCCTTGGCCGGGCAATGTGCGGCAGCTGATCAATGTGGCCGAACGCGCGGTGCTGCAATCGCGCCGTGGCAGCGGCACAATCACCTCGTTGCTGATGACCGATCACGACGACATGCAGCAGGTGATGACCACCGAAGGCAAGCCGTTGAAGGAATATGTCGAGGCGTTCGAACGGATGCTGATCGACAACACGATGCGGCGCCACAAAGGCTCGATTGCCAATGTGATGGACGAGTTGTGCCTGCCGCGTCGAACCCTGAATGAAAAGATGGCCAAATACGGATTGCAGCGCTCAGATTACCTATGAGGGAATTTTCCCCATTGTCATCGGCGCGCTCCTGCCATTATGGTAAAAGAACGGCAAGAGGCGCTTAATCGGCGTCCGCCGCGTGAGTTTCGCTGTTTCAGACATGTGTAGGACAAAAAAACCGGCACGTCTGGGCAGACCGATTGGTTCCTGAAAACAGGGCCGCGAAAATTGCCCGACGTTTCCAAGAAAGAACGCGGGCCTTGAATGGGCGTTCCCGCTATTGGGTAACGTCGGAGAAGAAACGCGATGAGGCGCGCGACATCACCAAAAGTGAGAGCAGGGGCTGAGATCAGCTTGCCCTGCCGCGCGTCCGCACTCGCCCATATCAGACATCTGCCGCAACGCCCCCGCCCTCCGGGTCAGGGGGTTTTGCCGCGATGCAGACGGACAACATGGCAAAGAAAATGCTTATCGACGCCACCCACGCCGAGGAAACTCGCGTCGTTGTGGTTGATGGAAACAAAGTCGAGGAATTCGATTTTGAATCAGAAAATAAACGCCAGCTAGCTGGCAATATCTATCTGGCAAAGGTCACGCGGGTTGAACCCTCGCTGCAAGCGGCGTTTGTGGATTACGGCGGAAACCGGCATGGTTTTCTGGCGTTCTCGGAAATTCATCCCGATTACTATCAGATTCCGGTCGCGGACCGTGAAGCCCTGATGGAAGAAGAGCGCGCATATGCCGAGGCTCAGCGCGCTGAAGAGGATGATGAAGAAAAGCCCAAGCGCTCGTCCCGGTCGCGTCGTCCGTCATCGTCGCGGTCGCGGGCCGAATCCACACGATCGAAGGATGCGACAGCCACCAAAGAGGTGAGTAGCCCGGAAAATTCGGGGTCTGAAATCTCGGGGATGGAGACAATCGATCTGGAGGACGAGGCAACGCCTGAAGGCACCTCTCCGATGGAAACGGTTGCGGAAACACCGGTCGAAGAGCCGACGGACGAGACCACAGTAGAGGCCACCGTCATAGTAACGACAGAGGCCAAAGCCCCAGAGACCGAGCCTGCGGAAGGTGATAAAGACAATGGCACCGACCTTGGTACGGTCGAGGCAATGGACAAGGACGACAGCATCGAATCCGTTTCGGATGACGACGATGCCGAAGATATCCGTCCGGTGCGCAAACCACGTCCGCGCCGCTATAAGATTCAAGAAGTTATCAAAGTGCGTCAGATCCTGCTGGTGCAGGTCGTAAAGGAAGAGCGCGGCAACAAAGGTGCGGCGCTGACCACTTATCTGAGCTTGGCAGGCCGGTATTGCGTGTTGATGCCCAACACCGCACGCGGGGGCGGCATTTCGCGTAAGATTACCAACGCTGTGGACCGCAAGAAGCTGAAGGAAATCGCGGGCGAGATCGACGTGCCGAGCGGTGCGGGGCTGATTATTCGCACAGCGGGGGCCAAGCGCACCAAGGCCGAGATCAAGCGCGACTATGAATATCTCTTCCGGCTGTGGGAGCAGATCCGCAAGCTGACGCTGGATTCGATCGCACCTGCGAAGATTTACGAAGAGGGCGATCTGATAAAACGCTCGATCCGCGATTTGTATAATCGTGACATCGACGAGGTGTTTGTTGAAGGCGAGCGCGGGTACCGCATTGCCAAAGACTTCATGAAGATGATCATGCCGTCGCACGCGGTAAATGTGAAACATTACCGCGAGTCGATGCCGTTGTTCGCGCGATATCAGGTCGAAAGCTATCTGAGCAGCATGTTCAATCCGACGGTGCAGCTGAAATCCGGCGGCTATATCGTGATCGGCGTGACTGAAGCGCTGGTGGCGATTGACGTGAACTCTGGCCGGGCCACGAAAGAAGGCTCGATCGAGGAAACCGCGACCAAGACCAACTTGGAGGCTGCCGAGGAGGTGGCCCGCCAACTGCGTCTGCGCGACCTTGCTGGCCTGATCGTGATCGACTTTATCGACATGGATGATCGGCGCAACAATGCCGCCGTCGAGAAAAAGATCAAAGACAAGCTGAAAACTGACCGTGCGCGCATTCAGATCGGCCGGATTTCCGGCTTTGGTTTGTTGGAAATGTCGCGCCAGCGTCTGCGCCCTGGCATGATCGAGGCGACGACTCAGCCGTGCCCGGCCTGTCATGGGACCGGCTTGATCCGGTCGGATGACAATCTAGCGCTGTCAATCCTGCGTCAGATCGAAGAGGAAGGCGTGCGTCGCCGTTCGCGCGAGGTTCTGGTGAAATGCCCAGTGGGGATCGCCAACTTTATTATGAATCAGAAGCGCGAGCATGTGGCGCAGATCGAAGGCCGCTATGGTTTGTCGGTGCGGGTCGAAGGTGATCCGATGCTGATCAGCCCGGATTTTTCGCTCGAGAAGTTCAAGACCGCGACCCGTGTGGTGATTGAACAGCCAATGCCGGTTGTGTCGGTTGATACCACCCTGATGGATCAGGTCGACGAAGCCTCTGTCGAAGAAGAAGATGAGGTCGAGGCGGTCGCCGTGATTGAGACCTCTGAAGAGGACAACAAGCCCAAAAAGCGCCGTCGTCGGCGTCGGCGGAGCCGGTCGAAATCTTCGGAAGGATACGATGCAGAGTCCGAGGGCGAAAGCTCGGAAGACGCTGTCGAAGATGCGACCGAGGCTGACACGGATGAAGAGGCGGCCAAAAAGCCGTCAACTCGTTCGAGAAGCCGCAGCACAAAGCCCAAGGCCGACAAGGCGGTTGAGGCTGAAACCCCAGTCGAGCCTCAGGCAGCCGAGCAGGAAACGCCCGTAGAGGTGACGGAAACGTCAACGACTGATGTGCGTGAACCGGCTGAAGTCGAGGCATCTGCAGAGCCGGTTGCGGAGCAAGAACCTGTGTCGCCTGAGCCTGCGCAGCCGGAGGTTCCTCAACCCGCGCCCGAGCTGCCTGAGCCGGTGCAACCTGAGATGCCGCAAGAATCCGAGCCTGTGCCGGAAGCGCCAATTGAGGTTGAGCCTGTGACGCCGGTCGAAATTCCGCCAGAAGCCGTAGCTGAGCCTGAGGTCGAGATTGAAGATCCCAACAGGCCCAAGCGCCGTGGTTGGTGGTCGCTGGGCGGCTAAAACTAGGATCAATTGTTGAAGATCACGCCGCGCAGTTCTCTGCGCGGCGTTTTCGTTATGTGAGAGGAGATTGCGCGCCGCAGCGGATGCGAAAGATCTGATGCGCGTCTGCGGTTTCCATTCCCAGAAACGTGTGCCCGGTTTCGGAGCAGTAGTGGGGAATGTCGATCACGGCCACGGGGTCGTCTGCCAAAAGCTGCACAACGGTGCCTGGCTGGACCGACAGCAGTGCCTTACGCAGCTTGAGTACCGGCAGCGGGCAGAGCATTCCGATGGTGTCGATTTCGATCTCGCTATTCATGCGGCAGTGGGTAATCGGCGCACGCACTGCTGTCTACTAAGTTGTGACAATGCGTCAGGTGACGCCGCCGCAGCAATCACCTAAGAAAGGCCTATGTTCGGAATAGAAATCATCGACGCGGGATTGATGCCCGCCATGTTCGTGGCGCTGATGGCGGGGGTTATCTCGTTCGTCAGTCCTTGTGTTTTGCCCATCGTGCCGCCCTATCTGGCCTATATGAGTGGGGTGTCTTTGGGCGACCTGACCGAAGGGAAGGGCGGGCGAAACAAGGCTCTTCTGCCTGCACTCTTTTTCGTGATGGGTCTGTCGACGGTATTTTTGTTTCTTGGGTTTACGGCATCGGCCATTGGCGCGGTGTTTCTGGGCTATCAGGATTGGTTCAATACCATTGCCGGGTTGTCGGTGATGGTATTTGGCGCGCATTTCATTGGGGTGTACCGGATTCCGTTTCTGGACCGCGAAGCGCGTCTGGATGCGGGCGACCGGGGCGGGTCTGCTTTGGGGGCGTATGTTCTGGGCTTGGCCTTTGCGTTCGGCTGGACGCCGTGCATTGGTCCGCAGCTAGGGGCGATTTTGTCGCTAGCGGCCGGGGAAGGGTCGGTTGCCCGGGGAACTTTGCTGCTGGCGGTTTATGCGTTCGGGCTGGGCGTGCCATTTTTGTTGGTGGCAGCGTTTTTGCCGCGGCTTACCGGGGTGATGGGCTGGATGAAGCGCCATATGGAGCAGATCGAGCGGGTGATGGGGCTTTTGCTGTGGACCATCGGCTTGTTGATGCTGACGGGCGGATTTTCGGCATTTTCATACTGGCTGCTGGAGAAATTTCCATCACTGGCCGCGCTCGGATAAGTCATGTTCCTGCCCCAAATCTGCGCTAAACTATGCGTAAGAGGGAGCAGATGAGCAAAGATAACCAACACAGGGTTTCGCGCCGCCGGGTGTTTTATATTCCCGGCTATGATCCGATTCATCCGCGCCGATATCGCGAGCTTTACCGCAAGGAGAGCGCGGAGCAGGCGGCGATTTCGGGGTATGAGATCGCGCTGCGCCCTAAAACCACCAAAGGGGCCTATGGCTGGCATGTCTCCGCGTTGATCGACGGTCGGGCAACCGACACGGATGTTGAAGTGCTGGTTTGGTCCGACATCGTGCGTGACAGCATGGCGCAGGGGATAGCCGCGACATATCTGCAGCTGATCCGCACCGCGTGGGTCTATATTGGCACGGGGGCGTTATGGCGGCTGATGCGGCTGCGCAAGGGGCCAGTGATAGCTGCACTCTATCCTATCGTATTTCTGCTGGCGCAGCTTGTACTTGCGCTGGTGGTGGCCTTCGGGCTGGGTCAGGTTTTGGCGCTTATCCACCCATGGATGGGGTGGACCGGACTTGCGGTTGTACCTTTTGTGCTGGAATGGTTCCGCAAGCGCGACGGCAAGTTCTTTGCCTACTACCTGATGCACGATTATGCATATTCCGCGCGTTCGATGGGGGCCAACACGCCGGAGCTTGAGGCGCGGATGGTCGAGTTCACCACGATCATCGCCGAGGCACTGACGGCGGATGTTGATGAGGTTCTGGTCGTCGGCCATTCCTCAGGGGCGCATCTTGCCGTGTCGGTCCTGTCGGATCTGATCAGGGCCGGGCAGGTGCCGGGGGATGGTCCTGCGCTGAATCTGCTCACGTTGGGGCAGGTGGTGCCGATGGTATCGTTTTTACCCAAGGCGCACAGGTTGCGTGCCGATCTTCGGTTTTTATCAGAAACCGAGGAGCTTACTTGGGTTGACGTGACAGCCCCCGGCGATGGCTGTGCCTTTGCCTTATGCGATCCGGTAGCAGTGTCGGGCGTGGCGACGGCGGCGAAACGCGGGCCTTTGGTGGTGTCGGCTGCGTTTACCCAAACGCTGAGCCCCGCGCGTTGGGCTGAACTGCGCTGGCGGTTTTTTCGGCTTCATTTTCAGTATCTTTGCGCATTTGACCGACCGCGAGATTATGACTACTTCCAGATCACTGCCGGACCGCTGACACTGTCGGACCGATATGCCGGGCGATCCCCGTCGAAATCACGGATTGAGGCGTCAGTAAATAAATTTACGTCGGTGCAGCCGACATGAAGCCGCCAAAACCCCCGGTGCGGCAGGGGAAAACCTCGCTCTGGTCGTATTTGCGGTTGTTCCGACAGGACATTCTCTCGGCCCAACCGGCGCGACTGTATCGGGCTTGGATGGCCGAGTTTCGCACGCCGTTTTTCCGCTCGTTCCTGTGCAATGATCCGGCGCTGGTCGAATTGGTGTTGAAGGGGCGGCCTGACGATTTCCCTAAATCAAACCGTGTTAGCGAGGGGCTGCGGGTTTTGCTGGGAAATTCGGTATTTGTGACCAACAGCGCGGTCTGGAAACGCCAGCGTCGTATCATTGACCCGGCCTTTGAGGGCGGGCGGTTGCGCGATACGTTTCCGGCGATGTGGCAGGCTGGGCAGGCGGCAGTAGCGCGGTTGGCGCGGCTGGCCAATGGGGAACCGGTCGAGATAGAGGTTGAGGCCAGCCACGCTGCAGCTGATGTGATCTTTCGTACGTTGTTTTCCATTCCGATCGAAAATCAGCTGGCGGGGCAGGTGTTCGGGGCATTCCGCGAACATCAACGTACGCAACCGGTGCTGAATTTGGGGGCGTTTGTTCCGCTGCCGCGTTGGGTGCCACGGTTTCACAAGCGCAAAACCCGGCAGACGGCGCGCGAAATTCGCGGTCTGATCACGCAGCTGACAGCTGAACGGATGGAGGCGATCCAGTCCGGGACTGCGCCTGATGATCTGGCGACGAAAATCATGACCACGGCGGACCCGGAAACCGGCGATGTGTTTGATACCGAAGAAATGGTCGATCAGGTCGCGATTTTCTTTTTGGCCGGGCATGAAACCAGCGCCTCGGCACTGGCTTGGGCGCTGTATATGCTGGCGATGTATCCGGACTGGCAGGCGCAGGTTTCGGATGAGGTTGCTGCGGTCGACCTGGATACTCCCGACTTTTCAGTGATGTCGAAGTTGAGGCTGACGCGCGATGTATTTCGGGAAACGCTGCGGCTGTATCCGCCAGTGCCGATGATGGTACGCGAGGCGGCCTGCCCAGAGCAGTTCCGCGCGCGTGCGGTGCCGCGTGGTAGTCAGATCGTGCTGAGCCCATGGCATTTGCACCGGCACGAGCGTATGTGGGAACGCCCGGATGATTTTGATCCGGCCCGTTTCACCACACCGAATGGCAAAGAATGCCTGCGCAACGCATTTTTGCCGTTCTCGGCCGGGCAACGGGTGTGCCCCGGAGCCGGATTTGCCATGGTCGAGGGGCCGTTGTTACTGGCAATGCTGGTGCAGGCCTATCGGTTTGATCTGGTGGCAGACCGCCCGGCGATGCCCGTGGCGCATCTTACGGTGCGCGGCAAGGATGGGATCTGGTTGCGGATCAGTCCGCGCTAGCCGCGAAAGTGACGCAGCACATATAGGCGAATGGCTGAAGCCAGGCCGGTGTCGGCTTCGCGTGAGGCATCGATTTCGGCGGCCAAGACATTGATTGGCTTTTTCTTTTCGGCGCAAATTTCACGAAAAGCCTGCCAAAACTCATCTTCTAGCGACACGCTGGTGCGGTGACCTTTCAGGGTCAGCGAGCGTTTGATGGGGCGGGTGCTCATTCGCGTTCGTGCCCCTCAAGATCACGGCGGGCCTTTTCGGCGAGGGCGTGCTCTTGCTTTTTTTCCGACTTGGACCGCCCGAATTTCACGGCGTTCTGATCTGCGCGGGCCTTTTTCTCGGCCCGCGCCTTTTCTTTTCTGACCCGGTTCAGATTGACCGGTTCAGGCATCACTTTGGCCCGATCATATCTTCGGGGCGGACCACGCGGTCGAAGGTTTCCGCGTCGACAAAGCCAAGCGCGATTGCCTCTTCTTTCAGGGTTGTGCCGTTTTTATGGGCGGTCTTTGCCACTTTGGTGGCGTTGTCATACCCGATGGTCGGGGCCAGCGCGGTGACCAGCATCAGTGATTCCTTCATCAGCTTGTCGATCCGCACCACGTTGGCCTGAGTACCGACAACCATGTTGTCGGTGAAGCTGCTGGCGGCGTCACCAAGAAGTTGCATGGATTGCAGGACGTTATAGCTCATCATCGGGTTATAGACGTTGAGTTCAAAATGCCCTTGAGACCCTGCAAAGCCAACGGCAGCGTCGTTGCCCATGACGTGGGCGCAGACCATGGTCAGGGCCTCGGCCTGAGTCGGGTTGACCTTGCCGGGCATGATCGAGCTTCCGGGTTCGTTTTCCGGCAGGATCAGCTCGCCCAGACCCGAACGCGGACCAGAGCCGAGAAGACGCATGTCATTGGCGATCTTGAACAGAGAGGCGGCGATGGTTTTCAGTACGCCCGAGAACATTACCATGGCATCATGCGCGGCGAGGGCTTCGAATTTGTTGGGCGCGGTCACGAAGGGTAAGTCGGTGATCTCGGCGATCTGTGCTGCGACGCGGGTGTCCCAACCTTTTTTGGTATTCAGCCCGGTGCCGACGGCAGTGCCGCCCTGCGCCAGTTCGTAGATCTCGGGAAGTATTTTATTCACCCGCATCATGCCCTGAGAAACCTGATGTGCGTAGCCGCCGAATTCCTGACCCAGTGTCAGTGGGGTTGCATCCTGCGTATGGGTGCGCCCGATCTTGATAATATTGTTGAATTCCTTGGACTTGGCGGACAGGGCGGCGTGCAATTTTTCCAGTCCGGGCAGCAGGGTGTCGCGCGCCATCATGCCAATGGCGACGTGCATCGCGGTCGGGAAGGTGTCGTTCGAGGACTGGCCCATGTTGCAATGGTCATTGGGGTGTACTGGCTTTTTTGAGCCCATCACTCCGCCCATCATTTCAATCGCGCGGTTCGAGATCACCTCGTTCGCATTCATGTTCGATTGGGTGCCAGAGCCAGTCTGCCAGACGACCAGCGGGAAATTGTCATCAAACTTGCCGTCAATCACCTCGGTTGCGGCGGCGGCGATATTGTTGCCCAGCTCGGCGGGCATGTCACCCTGCGCGATGTTCACCAGCGCGCAGGCCTTTTTGATCACGCCAAGGGCGCGGATGATCGCCACAGGCTGACGCTCCCAGCCGATAGGGAAGTTTATTATGGAGCGCTGTGTTTGCGCGCCCCAATATTTATCTGCGGGAACCTCAAGCGGGCCGAAGCTGTCGGTTTCGGTGCGGGTCATGGTCATCAGTCAGCCTCCAAACGGGAATTTGCCGACTTGTTACCTGTTTTGCAGAGAATTTCAATGTTGCATACGACGGAATACAAACACGCGGGCCGGCGGCAAATTGGCCCAGACAGTCGCGCGCTTTTCAGCTGAGACACCAAGCTCGGCCTGCATCTCATCCGAGATCGGAGCGTTTGTGCTGTAAGTGATCTGAGTGAAAATGCCTTCTGGCGCCATGACGCGGAAGGCGCGACCGACCACGTCGCGCTGAATCTGCGGTCGTGCCAGCACTGGAACGCCAGAGATCACCGCGCCGATATCACGTAGTCCGATTAGTTCGATATCCTGCGCAGGCCGGTTCAACACAGTCACGCCGGGAAATTTTTCGCGCAGGGTTTCGCAAAAGCGTGGGTTCATTTCCATCAGGGTCAGACGTTCAGGCGCAACGCCCTGCGCCAGAATGGCTTTGGTGAAACTGCCGGTGCCGGGGCCGATTTCGACAATCGGACCTTTGACCTTGTCCATCCCTTCGGTCATGCGCCGTGCAACGGCGGCAGATGAAGGGGCGATCGCCACAACTTCGGTGGGGCGGCGCATCATCTCGCCAAAAAATACCGCGAAATCGCTTGCCATTCTGGGTGTCCTCTCCCGCATTTATCCTGCGGGTGACTGTGACCAAGTCGCGGTTTCGCGCAATATACCGTGATCAGAATTTACAAAAAATTCACGGATCGGCGTCACTGCTTGCGAAAACTGTCGAGGCGAACCACTTCGGCGTCGTGCGAGCGCGGAGTGTCGTCTGTATCATCGTTGTTCGGCGGCAGGGGGTCGTCGTCGTCATCATCGTCTTCGTTGGTTTCAAACCGAAGTCCGAATTCCACCGAGGGATCAACGAAGGTTTTTATGGCGTCATAGGGCACATAGAGCGGCTCGGGTTTGTCGCCGAAGTTGAGCGTGATATAAAACCCATCATTGGTAACCTCAAGATTGTCGTACCAATGCTGCATCACCACAGTCATTTCCTTGGGATACCGCTGGCGCAGCCAATCTGCCAGTTCAGCCTGCGGGTGGGTGGTGTCGAACGTAATGAAGAAATGATGCGCGCCGGGCAGACCGCGCGCTGACACGTCCTCCAACACCTGTTGGATCAGGCCGCGCATCGCCTGGTGCATGAGGTTGCCGTAATCAATGGATCGGGCCATCAGTCTTCCCTTTGACATCTGGCGTCAGAGCATAGGGGATTCGGGGTAAAACAAAAGAGTGGCAGGCGAAAAAATCACAGCCGCTCAAAGCACCGTTGCGGCTGCTCCGGCGAGGGCCATGAGTGCAAGTGTCGGCAGCATCCCGACTCGCAAGATCAATAGAAGTGCTGCGGCCAGGCAGGTCAGCGCAAACGCGGTCGGATTGAAGCTGGACCAGTCAGGCAGTGGGGCAAATCGTGTTTGGGTAACCGTCCCGAACAGAATGTGCAGGGCGAACCACAGAGACAGGTTGAGGATGACCCCGGTGACGGCCGCAGTGATGGCACGCAGGGCACCCGACAGGCGGGGTTGCGAGGACAGGTGCTCGATATAGGGGGCGCCAGTGAATATCCACAAAAAGCAAGGCACAAAGGTCATCCACAGGGTCAGCCCTCCGGCGATCAGCGCCAGCGGCACGCCGCCCTGAATATGCCCAGCCAACATGCCGACGAATTGCGTCACCAAGATCAACGGGCCAGGCGTGGTTTCCGCCAAGCCGAGAGCATCGATCATCTGTGGCAAGGTCAACCAGCCATAGTCGTCAACCACAGCTTGGGTCATATAGGCCAGCACGGCATAGGCTCCGCCGAAAGTGACAACGGCCAGTTTGGCAAAAAACAGTGCAACTCCGGCTAAGAATGTTTGGCCACTGAGCGCCAGAACAGCCATTGGAGCCAGCCAGAGAACCAACCAGAGCAGTACCGTGCGAGTTGGAAACTGCGGCATTTTTTTGGGGGTCGCCGCGAGATGTATTGGGGCGCTGGTGGCATAGCCCCAAAGTGCAGCAACGAAGATCAGCGCGGGAAACGGCAGGTGCAGTATAAAAATGGCAAGAAAGGACAGCGCGGCGATGGCATAGGAATCGCGCCCGGTCAGGGATTTTTTCGAAATCTTTTGAAGGGCTTGCAGCACGATGATCACCACTGCGGCTTGAACACCCACAAAGACCGCCTGCACCATTGGAAGCTGGCCGAACTGGGCATAAGCCAGCGCCAGAGCGGCGACAAGAATGGCGCCGGGCAACACAAAAAGCCCGCCTGCGATCAAACCGCCAAGCGGGCCGCGCTGACGCCAGCCAGCGTAGGTGGCCAGTTGCATCGCCTCGGGGCCGGGCAGGAGCATACAGAACGACAGGGCCGAGAGAAAATTCTCCTCACTCAGCCAAGGACGTTCTTCAACCAACTCTCGGTGCATCAGGGCGATTTGCGCGGCGGGACCACCGAAGGACAACAGCCCGATGCGGCCAAAGACGCGGAACAGATCGGCGTAGGTTGGGGCGATCATGTCGGTATCCCCGCTGGCCAATCGTGGCCTTCGTCGCGCCCGTCCCGAGCCCAGCGATACAGGGCATCATAGACGATAAATCCCGCCTGCATCTGTTCCAGGTCTGATTTGAAGAGCTTTGATAGCCCGACGGAGATCGCGAGAAGGCCTGCGGCTTGCGGTGCTAAATCATGGGAATTGGTATCCGCCGCGCGCACAATAAGCGCGAGCGCATCAAGAGTCTCACTGTGCAGGGCAAAGCGACTGAGCATCGTGTCGAAGGTACAGGCCCTACCTTGATGGGACCATTCACCGCCCTCGATGTCGAACGGAATCGCTGCAAATCGATCAGCCACGTCCCGCACTTCCGCAGGGGGCACGAATAAAAACTGTGCATGTGGATCAATGAACCGACGGATCAGCCACGGGCAGGCGATGCGGTCAATCTTGGGCCGGTGGCGCGTGACCCATCTGGTGGGGTACTGCCCCAAGCCCGGCAACGCGGTGGTGGAAACACATGGATGCCCCGCGCTGACCCAGGCGACCATTCCGCCCTCAAGAACCTCTGCTGTGCTTCCTGCCAGGCGCAGCAGGGCGGCCGCGCCATGGCTGATTTTCTTGCCCTTGTGGCAGATCAGAATGACGGTTTCGCCTGCCCACTCCGCAGCATGATCGCCGACCCGATCATAGGCAAAGCGCCGGGCGCCGGGGATCAGAACCGGGGCTTCGGAAAAGTCTTCGTCGAGGCGCAGATCTAGCAAGATAGGGGCATAAGGTGTGCCGATCAGGCGGTTCAACTGTGCTGGGCTGATTTCGGTAAACGACGGCATAAGACATCCTTCCAGAGATGGGAAACAAAGGATGCGAGCCTTGGGCCTGAGCCTCACGGGGTGGACGCAGACCCCATGAGTAGGGTGATAGACCGTGCACTTCCAATCCGTCAATCGGAAACGCTGTGCGTGTTTTTTACGACGGGCCCCACGTAGCAGGGTAGGAAGTGCCTGCTGTATATAGGATCAGCCGATTTCGACCCCGGACATGCACAGCGCGATGGTGTTTGCCGGAAGCAAACCTAGCTGTTCGAAAAATCCAACAAAATCAAATGCATTATAGGTTTCGACGATTTTACCATCGTCGATCCGGCACAAGACCATCCCTGAGACATGCACGGGTTTGCGCTTGTCTTGTGTTTCGGCCTGCATGGTCATGAACCCAGACACCCAATTGTCTTGCTCGACCGTTTTTTCGACCGAGACGCGGGGCAGGGTGATCAGTTCTTGAATCGTGGCGACGAGGATCTTGAACTCTTCGGTGCCAACTTCCATTTCGGGCACTAGGCCATCGGCTGTTGCATCAGGCACAAATAGTTCGTCAACGGCACTTAGATCGCCTTTTTCCCAAACACGGGCATACCATTCACGCAGAATATCGGAGTTGGTCATTTTGACAGTCCTGTGAAATTCGGTTCAACGAACACAGGCATAAAACCAAATGCTTTCCAGACTCTGAACAGCAGGGCACAAAAATGTATGCGGGCGGGAAAATGCAGGTTTCTGTTGCCAGGTACCTGCGAACCCCGCCTTACACTGCTAGGCGCAAGGACTTAAGTTTTCGGTTGCTTCTGCCGCTTACGCGGCCATTGCTACCGGAGCACGATTGTCATTTGCAATTGTACTTTTCGGACCGATAACGGTGGTACCTCACCGAGACAAAGCTAACCCCTTTAGACGTTCGTCGATCCTGTTTCGACCCCATTGCCGCCAAATGAGCGGGATTTGGTGGAGTCGCCGGGTACCGCCCCCGGGTCCGATCCGCTTATGACGAGCGCATTTATGTCCATAGTCCCCGAAGAGACAGAACAGATATAGGGCGGCAGCGGAAAAGTTAGAAGGGCAAACTGACAATTTTTCGCAGCCCACATACCAATTACAGATCATAAGAGCCGATGAATGTCGGCAGCCTTTGTCAGGAGTCCTGCCAGATGTCCGACCGCAACCAGGCTGGTGGTTTTTGAAAATCGGGGGGCATGTCGAGTGCGCTGACGTGATGTTTCATTGATTGAAATGCCGAGGTGCGGCACCTGAGCTAGTTTCCCGAAGCCCAGAGCGGTGCGGCCATTTCCGCCCGCAAGGCGGTGCCAAAGGCGCTCGCACGATCAGGTGCTTTGCATTCACGGCGTTGCGGGATGTGAATTGCCGCTCTGAGCGTCATCGGGATTGCACTTTGGCTGGTTTCGGGCTGAACTGCTGCTTGAACAGCGGATTGGGGGAAGGGCCAAACGGATGATCTCGGTGCAATATTGCCTGACGATGGCGCGCTACAATGCTTGGCAGAACAAGATGATGAAAGCCGTTCTGGAGAGCATGGATGACGTTGCGTTGCATGCTGATCGTGGGGCATTTTTCGGCTCGATCTGGGCAACAGCGAACCATGTGCTATGGGCTGACAGGATGTGGATGTCGCGCTTTGAGGGCAAGGTGCCGCCGACGGGGGGCATCGCGGGCAGTGTAACGATGACGCCGACGCTGCCAGTTTGGGGGGCTGAGAGGTTTCGCACCGATGCGCACGTAATTCTGTGGGCCGAGCAGTTGCATGCGTTGGATCTGGTCGGCGATCTGAGGTGGCATTCCGGGGCATTGGGGCGCGATGTAAGTAAGCCGGTAGCTTTGTGCATCGCACATATGTTCAATCATCAGGCGCATCATCGTGGGCAGATCCATGCGATGGTGACAGCTGCGGGCCACGAGGCTTGGGTTAGCGATGTGTTTGTGATGCCGGAGGCGGGGCCTTGGCTTTGAGCGGCGAGTGCTGTTGGCGGGCGAAGCCTCCGGCAGGGATATTTGGCAAATGTGAAATCAGAGGATTCAGTCCGCAGGGCTGAGGGCCGGGAAGAGGGAGAAGATATGTTTAACGCGATGGTTGTTGAGAAGGATGCCGAAGGGCAGACCCATGCGGCGGTTCGGCAGATTGGGCTGGATGATCTGCCAGAGGCCGAGGTAACGGTGGCGGTGGAATATTCCACGGTCAATTATAAGGACGGTCTGTGTCTCGGTTCCGGGGGCGGTTTGGTGCGGAAGTATCCGCATGTTCCGGGGATTGATTTTTCTGGAACCGTCGAGGCGTCAAGCGATGCGCGCTATGCTCCGGGTGACAAGGTCGTCTTGACGGGGTGGCGCGTGGGGGAGGCACATTGGGGTGGCTATGCGCAGAAAGCCCGGGTGCGAGCCGATTGGCTGGTGCCGTTGCCGGAAGGGTTGAGTACGCGATCGGCGATGGCGGTGGGCACGGCGGGGTTTACCGCGATGCTGGCGGTGATGGCGCTGGAGGATCACGGGCTGAAGGATCTGCACGGGCCGGTTTTGGTGACCGGGGCTGCAGGTGGTGTCGGATCGGTGGCGACGGCAATTCTGGCCCATCTGGGATACGAGGTGGCGGCGGTGACCGGGCGGCCTGAGACGGAGGGCTATCTTCGGGAGCTTGGGGCGACGCAGATCGTTCCGCGCGCGGATCTGGCCGAGACGGTCAAGCGCCCGCTGGAAGCCGAAAGCTGGGCGGGCTGTATAGATGCGGTCGGTGGAGCGATGCTGGCGCGGGTGCTGGGACAGATGAAATACGGCGGGTCGGTTGCCGCTGTGGGACTGGCCGGAGGCGCGGGATTGCCTGCCACTGTGGTGCCGTTCCTGCTGCGCGGGGTGAACCTTCTGGGGATTGATTCGGTGATGCAACCCTACGACAACCGCGTACGCGCTTGGGCGCGGATCGCGCGTGATCTGCCGATGGGCAAGCTGGAGGCAATGGTGCAGCCAGCAACGCTGGCGGATCTGCCAAAGCTAGGGGCGGATATTCTGAAGGGGCAGGTCAAGGGCCGTGTCGTGGTGGACGTGAACGCCTGAAGGTTGGGGCTGAAAGTGGGTGATGAGGGACGCAGCCAAGGCAGCGCCCTTTTTCGGGCGGAGGGGGGGCGGCGCGTCCGCTAGGCTAGTGTTGTGCTTTGCCGATGCGAACGAAGCCGCTGGTCTGGCCTTCGAGGGGGCCGTGTTTGGCAGATGTCGGCTTGACCATGGCCGCCAGCAGGGTGGGCACCGACGTCCAGTAGGGCACATTCCATTCCTGATCGACTTCGAGGATCAACACCTGATCCGTCATAGCGTCATAGGCGCCGATCAGTGACACATGTGGGCCGTCTCCGTCGCCGGTCAGAACACCCCTGATTGCAGTAGCTCAACAAGGCATCCTGAGCGCTTTGTTCGTTGCTGGCGAGCATGTCGCGGGTGGTGCTCAGCGCCGCCTCATCGGCAGTTTCGGGGTGGAACGAGGTGATGCGGTACCCCGCCATGCCCAGTTTTTTTCGACCGCCAGCGCGGCAAAGTTTTGCAATTGATCAAAGTGCACGCCGCCGCCGCCTTCGGCCGAGAGTGCCGCCCACTCGGCGCTGCCTGTCAGTTCGCGCAGAACGGGTTGGGTTATCACGGTCTCGTAAGCGGCAGCGGGCAGCCCACGCAGGCCGTTCGCAGCAGCGGTGAAGGCGGCGACGGAGCAGGCCAAGGTGGTTAACTGCGGCTTCACGAAAGCGGAGAACGCCAGTAACCCGGCGCGGCTTCCTGCCTTAGGTAATCAGTCTGCTGGGTGATGGGGGTGGCTTCGGGGCCGAGCTTGGAGGCGTTGGTCTCTTCTGCCCCAAGGGGCGGGCAGGTGGACAGGGCCAGCAGGCAGATTGCGGTCAGGTGGGGGGAATCTACGCATGGCAAAGCTCTGATGAAAAAGCCGGTTGAACCCCAGCAGATTATTCTAGAACCACCTGCGATTCTGACAATTGCGCTATTGCACTCGAAAGCTTGCACGGGCTGGGTTTTTCGGTTTGAGTGCGGGGTATGAAACTGGATCTGGCATTCGTCCGGGCGCAATTCCCGGCCTTCACGGACCCCTCGTTGCAGGGGCAGGCGTTTTTTGAAAACGCGGGCGGGTCGTATACCTGCAAACCGGTGATTGACCGGCTAATACGGTATTATCACAGCCGAAAGGTGCAGCCCTATGCGCCCTATGAGGCCAGCCGGTTGGCGGGTGAGGAGATGGATGAGGCACGCGTGCGTCTGGCGGCGGTACTGGGCGTTGAGACAGATGAGCTGAGCTTTGGCCCATCGACGACGCAGAACACCTATGTGCTGGCGCAGGCGTTCAGGCAATGGATGCGCCCCGGCGAAGCGATTGTGGTCACCAATCAGGATCACGAGGCGAATTCCGGCCCGTGGCGGCGGCTCGCCGAGGAGGGGATCGAGATCCGCGAATGGCAGATCGACCCAGAGACAGGCCATCTGGACCCAGCCAAGTTGGAAGAGCTGCTGGACGAAAACGTGCGTCTGGTGTGCTTTCCCCACTGCTCGAACGTGGTGGGCGAGATCAATCCGGTGGTGGAAATCACCGCAATGGCCCATGCGGCAGGCGCGTTTGTTTGTGTCGACGGGGTCAGTTATGCGCCGCACGGCCTGCCTGACGTAGGTATGATCGGGCCGGATATTTACCTGTTTTCAGCCTATAAAACCTATGGCCCGCACCAAGGCGTGATGGTGATCCGTCGCGCTTTGGGGGAACAACTGCCCAATCAGGGGCATTATTTCAATGCTGATTGCCTGTACAAACGCTTGACGCCCGCCGGACCGGATCATGCGCAGGTGGCGGCCAGCGCAGGTATGGTGGATTACATTGATGCGCTTGCGGCTCATCACGGGGTCACCGGCAGCGCGGCAGAACGGGGAGCGGGTGTGCATGATCTGATGCGTGCGCAGGAAGTAGAGCTTTTGCAACCTCTTCTGGAGTTTTTCGGCACCAAGAACTCCGTCCGTCTTCTGGGGCCGTCACGGGCCGAAGATCGCGCCCCGACGGTGGCGATCGAGCTTGGGCGCAATGCCGAAGCTGTTGCGGCAGAGTTGTCGACACATGGCATCATGACGGGCGGTGGTGATTTTTATGCGGTGCGCGCGCTCGAGTCGATGGGGGTGGATCCCGCGCAAGGGGTGCTGCGGCTTAGCTTCACGCACTACACAAGCAAGCCGGAAATAGAACAACTCCTTAAAGGGTTGGATGCTGTTCTTTGAGTGGGATACAACTGAAACCCTTTTGCGAAGGTATGGCGCGGTTTCCTCGGGACCGGCTTGCGACGCAGTTCGCGACTGGTGGAACGTTCGGGCGATTTCGGCCAGTAGTCAGGCGTAAAACCGCGATCAAGGCCCATCTGGCTCGCTGATTTTCCCGCCCGCGCACGAAAAACTTGCCCGCCGCTCGATTTCTTGCCAGCCTGTCAGAGTTAATCGCAGTTGGAGAGGCTCGGATGATCCTGACCACAACCAAGCAGCAGGGGGACCTGCCGCGCTATTTCGCGCCGGTATTCGAGGCGGCTAAGACAATGGCATGCGGGCGGCTGGATTTTATTCTACCAGACGGGCGAGTGTTTAGGGCCGAGGCTGCGGCCCCCGGTCCGGTGGCTGAATTGCGCGTGCACAACACCGACACATTTGCGCGGCTGATGCGCGAAGGGGATTTGGGCTTTTGCGATGCTTATCTGGATGGTTGGTGGGACACCCCCGATCTTCAGGCGTTTCTGGATCTACTGCATTCGGGAAATGAGGAGCTTTACGATGGATTTCCGGGCATGTTTCTGGTCCGCGCATACGAACGGATGCGCCACTGGATGAATGCCAACACGCGCAAGCAGGCGCGCAAAAACATCAGCTATCACTATGATCTGGGCAATGACTTCTATGCGCTGTGGCTGGATGACACGATGACGTATTCCAGCGCGCTGTTCCGATCTGGGCAGGAAAATCTGGAACTGGCGCAGACCCAGAAATACGCCAGTATGGTGGATCAGATGGGCTTGCAGGCGGGGGATCATGTTCTGGAAATCGGCTGTGGCTGGGGTGGGTTTGCGGAATATGCCGCGAAAGAGCGTGGCCTGCGGGTCACAGGGCTGACGATCAGCAAGGAACAATTCAACTACGCTTCGCAGCGCATTGAAAGGTCTGGGCTTTCTGATCTGGTGGATTTTAAGCTTCAGGATTATCGCGACGAGGCGGGGCGCTATGACGGGATCGCCAGCATCGAGATGTTCGAGGCCGTGGGCGAGAAGTACTGGCCGATCTATTTCAACAAGGTGCGTGATTGTTTGCTGCCCGGGAAAAGCGCTACCCTTCAGATTATCACGTTGCAGGAAAAGCGTTGGGAAAAGTACCGCAAGGGCGTTGATTTTATCCAGAAATATATCTTTCCCGGCGGAATGTTGCCCAGTCGTTCAGCGCTGACGGCCGAAGTGGCACGCGCGGGGCTGGACCTGAGCCGCTCGTTCGAGTTTGGCGAAAGCTACAGCCAGACGTTGCGGCGCTGGCATGAGCGGTTCAATGGTCACTGGGACGAGGTCTCGGCCTTGGGATTCGACGACCGTTTTCGCCGGATGTGGAATTTCTACCTCACCTCTTGCGCTGCGGCCTTTCATGGCGGTAACTGCGACGTAACACAGATCACAGTGACAAGGCCCACCTTTTGATGATGCCCACCGCAGCAAGGCTGGTTGCCGCCGTAGTGCTGGCCGCGCTGGCTTGGTTCGTTTCCGATCTGATCCGACCGCTGATGCCCGAAGGGTTGTATTTTGGCTGGTTCAACTACGTCAATGCCGGATTGGGTCTGATTTGCGGTTGGCGGGTTATTGGTGCGCGGGCCGGGCGCGGGATGAGCGACGCGATTGGCAATGGGCTGACGGGCGGTGTTGTGCTGGTGTTTTGGGCGATTTTCCTTCAATCGCTGAACGAAATGCTACGGTTGTCGATGCGGCACGCCTATAAAGGGCCGGTTGACGGACTGCAGGATATGTTCCGTATTGGCTTTGACTATGCGCGGGTTCTACTGGATCCAGGCGTGGCGACATCGCTGGTCGTCGGCAGTATTGTGGTCGGCATTCTGGCGGAACTTAGCAATCGCATTTGGCGTTAGGATGGCCCGGTAACATCATGGCAAACCTATATTTCTATGGTACATTGCGGCATGTGCCTTTGTTGGAAATAGTGCTTGGGCATTCGGTGGATGCAACTGCGCTGATCCCGGCGATCTTGCCGGAGTTTCAGGCATATTGGGCGCAAGGCGAGGCGTTTCCCCTGCTTGCAGAAGCACCGGGCGAGGCCGCGCCGGGGCTGATTGCAACTGGGTTGAGTGACGAGGACATTGCCCGGTTGGACTACTACGAAGGTGGGTTCGGGTATGACCTGCGGCCAGTTGTAGCGAAGACCAATCAAGGCAGCGAAGATGTGCTGGTTTGGTGGTCGTGCGGCGGACAGTGGGCACGCGGCGCGGTCTGGGAACTGGCGGAATGGCAGGCCAAATGGGCGTCAGTGAATTGTCGGGCAGCCGCTGAAATGATGGGGTATTACGGTCGGAAAACGCCCGAAGAGGTCGTAGCGATGTACCCGATGATTCAGGCCCGGGCCGCAAGCTGGGTCATGGCGCAGAACGAGACGCCGGTGCTTAGTCTGAGTGGGTTGGGGCGCGAGGCCGTAACACAGGTTACTCTGGAACGCCCCTATGCCGAGTATTTCGCGGTCGAAACGCATGAGTTGAAATTTCGGCGGTTTGACGGATCGGACAGTGAAGTGGTGCGACGTTCGGCCTTTGTATCGACCGATGCCGCGCTGGTGCTGCCTTATGATCCAGTGCGTGATCGCGTGTTGTTGATCGAACAGTTCCGTATGGGACCTTGGGCGCGCGGTGATCACAGCCCCTGGCAGTTGGAGCCGATTGCCGGACGGGTGGATGCGGGCGAAAGCCCTGAGGCCTGCGCCCGACGCGAGGCACTAGAGGAAGCCGGGCTGGCCCTGTCGCGGCTTGAACTAATCTCAGGTAGCTATCCGACGCCGGGTTGCAGCAATGAGTTTTTTCACAATTTCATCGGCTTGGCAGACTTGCCTGATACGATTGTCGGGGTCGGTGGCGAGCAAAGCGAGCAGGAAGATATCCGCAGTCACTTGATCAGCTTTGATGATCTGATGCTGATGCTTGAAACGCAGAAGCTGCGCATTCTGCCGCTGGTCATGGCCGTGTTGTGGCTTGCACGCCATCGTGAGCGGTTGCGCGCGGGATCTTGAGTTCCAAGCTACGTCAGCCTAGACCAATAGGGAATGCGAAAGGAACCTTCACATGCGTATTGCACATGATCTGGCCGATGCTGTTGGGAAAACACCACTGATCCGTTTGAAACGGGCCAGCGAGGAAACCGGATGCGAGATTTTGGGTAAGGCCGAGTTCTTGAACCCCGGACAGTCGGTCAAGGATCGGGCGGCGCTCTATATCATTCGCGACGCGGTAGCCAAGGGGCAGTTGAAGCCGGGCGGTACGATTGTTGAAGGGACGGCGGGCAACACCGGCATCGGGCTGGCGCTTGTCGGTGCCTCGATGGGGTTCAAAACGGTGATCGTGATCCCCGAGACCCAGAGCCAGGAAAAGAAGGACATGATCCGCCTTGCGGGCGCGCATCTGGTCGAGGTGCCGGCGGCGCCCTACAAGAACCCCAACAACTATATTCGGTATTCGGGGCGGCTGGCGGCAGAACTGGCCAAGACCGAACCCAACGGCGCTATCTGGGCCAACCAGTTTGATAACGTGGCGAACCGTCAGGCGCACATCGAAACAACTGGGCCGGAGATCTGGGAACAGACGGGAGGTAACGTTGATGGGTTCATTTGCGCTGTCGGGTCTGGCGGGACGCTGGCGGGCGTTGGCATGGCGCTTCAGCCCAAGGGCGTGAAGATCGGGCTGGCTGATCCGATGGGCGCGGCACTTTATTCCTATTACACCACGGGCGAGTTGAAGTCCGAAGGCAACTCAATCACCGAAGGCATCGGGCAGGGGCGGATCACAGCCAATCTTGAAGGCTTCACGCCCGATTTCAACTATCAGATCCCGGATGCCGAGGCGCTGCCGGTGGTGTTTGACCTGTTGCAGGAAGAGGGACTTTGCCTTGGCGGATCGTCGGCGATCAATATTGCGGGCGCGATCCGCATGGCGCGCGAGATGGGGCCGGGGCACCGGATTGTAACCGTGTTGTGCGATTACGGCACGCGCTATCAGTCGAAACTGTTCAATCCTGAATTTCTGGCTTCGCAAAATCTGCCGCAGCCGCGCTGGCTGCTGGATGAGCCTCCGGCGGTTCCATCGGTTTTTGAAGCCGTCTGATCATGCGCCGGGGCTTGTGCACCAAAGGTGTGGCTTTGTGGCTGGTGGTATGGCTGGCTTTGGTGGGTATGTCCGGCGGGGTCTGGGCTCAAGAAGTCAGCGGGCCTGAAGATTCTGCAGCGGTTGCCGCCTCGATAAACTATGAAGTCTGGAACATCACCGCTGAGCGGGCCGAGACGTCGATTGAGGCCGGGAAAGCCTCGGATCAGGCACTGGAAACGCTGCGCGGGCAGATCGCCGAGTGGCGCGAGAAGTTTCTGGTCGCACAAGGGGCCAACAAGCAACGTATTGCAACGATCCAGAATCAGCTCGCGGCCCTGGGGCCGGTGCCAGAAACCGGCACAGAAGCTGCGGATATTGCGATACGGCGCACCGACCTGAATACGCAGTTGGCGCGGCTTCAGGCCCCCGTTTCGGCAGCCGAGGAAGCCTATAGCCGGGCCAATGGGATAATCACTGAAATAGACCGCATTATCCGTGAACGGCAGGCTAATGCCCTGATCTCGATCGGACCATCGCCGCTGAATCCGGCCTATTGGAACAGTAGCGTCGACGAGCTCTCGGCGGCATTGTCAGGTCTGTGGAACGAGTTTGACGCCAACCGCAAGAGCGAGGTTCGGCAAGCAGCATTTCGTCAGAATATGCCGATCACGGTGGCGTTCGCGCTGACTGGGTTTGTGCTGCTTCTGCGCGGGCGTTGGTGGGCGGCGCTTCTCGGCCTGCGGGTGCACGACAGGGATCTTCGTGGCCGCGATGTGTGGCACTTCATGATCTCGCTGGGCAAAGTTCTGGTGCCGGTCGCCGGGCTGGTGTTGCTAACTCAGGCGGTACTGTCAAGCGGGTTTGTGGGCTTTAAAGGTTCGACTTTGGTCACCTCGATTCCGCAATGGGGCACCAATCTTTTGATTGTGCGCTGGCTGAGCGACCGGTTGTTTCCCGACGGTAGCTTGCCGACACCTTTTTCCGTAGCCCCCGAGCATCGCGCAGAGGTCCGCCGGTATGCCACCGCGTTGGCGGTGTTTGTTGTTCTGGCCGACGTGGCGCGGCAGCTTTCTGTTGTCGGCAATTTCAGCCCCAGTACCGACGCTGTGATCGGATTTCCGCTGGTGTTGTTGACCGGGTTGGTTTTGTTCCGTACCGGCCAGTTCCTGTTGGCCCAGATTGATCTGGGAGCCACGCCCGCGACCGAGGATTTGAACTATCGCTACCGGCTGGCGCGTCTTGTCGCGCGCGCGGCAGTTGTCGTGGCTGTTGTCGGGCCGCTGCTGTGGGCCGTGGGTTATCGCAATGCGTCCGAGGCGCTGATCTATCCGTCGGTGACGACGCTGGCGGTCCTTGGTATGGTGGTGGTTCTACAACGGTTGGTCAGCGATCTGTATGCGCTTGTCACAGGCCGCGATCAGGCCGAACCTGAAGCCCTGCTTCCGGTGCTGGTCAGCTTTGCGCTGACGCTGGCTGCGGTGCCGTTTCTTGCACTGGTCTGGGGCGCACGGGTGACCGACCTGACCGAGATCTGGAGCCGCTTTCGCGAGGGGTTCTCGGTCGGGGATACACGGATTTCACCCACCGATTTCCTGATGTTCGCGGTGGTGTTCGGGATCGGGTATATGATGACCCGCCTGATACAGGGGGCATTGCGCACATCGATTTTGCCCAAGACCAAGATCGACCCCGGCGGGCAGAATGCGATTGTGTCCGGTCTTGGGTATGTCGGTATATTCGTGTCGGGTCTGGTGTCGATCACCAGTGCCGGGATCGACCTTAGCTCAATTGCGATTGTCGCGGGCGCCCTGTCGGTCGGGATCGGTTTTGGTCTTCAAAACATCGTGTCGAATTTCGTGTCAGGCATTATTCTGTTGATCGAGCGTCCGGTGTCCGAAGGGGACTGGATCGAGGTTGGCGGCACGATGGGCTATGTCCGCGATATTTCCGTACGCTCGACCCGGATCGAGACCTTCGACCGTTCGGATGTGATCATTCCGAACTCGGATTTGATCAGCGGAACCGTGACCAATTACACCCACGGCAATACGCTGGGCCGGGTGATCGTTCCGGTCGGGGTCGCATACGGCACGGATACACGGAAGGTCGAGGCATTGTTGCGCGAGATCGGAGAGGCGCATCCAATGGCTTTGGCCAACCCAGCGCCTCAGATCTATTTCAGGGCGTTTGGTGCGGATTCTCTGGATTTCGAGATCCGGGTGATCCTGCGGGACGTGAACTGGTCGCTGACGGTAAAATCCGACCTCAATCATGAAATCGCCAAACGCTTTGCTGAAGAAGGGATCGAGATCCCCTTCGCTCAGCGCGATGTTTGGTTGCGCAATCCCGAGGTGCTGCGGGGGGCGCCGACTGCTGCGCCGCAAGCCGCGCCGGAAGCGGACGATATTCCTGACAAGCCAGAGACCACCGACGACGGAGAGATACCATGACCGACCCCTTGTTCCGCAACGACGCCTATCTGCGCCGGGCCAGCGGGACTGTCACGCAGATCACGCCCGAAGGTGGGATCGTTCTGGACCGCAGTCTGTTTTACCCGACTGGCGGTGGTCAGCCTGGGGACAGTGGGAAGATCACTTGGGGGGCCGCAACGCTAAGCATTGCGACAGCAGTGAAGGGCGAGGGCGACGCGATTGTGCTGATCCCGGCCGAGCCTGTGGCGCTGCCATCTGTGGGCATGCAAGTGGTGCAGGAGCTGGACTGGGAACGCCGCCACCGTCACATGCGGGTGCACACGGCGCTGCATTTGCTGTCAGTGGTGGTTCCGCTACCGGTCAGCGGTGGCGCAATCGCTGCCGAAAAAGGACGGCTGGATTTCGATATGCCCGAAGCCCCTCAGGATCGTGACGCGCTGGAGGCCGCATTGAATGATCTGGTGGATCGCGATCTTCCGGTGACCGACGACTGGATCAGTGATGACGAATTGCGGGCAAATCCGGGGCTGGTGAAAACGATGTCGGTGATGCCGCCGCTGGGGCAGGGTCGGGTGCGGTTGGTGCGGATCGGGCTGGGGCCGGATCAGATTGATCTGCAACCCTGCGGCGGCACACATGTGGCTCGCACCGGCGAGATTGGGCAGTTGCTGCTGGGCAAGATCGAAAAGAAGGGGCGCCAAAATCGCCGGGTGTCGGTGCTGCTGGGGAACTAAGGCGGGCAGATCACCCTTCAGAGTGCGAAATCCCGTCTTCTTTGGGTTCGGGCAACCCTTCACGCGAAAGCAGGATGGCAAAGGGGCGCAATGCGGGCACTTGACTGCATACGATCATCATTGCCACCATGATCGGCACCGACAAGAACATGCCCGGAATGCCCCAGACGGCGGCCCAGAAGGCAAGGCTGATGATGATGCCAAACGAGGATAGTCGAAGCGCCCGCCCCATCAGCATCGGGTCGATGATATTGCCGTTCACGAACTGGATCGCGCCAACCACCAGAAATACTGCCGCAGTTTGCCCTGGCTCGGCCGTCTGAACATAGGTGACTAGAGCCACCAGAACTGTCGCCACGATCGAGCCGATGTTGGGGATATAGTTCAGCACGAAGGTCAGGATGCCAAGTGCTCCGGCCAGTTCAAGTTCAAACAGCCGGGCAACGACAAAGACCATCAGCCCGGTCACGGCGCTAACAGCGGTTTTTACCAGCAGGTAGTAGTTTACCCGGTGAATGATCGTTCCCATTACCCGGCTGACCTGCCGCGCCTGAACGTCGTCGCCAAAAAAGTTTTCCAGCTTGGTCGAGAACCATATGCGTTCTGCAAACAGGAAACCGACAAAAAGGATGATCAGCACAGTCGCTGACATCAGATTTCCCGCCTGACCCGCAGCGCTGCGCAGGTAGCCCGAGACCTCGATCGAGGAGACAGAGTTGTAAACAGCACTCTGCGCATCGTCCCCCAGCCATGAAAACATTGCGGCAATAGCGGACGGAGCGCTTTCGGCATAGGCGAGGGTTGTGGCCAGAACGGTGTTGACCTGACTTAGGATGATTGAGGTCAGCGTTAGCAACGCCGCCGATATCAGCACTAGGGCACTGACAGATGCGACGAGGTTGGGAATACGGAAAGGCCCGATCCTGAGCCGGGCAATGAAATTTATCGCATCGCTGGTCAACGAGAACAGCACGATTGCCGTCGCCAAAGAGATAAGCAGGAAGCGCGCCTGAACGAGAAGAAACAACACCACGGCGAAGGCGATGATCATCAGAGCGCCGGTCTGCACCCGGTCCAGTTCGGGCCGCCGACTCGAGGTCGGCAGACTGCGGGGTTGAGGCGTCCGGCGGAGGGAATTGTTCATGAAACGGTTCTGATCTCTGGTCTGGTTTCAGCGCGTGTCAATCAGAGTATGTGCCAAGCCGGAGGCGGATACAACGGCTTGCGTATTAGCTGCATCTGGGGTCTTGCAATCGGTCCAAAGGTGAGGATAGAACGGCCTCCACGGACAGGTGGCCGAGTGGTCGAAGGCGCACGCCTGGAAAGTGTGTAGGCGGGAGACCGTCTCCAGGGTTCGAATCCCTGTCTGTCCGCCACTTGCACATTGCAAATCCGAAAACAGGTCCCTCGCGGGGCCTTTTTCTTTATGCGCCAAAGGGGTTTACAGGGACCATCCGCCCTTCGGAGACTGGCCGTCAGCGCGGGATCGGTCTCCGAACGCCCAACGTCTCTTTCCACCCGCCCTTCGCTCTCGGCGAGACGGATTCAAAATCCCCATATTTTTCAATGATCTGACGAAATCGCCTTGCGCCCCTGTTTCGCTGGTTCCGGCTTGTTTCGATGCAGGCGGAGACGCGACACGGGCGGCGTGGTGGTTCGTAAGGCTTGGGAGTTTCGCGCGAAGTCTCTGATGACAAAAGCAGTTTCACCCGGCAATGGCAACGAGCCAGCCAGGCGATAGATCGGCGCCAAACCTGCCATGACGGCCTACTCCGCGCCTTCAGGTTTGCCGGTCAGTATGGTGTTGATGATGGCGACGTAGCGGTCCGCGAGGTTGCGGACATTCTGGTGCGCGAGGTCAATGATCGCCCGCAACTGTGCGTGGTCCCCAATGGGATCATAGCCATGAGACTTCATATGCTCCTCGATGGCAGCGATCCTGATCGGATTGTCTGCTAGAAATTCGCGAAAGTCCTTTTCAGCCTTCCTCGCATTGCAGGCACGACAGCTGGGAACCAGATTGCCAAGCCGATGCTCGCCGAGTGCATGTTTGTTAATGGGCACGACGTGATCCATGACCTGTTCACGAAAGCGGGTTGATCGGTGAGGTTGGCGCGCTGCGGTTGTCCTGGGGATGGCCGACTGGGTCTCTCGGCTTCTCTGGGCCGCACAACGGCCGACCGATTCGAGGTGCTGCTGTCGCAACGTCTGATCCTGCGCGATCTTGGCGCCTTCATCGATCCTGATGCTATGCGGTGCCGCAGCCTGACCGTGCGCGAGGCCGACCGGCTGCAGACCGTCCCCGATGACTACTTGCTCTTATTGCGAACGTCACCGCGCTAGACCGGACCGGCCGTCAAGTTCGACGCATTTGCTGAAAACCTATGTGGTATCTTTTCTGACCAGAACCAACGCCGATCCATTTGCCAAGCGTTTGTGGCAGGCTCTGCCTGCACCGGAGACAGGTGCAAAAGAGTAGGGCCGCGCATATTTTGATAACGCGCGGCCCTGTTGGGTTCGCCGGGCAATCGTTTACCCGATGATTGCGTTCAGCGTCTGAGAGGGGCGCATCACAGCTGCGGTTTTGGCCGCATCCGTGTGATAGTAGCCACCTAGATCCGCGGCAGCTCCTTGAGCGGCAGCAAGTTCCGAGGTGATCTTTTCCTCGTTTGCGCTTAGCGCTTCTGCGACAGGCGCGAAGTGCGCGGCAAGCTCTGCATCGCTTGTTTGTGCCGCCAAAGCTTCGGCCCAGTAGCGGGCGAACCAATAGTGGCTGTCGCGGTTGTCAGGCTCGCCGACTTTGCGCGATGGCGAATGACCATTGTCCAGAATGCCTTGGGTCGCGGCATCCACCGCCGCCCCCAGCACGCGGGCTTTTTCGTTGCCTTTGGCATCGGCAAGGAAGGTCAGGCTTTCGCCCAATGCGCAGAACTCGCCAAGGCTGTCCCAACGCAGGTGGTTTTCCTCAACCAGCTGCTGAACGTGCTTGGGGGCCGAGCCGCCTGCGCCGGTTTCAAACAGCCCGCCGCCGTTCATCAATTTGACGATCGAAAGCATCTTGGCCGAGGTCGCCAGTTCAAGGATGGGGAACAGATCGGTCAGGTAATCGCGCAGAACGTTGCCAGTGATCGCAATCGTGGTCTCGCCCTTGGTGATCGTCTCGAACGACGCGCGGGTCGCCTCGCGCGGGGCCATGATCTCGAACTTGTCGGCAACGCCCTTGGCTTCAAGGATCGGTTTGACATAGGCGATCAGCTCGGCGTCATGGGCGCGGGCCGCGTCCAGCCAGAAAATCGCGCGGCAGCCTTCGGCCTTTTGGCGATCAATGGCCAGGTTCACCCAGTCCTCAATCGGTGCCTTGCGTGCGGAAGCTGAACGCCAGATGTCGCCCGCCTCAACCGCGTGGCTGTGCAGCACGGTGCCATCGTCAAGGATCATCTTGACGGTGCCTGCTTCGGGGATCTCGAACGTGGTCGGGTGCGAGCCATATTCTTCGGCTTTTTGCGCCATCAGACCGACGTTTTGAACGGTGCCCGCAGTGGCGGGGTTCAGCTTGCCGTGCTCTTTGAAGAACTTGATGGTTTCGTCATAAACCGGCGCATAGGAATTATCGGGGATCACACAGTTGGTGTCCGATTCCTTGCCATCCGGGCCCCAGCCCTTACCACCGGCGCGGATCAGCGCAGGCATGGACGCATCGATGATCACGTCGGATGGGACGTGCAGGTTGGTGATGCCCTTGTCGCTGTCGACCATATACATCGGCGGGCGCGATGCCATGCAGGCATCGATATCGGCCATGATCGCCACGTTGTCTTTGACGCGGGCCAGCAGGTCGCCAAGACCCGAATTCGGGTTCACACCCAGCTCGGTCATCGCAGCGCCGTGTTTGTCGAACACGGGCGCTAGAAAGGCTTTGACCGCGTGACCAAAGATGATCGGGTCAGAGACCTTCATCATCGTGGCCTTCATGTGCAACGAGAACAGCGTGCCTTCGGCTTTGGTTTTCTCGATCTCATCGGCCAGAAACGCATCAAGCGCGGCGGCGCTCATGAAGGTCGCATCAACAACAGTGCCAGCAGGATAGCTGACGGCGTCTTTCAGAACGATTTCACCAGCGGCTGTTTCCAGCACGATCTTGGCGGTGGCATCCTTGGCCAGCGTTGCGGACACTTCGTTCGAGAAGAAGTCACCACCAGACATAAAGGCAACGCGCGTTTTGCTGTCTGCGGTCCAGTCGCCCATGCGATGCGGGTTGTTCTGTGCAAAGCTTTTGACCGCCTTGGCCGCGCGACGATCCGAATTGCCCTCGCGCAGAACCGGGTTCACCGCCGAGCCCTTGAGCCCGTCATACTTGGCGCGCACAGCTTTTTCTTCGTCGGTTTTTGGCGCTTCGGGATAGTCCGGCAAAGCGTAGCCCTGAGACTGAAGCTCTTTGACCGCCGCGACAAGCTGCGGCACCGAGGCGGAAATATTCGGAAGTTTGATCACATTTGCGTCGGCTGTCTTCACCAGACGGCCCAGCTCGGCCAGATCATCGGACTGGCGTTGCGCTTCGCTCAGATATTCCGGGAAAGTAGAGATGATACGCCCGGCAAGGCTGATGTCCTTGGTGCCCACAGACACGCCAGCCGCAGCGGCGAATTTCTGGATGATCGGCAAGAAGGACGCAGAAGCCAACTCGGGCGCTTCGTCCACTTTGGTGTAGATGATATCTGACATAGGAAACCTCCTGAAAGTGAGTTGTCCGAGCTTTACCGGATGCATCTGGAGACGTCTACAGTATACCGTTGTATACGGCGCTAAATGTCAGGATAGGGGCAATTTGTCCCGCGTGATCTCAGCGCTGTGGTGATCAGATCGATGTTCGCAATAGGTAGTTAGTTCGGCTATTCATGCTTGCCCGCGCCACCAAAACCGCGCTGCGCCGCTGCGCGGCAGCCTGAAGCCCAAAAACTACAGGCACCTTTTATGCCGAAAGCCGAGGGGAGAAAGCGAGCGCGCGAAGACGTAGAAACCAGCTTTCAATTGCTATTTCACGTATCGGGAAAAACTGAAAAATTGGGCAGCGTGTTGATAATGCGATGGGTGCAGTGCGGTCTTCACAGTCTACGACTAGGTTTTTGGGCCCGAAAGCAGACCAGACATGTTTCGCTATGTCATAGCCGATATAGTCAATACTTGCTTCTATCAGGGTCACTATTATCCAGTTCCAAGGCCGTTCGCCCGGCTTTTAGGTCAATCAGCCGCGACCAAACGCCGAACTGCGCCCAGCCGACACATCGTCCACCCCGTGACAGCTTGTAGCATTCAACCTTTCAGTTGTTTCGCGCGATCCTCGGCAATTAGCTGTACCGCTGTAACCTTGAGAATGGCGAAGCCTTTGCGAACGTCCTCGTTCTGTGGATTTAGGAAACATTGGAGCGCGATGCCGAACGACGCGGAAAGTATGAAGCGGGCGAGGGCGGCGACCGGAAACCCCGCGACGCTGGTGGTCTTGGGCTCATAATTGGAAATACAGTTTTCGATCATCGTTGCGAGTTGCGATGTGAAGTCTGCGACTTCGGCCTGAAACGGTGCCGACGTCATTGCCACATTGGAAAATTCGAGGAAATTGCGATAGGTGTCGGGGCTGTCGTTCAGAATCGCCTCGTTATAGTCGATGAGCGCGATAATCTGAGCTTCAAGGGACACCAGCCCCTGAAGCCTTTCGCTCAGAGCCGCGATGTAGCCGCTTTGCATGCGCGTCATTACGGCCGAGAACAGGCTGTCTTTGTTGCCATAATAATAGCTGAGCTGGCTAAGCACCACGCCTGCTTCGTCGGCAATCCCCCGCAGCGTGACCGCTCCGCATCCACGTGTTGCGATCGAAGTGAAGGCCGCATCCAGGATACGTTCTGCCGTGGCCTCGCCCTTTGTGAGGGCTGCGGCGTGGCTTGTTGAAGCGCGTGATGTTGTCTGTCTCGGCGGCACCTTCGATCCCCTGCTGAGTTTGCGCGCCACAGAGGTGTGGCAAGCTCGCGTGGTGGGGAAGCTATGCCTTCGCGCCTTCAGCGTCCACCCAGCTTCTTGATGGCTACCCTGACGAGCGCTGTTGCCCCCGCGCCCCCGGCAAGGCCGCCCCCGGCATCGCCCAGCATGGCAAAGAATGAATTTGCATCGCCCACAAGTCCACCGACCAGCAAGCCGCAGGCCAACCCGCCGATAGCTCCGGCGATGATCTTGACGGGCTGTGTGATATCATTCCAACCACGGGAGGTACTGATCATCTGGCCACCGAAGATACCCATGATAATTTGCACGACAAACGTAACGAATATGTCCATTGCGGGTCTTTCCCTCATATGGCGCAAGCGCCGACTTCTGAAATGCAGGGGGCAGGCCACAGTGCCTGGCGCTGTTAGTTTTCTGCGACGGGTTGTACGCGGTGCAGGGCGGCCTGAAGAGCGGTTTCGAAGTGATTGGCAGCGATTGAGAACGATGTGAAGCCTTGCCCGGGCTGCGCTTGGACGGACCCGCTGATCGCCTGCATCTTCGCTGTTTGACAAAGAACTGCCAGATCGGCACCGGTCAACCCGTCTGACGCGGCAGCCAAACCAGCCAGATCAACGTCATCGGCAAGGGGGGCGCCCAGACAGTGCACCTGAAGGATGGCAAGACGGGTTTCGCGGTCCGGCGGGGGCAGTTCAATGACCAGATCAAACCGGCCGGGCCGCAGCAGCGCCTGATCGACAAGGTCAGGGCGGTTGGTCGCGGCCAGAACCACCACGCCTGAATCGCCATCGATTGCATCAAGTTCCAAAAGAAATTGCCCGACCATCCGGTCGCCGATCTGGCCGTCGCCGGTACTTTTCCCACGTGTTGGCGTGATTGCGTCGATCTCATCAAAAAAGATGATCGAGGGCGCAGATTGCCGCGCGCGGCGGAACACCTCGCGGATGCCGCGTTCGGATTCGCCCACCCATTTGGAAAGCAGTTCGGGCCCGCGCGCCACTATAAAGTTCATCTCTGTCGTGGTGCCTACCGCCTGTGCCAACAGCGTCTTGCCGGTGCCCGATTCGCCGGTGAGCAGGATGCCTTTGGGCGCATGGGCGCCAGCATGCTGAAATCGCGCGCCATATAGCAGCGGCCAGTCGAGCGCTTCCTTGAGCTGGCGCTTTTCCTCGCCCAGCCCGCCGATATCTTCCCATCGGGTCTCGGCAATGTCTGATGAAAGCTCGCGCATGGTCGAGAGGCGAAAATTCACCAGCGCCTGCTGGAAGTGAGCCAGCCGGACGAAGAACGGTGATCCGGCGTCCTCGGCGTGTCCATCGCGCGCACAGGCCATACCGGCCTCACGGCAGAGCGCAGCCAGATCCGCGCCAAGAAAGCCATGCGTTACTGCGGCTATCCACTCGAGATCGACATCGGCGGCTAGGGGCATGAAGCGCGTATGAATCTCGAGGATTTCGGCCCGCCCCGCCTTGGTCGGAGGGTTGATCGAAATTTCGCGGTCAAAGCGACCTGGACGGCGCAGCGCGGGATCGACCGAATTGGGCAGGTTGGTCGCTGCCATCACAACAACCTTGCCGCGCGAAGTCACACCGTCCATCAGCGCCAGAAGCTGCCCCACCACCCGTTTTTCGACCTCGCCCAATACCGTTTCACGGTTTGGCGCAAGTGCATCAATCTCGTCTATGAACAGGATCGTGGCGGGGTGTTTTTGCGCTTCCTCGAAAATCTTGCGCAAAAGCTCTTCAGACTCGCCATAGTGCTTTTGGATGATTTCTGGTCCGTTGATCGATAGGAAAAATGCATCGGTCTGCTGGGCGATCGCGCGGGCGATCAAGGTCTTCCCACAGCCGGGCGGGCCATAAAGCATCAGGCCGCGCGGCGCATCGACGCCAAGCTGTGCAAAGATTTCTGGACGGTGCAGCGGCAGTTCGACCATTTCACGGATGCGCGCAACCTCTGCGGAAAGGCCGCCGACATCTTGATATGAGGACCTTCTATTCTGGGGGTCTACGACGGAAATTGATGTGTTCCGATCCGCGACGACCGCCCCAGGGGGGATGGTTTCGACCACGCGCAGCCATGCGCCGCCGTGGTCGACGATACTGCCGCGCATCAACACGTGATCGCCAAGCGCCCGAATGTCCGGCGCCGACACGGGCCGGGGTGCGGGGGGCTCTTCGGTAGTAAAGAAGCGCGCCAGTGAGCTGCCCTCGGTTGGCGCGGCCCGCTGAACAACACCAAACACAATACGCTTGGCAGGTGATAGCGGTGTTGCTTCTACCGCTATCACGTCGCCCTCAGCCGCGCCGACACTGGCCCAGAGCATTGGCCCAAGGGCGAGGCTTCCCTGAGTGATGGAGCCCTGCGTGACAACGCGGCCCGCAGTCCGCGCAATCGCCGTGAGCGCTACGCAATCGCCGTCTTTCCAGCCATGTGCAACCATGTCACTAGGGGGCATTGCCACGGCATCTCGCATCCCGCCTGACACGGCAGGATGCGACGACAGCGTAAACATCGAAGTTTTGCCGTCTTTCATGGTCACCTCTGACGACGGCTGATGGCTTGCCCAATACCTGGCACAGCAGGGATGCGCACGCGCTTGATGTCCTTCACCAGGTACGGACCAAAGGCAAAGGTGAACAAGCCGTAGCTGATGAATGCCACATGGAAGGACCAGTAGCCGTTAAGCGCGAAGACACCTGTCTTGAAGTAGGGCAGGAAGGTCAGCGGCAGGAACGACAGGCCTGAGAACAACGCAAGTGATGCGACCCATTTCGGGACCAGCCCTGGTTCTTCCTTGTCGGTCATGACCATAATGAAGACGGCGATAACCTCGATGGTCGTGATCCAGTAGGTCATGTCAAAAAAGTACCAGCCGATAAAGTGGACCATCTTGATCGTCTCAGGATCGACGACCCCGGCGACTTCTGCGCACCAGGCCCACATCGCAGGGACGAACATCAGCACCCAGCCGGTCAGAAGGCCGCCACAGAGCTGAATAAGAGACAGGATCGGAACCGTCTCGCGGCGCCACATCTGAACGCTCACCTGACATGCCCAAACTAAATAGAGAATACCGAAAGCGGTGGACAGCGATTGTCCAAGCAGGATTCGGTCCTGATATTTCAGGTAGAAGTTGTCGACGAGTTCCTGCGCCGTGAACGACGGATCGGGGGGCGGATAATTGTGCGCCATGACCACCCAAGACAAGCCATACAGCACGACAAACGCCGGGCCGCACCAAGCGCATATTATCTGAATTTTTCGGGTTAACTTTTCATCCATGGCGGATTTCCTAACCTAAGCCAAATTTTGAACGGTCAAAAAAGGACGGTCGACCGATTTTGTTTGTATATAGGACAGGTGTCCAATTGCAAGCTGGGGTTCAGCGTCGGACTCAGGTTGCGTCGGTTCGTCGCAATGCAGCCAACCTCAAACGTTCAGGTCGGTCCAATGTTCACTGACGAAGCCGGGGAGGCCCACACGTAGCCGTGGCTGGCCGCGTGAGAGTGTGATTGTGTGTGATGTACGCAGGTCGTGGGAAATTTGTGTCCCGGTCCGACGGCCTGCCTCTTACAGACTCATGTTTTCATGGGAATGACGACGGCAAGACCGCACTCCATTTCCCCAAAAAGCGTGGAGGTTCGTCGAGGAACAAGCGCTTCGCATTGCGGACTAGGAGAGAATGCGTGGGTGCAACCGAGGATTGCCCGGAGCCGTCAGGTGGTGCGCGCGTGCAAGCGGCCAAACTGCGGGGCGTTGGGGGGGATCCCGGCCAGGTGCAACATGTGCCAGGCCAGCGCCAGATTGCTGGACAGCACCGGAACCCCGATCCGAGCTTCCGCCTGCGTCACGATCCCGGCCGTGCGCAGGTTGGTGCACGAGACGATGATGGCATCACAGGGGCCACGATCGGCGAGGTTCTCAATCGCGGCGAGGATCGATGCCTCGCTGATCCGCGCCACCACGCGGTCGTCGGATTCCTCGAACGAGCCAAAGGTGACAATCTGATTGCCTGCTGCCTCTAGTCGCGCCTGCATCCGGGCGGACACCTCTGGGACATAGGGCGTTAGAAATCCAATCCTGTGGGTGCCAAGCACATCGCAGGCAGCGATCAGCGCGCTCAGAGGGTCGGTCACGGCAACATCGGGCAGGGCAGAGTGTACGGCGTCCCGCACCCCGTCGGGGCCGATCACCGTCGCAGCAGAGGTGCAGCCATAGCCGATCACGTCGAACGGGGCCGAGGCAGGCAGCAATCCCGCAGCTGTTGGCAGGTCGGCCTTCATCTTCATCAAGGTGTCGGGCTGCACCTCAGTGTTCATCGGAATGCGGCTATGATACAGTGCCACGCCCGGACGCGGTAAAAGCTGGGCCAATTCTGGCTCCAGCGTTTCGTCGGTTTGCAACACGATCACCCCAAGCTTGGCTCTGGTGCCAATACCGGCGTCGGGCTTGAAATCGAGCTTCATCGGGGTCTCTCCAGTCAGATCACAGGTAATTCGGGGGCGGCGCGGGTCGTCAGCACGCGCGGCGCGCCGTTTTGGATGACGATATTTTCCTCGTGCACCATCATTCGACCATCCCCATAGCCAAGCGAAGGCTCCAGCGTTAGCACCATGTTCTCCGCAAGCACAGTGGTGTCGAAGGCGGCGTGCGACGGCCATTCGGTCAACTGCATCCCGAGCCCGTGCCCGAGCCGCCCAACATCGCCGCCTGCACTGTCCATTTCCGCGATCACTGTCTGCATGGCGGTGAACAGGTCGCGGCACGTGGCGCCGGGGCGTGCGGCCTCGATCCCGGCTTCGGTTGCGCGCCACAGGGTGTCATAGGCGCGGCGCGACAGGTCATCGGCGCGGGTGATGGCGAAGTTGCGGTCGAAATCGCAGAAGTACCCGTCATAGGTGGCGCCGGTATCCAGCATCAAAATATCCCCCGCCTGCAAAGGCCGGGCCGAGGGGGGCGAGATCACATCATGATAGCCGCCCTGATCCGCACCGCCAACCAGATAGGGCACATCGTCGGCCCCCTGCGCCAGCAGTTCACGGCGAAATTCGCGAAAGGTTTCGCTCAACGGTTGGCCCGCTTGGGCCAGTTCAGGCAATCGGGCAAACCCATGCGATCCGATCCCGCAGATATGGGCGAGTTTGCCGATTTCCGCCTCGGATTTTACCATGCGCATCGCGCGGATGATCGGCGTGGCATCGGTGATCCACAGGCCGGGAAGCGAGGTTATCAGCCGTTCATAGTCGCCCAGCGGCATCCGCAGGCTGGTCTCGTGCCCCATCGGCAGCCCCAGCCGCCCGCCCTGTTGGGCTAGCGGTGCCAGCAGTTCTTGCAGTAGGGAAATGCCGTCATCTTCGGGAGAGGGCGAGCTCCAGCAACGGATGTCGTCGATCCAGGTCTGGCGCATCAGCGCGGCGCCGATTTCGGGGATCACCGCGATCGGTTTACCGTTGGCGGGCACGAACAGGAACCACGGTCGCGTGGGGCTTTGCCAGAACAGCGTGTGGAAGCCGGTGAAATAGCGCACCTCGGCCTCGGTCATCAGCAGCATTCCGGCAAGGTCCTGCTGTGCCATCAGGATTTGGGCGCGGCGTAGGCGCGCCTGATATTCAACCGGGGCAAAGCCGCGGGGTGCGGCGTCAGCCATCTGCGCGCTCGCGCATGAGCGCTGCGAAAATGTCTGGATCGGTCACGCCCTCAGACCCGATCAGCAATACACGAGAGGTTGGTTTCAGCCCGAGTGCGGCGCGCAGCGGGGCCTGACGTGCCGCAGCGATCAGCCCGGCCAGACCCGCGACGCCGCTTTCGCCAGCCTCGATCGCCGGATCAATGCCGATGGGGCGGGCAAGGCGGCGGATCGTTGGGCCGATCAGGGTGTCGGGAATGGTCAGGTAGTCCCGCGCCAGCTCTGACAGGATGTCCCAAGCCATGCCCGAAGGTTCGCCGCACGACAGCCCTGCCATTATGGTTTCGCTCTCGATCTGCACCGTGGTGGCCCGGCCCTGTCGGGCGCTTTCGATGAGGCAGGCGGCCAGTTCTGGTTCAACCACGACAACGCTGGGGGCGTCAGCGCCCCAGTATTGCACCAGCCCGGCCGCGACAGATGCGGCCAAGCCGCCAACCCCGCCTTGCAGGAACACATGGGTCGGGGGGCGGTCCATCGCATCGCAACATTCGCGGGTCATCACGCCGTAGCCCGCCATCACATCGCGCGGCGGATCGGTATATCCGGGCCAAGAGGTGTCAGAGACCACGAACCAGCCATGCGCGGCGGCCTCGTCACGGGCTAGTGCAACGGAGGCGTCGTAGTCGCCCGCGATGCGGATCACCTCGGCACCCAAGGCGCGCATCGCCTCGGCGCGGGCCTCACTGACCTCGGCATGGATATAAATCCGGCAGGGTGCGCCGAACCGCTGACATCCCCACGCCAGCGAACGCCCGTGATTGCCATCGGTGGCCGATACAAGCGTGATCTTGGCGGCCTCGGTGGCAAGGGCACCGGTGCGGATGTCCTCCATCGTCACATCGCGGCCCAAGGCGGCAGAGATCTGTCGTTGCAGTACCCTGAGCGCGGCATAGGCGCCGCCAAGCGCCTTGAAGCTGCCAAGGCCAAAGCGCGGGCTTTCGTTTTTGTACAGAACCTCGTTCAGCGACAGGTCATCGGCCAGCTGTGGCAGCGATACAAGCGGCGTGGGGGCGTAGCCCTCCCAGCAGGTGATTTCCGTCATAGCACGGTCGAAATCAGCAGGCGTGATCACCCGCGTGGCGGCATCGCCGGGAGTGGGTTGGGCGGCGAAATGCGTAAGGCGGGCGTCGTCGAAAATTGTATAGGGCATTGGGCCTCCGACTGGGGATGGGGCGAACCTATACCAACCGCAGGAATGTTCCACGAGTTTTGCGGGTGCACGTGCGAATTTCGCCGTACCCAAGCGCTATTGTCGGAAAACCGACCGAGGCGGGCAGGGGCGGTCCTCGCCTCCGATCACGATCAATCGCCTGCCATTTTGGTGTTTCAGAGCTAGCTCTGTGGTCATTTGGGCAGATATCTGTGGTTCGGCGACTTGAAAGCCGACTCTCGCCCTTATCCCCCGGAATGTTCATATGAATATCAATTTGATTTCATATCGACGTTACAATGCACTCGTACCGCTGGCTGAAAGCAAGGACCAGCCCCGAAATGACCGACATCAGCGCAAAACTTTCGACGCGGCAATTCCAGATCCTCGAGCGGGTTCAGGCTGAGGGGTATGGCGCGATTGATGCCTTCGCGGCCGAGTTCGCGGTCTCGACGCAGACGATCCGGCGCGACGTGAATGCGCTGTGCGAAACTGGTGAACTGCGCCGGGTGCGCGGTGGGGTCGAGCCGATGCCCGCCAGTCAAAACCAGTTGTATGCCTCGCGGCAAATTCTCAACGCGGGCGCAAAGCGCCTGATCGCCGAAGGGGTGCGGCCCCAGATCGCGGATGGGGCGACGCTGGCGATCTCGATCGGCACAACGCCGGCAATCGTCGCGCGCTCGTTGGGCGACCTGGAGGATCTGACCATCCTCACCAACAATCTGAACATTGCGATGTGGGCCTGTGAGCGTCCGGGCTGGTCAGTGCGTGTTCCTGGTGGGCCGCTGCGTGCGGGCGACCGCGATATCCTTGGGCCCGAGGCGTTGAGCTTCTTCAACCGCTATCAGGTGGATGTCGGCCTGTTCGGGGTTGGGGGCGTGGCCAGCGACGGCACGCTGCTGGACTTTACCGAGGACGAGGTCGGCGCTCGGATGGCAATACTTCGGAACAGTCGACGCTCGTTTCTGGTGCTGGATCACAGCAAGTTCGGGCGCGTTGCCCATGTGCGCGGCGGCCATATTGGCGATGTTTCGGATATTTTCTGCGACCGCGCCCTGCCGGTCGAGATCGCGCAGATAGTGGCGCCCGGCGAGTCTCGCTTCACTCTGTGCGCGCAGGCTGATCAATGAGCGGTCGTAGTATCTCTTTGCACGGTGTGTGCAAAAGCTGGGGTGAAAACCAGGTACTCAAGGATATCAGCCTTGAGATCCCCGAGGGCAGCTTCACCGCGCTGCTTGGGCCTTCGGGGTGCGGGAAATCCACGCTGTTGCGGATCATCGCGGGGCTGGAAAGCGCCAACTCCGGACAGGTGCACATCGGCGAGGCTGATATGACCGCAGCTCCGCCCGATCAACGCAACCTGTCGATGGTGTTTCAATCCTACGCACTGTTCCCGCACCTGAATGTGGGGGACAACATCACCTTTGGCCTGCGCACCCGGCGCGTTCCCAAGGCCGAGCGCGCCGCGAAGCTTGAAGCCACGGCAGACCTGTTGGGCCTGTCCCCCTATCTGGATCGCAAACCTGCCGAGCTGTCGGGCGGGCAGCAGCAGCGGGTCGCGCTGGCGCGTGCTGTGATCGCCGATCGGCCCGTTTGCCTGATGGACGAGCCGCTTTCGAACCTCGATGCCAAGCTGCGCCAAACCATGCGGACCGAGCTGCGTTCGTTGCAACGTCAGTTGGGTTTTACCATGGTCTATGTGACCCATGATCAGGTCGAGGCGATCACGATGGCCGATCAGGTGGTGTTGCTCAACGAGGGGCGCATCGAGCAGGTCGCCGCGCCGCGCGATCTGTATGAATGTCCGGCGTCGCCCTTTGTGGCGCGCTTCATTGGCACGCCACCGATGAACATCCTGCCCGCGATGGCGCTGGGGCCGAAGGGGGCCGAGCTGGAGCGGCTGGCGGGTTGTGGCCTGTTGATCGGGATCCGCCCAGAGGCGTTGAGCCCTTGCGGCCATAGCTCGCTGCGGATGCGGCTTGTTGCGCACGAATATCTGGGGGCTGACCTGTTGCTGCAAGGCGATCTGGGCGCGGCGCCGCTGGTCGTGCGGGTCCACAGCCAAGGCTGGCCCGAAGCAACCGCGGATCTGCCCCTCGCGGTGCGGCCTGACGATTTTCACCTGTTTGATGCGACCTCTGGCCAGCGTGTGCACTTGGCCAGTCTCGCATCGTTCCTGACCGACTGGGGTGTCCCGGCGGCTGCGGCGGGCCACCACGCGCCCGCCACCCCACTTCAACCCGGCGTCGATGCGCCATTTATCACTCAAAAGGACCACTGACATGCTTGCCTTCTCACTCAAAAGCGTCGCCGCGTCCGCGGCCATCGCGCTTGCTTCGGCCCTTCCGGCTGGTGCCGTAGATCTGCAGTTCTATTTCCCCGTCGCTGTTGGCGGTGGTGCCGCTAACACCATCCAGTCGCTTACGGACGAGTATCTGGCCGCACATCCCGATGTGAAGATCGACGCGATCTATTCGGGTTCGTATCAGGATACGATCACCAAAGTGATCACTGCCGCCCGTGGCGGCAACGCGCCCCAACTGTCGGTCGCGCTTTCGGTGGATATGTTCACCCTGATCGAAGAAGACATGATCGTGCCGTTCGACGATTACCTGACCTCGGACGAGGACAAAGCATGGCTGGCCGGTTTCTATCCTGCATTCATGGAAAACAGCCAGACTGGCGGCAAGACCTGGGGCATCCCGTTCCAGCGGTCAACGCCGGTTCTGTACTGGAACAAGCAAGCCTTTGCCGAGGCCGGTCTTGACCCCGAAACCCCGCCAGCAACCTGGGAAGAAATGGTCGAGATGGGCCAGAAGCTGACAAAGAAAGACGCCAACGGAAATGTCACGCAATGGGGCGTGCGCATTCCGACCTCGGGCTTTCCCTATTGGCTGTTCCAGGGGCTGACGACGCAGAACGATGTGATCGTCGCCAACAACGAGGGCAACAAGACAAACTTTGACGATCCCAAAGTTGTCGAGGCGCTGCAATATCTGGTGGATCTGTCCGGCAAATACGGCGTGATGGAGCCTGGCATCGTTGAATGGGGTGCCACGCCCAAAGCCTTCTTCGAGGGTCAGACCGCGATGATGTGGACCACCACAGGCAACCTGACCAACGTCCGCACCAACGCACCGTTCGACTTCGGTGTGGCGATGCTGCCTGCAGGCAAACGTCGCGGCGCGCCCACGGGTGGCGGTAACTTCTATCTGTTCAAAGGCACCTCGGATGCGCAGATGCGCGCGGCTGTGGACTTCATCCAGTGGATCACCGCGCCCACGCAGTCGGCCAAGTGGACCATGGCAACGGGCTATGTCGCGCCGCGCCCCGAAACTTGGGAAACCGACACGATGAAAGCCTACGCTGCCGAGTTTCCGCCGGTTCTGGTCGCCCGTGACCAGCTGGAATTCGCCGTGGCAGAGCTGTCGACCTATGAAAACCAGCGCGTGACGCAGATCTTCAACGACGCGCTGGCAGCGGCCATCACCGGCCAAAAGGATGCGGCAACCGCGCTCAAGGATGCACAGGCGCAGGCCGAAGCGATCCTCAAGACGTACCGCTAAATACAACCGGCAGCGGGGCGGGCCAAACTGGCCTGTCCCGTTCCAACCCCGGAGGGATAAGATGAGCCGTCGTCACTGGATTCAGGCTTGGTTGTTATTGCTGCCAGCGATGGTTTTTCTGATCGCCTTCACCCATGTTCCCGCTGTCACCACGATCTGGAACAGCTTCTTTTCAACGCCGCGCGGCCGCCGCCCCAGTGTTTTTGTCGGGCTAGACAACTATGAACGTCTGGTCGCTGATCCGGTGTTCTGGAAGGTTCTGGGCAACAATCTGTGGTTCGCACTGGGTACAATCCCGATCTCCATCCTGTTGGCAATCGTGATGGCGCTATTTGTGAACCGCCAGTTCCGGGCACGCGGCTTGGTGCGGATGGCCTATTTCACGCCGACAGTTCTGCCGCTGATCGCGGTGGCGAATATCTGGTTGTTTTTCTATACGCCGGGCTTTGGCCTGATTGATCAGATACTTGGCTGGCTGGGCTTTGGTCAGACCAACCTGCTTGGCAGTCCCGATACCGCGCTGCCTGCGCTGATGGCAGTGACGATCTGGAAAGAGGCGGGGTTTTTCATGATCTTCTACCTCGCGGCGCTTCAATCCATCCCGCCCTCGCTGACCGAGGCGGCGCGGATCGAGGGCGCAGGCAGCTGGCGCATCTTCTGGCAGATCACCTTTCCGCTGATGATGCCCACCACTCTGTTCGTGTCGGTCAATGCGGTGATCAATTCGTTTCGCATGGTCGATCACATTTTTATCCTCACCGGTGGCGGGCCTGACAACGCCTCGTCGTTGTTATTGTACTATATCTACGAGACCTCGTTCAGATATTGGGACACTTCTTACGGCGCGACACTGACCGTGGTGATGATTGCACTTCTGTGCCTGATCGCCATCGGACAAGTGTTTTTCCTTGATCGCAAGGTGCACTACAAATGACCGGGTTTGACCGCCACCTGCAAACTTTCGGCGCGCTGATCCTGGCCGCACTTTGGGTTCTGCCTCTCGCCTATGCGATCTGGACCGCGATTCACCCCGCCGCCTATGAGGCCCACTTCGTCCTAAACGCCCCCCTGACCACGGATAATTTCGTCAAAGCGTGGAATGCGGCGCCGTTCGCGCGTTATTTCCTCAACACCTTTGTTCTGGTCACCGCGATCCTGGCGGCGCAATTCATCCTGTGTACGCTGGCCGCTTATGCCTTTGCCCGTTACCGTTTTCCGGGGCGGGGGTTTTTGTTCTTTCTGGTGTTGTTGCAATTGCTGGTCATGCCCGACATCCTGATCGTCGAGAATTATCGCATGATCCATAGCTTGGGGCTGGTCGATACGATCACTGCGATCGGGTTGCCCTATGCCGCCTCTGGCTTTGGCATCTTTCTGATCCGACAGACCTTTCTGACCATCCCGACCGAACTTGACGACGCCGCGCGGATCGAGGGGGCCGGTCCGCTGACGATTCTGTGGCGGGTCTATGTGCCGTTGGCCCGACCGACTTATCTGGCCTATGGGCTGGTGTCCGTCAGCCACCACTGGAACAATTTCCTCTGGCCGCTGATCGTCACCAACTCGGTCGAGACCCGGCCCGTGACCGTCGGATTATCGATTTTTTCGACCATCGACGCCGGGGTTGAATGGTCAGTCATCAACGCGGCGACGCTGATGACCTCGGGCCCCTTGCTGATTGGCTTTTTATTGTTTCAGCGCCAGTTCGTTCAGAGTTTCATGCGCGCCGGGATCAAATAACGCATTCGGAGCGCATGATACTTCCGCGTCTTGGCTTGCCGTCAAACGTGACGATCTGGCCCCGACGCAATACCGCGTTGGCCGACATGCCGGTTCGGCCACGTCCGATCGCTTGGGGGGCGTGACGGGGGGGAACTTTCGCCCCTGATTGCCCGTCTAGAGGCGCTTGGGCGGGCCTTCTGAGGTTGGTGTTCTCAGCCCACCGTGGTTTTTCGAAATGTTCACTTGAGCGTCATTGAGGTTCATATGAGTGTTACGGAATCGCTCTATTGCAGCGCAAGAGGCGACAATATCGTCTCTTACATCAACCGACATCTGTCCCGGCGCAGGCCTTTCTGCCACCGGGCCTGGGAGAGCGATATGACGTTCAAGACTGTTATCATGGCAACTGCGATGACCGCCGTTGCAACCACCAGTGCAATGGCCGCCGATAAGGCCGAGGTGCAGTTCTGGCACGCAATGGGCGGCGCGTTGGGCGAATTGACCGACAAATTCGCTGCTGACTTCAGCGCCAGCAGCGACACCTGCCACATCAACGCCACGTACAAAGGCAACTACACCGAGAACATGACCGCAGCGATAGCCGCGTTCCGTGCGGGCGAGCAGCCCCACATTGTTCAGGTATTCGAAGTTGGCACCGCCACCATGATGGCTGCCGAAGACAAAGGCGCGGTTTATCCTGTCTACAAACTGATGAAGGACGCTGGCATCGACTTTGACCAGTCGGCCTATCTGCCCGCCGTTATTTCCTATTATACCGACACTGAAAATAACCTGCTGTCGCTGCCATTCAACTCCTCCACCCCGGTTCTGTGGTACAACAAAACCGCGCTGGACGCCGCAGGTCTTGCCGTTCCCACCACATGGGACGAAGTCGAAGCTGCCGCCCGCGCGCTGAAGGCCAATGGCGTTGCCAAACCCTTCTCGTTTGGCTGGCAGTCCTGGACCCAGATCGAGAACTTCTCAGCTTGGCACGACATCGAGATGGGCACCAAGGAAAACGGCTTTGGTGGTCTGGACACCGAGTTCACCTTCAACAACGACGCTGTTGTAAACCACATCCAGCGCATCGCCGACATGGGCAAAGAGGGTCTGTTCGTCTATGGCGGTCGTCGCGGTGACAGCCGTGGCATGTTCACCAGCGGTGAAACTGCTCTCTGGATCAATTCCTCAGCCTATTATGGTGGGTTCAAGAAGGACATCGCCGATTTTGAATTCGGCCAGACCATGCTGCCGCTGGATACTGCGATTGCAGACGCACCGCAGAACTCGATCATCGGCGGTGCGACCCTCTGGGTTCTGAACGGCCACGATGCGCCCGAGTACAAGTGCACCGCCGAATTCTTCCAGTACCTGTCGGAGCCGGAACAACAGGCAATGTGGCATCAGAACACCGGCTATGTTCCGATCACCACTGCCGCCTATGAGCTGAGCAACACGCAAGGGTTCTACGAGACCGATCCGGGCACCGATACGGCGATCAAGGAACTGAGCCTGAACGCGCCGACCCCCAACTCCAAAGGCGTGCGTTTCGGTAACTTCGTTCAGATCCGTGACGTCATCAACGAAGAGCTTGAGGCTGTTTGGGCTGGCGACAAGGATGCCAAAACCGCGATGGATACCGCAGTTGAGCGGTCGAACGCGCTGCTGCGCAAGTTCGAAGCCGCCAACTAACACGGGAAAGTCGCGGGCCGGTATCACTCCTGAGCCGACCCGCTTCTCCAGCGCCGCCCCTGCACTTCGGTGTGGGGGCGGACAGACATGTGATCGAGCCCCATGCAAAAACGCGTCATATTCCGCTCGGCCTGGTTGCCGTATCTGCTGCTCCTGCCGCAGATCGCTGTCACGCTGATTTTCTTTTTCTGGCCCGCCTATCAGGCGCTCGAAAGCTCGTTCTTCATTGAGGATGCGTTCGGGTTTTCTCGCGATTGGGTCGGCCTGCAAAACTATGCCGAACTGTTCCGCGACGAGGGCTATATCCGCTCGTTCCGCACTACGCTGGTGTTTGGCCTGTCGGTCGCTGCATTGTCGCTCAGCGTCGCGCTGGTGCTGGCGGTCGCGGCCAATCGGGTGCTGCATGCGGCAACGGCATACCGGACGTTGCTGATCTGGCCCTATGCGGTGGCACCGGCCTTGGCGGGCGTGATCTGGTATTTCCTGATGAACCCCTCGCTTGGAATCGTCGCGTATTGGCTTAAGCTGATGGGGTATGACTGGAACCACTACGTCAACGGCGATCAGGCCCTGTTGATGGTCATCGTCGCCGCCGCGTGGAAGCAGGTCAGCTATAATTTCCTGTTCTTCCTAGCTGGGCTGCAATCCATCCCAAAATCCATGCTAGAGGCGGCCGCGATCGACCGGGCAGGGCCCATGCGCCGATTCTGGAGCATTACCTTCCCGCTGTTGACGCCGACGACCTTCTTCCTGCTGGTCGTCAATCTGGTCTACGCCTTTTTTGAGACCTTCTCGCTGATCCACGCCACCACCGAGGGTGGGCCGTATGACAGCACCTCAATCCTGGTCTTCCGAGTCTACAATACCGGTTTCGTCGGTCAGGATTATGGCTCCAGCGCGGCCCAGTCGGTGATCTTGATGATCATGGTCGTGCTGATGACCTTTTTCCAATTCCGGTTTGTTGAAAGAAAGGTGAACTACTGATGGTCGAGAACCGCCCCTTTCTCAGCTTCGTCACTCATGTCACGCTGATCGTTGGCGTTGGATTTTTGTGCTTTCCGGTCTGGATGGCGCTCGTCGCGTCGTCGCATGGGCCAGAGGCGCTGAGCCACAGCCCGATCCCACTGTGGTTCGGGGATCAGATGTGGCAGAATTATTCGGATCTGCTGTTTGGCGGCATGCCCCAGGTCGGCGGCGTTCCCGTGGGCCGGATGATGCTTAACAGCCTATGGATGGCGTTGGGGATCACGATCGGCAAGATCTCTGTCTCGATCCTCGCGGCCTTTGCGATCGTCTATTTTCGCTTTCCGTTCCGGATGATGTTCTTTTGGATGATCTTCGTCACTCTGATGCTGCCGGTCGAGGTGCGGATCCTGCCGACCTTTGATGTGGTCGCAAAGCTGGGCATGTTGAATACCCGTCAGGGCCTGATCATTCCGTTGATGGCGTCGGCCACGGCCACCTTCCTGTTCCGGCAGTTCTTCATGACGATCCCGGATGAGTTGGTCGAGGCCGCAAGGATAGACGGCGCCGGGCCGCTGCGCTTCTTCTGGGATATCCTGCTGCCACTCAGCCGTACCAATATCGCGGCGCTGTTCATCATCCTCTTCATCTTTGGCTGGAACCAGTACTTGTGGCCGTTGCTGATCACTGCTGACGAAAGCCAATACACTGTCGTGATGGGCATTCAGCGGATGGTTAATTCGGGCGAACAATTGCCGGTCTGGCATTACATCATGGGCACCGCGATCCTTGCGATGATCCCCCCGATTTTGGTGGTGGTTGCGATGCAAAAGCTCTTTGTCAAAGGGCTGGTCGAAAGCGAGAAATAAAATGGCTGAAGTCGAAATCAAACTCCTCAACAAGGTCTATTCGGGTAATACGCGGGCGGTGACAGATGTGAACGCCCATATCCGTGATGGTGAGTTCATCGTTCTGGTCGGCCCCTCGGGCTGTGGCAAATCGACGATCCTGCGGATGATCGCGGGGCTGGAAAGCATCTCAACCGGCGAGTTGTTCATTGACGGGCGCAAGGTCAACGGCGTTGAACCCGGCAAGCGCGACATTGCGATGGTGTTCCAGAACTATGCGCTTTATCCGCACATGTCGGTCCGCCGGAACATGGAGTACGGTCTCAAGAACGAAGGGCTTCCGCGCGACCAAATCGCGACCCGGATCGCCGAGGCCGCGCGCACGCTTCAGCTTGAAGACTATCTGGATCGCAAACCGCGCAACCTGTCGGGCGGCCAGCGCCAGCGTGTTGCCATGGGGCGCGCGATTGTGCGCGATCCCAAAGTGTTTCTGTTCGACGAACCACTCTCGAACCTTGATGCAAAACTGCGCACTCAACTGCGGTCAGAGCTGAAGGCCCTGCACCGGCGATTGGCCGCGACCTTTGTCTATGTGACCCACGATCAGGTCGAGGCGATGTCGCTGGCCGACAGGATCATCATCATGAACGCCGGTCGGGTCGAGCAGATCGGCACACCTCTGGATGTCTATGAACGCCCGGCGACGCGGTTTGTGGCTGATTTCATCGGCAACCCCTCAATGAACCTGATGACTGGCATCGTGGCCGAAGATCGGGCCCGCGTGGTGCTGACATCCGGGCCAACGATTGCGCTGTCCACTGAGGTCGAGGCTGCACCGGGTACTTCGGTGGATCTGGGCATCCGCCCCGAACACCTGCGCGTGTCCGATACAGGTGGGGCTGACCTGACACTTTCGGTGCATATGGTCGAACATCTGGGTGCGGACACCATCGTTCATGGCCACATCGGCCAAGACGCGGGTGCGCTGTCATTGCGGGTTGATGGGGTGCAGGACTTTCGCGAGCACACACAGGTCCCGCTTGCCATCGCGCCGGGCCACCTGCATCTGTTCGACACCCAAACCGGGCAGCGGTTGAATTGCGCATGAATGGACCATCCGCAATAGAGCCGCTCGTGCGGATCATCGGCCACCGTGGGGCGCGTGGGCTTTTGCCGGAAAACACACTGTCGGGGTTCCGGTTCTGTCTGGAAACCGGGGTTCGCTGGTTGGAGCTCGACATTCTGGGCTCGGCGGATGGGGTGCCGATGGTGGCGCATGATCCGCAGATCATTGGTGCCAAAACCCGTCGGGCCGATGGGCAGTGGCTTGGCGGAGACACGCCGCGCGTCGCCGACCTGACGCAGGCCGAGTTGCGCGGGTTGAACATTGGCGCACTATGCCCCAACAGCCCTGAGGCTGCGGAGTTTCCCGATCAGGCCAGCCTGTCACAGGCCGCGATCCCGACCCTCGAAGAGGTGCTGGCACTGGCCCAAAGCCACCCTGGCGCCCGGTTCCTGATCGAATTCAAATCCGATCCGCGCGACACCGCGCTCGCGGCATCGGCCCACAGCACCCTCGAAGCCTCGATCGCGACAATCCGCGCGCAGGGGCTGGCGGGGGAGGTCTGCCTTCAGTCTTTCGATTGGGCGATCCTTGATGCCGCCGACCAGATCGCGCCGGACATGGCGCGGGCCTATCTGTCGCTGAGCGAACACCCGGACCGCCGGATGTTTACCGCCTATGCGGGGTCGCCGTGGTTCGGTGCTGCGCGCGATGATGTTGATCCAACCGATCTGCCCGGGGCGATTCATGCACGTGGCGGCGAAGTCTGGTCGGCCTATCATCAGGACCTTACGCGCGATCAGGTGCGCCGGGCGCAGGATCTGGGGCTTCTGGTCTATGCTTGGACCGTGAACACGCCCGGTGCAATCGAGGCGATGCTGGACTTGTGGGTGGACGGGATCATCACCGACTATCCCGGTCGCGCACAGCGCGCCGTTCTGAACCGAGGGCGGATCGCATGTTGACACGTGACGCGGCAATTGATCGCTACAATGCCATCCGTGCACGTCTGCCGCAGGCGAGCGGCCCTGCCGCGTGGTCCAGCGCCAACAATCTTGGCGCTTTGGCGGCGGAATACGACGTTTTCGTCTTTGATGCCTTTGGGGTGCTGAACGTCGGCGCCACGCCAATCACGGGCGCACACGCGCGCATTCAAGCGCTTCAGGCGATGGGCAAGCAAACTTTCGTCCTGACCAATGCGGCCGGCCTGACCGATGCGCAGACCACCGCAAAATTCTGCGCCCTTGGGCTCGACTTCGAGGCTCTAGAGGTCATTTCAAGCCGTCAGATATGTCTGGAAGGTCTGAAGCGATCTTTCGACATTCGTCGCTGGGGGGTGATCTGCCCGGCTTGCGGCCTGCCTGATCTGCCGGGGATAGAGTTTGTCGACCTGATAACCGCGCCTGACGGCCTTGATGATGTCGACGGGATCGTCCTGCTCAGCACAACTGGCCTGCCTGACACTTGGTGCGACGGGCTTGAGGTCGCCTTGCGGGCGCGCCCGCGTCCCGTGGTCGTGGGCAATCCTGATCTTGTAGCCCCGCGCGAAACCGGTCTGTCAAAAGAGCCAGGATTTTATGCGCACGACCTGATCGACCGGCTGGGGATCGCGCCGGTATTCTATGGTAAACCCTTTGCCAACGCGTTCGAGGCGGTCGAACGTCGCCTGACGCCGGGGTTCCCCGCCGCAAAAATCGCCATGATCGGCGATACCCTGCACACCGATATTTTGGGGGCGGCGGCGCGCGGTTGGGGGACGGTTCTGGTGACCGGGCATGGGCTGTACCGTGGCGCCAATGTTGATCAACTGATCGAAATCAGTGGCATAGTTCCCAACTGGGTCATACCCTCGATATAATAGGGCGGAACGCGCAGTAGGACCGATGATCGAGCTTAATCCCAGACAAAGGGAAATTGTCGAACGTCTGCACTCTGCCGGACATCAGACCATTCAGGAGCTTTCGTTACATTTCAATGTGGCGACACAGACATTGCGCCGCGATATAAATGCGCTTTGCGATGCTGGTCTGGCACGCCGGGTGCATGGCGGCGTCGCACCGCCCAGTAACCCGGTCAACCTGAACTTTCATGCCCGGCGCATACTGAACGAAGGCATCAAGCGCGCCATCGGGCGCAAGACCGCCGGGATGATCCCGAACGGGGCAAGCGTTCTGCTGGGAATCGGTTCGACCGTGCATTACGTGGCCGAGGCGCTTTTGAACCACACCGACCTGATGATCGTCACCAACAATCTGGATGTTGCCTCGATCCTCTGTGCTGCCTCGACTGCCGAGGTGCATGTCATTGGCGGCGTGCTGCGCGGTGAAGACCGCGACATGGTTGGTGAAAGGGCCATGCGCGACCTTGCCAGCGTGGTGGCCGATTTTGGCATTATCGGCGCGGGCGCACTTGATCCGACGCATGGCATCATGGACTTCAAGCGCAGTGATGCGGATATGAACTGTGCCATCTTGCAAAACAGCCGCCGAACCATCCTGGTGTCCGACAGCAGCAAATGGGACAAACATGCCCATTTTCGCGTGTCCGGGTTTGAGGCGGTGGACGTCTTTGTCAGCGATGATCATGCGATGTCCCGGCATTTGAACGCGACCGCCCCGATCGAACTTGCACGCTGCGATCCTCTTTAGGCGCTTTTCTGAGCCGGGGCGGTTGCGATATCCGTCGTTCCCGCGTCCGGTACGTAGTGCTGAGGATCGTTTCCATGAACGTCGCATTGATGTGCACCACGAAATCGCCCGGTTCTGGTGGAACAGGCTGGCCTGCTATTCGCTTCGGCGAAGGGAAGGCCTTCTGCCGGGGCCGGAAACGGGAACTGCTCAAAAAGAAGTCGCGAAAACGCACATTCGACAAAACGTGCGGCGGAATTTGGATAATATTCATCTAAATATCCACGTGGCAGGAGTAGTTTTTTTGGTCACGCTTAGGGCGCCCCGCTTCAGGCGCTCGCGCATACAGAAGTACTAAGTCGCGCGCGAACCCGGTTTCGAATCGCGTTCCACTCGGAAGCGCCGAAACCTCTAAAGTTTCGATATTATCAATTTATTAGTGTGAATAATGATGCGAAGGGCATCAAGTCCCGCGGTTCGATTGACGCGCCGGTGGGTCTTCAGCCCGGACTGACTGTGCCAAATTTGGATGTGTAAACCAACAGAATTGGCGGGCTTTGGGGAATGCGTAATGTTTAATCATTTGCATGTAGGTTTTTGAACTTTAAGGGATTTATATGCGCTTTTCCTGCTGTTCTGGGTCTTTTTCTGCCTGTGTGGCGATAGTAGGCAGCGAAAACTCTATGCACATGATGCTGAAGCGGTAATATTCACATAAATGATATGAAAGACACGCCGATGAATGATCTCCTGTCCTCAATCATAACGCGCCCGCTGGCGCTTGGCGGTGTCGGCCCACGGGTGTTGGTCAAAGAATGTCTTGGGGTTGCGGGGATCGCCACGCGGTGCGGCTCGGCGGCTTTTGCGATGGCTCCAACTGAAACTCGGCACTCGGCGGTTGTGGACCGGTTGATTGACCAAGGGGCGCAGATCACGGGCACGGTCACGATGCACGAGCTGGCCTTTGGAGTGACGGGCGTGAACACCTTTGCAGGAACAGCACCGAACCCCGGCTGGCCCGACCGTATCCCCGGCGGGTCGTCGTCGGGCGCGGCGGCTGCGGTGGCGGCGGGGCTTTGTGATTTCGCAGTGGGCACAGATACCGGCGGCTCGATCCGCCAGCCGGCTTGCTGTTGTGGCGTGTTCGGCCTGAAGCCCAGTTTCGGCGCAATAGACCGCCGCGGTGCGATCCCGCGTTCTTCGTCGCTCGACGTGATCGGGCCATTTGCGGCCAGCGCCCCAATGCTGACCAAAGCCGCAGCGATGATGATCGAGGGGTTTGCGCCCACACATATCGACACGCCTCGGCTGATCCGGCTCGACGTGTCGGCAGATGCCGATATCAATGCGGCGGTGGATACTGCGTTGGCGGGGTTGAGCATTCCGATCATCGCGCTGCCTTCGTTCGAGGACGCGTATCGCGCGGGGCTGACGGTTATCAATTTTGAGCTGGCACAGGAATTTGGCCAACTGGCGCGCTCTGACGCGACGCTGGGGGTGGATGTTAGATCCCGTATCCTCGCGGCCCTTTCCCTTACGGTGCGGGAGATGGCCGAAGCTGAGGTCGTTCGCGCGCGCTTTACGGCTGAAGTGGATGCGGCGCTCGAGGGGGTTGATGCACTTGCGCTGCCCACCATGCCTTGCGTGCCGCCAACTCTGGATCAAGCACAGGATCCGCGCGCGCTTATCCCGCTCACCTCTCTGGTGCGCCCGTTTAACCTGTCGGGCCATCCCGCCATCACTCTGCCACTGCGTACTCATGCGGGCCTGCCCGCCGGGCTGCAACTTGTCGCCCGCAAAGGGGACGAGGCGCGACTTTGCGCACTGGCCGAGGCGTTGTCAGACCGGCTCGACCCCGTAGATTTCTCGAAGGACACGCAATGACCCGACCTGAACCTGATTTGGCAAAACAGGCGCAAGACGTCGCGCTGACGGAGCTTTGTGGCACGATCCGTGCTCGCCGCGCCGAGTTCGACACGCTGCGCCACATCCCCGGTGATATCGTGGAGGCCTTCAAGGACGTCGGCATATACCGCGCCTTTGTTCCCGAGCGTTTCGGCGGCGATGCGATCACGCCGATGGCATTTCTGAAGCTGATCGAGACGATTTCGTCCGCCGATCCCTCGGCCGGCTGGGTCGCCAGCTTTGGCGTGTCGTCAACATATCTTGCGGCGCTGCCCGAGGCGACCTTCGCGGCGATATATGGGGCGAACCCCGATACGGTGTTCGCTGGTGGCCTGTTCCCGCCGCAACCTGCTTTGCGTGTCGCTGGGGGGCTTGAGGTGTCGGGGCGGTGGCCGTGGTGTTCGGGCTCGATGGGGGCCGAGCTGTTGGGCGGGGGCATCAAGATCGAAGGGGACGAGACGCCGTTGCCCCGCACCGCCGTGATGCCCCGCGACAAGATCACGATCGACGAAACATGGAACACAATCGGCCTGCGCGGCACCGGCAGCCACGACCTTGTCGCTGAAAAGGTGATTGTGCCCGAGGACTGGACTTTCATCCGCGGGTCCAAATCCACGATGGAGGACGCGATCTTTCGCTATCCGGCGATGGCGCTGGCGGCGCAGGTACTGGCCGTTGTGGCGTTGGGGGCCGCGCGCGAGGCGCTGGATTTCATCCGTTCGGACGCGACGCAGCGGGCCTCGATCACCGGCGCGCCGAACCCTGGCGCGCGCGCATATGTGCAAAATCACCTCGCCCGCGCCGAGGCAACGCTGGCCGGTGCCCGCGCACAGTTTTACGACGTCACCGCGCAAGCTTGGGAGGAACTGCAGCACGCCCCCGAGGTCGGCCGCGAGACCCATGTCAAACTGCGCCTTGCCGCCACCATGGCGGCGCATGACGGCGCCGAGGTTGCGCGGCAGGCGTTTCTGATGGGCGGAGCCGGTGCGATGATGACGGGCCATCCGTTGGGCCGTTTGATGGTCGATGCGGCCTGCGTCGCCCAACACGCCTTTATGGGCGAAGGGACGTGGACCGCCGCCGGGGCGGCCATGTTCGGCGAACCAACCCCGCCGGGCTTTCCCTGATTTCTTTCTCTCGCTGCAGTCAAGACACCGAAACCACCGACAAGACCCCAGAACAGGATCCCAGATATGAGCGATGCAAAACCTCTCCGAACGCTTCTGTGCTTCAACAACCACCCGACCTTCTTCAGCTTGCCGTTCGACCAGATCGGCCCAGTCTGGCAGGCGACGCAACAACTGATGTCCGGGATCGCCAAGATGGAGGGCGTCGAGATCGTCGGCACCTTTGACGACGACCAGACCATGGTCGGCGCCTCGCAGGGGTTCCCCTTTACTTGGTACATTCTGGCCGATTTTCGCAGCCGTGACGACGTGCAGGCGGCCTGCAACCTGCTGAGGACCATCGTCGTGGGCGAGGGCAACGACCGGCTGTGGAAATACATGACGGTCGAGGCCCGCATGGGCCGCGCGCTGGAGATCCCCGACCTGTGAGCGATCTGGCCGATATCCTTGCCCGCCTTGAAAGGCTGGAGGCAGAGTCCGCCTGTCGCAAATGCCTGTCCGACTACATGGACATGTGCGACCGACTTGGCGCGGCCACCAATCTGGATGCGCTTGGTGTATTGTTCACGCGCGGCGCGGTCTGGGGCGGGGCGGGGGACCGCTATGCCAAGGATTTCGGCGCACATCACGGGCGGCAGGCGATCACGGATTGGCTGGGCCGCTTCTGCACCACGCCGCCACATTTTGCGATGAATGCGCATTTCCTGTCCTCTGAGGCGGTCACGCATAACGCGGACGGCACCCTGACCGGGCGTTGGCTGATGCTACAAACGCCGACGTTCGACGGCGGGCAGTCGTTCGTGATGGCCGCCCGGCTTGAGATCGACTTTGCCCATGAAGAGGGCGCTTGGCGAATGCACCGCTTTTCCACTCGCAATCTTTACGCGCGTCCGGTCGGCGACTGGAACGCACCCGCACAAATCCCGGCCCCGGCCGACACCTGAACTGGCACCCGAAAGGAGACCTCATGTCCTTGGATGAATTCCCCAGCGGCCCGCAGACCGATACTCTGATGAAGGGCGACCGCGTCGCGACCCCGATGTACGAAGACCCCGCGTTGTTTGATGCCGAGATGGAAAAGATCTTTGGTAAATGTTGGGTCTGGGTCGGTCACGAATCCGAAGTTCCCGGCAAGGGAAATTTCAAGCTAAGCTGGGTCGGCACCCAGCCGGTGATTATCTCACGCGACCGGAAGGGCGACTTGCATGTGCTGGTCAACCGCTGCCGCCACCGTGCGGCCACCGTTTGCGAGATCAAGAAGGGCAAGACGTCTTCCTTCCAGTGCCCCTATCACGGTTGGGGCTATGGGTTGGATGGCAGCCTGCGGGCGATCCCCTATACCGAGGGCTATTCCACCGATTTCGACAAGGCCAATTACGGGCTGAAAAAGCTGAAGGTGGAAACCTTCGAGGGCATGATCTTTGCCTCTTTCAATATGGATGTGGAGCCGCTGGAGGAGTTTCTGGGAAACGCCAAGCCGTGGATTAAGCTGTTCATGAAACAGGGCGGCGGGTTCCCGATCAAAGTGCTGGGCGAGCATCAGTTCAAGGTGCCGATGAACTGGAAAATCCAGCTTGAGAACACCACCGACGCCTATCATTTTCCCATCGTGCACAAGAGCTTCATGCAGTCGCTGGATGGCGAGGCCACCGCGCAGTTTTCGTTTCTCGACAACGGTGACGGCTGGGTCGAAGACCTTGGCAATGGGCATTCGGTCATGGTGATGATGCCCGAGCTGAACGATCTAGACGAGGGTCTGGACCGCCCGATCCCCGAGCGGTTTCAGGACTTGGCTGAGACTTTGCGCAAGGACTATGACGAGGATCAGGTGAAGCGCATCGTCCGCGCTGTGGGCGGCTGTGGGTTCAACCTCAACCTCTTTCCAAACGCCGCCTGTTCACTGTCGTTCTTCCGCATCCTGCGCCCGGTCAGCGTGGCCGAGACCGAGATCCGGCACATGGCGCTGGGGATGGACGGCGGGCCAGAGGCCGCGAACCAGATGCGGATGCGCCTGCATGAGCATTTCCAAGGGCCGATGGGCTTTGGCTCGCCCGACGATGCCGAGGTCTGGGAGCGGGTTCAGCGCGGGTCCGCCGGGGGGGCGGATATCGACGTGATGGTGAACCGTGGGTTGGGTCTTGAGGATACCAGCGAGAATGGGCTGCCCAAGGGCGATGTCAGCGCCGAGACCGGTATGCGCGCGGCTTACAAGATGTGGAAGAAGGTGATGGAACAATGAAGGATCTTCCCGTGAAAGGCGAAGTCACCCTGCAAGATGTGACCGAATTTCTGTGGCACGAGGCCGACCTGCTGGATCGCCGCGACTATGACACATGGCTGGCGCTTTGGGCCGAGGGTGGTTTCTATGTGATCCCGGTCGACAAAGAGTCCGAGGATTTCGCCAATCTGCTCAACATTGCTTACGACAACGCCACCATGCGCGAGATGCGGGTGCGGCGGTTTCAGCAGGGGTTCTCGATTTCGTCAGCGCCGCCCGCCGATTCCGTGCGGACCGTATCGCGCTTTGTCATCGAGGAACAAGATTCCGACACGGTCAGGGTGCGCGCCGCGCAGCATGTGGTCGAGGACAAATTCGGGCGCCAGCGAACGTTCGCGGCCAATGTGACTTGGGTGCTGCAAGTGACTGACGAGGGGCTGATGATCCGCGACAAGATTGTGCGGCTGCTCAACAGCGATGGGATGCTGACCTCGATCAGCTATCTGTTTTGATGGGGGCGCCTTTGCCGGATGTCATTCAAACAGCGGTGATCACGGGCGGTGCCAACGGCTTTGGCGCCTGCGCCACTCGCGCGCTGCACGCCGCAGGGTTTCGGGTTGTCATCACCGATATTGACCAAGAGGCCGCAGGCGCGCTGGCCTCGGAGTTGGACCTTGCCGGTGACACGGCGGTGACCGCCACACTGGACGTATCCAAGCCCGAGGATTTCCAGACCGTGCTTGACAAGGTGGTTGATCGTTGGGGCGGGGCCGAGGTCCTGGTGAACAACGCCGCGCTGACGCAGGCGATGCCGGTTCTCGACATTGATCCGGCCGAGTTCAACCGGATCATGGCGATCAACGCGGGTGGCTGCTTTGCCGGGTGCCAGACCTTCGGGCGGCACTTCAAGGCGCGCGGATATGGGCGGATCGTGAATATGGCGTCTTTGGCCGGGCAGAATGGCGGTACCGCAACGGGTGCGCATTACGCCGCCTCCAAGGGGGCGATCCTGACGCTGACCAAGGTTTTCGCCCGCGACCTGGCCGCCTTTGGTGTCACGGTCAACGCGATTTCACCGGGGCCGATGGATACGCCCATGGTTCACGGAATTGTGCCCGAGGACAAGATGGACGGTTTTCTGAAAAACATTCCCGTGGGCCAGCTTGGCGCGCCAGAGTTCGTCGCCAGGATGGTCACCATGCTCTGCGGGCGCGATGCCGCTTTCGTCACCGGCGCTTGCTGGGACGTCAACGGCGGCCTGTTCATGCGGTAAGGATATGAAAGACATGACGCACACCAACAGCCTTGTCCTGACAGTCGCCGAGCGGATCGATGATCTGGGCGACATCATGCGGCTGACATTGAAGGGCGAGGGGGATTTGCCGCCCTTTGCTGCCGGTGCCCATATCGATGTGCAGGTCGAAACCCCTGAGGGGCCTATCTGGCGGCAGTATTCGCTTTGCGGTGAACCGGGTAAGAGCGACGCCTATCACCTTGGCATCTTGCGCGACCCCGAAAGTCGGGGCGGTTCGGTAACGTTGCATGACTTGATGCGCGCAGGCGAAAAGCTGCATGCGGAAGGGCCGCGCAACCACTTTCCGCTGGCCGAGGGGGCGACGCGTTCAATCCTGTTTGGCGGTGGGATCGGAGTGACGCCGATGCTGGCAATGGCGTGGGAACTGCATCGCAAGGGGCAGGCGTTCACCCTGCACTATGCCACGCGATCCGCCGACCGTACCGCGTTTCTGGATGTGATCAAAGCGGCGCCGTTTCGCGACCACATCGTGTTGCACCACGATGACGGCGAAGGCGCCGCACCGATCAACCTGGCCCGCGATCTGCCAGCGGCTGAACCAGGGTGTCATGTCTATGTTTGTGGGCCGCAGGGCTTCATGGACTGGATCATTTCTGCAGCAGAATGTGCCGGTTATGCGTCGAATGTCATCCATCGCGAATACTTCTCGGCCGATGTCGATGCGCATGGCGAAAGCTTCGAGGTCTTCTGCGCTCAATCCGGGATTGCCGTTACTGTCGGCCCCGACGACACGATTGCCAAATCTTTGGTCAAAGCCGGGATAAAGATCGATGTGAAATGCGAAGAGGGCATCTGCGGCACTTGCGTCACCGATGTTCTTGAAGGTGAAATCGACCATCGGGACAAGTTCTTGACCGAGGAGGAACGCGAAGAGGGCGATCAGATCTGCGCCTGCTGCTCGCGCGCTCGCGGCGCCCGGCTGGTTCTGGATATTTGAGAGGCAGGATGATGGAAATGCGCGATCTTTTCCACGAGGGCATGAGCCGACTGGGCGCCGCCGTCACGGTCCTGACAACGGATGGCCCGGCAGGACGTCACGGAATGACGGCCTCGGCGGTGTGCTCGGTGACTGACAGCCCGCCGACCCTGCTGGTCTGCGTCAACCGTGGCAACCGCAGCCACGATATGTTCGTCAAGAATGGCACGCTTTGCGTCAATGTTCTGGGCAGCCAGCACCGCGACCTTTCTGGCCGTTTCGCTGCCAAAGGGGCCAAGGCACGGTTCGATCCTGCGGGCTGGACCACCCACGCCACCGGCGCGCCCGTGCTGTCGGATGCCATTGCCGCCTTTGACTGCCGTATCCGGTCGCGGGAAGAGGTCGGAACCCATTCCGTCTTTTTCTGCGAGGTTCAGGAGATCGCGCTGAGCAAGGGCGAAACCTCGGGCCTGATCTGGTTCGGACGTGATTTTCACCACCTGCGGGCGGCAAGTTGAACGCCACGCGATACGACCCCGCCTCCGCGAAGCGGGGCACTATAATCAACTTCAACAAGGGAACGCCAAAGATGAAACATTTTCTCTCAGCAACAGCACTCAGCCTCGCGCTTGCTGGTGCAGCCTCGGCCGAAACCGTGCTGACGGTTGCCAACTGGCTGCCGCCCTCGCATCCGCTGGTGTCCGAGGTCATCGTGCCGATGACCGAACAAATCGCCGCTGCGACCGATGGTGAGGTGAGCGCGAACATCCTTCTTGCCCCGCTTGGCCCTCCGGGGGCGCATTTCGATTTTGCGGTCAACGGCGTGGCCGATATCACATTCGGTGTTCAGGGCTATAACCCCGGACGGTTCAAGACGACAAATATCGCCGAACTGCCCTTCCTGGGCGACAGTGCCGAGGATGTCTCGGTCGCCTATTGGCGTGTGTTCGAGGACAAGCTTCGGGCTGCGGGCGAATATGACGGCGTTAAGGTGCTTGCTGTATTCACCCATGGGCCGGGCGAGATCTTCCTCAAGTCCGGCGATGCAAGCTCGCCCGATGTTCTGAAAGGTCAAAAACTGCGCGTCGGCGGCGGTATCGTGCACGAGGTGGCCACGACACTGGGGGCGGTCCCGGTCGAGGGGCCTTCGTCGAAAGCCTATGAGCTGCTGAGCCAAGGCGTGGCCGACGGTATTCTCTTTCCCTATGAATCTGTCGATTTCTTCAAGCTGATCCCGCAGCTTTCCGAGGGCATTTCGGTGCCGGGCGGGTTGTATAACACCTCGTTCTACATCGTGATGAACAAGGCCAAGTGGGACAGCCTGACCCCCGAGATTCAGGCCAAGATCGACAGCGTGACCGGCGAGGCGCTGGCGCGGATGGCGGGGAAGATGTGGGACAAGGTTGATGCCAAGGGGCTGGCCGCGATGGAGGGCAAGATCACGGTGACCCCGGCCACTGACGCCCAGTTGTCAGCCTGGACCGAAGCCCTGAAGCCGATCGTCGACGCCAAGCTGGCCGAGGTCGGTGAAACCGGTGTCGACGCGCAGGCGGCCTATGACATGCTCAAGGCCGAGATCGCCAAGGAAGCGGCGGCGGAATGAAGCCCACCACGTCGATCCACGCCTCACAGGAACCGGCAGCAAAATTGCTGCCGGACCCCAAGGGGCGGTTCAGCCTGCGCACCCTGCTGGCGTGCTTGGGCGGGGTGTTGTTGTTGGGGATGATGGGGCTGACCGTGGTCGATGTGATCGGGCGCTATCTTTTCAATGCGCCTTTGCTCGGAGCAATGGAGCTGACCGAGGTGATCCTGGCTGCGGTTATCTTTCTGGGGCTCACTGCGGTATCGCTGTCGGACGGACATGTGACGGTCGATCTGTTAACCGACCGGATGCCGATCCGCTGGCACCCGTGGCGGCTGGCGCTGACCGGGGTGTTTTCGGGTGTCGTTCTGTCGGTCGTGGCCTGGCGCATCTGGATCTATGCGAGCCAGATCGGCGGCTATGGCGGGTCAACCACCAGCCTTTCCATTCCCATCGCCCCGTTGGGGTATTTCTGCGCCATCTGCGCAGGCATTGGCGCGGTTCTGTCCGTGGCAGTGCCGCTGTATCGCCTGATCCTTTGGCTTAAACACAGGACGTGAGAATATGGAATACTGGCCTGTCGGCCTCGCCATCATCAGCTTTTTGCTGCTTATCGGAATACCGATCTCTTTCGCGCTGGCTGGGGTGGGGCTGGTTGGGGTGGCATCCATCATAGGCTGGACGCCTGCGCTGTCGCTGCTGGGGTCGACCTTTTTTGATAACGGGCGGGATTATACGCTGTCAGTTCTGCCGCTGTTCCTGATGATGGGGAACTTCGTGGTGCAATCGGGCATCGCGGAAGAGCTGTACAATTCGGCCTATGCCTGGTTGCGCCACCGCAAAGGCGGGCTGGCCACCGCCACAGTGATCGCTTGCGGGGCGTTTTCGTCGGTCTGCGGCTCGTCCATGGCGACGGCGGCGACCATGACGCGCATTGCGCTGCCATCAATGCGCCGGTTCGGCTATCCCGATCAGCTCTCGACTGCGTCCATCGCAGCGGGGGGGACGCTGGGCATCCTGATCCCGCCTTCGGTGATCCTGGTGTTTTACGGGATCATGACCCAGCAGGATATCGGCAAGCTTTTCCTCGCCGGGCTGATCCCCGGGGTGATCGGCGTGATTTTTTATGCGATCGCTGTGCGTATCTCGATCGTGTGGCAGGGGATCGATCTGCCGGTCGAGCCGAAACTGCCGCTGCGCGACCGCATCCGCGCACTCAAGGGGACCGCCGGGGTGTTGGTGCTGTTCTCTTTCGTGATGGGTGGTATCTATCTCGGTGTTTTCACGCCCACCGAAAGTGCCGGGATGGGCGCGGGCGGGGCGTTTCTGCTGGTGGTGCTGTCGGGCAAGTTCACGGTCGAAGGCCTGTTGAACGTGCTCTATGAGACGATGAAAACCACGGCGATGATGTTCTTCATCCTCTTTGGTGCGCTAACCTTCACCAACTATGTGAACATGTCGGGAATGACAGGGGACATTCAGGCGTTCCTCAGCCTGTTCGGGGATGCGCCTCTGCTTACGATCCTTGTCATTCTGTGCATCTATCTTGTCCTGGGTTGCGTGCTGGAAAGCCTGTCGATGATCATGCTGACGGTGCCGATCTTTTACCCGATCGTGGCGGCGCAGGGGGTCGACCTGATCTGGTTTGGCATCTTCGTCGTCATGGTGACCGAGATATCCTACATCACCCCGCCGGTGGGCATGAACGCCTTTGTGCTAAAATCCGTGGTGCCAGATGTGCGACTTGGCACGATCTTTCGCGGGCTTGGTCCCTTCGTGTTGATGGATGTGATTCGGGTCGGCCTGCTGACGGCGGTGCCGGGGCTCGTGTTGGTGCTGACATGAACATCGCGATCATAGGGGCGGGCAATATCGGAACCGCCATGGCGGCGCTTATCGGCTCTGCCGGGGGGGATGTTACTGTGGTCGCGCGCGGTCACCGGCTTGACACGATCCGCCGGGACGGGGTCAGCCTTGATGACCGTGGCACGCTGCATGCGGCGCAGGTGACGGCGGTCACTGCGCTGGATCAGGTTCATGACGCGGTGTTCTTATGCGTCAAGGCACAGGACCTGGGCGCGGCTGTTGCAGCCAACGCCGCCGGGATCGGGCCGGAAACGTTGGTTGTCCCGATGATCAACGGCTTGCCGTTTTGGTATTTCTACGGCGCAGGCGGCACGGTCCCCTTTTCCGATCCTGCGGGGCAGTTGGCATATCACCTTCGCCCCGAACAGGTGCTTGGCGCGGTTCTGCTGATGACCGTGCAGATGACGGCGGCAGGGCGGGCGGTATCGACCAACACTCCGACGCTTAGTCTTGCACCAGTGGTCGCGGGGGCGGACAGCGCCGCAATCAGCCGATTGATCGACCTGCTTTGCGCCAGCGGCGTGCGCACTGATCTGTCTGCCGATATCCGGCAACAAGTGTTGGTCAAGCTCATGAGCAATATCGCGACCAACCCGCTTTCGGCGCTGACGGGGGAAAACCTGGCCCAGATCGGCCGTGAACTCTCGTTGCGCAGTATCGCCTATCAGTTGGCGGATGAGGTCCGCGCTTGGGCCGACAGAATGCTGGGGCGCAGCCTGCCACCCAACGCGTGGTTGGGCGATCTGCTGCTTGATGCGGGGGATTTCCCGACCTCGATGTTACAAGACGCCCGCGCCGGGCGGGTGCTAGAGCTGGACGCGATCTGCCGGGCGCCGTTGGCACTGGCGGGCGAGGGGGCCATGCCGTGCCTTGCCGCGCTGGTTGCACAGCTTGACAGCGCGGACACGTTTCCGCTGACCGGCGCGCCGCGCAGCACCGCTGTTGAACGCCTGCTTTTTCTCACTTCACTCGAAAGGAATTCGGAATGAACGATGCGACCCCCATCCCCGATCCCATGGCCGACATGACCGAGGCCGAACTGCGGGTGCAACTGGCCGATTTTTATCACCTCGTGAGCTATCTTGGCTGGACGGAACTGATCTTCAACCACATCTCGGTTCGCCTGCCAGGCGAGGAGCACACCTATCTCGTGAACCCCTTCGGCCTGCATTATGATGAGGTGACACCGGAAAACCTTGTTGTCGTTGGTGTCGATGGCAAGCTGGCACGCGAAAGCCAATACAAGGCCAACCCGGCAGGCTTTGCCCTGCACGGCGTAATCCATGAGTTCCGCGAAGACGTCGGCTGTGTCGCCCATACCCATACGACGCCGATTTCGGCGATCACGATGAAGGGGTTCGACCTTGACCATAACAGCTTTTACGGTGCGCAGCTTCATGGTCGGGTTGCCTACCATGCCTTCGAAGGCATCACGATCTATGACGATGAACGCGAGCGGATGCTGAAGTCACTGGGCGATAAGCATGTTCTGGTCCTGCGTAACCACGGCATTGCAGTATGCGAGGCGGATATCCCGCTGACGTTCTTCTTGCTCTGGACGGTGCAACGCGCCGCCGAAATTCAATGCGCCGCCAGCGCCATTCCGGGGCCGAACACGGTTTTGACCGAGGACATCAAGCAAAAGTCCGCAGATGATGCCCAGCGGCTCAAGGACAGCGCCTCGTTCTCGTCGCTGTTGTTTGACGCGATGGTCCGCAAGATGAAGCGCGACTGCCCGCAATTCGCCTGACGCGCGTGCCTGCGCCCGCAGGGGGCAGGTGCTAGCTCAGCTTATTGTAGACTTTTTCCAGCAGCAGGTTCAGCACCATCTGCTCTTCGCGCGACAGATCCTCGAACGCGTGGGCAAATGTTTCGTCCGCGATGGCACGCGCTTTGCGCCGCATCGAGTGGCCCGCATCGGTCAGCCGCACCTCGGTCACCCGCCCATCGCTTTGACGCGGTCCGGTGGTGACAAGCTGTTGCGCGGTCATCCGCTGGATGATCTTCGTCGCGGTATTCGGCTTGATGATACAAAATGTCGAAATTTCCGAGATCGACAGCGCCTGATCTTCGTAAAGCGACATGAGAACCCGCCAATAGGCGATGTCCATGCCGATTTCCTTCAACCGCCGCTCCATCACCTGCATGTAGAGCGACGATGTCTGGGTAATCCAGTAGAACGGCCACTCAGCCTTGTGAAAATCCGCCTCATGCGGCGGTTTGGGGGGGGGCGAGGTATCTGTCATGATCGGGAACGTGTCGCTTTCGGCATTCATGTGCGGCGTGGGCAGCTTAGTCCATGCACAAAGCGACAGGAAGGGGGATGTGTTGACACAGCACAGTATCCTGATGATCGAGCGGAATTTTTTGCTGGCGATACGTGCGGCACCATAACCGAGTTCGCGCCGCCGATAATCAGCCGATCCGGCCTCTGACGGACAGAGCCGCTGTTACTTTTGCAGCGAGGAGAAAGTGGTGGGCGACCCTGGAATCGAACCAGGCGTGCGTCTCCGCGAGGGAGTTACAGTCCCCTGCCACACCTTGCGGCCTGTCGCCCACTTCCGACGGCGCTGCCGTCTGGTGAGGGGCTGATTACAAGCGTCGCAATGGGGCGTCAACAGGAAAATCCCTTGCAGGCGGATGCCGAGCAGCGCATTAACGCGACCACGGTTGGCACGAGGGGCAGGCACAATGAAGAAACCGAAATGGGTGGTCGAAAAAGAGCAGGCCAAGCGGGCCTCGGCTTCGGAAACGATCTGGTTGTTCGGATTGCACGCGGTGCGCGATGCGCTGATGAACCCGGCGCGCGTCAAGCTGCGGTTGGTGGTGACCAAGAACGCGATGGACAAGCTGGCCGATGCGATTGCCGTCTCGGGCGTCGAGCCCGAAGAGGTGGAGCCGCGCAAGTTCTCGGTGCCGATTGATCCGCAATCGGTGCACCAGGGCGCCGCGCTGGAGGTCAAACCGCTGGATTGGGGTCGACTGGCGGATACCTGTGTCGGCGTGCCGGACCGGGTGCCGCGCGTTGTGATGCTGGACCGGGTGACCGATCCGCATAACGTTGGGGCAATCCTGCGCTCGGCCGAAGTTTTCGGCGCCTGCGCCGTCATCGGCACCAAACACCATAGCGCCCCTGAGACCGGGGCCCTGGCCAAGACCGCCAGCGGTGCGCTGGAGCGGCAACCCTATCTGCGGGTGCGCAACCTGGCGGACGCGATGGAGGAGCTGCGGGCGATGGGGTATATCCTGCTGGGCCTGGACGGAGAGGCTGACATGACCATCGAACAAGCGCTGGAGGGGCGGCGTGACCGGCCTGTAGCGCTGATTCTGGGCGCCGAGGGGCCAGGCCTGCGTGAAAAGACCAAGGAAACCTGCGATCACCTTGTGAAAATCGCGTTCGCGGGCGGGTTTGGGTCGTTGAATGTGTCGAACGCGGCGGCAGTGGCGCTCTATGCGTCGCAAGAGCACTGAGGCGGGCGCCATAGATGTTTGCGGCGCGGCACGAACGATTGACGCCCCGTTCACAGAAACTTGAGGCAGTCTTTTATGTCGCGCAATGACACCTATGTAACATTGCACAAGCGCAGATGCGGAACCTCTGCGCTTTGTTTCACTGTCCCTCGTTCCGTGACTGGCGCCCAGGATTTTCCTGGGCGTTTTTTTCTTTTGCCAATGGATGTCGCGAGGTATCGGTAGAGCATGAGCGAACAATATTCCGACGAATTCCTGAAAACCGTCCTGACACGCACAAAACGCGTGGCCGTGGTCGGCGTGTCGATGAACCCGGTGCGGCCAAGTTACTATGTAACGCGGTATCTGAGCCTGAAGGGGTATACGGTGCTTCCGGTCAACCCCGGCCATGCGGGCGAGATGTTGTTCGGCCAGACCGTGCGCGCGTCTTTGGCAGAAATCGAGGGCGGGGTGGATATGGTGGATATTTTTCGCCGCTCAGACCACGTGCTACCAATTGTCGATGAGGCGCTGGCCTGTTTTCCTCAGCTGCAGACGATCTGGATGCAGATCGGTGTGGAGCACGCAGGCGCGGCAGAGGTTGCGCGGGCACGCGGTGTGGATGTGGTGATGAACCGCTGCCCCAAGATCGAGTATCAGCGCCTGTTCGGTGAGCTGCGCATGGGTGGGTTTGCCACCGGGATTATTTCGTCAAAACTGTAATCGCCTGCGGCGGGCAGGGCGGGGGCTGTCTGCCCCCACCGTTGGAAATCTGTGGATTTCCAACGCCCCCGAGGATATTTTGAAAATGTGAAAATGTGAAAATGAATTAGGATTCGGGGCGCGCGGCTTTTTCTGCGATGCCGGATGTGCCTTGGCGGCGGGCGAGTTCGGCCATGACGTCGGACAGGGGGACGTCACGAGATTGCAGCATCACCAGCAGGTGGAACAGGACATCGGCGGCCTCGGAGGTGAGGCGGGTGCGGTCGCCTTTGATGGCTTCGATGATGGCCTCGATGGCTTCTTCGCCAAACTTCTCGGCGCATTTTTCCGGGCCTTTGGCCAGAAGTTTGGCGGTCCAGCTTGACTCGGGGGCTGCGGACGCGCGCGCGGCGATGGTGTTGGCCAGATCGTCGAGTGTCATTCGAGCCTCATGGGGATGCCGGCGGCGGCCATGTGATCTTTGGCCTGACGGATGGTGTAATCGCCGAAGTGAAAGATTGAAGCCGCGAGGACGGCAGAGGCGCCGCCTTTGGTCACGCCTTCGACCAGATGATCAAGGTTGCCGACACCGCCTGACGCGATGACGGGAATATCCACCGCGTCGCTGATCGCGCGGGTCAGCGGCAAGTTGAAGCCTTGCTTGGTGCCGTCACGGTCCATCGAGGTCAGCAAGATCTCGCCCGCCCCCTTCGCCGCCACGAGCTTGGCAAACTCCACGGCGTCGATGCCGGTGGGTTTGCGTCCGCCATGGGTGAAAATCTCCCACTTGCCCGGCGCGACAGTCTTGGCGTCGATGGCGACCACGATGCATTGGCTGCCGAACTGGTCAGCGGCTTGGGCCACGACATCGGGATTGGCAACGGCGGCGGAGTTGAAACTGACCTTATCGGCGCCAGCCAGAAGGAGCGCGCGGACGTCGGCCACAGTGCGAACGCCACCGCCAACGGTTAGCGGGATATAACACTGCTCGGCCGTGCGGGTGACCACGTCGAACATGGTGCCGCGGTTTTCGTGGGTGGCGTGGATGTCGAGAAAGCACAGCTCGTCCGCGCCGGCGGCATCGTAGGCGCGGGCGGATTCGACCGGGTCGCCCGCATCGCGCAGGCCGACGAAATTCACGCCCTTGACCACGCGGCCATCGGCGACATCAAGGCAGGGGATGATACGGGTTTTCAGCATGGCCTGACCTTACTGGGTTGTGGTCTGTTTCGGCAAGCATCGTGACGCTGGCGCAGGTTGGTTGGAGTATTTGGGGCAAGACAAAAACACAGTATGCCCCAAAACGGTGCTGTTCATTGGCGAAGGGTTTGCAGCGCTTCTTTTAGATCAATCGCGCCGTCATAAAGCGCGCGGCCAGAGATGGCCCCATTCAGAGGCGCGCCGCAGTTTTTCAGGGCGATCAGATCGTTGATTGACGACACGCCGCCGCTTGCGATCACCGGGATCGACACCGCGTTGGCGAGGGCGGCTGTCGCCTCGATGTTAGGGCCTTGCATTGCACCGTCGCGGTTGATGTCGGTGTAAATGATCGCGGCCACGCCTGCGTCCTCGAACGAGCGGGCCAGATCGGTGACCTGCACATTGGTTTCCTCGGCCCAGCCTTTGGTGGCGACAAAGCCGTTGCGGGCGTCAATGCCGACGGCAACCTGACCCGGAAAAGCCTTGGCGGCCTGCCGCACCAGTGCGGGGTTTTCCACCGCTACGGTGCCCAGGATCACACGGGCCAGACCCCGCGACAGCCAGCGTTCGATCGTGGCCATGTCGCGGATGCCGCCGCCAAGCTGGGCGGGGACTTTGGTCCGACGCAGGATTTCTTCGACCGGGGCGGCATTTACCGGCTCGCCTGCGAAGGCGCCGTTCAGATCCACCAGATGCAGCCATTCGCAACCCGCCTCGACAAACTCTATCGCTTGGGCGGCGGGGTCGTCGTTGAAAACGGTGGCGCGGGTCATCTCGCCTTTGACAAGGCGCACGGCCTTGCCATCCTTGAGGTCAATCGCGGGGTAGAGGATCATCGGGCGCGCCTTTATCTGTCTTGGTTGCAGCCGTTTTGCACGGGCGGGGGGGAAATGCAACTTGACCCTATGTCAGACTTGATCGCGCGGGGCCCTGCGGGGCAGGATCACGGCGCGATCATGGGAGGATTGAACAATGAATAAACTGACACTTGCGATAGCGTTTGCAGTGGTTGGCGCGGGCGCGGCCCTCGCCGACCCGGTTGAGGGCGTGTGGAAAACACAGGTCGACGATGGTGCATATGCGCATGTCGCGATTGCCCCGTGCGGCGCCAAGATCTGTGGTACGATTACGCGCACCTTCAATTCAGGTGGCGAATATAAATCCGGTAATATCGGCAAGAAACTGGTCTGGGATATGCAGGCAAATGGCAAGGGCCATTACGCGAGCGGCAAGATCTGGCAGCCTTCTTCGGACAAGGTCTATCGGTCGAAAATGGCGCTGTCGGGCGATACGTTGAAAGTGTCGGGCTGCATCGGGCCGATTTGTAAGAAACAAAGCTGGAACCGCGTCAAATAACAGCGATCTGGGCGAAAACCTGCCTTTTGCGTGCGGCGGCAGAAGGCAGGGTGCGGCACCCCATTTGGGCAGGGCGCGACTTGTGATATGATCACTCATGTCTTTTGCGGAGTGTGCTGAGATGTGGTTGCGGTTTTCTGTTTGCGTTGTTGCTCTGGCCTTGATGGCCGTGCCTGCCTTGGCGGATGCTTTGCTTGGGGTGTGGCTGACCAAACCGGACAAGAAGGGGCAGGTGGCACATGTCGTGGCTGCGCCCTGTGGCCAAGGCGTTTGCGGCACGATCGCGCGCACGTTCGACAAGGCAGGCAAAGCGATTACCACACCAAACATTGGCAAGCGGATTTTCTGGGATATGAAACCGGTTTCTCCCGGCGCCTATGAGGGCCGCGCCTGGCTGCCGCTGCACAGGGTCGAATTTGACGGCAAGATGGCGGTCAACGGGGACAAGCTGACCGTCAGAGGCTGTATTGCGATGGTGTGCCAGTCGCAGGTTTGGACCCGCCTGCGCTGAACCGATCATGTTGCCTGACGTGTCGTCACTTCATCGTGAGAGCGATGGCCGCAGCGTTGCCGATCGCCTGAGACTGTGCGTGCATCTGACACGCAACAGGACAGGAAGGAACATCGTATGCTGATGCCGCGCCAGAAGACACCCGACCTGCGGGTCGACACGGTTGGAACGGGGGCAGGGGTGTTTACCCTGTCACAGGAAACATCGGAACGGGGCACCGTTGTGTGCTTTTACCGCGGGCTGCACTGCCCGATCTGCGCCAATTATCTGAAGGAATTTGAACGGCTTGTGCCCGAGTTTGCCAAGCGTGGCGTGGGCTGCATCGCAGTCAGTTCGGACCCGCAGGACCGGGCCGAAGCCATGGCCGAGAAGATCGGCGCATCGGGTCTGCGGATCGGATATGGTCTGCCGCTGAGCGTGGCGCGCGACTGGGGGCTGTATATCTCGACCTCGCGCGGGGTGACGTCGATCGGGATCGAAGAGCCTGCGCTATTTTCCGAGCCGGGCCTGTTCATGGTCTCGCCGGATCAGGCGCTGTACTATGGCTCGGTGCAGACGATGCCGTTTGTGCGGCCGCATTTTTCCGAGCTGCTAAGCGCACTGGATTTTGCAATCGACAAGAATTATCCCGCACGCGGCGAATATAGCGGCGCGGTCTAAGTGCTTGATTGGGCGCCGGATTACGGCGCCCAGTTCAGGAAGTTTCCGATCAGGCGGAGCCCGGTTTTTTGGCTTTTTTCCGGGTGGAACTGCATGCCAAGCAGGTTGTCGCGCCCGACAATCGCGGTGATTGGCCCGGCGTAGTCGACATGCGCCAGCAAATGCGCGGGGTCTGCAACTTTCATGTGATAGCTGTGCACGAAATAGGCGTGATCGCCGGTTTTGATCCCGTCAAACACCGGATGCGGCTGGTCGATGACCAGATCGTTCCAGCCCATGTGGGGCACTTTCAGATGCGGGTCAGTAGGGGTGATGCGGTCGACGGTGCCGCCGATCCAGTCGAAACCGGGGGTTTCGGCGTATTCCATGCCGCGCGTTGCCAGCATCTGCATGCCGATGCAAATGCCAAGGAACGGCTTGCCGCCGGTGATCACGGCCTCTTCCATCGCTTCGAACAGGCCACGGTGGTCGAACAGTTCTTTGCGGCAGGCGGGAAACGCGCCATCGCCGGGCAACACAACCCGGCTGGCGCGGCGCACCGTGTCAGGGTCCGAGGTGACGATGACCTCGCCCGCGCCGACCTCGCGCGCCATGCGCTGAAAGGCTTTTTCGGCCGAGTGCAGGTTGCCGCTTTCGTAATCGACAATAACGGTGGTCATCGTAAGCTTCCTTTTTCGCGCAGTTTTTCGCTCAGTCTGATCCGAAAACCGGGACCCATTTTCGGGGTGGGTTCAGAGCGCGCCTTTGGTCGATGGGATGGCGTCGGATTTACGCGGATCGACCTCGACGGCCTCGCGCAGGGCGCGGGCGACGGATTTAAACGCGGCTTCGGCGACGTGGTGCGCGTTGAAGCCGTGCAGCTGATCGACATGCAGGGTGATGCCGCCATGGGTGCTAAGGGCTTGAAAAAACTCACGAACCAGTTCGGTATCGAAGGTGCCGATCTTGGGCGCTTTGAATTCGACGTTCCAGATCAGATAGGGGCGCGCGGACAGATCCAGCGCACAGCGCACCTGTGCATCATCCATCGGCAGCAGGCAGCTGCCGTAGCGGCGGATGCCCTTTTTGTCGCCCAGAGCCTGCGCCAGCGCCTGACCCAATGCGATGCCGGTATCCTCGACCGTGTGGTGATCGTCGATGTGGTAATCGCCCTTGGCGCTGATGGTCATGTCGATCAGCGAATGGCGCGCCAGTTGATCCAGCATGTGGTCGAAAAAGCCGACCCCGGTCTGGTTGTCATACGCGCCGGTGCCGTCAAGATTGACGGTGACCGAAATCTCGGTCTCGGCGGTGGAGCGGGTGATCGTGCTGCTGCGCATGGCGGGCATCCTTTGTTCGTTGCTGCCGCTTATAGGCGGCGATGGCGGTGCAGAAAAGCCTTTCTGAGCAAAGCGCTGTTTCGGGGTGAGCTGATCCCCGGGCGGCGGCGGCATCAAGTATTCCGTCAACGGGCGCAGCCGTGCTAGGGTGGGGCATTTAAGGGAGATTTTGGTATGCGGTATTACGTCGGTATTACGTCGGTATTTTGTCTGTGCGCCGCGCTTGCGGCCTGCACGGTAACAGACCGGGGATATCGACGGCTTTCAACCCAGAACGAGGCCTGCGCCGGTGTGGTGGCGCTGTCCGAGCGCAACACCGAGGGCAAGGCCTTGGAGGTGGGCGCGCAGACGCTGCGGGCGAGCGACGATGATTATCCGCTGAACTGCTATTTTCAGTCGCACCGCCTGCCGGGGGTCGGCGCGTGGCAGCAGCAGGCGGAGGCTGTCGGCAAGGTGGTGGCGGATGTGGACCGTTTTGATCTGGCCTTCGTCGAGATCTCGGATCAGGGGCAGTTGCACGACGCGGCGCAGCTGAGCACGTTGTTGGAGCGGTTGCGCCAGAATGACCGCGACGGGCGGCAGAATTTCGTGGTGACCTATGTGCATGGCTGGCGGCATGATGCGGTGTTGCGCGACCGCGATTTGCAGAAATTCCGGATCTTGCTGGGCTATTCCCGCGCGGCGCTGAATGCGCGCTGTATTGACGGCGGAGATTATTGCAACGCGCGTCTGACCGGGGTGTTCATCGGTTGGCGCGGGCGGGCGTTTGCCGAGCCGCCGCTGACCTCGGACTTTGGGGTGACGCCGTTTGTGGCGGGGGCCTTGCCGACGATTTTCAACCGCAAGACCAAAAGCGATGACCTGGGGCGCGGGCGAGAGTCGGTGTTGGGGCAGGTGCTGAAGGCGGTCGAGTATCCGCTGGCGTTGAAGCAGGGCGATCCGCGGGCGGACAAGCTGTTGATCGTGGGCCATTCATTGGGCGGGAATATGCTGTCGGGGGTGGCAGAGGATTACGCGCTGGACGCGATTGCGAAGCAGCGGTTGCCCAGCCGCAATGGTGATGATGCCCCGGTGATGAAGCCGTTTCTGGGCGATCTTGTGGTGCTGCTGAACCCGGCGGCGGAGGCGGCAAAGTGGACATCCTTGCAGCGGGCGATGCGGCAGCGGGCGGGATTGCGCGACGATGAATTTCAGATTGTCGGCAATGTCGGCGGCTATGATCCGGTGTTTCGCAAGCGGGTCAGGCCGTGGCGATTGATGTTTCCGCTGCATCAGCGGCCGGTCTATATCTCGATCACGGCGACGGCGAACTGGTTTCAGAATGCACAGAACAGCCGCGAGGTGCGCAGTGACTTTGCCACCAGCACGCTGTTTCCTATCACCCGCAGCCTGATCGGCAAGAAAGGCGCCGAGGAGACCAAGGCAATCGGGCATTTGGTGCCGACCTACAGCAAGGCGCCGGACAATCCGCGCCCGTTGTCGCAGGTCGAGCGGGGCCGGGCGCAGCCGCGCGAGATTCTGGTCGGGCCGCCGATTGGGGCAACGCATGAGATGAGCGTGAACGACAGCGGCGGGGCGCCTGCGAGTTATGGCAACAGCACGGTGCCGGATCTGTCGTGGTGCAGCGCCGCGAATGGGTGGTTGTATCAGGCGCGCCGCGCCAAGAAGGCATTGAATGGCGGTGGGGTGAATGCCACCGATGCCGGGTGGGAATACGGGTTGGAGCGCGCGCCGGACGGGCCGTTGCAGGCGATGCCGAATATTGCGGTGGGGCACAACGCGGCCTCGGTGCAGTGGCGGCATGCGCTGTATCTGAGGGGGCGGGAAAATCGCGCCTCGGTCGCGTCGTCGCGCAGCCCGTTCTGGAATGTGCGGGCCTATGATACGGCGGTGAAAGAGCATGCCGGCTGGGTCAGCTATCCGATGTGGTGTGCGATCAATCAGCTGGTGCTGGACGATGTGACCTATCGCGGGCGGCCGGATGAGATTGTGGCCGAGGTGATTGAAGAGCAGATCGAGGAGGAGAAGGCGGTGCGGGCGCTGAACCCGTAAATCGCCGTTGCGGTGCGGGCGCGGACGTGACAGCCTGCGCCCAGCAAGAATGAGGCCCAGATGACAACCTGTGTATTTGTCCAGATCCGATGCAAGCCCGGCACCACCTATCGTGTGGCCGAGGAAATCGTCCTGCGCGAGATCCATTCCGAGCTGTATTCCACCAGCGGCGATTTCGACCTGCTGATGAAGCTGTATATTCCGACCGATCAGGATGTCGGCAAGTACATCAATGACCAGCTGTTGGATATTGCCGGGATCGAGCGGTCGTTGACGACGCTGACCTTCAAGGCGTTCTGATCGCGGGGATGGCCGCGGCGACGCGCAGCAAAAAGCGGCGCAGGTCATCCGGGGCAATCGGTTTATAGAGCAGATCAAGTCCGGCGTCTTGTCCGGCCCGCGCCACAACCGCCGAGCGGTTGGCGGTGGCAAGGCAGGCCGGGACCGGGCCGATTGCGCGGCGCAACGCGCGGATGACATCCGAGCCCAGCTCGCCATGATCCAGTTGATAATCGGCCACGATCACGTTGGGGGCCACGTCGGCTTCGGCCAGAAGGTCGCGCGCGTCGGCGCCGCTGGCGCAGGCCAGAACGGCAACGTCCCATTGCTCCATCGCGACGGTCAGGGCGTCGCGCAGGGCATCGTCGTTTTCAATCAGCAGGACAATCAGGTTGCGCAGGCTGGGGTGCGGCGTGCCTTGGCTGGGCAGCGGCGGCGGTGCTGGCGGCGCGGGGGCGCGTTTGGCCAGCGGCAGTTCGACCGAGAACAGCGTGCCCTGTCCGGGCCGCGAGGTCAGGTGCAGCGGGTGGTTCAGCAAGGCGCAGGCGCGTTCGACGATGGCCAGCCCCAGCCCCAGGCCTTCGCTGGCGCTGGCGGTCAGGCCGACGCGGTGAAACTCGCGAAAGATCAGGTCCTGTTGGTCCTCGGCAATGCCGGGGCCGGTGTCGTGCACCTCGATCCGGATGCTGGTTTTGGTGCGTCGCGCCCCCACCAGAACCCGCCCGGTTTCGGTATAGCGCACAGCGTTGGCCATCAGGTTTTGCAGGATGCGGCGCAGATAGGTGGCATCGCTGGCGACCAGCGCCTGACTGGGCACGACCCGCAGGTCCAGCCCCTTTTGACGCGCCAGCGGGGCCAGTTCATCCGCGAGCTGGGTCATCACCCGGTGCAATGAGACCGTGCCGATGGTCACGTCAGCGCGCCCCGAATCGAGTTTGGAGATGTCCAGCAGCGCCCCAAGGATGCTTTCGACGCTGCTGAGCGCGTTGTTGGCGCGGGTCAGCACGGCGCGGGTCTGACTGTCGGGGTGATCGGAGGCCACGGATTCGACATAGAGCTTGGCCGCAGACAGCGGTTGCAGCAGGTCGTGGCTGGCGGCGGCCACGAACCGGGACTTGGAGGCGTTGGCGCGCTCGGCCTCGGCCAGCGCGTCTTCGAGTTCCAGTGTGCGTTCGATCACGCGCTGTTCGAGCTTCTGGTTCGCGTCATAGACGGCGCGCACGGCCGCGCGTTCGCGGGTGACGTCGGTGAAGGAGAACACGAACCCCTTGTCGGGCATTTCCTGCGCAAACACCGTCAGCGTTTTGGAGTTGCTGTGCGACACCTCGAACGACAGGGGCGGGCGGTCGCCTTCGGTGGTCACCCAGTCTTCGATTTCTTGGGCGGACAGGTGGCTGGGCGCGCGCATTTCGTGGCGGAAGCGTTCGAACAGCATCAAAAAACCGATCCCCATGCGAAACCGGCTGAGCGAGATTGACAGCAGTTCGCTGGCGCGCTGGTTCCAGCCCACCAGCCGGGCGTGGCTGTCGAAGATGCACACGCCCTGATCGAGATGTTCCAGCGTGGCGCGGATCAGCTTGGCCTGATCATCCAGCATCCGGTCGCGTTCCTGCCGTTGCAGGCGGATGATGTCGGTCACGTCGGTTTGCAGGATCACCGTGCCCCGGTCGGGGGTGCGGTGTTCGCTGACCTGCACCCAGCGGTTCCAGATCATGCGGACGTTGAAGATGACGTGGTTGTCCTTGTGCCGTGTCATCCGGCGCGCGGCCCAATCCTGTGGGCGCTCGGCATCAGACAGGGACAGGAACTGCGAATGGCTGACCAGTTCGATATAGTCGCGAAAGCTGAGCCCCGGCACCAGATGGTCGCGGATATCGGGCATGTGCATGCCGAAGCGGCTGTTGCACATCACCAGCTGTTCATCGGCGTTGAACAGCGCGAAGCCTTCCTGCACGGTTTCGATGGCGTTGGTCAGGTTGGCGCGGGCGGATTCGGTTTCGCGGTTGGCCTCGGCCAGCTGGGCGTTGGACAGGTTTAGCAGGTCCAGCGCGCGGGCAAGATCGCGGGTGCGGGCGCGTACTTCTTCTTCCAGCATGACGGCGCGCTGAAACTGCGTGAAGGCGGCGCCCGAGGCATCGGAGCCCTGTTCGACCCGGCGCATCAGGGCGGCGCTGATTCTGAGCAGCTTTTCATTCTGCCGCTCGAGCGTGTCGTGCGGATCAATCAGCGCGTGGGTCATGGCCGGGCCTGCGTTTTGGGCGGGTAGATCGCCACGCCGGTCAGGGTCTGGTTCACATGCATTGAATTCATCTGCTCGCCGTAGGTGGAAAACCCGACCACCCTGTTGCGCGCCAGAATGTCCGAGATCCGCCCGGTGATCTGTTTTTGCTGCGCCTCGATTTTGCGCAGGATGCAGTCGCAGGCCAGAATGGTATCGGGGGCGCCGTGGGCTGACAGGGCGGCAATTTCGTTTTCCAGATGGCGGGCCATGTTCATCGGTTCGGCCAGGGTCAGCACGAGGCCTTCGTCGATGGCCGAATAGAACACCAGATCGCCGTTGCGTTCCACCCGCTGGATCGAGCGCACGTGGTGCTGCCCGCCGATGCGCACCACAAGCGGGTGGGCGGCAAAGGTGAAGGTGGTCAGCTGTTCGGGGTCCTTTCCCAGCACGCGGGCGTATTCGCGGGCCGCAGGCTCGGCGTTGATTTCATGCACGATGCGGCGGTCAGGGTGGGCGCCGGTGACCACCATGCGCTGTTGGGTGGGGACAAAGTGGTCGGTTTTGAACACTTTGATCGGGCAGGTCGTGCGCAGCTGCGCAACGAGGGCGGCATTGCCGTACGCGCGGCCATTGGCCAGCACGAAGGTCTGGGCAAAGGTGTCGCCATCGCCGGCCGAGCCGCCGAACAAGGGCACCGGCCCAAGCCCCATGGCCAGTTCGGCTGTCAGCTCGTCCTCGCGGCGGGACAGACCGTCGATCATCAGAAAGTTGAATTCATAGTCCCAGTCGGGCTGTTCGCGTGCCATCGCATTGCGCGATTGGATCATGCGGTCGATCAGGGGCGGGCCATCGAAGTTGTTCAGGTCCTCGATCAGCAGCATCCGCGCCCGGAATTGCGCACGCGGAAAGCCGACGGCAACGATTTCACCGTCGGAGTACCCTTTGCCGGAGATCTCGCCGGCGGTGGTGCAGCCCAGCACGAGCGCGTCGCCAAAGGCGCCCTGTGCACGGCGTGCGATGGCGGCAATATCGGCGTGCGACGAGACGAACAGCAGCACCAGTTCAAGCGGGGTGTCACCAAGGGCAAGCGCCAGATCGGTCAGCGGGTCTGTCGCGTCGCAGGGAACCGTTGCTGTGCGCACGATCCGGGGTGCGCAGGACTGTGCCTGCGTCGGACCTGTGATCTGGTCCATGCTGTTGCCTCCTCCACTGGCGATTGGCTGATCTTGGCGGTTCAGGGGCCGTCTTGCAAGATGCTGCTAAAGCTTGTTTCCTTGGCAATCAGCACGGCCTGAGTGCGGCTTTGGACGCCCAGCTTGCGCATGATCGCGGTGACATGCGCCTTGACGGTGGTTTCGGCGATCGACAGGTCGAAGGCGATCTGCTTGTTCAGTTTGCCGACGCAGATCAGGTGCAGGATGCGCGCCTGTTGATTGGTCAGAGTGGCCAGGCGGGCGCTGGCATCGTCGCCGGGCACGGTGTCGGTCCGGTCGGGCAGGTCGTGACCGTCGGGGATGAACACCTCGCCCCGGCTGAGTGCTGCGATCGCGGCGCGAAACACGTCGCGCTGGCTGTGTTTGGGCACGAAGCCTGAGGCACCGGCGTGAATGGCGGAACTGATCATGCGGGTTTCGGCCATCGAGGACACCACGACCACCGGCACCTGTGCTGTGGCCTTCAGCCGGATCAGCCCGTCGAACCCGTCGACGTCGGGCAGGTTCAGGTCCAGCACGATCAGGTCGGGGGCGCCGTGGGTGGCGATGTCGTTCAGGGCCTCGGCCAGGCTGGCGGCGTTGCGGATGTCTTTCAGCCCGGTCACGGTTTGCAGCGTCATCGACAGGGCGTCACAGAACAGCGGATGGTCATCCACGATCAGGGCCGACCGGAATGGCACCTCGTCCGGTGGGGCTGGGGTTTGGGGCATGGTGCTTGGTATCCGTGCGAAAGTGTGTGGGGGTAGAGTATCAATCCGCGCCTGTCGTGCAACGGGGCCATTGGTCGTAGGCATCGGGGTGTTGCCGAGAAAAGGCGGCGGACTAGGCCATTGGTCGAATAGTCTGGCGCTGCGGCTTTGCGTAGCGTGAGGGGATTACGCATGGGAGGACAGGAATGCAGCTTACCGATTCTCGCGAGATCGCAGCCGACCGGACTGAAATATGGGCGGCTTTGCTGTCGGCAGAGGTGCTGAAAGAATGCGTGCCGGGCTGTCAGAGCATGTCCGGTTCGCCGGAGGAGGGGTTTGAGGCCACGGTGGTGCAGAAGGTTGGCCCGGTCAAAGCCACATTCGTGGGCGCGGTCACCCTGTCGGACATGGTGCCGGGGCAAAGCCTGACCTTGTCGGGCGAGGGCAAGGGCGGTGCGGCAGGATTTGCCAAGGGCGCCGCCAAGGTTACGCTGGAGGATATCCCCGGTGGCACCCGGTTGGACTATGAGGTTGAGGCCAAGGTGGGCGGCAAGCTGGCGCAGCTGGGCAGCCGGATCATCGACGGGTTTGCCAAAAAGATGGCCGATCAGTTTTTCGAAAATTTCCAAAATGCTGTTGAAGGGGCCGGAGAGGCGGCCCCCGAAGAGGAGGTCATCGAGGAGGACGCCGTTGCGGCGGGCGATGAGGGACAGAAAAAGGGCTGGCTGAAGCGCGTCTTCACCAGCTGAGCGATGCAAACACGAGGGAGGAAAATATGACTGAGGTTTCAATGGTCGTGAACGGGAAAAAGGTTTCCCGTAACGTCGAGGGGCGCACGCTTCTGGTGCAGTTTCTGCGCGAGGGGCTGGAGCTGACGGGGACGCATGTTGGCTGCGACACCAGCCAATGCGGCGCCTGC
>NZ_FOEP01000006.1 GCF_900110775.1 Thalassovita taeanensis | reverse complement strand
CGGAACCGCCTGCCCGCTTGCTGCCATGATCGCGCGCACGATGTTGTGATACCCGGTGCAGCGGCAGATATTGCCCTCAAGGTGGTCGCGCACCTCGGTCTCGGACGGCTTCGGGTTGACCTTCAACAGCGCCGCCGCCGACATCACCATGCCCGGCGTGCAGAACCCGCACTGAAGCCCGTGATAATCCTGAAACGCCTGCTGCAACGTCGACAGCGTGCCGTCCGCCGCCGCCTGCCCCTCGATCGTCGAAACCTCGGCCCCCTCGGCCTCGGCTGCGAACATCGTGCAGGATTTCACCGCAACCCCGTCAACATGCACAACGCAGGCGCCGCATTGGCTGGTGTCGCAGCCAACATGCGTCCCCGTCAGCTCCAGCCCCTCGCGCAGAAACTGCACCAGAAGCGTGCGCCCCTCGATTTCCCCCGAAACCGGCGCCCCGTTCACTGTCATCGAAATTCGTGCCATCTTGCTCTCCCGGCTTGGTGCTTTCCCTGGCTGTTGGCGAAGTTAACCACGCGACTGACAGACTGAAAAGGGGCCATCGGGTCACAAACCCGCGCGGACCTTTCAGACACCGGCTTGATTTCGGTCAAAGTCACACACTGCGGCCTGTGTCATTCTGTTTATATGACACGCATCCTGATCCTCTATTTTTCGCGCAGCGGCACAACACGCGCCGTGGCACAGGCGCTGGCCACACGGCTGGGCGCCGATATCGAAGAGTTGCGCGAACCCCGCGCGCGCACCGGCATCGCGGGCTACCTGCGCTCCGCATGGGAGGCGCTGAAACAGCGCCACGTGCAGCTTACCCCGCCAACCCGCCGCGCAGAAGATTATGATCTGGTGCTGATCGGCAGCCCGACGTGGGCCGGGCACCTGTGCGCGCCGGTTCGCAGTTGGCTGCATACGGCCAAGCCCGACATTCGCCGCTATGCCGGGTTTGTCACCCAAGGCGGCAGCGGCGCCGAAAAGGTGCTGGCCGAGATGCAGACCCAACTGGGCACCCCGCCCGAGGCGACCCTGATCCTGACCGCAGGACAGGTGAACAAGGGGGAAATCGCGCCGCAGATCGAAACATTCGTGCAGGATCTGCGGCTCTGACGGCTCAGCCTGCGGCGCCCCGCTCGGCTCGCCGCGCCGCGCTCAACCCGCCGCGTGGCATCGGGCGCGTCGGAATTTCCTTCAGCAGGCCACCCACCCCCATCGCCGCAATATCCGCCCCGGTCACGGCAACCCCGCAGGCCACGCGCGACAGAACCCAATCGGCCCCGTTCAGTGCGGGCGCACGCGCGCACCCCGGCAAGCCGATCACCGGCCGCACCCCCAAAGCCCCCAGAAACAACAGGTTCCCCGGATCGACCGGCATCCCGAACCGCTCGACCACGCCGCCCGCCTGCCGCAGCGCGCGCGGCCCCACATCCTGAGCATCCGACGTGGCCGAGCCTGTCAGGATCAGCACCAGATCGCCCCGCGCCCGTGCCACAGCCTGCGCCAGCGCGGCTTCCTCGTGGCGACAGCTCAGCACCTCGCTCAGCTCCATGCCCAGCGCCGTCACCCGTGCGGCAATCGCCTCGCGCCCCTTGTCGCCCGCACCGCCGGGAATTTCAGTAATGATCAGCGACGCACTGCGCAGAACCGGCTGCGCCAGCCGCAGCGCGCCGTCGCCCAGCGCACAGGCCCGCGCCACGTCCGCCGCCGCCACGCCATATGAGATGATCTTGACCGTGGCGACCATGCCACCGGCACCCATCTGCTGAAACTCGGGCACCGTGGCCAGCGTGATCATCGGGTCCACCGCGTTCAGCGCCACCAATCGGTCGCGCTTCATCGTCACCACCCCCGGTCCGTCCGCCAGAATATTCACCCGCCCCGTGAACGCCTTGCTCAGCCGCAGCCCCGCCGCCCCCGGATCAGGCACCAGCGCGCGCGCCAATGCCTCTGCCGCCGCATCCTCATGCAGATCGCCAGGGTCCAGCCGCGCCACGGTCACCTGATCGTGGCCCGATTCGCGCAGCGCCATCAGGTCCGCCGGGTGCAGCACCACGCCCTTGCGCAGCCGCCGCCCCCCCAGATCGACGGAATGCGCCAGAATGGCCCCTTCGGCCTCGGCTACTGGAACAGCACCAAACTTCATCCGCGCCTCAAGACCATTGTGCATTGCGCCAGCACCGACAGCGCGATCTCTGCCGGGCTTGCAGCGCCGATGTCCAACCCCACCGGGCCGTGAATGCGCGCAATCTGCTGGTCGGTAAATCCCTTGTCCTGCAAACGAGCCACCCGTTTGGCATGGGTCCGGGTCGATCCCAGCGCCCCGATATAAAACGCCCCCGAGCCCAGCGCCGCCTCCAGCGCCGGATCGTCCAGCTTGGGGTCATGCGTCAGCAGCACCAGCGCCGTGCGCCCATCCAGCCCCAGCGCGTCGACCGCCTCGTCGGGCCAGTCGTTCAGCACCACCTCACCGGGGAATCGCGCGGCCGAGCCGAAACTGTCGCGCGGGTCGATCACCACCGGGTCATACCCCACAATCCGCGCCATCGGCACCAACGCCTGCGCAATATGCACGGCCCCCACGATGATCATCCGCAACGGCGGATTGTGAATGGCCACAAACACCTGCCCCTCGCCCTCGAAGCCTGAGCGATCCATGCGAAACCGCTCGTCGTAGCCCTCAGTCGCCAGTGATCGCGCGCCGCTCTGCAGATCCGCAACATAGGCCACCTGCCGCCGCGCCGCGCGTGCCGCCACCAGCGCCTCCAGCACCGGCACGGGCATCACGGCACCCACCGGTTCGACCAAAACCCGGATCGTGCCGCCACAGGCCAGCCCAACCGCGAAGGCATCGCCGTCGCTGACACCGTATTCCAGCAACCGCGGCTTTCCGTCCTCCAGCGCCTCCAGCGCCTCGACCACCACCGCGCCCTCGACGCACCCGCCCGAGACCGACCCCTCGATACCGCCCGCGCCCGAGATCGCCAGCTGACTGCCCACCCGGCGCGGCGCACTGCCCCACGTCTCCACCACCGTGGCCAGAACCGCGCCCTTGCCCTCTTGGTGCCAGCCCAGCGCCACCTCGGGGATCGTGTCAAACCTGTCCATGATGCTCCTCGCTCTGCTCTGTGTTCCGACCCGGCGCGGCACCGCGCCACCGCCCCGCCATTGGCGCCAGTTTTCACCGCCGATGCAATGGGGCGCACGCAAATACGCATCCCCCTACCCCGCGCCTCAGACCCCCGACTGAAGCGCCGCCATCAACCGCGCCTTCTCGCCACTGTCCCCGACCTGGCTGATGACCAGCGCCAATTCCTCCAGCGTGGCAATCGAATGCCCCGCCCGGAACGCATCCACATGCGGCAGCATTGCGGCAATCCCACGCGCCTTGGGCGCAAACCCGTCCCAGCGCAACAAAGGGTTCAACCAGATCAGCCGCCGCGACGACAGATGCAACCGCTCGATCTCGCGGCCCAGCGCGCCCGCATCCCCCCGGTCCAACCCATCGGTGATCAGCAACACCACCGCGCCCTGCCCCATGACCCGCCGTGACCAGTCGCGGTTGAACGCATGCAGACAATCGCCAATCCGCGTGCCGCCTTCCCAGTCCTGCGCCTGCGCCCCCGCGGCCTTCAGCGCCTGATCCACATCCCGCGTTGCCAGATGCCGGGTGATATTCGTCAGCCGCGTGCCAAAGGTGAAGGCATGCACCTTGGCCCACCCCGCCCCCTTCTCATTCGCCACCGCATGCAGAAAATGCAAAACCATCCGACTGTATTGGCTCATCGAGCCGGAAATATCGCACAGCACCACCAGATTTGGCCACCGCGGCTTTGGCGCCTGCAGCGCAATGCCGTGCACCTCGCCGCCGCGCCGCATCGACTGCCGCATGGTGCGCCGCCAATCCACCCGACTGCCGATCAGACTTGCCTGCCCCCGCCGTGACGGGATCGGCTTCACCGGCAGGCTCAGCCGCGCCAGCATCCGCTTGGCCTCGGCCACCTCCGCCGTGCTCATCTGCTCAAAGTCCAGCGTCCTCAGCCGCTCCTCGCTGGACATGGTCATCGAGGCATCGACCTCGATCATCGTCTCTTCCTCGCGCTCCGCCCCCTCCGGCAGATCGCGCTCCACCCCGTCCAGCAACGCCTCCGCCGCCCGCTTCTCCGCTGCCCGCGCCCGGCGTTCCTCCTGCACCCCGCGGATCGAGGGCAGCAGCATCGCCATCATATGCTCCATGAACCGCGGATCACGCCAATACAGCCGGAAAATCTGGCCAAACACCGCCCGGTGCTCGGGCCGGTTCACGAAACACGCGTGCAGCGTCCAATAGAAATCACGCTTGTCGGTGAACCCCGCCGCCTCGACCGCGCGAATGGCATCAATCACCCGCCCCGGCCCGACCGGCAGCCCCGCCTTGCGCAGCGCCCGCGCGAAATGCACGATGTTATGCGTCAGCTTCGGATCGTCCGGCAGTTCCAGATCAGGCAGCTCCACCATCCTACGCGGGCTCCAACCCCGCCTTGGCCTCATCCAGCAGCCGCTTCGCCTCTGAGCCCTGCAACCGCGCAATATCATCCTGATACTTCAGGATCGCGCCCAGCGTATCGGCGATCACCTCGGGGCTCAGATCTATCACATCCAGTGCCAGCAAACACTTGGCCCAATCAATCGTCTCCGCCACACCGGGTTTCTTGAACAGATCCTCGGTGCGCAGCCGCTGCACAAAGGCCACCACCTCGCGGCTCAATGCCTCTGCTGCCTCGGGCGCCCGCGCGTGCAAAATCTCCAGCTCGCGCTCGAAATTCGGGTAATCGACCCAGTGGTACAGACACCGCCGCTTCAGCGCATCATGCACCTCGCGCGTCCGGTTCGAGGTCAGGATCACAATCGGCGGCTCGGGCGCGCGGATCGTGCCCAACTCAGGGATCGTCACCTGAAAATCGCTCAGCGCCTCCAGCAGAAACGCCTCGAACGGCTCGTCGGTGCGGTCGATCTCGTCAATCAACAACACCGGCGCGCCGCCCACCTGTGGCCGCATTGCCTGCAACAGGGGCCGCTCGATCAGATACTCCTCAGTGAACAGCTCGGATTTCAGCGCATCCCGGTCCGCGCCGCCTGCGGCCTCGGCCGTGCGAATGGCGATCATCTGCGCGGCAAAGTTCCAGTCATAGACCGCGCTTGCCGCGTCCAGGCCCTCATAGCATTGCAACCGGATCAGCCGCCGCCCCAAAGCCGCGGCAATCGCCTTGGCAATCTCGGTCTTGCCGGTGCCCGCTTCGCCCTCCAGAAACAAAGGCCGCCCCAGTTTCAGCGCTAGAAACACCACCGTCGCCAGCGCCCTGTCACAGACATAATCCTGCCCCTCCAGCCGCTGCTGCACCTCGTCAATCGAACTCACCTGCACCATGATGTACCTCCCTCGCGCCAAACAGGCACCGCCACGCGGGTGGGGTCAAGCTCGACCAACGTAGCACCCCCCGGCGCTCCATCGCCCCTTGCCATTGTCGCTCGCCATCCTCCCTGTGCAAATACCGACGTAATACCGACGCAATACCGACGCGTTACCGAAAGCCCGTGCAAAACCCGGTTTTGATTGTTTCCATTTTAGAAAAAACCACTGCAAACATTGACGATTTCACACCGAAATGTCATGGTTTTGGAAAAGAACAAACGGCTACACTGGGGGTTCCACCTCCCAAAGCCAGCGGCGGGCAGAAACGATGCAACGGACACAACCGGACCAGACGGAGGCGGCGCCATGCGCGTAACCGCCGTCACCTGCGTGAAGAACGAAGGCCCTTTCCTGCTGGAATGGATCGCCTTCAACCGCCTGATCGGCGTCACAGATTTCCTTTTTTATTCAAACGATTGCACCGACGGCACCGACCGGCTGCTGGATGCGCTCGCCGCGCGCGGCCACCTGCGCCACCTGCCCAACCCCGCCCAAGGCCGCAACTATCAGATGGAGGCGCTTCAGGATGCCGCCAAGCAGGATATCGTGCAGAATGCCGATTGGGTCTGGGTCGCGGATGTCGATGAATTCCTCAACATCCACACCGGCGATCACACCATCCCCGCCTTGGTTAACGCCTGTGGCAATCCGCAGGCGATCTCGGTCAATTTCCAGTTTTTTGCCAATGACGATATCGAAGCCTTCGAAGACCGCCCCGTCATCGCCCAGTTCACCCGCTCGCACAATCCCGACCTGTGGTGCGGCGAATCCGCGATCGAGGTCAAGTCATTGGTCCGCAACGACTTTCCCCTGCACTACTACGGCGCCCACCGGCCGTTTTTCAAAGCCAAACTGCCGCAAAAACGCCGCCCAAGCTGGACCGATGGCTCCGGCAACCCGGTGCAGCACAAATTCCTCGTCGCCGCCAACCCCCGCCGCATCCGCAAGTTCCCCGCCCAAGGCGCCCGCGAGCTTGCCACGCTCAATCACTACGCCCTGCGCTCGCTCGACAGCTATCTCGTCAAGAACGACCGCGGTGATGTGAACCGTGAAAACCGTGCGTTTGATGATACTTACTGGCGCGAGCGTAACGATCCCGCCTGGACCGATCTCAGCATCCAGCGCTACCTGCCCGCGCTGGAAACCGCGCTGGCCGATCTGAAATCCGACCCCGAGATCGCCGCCCTGCACGCCGACACCGTCCGCCTGCATCTGGCCAAACGCGATGAATTGCTGGCGCAACCTGCCTATCAGGACATGCGCGACCACCTGCGCGGCGCCAGCAAACTCCCCCCGCAGGAAGAGGCGCTTCTGGCCAAGCTGGGGCTGAGCATATGACCCGCCTGCGCGTTGTTAATCTGGGCCTGCCGAAATCCGGCACGACCACGCTGGCCCGCGCGCTGAAACTGGCCGGTCTGAAGGTGGCCGATTACCGTATCCGCCGCCGCCAGACCGATGACGCCAGCCTGCATCAGGCCTTTGTCGGGCAGGTCCTTTATGATGGTTATTTCCATACTGGCGATCCGCTTTCCGCGCTTGAGGGCTTCGATGCCTTCACTGAAATCAATGTCTTACGCGAGGGGCTGTCGCTGTGGCCGCAGATGGATTGGGGCCTGATTGATGCCATCCGCCGCCACCATCCGGGCACCAAATTTCTTGCCTCGTCGCGCGATCCACGGCAGCTGTCCGACAGCATGCTGCGCTGGTCCAATCTGGGCATTGAACGCCTGCCCAACAACTCCATCCCCGGTCTGCCAAAGGGCTTTGGCCAAACCACGCTCGAGCGGGTGCAATGGATCAAGGCGCACTATGCCCATCTGCGCCAGCTTTTCCGTGATGACAGTGATTTTCTGGAGTATGATGTGAGTGACAGCGACGCGGCAACCAAGATCAGCGCCCATATCGGCGTGCCCCTGACATGGTGGGGCAAGGCCAATCGCAACCGTACCGCCCAAGCAATCACAGCCGGGGCCGTCTGATGCGGATCTATATTCATATCGGGATGGAGCATGTCGGTGCCGACCGCCTGCAACGGGTCATGGCCGACAAGCGCGAACAGCTGGCGGGCAAAGGCATCCTGTTTCCCCGCGCGCTTGGCCCGCGCAACCACACCCGGCTGTTCATGGCCGTCACCGACCCCGATCACATCGACCCGCTGCGCTTCAATCGCGGCTTCATCACCGGCGACAAACAGGCCGGGCTTTATGCCGAGGTCGCACAGGCGCTGGCCCGTGATGTTGCCGCGACCACGCCGCACACAATGATCTTGTCGTGCAGTCAGCTTGGCGCCTCGCTTGCCCGCCCGTCCGAGATCCAGCGGCTCAAGGCGCTGCTGGCGCCGCTGTCGGATGACATTCGCATCGTCGCCCATATTGACGAACAGGGCCGCCTTCTGGCTCGCCACTATGCCGCACAGCTGATGGAAGGCCGCGCCACCTCGCTTGAGGTCGAGCTTGAGATGGCGGGCACCGCCGACTGGTGGGATGACGCCCTGTTGGACGCGCATAAAATTGTGCCGCAAAACGGCCAGTTCCTTGAAACCCAATGCCCGGCCTTCTGGCTGGACTACCCCCGCATGGTGCAGGAATGGGAACAGGTCTTCGGCCCCGGCACCGTTGCCCTGCGCCCCTATGACGAGACGCTGTTTTATTCGGAGGCCGCCACCGATGAAATCCGCGCCGCCTTCGGTATCGAAGACACCCTTGGCCGCGCCAGCCCCGACACGCCGCCGCAACAACCCTCAGCCGCATGGCTGGCCCGCGGGCGGCAGATGAACGAGCTGCTGCTCAAGGTGCTCAGCACCTCGGACCGGCTGCTGCCGCGCCAGCTGTGGCGTAAATTCATCGGCGAAATTGCCGTGCCCGGCGATCCCATCCCCCCCGGCAGCCTTGTTGCAGTGTCCAAAACCTTTGAGACGGCGAACAAGGATCTGCGCAAGGCCCACCCCGCCCTGACCGAAGCCTGCCTGAAACGCGACCGCGCCCGCCCCGCGTGGACCGAGGCCGACCCGACCCGCGGCTTTCGCCCCACGCAATACCTGTTGGCGTTCCTGTGGCGCATCGACAAGGCCACCAACGACGCGCGCAAGACCAAGGCCGCCGATATCGCCCGGCTGAATGACACGCCCGCAGAAGGTTCGGCGCCCGCCCCTGTCCCCGCGCCCCAAGCCGCCGTGGCGCAAGCCAGCGCGCTCATGACACCGCTGGCGATGCAGAATTACGAAAAGCTCAAAACCTCGTCCTTCCGTCCGCACAACCGGATCGGCCCCAGCGACGAAGATCAGCCCGGCCCCGCCTATACCCCCGTTGCCCCGCGCGACCTGCCGCCGGGCAATTCCGGCAACGTTATCGTTGGCTGCATGAAGAACGAAGCGCCCTATATTATCGAATGGGTCGCCTATCACCGCGCCATCGGCGTCGACAACTTCCTGATCTACACCAACGGTTGCGAGGACGGCACGACCGAAATCCTTGACCGGCTTCAGGAAATGGGCGTGCTGCAACACCGCAACAACGACAACTGGAAAGGCAACTCGCCGCAGCAATACGCGCTCAATCAGGCGCAGAAAGAACCCGTGCTGATCAACGCCGAATGGATCATCCATATCGACGTGGACGAGTTCATGAACGTCCGCACCGGCAACGGCACGCTGGCCGATTTCTTTGCCCACACACCCGATGCCACCAACGTGGCGATGACCTGGCGGCTGTTTGGGCACAACGGCGTGACCGACCTGTCCGATGATTTTGTCGTTGATCAGTTCGACACCTGCGCACCGAAATTCTGCCCCAAGCCCCACACAGTCTGGGGTTTCAAGACCATGTTCCGCAACATCGGCGCCTACGAGAAGATCAGCTGTCACCGCCCCAACAAGCTGGATGAAAAATTCCGCAAACGGGTGAAATGGGTCAACGGATCGGGTCAGGACATGACCAAAGAGGCCGCCGACAACGGCTGGCGCAGTTCGAAGAAATCCATCGGCTATGACCTGCTGCAACTCAACCACTATGCCCTGCGCAGCGCCGAAAGCTTTCTGATCAAACGTCAGCGGGGCCGCGCGCTGCATGTGGATCGCTCGATCGGGCTGAACTACTGGATCCGCATGGATTGGTGCGACTTCAAAGACCTCACCATTCAGCGCAACACTCCCCGCCTGCGCGCCGAATATGACCGGCTGATGGCCGACGACACCCTGCGCCAGTGGCACCAAAGCGGGCTGGACTGGCACCGCGCCAAGGCCGATGAACTGCACCAGAACCCCGAGTTTCAGGAACTGTACGACCAGGCCCTGAAGCTCAAACTCAACGAGACAGAGCGCGTCGCCTATGCACTGGCGCTGGATATGGAAAGCTAGGGCAAGGCATTGAAATTCCTCGCTGTCCTTACCGTGCGGAACGAAGCGGCCTTCCTGCTGGAATGGCTTGCGCATCACCGCGCCGTTGGCTTCACCGACTTTCTGGTGTTTTCCAATGACTGTCAGGACGGCACCGATACCATGCTGGACCGGCTGGACGCGATGGGGCTTGTGACCCACGTGCGCAACGATGGCCCCTATGCCAAGGGCGGCATCCAGTTCACCGCGCTCAAAGCCGCCGCCGACATGGCCCCGGTGCAACAGGCCGATTGGATTCTGCCGCTGGATGTTGATGAGTTCGTCAATATCCACACCGGCGATCACACCCTGCCCGCGCTGCTGGCCGCCCTGCCCGATGCCACTGCAATCACCCTGACCTGGCGGCTGTTCGGCAACGCCGGTGCGATCCGGTACGAGGATCGGCCCGTCACCCAGACCTTCACCCGCGCGGCACCCAACGTGCTTTATTGGCCTTGGCGCGCGTCGATGTTCAAGACGCTCTACCGCAACGATGGCACCTACGCCAAACTGGGCGTGCACCGCCCGCGCAGCCCCAACAAGGACCGGCTGGAGAATGCCCGCTGGTTCGATGGCGAAGGCCGCGCGCTGGACCGCAAATTCGCCACCAACCGGATCTTTTCCCCCTACGGCCGCCCCAATCACGCGCTGGTGCAGCTCAACCACTATCCGCTGGGCGCGATGGAAACCTATGTGCTCAAGGCCGACCGTGGCCGCGCGGTGCATTCCGATCACATGCTGGACCTCGATTACTGGGTCGAGCGTAATTTCTCCACCGACGACGACCGCACCGTGCAGCGCCTCGCCCCGCAGATGCAGGCCGAACTGGACCGGCTGAAGGCCGATCCCCAGCTGTCGGACCTGCACCAACAGGCCGTCACCTGGCGCAAATCACGGTTCGAAACCCTGCTGAAACGCGAACCTTTCCGGGCGCTTTTTGGCCGCTTGCTGATGACCCCACCCACGCGCCCCGTGTCGCAGCGGGCCGCGCGCTATCTGGTGCATCACGCCAATCTGGGCCGCAATTCTGACCCGGACTAGCCCAGAATGCCCTAGGATTTTCCGCAATTTCGCCCCAATGCGCGCCTAGATTTTACTCAACTGACATCCGCCCGAATGCGGAGCATATGAGGAAATACTGGCATGCTGGACGCGCCGAACCCTTTGGATACCCCGCTGAATGGCCTGAAAAAAGCCGCGTGGTTGAAGAAGTTGGAGCAGATCACCGAAGAAACCGGCTTTTTTCAGCCTTTGGGCGAGCGTCATTGCGCCGGCTACATTGACGAGAAGCCGATTCTTCTGGTCACGTTCGAAACGATCCAGGGCATTCAGGCCCTGTCGGAAACCGCTCAGCCTCTGGGCTGGGATCTTGCGCGCGCCTTTGGCTGGTCGCACCTCAGCGTGATCAGCGACGGCGACACCTGGTTCCGTGATTCGCATGTCTATGGGTTTTTCGACCGCCTGATCGACGATGGCTTCTTCGAGGAATTCGAGCGCGTTGTGTTCTACGGCGCCGGTCCCTGCGGCTATGCGGCATCGGCGTTTTCCGTCGCCGCCCCCGGTGCCACCGTCGTGGCGGTGCAACCGCAGGCCACGCTGGATCCGCGCGTCACCGAATGGGACGACCGCTTTATCGAAATGCGCCGCACCTCTTTCACCGATCGCTTCGGCTATGCCCCCGATATGCTGGACGCCGCCGATCAGGCGTTTGTGCTTTATGATCCGACCGAGGATCTGGACGCCATGCACGCCGCCTTGTTCACCCGCCCCAACGTGACCAAGCTGCGGATGCCCAACATGGGCGACGCGCTGCAATCGGAACTGCTGGCGATGGAAATCCTGTTTCCACTTCTGGCCCGCGTTGGCGAGGGAAAATTCACCGCCGCCGACTTCGCCAAGCTGTTCCGCGCCCGGCGCGAGCACCCCTCTTACCTGCGCGGGTTGCTGGCGCGGCTGGATGTGGCCGACCGCCCCTATCTGGCCACGATACTGTGCCGCAATGTGCTGGCGCGGATGAACGCCCCGCGCATTCGTCGCCGCCTGGACGCGCTTGAAAAGGCCGCAGCCGAAGGCAAGATCGACATTCCGCCCGCCCGCAGCTGATTTTTGCGCAATAGCCCACTGGCCCAAAGCCCCGCGATTGTGTAATCGCGGGGCATGAGCACATCCATCACCATCCCCCGGCCCGATGACTGGCACCTGCATCTGCGCGACGGCGCGATGCTGGGCGCTGTCCTGCCCGAAACCGCCCGCCACTTCGCCCGCGCCATCATCATGCCCAATCTGGTGCCGCCCGTGGTGACCGCTGCACAAGCCGCCGCATATCGCGACCGGATCCTTGCGGCGCTGCCCGAGGGGATGCAGTTCGACCCGCTGATGACGCTCTATCTGACCGAACAGACCGACCCCGCCGATGTGGCCGCCGCGCATGCCTCGGGTCTGGTCAAGGCGGTCAAGCTTTACCCCGCCGGGGCCACCACCAACTCTGCCTCGGGCGTGACAAATTTCGACACCGTCCGCCCGGTGCTTGAGAAGATGGCCGAAATCGGCCTGCCGCTGTGCGTGCACGGCGAGGTGACAGACCCCGACGTGGATATCTTCGACCGCGAGGCCGTGTTCATCGACCGCGTGCTTGACCCGGTGCGCCGCGCCACACCCGGCCTGCGCGTGGTGATGGAACATATCACCACCTCAAACGGGGTAGAGTATGTTCAGGCCAACGCCGCAGACCTTGGTGCGACGATCACCACCCACCACCTGATCATCAACCGCAATCACATCCTGGTGGGCGGGATCAAGCCGCATTATTATTGCCTGCCCGTCGCCAAGCGCGAAAGCCACCGTTTGGCCCTGCGCGCCGCGGCCACCTCGGGCGATGCGCGGTTCTTTCTGGGCACTGACAGCGCCCCGCACACCGATGCAAACAAGGAAATGGCCTGCGGCTGCGCCGGCTGTTTCACCGCGACCAACACCATGGCCCTGCTGGCGCATGTGTTCGACGAAATGGGCGCGCTGGACAAGCTGGAGGGGTTCGCCTCTCGCAACGGCCCCGGCTTTTACCGCTTGCCGGTGAACACCGCCACGCTGACGCTGACCAAATCCGACGCGCCCGTGACCTTTCCCACCAAGATCGCCACCGACGACGGCCCCGTAACCGTCTTCGACCCCGGTTTCCCCGTTCACTGGCAGGTGCAGCCCTGATTGCACCCTGTCCAAATCCTCCCGCCGGACGTGCCAGACCTTTTGGGCAGAGGCCTCCGGCGGGGATATTTGGAAAATGTGAAACCCAACGGCCCTGCCCGCAAAAGGACATCCCATGATCCCCTCCTCCTTCCCCGACCAAGCCGAAATCGCCCGCCTGACCGCGCGGATGCTGCTGGAAATCAAGGCCGTGCATTTCAATGCGGACGAGCCGTTTACCCTGGCCAGCGGCCTGCCCAGCCCGACCTATATCGATTGTCGCAAGCTGATTTCCTATCCGCGCATCCGCAGCACGCTGATGGATTTCCTGACCGTCACCGTGATGCGCAACGCGGGCTTCGAGGCGTTTGACAATATCGCCGGCGGCGAAACGGCGGGTATTCCCTTTGCCGCGCTGGTTGCCGAACGGATGGCCCTGCCGATGACCTATGTGCGTAAAAAACCCAAAGGCTATGGTCGCAACGCCCGTATCGAAGGCATGATGAGCGAGGGCGAGCGGGTTCTGCTGGTCGAGGATCTGACCACCGATGGCGGCAGCAAGCTGAGCTTTGTCGATGCGATTCGCGAAACCGGCGCCACCTGCGGGCATACGGCGGTGATCTTCTATTACGGCATTTTCCCGGACACGAAAAAGACCCTGGGCGATCATGGGATTCAGCTGCACCACCTGTGCACATGGTGGGATGTGCTGGCCGAAGCCAAGGATTCGGGCGCGTTCGATGCGCACACGCTGAAAGAGGTCGAAGCCTTTCTGATGGCGCCGCGCCCCTGGCAGGATGCCCACAAAAAGGGCTGATCCCTTCGCGGGCGCTGCGCGGTAACCTGCCGTAACTCCACAAGGGGATGCGGCAGGCCGTCATATATATTGACGCAAAGCCCCCGCTTCAGACATGATATGGTGTGGTACGGGATGCCCACAGCTTATCCCCAGAAACATACAATTTGCCCTGACGCGTCGCATTTCCTATGACAGACGGCCAAAGGGACGGGAACAAAATGAACGAGATTGCCACGCTCAGCACCACCGCGCTCAGCACAACCGGGGCCACCACGCCCGAGACGCGAAGCGCCGATCCCATGCCGCATTCCATCGAGGCCGAGCAGCAGCTTCTGGGTGCGATCCTGACCAACAACGACATCTATGACCGCGTCGCCGCGATCATCACCTCGGCGCATTTCTATGAGCCGGTACATGCCCGCATCTATGAGGTGGCCGCCGCGCGGATCGCCAAGAACAACCTCGCCTCCCCGGTCACGCTCAAGGCGTTTCTTGAGGATGACGAGGGGCTGAAAGAGCTTGGCGGCCCGGCCTATCTGGCGCGTCTTGCGGGGGCGGCCATCTCGGCCTATGCGGCGCGTGATTACGCGCAGATGATCTATGATATGGCGATCCGGCGCGAGCTGATCGGTCTGGGCAACAACATTTCCAGCAAGGCCGCCAAGGTCGATGTCGCCTCGGAACCCAGAGAGCAGATCGTCGAGGCCGAACAGGCGCTGTATAAACTCAGCGAGCAGGGCAAGACCGACAGCGGCTTTGTTTCGTTCCTCAAGGCTGTGACTGAAGCCGTGCAAACCGCCAATGCCGCCTATCAACGCGACGGCGGGCTGGCGGGGATTTCCACCGGGCTAAGCGATCTCGACAAGAAACTTGGCGGGCTGCACCCGTCCGACTTGCTGATTCTGGCCGGTCGCCCGTCGATGGGCAAAACCTCGCTGGCCACCAACATCGCCTTCAACGTCGCCAAAGCCTATAAGCGCGGCACCCGCCCGGACGGAAGCGAAGGCGCGGTTCAGGGCGGTGTCGTCGGCTTCTACAGCCTCGAGATGAGCGCCGAGCAGTTGGCGGCGCGGATCCTGTCCGAAGCGGCCGAAGTGCCCTCGGAACAGATCCGCCGCGGTGACATGACCGAAACCGAATTCCGCCGCTTCGTCGAGGCCGCGAAATCGCTCGAATCCTGTCCGCTGTTCATCGACGACACGCCCGCCCTGCCGATCAGTCAGCTGGCGGCCCGGGCACGTCGCCTGAAACGGACCCACGGGCTGGACCTGCTGGTGATCGACTATCTTCAGCTGTGCCGCGCCGCAGGAAAAAGCGAAAACCGGGTCAACGAGATCTCGGAAATCACCATGGGCATGAAGGCGATCGCCAAAGAGCTGAACATCCCGGTGATCGCCCTGTCACAGCTTAGCCGTCAGGTCGAAAACCGCGAAGACAAGCGCCCGCAGCTGTCCGACCTGCGTGAATCCGGTTCGATCGAACAGGACGCCGATGTGGTCATGTTCGTCTTCCGCGAGGAATATTACAAAGAGCGTGAAAAGCCCGGCGATCACGAGCTTGAGAAGATGGCCGCCTGGCAGGACGAAATGGAACGCCTGCACGCCAAGGCCGAACTGATCATCGGCAAGCAGCGTCACGGCCCGATCGGCACGGTGGACCTGAGCTTCGAAGGGCGCTTCACCAAGTTCGGCAATCTGGTCAAAGCCTGGCAACAGGGGGCAGAGGGCGATTTCTGAGGCCTTCGCCTGCGGCGGGCGGGGCACGGGGGGCGTCGCCCCCCAAACTTCCACAGTCGGCAGGGGATAAACCTTCCGCCCGCGTATATTTTGGCAAAATGAAAGAGCACGGAATGCCCTTGACCTCGGGGGCGGACCTGTCAAAACAAATCCATGAGCACCGCGACATTAACGATCGACCTTGAGGCCCTGACCGCAAACTGGCGGACGCTGAATGCCGCGTCGGACACGACGGTGGAAACCGCCGCTGTGGTCAAGGCCAACGGCTATGGCCTGGGCGCCGGGCGCGTCGCACGGGCGCTGGCACGCGCGGGCGCGCGCAAGTTCTTTGTCGCCCTGGCCGAGGAAGGCGCCGAACTGCGCCAAGCCTTGGGGCCGGGGCCGGAAATCTGTGTGTTTTCAGGGCATATGCCGGGCGATACCGACATGATCCATGATCTGTCGCTGGTGCCAATGCTCAATTCCATCGACCAGATGCTGCGCCATGTCGAGGCCCTGCCGGGCCACCCATTCGGCGTGCAGCTTGACACCGGCATGAACCGGCTGGGGATGGAACCCGGAGAATGGGCCGCCCTGCGTGACATCGCGCTGACGCAGAACATCAAGCTGATCATGTCGCACCTGGCCTGTGCCGATGCCCCCGACCACCCGATGAACGCGCAACAACTGGCCGCGTTCCGGCAGATGACCGACGGCTGCGATGTGCCGCGCTCGCTGTCGGCGACCGGTGGCATCCTGCTGGGGTCAGATTATCATTTCGACCTGACCCGCCCGGGCGTCGGCCTCTATGGTGGCCTGCCCTTCGCTGCCGCCCGCCCGGTCGCTGCAATCAGCCTGCCTGTCATACAGATACGCGACCTCGACCCGGGCGAGACAGTGGGATACTCCAACACCTGGACCGCCACGCAGCCCACCCGCATTGCCACTGTCGCTGCGGGCTATGCCGATGGCATCCTGCGGGTCATGGGGCCGAACACGCAGCTGTTTGCCGACGATATCGCCTGCCCGTTGCGCGGCCGCATCTCGATGGACTTGATCACCGTGGACATCACCCACCTGTCGGAAGATCCCAAATCGCTGGACCTGCTGAATGACCGTCAGACCGTCGATACGCTGGCCGATAACGCGGGCACGATCGGCTATGAAATTCTCACCTCTCTGGGCGCGCGCTATCAGCGCCGCTATGTAGGCGCATGAACATCACCTCCCCCCTTGCTGCAGTCGGCCGTCAAGTACTGGCGATGCTCGCCCTGATCGGCCAGGTCTCGATCTATGCGGCCCAGACCGTCAGCCACCTGCTGCGCCCGCCGTTCTATGGCCGCGAGTTCCTGCACGCGCTGGTGCAGATCGGCTGGCTGTCCCTGCCGGTCGTCGGCATGACCACGCTGTTTACCGGTGGCGCGCTGGCGCTTCAGATCTACGCCGGCGGTGCCCGTTTCAACGCCGAGGCCGTGGTCCCCTCGATCGTCGCCATCGGCATGGTGCGTGAGCTTGGCCCCGTTCTGGGAGGCCTGATGGTGGCCGCCCGCGTCGCCTCCTCCATCGCCGCCGAGATCGGCACAATGAAAGTGACCGAGCAGATCGACGCCCTCGTCACCCTCTCGACCCACCCGATGAAATACCTCACCCTGCCCCGCGTGCTGGCCGCCACTCTGGCCGTGCCGGTGCTGGTTGGCGTCGGTGACGTGATCGGCATCATGGGCGGCTATCTGGTGGGCATCACCCGGCTCGACTTCAACGCCGCCACCTATATGAAAAACACCATCGACTTCCTCGAAACCTTCGACGTGGTCTCTGGCCTGATCAAGGGCGCGGCCTTCGGCTTCATCGTCGCCCTGATGGGCTGCTTTTATGGCATGAATTCGGGCCGCGGCGCACAGGGCGTGGGCCGTGCCACCAAATCCGCCGTCGTCGCCGCCTCGGTCCTGATCTTCGCCGCCAACTATCTGCTGACAGAGTTGTTTTTCTCCGCATGATCCAGCTTACCGACGTTCACAAAGCCTTCGGTTCCAACCGCGTGTTGCGCGGCGTGAACCTGACGATCCCCAAGGGCACCTCGATGGTGATCATCGGCGGCTCGGGCACCGGCAAATCGGTGGCGCTGAAATGCGTGCTTGGCTTGGTGCGCCCCGACAGTGGCACCATCACCGTCGACGGGTTGAACGTCGAAAAAGGCGACCGCGACGCGTTTCTGGCCAAGTTTGGCATGCTGTTTCAGGGCGGTGCGCTGTTCGATTCGCTGCCCGTCTGGCAAAATGTTGCCTTCCGCCTGCTGCGCGGCAGCCTCAAACGCCCCAAGGACGAGGCGCGCGAGATCGCCATCGAAAAGCTCCGCCGCGTCGGCCTCAAACCCGACGTCGCCGACAAATACCCGGCCGAGCTGTCGGGCGGCATGCAAAAGCGCGTGGGCCTTGCCCGCGCCATCGCCGCCGAGCCGGAAATCATCTTCTTTGACGAGCCGACCACCGGCCTTGACCCGATCATGTCCGGCGTCATCAACGAGCTGATCCGCGAGATCGTCGTTGAAATGGGCGCCACCGCCATGACCATCACCCACGACATGACCTCGGTCCGTGCCATCGCCGACAACGTCGCCATGCTGCACGACGGGGTGATCAAATGGACCGGCCCGGTCGCCCAGATGGACGACTCCGGTGATCCCTACCTTGATCAATTCATCCACGGCCGCGCCGAAGGCCCGATCGAAGCGGTCCGCTAACCGCCCGCCCACGGCCTCGGCCCCCGCATCACACCGCGGCGGCCCCGTGGCCCGGCGAAAAACACCGCCGCCTCTGGCACAGCGCCGCGCCGCCCCCTAAATATCCCCTATGAAATACGCCAACCTCGCCCTGCTGGTCCTGTTCCCCATCGCATGGTTCGCGCCGCTGCTGCGCGCCGGGCTGCTGCCACTGTTTGGCCTCAGCGAAATCAGCGTCATCTCCGGGCTGCGATCGCTCTGGGGCACCGATGTGGCGCTGGCGCTGCTGGTCACGCTGTTTGCCCTCGTGGCGCCGATGCTGAAAACCCTCGGGCTGGCGCTGATCCACTTCGACCTGCTTGACCGTAAAACCCTGCCGATCCTGACCATTGTCGGCAAGCTGGCGATGGCCGATATCTTCCTGATCGCGCTCTATATCACCATCGCCAAAGGCATCGGCGTCGGGCGGATTGAAACCGCTTGGGGCCTTTACCTCTTTACTGCCTGCATCCTGGCCTCGCTGGCGATCAGCCACCTGACCGCGCGTCGCCATCCCGACCCCGTCTGAGCGCCCGCTTGCACAGACCGGCGGCTTGGGGCATCACTCCCCCATGGCAAAACCCAACAGCTTTTCGTGCACCGCCTGCGGCGCCACATTCAACAAATGGTCCGGCCGCTGCGACGGCTGCGGCGAATGGAACTCGATCGTCGAGGATAAACCGCTCTCTGCCGGTCCCGCCTCGAAATCCCTCGGCGCGCGGCGCGGCCATTCGGTCCACCTGACCGACCTCTCCACCAAAGAGACCCCGCCCCCGCGCACCCATTCCGGCATGAACGAGCTTGACCGCGTGCTCGGTGGTGGCCTCGTTCCCTCCAGCGCCATCCTTGTCGGCGGCGATCCCGGCATCGGCAAATCCACGCTGCTGCTGCAAGCCGCCGCCCGCTTTGCTCAGGCCGGACTGAAAACCATCTACGTTTCCGGCGAAGAGGCCAGCGCCCAGGTCCGCATGCGCGCCCAACGGCTGGATCTGACACAGGCCCCGGTGCAACTGGCCGCCGAAACCAACCTGCGCGACATCCTGACGACGCTGGAGGCCGAAAAACCCCAACTCGTCATCATCGATTCGATTCAGACCATGTGGGCCGACAACGTCGAAAGCGCCCCCGGCTCCGTCAGCCAGGTCCGTGCCGCCTGTCACGAACTGACCACCTTTGCCAAGCGCCGCAATATGTCGGTGATCCTTGTCGGCCACGTCACCAAAGACGGTCAGATCGCAGGCCCGCGCGTGGTCGAACACATGGTCGATACCGTGCTCTATTTCGAGGGCGAGCGCGGCCACCAGTTCCGCATCCTGCGCGCGGTGAAAAACCGCTTCGGCCCGGCGGATGAAATCGGCGTGTTTGAAATGACCGGCGCCGGACTGGCCGAGGTGCTCAACCCCTCTGCGCTGTTCCTGTCCGAACGTGGCCAGCCCAGCCCCGGATCGGTAGTGTTTTCCGGCATCGAAGGCACCCGCCCGGTGCTGGTCGAATTTCAGGCCCTCGTCGCCCCCACCCCGCATTCCCAACCCCGCCGCACGGTGGTGGGCTGGGATGGCGGGCGGCTGGCGATGATCCTCGCCGTGCTCGAAGCGCGCTGCGGCATCCCCTTCGCCGGGCTTGATGTCTACCTCAACGTTGCGGGCGGCATGAAAGTGTCCGAACCCGCCGCCGATCTGGCCGTCGCCGCCGCGCTGCTTTCCGCACGCGAGGACGTGGCCCTGCCCGCCGACACGGTGGTTTTCGGGGAAATCAGCCTATCGGGCGCCTTACGCCCGGTCGGTCAGACCGAAAACAGGTTGAAAGAAGCGCAAAAACTTGGTTTCACCACAGCAATCGCTCCGTCAGGTGGTAAACCGGGCGGCGACGGTGGAATGACGCTCCGGCAATACGGGGATCTGACCGCCTTCGTGGGGGATATTTTCGGCGCCGGATAAGCGCGACTAAACAGGGACGGGAAACGCATGGACGGCTTTACCATCATTGACGGCGTTGTGGCGCTGGTCATCATTCTCTCGGCCCTGCTGGCCTATTCGCGCGGGCTCGTACGCGAGGCGCTGGCCATCGCGGGCTGGGTCGCCGCCGCCGTCCTGGCCTTCATCTTCGCGCCGCAAGTGCAACCTCTGGTCAAGGAAATCCCCGTCGTCGGCGATTTCATCTCTGACAGCTGCGAATTGTCGATCATCTCGGCCTTTGCCGCCGTGTTCGCGCTGGCGTTGGTGCTTGCCTCGCTCTTCACCCCGTTGTTTTCCTCGCTGGTGCAGCGCTCGGCCCTGGGCGGGCTGGATCAGGGGCTGGGCTTCCTCTTTGGGGTGCTGCGCGGCATCCTGCTGGTGGCAATCGCCTTCTTCGTCTACGAAACGGTCGTTACCTCGCAAGACATCACCATGGTCGATGACAGCCGCTCGGCCAAGGTCTTCGGCCGCATGACCGGCAAGATCGAGGACCGCGATCCCGAACAGGCGCTCGGCTGGATCACCCAGCAATATGAACAGCTCGTCGGTGTCTGCGAGAAATAATTCGCGGGCAGATTTCATACGAATACCGCTTAAAAAAAGGCCGCCACGCGCGGCCTTTTTCATGCCTCACGCACGCAGGCCCCACCGCCGCGATCACGTTTTGTGATCCTTTCGTGACACTGGCGCCACTTGCGCCTATGTAAGGCTCAACTGCCCGCCAACGGATTCGGAGCCACCCTTGTCCAAGCATATGCCCCCCGCCCATCCTTTCGACTTTGACGCCCTCAGCCCCTTCGATGACGGCGACAAACTAAAAGAGGAGTGTGGCGTTTTCGGCGTTCTCGGCGTGGCCGACGCTGCCAATTTCGTGGCCCTCGGCCTGCACGCCCTGCAACATCGCGGACAAGAGGCCGGCGGCATCGTCTGCCACCACCCCGAGTTCGGATTCAACTCCGCCCACCGTTTCGGCTATGTGCGCGACAACTTCACCAATGCGACGCTGATGCAAACCCTGCCGGGGCCGCTCGCCATCGGCCATGTGCGCTACTCCACCGCCGGGGCCAAAGGCGCCGTGATCCGCGACGTGCAGCCATTTTTCGGCGAGTTTTCAATGGGCGGTGCCGCCATTGCCCACAACGGCAACATCACCAACGCCATCGCCCTGCGCCGCGAACTGATCGAACGCGGCTCCATCTTCCAAAGCTCGTCGGACAGCGAATGCATCATCCACCTGATGGCGCGCTCGTTGCAAAAAGGCATCCCCGAACGGATGGAGGACGCCCTGCGCCGCGTCGAAGGCGCGTTTTCCATCGTCGCCATGACCCGCACCAAACTGATCGGTGTGCGCGACCCGCTGGGCGTGCGCCCGCTTTGCCTTGGCAAGATCGGCGATGGCTGGGTGCTCAGCTCGGAAACCTGCGCGCTCGACATCATCGGCGCCGACTATGTCCGCGAGATCGAGCCCGGCGAGATGGTCGTGATCGACGAAAAAAGGGGCGTGCAAAGCCACTTCCCCTTCCGCCGCGTCCCATCGCGGTTTTGCATCTTCGAACATGTCTATTTCTCGCGCCCCGACAGCATCATTGGTGGTCGCTCGGTCTATGAAACCCGACGTCAGATCGGTGTGGAACTCGCGCGCGAGGCCCCGGTTGACGCCGATCTGGTCTGCCCCGTGCCCGACAGCGGCACCCCCGCCGCCATCGGCTATAGTCAGGAAAGCGGTATTCCCTACGCCATGGGCATCATCCGCAACCAATACATGGGCCGGACGTTCATCGAACCGACCGAGCAGATCCGCAACATGGGCGTGCGGCTCAAGCTCAACGTCAACCGCGCGCTGATACGTGGCAAGCGGGTGATCCTTGTGGACGACAGCGTCGTGCGCGGCACCACCAGCCGCAAGATCAAGCAAATGATCCTTGATGCCGGCGCCGCCGAGGTGCATTTCCGCATCGCCAGCCCGCCCACCGCCTGGCCCTGCTTCTACGGTGTGGACACGCCGCAGCGTGAAAAACTGCTGGCCGCCACGATGAACGAGGAAGAAATGCGCGAGCATCTGGCCGTCGACAGCCTCAAATTCATCTCGCTTGACGGGCTTTACCGCGCCGCGGGCGAGGCCGAGGGCCGCAACAACAAATGCCCGCAATATTGCGACGCATGTTTCTCGGGCGAATACCCGGTGGCCCCCTCGGACATGATCGAAAAAGGCTTTCAGCTGAAGGCGGCGGAATAACCGCCCGCCTCGGCCTGACTCTCAGCAGCTTCCCCTGACGCAGCCCGCCTGCGTCAGGCCAGCCCAAACGCCCCCCTATACCGATGCCCCCGCACAGGCCCCAGACCCGGCAAGCTCCCGCCGATCGCGCGCGCGCCACCGGCCATCGGCCGCCGCCATCGCACAGCCCCCCTTTCGCTCCCCCGTGCCGCATGTCATTCGCCCTGCTCCACCACCACCCCGCGCCTCCGCGCAGCAAGGCCAGATCAGGACCGAGATGACCCAATCCACACCCGCCCCCTCCAATGCCACCACAGCGCAGGCCGCGACGCAGGAAAACACCCTGCCCCTGACCGGCGTTACCCTGATCGGCACCGTGATCGCGCCCTCCGGGCCAACCGCCTTCGTCCGCCTTGCGCGCGGCGCCGTCAAACGCGTCACCCCCGGCGACCGGATCAACGGCGCGATTGTGGCCGCCATTGGCGAAGGCACGCTGCACCTGCAACGCGGCAGCAGCGTCACCGCGCTGACCATGCCCGGCAGCTGACCCTTGCCCGCCCGGCCGCGCGCCCTTACCCTGCCGCGCGACACTGACGAAAGGCCGCCCCATGTCCCTGCTCGCGCTTGATGCCCGCTGGCGTCGTTTCAACGACCCGGCCCGCAAATGCCCCTGTTGCGGGCAAAGCTTTTCGGGCGTGTTCGACATCGGCTTTGATCACCCCGATGGCTGGCCCCATGCCCCGCGCGACGATCAGCCCTTCGTCAAATCCGGCGAGGATCAGCTTGCGCCCGACCTGTGCCGCCACGGCGATCACCGCCTGATCCGCGCAGTCCTGACCCTGCCGCTTCAGGGCAGCGATGACGCCGTCCACCTCAGCCTCTGGGTCCGGCTCGATCCCGCTGACTTCTATGCCTACCTCGAAAGCTGGGACACCGGCGATGAAACGCCGCTGCCCGACTGCCCCGGCGTGCTCGACACCACGGTTCCGGGGCTGTCGCCCGCCACCCCCACGGCCTGCATGCTGACGTTTCCCGCCAAGGGCCAGCGCCCGACGATCACCGCCAACGACGGCCCGCTGCGCGAGGCGCAAACCCTCGGCATCTCGTTCGATCACCTGCTCGACCTATATGCCGCCTGCGATCAGGACATCCGCCCGCACCTGATGCGCGACTAAACCACGCGCAGACCCGCCCGCCGCTTTGCCGCCTCTTGACCTTTTGCGCCAACCGCAGCAAACACCCCGCATGACGCAGAAAATCGCCCTCATCACCGGTGCCTCCCGCGGCCTTGGCGCAGGCCTTGCCGAAGCGCTGTGCCACAGCCATCACATCGTCGCCGTCGCCCGCACAACCGGCGCGCTGGAAGAGCTGGACGACCGCATTCAGGCCGCTGGCGGACAGGCCACACTGGCGCCGATGGACATCACCAACGCCGATGCCATGGCGCAGCTCTGCCGCTCGATCTATGACCGCTGGGGCACGGTCGACCTCTGGGCGCACACCGCAATCCACGCCGCCCCGCTGGCCCCCGCACAATTCATTGACGCCAAGGATTGGGACAAGTCCGTTGCCTGCAACGTCACCGCCTCGGGCCGACTGATCACCTATGTCGCCCCCCTGCTGGGCGAAGACGGCACCGCGCTGTTTTTTGACGACCCGCGCGGCGGGCAGAAGTTCTTCGGCGCGTATGGCGCCACCAAGGCCGCGCAGATCGAACTGGCGCGCAGCTGGGCCGCCGAAACCATCAAGACCGGCCCCCGCGTGCAGATCCTCGAACCCCGCCCGCTGGCCAGCGCCAACCGCGCGCGGTTCTTCCCCGGCGAGGATCGCAGCCCCCTGATCGCCCCCCGCGACGAGGCCCTGCGCCTGCTCGCCACGCTCTGACCACAGCGCCGCTTGCGCGCTTGCCCCCCCGGCCCGGCTCCACTACTAAGAACCAAGGGCAAAACAGGGGCAGACAGGTGCGCATTCTCATCACCAACGACGACGGTATCAACGCACCGGGACTGGCCGCGCTGACAATCATTGCCAACGATCTGGCAGGTCCAAAAGGCGAGGTCTGGACCGTGGCCCCGGCCTTTGAACAATCCGGCGTGGCCCACTGCATCAGCTACACCCACCCGATGATGCTCGCCAAATTGAGCGAGCGCCGTTTCGCCGCCGAAGGCAGCCCCGCCGACTGCGTTCTCGCCGGGCTGCATCACGTGCTCGAAGGTGCCCGCCCCGACCTGATCCTGTCAGGCGTCAACCGTGGCAACAACTCGGCTGAAAACGCGCTCTACTCCGGCACGCTGGGCGGCGCGATGGAGGGGGCCCTGCAAGGCGTGCCCTCGATGGCGCTGTCGCAATACCTCGGGCCTGATAATTTTCAGTCCGATGATCCCTTCGAAACCGCGCGGGTCCACGCCGCTGACCTGATCCGCAACCTCTTGGCGCAAACGCCAGAGGATGACGAAGATTACCGCCTGTTCTACAACATCAACTTCCCGCCGGTGTCCGCCGCCGCCGTCAAAGGCACCCGCGTCGTGCCACAAGGGTTCCGCCGCCATACCCACTTCGGGGTCGAACCGCACCGCTCGCCGTCGGGGCGGCAATTCCTGTGGATCAAGGGCGGCGCACAGCATATTCCCACCGCCCCTGATACCGATGCCGCCGTCAATCTTGACGGCTATATCTCGGTCACACCGATGCGCGCCGACCTGACCGCACATGATATGCTGGACCGGCTGAAAGCCATCGAATGACCGACGATGCGGATGATGACGCCACACGCAAAATGCAGTTCCTCTTCGCCCTGCGCTCCAAAGGCGTGACCGATCGGCGTGTGCTGTCGGCAATGGAACGCATCGACCGCGGCGCCTTCATCAAAGGGCTGTTTGCCGCCCGCGCCTACGAAGACATGCCGCTGCCCATCGCCTGCGGCCAGACCATCAGCCAGCCCTCGGTCGTTGGGCTGATGACGCAAGCCCTGAATGTCACCGCGCGCGACAAGGTGCTCGAGGTTGGCACCGGCTCGGGCTATCAGGCCGCGATCCTGTCGCTGCTGGCGCGCCGGGTCTATACCGTGGACCGCCACAAGCGTCTGGTCCGCGAAGCGCGCGAGGTGTTCGCCGCGATTGATCTGGCCAATATCACCGCTTTCACCGCCGATGGCAGCTTTGGTTTGCCCGATCAGGCGCCATTTGACCGCATTTTGGTCACCGCCGCCGCCGAAGACCCCCCCGGACCGCTCTTGGCCCAATTGAAAATCGGCGGTATCATGGTATTGCCTGTGGGCCAGTCCGACGCAGTGCAAAGCCTGATCCGGGTCACCCGGACCGAAGACGGATTTGAATATGACGAGTTGCGCCCGGTGCGCTTCGTGCCCCTTGTCGAAGGGCTTGGGCGCGACACCTGACCGGGGAATATTGGCGCGTAAATAACATTGACGGTAACCAAACCCCGACCAACAAGGGGTGGTAACAGAGGAAATCGAGATGACCCACACACGCCGCAGACCGCTGGCCCGCCTTGTTCTTGCCGGTTCGGCGCTTGCCCTTCTGGCCGCCTGTGACGAACCGCTTGATTTTGACCTGCGCGGTAATTTCGGAAATGCGTTCAACACTTCGGACGCGGCCCGCGCCGCCACCGGACGGCGCCCGCGCCCCGACGATCGCGGCATCATTTCCTATCCCGGATATCAGGTGGCCGTCGCCCGGCGCGGCGATACCGTCACCGATGTGGCACGCCGCATTGGCGTCAACTCGGCCGAGTTGGCGCGCTACAATGGCATGAAAGCCGACGACCCGCTGCGCAAGGACGAAGTGCTGGCCCTGCCCGGTCGCGTCGCCGAACCCTCGCCCGCCACCGGCGCGCCCGTCGTGGGCCCGATCCAGCCGCCCAGCTCGGTCGATATCGCCTCGATCGCCGGTAAGGCCATCGACGACGCCGCGCCCGCTCCGGTCGAAACCACCGCGCTGCCCCCCGCATCGCCGACGTCCACCGGGGCAACACCGCAAATCGGGATCGAACCGATCCGCCACAAAGTGGCACGCGGTGAAACCGCCTATACGATCTCGCGGCTGTACGGCGTGACCGTGCGTGCGCTGGCGGAATGGAACGGGCTCGGCCCCGATTTCGCCATCCGCGAAGGCCAGTACCTGCTGATCCCGGTTCCCGACGCCCAAGCGCCCACGCGCAACCTTGCCGCAGTCGCGCCGGTCGCAGCAACCACGGTGCCCGGTCAGGGAACCCCCACGCCGACCCCGCCAAGCGCCACACAGCCGCTGCCGAAAGAAGTCACCAAACCCGCCGCAGTCGCTGCGCCCAAACCCGCAGCCCCCGATCTGGGCAAGACCCAGACCAAAACCGCCAGCAAGGCCCGCATGGCCATGCCGGTTCAGGGCGGCATCATCCGCGACTATGCCAAGGGCAAGAATGACGGCATCGACATCTCCGCCGCCTCTGGCACCGCCGTCAAAGCCGCCTCTGCGGGCACGGTTGCCGCCATCACCTCGGATGCCGACCAGATCCCGATTGTTGTGATCAAGCACCCTGACAACCTGCTGACCGTTTATGCCAATGTGGACGGCATCACCGTCAAGAAGGGCGACACCGTCGCGCGCGGACAGAGCATTGCCAAAATCCGCGAAGGCAAGTCGAACTATGTGCATTTTGAAGTGCGCAACGGCTTCGACAGCGTCGACCCGACGCCGTACCTGCAATAAGCCTCTGCCCCGCCGCGCGCCCAAAGGCCTCCGGCGGGGATATTTGGAAAATGTGAATGCCAGCGAGCGCGCTGCCAAACCCCGATCCGAGTGGTTAAAGGCTGACGCCCTTGCGCCCGGCCAGATCGGTAAAGAACTGCCACGCCACCCGGCCCGACCGCGACCCGCGCGTGGCCTGCCACTCGATCGCCTCGGCGCGCAGCTCGGCCTCGTCCACCTCGACGCCGTGGGCCGCGCAATAGCCGTGGATCATGTCCAGATAATCGTCCTGCGTGCACGGATGGAACCCCAGCCACAGCCCGAAACGATCACTAAGCGACACCTTTTCCTCAACCGCCTCAGAGGGGTTGATACCGCTGCTACGCTCGTTTTCGATCATGTCGCGCGGCATCAGGTGGCGGCGGTTCGACGTGGCATAGAACACCACGTTTTCCGGCCGCCCTTCGATCCCGCCATCCAGCACCGCCTTCAGGCTTTTGTAGTGCTGATCGTCGTGGCCAAAGCTCAGATCGTCGCAGAACAGCACAAAGCTCGCATCACTGTCGCGCAGAAGGTTCAGCAGCCGCGCCACGCTGGGCAGGTCTTCGCGTTGCAGTTCGACGATTTTCAGCGGCAATCCCTGACGGCGCACCTCGGCATGGACCGCCTTCACAAGGCTGGATTTCCCCATGCCCCGTGCGCCCCACAGTAGCGCGTTATTCGCAGGCAATCCGCGCGCGAACTGCACCGTATTGGCCAGCAGCGTATCACGCGACCGGTCAACCCCGATCAGCAGGTCCAGTGCCACCCGGCTGACCCGCGTAACGGGTTCCAGGCGGTCCGGCTCCACATGCCACACAAAAGCATCAGCGGCGGCGAAATCCGGGGCCTTCAGCGGCGCCGGGGCCATCCTCTCCAGCGCCTGAGCAATCCGTTTGACCTGCTTCTTCACTTGTCCTCATCCGTATCGAATTCGGCCATCAGCGGGTCGTCGCCTTCGTCTTCGTCCTCGTCGTCATAAAAGCCTTCGGCCCGCAGACGCTCCTCGCGCTTGGTTTCAACCCGGCGCACAAGGAAGATCGAGATCTCATACAACCCGTAAACCACCACAAACAGAATGACCTGCGTGATCACATCCGGCGGCGTCACCAGCGCGGCCAGCAGCAAAATGCCCACAACCGCATATTTGCGCACATTGCCCAGCCCCTCGGCGCTGACCAACCCGGCCTTGCCCATCAGCGTCAGCAATACCGGCAGCTGAAAACACAGGCCAAACGCCACGATGAACTTGATCGTCAGGCTCAGATATTCCTGGGCCGACCCCTGGAACGCGATCCCGGCGGTGGCATTGTTCACCTCGTCGCTCAGCACCGTGCCCGGCTGCTGAAAGCCAAGGAAGAAGTCGAACGCCATCGGCGTGACCACATAAAACGCAAATCCCGCGCCCAGAAAGAACATGAACGGCGAGGCGATCAAAAACGGCAGAAACGCACCTTTTTCCGATTTATACAGCCCCGGCGCCACAAACCGCCACATCTGATAGGCGATATAGGGAAACGACAACAGCAATCCCCCCAAAAGCGAGATCGAGATCGCAACAAAGAAACCTTCCTGCAGCTTGATCAGGATCAGGCCGCAATCCCCCTGCCCGCGATCGGCCATGGCCGCACACAACGGATGGGTCAGAAAGTTGAAAATCGGGTTCCACACGGTGAAACAGATCACCATGCCGATGATAAACGCGGCCACCGAATGGATCAGCCGGTTCCGCAACTCCGCCAGATGCTCGATCAGCGGCGCGCTGCTGTCCTCGATGTCGTCAGTCTTGGTCATGCCTTGTCCTCAGCGACAGGGGGCTTTTTGGCCCGCGGCTTTGCCGGTGCCTTCGCCTTCGCCTTTGACGCGGGCTTGGCCGCAGCACTGGCACTGGCCTTCGCCGCCGCCCCGGCAGGCGCTTTCTTTGCCGCCGGTTTGCGCGCCGCAGGCTTCTTGACCGCAGGCTTCTTAACCGCAGGCTTGGAGGCCTCTGCCTTCGCACTCACGGGCTTCGGGGCCGCAGACGGCGCAACTGCCGCGTCGGCCTCGACAACCGCATCCACCGCCTTGCGGTCCAGCGCCTTTTGCGCCGCCGCATCGTGGATCTTCTTCGCGGCCTCGGCCCGCTCCTCCGCGAGCTTCGCGGTCTCCGACCCCGGCTCCCAGTTCTTGAAGCTGTCCGTCGCCTCTTTGATCTTGTCCAGACCCATCTGCTTGGGGTTCACCGCCGCCTTCAGCGATGCGGTAACATCCTTGACGCCGCTGTCATCAGCGGCATCCTCCATCGCCCGGCTGAATTCGCGCGCCATGCCCTTGGCCTTGCCCACAAACTGCCCGACCGAACGAAACAGCCCCGGCAGATCCTTGGGACCCACAACAATCAACGCGACAATGCCGATGAGCAGCAGCTCGGTCCAGCCAAGATCAAACATGGATTACGCCTTGTCCTTCTCGGTCTCCGGCGTCACATCCTTTGCAGCATCAACGGTCTGATCCTCAAGTTCCTTGGTGCTGTCATTCACGCCCTTTTTGAACGCGGTAATGCCCTTGCCAACTTCACCCATGAGCGAGCTGATCTTGCCGCGCCCGAAAAGTACCAGCACCACAACGGCGATCAGCAGAAGGCCCGGAAGCCCGATATTGTTCAGCATGATGTCTCTCCCTTGCTGAGGCCCTGTACCGGGCCCTCGAAAATCTCATATCGTATCTAGTGGTGATCCGCGCCGGTTGGAAGAACCAAAGCGCCGCAGACCGGTGTTTTTGCCATTCTCGCCCGGCTTTCGGCCAAACTGCGCCCAGCATTCACATTTCCGAAATATCCCCGCCGGGGGCATCGCCCCGCCCCGCGCCCTCAGCCCTTGACCGGAAACACGAAACACCGATCACGCCGGAACATCAACCACAGCGGCTTGCCAACTGCGGGCAGAAATACGTTCGGCACCGTCGCCTTCAGCACCGACCCGTCATAGTCCATCCGGATCTCCACCAGACTTTCCGACCCCATGAACCGCGCCCGCACCACTTCGCCGCGCGCCGCCACCCCGTCCTGCACCGTGGGCAACGGCCCCTTGCCGCCGCGATCAAAGTCGATCTTCAAATGCTGCGGCCGGATCACGATCTCAACCTCATGACCATCCGGCACGCCGGGCGCCAGAAACTGACCAAAGGGCGTATTCGTCAACGCGCCCTGAACTTCACCGCGTATCACGTTGATATCGCTAAAAAAGGCCACGGCCTGCCGGTCCACCGGCGCGTTATAGATATTATAGGGCGCGCCCTGCTGCACGATCCGCCCCGCCCGCATCAGCGCAATCTCATCAGCCATCCGCATCGCCTCATCGGGCTCATGCGTCACCAGCAAAACCGCCGCGTCTTCCTGCTTGAGGATCTCCAGCGTCTGATCGCGGATATCGTCGCGCAGCCGGTTATCCAGCCCCGAAAACGGCTCGTCCATCAGCATGATCCGCGGCCGCGGTGCCAAGGCCCGCGCCAGTGCCACCCGCTGCTGCTCGCCGCCCGACAGCTCATGCGGATAGCCATCGATGAACCGTACCATCCCGACCCGCTCCAGCAATTCCTCGACCCGCGCACGCCGCGCTTCTTTCGGCCCCTTCAGACCAAAACTGACGTTTTCCGCCACGCTCAGATGCGGAAACAGCGCGAAATCCTGAAACATCAGCCCGATCGCCCGCCGTTCAGGCGGCACCCGGAATACCGTGTCGCAAATCAGCTGCCCGTCGACATAAATCTCGCCTTCGTCCTGCATCTCGACGCCGGCAATCATCCGCAATGTCGTCGATTTGCCGCACCCCGACGGTCCCAGCAGGCACGTCACCTGTCCCGGCATCACCCGAAGCGAGACATGATCCACCACCGCCTGCCCGCCAAAACGGCGCACAAGGTTGCGGATTTCCAATCTGGGGGGGGCTGGTTCCACCTGTGGCCTCTCATGATCCCAAGCGTTTTCATCAGACATCACAGGCAGATAACAACCCCCGCCCTAAGGCACAAGTCCCTAGCAGCACGAAGCCGCCCCCGATGCCGGGCCCGCCGCGGCACCCGCCTGCTCGAACGGGCTGTCGCCACCGCAGCCTGCAAAAATCCCGTGGTGCGTGCTGAAATCGCCGATGAAATCGAAATGCTCTGCAAACCGCGTCCCGGCCAGCATGTGCCAGGTATTGCCGCAGACCGGAAACACCTTGCCGCGCGCCATCACATGATGATCGTCCAGCGCAAATTCGTGCGGTGCCTGTGCCACCGTGCCCTTGTAAACCACCGCCTGCCCGTAATCCTCACAGGCCGGTTCCAACCCCTCCAGCTTGAACAACCGATAGGTGGCCGAGGTGAAACTCAGCGGTGCCACCCGCGCCTCCAGCGCGGCATTCTCGATCGTCAAAGGCCGGTGCGTCACCAAACGCGGGTCCGCGAACCCGGCACGCTTGGCAAAGCTCAGGAAATCGTTCCAGTACAACGCGCCCGACAGGCACTCGCCATACAGAACCTCGTCGCGCGCCATCGCCTCCGGCACCCGCCGATCCGCGTACACGTCCGAGAAATACATCTCGCCGCCCGGCTTCAACAACCGATGCGCCCCGCGCAACACCGCCTCTTTGTCCTGCGCCAGATTGATCACGCAGTTCGACACGATCACGTCAAAGCTGCCCGGCTCCAGATCCAGCTTGTCCAGTTCCTCGATGAAGCCGTGATGGAATTCCACGTTGTCGAACCCGAACTGCTCGGCGTGCCAGCCCTGATGCCGCCGCGCCACCTCAAGCTGCTCGTCCGTCATGTCCACGCCGACCACACGCCCCTCGGGGCCAACCAGCTGCGCCAGCGCATACACATCGCGCCCCGCGCCACAGCCAAGGTCCAGAACCCGCGCGCCCTCAAGCGCCAGCGGCATCACCAACCCACAGCCGTAATAGCGCGTCAAAACCTCGTCATGCACCCGGCTCAGCACCGCCTTGACGTGGTCCGGCATGTCATCCGGGCTGCAACAGGCATTGGTCTGCAAATCGCTGCTGCCCTGCAAAACCTTACCGTAATAGTCCTGAACGCTTTGATGTGTCATGGCTCACCTACCTGTCTGTTGTTGCCCCTTGGGTACCGCCTGCCCCGACACGAAGCAATCACCCATCCGCCGGTTTGACGCAGCCGTGATTGCGCGCCTCATGCCGCCTCGGCCAGCAAATCAAACTCTGCCTCGGCCACGATCCGGCCATTGACCTGAAGCTCAACCCGGTGCGGGCCGGGATACAGCCGAAACGTGGTGGCATTGCCCTTCAGCCGATGCCGCTTGGTCATCGCCAAGGCGTGCCCCGCCTTGGTCACGCCCTGCTTCAGCTTGAACACCTTGCGCCCCGCCCGCCCGTCAGGCCGATGAAAGTGCAACACATAATCCACCAGCACCGGCACCGCCTCGGGGCTCAGAACCTCGACCGAAAACACCAAGGCCCCGCCAATCCGTACCGGCTCTGGTGCCATGGTTATCGTCGCCGTCAGATCCGCATCCGCCCGGTATCCCAGCAGCGCCAGCGCCTGCGGCTCGCCCGCCTTGACCAGCGTGCGCAGCGCGTGCCGCGTCATCCACGCCAGCTCGTCCGGCGCCTGCGCCCTTGCCGCGCGCCACGCCTCCAGCCGTTCCACCACCGCTTCGGGCGCGATCTTGGCCACGTCGTTCAGATGGTTCGCGACCGAGCGCGTCACGAACCGCGTGCCATCTCCGTGCAGCCGGTCCAGCAGCGGCAGCGCCGCCTGCGGATCAATCCCGATCTTCATCCCCCAAGGCAGCTTGGGCCGCGTCCCTTCGCTGACCAGCCGCCGCACATGATAATGCCCGTGCCCGGCCCAATCCTGCATCCGCTCCAGCACCTGATCGGGCCAGCGGTTCAGAAACGGCCGGATCGCGTATTCCATCGAAAACCGCTGGGTGATCTCTTCCAGCAGGTCCAGCGAGGCCTCCGGCGCCTGCATCCCCCGCCGCACCACCAATTCGCCCAAGGGCGCAAAGATGAAATCGCCGAAATCATCGTCCGACAGCTCTGGGTCGCAAGGCGCAGGCAGCGCCGCCTGGATTAGCGCAAACCCCTCTGGCGGCAAATGCGCATCCAGCACTTCCGCGATCCAGTCAATTCGCTGCTTCAGCTCCAGCTCGGGCAGCCGCGCCATCACCTGCGCGTCAAACCCGGCCCGATCAAATCCGGGATCGGCCTGCGCAAAAAGCCCGCCCAGAAAGGCGACCTTTTCGGCATTGAACAACTGATCCTTCAGCGAAAACCGCTGTGGTTCCTCCTGCGCCATCGCTCAAAGCGTCGCGTTGGTCGCCCCACCGTCCAGCAGGATATTCTGCCCGACGATAAAGCCCGCGTGCTGCGAGCACAGGAAAGCGCAGGCCGCGCCAAATTCCGCCGCCGTGCCATAGCGCCCCGCCGGGATCGTGGCACAGCGATCGTCCATCGCCTGCTCCATGCTGATTCCCTTGGCCGCGGCCACGCCGCTATCTAGTGAAATCGCCCGGTCGGTGGCATGAATGCCCGGCAGCAGGTTGTTGATCGTCACGCCCTTGCCCGCCACCTGCCGCGAGGTGCCCGCAACATAGCCGGTCAGCCCGGCGCGTGCCGAATTGCTCAGTCCCAGCACCGCAATCGGCGCCTTGACGCTCTGCGAGGTGATATTCACCACCCGGCCCCAGCCCTTCTCCATCATCCCCGGCAACAGCGCTTTCATCAGCGCGATCGGCGTCAGCATATTGGCGTCCAGCGCCTTGATGAAATCCTCGCGGCCCCAGTCGCTCCACATCCCCGGCGGTGGCCCGCCCGCGTTGGTCACCAGAATATCGACACCCTGCGCGGCCTTCAGCACGGCCGCCTGACCCTCTGCGGTGGTGATATCGGCGGCCACCGCCACCACATCGACGCCATATTCCGACCGAATCGCCGCCGCCGTTTGCTCCAGCACGTCCACACTGCGCGCGTTGATCACCAGATCAACCCCCGCTTCGGCCAGCGCCTCGGCGCAGCCGCGCCCCAAACCCTTGCCAGAGGCGCAAACCAACGCCCGTTTGCCTGCGATTCCAAGTTCCATATGCGGTCTCTCCCAATATTCTCCCCCTCAATCTAACACTGCCCGCGCTAGGCGTGCCAGCAAAAGGCCGTTACTGTGGCCCCTTACCGCCATAATCCGCACGTAAACCGGACTCCTGCCGGATGGCACTTACCGCCGAAATATTGTAAGAGTACCCCCAAATGTCAGAGCATACCGCCACATCCGTGTTTTCCCTGCCGGTTTTCCGGTCGCAGGCGCTGTTTGTCAGCACCGGCGCAAATCACGGCGACAGCCTGTCGTTCGCCGACGACCTCGTTCACGAAGACAGCTACCTGCTGCGCCACGGCGCGCGTGCGGCCCGGCTCAGCGTGCACCCCGGTTCCGATGACAGCTTCATCGTCGCGCAAAGCACCGAAATCGGCCATGCCGGTGCCGCGGTCCACCTCGACAGCTGCCTGACCTTCATGTCTTCCGACGGCTCCACCACCGAGGTTCTGATCCTCGTCGAGGTTGACGCCGACGGCAACGCCGCCGAAATCTATGCCCTGCCCTTGATGCCGCTTCAGCCGAAATGCGATTATGTTCTGGTCGGCATCGACCAGACCGGCGCCCGTGCCAAACTGGCCGAGGTCGCCTGCGTTTCCTTCACCGTCGGCACCCATATCACCCTGGCCTCCGGTGCACAGCGCCGCATCGAAAGCCTGCGCGTGGGCGACCGCGTTCTGACCCGCGATGATGGCCCGCAGGAAATCCGCTGGATCGGCCAGTCCACCGTGCGCGCCGTGGGCGAGTTCGCCCCGATCCTGATCCGCGCCGGCACGCTGCACAATGATCACGACCTGATCGTCAGCCCCGAACACCGGCTGTTCATCTACCAGCGCTCCGATGAACTCGGCGCCGGCCGGTCCGAGCTGCTGATCCGCGCCCGCAACCTTGTCAACGGCACCACGATCGTCCGACAGGATGGCGGCTTTGTCGATTACTACCAGCTGCTGTTTGACGACCATCAGATCATCTATGCTGAAGGGATCGCCGCCGAAACCCTGCTGCTGGACCCACGCACCAGCCCCGCGCTGCCGCCCGAAGTGGCCGCACGCCTGCGGGAACGTGGCCTGCGCCACTCTGATCGCTCGTATCTTGATTTCGACATCAAGCCGCAGCGCCCCGATGCGCCCGACATCGCCACCCTGCTGCGCCGCGCCTCAACCGGCTAACAGGCCCAAGGCTCTGGCTCAGCGCCCCTCGCGCTGCCGCTGCTGCATCAGCAACTCCACCCGCCGCTCCAGATAGGCGTCGAACCGGGGCGCGGTGGTTTCCTCGTCCCAATGCGCCTTGACCTGCCCCGCCACCAGCGCCGCCCAATAGATCCGCAACACCAGATTGATCCGCGCGCCATATCCCGGCCCCAGACGGCGAAACCACTTCACCATGTCCGTATCCAACCGCAGCGTGACCCGCGTCTTGGGCCGCGCCACCGGATGCGTCGCCTCCAGCCCGTCCCACTCGCTGGGCAGCGACTGATCAATCCAGCTCTCGGTCAGATCGGCCTGAAACCGCTTCAGCTCCTCCATCATCTCGATACGTGCACTCTGGCGGGTCGCGGACATCGGCGGGCTCCTCATTTTGCCATTCCTCCACAGCATCCCCGCGCCGCGTTAACATTTGCCAAGCCCCGCGTGCGGTGCCCGCGCCGGTGTACGGGCGGTGCACAGGGGGTGCACGCCTGTCACCCCGCATTATCTTGCCAACGGCCCCCATCTTACCTATACGCGCGCTCATGTTGGACATCGCCTCAAACCGCCCCGAATTGCCGCCCGAAATCGCGCGGCGCCGCACCTTTGCGATCATTTCGCACCCGGATGCGGGCAAAACCACGCTGACCGAAAAGTTCCTGCTCTTCGGCGGGGCGATTCAGATGGCCGGACAGGTCCGTGCCAAAGGCGAAGCCCGCCGCACCCGGTCCGACTTCATGCAGATGGAAAAAGACCGTGGCATCTCGGTCTCGGCCTCGGCAATGTCGTTTGATTTCAAACAGTTCCGCTTCAATCTTGTGGACACGCCCGGCCACTCGGATTTCTCCGAAGATACGTATCGCACCCTGACGGCGGTGGATGCGGCCGTGATGGTGATCGACGGGGCCAAGGGCGTGGAATCTCAGACCCGCAAACTGTTCGAGGTCTGCCGCCTGCGCGATCTGCCGATCCTGACCTTCTGTAACAAGATGGACCGCGAAAGCCGCGACACGTTTGATATCATTGACGAAATTCAGGAAAATCTGGCAATCGACGTGACCCCAGCCAGTTGGCCCATCGGGGTCGGTCGTGATTTCATGGGCTGCTACGATCTGCTCAACGACCGGCTGGAACTGATGGACCGCGCCGATCGCAACAAAGTGGCTGAATCGATTGAAATCAAAGGCTTGGATGACCCTCTTCTGACCAAGCACATCCCCGCCGACATGCTTGCCACCCTGCGCGAAGAGGTCGAAATGGCGCGCGCGCTTCTGCCCACGCTCGACCCGCAAGCCGTGCTCGAAGGCCACATGACCCCGATCTGGTTCGGCTCCGCAATCAACTCCTTCGGCGTCAAGGAACTGATGGACGGTATCGCCACCTACGGCCCCGAACCGCAACCGCAAGCCGCCTCTCCCCGCGCGGTTTGTCCCGAAGAAACAAAGGTTTGCGGCTTTGTCTTCAAGGTGCAGGCCAACATGGACCCCAAGCACCGCGACCGCGTCGCCTTTGTGCGTCTCGCCTCGGGGCACTTCACCCGCGGCATGAAACTGACCCATGTGCGCACCAAGAAAACCATGGCGATCAGCAACCCGGTGCTGTTCCTCGCCGCCGACCGCGAGTTGGCCGAGGAAGCCTGGGCCGGCGACATCATCGGCATTCCCAACCACGGTCAGCTGCGCATTGGCGATACGTTAACCGAAGGGGAACTTTTATATGCGACTGGTATTCCCAGCTTCGCCCCCGAACTTCTGCAAGGCGTGCGCGCCGGTGACCCGCTCAAGGCCAAGCATCTGGAAAAGGCGCTGATGCAATTCGCCGAAGAAGGCGCGGCCAAAGTATTTAAACCCTCCTTCGGCTCCGGCTTTATCGTCGGCGTCGTCGGTGCCCTGCAATTCGAGGTGCTGGCCTCGCGAATCGAACTGGAATACGGCCTGCCCGTGCGCTTCGACCAGTCGCAGTTCACCTCGGCGCGCTGGGTCAAAGGTGAACGCCAAGCCGTTGAAAAGTTTGTTGATTCCAACAAACAGCACATTGCCTATGACCATGATGGCGACATCGTTTACCTGACCCGCCTGCAATGGGATATCGACCGGGTTGAACGTGACTATCCCGACATCAAACTGACCGCCACCAAGGAAATGATGGTGTGACCCTTCAGAACCGCGTGCTGCCAACGGGCGAGATTGTCGCCCACCCGGCACGCGGTTCCCTGACCGGAAATCGTGGTATCCTGCACCGCGCCGATCTCACCCTTGGCACCGCGCGGTGGAAACATCCGCATTGGGTCTGCTGCGCGCTGGAGTTTCGGGGCCGCCACCGCTTGCCCATGCCACCAAACGCCTGGACCGCTTTGTTTTTCCTCGATGAATCTGTGGCGCTGGCTGCTGGTCATCGCCCCTGTCACCAATGCCGCCACGCCGACGCCAAGCGCTTTCGCGCCGCGTGGCAGGCCGCACATGGTCCGGTCACCTCGACCAAGGACATCGACCGCGCCCTGCACCCCGCCCGCGTCACCCGCGCCCGGCAGCAGCTCCGCCACAGCGCCCCCGCCGAAACCCTGCCCGACGGCAGCCTGATCCTTACCGACGCGCCCTATCTGATCTGGCAGGACCGCGCGCTGCGCTACTCTCCCGCAGGGTACACCGCCGCCGCCCCGCGCCCCACTGGCCCCGTCACCGTGCTGACCCCCGCGCCGCTTGTCGCCACGCTGGTGCAGGGCTACGGCCCCGCCCTTCATCCCACCGCGCGCGCCCTGCTTGACTGAGCCCGATTTCATCTTGCCTCAAATACGCCCACCGGCGGCATCCACCCCCACCCAAACCGCCACTCGCCTCTTGCAGCGCCCTGCGCGCCGGGCCATTCTCACGCCATGAGCGAGCAGAACACCCCGACCTATCCCGGCGGCCTAGACGCGGTCCTGACCCAGATGGAAGGGCGACGCGACCCGTTCGTCTATGGCCCGGACGAGGCCCTGCCACCGCTCGACACCGACCTCGAAGCGCTGACCAAAATCCTTGTCGACCCCAGCGCGCCCGAGACCGGCGGCTCTGGCACCACATACGCCCGCAAGTATCGCGATCTGGCCAAGGAATTCGCGGATGCCCCCGCACTTTTGATGCTGCACGGGCTGTTGATCGCCAACCTGCGCCGCCGCGATCAGCCCGCCCACACCCCCGCCCTGTTTCAACGGCTCTGGGCCGAGAAAGCCGACTTTCTGCTCGCCCATCTTGATGCGCGCTGGCTGGTCTCTGCGATGACCACCTTCGGCGATCACGGCGCGACCGAGGTCCAGCGCTCCCTTGGTCAGTCGCTTTCGGTGCTGTTCGGCATGATGAAGCTCTATGAAACCGAGCGGCTTTTCTCTGGCGCCCCCCCGGATCAAGCCTTCGCTTGGAAACGCCGCTCGGCCAAGACGCTGGCCTTGGAGATGGACGCCTATGCCATCGTCGGCGGCGGGTTGGATGTAAACATGCTGGGGCGGCTCTGGCAGGACGCCGCGCAGGACCCGGTGATCGCCCCGCTGACACGCCACTTGCTGAACCTGTTGATAAACGACGACAAAACCGTATTTCGTCGCCTGCGCACCATGCGCACCCGCCGCGAAAAGAAGATCGCCGCCAAATCCAGCCAAACCGCCCCGACAAGCGCCAAGACCAACATCGCGCTGGTCCCCCCGGCCCGGGTCATCACCGACCCCGCGATGCTGAATTGGGGCACCGTTTCACTGGTCAAGGCGCCGCTGCCGCAGATCCTGCGCTTTGCCGCGCATCACCTCGATCTGGGCGCGCACCGTGTGCATATCTATCTGGATGCCCCCGAGCCTGAAACCCTCGCCGCCCTGTCAGCCCACCCTCGGATCGCTGTCACCGCCTGCGATGCCGCCTTCTGGGATGCCCAGAAAAAAGGCCGGATGGAGGCGCATCAGAACCGCCAATCCTGGGTCGCCACTCTGGCCTATCACGCCACCGATTGCGACTGGCTGGCCCATATCGACGTTGATGAATTTCTGCTGCCCCCCGCACCGCTGTCCGACCTGCTGGCGCGTGCCCCGGCCAACTGCGCCGCCATTCGGATGCCCCCGGCCGAACAACTGGCTGGCCCCGGCCCTGAGCAATTCAAGCTGACCACCACCACCGCCGGTCAGCCCCCATCGGTGCTCGAGGATATCTATCCCACTTTCGGGCTGCACCTGCCCGACGGGTTCGTCAGCCACACCGAGGGCAAAATCATCGCCCGCACCGGGCTGGGCCATATCCGGTTCAACCTGCACGCGCTCAGCTATCGCAGGGCGCCCGCCTCGAATGTGATCCCGCTGGCGGGGCTGTATCTGGGGCACGCCCACGCGCCCGATTGGGACACTTTCCGCAGCCACCTGGATTTCCGCATGACCCAAGGCTCGTATCGCAAGGCCGCAGCGGATGATTTCAAGTTCCGCGATATTGTCGAATTCCTGCTCGACAGCGAAGGTGAACCCGGCCTGCGCGCCCTGTTTAACGAGGTTTGCACCGCCACCCCGCACCTGACCCAATCCCTGGCCGCGCACCATATGCTGCTGGACCGCCCGCTTGATCTGGACGCCAAAGTGCTGCGCCACTTCGGCACGCTTCCGAAAGGCTAGGCCATGGATTTACCGCGCTGGGGCATCGTCAGCACCATCAAGGCCCCCGTGGCCGAGATCCTTGATTTCTGCGCCCATCATCTGGATCTGGGCGCGCACCGGATCTTTGTCTATCTCGATGATGACAACCGCGCCGCGTTTGACCGGCTGTCGGCGCATCCGAAAATCCGCCCCACCCTGACCAATGATGCCTATTGGCGCCAGCTTGGGTTCAAACGCCGCGCCAAGCACCAGTCACGGCAGTTCGAAAATGCCCGCCATGCCTATGGCCGCGCCGGGGATGTCGACTGGCTGACGCATATCGACGTTGATGAACTGCTCTGGCCCGCCCGCCCTTTGGCGGACCAACTCGCCGATCTGCCGCCCGACTGCCTGTGCGCCCGCATCCGCCCGGTCGAAGCGCTGGCGCCTTGCGGGCCTTCGGACGTCACCCACTTCAAGGCCTGCGCCGCTGCACAGCCGAAACGCAAAACCCAAACCGCGCAGCTTTATCCGACCTTCGGCCTGCATCTGAACGGTGGGTTCCTCAGCCATGTGGCGGGAAAAATGATCTATCGCACCGGCGTGCCGGACCTCAAGGTGCAGATCCACAACGTCTTTGTCGGCGACCAGATGAATCCCGGACAGCAAGAGCTGCCGCAAACCGAATTGCTGCACCTGCACGCCAAAAGCTGGGAGGCCTTCCGCGCCGCATTTCACTACCGGCTGGAAAAAGGCTCGTATCGCAGCGAGTTGAAGCCCAACAAGCCGCGCGACGAAGGCGGCTTGAGCATGCACGAACTGTTCTCCTCCCTCTATGCCGACAAGGGCGATGCCGGGTTGCGCGCGTTTTATGATGAAGTCTGCACCGCCTCGCCCGCACTGCAGGAACGGCTTGCCGCCGTCGGTCTGCTGCGCAGCTATGCGTTGGATCTGACCACGAAAACCGCGCGCCATTTCTGACGGCCCGCCGCCAACTGTCTCAAAAATCGAAACAATTATACGCAATTAACGCGAACCATCCTCAGCCCGGCACCAGTGGGTCGCGACATCATCGCCGCGCCAGATCACCGCTGCATTGACCCGGCAGCCGCTTTAGGCTAAACCCCGCGCGTGGGTCATGAATGTGGAATAACCACGGGGCCATACGGGCCCGACCCTCATCAGTTGCTACGGGCCAAAGCGTGTCCGTAAACCACGGATACTCATGATAAAATTCTCTGATCTGAAACTCGATCCGAAAGTCCTCAAAGCCGTAGAAGAGGCCGGGTACGAAACCCCAACCCCCATTCAGGCCGGGGCGATTCCGCCTGCGCTTGAAGGGCGTGACGTTTTGGGAATCGCCCAGACCGGCACTGGCAAAACCGCCAGCTTCACCCTGCCGATGATCACACTGCTGGCCAAAGGCCGCGCCCGCGCGCGGATGCCGCGCAGCCTTGTGCTGTGCCCCACGCGCGAACTGGCGGCTCAGGTTGCCGAAAACTTCGACACCTATACCAAGCATCTGAAGCTGACCAAGGCCCTGCTGATCGGCGGTGTGTCCTTCAAGGAACAGGATCAGCTGATCGACCGCGGCGTTGACGTGCTGATCGCCACCCCCGGTCGCCTGCTGGACCATTTCGAACGTGGCAAACTGCTGCTGACCGGTGTGCAGATCATGGTCGTCGACGAAGCCGACCGGATGCTCGACATGGGATTCATTCCTGATATCGAACGCATCTTCTCGCTCACGCCGTTCACCCGCCAGACTCTGTTTTTCTCGGCCACCATGGCCCCGGAAATCGAGCGGATCACCAACACCTTCCTGTCCGCCCCCGAGCGGATCGAAGTTGCGCGTCAGGCCACCGCCTCGGACACGATCACGCAGGGCGTTGTCATGTTCAAAGGCAGCCGCAAAGACCGCGAATCCAGTGAAAAGCGCACGCTGCTGCGGGCGCTGATCGACAGCGAAGGCACAGCCTGCAAAAACGCGATCATCTTCTGCAACCGCAAAGCGGATGTGGACGTGACCGCCAAATCGCTGAAGAAATACGGCTATGACGCGGCTCCGATCCATGGCGATCTGGATCAATCGCAGCGGATGCGCACGCTTGATGCCTTCCGCGAAGGCAGCCTGCGCTTCCTCGTGGCTTCGGACGTGGCCGCCCGCGGCCTCGACATCCCCGATGTCAGCCATGTGTTCAACTTCGACGTGCCCAGCCACGCCGAGGATTACGTCCACCGTATCGGCCGCACCGGTCGTGCCGGGCGCAAGGGCACCACGATGATGATCTGCACCCCGCGCGACGAAAAGAACTTCGACGCGATCGAAAAGCTGGTGCAGATGCCGATCCCGCGGCTCGACAACCCGATGAAGCCTGGTCAGGCCGAAGCGGCAGCAGACGACAGCCCCGCCGAGGAAGAGCGCAAGCCCCGCACCCGCACCCGGACGCGCGCCCCGCGCAAGACCGACAGCGAAAAGCCAGAGGCGGCACAGCAGGCTCGGCCAGAGCCGAAGCCCCGGCCCGAGCGCAAACCGCGCGCCGAAGCCAAGCCGCGCCCCGAGGCCGCGGCGAAGCCCGAGCATCCGCAGCAGGACGAACCGAAGCGCGATCAGCGCCCGGCCCAATCCCCATCGCGCAGCCGCTCGTCGGGTCGTGACAATGGTGGCAAGGTTGTCGGCATGGGCGATCACATGCCCTCTTTCATCGCGCTCAGCTTTGACGAGCGCCGCGCCAGCTAATTCTGGCGGCAATGAAAATACCCAAAAGGTGGCCCGCTTGGCCGCCTTTTTTCATGCCCGCGCAACAAAATTGTCATGTCCGCACAACAAAAAACGGCCCGCGCAAGCAGGCCGTTTTCTCGTTTCTCTTGCTGAGGGGTGGTTAGGAAACCAACCGGCTGATCACCACGGTGACCTCGGGTTTCTTGCCAATCTCAGTCTGTGCACTCTGGCGCACGATCTTCCTCAGACCATCCTCCAGCTTATCATCATCGGCCAATGTCCGAGCTCCGGCGCGGCCCATGAACTGGCTCAGATCTTCTTCCAGCACATCAATCAGTGGCGACCGCGACCGTCCGGTTTCTGCCAGCCCGCGCAATTCGCACCACGGCTCGCCCAACGGCTCGTTCGCTTCATCCATGATGACCGTCACCAGAACATGCCCGTTCAGCGCCATCCTGATCCGGTCGCGCACAACCCCGTCCATCGCGCCGATCTGCACCGACCCATCCAGATAGGTCCGCCCGGTTTCGACATACCCCGCGACCGTGGGCTTGTTGCCCGACAGGTTCACGATCATGCCGTTCACCGCAACGATCGACTGGAACTTGTTGCTTTTCGCCACCTTCACATGCTCGCGCAAATGCCGGTGTTCGCCGTGCATCGGCACCACGATCTGCGGTTTCACCAGCTTGTGCATCGCAATGATGTCGGGCCGGTTGGCGTGGCCCGACACGTGATAGCGCCCGCCAGCATCATCCACCACGTCCACGCCCATTTCGCTGAACTGGTTCATGATGCGGATCACGCCGCGCTCGTTGCCCGGAATGGTTTTCGATGAAAACAGGAACAGATCGCCCTCTTTCATCGTGATCCCATTGTACTTGCCGTTGGCCAGCTGCGCGCTCGCCGCGCGACGTTCGCCCTGACTGCCGGTCACCAGAAGCATCACGTTATCACGTGGCAGCTCGCGCGCATCCTCCGGGCTGATCACCCGCGGAAACGAGGTCAGAACCCCGGTCTCGGTCGAGGCTTCGACCATCCGCCGCATCGCCCGCCCCATCAGGCAGATCGAGCGCCCGGCGCGTTCGCCAGCCTCGGCCAGCGTCCTGACGCGTGCCACGTTGCTGGCAAATGTCGTCGCCACAACCATGCCCTTGGCCTCGGCCACCAGACTTTCGATCTCAGGCCCGACGCTGATCTCGGACCGGCCGGCGACCGGGCTGAAGATGTTGGTGGAATCGCACACCAATGCCTTGACGCCGGGCTTGGCCACCTCGGCCCACAGCACCGGATCAAAAGCTTCACCCACGACCGGGGTTTCGTCCAACTTGAAATCGCCGGTATGGATCACACGCCCGTCCGGCGTATCAATCACCAAAGCCGAGCTTTCCGGGATCGAGTGCGAGATCGGCAGGAATCCCACCGTGAACGGGCCCGCCTTGGTGGTATCCGGCCATTTCGACACGACCTTCACCGCCTTGTCGGGGAACCCGTATTCCGCCATCTTGCCGCGCGCAATATTGGCCGTGAAGGCCCGTGCATAGATCGGCGCACCCAGCTTTTCATACAGGTGCCCCACCGCGCCGACATGGTCTTCGTGCGCGTGGGTGATGAAGATTGCATCCAGCTGATTGCGGCGTGCTTCCAGCCAGGAAATATCGGGCAAAATCAGGTCGACCCCCGGGGTGCCGTCCATATCGGGGAAGGTCACGCCCAGATCCACCAGGATCAACCGTTCTTTTCCCTCTTCGCCATATCCGTAGACATAGCAATTCATGCCGATCTCCCCCGCGCCTCCGAGGGGGAGGTAGATCAAGCGTTTGCTGCTCATATGTTGCCTTGGTCCTTGTTATATTTGTGAATGACCGTCAGGCCATGAATTGTCAGATCGTCTTCGATTGTATCAAACAGGTCTTCGCCCTGCGCAAACAATGGCGCAAGGCCCCCGGTGCCGACCACTTTCATCGGGCGTTCATATTCCTGGCGGATCCGTTCGATCACGCCCTTTACCAAGCCTATATAGCCCCAATAGACGCCAGATTGAATACAGGCCACCGTATTTCGCCCAATCACTGTCTCGGGCCGGGAAATATCAACGTGCGGCAGCGCTGCGGCCCCCTGATGCAGGGCCTCCAGCGACAGGTTCACCCCCGGCGAGATCACCCCCCCGACATAGGCGCCATCTTCGGCCACAACGTCAAAGTTCGTGGCGGTGCCGAAATCAACAACCACGATGTCACCACCATGCCGGTCATAGGCGCCGACAGCGTTGGCCAACCGGTCCGGTCCAACCTTTGTGCCCTCATCCACGCGCGGGGCCTGCGGCAGCAGGCATTCCGGCTTGCCCACCACCAGCGGACGACAGTTAAAATACCGGTCCGCCAGAACCCGCAGATTGAACACCACGCGCGGCACGGTCGAGCTGATGATCACCGTGTCAATATTCATATCGATCTTGTGGTGCACCATCAGCGCATCCAGCCAGACAAAATACTGATCCGCCGTGCGCTGATGGTCGGTCGCCGTACGCACCGTGCACAAGAACTGTGTCCCGTTCCAGATCGCAAAAACCGTATTCGTGTTGCCGCAGTCGATCGTCAGAAGCATCCTGTCCCCCGTCAGAAGAAAATTTCCGCCGCCGGGATCGTCACCCGACCGCGCGCCGTGGACAAGACGATGTTGCCCGCCTCGTCCACCGTCTCAAACACACCCGAAACCGCATCACGCACCGTGCGCGCCGTCACCACTTCGCCCAGCCGCGCCGCACGCGACAACCACAATTCGCGGATCGGCGCAAAGCCATAGCTGCGGAACTGAGCTTCATACCGGGCATAGGCCGGGGCCAGCAGGTCCAGAAACTCTTCGGGTTCAATCGCGATCCCGGCTTCCGACAGGACCGACACAGGCCGCAACGCGCCGCCTTCAACATCAGCCGCAACCGGCGCCTGTTTCAGGTTCACCCCGATCCCGATGGCAATATGCGACGCATTGCCCGCCACGCCGGTGCTTTCCAGCAATATCCCAGCCACCTTGCCGCCGTTCAGCAGCACATCGTTCGGCCACTTCAGCGCCAGACTGTCCACGCGACCGGTGCCCGCTGCAAACGCATCAAACAACGCCAGCGATGCCACAAAAGACCGCAGCGCAATCTGGTCCAGCGGCTCTGCCGGACGCATCACAAGCGTCGCTGCGAAATTGCCCTGCGGATCGGCCCAGGCTCGGCCGCGCCGCCCCCGCCCCGCCGTTTGCTTCAGCGCCAGAATCCATTCTGGTCCGCTCAGCTCTGGCGCAATCCGCGCGGCCTCGGCGTTGGTGCTGTCCACCTCCGCCAATACCCGCCGCCCGTATCCTACCGGCCAATCGCTCATGCTATCGTCCTTCTCATCCTGCCCGAACCGCTTGTGCTGATACCGAGAACGCAAAAAGTGACGCACCGGGGCACGTCACTTTTGCTTTTCTCTCTGTCAGATCAAGGCTCAGTTGACCAACGTTGCCGCCGCCGCTGCTGCCGCCCCTTCGACGCCGAACTGCGTGACAACCCCCACAAGCATCAGCGCCGCCGAGGCCATCAGAACCCCCCACAGCACCGGCGAGCGGCCCTTGTCCAGCTCGACACCGTCGCTGCCGAAGTACATGTAGTACACGATGCGCAGATAGTAGAACGCCCCGATGACCGAAGCGATCACGCCCAGCACCGCCAACCAGACCAGCCCGGCATCATACGCCGCGCGCAGCACATAGAACTTGCCGAAAAACCCGACCATCGGCGGCACGCCCGCCAGGCTGAACAACAGCACCAGCATCGCCAGCGCCTTGCCCGGCTCGCGCTTGGCATACATGTTCAGCGCGGAAATATCGGTCACCGGCTGGCCGTCTTTTTCCATCGACAGGATGAAGGCGAACGTACCCACGTTCATCGTCACATAGATCGCCATATAGATCAGCATCGCCTGCACACCAAATACCGTGCCCGCCGCCAGACCCATCATCGCATATCCCATATGCGCGATCGACGAGTAAGCCATCAGCCGTTTGATGTTGTTCTGCCCGATCGCCGCCACGGCGCCCAGGAACATCGACAGAACCGACATCACCACCAGCACTTGCTGCCAATCGGCCGTCACCCCACCAAACGCATCATGCAACACGCGGGCAAACAGACCCATCGCCGCCATCTTTGGTGCGGTGGCGAAAAACGCGGTGATCGGCGTGGGCGAGCCTTCGTAAACATCCGGCGTCCACATGTGGAACGGCACGGCCGAAACCTTGAACGCCAGCCCAGCCACCACGAACACCAGACCGAACAACAGTCCCAGCGACGCATGACCGCCACTCGCCGCCGTGATGATCCCGCTAAACAGCGTCGTGCCCGCAAACCCATAGGTCAGCGACGCGCCATACAGCAGCAAGCCCGAGCTCAGCGCGCCCAGAACGAAATACTTCAGACCGGCCTCGGTCGATTTCACACTGTCACGACGCAGCGACGCCACGACATAAAGCGCCAGCGACTGCAACTCCAGCCCCATATACAGCGCCATCAGATCGCCCGCTGACACCATCACCATCATGCCGACAACCGCCAGCGCCACCAGCACCGGATATTCAAACCGCAGCAGCCCGCGACGCGCCATATACTCCTGGCTCATTCCCAGAACCACGGCCGCACTCAGCAGGATTGTGACTTTGGCAAACCGCGCAAATCCGTCATCGTTGAACATGCCGCCAAAGGCGACCTGCGTGCCTTCGCCGGTCAACCCGATCCAGACCGCCAGCAGGGCAAAAACCAGCGCCGTGGCCCAGGTCAGCACCCCGGCCACCTTGTCCTTGCCAGTATAAACCGCAACCACCAAAGCCAGCAGCGCATAGACCGACAGCAGGATCTCCGGCAGGATAATATTCAGATCAGCCTGGATCATCTCTCAGGGCCCCCGTTAATGCGATGCGGCCACAGTGCCGACGGATGATCCGTCAGCAAGGGCAAGGTCATAGTTGTGGATCAGCGCCTCAACCGAGGGGCCGATGATATCGGTGATAAGCGCCGGATAGACACCCAGCAGCAGGGTCATCACCACCAGCGGCGCAAAAATCGCCTTCTCGCGACTGGTCATGTCGGTGATCGACTTCAGGCTTTCCTTGATCAGATCGCCAAACACCACCCGGCGATACAGCCACAGCGCATAGGCCGCAGACAGGATCACGCCACTGGCAGCCACGGCGGCGACCCATGTGTTGACCTGGAAAATCCCAACCAGCACCAGGAATTCGCCGATGAACCCCGAGGTCCCCGGCAGGCCAACGTTGGCCATGGTGAAGAACATGAAGATCAGCGCATAGGCCGGCATCCGGTTCACCAACCCGCCATAGGCATCGATCTCGCGGGTGTGCATCCGGTCATAGATCACGCCAACGCACAGGAACAACGCGCCAGAGATGAAGCCGTGGCTCAGCATCTGGAAAATCGCGCCGTCGATCCCCTGCTGGTTAGCAGCAAAGATCCCCATCGTCACATACCCCATATGGGCAACCGACGAATAAGCGATCAGCTTTTTCATGTCGTCCTGCACCAGCGCCACCAGCGAGGTATAAACAATCGCAATCGCCGACATCCACAGCACCAGCGGCGTCAGAACATCCGCCCCCACCGGGAACATCGGCAGGCTGAACCGCAAGAAGCCATAGCCCCCCATTTTCAGCAGGATCGCCGCCAGAACCACCGAACCGGCCGTCGGCGCCTGCACGTGCGCATCCGGCAACCAGGTGTGCACCGGCCACATCGGCATCTTGACCGCGAAGCTGGCAAAGAACGCCAGGAACATCAGCGTCTGCATCCCGCCGACCACGTGAATGCCCAGCACGCTGAAGCTTTCGCTATCGAACACATGCGTCATCAGCGTCGGAATATCGGTCGTGCCCGCATCCGCGAACATCGCCACAATCGCGACCAGCATCAGAACCGATCCCAGCAGCGTATAAAGGAAGAACTTGAACGACGCGTAAATCCGGTTCTTGCCGCCCCAGATGCCGATGATCAGGAACATCGGGATCAGACCGGCCTCGAAGAACAGATAGAACAGCACCAGATCCAGCGCCATGAACACGCCCAGCATCAGCGTTTCCAGCAGCAGGAAGGCGATCATGTATTCCTTGACGCGGCTGTCCACTTTCCACGAGGCCGCAATCACCAGCGGCATCATGAAGGTGGTCAGCATGACAAACAGAACCGAAATCCCGTCCACGCCCATCTTGTATTTCATGCCCAGCAGCCAATCGGCCTCTTCGACATACTGAAACCCGGTGTTGGATGGGTCGAACTCGGCCAGAATGAACAGCGAAATCAGGAACGTGACCGAAGTCGCAATCAGCGCCAGCCATTTGGCATTGCGCTGCGCCGCGGCATCTTCACCGCGCAGGAAGATGGCCAGAATGGCCGCCGCCAGCGCAGGAATGAAGGTGACGATGGAAAGAAGGTTATCCATTATTCCGCCCCTCCGGTGAGCGTCATCCAAGTCACCAGAACGGCGATCCCGATCACCATGGCGAAGGCATAGGTAAAGATGTATCCAGTCTGAGCGCGCCCGGCGAGCCGGGTGAAGAAGGGGATGATCCCCATCGCCACGCCATTGATCGTGCCGTCAATAATGTTCCCATCGCCGCGCTTCCACAGGAAACGACCAATGGCCTTGGCCGAGCGCACGAACAGCACGTCGTAAATCTCGTCGAAATACCACTTGTTCAGCAGGAACAGATACAGCGGCCGCTGCACCTCGGCCAACCGCTTGGGCAGCGCCGGATTGACGATATAGAACCAATAGGCCGTGACGAAGCCGATGACCATCGCGATGAACGGGCTAAGCTTGACCCAGACCGGCGAATGGTGCGCGTCGTCCATCACGTGATTGTCCGGCCCCATGAAGATCGCCCCTTGCGGCGCCATCCCATGCTCTGCCTCGGTGACCGCAGCGTGCGCAGTGTCATCGGTGGCAGCAGTATGCGCAGTGTCATCCCCATGTGCCGCAGGTGCGGTTTCAGCCTGACCGGTGGTCGCCTCGGTGGCGTGGGCCGTGACTTCTTCGCCATGCCCCGCTGCCGCCTCGGCCGTGTGCATCGGAATGCCGAAGAACTCGTTTACCTTGTTATGATCGCCAAAGAAGCTGTTGTACCACAGCATCCCCGAGAACACCGCCCCAAGCGCCAGAACGCCCAGCGGGATCAGCATGACCATCGGGCTTTCGTGCGCGTGCTCATGTGTGTGCTTGTCGCCGCGCGCCTTGCCATAGAAGGTCATGAACATCAGCCGCCACGAGTAGAACGAGGTGAACAGCGCCGCAATCACCAACATCCAGAAGGCATAGCCGCCGTTGGTGCCCGCCCAGGCGCTCTCGATGATCGCGTCCTTCGATACAAAGCCAGCAAAGCCGATCCACCCGGTCAGCGGAATGCCCACCCCGGTTATCGCCAGCGTGCCGATCATCATTGCCCAGAACGTATAGGGCAGCTTGGTGCGCAGCCCGCCGTAATTGCGCATATCCTGTTCGTGATGCATCCCGTGGATCACGGAACCGGCCCCAAGGAACAGCATCGCCTTGAAGAATGCGTGGGTCAGCAGGTGGAACATCGCCACGCCGTAAACGCCAACACCCGCCGCCACGAACATATAGCCCAGCTGCGACATCGTCGAATAGGCGATCACCCGTTTGATATCGTTCTGCACCAACCCGATCGTGGCCGCCACAAACGCCGTGGTCGCCCCAAGGAAAGTGATGAACGCCGTCGCTTCGGGTGCGTATTCCATCAGCGGCGACATCCGGCACACCAGGAACACACCTGCCGTGACCATCGTGGCCGCGTGGATCAGAGCTGACACCGGTGTCGGGCCTTCCATCGCATCTGGCAACCATGTGTGCAGGAACAACTGCGCCGATTTACCCATCGCGCCGATGAACAACAGCACCGCCAGCAGGTTGGCCGCATTCCAGTCCGTCCACAGGAAGTGCAACTGCGTCTCGGCCAATTCTGGCGCTGCTGCAAAGATATCGTCAAACTTGATGCTGTCGGTCAGATAAAACAGCCCGAAAATCCCCAGCGCAAAGCCGAAGTCCCCGACCCGGTTGACCACAAACGCCTTCATCGCCGCCGCGTTGGCGCTCGGCTTGCGGTAATAGAACCCGATCAGCAGATACGAGGCCACGCCCACGCCTTCCCAACCAAAGAACATCTGAACCAGATTGTCCGAGGTCACCAGCGCCAGCATCGCAAAGGTAAAGAACGACAGATAGGCAAAGAAGCGTGCCTTGTAATGCTCGCCCGTTTTCCAGTTGTCGTCATGCGCCATGTAGCCCAGCGAATACATATGCACCAAGGCCGACACCGTCGTGACCACGATCAGCATGATCGCCGTCAGTCGGTCCACCCGGATCGACCAGTCGGCACTCAGGCTGCCGCTTTCGATCCAGCGCAGGATCTGGATGTGTTTAACATGCTCGGCGTCCAGCCCCAGAAACACGATCCAGGACAGCAGACAGGCCAGAAACAGCAACCCGGTGGTCACATACTGCGCCGCCTGCTCGCCGATAAATCGCCAGCCAAACCCGCCAATGATCGCCCCGACCAGAGGCGCGAAAAGGATAATCGTTTCCATCAGGCTCAGCCTTTCATCACGTTGACATCTTCCACCGCGATCGTGCCGCGGTTGCGGAAGAAACTGACCAGAATGGCCAGGCCGATCGCAGCCTCAGCCGCGGCAACCGTCAGCACGAACAGGGTAAACACCTGCCCGACCAGATCGCCAAGGAAGCTCGAAAACGCCACAAGGTTGATATTCACTGCCAACAGCATCAGCTCGATCGACATCAGCAGAATGATCACGTTCTTCCGGTTCAGGAAGAGACCGAAGATGCCGATGACAAACAGCGTCGCCGCCACTGTCAGGTAATGTTCAATTCCGATCATTCTGTCCCTCGGTTTTCTTTTTCGTTTCGCGTCCGCCCCATCACCCGGCAGGTGAAGACGGTCTTATCGGTTGCCCGCAACTCAAGCTGCCTCACAGCCCCTGCCCCGGTTTCACGTCCTTAAGTTCCATCGCCTGTGCCGGATCGCGCCACATCTGGTGCAGCACGTTCTGCCGCTTGACGTCCTTGCGATGGCGCAGCGTCAGCACAATCGCGCCAATCATCGCCACCAGCAGGATCAGACCCGCCAGCTGGAACAGCAGGAAGTACTTGTCGTACACCAGCATCCCGATCGCGGCGGTGTTGCTGATCCCCTCAGGCGCAACGGCGGCGCGGGCGGCCTGCGCCCCCTCGGCCTCGGTCCAGGCGCCAAAGGCGATCCCGAACTGCATCAGCAGAACCACGGCGATCAACAAGGCCAGCGGCATGTATTTCGCCATCTCCGCCTTCAGCTCGGCAAAGTCGATGTCCAGCATCATCACCACAAACAGGAACAACACCGCGACCGCGCCGACATAGACGATGATCAGCAGCATCGCGACGAATTCCGCCCCCAGCAGCACGAACAACCCCGCCGCAGACAGGAAGGCCAGGATCAGCCACAGCACCGAATGCACCGGGTTGCGGCTGATCACGGTGAACAGCCCGCCCGCAATGGCGCAGATCGCGAACAGATAGAATGCCAGCGCTGCAATCGTCATGTCTCTTTGTCCTCTTTGTCGCCCATCACATCGCGCGCAATTTCCATCGCGCGTGTCATGGCGGGTATACCGGCGAACATCGACATCTGTGCGATGGTCTCGGCGATTTCACTTTTTGTGGCCCCGGCTTCCAGTGCGTGGCGCACCGTCATCCGCAGCCCCGTGTCATTCTGCGCGCCCTGCATGGTCAGCCCGGCCAGCGTCAGCAACAGCCGGGTCTTGGCATCCAGCCCGTCCTTGCTGATCCCCTTGCCAAAAGCGAATTCCATGAATTCCTTCGGCATGGTCGGCCAAAGCGATTCAAACCCTTTCGGCGAAAACGATTCCAAGGCCGGGTTCATGGCTTTCGCCATCGCCTGTGCCTGCGCCATCATCATCTCGAACGGGTTTGTTGAATCACTCATCTGTAGGGCGCATCCATTTCCAGGTTCCGGGCAATCTCGGCTTCCCAACGGTCCCCATTCGCCAACAACTTGTCCTTGTCATAGAACAGCTCTTCGCGGGTCTCGGTGGCGAATTCGAAATTTGGCCCCTCCACGATCGCATCCACCGGGCAGGCTTCCTGACAGAAACCGCAGTAGATGCACTTGGTCATATCGATGTCATACCGCGTGGTGCGGCGGCTGCCGTCATCGCGGGGCTCGGCATCGATCGTAATCGCCTGCGCCGGGCAAACCGCTTCGCACAGCTTGCACGCAATGCAGCGCTCTTCGCCATTGGGATAGCGGCGCAGCGCATGCTCGCCCCGGAACCGCGGGCTCAGCGGGCCTTTTTCGTGCGGATAGTTCAGCGTCGCCTTGGGGGCAAAGAAGTACTTCAGCCCCAACCCGAACCCTTTGACGAAGTCCGCCAGCAGGAAATACTTGGCCGCGCGCCTATAATCGATCTGCGTCATATCAGCCTCCAATCGCCCAGCGGGCATAGGCCCCGCCGAAGGCTCCAAATTTTGCAAGGAACGCCACCAGAACAACCCAGCCCAGCGACATCGGCAGGAACACTTTCCAGCCAATCCGCATCAGCTGATCATAGCGGTAGCGCGGCGTGATGGCCTTCACCATCGAGAAGATGAAGAAGGCAAACAGCATCTTGCCCACCATCCACAGAATGCCATCGGGCAGACCGGGGATCGGCGACAGCCAGCCGCCAAAGAACAGCAACGACACCAGCGCGCACATCAGGACCACGGCCACCAGTTCGCCGATCATGAACAGCAGGAACGGTGTCGAGCTGTATTCCACCTGATACCCGGCCACCAGTTCCGATTCCGCTTCCGGAAGGTCGAACGGCGGGCGGTTGGTTTCAGCCAAGGCGCTGATAAAGAACAAGAACAGCATCGGGAAGTGCGGCAACCAGTACCAGCTGAACAGGCCATAGTTGCCGTCCTGCGCCCGCACAATGTCGCCGAAATTCATCGACCCGGTCGAGATGATGATGCCGATGATGATCAACCCCAGCGACACCTCATAGGAGATCATCTGCGCCGCAGAGCGAAGCGAGCCAAGGAACGGGTATTTCGAGTTCGAGGCCCAGCCACCCATGATCACGCCGTAAACCTCAAGCGACGATACCGCCATCACGTAAAGGATCGCCACGTTGATATCCGACAGCACCCAGCCATCGTTGAATGGGATCACCGCCCAGGCGATCAGCGCCATTACAAGGCTGATCATAGGCGCCAGCAGGAACACCACCTTGTCGGCCCCGGCCGGGAACACGACTTCTTTGACGATGTATTTCAGGAAGTCCGCGAAACTCTGAAGCAGCCCGAACACCCCCACCGTGTTCGGCCCGCGCCGCATCTGGACCGCGGCCCAGATCTTGCGGTCGGCATACATCAGAAACGCCAGCGCGACCAGCAGCGGGATCACGATCAGAAAGACCTGACCAATGATGACCAGCGCCATGCCCAGATAAGTGTTTGCAAAGAAATCAGCCATAGGTCCTCACACCGTCGGTATTCCGTTTTCCGCGCAATGGGCAACAACGACTTCGGCGTCGATTGTCTTCATCCCGCGTGGCAGCGACGACGAGATGACGTAAACCGCATCCCCTCGCCACAGGCCGCTCTGTTGCTCTACATTCGTGCGCACATGGCGCGCGAACCCGTATCCCCGGATCAGCGTATATTGTGCCGCAGCACATTGCGCGTAATCCGCCACATCCTCGCCCGTGCGTGCGCCGGTCATGGCCACCTGAAAACTCACCAGATCGCCATCCAGAAGCTGCGTCTCGATCCCCTCATAGCGCGGCATGAACGGCGCCGCATCCGGCTGCGCTTCCACGCAACCGGCCAGCGGCCCGAATGCCGTCAGGGATATAAGCGCAGCCCGCTGCATCATTCCGCCGCCACCTTGGTCTCGCCGCGCGCCTTCACCCCGGCTGACAGCTCTGCCATCAATTCGCTGGCCCGCGCAATCGGGTTGGTCAGGTAATAATCGCTGACGACCGATCCGAACCCGCCCTTTTTCAGCTCAACCGCCTCAAGCGGCGCCCAACCGTTGTCGATCACCGTGTCGATCTGCGCCAGATGCGGCACTTCACCGATCAGAACCTGACGCAGCTGCGCCAGACTGTCGTATGGCAGCACCGCGCCCAGTTCGGCACTCAGCGCCCGCAAGATCGCCCAGTTTTCCTTGGCCTCGCCGGGGGCAAACCCCGCGCGCATCGCCAACTGAGGCCGCCCTTCGGTGTTCACGAACAGCCCGTTTTCTTCGGTATAGGCCGCGCCCGGCAGGATCACATCCGCCCGGTGCGCGCCACGGTCGCCGTGGCTGCCCTGATAAATCACGAACGCGCCTGCCGCGATCTCGACCTCATCGGCTCCCAGATTATACACCACCTCGGCGCCGTTCAGCGCCTGCGCCATGCCGCCTTCGGTCACAGCACCCAGATCCATCGCGCCAACCCGGCTCGCCGCCGTGTGCAGCACCAGCATCTTGCCGCCCAGCTTTTCGGTCAGCGCCATCACCTGGCCCAGAACCGCAGCCCCGTCGCCTTCGGTCAAGGCGCCCTGCCCGACGATCACCACCGCGCCCTCGGTCGGTTTGGCCTGCTGCACCAGACGGTTCAGCGGAATGCGCCCCGGTCCTTCATAGGTCACCGGATAGGACAGATCAGCCTCGGCCCCGACCAGATGCACGTTGGCCCCCTTGCTCCAGACCTTGCGGATCCGTGCATTCAGAACCGGCGATTCAAGCCGTGGATTGGTGCCGATCAGGTAAATTTCCTTGGCCGCGTCGATATCCTCGATCGCCGCCGTCCCGACATAGGCCGACCGGTTGCCCGCAGGCAGAACCGCGCCGTCCGTGCGCGCCTCGATCTTGCCACCCAGACCCTCAACAATCTGCTTGAGCGCAAAGATCGCCTCGACCGGTGCCAGATCGCCAACCAGTGCCGCAACTTTCTTGCCCTTCATCGCCGCCGCGGCAACGCTCAGCGCCTCGCCCCAACCGGCTTTGCGCAGCTTGCCGTTCTCGCGGATATAGGGCGTGTCCAGGCGCTGGCGGCGCAGACCGTCCCACACAAAGCGGGTCTTGTCCGAAATCCACTCTTCGTTCACGCCATCATGGTTGCGCGGCAAAATCCGCATCACTTCGCGGCCCTTGGTGTCGACCCGAATGTTCGACCCCAGCGCATCCATCACGTCAATCGTTTCGGTCTTGGTCAGTTCCCAAGGCCGCGCAGTAAACGCATAAGGTTTCGACACCAGCGCGCCCACCGGGCACAGATCAATGATGTTGCCCTGCATGTTGCTGTCCAGCGTCTCGCCCAGATAGCTGGTGATCTCACTGTCTTCGCCGCGCCCGGTCTGGCCCATCTGGGTAATCCCGGCCACTTCCGTGGTAAAGCGCACGCAACGGGTGCACGAAATGCAGCGCGTCATGTGGGTTTCCACAAGCGGCCCAAGGTTCAGATCATCCGTCGCCCGCTTCGGCTCGCGGTAGCGGCTGAAATCCACGCCATAGGCCATCGCCTGATCCTGCAAATCGCACTCGCCGCCCTGATCGCAGATCGGGCAATCCAGCGGGTGGTTGATCAGCAGGAATTCCATCACGCCTTCGCGCGCCTTCTTCACCATCGGCGAATTTGTCTTCACCACTGGCGGAGCGCCTTCGGGGCCGGGGCGCAGATCGCGCACCTGCATCGCACAGCTTGCGGCGGGCTTGGGCGGGCCGCCCACGACCTCAACCAGACACATCCGGCAGTTGCCCGCAATCGACAGACGCTCATGATAACAAAAACGCGGCACTTCGACCCCGGCCTGCTCGCAGGCCTGGATCAGGGTCATCGCGCCCTCAACTTCAATCTCGGTGTCATCAATGATGATCTTGCGTATGTCAGACATTGGGTCTCACTTTGCTCTCAGTAACTTGCCAATCAGGCTGGCCTTCGCGATCTCGGCTTCGCCAAGAACACAAAAGCTCGCAGGATTGGCACGGCTCACGCCATTTGCCTTCAGATAAGCCTCGCCAAGGGCGCGCATCCGGGCCTTTTCGACATCGGATTTGTAATAGGCTTTGATCTCGTCTTCCGTATATCCCAAATCGCGGGCTCTGCCTTTCAGCCCCTCGACATAGTTGATCGCCCGGAACATCCGTGCCGAAATCGACCCGCAATTTTTGCGGATCTCATCGGCGATGCCCACCGCCAGCAACCCATCGTGAATTTCGCTGACCTCGCGCAGCGGCGGCTTCGCGTTCGCGCCGCCCGCCACCAACCCCGAGGCCCCCATCGCCAGCAGAACAGACGTGGTCACAGCCAAAGTCATACGCATGTCATATCTCCTTCTCTGATCAGAGCGGGGCACGCATTCACTGCGCCCCCATCTCTTTCAGAGATGGGCGTGACAGCGGCTGCTATGCAATAACAACCGGTCAAAGCCCTTGATATGAAAGCGAAACTCTTCATCCCGTGCACCGACCATTCAGCGCCAGAACATCATCGGTAATCACCAAAGCACTGTCCGGGCTATCCGGGCCCACGCCCCAGATCACCTCGGAACTGCCGTAATTGCTGACACAGTATTTCGTCGCCTCATAGCGGCCCGCCTCGCGCGCCGCCGACAGACCCTGCGATGCCGGGCTGACCGTCACCGTGAAATCCTGCTTGTCCTCTTTCGAGGCCGACAGCCGCGCCTTGAAATACAGCCCCTCAAAGGCCACCCGCGTGCTGTTGGGGTTCAGAACCTTGCCGTTGCACCCGGCCACAAGCGCCAGCGCCATCACAGCGGCCGCGACCCGCTTCAGGCCGCGCGTCCCAGATCCACACTCAGATCCAGCGATATGTTGACCCAAAGGCAGCATTCAGCGGCCCCTCTCGTCATCAAGCGCAGGCCAGTCCTTGAACGCCAGCACATACAGCAGGATCAGGTTCACGACCGGGATCACCATCAGCAGCGCAATCCAACCGCTATGCCCGGTCCGTTGCCACAGCTTATAGAACGGCAGCAGCAGAACCACCGCGCCCAGCACCATGACCAGCAGCGCAGGAAACCCTGTCATGTGATATGAGTACATCTCCATGGCGCTTACTCCGCCGCAACCGCGCGGCGCGCAGTGCCCCGCTTGGCCTTGATCCGGTCTTCGATATCGTCACGGAAATGTCGGATCAGCCCCTGAATCGGCCAGGCTGCCGCATCGCCAAGCGCACAAATCGTGTGGCCCTCGACCTGCTTGGTCACGTCCAGCAGCATATCGATCTCCTCGACCTCTGCCTCGCCCTTCACCAAACGGTCCATGACCCGCATCATCCAACCTGTGCCCTCGCGGCACGGCGTGCACTGACCACAGCTTTCGTGCTTGTAAAATTTCGACAGCCGCCAGATCGCCTTGATCACATCGGTGCTGTTGTCCATCACGATCACGGCCGCCGTGCCCAGACCCGACCGCTGCTCGCGCAGGTAATCGAAATCCATGATCGCCTCGCGCATCGCCGCGCCTGGGATCATCGGCACCGAAGAGCCCCCCGGAATAACCGCCTTCAGGTTATCCCAGCCGCCGCGAATACCACCGCAATGCTTCTCGATCAGCTCCTCGAACGGGATCGACATCGCCTCTTCAACCACGCAGGGGTTGTTGACGTGACCGCTGATCGCAAACAGCTTGGTGCCCGCATTGTTCGGGCGACCAAAGCCCGCAAACCAATCCGGCCCGCGGCGCAGAATGGTCGGCACAACCGCAATCGATTCCACGTTGTTCACCGTGGTCGGGCAGCCATACAGACCCGCACCCGCCGGGAACGGCGGCTTCATCCGCGGCATGCCCTTCTTGCCCTCAAGGCTTTCCAGCAGCGCGGTTTCCTCGCCACAGATATACGCGCCCGCGCCGTGATGCAGGTACAGATCGAAATCCCACCCGGATTTGCAGGCGTTCTTGCCCAGCAGCCCGGCGTCATAACATTCGTCAATCGCCGCCTGCAGTGCCTCGCGCTCGCGAATATATTCGCCGCGCAGATAGATATAGCAGGTATGCGCATTCATCGCGAACGAGGCGATCAGCGCTCCCTCGATCAGCGTATGCGGATCGTGCCGCATGATCTCGCGGTCCTTACAGGTGCCCGGCTCGGATTCGTCGGCGTTGATCACCAGATACGCCGGACGGCCATCGCTTTCCTTCGGCATAAAGGACCACTTCAACCCGGTCGGAAAGCCCGCGCCGCCCCGGCCCCGCAGCCCGCTGGCCTTCATCTGGTCGACAATCCAGTCGCGACCATTCTTGATGATCCCGGCGGTGCCATCCCAATGCCCACGCGCCTTGGCGCCCGCAAGCGTGCGCTCGTGCATGCCATAGATATTGGTAAAGATCCGGTCTTTATCCTTGAGCATCCGATTACCTCTGCCCGTTAGTATTACTGTCGCGGCGCGCACGCCGGATTTGAAAAGTCACGACCAGCGCCCAAATCAGCGCGGCGATCGCGGCGAAGTCGAACAGAAAGGCAAAGCGCTGCGGCCACCCCAACTGCTGCCCCAGAAAGTTCAGACCAAGCCAAAGCACCATGGCACCGGCGATGACCACCGCAACGGTCCGCCCCTTCCGTGCCAATTGTGCGTCCAGCTCATCTGCCATCAGTACACGCCACCCTTGTCAACGCGCTTCGAAAACTCGGTCTCGCCACCCGCCGCCAGAATTTTCGCCTGTGCCACCCACTCGTCGCGGCTGACCCGGCCCTTGAACCCCTTGAGGTTCTGATCGACCCAGGCAATCTCGTCCACCGTCCATCCCGCGATCTGGTCATAGTGGTAAAAACCCAGCTCGTGCAGCAACAGCTCCAGCTTCGGACCAACACCCTTGATGGCCTTCAGATCATCTGCCCCGCCTTCGCGCGCCGCACTCAAACCTGCGGGCTTCGTGCCCTCGGCTGCAGCGCCCTCGGGCGTGCCCTTGGCCTCGGCCACAGCGGCCTGCTTGGTCACGCCGGTCTTGTCCGCAGGCGCTTCGGCCGCCGGTTTCGGCTCAACCTCTTTCACGGCTTCAGCAGTCGGCGCTTTGACAGGTGCCGGTTTCGCAGGCGCAGGCTCAACCGCCGCCCCCGTTTTCCCCAACCACGGCGTCAGCAACGGCACTTCCGTGCCATCGATCCGCTTGATGCTGTCGCCAATATCCACGGCCAACTGCGCGCTGGCATTATACTGCTGCTTGCCGCTGTCAAACTCGGTCAGGCTGGTCAGCCCGCTCAGCGGCTCGGCGGCATAGCGGCCATTCTGCGGCCCCGGCACCGGAACCTTGCCCGCCGCCATCTCATCCAGCATAACCCGCAGCTTGTCCGCGGTCAGATCCTCGTAATAATCCTTGCCGATCTGGGCCATCGGCGCGTTGGCGCAGGCGCCAAGGCACTCGACCTCTTCCCAGGAAAACTTGCCATCGGCGCTCAGCTCATGCGGCTTGGCGGCGATCTTTTCCTGACACACGGCAATCAGATCCTCAGCGCCGCAGATCATGCACGACGTGGTGCCGCAAATCTGGATATGCGCGACAGAGCCCACCGGCTGCAGCTGAAACATGAAGTAGAACGATGCCACTTCCAGCGCCCGCATATAGGCCAAGCCCAGCATATCCGCGATATGCTCGATCGCCGGACGGGTCAGCCACCCCTCCTGCTCCTGCGCGCGCCACAGCAGCGGAATGATCGCGCTGGCCTGACGGCCCTCAGGGTATTTGGTGATCTGCGCCTCGGCCCATTTCTGGTTCGCGGGGGCAAAAGCAAAACTCTCGGGTTGATCTTTGTACAGACGGCGTAGCATCAGGCACAGGCTCCGGTAATTAGTTTGACCCCACCCTCGGGCAGCTTTTCAGCCTTCCCGGCGGCAAGTTCGTATTGTGTCAGGGCGATCACCTGCTCGCGTGTCAGCCCGGTCTGAAACTCGACCGGCAGATAATCGGACTCGCCGAACATCACACAGCCGATGCTGGCCACAGCCGCCTCGTAATTGGCAAGATCCTCAGCCGAGGTCCCCTGCGGCGGCACAGCGCAGCCCGCCAGCAGCGCAACCGCACAGATCAGCGCCGTCAGGTTGATCAGGTTCACCCCGAACGCCTCGCGCAGGTTGGCCCGCTTGGCCACGCCCACCGCCATCACCGGTCCACCTCGCCGAAAACGATATCCATCGTCCCGATAATCGCGGCGATATCCGCCAGCTGATGCCCGGTCGCCACATGGTCCATCGCCTGCAAATGCAGGAACCCCGGCGCACGCAGCTTGGCACGGTACGGCTTGTTGCTGCCATCGGCCACCAGATACACGCCGAACTCGCCCTTGGGCGCCTCAACGGCGGCATAAACCTCGCCTGCGGGCACGTGGAACCCTTCGGTATACAGCTTGAAGTGATGGATCAGCGCCTCCATCGAGGTCTTCATCTCACCGCGTTTCGGCGGCGTCAGCTTGCCGCGCGCCAGAACATCACCGGGGCATTCGCGCAGTTTGACAATCGCCTGACGGATGATGCTGGTCGATTGCCGCATCTCCTCCATCCGGCACAGATAGCGATCGTAACAATCGCCATTCTTGCCGACGGGGATCTGGAACTCGAACTCGTCATAGCATTCATAGGGCTGCGCGCGCCGCAAATCCCACGCCAGCCCCGAGCCGCGCACCATCACGCCGCTGAAGCCATAGGTCTGAATGTCTTCCTCGGTCACGATGCCGATATCGGCGTTGCGCTGCTTGAAGATCCGGTTTTCGGTCAGCAGCCCGTCGATGTCATCCAGAATGGCGGGAAATTCGATCGCCCACTCCTCGATATCATCCAGCAACGCGTCGGGCAGATCCTGATGCACGCCGCCGGGCCGAAAATAGGCCGCATGCAGACGCGCGCCACAGGCCCGCTCATAGAAAATCATCAGCTTTTCGCGCTCTTCAAACCCCCACAGCGGCGGCGTCAGCGCGCCCACGTCCATGGCCTGCGTCGTCACGTTCAGCAGGTGGTTCAGCACCCGGCCGATCTCGGAATACAGCACCCGGATCAGGCTGGCCCGCCGCGGCACTTCCACCCCGGTCAGCTTTTCGATCGCCAGACACCAGGCATGTTCCTGGTTCATCGGCGCCACGTAATCCAACCGGTCCAGATAGGGCAGGTTCTGCAGATACGTCCGGCTTTCCATCAGCTTTTCGGTGCCACGATGCAGCAGGCCGATATGCGGATCGCAGCGTTCCACGATCTCGCCGTCCAGCTCCAGCACCAGACGCAACACGCCGTGCGCCGCAGGGTGCTGCGGGCCGAAGTTGATGTTGAAATTGCGGATTTTCTGCTCGCCGCTCAGCGCGTCGGTGCTGCCGTCGTCAAATTTCGAGCCATCCATCATTTCGCGCCCTCTTTCTTCTCATCGCCCGGCAGGATGTAATGCGCACCCTCCCACGGGGACATGAAATCAAACTGGCGATATTCCTGCACCAGCGACACCGGTTCATAGACAACCCGCTTCAGCGCCTCGTCATACCGCACCTCGGTATAGCCGGTGGTCGGGAAATCCTTGCGCAGCGGATGCCCGCGAAAACCATAATCCGTCAGCAGACGCCGCAAATCGGGGTGGCCGCTGAAGATCACACCGAACATGTCGAACACCTCGCGCTCGAACCAGTTCGCACAGGGGTGAACCTCGATGATCGACGGCACCAGATCATCCTCGCGCACCGACACCCGCAGGCGAATGCGCTGGTTCTGGTACATCGACAGCAGGTGATACACCACGTCGAACCGCTTGATCCGGTCGGGGTAATCCACCCCGGTGATATCCACCAGCGACGAGAATTTGCAGGTCGCGTCGGTCTTCAGGAACTCGACAAAGCCCACGATATTCGCAAGGACCACATCAATCGTCAGCTCGCCAAAGGCGACCTCCCAGCCGATCACGCAATCGGGCCGCTTCAGCTCGATATGGGTGCCCAGTTCACTCAGCGCATCACTCATCATCATCTTCCTTCCACGCCCGGATCAGCGCACGATCGTGCCGGTGCGGCGGATTTTGCGTTGCAGCTGCATCAGCCCGTACATCAGCGCCTCGGCCGTCGGCGGACAGCCCGGCACATAGACATCAACCGGAACGATCCGGTCACAGCCGCGCACGACACTATAGCTATAGTGGTAATACCCCCCGCCATTGGCGCAGGACCCCATCGAGATCACATACCGCGGTTCAGGCATCTGGTCGTAAACCTTGCGCAGCGCCGGGGCCATCTTGTTGGTCAGCGTGCCGGCCACAATCATCAGATCCGACTGACGCGGGCTGGCGCGTGGCGCCGTGCCGTACCGCTCCAGATCGTAGCGCGGCATCGAGGTGTGCATCATCTCGACCGCACAGCACGCCAGACCAAAAGTCATCCAGTGCAAGGACCCGGTGCGCGCCCAGTTGATCACATCATCAACCGAGGTCAGCAAAAAACCCTTGTCCTGCAACTCGGCATTCAGCTGCTGCGTGGCAACCTCGCGGTCCATCCCGGCAGTATTGGTGCCAGTCTGCACGCCTTGCGACATCACTCCCATTCCAGCGCCCCCTTCTTCCACTCATATGCAAAGCCTGCGGTCAGAACGCCCAGGAACACCATCATCGACCAGAACCCCACCATCGAGATATCCTTGAACGCCACTGCCCATGGGAACAGAAAGGCGATCTCAAGATCGAAGATGATGAACAGGATCGACACCAGATAGAACCGCACGTCGAATTTCATCCGCGCGTCATCAAAAGCGTTGAACCCACATTCATAGGCCGACACTTTTTCCGGGTCCGGATTTCGCACCGCAAGAACAACAGCAGCAAGGATAAGAACAAGGCCAAGGACGATGGCAATGGCCAGAAAGACGAGAATGGGAAGGTATTCCCTCAGCATCTCTTCCACGGTGGCTCCTTTCATGCACGCAACAGGCGCAGTCAGTAGGCTGATTTAGCTAACGCCGGGTTTACTCCCGCCCCTTGTCAGGGTCAACCGAACCTGTATCATATTCATAAAGATGAAAGTATCCGGTTTTTCTCAGTATACAACCGCACACCGCGCCCCCGCACCAACCGGCTGCGGCAATTGGTCAACAGTTTTTTTGGACGGAAAAGCGGCGTTCTGCCGGCATAGCGGCCTCCCGGCGCGGATTCTGCCGCGCCAAACCGCCCGCCCGCGTGGCGATTCTCCGCAAACGGGCGTCAGGCATACATCTTTTCACAAACCGCGCCGAAACCGCCCTGCCCGAAAAAAGCGCAGCCCCTGATCGCGACGCCAAAGAATCGCTCACCGCCCCGACCAAGATCACGGCACCGACTCGCGGCGATGACCTAGCCCTGCCAGACCGGTTTGCGCTTGCCGAAAAATGCGGCGATGCCTTCGGGCGCTTCCGCACCGTCCCAGCACAGCGCCAGCTCGTCGATCGTGTGCCGGATCAGCGCGTCGTCGATCACCGGCCCCATTCGCCGCAACAGCGCCTTGGCGCGCGCCACCGCACCCGGTGCACACTCCAGATAAGGCGCCACCTCGGCCTCCACCGCCGCGTCCAGTTCCGCCTCCGGCACCGCCCGCGCCAAAAGCCCCAGACCAACCGCCTCTGCCGCACCAAAGCGGCGGCCCGACATGAACACCTGCCGCGCCTTCGCCTCACCCATCCGGGCACAGACATACGGCCCGATGGTGGCCGGGATCAGCCCCAGGCGCGTTTCGGTCAGCCCCATCAGCACCGCGTCGGTCCCGATCGCGATATCGCACACGCTGGCCATGCCCACACCGCCACCAAAGGCATTGCCCTGTACCCGCCCGATCAGCGGCTTGGGCAGCATGTTCAGCGCCTGCAACATCCAGGCCAGCCGCCCCGCCTGCTCGGATCGCACGTCGGGCGCTTCGGCCATCTGCGCCTGCATCCACGCCAGATCGCCGCCCGCGCAGAACGTCCGCCCCTTCGCGGCCAGAACCACCACCCGCACGCTGTCATCCGCGCCAAGGTCCAGCGCCGCCTGATGCACCTGCGCAATCATCTGCGCCGACAGGGCGTTGTGCTTTTCCTCGCGGTCCAGCCACAGCGTCGCCACGCCGCGCGCATCCGTCTCGATCGAAACCACCTTGCTCATCTCATGCCCCCCGCATCGCACGGGCCATTGCCGCCGCGCGTTCCAAAACCTCCGGGTCCAGCCCGGTTTCATATCCCAAGGCCAACAGCCGCGCATTCACCGCCTCGGTCGCCACATTGCCCGCAGCGCCCGGCGCGTAAGGGCAACCGCCCAATCCGCCCACCGCCCCGTCAAACACCCGCAGGCCCTTTTCCAGCGAAACCTCGATATTCTCCAAAGCCCGCCCGCCGGTGTCATGATAATGCCCCGCCAGCCGCGCCGCCGGGATCACGCCCAAAACCGCCTCCAGCATCGCCCCGATCGCCTCGGGCCTGCCGCGCCCGATGGTATCGCCCAATGAGATCTCATAGCAGCCCATCGCATCCAGCTCGGCCGCGACCTCCGCGACCTTGCCCGGTGCCACCGCCCCATCATAAGGACACTCCACCACGCAAGAGATATAGCCCCGCACCCGTACCCCAGCAGCCCGCGCCGCCGCCGCCACCGGCCGGAACCGCTCCAGGCTCTCGGCAATCGTCGCGTTGATATTGGCCTTGGAAAACCCCTCCGAGGCCGCGCCGAAAATCGCCACCTCATCCGCCTTTGCCGCCAAGGCCGCCTCCAACCCCCGCATATTCGGCGTCAAAGCCGCATAGGACACCCCCGGCGCGCGGGTGATCCCGGCCAGAACCTGCGCCCCGTCTGCCATCTGCGGCACCCACTTAGGGCTGACAAAACTCGCCACTTCGATCCGGCGAAACCCCGCCCCGCTCAGGCAATCCACCAGCGCGATCTTCTCCTCCACCGGGATCATCCGCGTCTCGTTCTGCAACCCGTCCCGCGGGCCGACCTCAAATATCTCTACCCGCTCTGCCATTCTGTCCCCCTGCCGCACGGCTCAGCCCCACACGCACGCCAACAACGGCGCCCGCCCTTCACATTTTCCAAATATTCCGAACCAGAGCCCCGCCACAAACGCGCCGCTCAGGTCGCGTCGAACGGGTAAAACGGCTTCGCATAAAACCGCTGCTCCCCGTCCAGTGCCCGCGCCGCCTGGTATCCCTCCCGCGCCTCGACCCGCGCCATATAGGCCCGCAGCGCCGGAAACGGCTCCATCTTCACGTAATAAGGCGCCGAGAACAGATTGAACCCCATCATCATATCCGCCGCCGAAAACCCGCCTGGCAATAACCAGTCGCGATCCGCCAGCGCCTGCTCCATCACCTGCATCGTTCCCGCCAACCGCCGCGCCTCGATCTTCAGCACCGTGGGCGACCGCATCGCCGGATCGCGCAGGAAGATATGTTGCAGATTGAGGTTGGCAATCACATGCGCCATCGTCTCGGCGAAATGTACCCACATCAGATACTCCGCCCGTTCCGCCTCGCCCGGCGCGCGACCAAACCCATGCTCGGGCCGGGTCTCGCACAGGTATTCCACAATCGCCCCGCTCTCGAACAGAACCTTGCCGTCCACCTCCAGCGCAGGCACCCGCCCAGCAGGCGACTTGGCCAGAAACGCCGGATCGCGCAGCGACCCGTCCGCAATGTCATAGCTCCTGATCTCGCAGTCCTGCCCCATCTCGGTCAGCAACCAAAGCACTCGGAACGAGCGCGAAAACGGAACGTGGTGAAGGGTGATCATGCGACTTACTCCTCGTCTGCTTCTTCCAGCCGGATCAGCGCAGCCCCCGCCTCAACCTGCGCGCCCGCACTCACCAGCACCTCCGCCACGATACCGTCGCGCGCCGCCAAAAGCGAATGCTCCATCTTCATCGCTTCCAACACTGCCAGCCGGTCGCCCTCCTGAACCGCCTGCCCGGCCACCGCGAACACCGCCTTGACCAGACCCGGCATCGGCGCCTCGATCAGATTGCCCGCCGCCGCGCCACTGGCCGCCACATCCAGCGGATCCACCACCGTAAAGCCCAACCCCGCCTGCGCGAAGACCGTCACCAGATCGCCGGTCACCACCACCGGCGCCGCGCGGGCACCGTCCAGCAACCAGTGCCCGCCAACCCGGCGCGCCTCGACCTGAACACCCTCGATCTCAACCAGATGATGCTCAGCCGAAACCGCCCGCACCACCGCATCAAACGCCTCACCGTCAAAGCTCAGCGTGACACTGCGCGCCATCGGCTCCCAAAGCGAGAACCCAACCGGCCCGACACCGTCCAACAGCCCCAGACCCGCCAAAGCCGCCAGCGCCTTGTCGCAAACCCCCGGCGCGGGCGCGACCACCAGCGTCTCCAGATTGCGCCCGATCAGCCCGGTATCCACATCACCCGCGGCAAACCCGGCATCCGCACACAGCGCCGACAGAAACCCAAGGTTCGTCACCGTCCCCGCGACCTGACAGTCTGCCAACGCCGCCTTCATCCGCGCCAACGCCACATCGCGAGTCGGGCCATGGGTGATCAGCTTGGCAATCATCGGGTCGTAAAACGGGCTGATCGCATCTCCCGCGCGCACGCCACTGTCGGCCCGCGCCCCTGCCGGGAACACCAGATGCGCCAAGGTGCCGGTCGCAGGCAAGAACCCCTTGGGCACATCCTCTGCATACAGTCGCGCCTCAAAGCTGTGGCCACCAATCCGCAACTCATCCTGCTGCATCGGCAGGCTCTCTCCCGCCGCCACCCGCAACTGCCACTCCACCAGATCCACACCCGTGATCGCCTCCGTCACCGGATGCTCCACCTGCAAGCGCGTGTTCATCTCCATGAACCAGAACCCATCCGGCCGCAGCCCGTCCGAACCATCGACGATAAACTCGATCGTGCCCGCGCCCTTATATCCGATCGCCTCAGCCGCCGTCACCGCTGCCCGGCCCATCGCCGCGCGCATCACCTCGGTCATGCCTGGGGCCGGCGCCTCCTCGATCACCTTCTGATGCCGCCGCTGCAACGAGCAATCGCGCTCGAACAAATGCACCGCCCGTGTCCCGTCGCCAAACACCTGCACCTCGATATGGCGCGGCTTCTCGACGAACTTCTCGATCAGCACCGATTCATTGCCAAAGGCCGTGCGTGCCTCGCTCTGCGCACTCTCCAACGCCGCCTGAAATGCCGCTGGCTCCTCCACCAGCCGCATCCCCTTGCCGCCGCCACCGGCAACCGCCTTGATCAACACCGGATAGCCAATCGCCTCGGCCGCACCTGCCAGATGCTCGGGGTCCTGATTGGCGCCGTGATACCCCGGCACCACCGGCACCCCCGCCTCTTCCATCAAAACCTTGGCCGCATCCTTCAGCCCCATCGCCCGGATCGCCGCCGCCGAAGGACCGATGAACACCAGCCCCGCCGCCTCGACCGCGTCGACAAACTCCGGGTTCTCCGACAAAAAGCCATATCCCGGATGGATCGCCTGCGCGCCGGTGTCCAGCGCCGCCCGGATGATCACATCCCCCCTCAGATAACTCTGCGCCGGGGCCGAGCCGCCAATATGCACCGCCTCGTCGGCAACCGCCACATGCGCCGCCGCCGCATCCGCATCGGAATACACCGCCACAACCCCCACGCCCATGGCCTGCGCCGTACGCGCCACCCGAACCGCAATCTCGCCCCGGTTCGCAATCAGAATCTTGTTAAACATCTCGCGTCACTCCTTCCGCGCACGCCGCCTCAAGACGACCCCGCTCCAAACTCATGCTCCACGCCGCCCAGTCAGCGGCAAGCGTCTCTCTTCGGTTTCTTTCTGACGGAAATACTCCGGGGGTGTGGGGGCAGGCCCCCACGGGCCCGCCACAAAAGCTGCACCTGCCGGTGCACGCCCGGTGCACACAGTGTGCACGCTTTTCACCCCCCGAAATCACATCCGAAACACCCCGAATTTCGTCGGCTCAATCGGCGCGCACAGGCTGGCCGACAGCGACAGCGCCAGCACATCACGGGTCTTGCGCGGGTCGATGATCCCGTCATCCCAAAGCCGCGCACTGGCATAAAGCGGATGGCTCTGTTCCTCGAACATCTCGATCGTCGGCCGCTTGAATTCGGCCTCTTCCTCAGCGCTCCAGCTGCCGCCAACCCGTTCAATTCCATCACGTTTTACCGTCGCCAACACGCCCGCCGCCTGCTCGCCGCCCATCACCGAAATCCGGCTGTTCGGCCAGCTCCACAAGAACCGCGGGCTGTATGCCCGCCCCGCCATGCCATAGTTTCCCGCCCCGAACGAGCCGCCAACCAGCATGGTGATCTTGGGCACATTCGTGGTCGCCACCGCCGTCACCAGCTTGGCCCCGTGCCGCGCGATCCCCTCATTCTCATACTTCCGACCGACCATGAAGCCGGTGATATTTTGCAAGAAAACCAATGGGATACCGCGTTGCGAACACAGCTCGACAAAATGCGCGCCCTTCTGGGCGGCCTCGGAAAACAGCACGCCGTTGTTGGCCACGATCCCCACCGGGCAGCCCTTAACATGGGCAAATCCGGTCACCAGAGTCTCGCCGAATCGCGGCTTGAATTCGTCAAACCGACTGCCATCCACCACCCGCGCGATCACCTCGCGGATGTCATAAGGCGTGCGCAGCCCCGCAGGCACCACGCCCAGAATTTCATCCGGATCATAAGCTGGCTCTTCCGGGCTAACCCATTGGACTGTCGCGGGTTTCGCCCGGTTCAGATGGCTCACCGCCCGCCGCGCCAGCGCCAGCGCATGGGCGTCATCCTCGGCCAGATAATCCGCCACGCCCGACAGCCGCGTATGCACATCACCGCCGCCCAGATCCTCGGCCGTGACCACCTCGCCGGTCGCCGCCTTCACCAAAGGCGGCCCCGCCAAAAAGATAGTCCCTTGTTCTTTCACGATAATCGTCACATCCGACATCGCCGGAACATATGCCCCGCCCGCCGTGCACGAGCCCATGACCACAGCGATCTGCGGAATGCCTTTAGCGCTCATACGGGCCTGATTATAAAAGATTCTTCCGAAATGATCGCGGTCCGGAAACACCTCATCCTGATTGGGCAGGTTCGCCCCGCCGCTGTCCACCAGATAGATGCAGGGCAGCTGATTTTCCTCGGCAATCTCCTGCGCGCGCAAGTGTTTCTTAACGGTCATGGGGTAATATGTGCCACCTTTAACCGTCGCATCGTTGCACACGATCATGCACTCCAGCCCCTGCACCCGACCAATGCCCGCAATCACCCCCGCACAAGGCGCCACGCCGCCGTACAGCCCATGCGCCGCCGTCGCGCCAACCTCCAGAAACGGCGATCCGGGATCCAGCAGGTTCGCCACCCGCTCACGCGGCAGCATCTTGCCACGACTCAGATGCCGCTCGCGCGACTTCTCTCCACCGCCCGCTGCGGCCAGCGTTGCAGCCTGCTGAACCACGTCCAGCGCCTCAAGATGCCCGCGCAGATTGGTCTGGAACGTCTCTGACGATGGGATTGCATTGGATTTCAGCTTCATTGGTCCATCTCCGTCTCGCGCGTCGCGCGCGCCTTGAGTTCTTTACGGATCACCTTGCCCGTCACCGTCATCGGCAGCGCCTCAAGAAATCCGATTTCCCTTGGATAAGAATGCTTTGCGACCCGTTCCTTAACGAAATCCTGAAGCTCGGCGGCCAGGCTGTCGGACGCCGCAACATCGGGCTTCAACACCACATAGGCCTTCACCAGTTCGGTCCTCAGCGCATCCGGTTTACCCACCACGCCCACCGTCGCCACCGCCGGGTGGCGCAACAGGCAGTCTTCGATTTCGGACGGGCCGATACGATATCCCGCGCTGGTGATCACATCGTCTTCGCGGCCCACAAAACGTAAATAGCCGCCATCCCAGATGCCCCGGTCACCGGTCAGCAACCAGTCACCATGGAACTTCTCCGCCGTCGCCTCAGGCCGGTTCCAGTATTCCAGCATCATGCTGGGCGCGCCCTTGCGGATCGCCACGTCGCCCTCGGCCTGTGTCGGCTGGCCGTCGTCGTCCAGAACCGCAATATCGAACCCCGGCGCAGGCTTGCCGATGCATCCCGGTTTCGCCGCAAACAATGCCCCGCAGGATGACGCCACCATGTTGCATTCTGTCTGGCCATAGAATTCATTGATCGCCACGCCAAAGGCGCTCTGCCCCCAGGCCAGCATCTCGGCCCCCAGCGGCTCGCCCCCCGATGCCACCGACCGCAAGCCGGGCACATTTGCCCCTTCGGCTTTCAGCATCCGCAGGGCCGTTGGTGGGAAAAATACATTCTTCACATTAGCTTGCGCGATGATCTTCAAGCATTCTTCGGCGTTGAATTTGTCTAACCGCGCCGCCACCACCGGCACCCCAAGCGCCAGCCCAGGCATTAGCACGTCAAACAACCCACCGATCCAGGCCCAATCAGCCGGCGTCCACAGACAATCCCCCGGCTGCCCCAGGAAATCATGGCTGACCTCGACGCCCGGCAAATGCCCGGTCAACACCCGATGCGCGTGCAACGCCCCCTTGGGCGCGCCCGTCGTGCCGCTGGTATAGATCAGAACAGCGGGGTCTTCGGCGGTGGTTTCCTCCGCCTGCAACGGCGTGCCGTCCAGCGTCAAAGCTTCGGGCACAACGACCTGTCGCCCCTCACCTTTCGCCCACTCACGCAGCCCGTCCGTGCCCGCTTTATCGGCCACGACCAGCGCCACGCCCGCATCCTCCAAACGCATCACCAGCGCCTCGATCCCGAACAGTTTGAACAGCGGGATCGAGATCGCGCCGATCTTCCAGCAGGCAATGTGCGCCGCCGCAGTCCACGGGCTTTGCGACCGCAACACCCCCACCCTGTCGCCGCGCACAACACCGCGCGACAGCATCTCCCGCGCCAAACCATCGGCCATGGCACGCAACGTGCCATAGCTGACATCCACCCGCACAGCGCCGGTCATGTCGATAATCGCCATCCTCTCGGGCGAGGCTTCGGCCCAGTCGTCACAGACCTGCCGGGCCATGTTCAGGCGCTCCGGAATGTCCCATCGGAACGCCCCGGTCAGGTCGCCATAGCTGTCCGCGCGCGGCAGCATGGTCAGCCCATCGCCGCCATCATTTCACGCCCCACCAGCATCCGTCGGATCTCGGACGTACCGGCCCCGATCTCCATCAGCTTGGCATCGCGGAAGATGCGACCCACGGGGTTGTCTGACAGATACCCCGCCCCGCCCATCGCCTGCACCGCCTGATGCGAAACTTTCATTGCCTCTTCAGAGGCATAGAGCACACAAGCCGCCGCATCCTGGCGCGTCACCTCGCCCCGGTCACAGCTGCGCGCGACCTCATAGATATAGGCACGGGCCGAGTTCATCGCCGTATACATGTCAGCGATCTTGCCCTGCATCAGCTGGAAATTCCCGATCGGTTGCCCGAACTGCTTGCGCTCGGCCATATAGGGCATGACCTCGTCCAGACAGGCGGCCATGATGCCGGTGCCGATGCCCGCCAACACGACACGCTCGTAGTCCAGCCCGGACATCAGAACCCGCACGCCTTTGCCTTCTTCGCCCAGCACATTCTCGAACGGCACTTCCACGTCGTCGAAGATCAGCTCGGCCGTGTTCGACCCGCGCATCCCCAGCTTGTCGAAATGGTTGGAGGTCGAGAAGCCTTTCATCGACTTTTCAACAATGAAGGCGGTGATGCCTTTGCTGCCCGCGTCCATGTCTGTCTTGGCATAAACCACCAGAGTGTCGGCATCGGGGCCGTTTGTGATCCAGTATTTGTTGCCGTTCAGCACATAGTATCCGTTGCGCTTTTCAGCCTTCAACTTCATCGACACCACGTCGGATCCCGCCGACGGTTCGGACATCGCCAAAGCGCCGACATGTTCACCGCTAATCAGGCCGGGCAAATATTTGTGCCGCTGCTCGTCGGTGCCGTTCAGCTTGATCTGATTGACGCAGAGGTTGGAATGCGCCCCATAAGACAGCGAGACCGAGGCCGAGGCCCGCGCAATCTCTTCAACAGCAATGCAATGCGCCAGATACGACATGCCCGCGCCGCCGAATTCCTCGGGCACGGTGATACCCAGCAGGCCCAGATCGCCCATCTCTTTCCACAGTTCATTGGGGAATTCGTTACTCAGGTCGATCTGCGCCGCCATCGGCTTGACCCGCTCCTGCGCCCAGCGGTGCACCATCTCGCGCAGCGCGTTAACATCTTCGCCCAGATCGAACTTCATCACTGCGTTGAACATGGCAGCCTCCTCCACTTCCGTTATTGAACGCTTGTTCATTAAATGCCATGCGAAATGAGTCGCGTCAACCGTCATGATGGGCTTCACATCTGTGATGGTTACCACCATCTGTTGACTGAGCCAAACGACCCGAGGACGAGCCCAATGCGAATGTTTTCTATCTGCCTGATCTCTGCAATGTCTTTGACCGCCCAGCCATCGCACGCCGAGCAGGTGGGCGAGGTTGGCGTGGACTGGGTCGGCAATGACATTATCATTGAGGCTGTTGCGGACCCCAAGGTGCAGGGCGTCACCTGCCACATCGCCTATTTTGAACGCGGGCTTCTGGACCGTCTGTCCAAAGGCAACTGGTTCGAAGATCCCTCAAACGCATCGATCGCCTGCCGTCAGACCGGCCCAATCGTCATTGGGGACATCGCGCGCGACCAAGACGGCGAAGACGTGTTTCACACCTCGCGCTCGATCATCCTGAAATCGCTGCGGGTCAAACGCATCTTTGACGAGGCCAACCAAACGCTGATTTACGTGGCCCATGCGGCTGAGCTGACCAATGGATCGGCCAAAGTCTCGATCTCGACCGTGCCGCTGTATCGCGCCACCGAATAACCGGTCCACCTTACCAAAACACTCGCGGAAAAGCGTGGATACGCGTGCGCTTTCAAAGTCAGGGCGCTACGCCCCTACCCGGCTTGATACACCGCACTGACTTCGGCCTTGATGATCCGCGCGATCAGGGCGCAATCCTCAAGGCTGAACGTCAGCGGCAGACGCATATCCACGATCCCCTTCAGCACCCGGTCGCTGGCGGGCATGCGCTCGGCATGAGCATAGCGCCAGCTGTCATAGCGGCTGGTAAACCCACTGGGTTCCGCCCCGCCGAACCATTTCAGCTCGACCCCGCGCGCCAGACACCGTCGCAGCACGTCCGCGACCTTGCTCTCGGCCCAATCCAACAACATAAACTGAATCGAGGACCCAACCGGGCTTTCCTCGGCCGGGCGCTCCACTATGGTCAGGCCGGGCGTACCGCGCAGGCCGTCCTCAACCACACGGTAGCGATCATTCCAGCGCGTGCATTGCGTCTCAAGATCGCGCAGCTGTGGACGCAGGATCGCCGCGCGCAAATGATCCATCCGGCCGGAAATATTCGGCGTGTCGTACTTCACCGCCTCAAACACCTCGGGCGCGGGCGCCGCCAGATGCCGATCGTACAACATATACGACCCCGACAACATCACCGCTCGCGCCATCACCTCGGCGTCATCAGTGACAAGCAGCCCGCCTTCGCCCGAATTCAGGTGCTTGTAGGTCTGGGTGGAATAGCATCCAACCAACCCATCCGTCCCCGAAAACCGCCCGCGCCAGCGTGCGCCCATCGTATGTGCGCAGTCCTCGATCACGACCACGCCTGCGGCTTCGCAAATCTGCATCAGCCGGTCCATGTCACACAGATGCCCGCGCATATGGCTCAGCAACAGCACATCGGCTTGATCAGCTTTGGCAGCCAGATCCTCAAGATCAATCACCAGCCCCTCGGTTACGCCGACGAATACCGGCACGGCACCAACACTGGCAATCGCACCGGGCACGGGGGCAAGGGTGAATACGTTGGTCAGAACCCGGTCACCCGGCCCGACGCCGACCGCACGCAATGCTGTCGCCAGCGCATACCCGCCCGAGGCCACGGCCAGAGCGTATTTCACCCCCATAGCGGCGGCAAACTCCTGCTCCAGCAAGGACACCTCGCCGGGGTCCTCCCCCACCAGGTTATAGCGATGCAACCGCCCCGAGCGCAGGACAGACAGCGCCGCCTCGATCCCCGCTTCGGGAATCGGCTCTTGCTGGGTGAAGCTTCCGGTGAATCGTTCTGTCATACCGCCATTTCTGATCTGCCCGGCGCCCGCCGTCAATGTCGCGCACAATACTGTACCATGTCGCAGATAGCGCGGCACACAAGCGACGAAGGGATCACGCTGCAGGTATGAGCACACCAAACCCCCTCAATTTTCTGCACGATCTGACATGGCAGGACATGCCGACTGCAGTGCAGGCGCAGACCAAGCTGGCGGTGCTTGATCTGCTTGGCGTCGCTGCAGCCGCGACCGGAACGCGGCTGTCTGCGATCATCCGCACCCATGCGGCAGATCAGTTCGCCGGGGATCTGCCGCTGCTGTTCGATACCCGCACCGCCAGCGCCACTGGCGTGGCCCTTGCCACAGGCATGACCATCGACAGTCTGGATGGACATGACGGCTTCAACCCCGCCAAAGGCCATATTGGCTGCCCTCTGTTGGCCGCGGTCCTGCCGCTGGCCCTGCAAAGCGGCTGCGACGGGCAGCAGTTTCTCAGCACGCTCGCTATGGGATATGAATTTGGTGCCCGCGCTGCGATGGCCCAACATGGCACCGTGCCAGAGTATCACACCTCGGGCAGTTGGGGGGCGGTCACGGCGGCGGCGGCTGGGGCCCGGCTGTTACCATTGCCCCCCGCGCAAACTCGCCACGCGCTTGGCATCGCTGAATATCACGGACCGCGCAGCCAGATGATGCGCTGCATTGATTATCCGACAATGGTCAAGGATGGCTCGGGCTGGGGGGCAATGACTGGGGTCAGTGCTGTCAAGCTTGCCCAAGCGGGCTTTACCGGAGCGCCTGCACTGACTGTGGAGCAGGCGCCGCAGTATTGGGCCGATCTGGGAACACGTTGGTATGGGCTTGAGCAATACTACAAACCCTATCCGGTGTGCCGCTGGGCTCAGGCCCCGATCGAAGGCGTGCTAGCGTTGCGCCGCGCGCACAATCTGACCTCTGATATGGTCGCGCGTATCGACGTTACCTCGTTCCACGAAAGCATCCGCTTGGCCACCCGCCGCCCCGATGGCAGCGATGCCGCGCAATATTCCACGACCTTCCCCTGCGCCGTGGCCATGGTGCGCGGTGATGTCACCCCCGCCGATATTGCCGACAGCGCCCTGACCGACCCCGAGGTTATGCGCCTGTCCGACAGTATGGTGCTGATTGAAAGCGACCACGCCAATGCCGCCTTTCCGCTGAAACGGCTGGCGCGGGTCGATCTGCTGCTGCGCAACGGCACCATTCTGCACGGCGACTGGATACAACCGCGCTGGGATCACACCGCCCCGCCCACGGCGGACGAGCTGGGCGGGAAATTCCACCGTTACGCCGATCCAGTGCTGGGCCGATCCCGTGCACATGCCATCGAAGCGGCGATTGACGCGCTGGACCGGACCGGGCTGAATGCCCTGACTAGCCTGCTGTTTCAGCCGATCAGCGTCTGAACCACCCCGGGCAATTCGTCAAAATGACCAATCAGCCCCTCGGGCTCCAATGCCCTGACATCATGATCGCCGGGGCCGAAGGTGACCAGAATGCAAGGCACCCCCATCGCGGCCGCCGTATTGCGGTCCGTCGCCGTATCCCCAATCAAAACCGAGGCCGCCGGATCGCCCCCCGCGCGCAACACCGCTTCGCGCAGCGGCGCCGGATCAGGCTTGCGCACCGGCAGCGTATCCGCCCCCACCAGCGAGCCGAACGCCTGCCGCACGCCCAGCCGGGTCATCAGGGTTTCGGCCAGCCCGGCGGGTTTGTTGGTGCAGATCCCCACTTTGTAGCCCGCGGTGCTTAGCGCCTGTACCGCCTGCATCGCGCCGGGGTAGAGCGTGGTATGCACGTCGATCGCCGTGCCGTAAGCCGTCAAAAGATGGGGATAATACACCTCGATCTGCGCCTCGATATCGTCATGCGCCATGCGCTCCAGCCCCAGCCGCAGCATCGCTTTGCCACCACGCAGGGCGGTGCCCGCATCCTGTTCCGCACTCAGCATGTCGCCCGCGCCCATCTGACGGAAACACGTATTAGCCGCCGCAATCAGGTCGCCACTGGTATCGGCAAGTGTGCCATCCAGATCGAAAATCACCGTCCGCATTCCCGTCCGCATTTACGGCCCTCTCTTTTGGCGCTATTCCGCGCATTCCTGACACATGCCGCAATCACAAGTGAAGCCCGGCAGCCTTGCGCCCTTGTCCCAACCGGATAAAACGGGCGGAACGTAAATACAAAGAGAAACGGCATGAGCACAGCCCTCGTTATCCTTGCCGCAGGCATGGGCACCCGCATGAACTCGGACCTGCCCAAGGTACTGCACACCGTTGCAGGCGCCCCCTTGCTTGTGCATGCGATGAAATCTGGCGCATCGCTGATGCCCGAACGCATGGTCATCGTTGCAGGGCACGGCGCCGATCTGGTGACCGCCGCCGCACACGAGTGGGATCCAGCGGCGCAAATTGTCCTGCAACAGGAACAGCTGGGTACCGCGCATGCGGTCGCCCAAGCCCGCCCGACGCTTGCGGGGTTTGAGGGCGACGTGATCGTGCTCTATGGTGACACGCCGTTCATTCAGCCCGAAACGCTGGAGCGTATGGCCGAGGCACGGCACAGCCATGACGTGGTTGTGCTTGGCTTTGAGGCTGCGGATCCCGGTCGCTATGGTCGCCTTGTGATGCAGGGTGACGCGCTGGACCGGATCGTGGAATTCAAAGACGCATCGGATCAAGAGCGCGCCATAACCATCTGTAATTCGGGCGTGATCGCGGCGGACTCCGAAACACTGTTCTCGCTGATCGACGCGGTTGGGAATGACAACGCGGCGGGCGAATACTACCTGACCGATATTGTGGCCTTGGCCCGCGCGCAGGGCCTGACGGCCACCGCTGTCACCTGCGATGAAACGGAAACCATGGGCATCAACTCCCGCGCCGAACTGGCCTTGGCCGAGACCGCGTTTCAAACCCGCGCCCGTGCACTGGCGATGGAGGATGGCGTGACGCTGATCGCGCCCGACACAGTCTTCTTCGCCCATGATACCGTGATTGGTCGCGACACCGTGGTTGAGCCCAACGTGGTGTTTGGCCCCGAAGTGACGGTGGAATCCGGTGCGCGCATCCGTGCATTTTCCCACCTTGAGGGCTGCCATGTCAGCCAGCGCGCCGTGGTCGGTCCCTATGCCCGGCTGCGCCCCGGTGCCGAGCTGGCCGAAGATGTGCATGTGGGCAACTTCGTCGAGATCAAGAACGCCGTGCTGGATGCGGGCGCCAAGGCCAACCATCTCAGCTATATCGGTGACGCACATGTTGGCGAGGGCACGAATATCGGTGCGGGGACCATTACCTGCAACTATGATGGCGTGATGAAACACCATACCGAAATCGGCGCGCGGGCGTTCATCGGATCGAACACCATGCTGGTCGCGCCAGTCAAAATCGGCAACCGTGCGATGACAGGCAGCGGATCTGTCATTACCTCGGACGTGCCGGATGACGCGCTGGCCATCGCGCGCGCCAAGCAAGAGGTCAAGCCGGGCTTGGCGACAAAACTATTCGATATGTTAAAGGCGAAGAAAGCCAAACGCGACAAAGGGGCTGAATAATGTGCGGTATTGTTGGGGTTCTGGGCAATCACGAAGCCGCCCCCATCCTTGTTGAGGCGCTGAAGCGGCTGGAATATCGCGGCTATGACAGCGCCGGGATCGCCACTATCAACGATGGCCACCTGGACCGTCGCCGCGCGGTGGGCAAGCTGGTGAATCTCAGCGATCTTCTGGTGCATGACCCGCTGCCGGGCAAGGCCGGGATCGGCCACACCCGCTGGGCAACCCACGGCGCACCGACCGTGTGCAACGCCCACCCTCATCAGGCTGGACCGGTTGCCGTGGTGCACAACGGTATTATCGAGAACTTCCGCGAACTGCGCGCCGAACTGAGCGAAAAAGGGTTTTCCTTTCAGACTGAGACGGACACCGAAACCGTAGCTTTGCTGACGCAATACCACATGTCGCAAGGTGCTGCCCCGGTCGAGGCCGCCCGCCAGACATTGGCCCGTTTGCACGGTGCCTTCGCGCTGGTGTTCCTTTTTGACGGTCAGGACGACCTGCTGATTGCCGCCCGCAAAGGCAGCCCGCTGGCAATTGGCCACGGCGATGGCGAGATGTTCGTCGGCTCTGATGCGATTGCGCTGGCGCCAATGACGGATCGCGTCACCTATCTGAACGAGGGCGACTGGGCGGTGATCACCCGCAACTCGGTCGAGATTCGCGATGCCAACAATGAACTGGCCAACCGCGAAATGCGCACGATCCAGATCGACAGTGCCCGTGTGGACAAGGGCGGGCACAAGCACTTCATGGCCAAAGAGATCGCCGAACAGCCCCGCGTGATCGGCGAGGCCGTGCGGCACTATCTGTCCGGAGATGGCAACTCTGTCACGCTTCCCGGTGACGGGCTGGATTTCACCAAGATCGACCGGCTGACCATGGTCGCCTGCGGCACTGCCTTCTTTGCGTGTCTGACCGCGAAATACTGGTTTGAACAGTTGGCGCGCTTGCCTGTCGAAGTCGATATCGCATCGGAATTCCGATACCGTGAGCCGCCGATTCCGGGCGGCACGGTCGCGTTGTTTGTCAGCCAATCCGGTGAAACCGCCGACACGCTCGCGGCGCTGCGGTATTGCGAGGGCAAGGCCGACAAGATCATCTCGGTTGTCAACGTCCCCGAAAGTTCGATCGCGCGTGAAAGCGATCTGGCCCTGCCCATTCTGGCCGGAACCGAGATCGGCGTGGCCTCGACCAAGGCGTTCACCTGTCAGCTGACCGTATTGCTGATGCTGGCGCTGAAAGCCGCCGAACAACGCGGCACGATCACGCCTGAACGGCAGGCCGATCTGCTGAGCGCGCTGCGGGCCTTGCCGTCGTCGCTGAACACCGCATTGGAGCAAAACTCTGCCATCGCGCGCGCCGCGCACAAATTGGCCGAAGCCAAGGATGTATTGTTCCTCGGGCGCGGGTTGATGTATCCAATGGCACTCGAAGGCGCGCTGAAACTGAAAGAAATCAGCTATATTCACGCCGAAGCTTATGCATCTGGCGAGCTTAAGCACGGCCCCATCGCGCTGATTGACAAGATCATGCCGGTGGTCGTTCTGGCCCCGCGTGACACGCTGTTCGACAAGACTGTCTCCAATATGCAAGAGGTTCTGGCGCGCGGCGGCAAGGTGATGCTGATCACCGATGACGCAGGTGCTGCCGAAGCGGCTGGCGAGGCGTGGCAGACCATCGTGATGCCCCATGTCGATCCGGTCCTGACCCCGATCCTCTATGCGGTACCCGCGCAATTGCTGGCTTATCACACGGCTGTCGCCAAAGGCACCGACGTGGATCAGCCGCGCAATCTGGCCAAATCGGTAACTGTGGAATGACGTGGATGGAATAAGCCGTGGCCAAACAATTCAACCATATCCATGACGACCACCGCGCCTTTATCGAAGCGCAGCACATTTATTTCACCGGTTCTGCCGCGCCAGAGGGCCGGGTAAATATCTCACCCAAAGGTATGGACAGTCTGGCCGTTCTGTCGCCCAATCGCATTATCTGGCTGAACCTGACCGGCAGCGGCAATGAGACCGCAGGGCATCTGCTGCAATCAGACCGGATGACGCTGATGTGGTGCGCGTTCACAGCCCGCCCGCTGATCCTGCGCGCTTACGGCACGGCGCGAGCGGTGCATCACACCGATCCCGACTGGGCCGAGCTTTGTGCCCATCTGCCACCCCACTCTGGCGCGCGGCAGGTCTTTGACATGACGGTTGAGATGGTGCAAACGTCCTGCGGCTATGCGGTGCCCTTGTTCGACCATACCGGCCCGCGCGACACGCTGACCAAATGGACGGATGATAAAGGCCCTGACGGGCTTCGCGCCTATTGGCTTGAGAAGAACACAGTAACGCTCGACGGCGCCCCAACCGGCATCGCACATAATCTGGAGACGCCGGAATGACCCTCGAAGATGCCCTCGCACAGCTGAACGCCCTTGTGGAACCCGGCCGCGCCGCAGGCATGGCCGACTATCACAAAGTCCCCCGCACCTATCTGGGCATTCCCAACCCGGCGCTGAATGACCTGGCCAAAGCGTGGCGGCAAAGCCTGAGTGTGGATGAGCGCGTGGCGCTGGCCGATGCACTGTGGAAGACCGACATTTTCGAGGGCCGTCTGGCCGCAGCCAAACTGCTGACACAGGCGCGCATCCGCCCCGATCAGGCGGTCTGGGATCTGATTGTCAGCTGGGTGCCGGATTTCGACAGCTGGGCGATTGCCGATCATGCGATGATGGCGGGGCAAAAACGGCTTCTGGCCGACCCTGCGCGGATCGAACAGGTCGACGAGTGGACAAAGTCGGACAGCCACTGGACCCGCCGCGCGGCGATGGTGATCACCCTGCCCTTCACCAAGCAAAACCATCCCAAGCCGGTCGAACTGGAAATTCGCAAACGGGTGCTGGGCTGGGCGGTGCGCTATGTGCAGGACCCGGAATGGTTCATCCAGAAATCTGTCGCCTGGTGGCTGCGCGACCTGTCCAAACACGACCCCGAGCGTGTCAGCTATTTCCTGCAAAACAACGCCAAACACATGAAGCCGTTCGCCCGCAAGGAAGCGACGAAATACCTGTCAGACGACACGCCTGACACCAAGGTGCAGGATCCGCAGGACCAAACGTCGCAAGACGAAGAACGTCAGTCGGAATAGACCTCAACCTCGGGCAGCGCCGTCAGCGGCGCGTCCAGCAGCCGCATCACCGCAAGTGACAGCCGACTACCGCCGGTGGCCGGACCTGTGATCGGGATCAGGTCCACCTTCACCTCGCGCCCGGATTTCGGATATCGTACCCGGCCCTTGCCTGCGGTCATTGCCAAAGGCGTTTCGATCCAGAATCCATCTTTCGCCGGATCCCCCAACGACGCCACGGTCTTGCCCAGAAACCCGCTCGATACGGGTGGGGGCGCGGTAACCACATCGGGCGTTGGCGGCGCGACCTCAGGCGTTGGCACCACGACTTCAGCCTCGGGCTGCGCGGCAACCTGAGTTGTCGGGGCCGTTTTGCGCTGCCACGGCTTGTCTTTCAGGATCGGAAGCTGTTCGCATCCCGACACCACACTCAACGCCAATACTGCGATCACGATCTTGTTCATAAGAACACGCTAAGCGCTTTATGCGCTGTGATCAATCACATCTGCCCTTGCCGCGGCAAAGCTCCGCGCATAGGGTCAGCGCCATGACAGCGCCCCTGATTGACCCTTTCCTGCGCGCGATTTCCTACCTGCGCATCTCGGTCACCGACCGGTGTGATTTCCGCTGCGTGTACTGCATGTCGGAACACATGACGTTTCTGCCGAAAAAAGAGCTGCTGACGCTGGAAGAGCTGGACCGAATGTGTTCCGCCTTCATTCGTATGGGCGTTGAGAAATTGCGCATCACCGGCGGCGAGCCGTTGGTGCGGCGCGGGATCATGACGTTTTTCGATTCAATGTCACGGCACCTGGACAGCGGCGCGCTGAAAGAGCTGACACTGACCACCAACGGATCGCAGCTTGAAAAGTTCGCGGGCGACTTGGCGGCTGCCGGGGTCCGGCGGGTGAATATTTCACTGGATACGCTGGACGACAAGAAATTTGCCGACATCACCCGCTGGGGCCGCTTGGCGCAGGTGCTGCGCGGAATCGAGGCGGCGCAGAAGGCCGGGTTGCGGGTGAAGATCAACACCGTGGCTCTCAAAGGCTTCAACGAGGATGAGCTGTTCACGCTGGCCGACTGGTGCGCGCGCAGCGACATGGATCTGACCTTTATTGAGGTTATGCCGATGGGTGACATCGGGAACGAAGACCGGTTGGGGCAATACTGGCCCTTGCGCGATCTGCGTGCCACGCTGGCCGAGCGGTTTACCCTGACCGACCTGACCGAACGCAGCGGTGGCCCCGCACGATATATCCGGCTGGAAGAGACTGGGCAGAAGATCGGCCTGATCACCCCACTGAGCCATAATTTCTGCGAAAGCTGTAACCGCGTGCGCCTGACCTGCACCGGCGAACTGTTCACCTGTCTGGGGCAAGAGGGCAAGGCCGATCTGCGCCCCTTCTTGCGCGATCACCCAGAGGATGACACCGCGCTGGATCAGGCGATACGCCGTGCCATCGGGCTGAAACCCAAGGGCCATGACTTCGACTATTCGCGTCAGGTAGTGGACGGAAAAATGTCGCGCCACATGAGCCACACAGGCGGATGAGCCGCCTGCCCCGGCGCGGCCAGAGCGGGCTTTTGCGCGCCTATCTGGCCCTGACTGCTCTGTTCCCATTTGCGCTGCGCCATCTGGCGCGCAAAGCCCACATCCGACAGGGGGCCGCCCCCGAACGCTTGGCGGAACGGTTCGGCCAAGCGTCAGTCCCGCGCCCCGAGGGGCCGCTGATCTGGCTGCACGCCTCCTCGGTTGGGGAACTGATTTCGGTGCTGGACCTGGCCGAGGACATGGCACAGGCCAGCGGGGCACATCTGCTGTTTACCACCGCCACCACCACTGCCGCGCGCACGGCGCAGGCTCGGATGCCCAAAGGCGCGACGCATCAGTTCCTGCCCATCGACACGCCTGCAGCCGTGCGGCAATTTTTGGATCTCTGGCACCCCGATCTTGCGTGTTTCGTTGAAAGCGATCTTTGGCCCCGGATGGTATTTGAAACCCATCGCCGCGCCATTCCGCTGGCCCTGATCAACGCCCGCCCCTCACGCAGCAGGACCCGCAGCCCCGCCACGGCGGCGGCACTGTTGTCCTGCTTTGAACGGGTTACCACGCAGGACAATGCCACACGCGACCAGATTCTGGCGCTTGGCCTGCCGCTCGATAAGGTGCTGACCACCGGTGATTTGAAATCCGCCGCTTCTCCGCTGCCCGTCGACGCGGTCGAAAAGGCGCGAATGGCAGCGCAAATCGGCCCACGCCCGGTTTGGGTCGCGGCCTCGACCCATCCGGGCGAAGAGGAACAAGTGATAGCGGCGCACGCGCACGCGCTGAACCACCTGCCCGACCTACTGCTGATCCTGATCCCGCGCCACCCCGAGCGCGGCCCGGCCCTTGCCGCCGAAATACGCGCCGCCGGACTGACGCTGGCGCAGCGGTCCGCGCAGCAGTCTTTGCAGGCCGAAACGCAGGTCTATCTTGCCGATACGCTGGGTGAGACCGGGCTGTTCTATGCTATTGCACCGTTGGTTTTTCTGGGCGGATCGTTTGGACCGCAAGGCGGGCACAATCCGTTTGAGCCCGCTCAGGTGGGGGGGGCCGTTCTGCACGGACCGCATGTGGAAAATTTCACTTCGGCCTATGCCGAGCTGGCCAAATGCGGCGGATCGCTTGAAGTTGATGGCTCGGCGGCGCTGGGACAAACGGTTGCGCACCTGCTTAGCAGCCCGGATCTGGTCCCGATGCAGGCCGCCGCCCGGGCGATGATGGCCGACAAAGCGCATATCCGACGTGCGGTTCTGAAACATCTTGCGCCGCTTCTTGCCGCACTGGACGATCGATCATGACTCAGCAACAATTGACAGCCGTTCTGATGAACGACACCTCAACCCGCTATCACCACGGCTGCGCGCGGGTTGTGCGGTTGCTGATCGATGGGTTGGCGCGCCATGGGGTTCAGGTGATCGCCCGCAGCCCCGCCCGCAACGACTGGGAGCACGACAAGGAATTTCTGGCGGCGCTGGCCCGCGCCGATGTGATCGTGATCAATGGCGAAGGCACGCTGCATCATGGCAAAGCCGACGGTGAAAAGCTGTTGCGTATTGCCACCCACCCGGCGCGCGGGGCCACGCCCATCGCGCTGATCAATGCGCTGTATGAAGATAACCCGCCGGAATGGGATGCCCGCCTGTCGCAAATTGCTTTGCTGAGCGCGCGCGACAGCGACAGCGCCCGAGCGCTCAGCGATGCGTCGGGACATCAGGCCCGCTGGGTGCCGGATCTGTCCCTGTCTGCCCCCGCTGAAATCCCTGCAAGCCCGCGTCACGGCGTTCTGGTGGGTGATTCCGTCCGGCTGGATCGGCGTCGCCATCTGGCGCAGGCTGCGGCCCGCCTGCCCGACGCGCGGGTGATCCCAACCAAGACGCTCGGCGGGGCGCTTTGGCGTCTGCCACTGATTGGCACGCTGGCACGAGGGCTGCTGTACCGGATCTATAACGGCACATGCCCTACGCGTATTCCGCCCTTTCGCATGGCGCCGGACGAAGCTGCTTATTTGCGCGAAATCGCCAGCGCCCGGCTGCACATTACCGGACGGTTCCACGCGGTTTGTCTGTCAATGCTGACCGAAACGCCATTTCTGGCGCTGACTTCAAACGCGTCGAAAATCGAACGGCTGCTGACCGATGCGGGGCTGGGCGACTCGCGGATGATATCCGCGAGCACCCTGCAAACCCCACCCGAGCAGATGGATTTCACCGCAGATGAACTGCGCCTCATCCGGGCTTTCCTGCACAAGGCACAGACCGGGGCGGATCGGCTGTTTGCCGATATCGCGGTTCTGGCCCGCCTGAACGCCCGCCCCGACGCCTAGTCGCGCGCCTGTCTTTGGGGTCAGGCGGCAGGCATCCGGCGCTCGACGATCTCTGCCCACCAGCTGCATCCGGCCGGAATCGCCTCGTCGTTGAAATTGTATTCGGGGTGGTGCACCATTGCCGTATCGCCGTTGCCCACAAGGATATAGGCACCGGGTCGCTCCTCCAGCATGAAGGCGAAATCTTCGCCGCCCATTACCAAAGGTGCCTCATCGCAACCACCGCTGACGGCGCGCGCCACTTCGGCGGCGAACTCGGTCTGTTCCTCGTGGTTCACCATCACCGGATAGCCTTTGTAATAATTCACGGTCACCGTGGCCCCGAATGTCGCCGCCACGCCCTCGGCAATCGCGGGGATCCGGGTTTCGGCCAACTCGCGCATCTCTTTGCTCATCGTGCGAACGGTGCCCTTGATCTTGGCCCGCTGCGGAATGACGTTGAACGCGGTCGAGGACGTCTCGAACGAGGTGACAGAAACCACGATCTGCTCGACCGGATCGGCATTGCGACTGGCAATGGTTTGCAGCGCCAGAACCAGATGGCTGGTCACAACCGTGCTGTCGATGGTTTCATGCGGCTTGGCCGCATGCCCGCCCAGACCTTCGACATCAATCTCGAACTGGTCAGTTGCGGCAAAAAATGATCCTGGGCGGATCGAGAAACTGCCAACCGGGCGGCCCGGCCAGTTGTGCATACCGTACACTTCCTGAATGTTCCAACGGTCCATCATCCCGTCGTCGCACATCTCCTTGCCGCCGCCGCCGCCCTCTTCGGCGGGCTGAAAGATCACCACCACGGTGCCGTCGAAATTCCGGGTCTCGGCCAGATACTTGGCAGCGCCCAGCAACATCGCCGTGTGGCCATCGTGGCCGCATGCATGCATCGCGCCGGGTGTTTTGCTGGCATAGTCCAGACCTGTTGCCTCGAGAATAGGCAGCGCATCCATATCGGCGCGCAGCCCGATCACCTTGCCGGAACGGTCGGATTTGCCCTTGATCACGCCCACAACCCCGGTGCGCCCGATGCCGGTGACGACCTCGTCACACCCGAACTCCGTCAGCTTTTCGGCCACCATGGCGCTGGTGCGGTGGGTTTCGAACAGGATCTCGGGATTTTCGTGCATATCCCGTCGCCAAACGGTGATTTCATCCTGCAACTCGGCAAAGCGGTTCTTGACCGGCATGTGTCTTCCTTTCTGTTGGTCAGGCCGATTTCATTCGGCGTTCGACCAGTTCCGCAAACCAGCTGCAGCCAGCGGGAATTGCCTCATCGTTGAAATTATATTCGGGATGATGGACCATGGCGCCGTCGCCATTCCCCAGCATCATATACGCCCCCGGCCGTTCCTCCAGCATGAAGGAAAAATCCTCGCCCGCCATCAAGGGCGACACATCGCGGATCACATGGCCTGCAACGGCCTCGGCCACATCGGCGGCGAATTCGGTGTTCTCCGGCGTATTGACAGTAACTGGGTAGCCGCGCTGATAGTTGACCTCGGCCCGTGCGCCGAACGCTTCGGCGGTAGCTCCGGCAATTGCCATCACACGGCCTTCGGCCAGATCGCGCACATCCGGGTCCAGCGCGCGCACTGTGCCGCGCAGCAGAACCGTCTGCGGGATGACATTATAGGAGTCGGTTTCGGTGCGGAAGGTGCAGACGGAAACCACTACCTGCTTCAGCGGGTCCACGTTGCGGCTGGCAATGGATTGCAGCGCGACCACGATATGGCTGGCGACCAGCGTCGTGTCGATCGCATCATGCGGCTGCGCCGCGTGACCGCCCTTGCCCACAACCGTGATGTCAAATTCATCAGCCGAGGCCAGAAGCGCACCGGGACGAATTGCAAATTCGCCCACCGGCAAACCGGGCATGTTGTGCATGCCGTAAACTTCCTGGATATTCCACCGATCCATCAGACCGTCATTGACCATTTCGCGTCCGCCGCCGCCGCCCTCTTCGGCGGGCTGAAAGATCACCACCACGGTGCCGTCGAAATTGCGGGTCTCGGCGAGATACTTGGCAGCGCCCAGCAACATCGCCGTGTGACCATCGTGGCCGCATGCATGCATCGCCCCGGGGGTTTTGCTGGCATAGTCCAGACCTGTTGCCTCGAGAATAGGCAGCGCATCCATATCGGCGCGGAGCCCGATCACCTTGCCGGAATGCGTCGTCTTGCCTTTGATCACGCCCACCACGCCGGTGCGCCCGATACCGGTTGTCACCTCGTCACAGCCAAATTCTTTCAGCTTTTCTGCCACCAAAGCGCTGGTTCGATGGGTGTCGAACAACAGCTCGGGATGGGCATGAATATCGCGCCGCCAGGCGGTAATCTCGCCCAGCAATTCGGCAAAACGGTTCTTGATCGGCATAACGCTACCCTTTCAGAGCGTCCCCAACAGACGCTTCATAAATGCATGGCCCGCGTTGAATTGCGCGACCGTAATAAATTCATCAGGCTGATGTGCCTGTGCAATATCACCCGGCCCGCAGATCACGGCGGAATATCCGCGATCCTGAAAATGACCAGCTTCCGTACCATAGCTAACCACATGCGAACCGTTGTCGCCAGTAATTGCGCGCACAATCGTCTCGGCTTCGCCCTGAGTTTCGGGCTTCAGCCCCGGCAGGCCGAATTTCTCGGTGATCTCGATCCGGGTTTCCGGCACAACCGCCTGCATTTCGGCCTCGACCTCGGCCACTTTGGCCAGAAACAGCGCCCGCCACATTTCGGGGTCTTCGTCGGCCAGAATACGAAAATCGACGCCGAACTCGCAGTCTTTGGCGGTGATGTTGTGTGCCGTGCCGCCATGGATCTGTCCGACATGCACCGTGGTCCAAGGCGGTTCGAACAAGCTGGCCACTTTGCTGGGCGGACGGGCCGTATTTTCAGCATTCACCTGATTGGCCCATTCAATCAGCTTGGCCCCATACATGATCGCATTGACGCCCGTGTGCATGAGCGAGCTGTGCACCTCGAATCCGTGCATGTGCACCCAAAACGCCCGCCCGCCCTTATGCGCGGTCACGGCTTTCATCATCGAGGGTTCGCCGACGATCACGGCGCTGGCCTTGGGCAGCGTTTCCAACATCCGCTCGATCAGCGGCGGGGCGCCGGTACAGCCGATTTCTTCGTCAAAGCTGAGCGCCAATTGCAGCGGCCGGGTCAGCCCCATGTCTTTCGCCTCGATCAGGGTCCAGATCGCCAGCGCGTCAAACCCCTTCATGTCGCAACAACCGCGCCCGTAATATTTTCCATCGCGTTCAACCACGGTGAACGGATCGCTGGCCCAGGGTTGGCCATCGACCGGCACCACATCGGTATGGCCCGACAGAACGATGCCTCCTTCGACCTCGGGGCCGACATGCGCAAACAGTGCAGCCTTGTCGTTGTCCTCGTTATAGTAGCGGTGCCCGGTGATGCCGTGGCTGTTAAGATATTCCTCGACCCAGTCGATCAGAGGCAGGTTGCTGTCACGGCTGACGGTTGGAAAAGCGACAAGCTTTTCCATGATTTCATAGGGCGTTAGACGCGCTTGCATTTTGGGGCCTCAATATCCGCTGTCGGTTGTCAGGATGAAATGGCCGGGGGTCACTTCGGTGTATTTCGAAGGCGCGGCCTCATATCCCACAGGATGGATCGGCGACGGGATCGGTTTGAAATTCAAATCAAGCTCGGATTTGCGGCGACGCGGGTCGGCAATTGGCACCGCCTTCATCAACGCCTGTGTATAGGGGTGCTGCGGGTTTTCGAACACCGCTTGCCGCGGGCCCATTTCAACGATCCGGCCCAGATACATCACGCCCACGTCATGGCTGACGCGTTCGACCACCGCCATATCGTGGCTGATGAACAGGAACGATATGCCCAGTTCGGCCTGAAGCTCCATCATCAGGTTCAGCACCTGCGCCTGAACGCTGACATCCAGTGCCGAAACGGCCTCGTCGGCGATGATTAGTTTGGGGTTCAACGCCAAGGCCCGCGCAATCGCCACCCGCTGTCGCTGACCACCCGACAATTCGTGCGGATAGCGCCGCATGAAACTGCGCGGCAGTTCTACCCGGTCAAACAGCGTTGCCACGCGATCCTGCAGGGCGCTGCCCTTGTGGGTGCCATAGTTGCGCATCGGCTCGGCCACCTGATCCAGCAACTGCATCTGCGGGTTCAGGCTGGCAAACGGGTCCTGAAACACCATCTGCATATCCAGCCGCGCGTCTCGCAGCCCGCCCGCATCCAGCGCCATGATATCCTTGCCATCCAGATCAATCGTGCCCGACATCGGTTCAACCAACCGCAGGATTGATCGCCCGGCGGTGGATTTACCACATCCCGACTCCCCCACCAAAGACAACGTGCGGCCTTTGTTCAACGTGAAGGACAGATCCTCGACCGCGTGCACATTCGCCACGGTGCGGCGCAACAGACCGCCCTTGACCGGGAACCGGGTCACGAGGTTTTTGACCGTCAGCAACGGCACATCACTGCCTTGGATTGCCACAACGTCGCTGGCCTTTTGCCCCAAAAGGCGCATCGGTTCGGGAAACGGCTTGCCGGTCATTTCGCCCAGCTTGGGCACGGCGGCCAGCAACGCCTTAGTGTAATCGTGCTGCGGATTTTCGAAAATCTCTTCGACGGTGCCTTCTTCAACCTTATTGCCGCGGAACATCACCACCACGCGGTCGGCCATCTGCGCCACCACGGCCATATCATGGGTGATGAACATCACTGCTGTACCGGTTTCACGCTTCAACCGGTCCATCAGTGCCAGAATTTCCGCCTGAATGGTCACATCCAGCGCTGTGGTCGGTTCGTCCGCAATCAGCAAACGCGGCTCGCAGGCCAGTGCCATGGCGATCACCACTCGCTGACGCATCCCGCCCGACAACTCGTGCGGATATTGCTTCAACCGGCGTTCGGGTTCGGGAATACGTACCTGACGCAGCAGCTCCAGCGCGCGGGCCGTCGCCTCGTCCTTGCTCAAGCCTTTGTGCACCCGCAGCCCCTCAGTCAGCTGCCGCCCCACGGTAAACACCGGGTTCAACGCCGTCATCGGCTCTTGAAAAATCATCCCGATCTCATTGCCCCGGATCGTGCGCATCAGCGCCTGATCGGTTTTGGCCAAATCAATCTGCTCGCCGCCTTTTCGATCAAAAATTAGGCGACCGCCTGAAATTTGACCGCCTCCGAATTCAACCAAGCGCATCAATGACAGGCTTGAGACCGATTTTCCCGACCCGGATTCGCCGACAATACAGACGGTTTCGCCCGGGTTTACGGTGAACGAGACATCTTCGACCCCAACGACGGGACCGTCTTTTGTCTGAAATTCAACGCGCAGGTTCTCGATCGTGGCGATCGGATGATCCAGCATGGTGCCATTCCTGTCTGTGAAACCTTTGTGACCCCGACGCTACAGACAGGCCGTGACCAGTGTCAAACGCCTAAGTTCGCTCCCCTCGGGTCAGGCACCGCAGCACTTGCATTTTTTGACCATCCGGTTTGAGATGCGCCCAGTCGCGGGGCAACGAATGGCAAAAATGCCAATGTTCAAGGTCGGTAATCGTGCATACTGACTTTACTCGCGGACAGAATCACACCCGCTTGCACAGCGGGCCATCCCGCATCTGATAGCGGGTAATCGAGACACTGATGTGTCCAACTAGGAGAGAGAAATGAAACTGAAGTCCCTTATGCTCGGCGCAGTCGCCGTGGCCGCCATGGCCCCGGCTGCTTTCGCTGAACGGGGTGCAGACGGCCATGTGAACATTATTTACTGGCAGGCCCCCTCGATTTTGAACCCTTATCTGTCCAGCGGCACAAAAGACATCGAATCCGGATCCCTCGTGGTGGAGCCGCTTGGCCGCTACGACCAGACCGGTGGTCTGGTCCCCTATCTGGCCGAAGGCATCCCCACCGTTGAAAACGGCGGCGTGGCAGAGGATCTGAAATCCATCACCTGGAAGCTGAAGTCCGGCCTGCTGTGGTCCGATGGCACACCTGTCACCTCGGCTGACGTGAAATTCACTGCCGACTACTGCATGCACCCCGAAGGCGGCTGCGCGCAGCTGGCGAAATTCGAAGGCGTCGAAAGCATCGACACGCCGGATGATCTGACCGTCGTCGTGCACTTCTCGGAAGCCAAACCCAACCCTTACGGCCCCTTCATGGGTGGGCAGTCGCCGATCCTTCAGAAGGCGCAGTTTGAGAACTGCACAGGCGCCAAGGCCCCGGAATGCACCGACGCCAACTTTGGCCCGATCGGCACCGGCCCGTTTGTCGTGACCGAGTTCCGCCCGAATGACGTGATCTCGATGGTGGCGAACCCCAACTACCGCGATCCGGCCAAGCCTGCCTTCGCCACGCTGACCTTCAAAGGTGGCGGCGATGCCACAGCTGCGGGTCGCTCGGTTCTGGAAACCGGCGAGTTTGACTATGCCTGGAACCTGCAACTTGCCCCCGACGTCATCGCCAAGATGGAAGAGGCCGGCAAAGGCAAGACCGTCGCGGGCTTCGGTTCGCTGGTGGAGCGGATCGAGATGAACATGACCGATCCTTCGCCTTCGCTGCCGGATGGCGAGCGTGGCACGGCCAAGCATCCGCACCCGATCCTGTCCGACATGAAGGTGCGTAAAGCGCTGTCGATGGCGATTGATCGCGACCTTCTGGTGGAAATCGGTTACGGGAAGGCGGGTCGCCCGACCTGTAATCTGGTACCCGCACCGGCAATTTATGCGTCGCCCAATACAGATTGCTTGACGCAGGATATCGACGGCGCCAAGGCGCTGCTGGACGAGGCTGGCTGGAAAGTCGGCGCTGGTGGCATCCGCGAAAAGGATGGCAAGAAACTGTCGCTGCTGTTCCAAACCTCGACCAATGCCGTGCGTCAGGATTTCCAGGCTCTGATCAAACAGTGGTGGGGCGAAATCGGTGTTGAAACCGAGCTGCGCAACATCTCTGGCTCGGTCTATTTTGGTGGTGATCCCGGGTCGCCCGATACGTTCCAGAAGTTCTTTGCTGACGTGGAAATGTATGCCAACAACTTCGATGGCACCGACCCCGAAGCCTATCTGGCACAGCACACCTGCGAGAAGGCTCCCAAGCCGGAAAGCCAGTGGCAGGGTGAGAACATCAACCGTTTCTGTGACCCGGAATACGACAAGCTGGTAGCAGAGCTGGGCCGCACAGGTGAGTTGAGCAAACGTGGCGAAATCGCCATCCGGCTCAACGAGATGCTGACCAAAGACAGCTATGTCGTGGTACCGCTGGTGGACCGTGGTCGTGTCTCGGCCCATGCCAACAGCCTTGGTGGTGTGGTTCTGAACACTTGGGACAGCGAACTGTGGAACGCGGCTGACTGGTATCGCATCAAGTAAGCTGCAAGTCCTTGTGCCCCGGCCATATTTGGCCGGGGCATTTCCGTATGCGGGTTTCCGCCGCCCGCTCTCAAATAAGATCAAGCCGCAAAGGCACCGCTCATGCTGACCTTTACCATCCGTCGATTGGTTCTGGCCGTCCCGACGCTGTTGTTCATCAGTCTCGTGATTTTTCTGCTTCTCGAACTTGCCCCCGGTGACCCGATGGCACAGGTCCCGCTGACCGTGCCGCCCGAGGTCAAGGAACGCATGCGCGAGGCGCTGGGGCTGGGACAACCTGTCCATATCCGCTTTTTCAAATGGCTGGTGCAGTTCTTCTGGATCGAGCCGCAGGTGCTGATCGACAACCTGTTCGGCACTGCCCTGTCCGAGGGCAAGCTGCGCGTGCTATCGTGGCAGACCCGCAGCCCGGTGATGGACATCGTGGTGCAGCGCATGCCGCAGACCCTATGGGTCGTTGGCATGTCCTATGTGGTTGGTGTTCTGATTGCTTTGCCAATCGGTATCTACTCGGCCTATCGCCAATATTCGGTATTTGATCAGGTCGGTACGTTCGTGTCGATGATCGGGTTTTCGGTCCCCCCCTTCTTTTCCGGTGTCTTCGTCATCATTATCTTCTCGGTTCAGCTGGGATGGCTGCCGTCGATTTATGACACCACCCATAAGGTCGTGGATTGGGATACGTTTGTTACCCAGCTCAGGCAAATGGTGATGCCGGTGATGGTTCTGGCGCTGCAAACCACGGCGCAGTTGAGCCGGTTCATGCGGGCGTCGATGTTGGACAACCTCAATCAGGATTACGTGCGCACCGCCCGCGCCAAGGGGCTGAGCGAAAGCACCGTGGTTCTGGTGCATGTTTTGCGCAACTCGATGATCCCGGTGGTCACGGTGATTGCGCTTGGCGTTCCGGCCATCTTTGGCGGCGCGATCATTACCGAGCAGGTGTTCAAGGTGAACGGGATCGGGCAGCTGCTGATCGGAGCGATTCAGGCCAATGACTTGCCGATGGTGCAGACCCTGACCTTCATCTTTGCTGTGCTGATCGTACTTTTCAACCTGATCGCGGATGTGCTCTATGGCATCCTGGACCCGAGGATCCGCTATGACTGAGCTGTCAAACCCCATCCCAGACCGCGCGCCGCGCAGCCAGTGGCGCGATGTGTGGGATCAGTTCAAGACCCACAAAGGTGCGGTCATGGGCGGCGTGATCTTCCTGCTGATCGTGGCGGTTGTCTTTATCGGGCCGCTGGTCTGGCCCTATGATGCCACCTATATCGACATCCGGTCGCGCAATCAGGGAGCAAGCTTTGCCCACCCTCTTGGGACCGATCAACTGGGCCGCGATACGCTGGCGCGGATGATGGCCGGTGGTCAGACTTCGGTTTCGGTCGGGATTACGGCGATGCTGCTGGCGCTGTTTCTGGGCAGCTTGGTCGGCGTCGTCTCGGGCTATTTCAAACGGCTCGACGGGCTGTTGATGCGGCTGACCGATCTGTTTCTGGCGCTGCCGCTGTTGCCCTTGCTGCTGGTCATGGTCTTGCTGTTCCGCGAGCCGCTGAATACCGCGTTTGGACCGGAAACCGGGATTTTCATCCTAATTGTCGGCGCCATCGGGCTGACCAGCTGGATGCCCACCGCGCGGATCGTGCGCGGTGATGTGCTGGCGCTGAAAGAGCGTGAGTTTGTGCTGGCTGCCCGCTCGATCGGGACCAACAACGTCAACATGATCCTGCGGCATATCCTGCCAAACGTGATGTCACCGATCATGGTGTCGGCCACATTAGGCATCGCCAACGCGATCATCACCGAAAGCGCGCTGTCGTTTCTTGGCCTTGGGTTTCCGCCCGATTTCCCGACCTGGGGTCGGTTGCTGTTCGACGCCACCGACTACCTGCAGCAATACCCCGAGCGGGTGTTCTGGCCCGGTGTCGCGATCAGCCTGACAGTGCTGAGCGTGAACTATCTTGGCGACGGCCTGCGGGATGCGCTGGACCCGCGCATTCGCGGTCGCTGAGGCCACGCAGCGCAACTATCGCGCAAATAAGGATCAAAGCCCGGCCCGTCGCTTCTGCGGCGGGCCGCTTGCTTTAAATTGCCTATTCGCATGGGTCGATATGTTTCGGCTTTCACTTCAAATCGGAATAATGTTCCGATCTGAATCGCGCGACAGCAAGTGACATCACTTGATCTATACGCGATATCAGTGCAGTCGGGAAAAAATTCCAACCTCAGGGGAATCCCAATGTTTGAATCCTTCGGTTTTGAGAACCTGACCGCACCGCAAGCAGCAGTCTACGCAGCACTTGCCATCGGCCTGGCCTTTGGTGTGCTCGCGCAGATCACCCGCTTCTGCTTTCGCCGTGCCATCGTCGGCGAGGATCGTCGCGCGGCAGCGGGTGTCTGGCTGACTGCGCTGGCCGTTGCGGTTCTGGGCACACAGGCCGCCGTGTCCTATGATTTGATCAGCTTCGCAGATCACCGCTTCATGGTGGCGGATCTGCCAATCCTGGCCATTGTCGTTGGCGGGCTGCTGTTTGGCGCGGGCATGGTGCTGACACGGGGCTGCGTGTCGCGGCTGACGGTGCTGACCGGCAGCGGCAACCTGCGTGCCGCATTGGTGCTGGTGGTCTTCGCCGTGGTGGCACATGCGACGCTCAAGGGCGTTTTAGCCCCCGTACGCACCGCATTGGGCGCGGTGACTGTACCACTGGAAAACGCCGCCCTGCCCGGCTCGGCCCTGATCTGGGCCGTTGTGATCGCAGCCGCAGCGCTCGCCTTTGCGCTGCGGTCAGGCAATCGGCCCGGTATGCTGGTTCTTGCAGCCCTGTTGGGCGCGCTGGTGCCGCTGGCGTGGGTTGGGACCGGGTTCATCCTGCTGGACGACTTTGATCCCGTGGCACTGGAAAGCCTGTCCTTCACCTCGCCCGCCGCCGACACGCTGTTCTGGACAATCGCGTCCAGCTCGATCCCGGCGAATTTCGGCACCGGGTTGATGGGGGGTGCGTTTGCAGGCGCGCTTCTGTCCGCATTGATCCGGGGGCAGTTCGCATGGCAAAGCTTTGACAACGCACGGCAAACAGGTCGCTACCTTGCGGGTGCCGCGTTGATGGGCGTTGGCGGAGTTCTGGCCGGGGGCTGCACCGTGGGCGCGGGCCTGTCGGGCATCCCGACCCTGTCCATCGCCGCCATTCTGGCGATCGTCAGCATCGGGCTGGGCGGCTGGGCCACCGGGCGCGTGCTTAGTGCATCTTCCGGTGAATCCGCCGGATCGACGCCCAAACAACCGCGACAACCGGCAGAGTGACCAGCGCCGTCAATTCCCCCTTGCTGAGGCCGACCAGCCCGGCAAGGGGATAGGCCACATAAGACACCAGCGATACCGCGTAATAGCTGATCGCAACCACGCTCAGCCCCTCGACGGTTTTTTGAAGTTTCAGTTGCATGTCAGCCCGCTGATCCATGCTTTCCAGCAGCTTCTGATTCTGGGCCGAGCGTTCCACATCCACCCGCGTTCGCAGCAATTCCCCCGCCCGAATGGCCCGGTCCGCCATGGTAGCCAGTCGCCGTTCGGTGGCCTTGACGGTGCGCATCGCCGGATCATAGCGCCGCATCATGAATTCGTTGAAGGTCTGGCGCCCGTCGAACCGCTGTTCGCGCATGACCTCGATCCGCTGGTGCACGATTGCCTCATAGGCGGCAGTGGCGCCGAAGCGGAAGGAATTGCGCGCCACCATGCGCTCCAGTTCGGCCGAAGTGGACAGCAACCCTGTCAGCGTGCCCTCGGCGGCAGTGCTGTCGTCGCTCATCCGGTCCATCAGCCCGGTCAGTTCGCCATCCAGCGCGCCCATGCGGGCGGACATTTGGCGCGCGCGGGCGAACCCCAGCATCGACAGGCTTTTATAGGTCTCAATTTCGCACAGGCGCTGTACGACGCGGCCAATCCGGCGGGTTCCGGCATCTGGGGCCGCAAACACCGCAAAGCGCATGTGTCCGGCGGGGTCGAGCCGGAAATCGCCAGCCATCACCGCGACGTCATCCAGAACCCGGCTGACAGCCAGGCTTTCGGGGACAAACCAGTCGTTAAGATGTTGTATAACCTGTTCTTTTTCCGGCCAAGGTTCGACCCGCAGCAGGACCGAGCTGACCCGTGCGCCGGGGGCCTGATCCAGCCAATCGGCCGGGAACACCTCGAAATCGGCAGGGTCAAACGCGCGGGCACTGAGGGCGTCGGAAAACGCGGTGTAGGTCACGAATTCGGTGTGGCTTTCCCACTTCAACCGGTGCCGCCCGATCCGACCCGAATAATGCGTGGCCCCCGGTTGCGGATGTGCCGCGCCATGGCGATCCAGCAACGCAATCAGGTGATCCAGATCCGCCTGCCGGTCGCGCCCCGCCGCATCCTCGGCCTGTTTGATCGCCAGATAGACCGCAGTGCACGGCACGCTGAGCGCGGGAAAGGGCCGGGCGTGCAGTTCGTTGGCAAGGTCATACCGCAGCGGATGGTCGGCGATTGGGGGCATGGCAGTCTCCTGATAGACAGCCACCCTAGAGGGTGACACCCAAAAGTAAACATATTTTTGTTATTTTCCAATAGGTTGACGGAATACAACGGCATACATTAGAGCGTTTTTGCGCCGCCGCCGACAGGTACAATCGTGCCCTGCGCCGCCGCGCAGAGGGTCTCGACACCCTCGGCAACCACAAAAACATCGCAGCGACAGACCGCCTGTGTCTTGCCGTGCGACACGACCTGAGCCCGGGCAATCAGGCGATCACCGATGGCGGGGCGGGTGTAGTTGATCTTCATTTCCAACGTCACCACATTGTTCAGAACCGAGCCACCGGCATAAGTCAGAGCGTTATCAGCAAGATAGCTGACGACACCGCCATGGGCGAAGCCGTGCTGTTGCAGGTGATCGGGGCGCAGGGGCAATTGCAGTTCGGCGTGGCCAAGCTCGAAGGTCGTGAGCTGGGTGCCCAGCAGCGTGCTGAATGGTTGTGAGGCCAGAACCTTGCGGCCCATTTCCAACATATCCGACATGGTGATCCTCCTGAATGCTCCCACGTCAGAGGAACACTGCCGCGCGCTGCGGTCAAATCCGCCGTTACGTCACGGGATTTCGGGGATACACCCGGCATGCACACAGCATGCACATCACATGCATATCGCAGGTGCAGAAAACCGCCCCGCTGCGGCGCCGCATTGCGCGCCGCGCCTCAAGCATCCTCGGGGGCGGAAAATACCTCGAGCGCGGCGTTCAGCCCGTTGATCGCCGCAGGCATGCCGCCATAGACCGCCATTTGCCAGATCACTTCGAGGATTTCCCGCTCGCTTGCCCCGGCGGCGCGGGTATGGGCGATGTTGACCTTCAACTGTGGTGCTGTGTGCCCGCCCAAAGCGGTCAGCGCGGCGATGGTGCAAAGCTGCCGGGTTTTCAGGTCCAGCCCATCGCGGGCATAGTGGCGACCGTAGGCCCATTCCACCAGCGTTTCGGCCATGTCGGGCACGGCGGCATCGTAGCGGTCGGAAAGCGCTTGCTCCAGCGTCGGGTTCATTCCGGCCAGCAGGGCGCGGCCTTGTTGCAATGCGTCAGTCATGGGTCGGCTCCGGTTCAATATGTTGCGCCTCGAGCGCGCGGTAATGGACGACCTTCTGGTCCATCAGTTTCAGGGTATCTTGCAGTTGGACCAACTGCGCCGCGATGGCCGTGCGGTGGTCTTCCAGCATCTGGCGGCGTTCGGCATAGGTGGCGGGGCCTTGGGCGCGCAGGCGGGCATAGCGGATGCGGTCGGCCTGTTTCATGCCAGTCGCGTTCAGCTGATCCAGGAAGCGCACCCATCCCAGGATATCGGGGTCATAGCTGCGCCTGCCCGCATCGTCGCGCGGTGGTGGGGTAATCAGGCCGATTTTCTCGTAGAACCGCAGGGTATCAATCGTCAGGCCGGTTTTCGCGGCCACTTCGGAAATCTTCACATCTGCCCCCTTTCGTGGTGAGTCGGGACAGCATAGGGGCTGGAGTGCACTCCAGCTCAAGCGATTTTTTTTGGCGGGCTTCTCGCCCTTGGCGCGCAACGAAAAAGGCCACCCCGGAGGGTGGCCTTTGGTTTTTCGGGATGTGCCCGGCTTAGCTGATTTTGGTCAGCAGCTCGTCCAGCGACTTCTTGGCATCGCCGTAGAACATGCGGGTGTTCTCTTTGTAGAACAGCGGGTTTTCGATACCGGAATAGCCGGTGCCCTGACCGCGTTTCGACACGAACACCTGTTTCGCCTTCCAGCACTCCAGAACCGGCATGCCGGCGATGGGGCTGTTGGGGTCTTCTTGTGCCGCCGGGTTCACGATGTCGTTGGACCCGATCACGATGGCAACGTCCGTTGTCGGGAAGTCATCGTTGATCTCGTCCATCTCCATCACGATGTCGTAGGGCACTTTGGCCTCGGCCAGCAGCACGTTCATGTGACCGGGCAGACGGCCAGCAACCGGGTGGATCGCAAAGCGGACATTCTTGCCCTTGGCGCGCAGGCGCTTGGTCAGTTCGGAAACCGACTGCTGTGCCTGTGCCACGGCCATGCCATAGCCCGGAATGATGATGATGCTGTCAGCCTCGTCCAGTGCTGCGGCAACGCCGTCGGCGTCGATGGCGATCTGTTCGCCTTCGACTTCCATCTGCGGGCCAGTGGTGCCGCCGAAGCCGCCCAGAATGACCGAGATGAACGAGCGGTTCATCGCCTTACACATGATGTAGGACAGGATCGCACCCGAGGAACCAACCAGTGCGCCGGTGACGATCAGCAGGTCGTTACCAAGGCTGAAGCCGATGGCGGCGGCCGCCCAGCCCGAGTAGCTGTTCAGCATCGAGACCACCACAGGCATGTCGGCGCCGCCGATGCCCATGATCAGGTGGTAGCCGATGAAGAAGGCCAGCAGGGTCATCAGGATCAGCGGCCAGAGCGCTCCGGTGTTGAAGTAGATCACCAGCAGGATCAGCGAGCCCGCAGCGGCAGCAGCATTCAGCATGTGACCGCCCGGCAGTTTCTTGGCCTTGCCGTCAACTTTGCCGGCCAGTTTCCCGAAGGCAATGATCGAACCGGTGAAGGTCACAGCGCCGATGAAGACGCCCAGGAACACCTCGACCTTGAGGATGTTCAGCTCGACCGCGGTTTTATGCGCGACCTTGCCTGCGAAGCCGTCGATGCCCTGCTCGTGCAGCCAGGCCAGCAGGCCGGTTTCATTCAGCGAGGTGGGCGCGGATGCCATGATCTCGGCAACGCGGGACATTTCGAACTGCGCGTTGAAGCCGATCAGAACGGCGGCGAGGCCGACGAAGCTGTGCAGGGCCGCGACCAGCTGCGGCATTTCGGTCATCTCGACCTTTTTTGCCACCAGTTGGCCAATGAAGGCGCCGGCGCCGACCATCAAGATCACCACCAGAAGGTTGCCCATGCCCGGGCCGAAGATCGTGGCGACAACCGCCAGACCCATGCCGACAATGCCGTACCAGACCGCGCGCTTGGCGCTTTCCTGACCGGACAGACCGCCCAGCGACAGGATGAAGAGAACAGCCGCCGCGATATAGGCGGCAGAAACGATACCAATGCTCATTTATCTGCTCCCTTTCCTTAAGATTTCTGGAACATGGCCAACATGCGACGGGTGACCATGAAGCCCCCCACGATGTTGATCGTTGCAATCAGGATCGACACGGCGGACAGCACCACCACCAGCCAGTTGCCCGAGCCGACCTGCAACAGGGCGCCCAGAACGACGATGCCGGAAATCGCGTTGGTCACAGCCATCAGCGGTGTGTGCAACGAGTGCGACACGCCCCAGATCACCTGGAAGCCGACGAAGCAGGCCAGAGCGAACACGGTGAAGTGCGACATGAAGCTTTCGGGGGCGAAGGCGCCCACGATCATCATCAGGATCGCACCGACGGCCAGAAGCGTGACCTGACTTTTGGTCTGCGCTTTGAACGCGGCGGTTTCGGCGGCGCGTTTTTCCTCGGCGGTCAGCTCTTTGGCTTTTTCCTTGGGTTTCTGCGCGGCAATTGCGGCCACCTTGGGGGGCGGCGGCGGGAAGGTGATGGCGTGGTCATGGGTCACGGTCGCGCCCCGGATCACGTCATCTTCCATGTTCTGCACAACCTGCCCGTCTTTGTTCGGGGTCAGGTCGGTCATCATGTGGCGGATGTTGGTCGAATAGAGCGTGCTGGCCTGTGCGGCCATGCGCGACGGGAAATCGGTGTAGCCGATGATGGTCACGCCATTCTCGGTCACGATTTTCTCGTCCATCACGGTCAGTTTGCAGTTGCCGCCCTTTTCCGCCGCAAGGTCCACGATCACGGAGCCGGGTTTCATGGCGGCAACCATGTCTTCGGTCCACAGTTCGGGGGCTTCGCGGTTGGGGATCAGCGCCGTGGTGATGACGATGTCGACCTCGGGGGCCAGTTCGCGGAACTTGGCAAGCTGGGCTTCGCGGAATTCAGGCGACGAAACCGAGGCATAGCCGCCGGTGGCGGCGCCGTCCTGCTGGGTTTCCTCGAAATCGAGGAAGACGAACTCGGCGCCCATCGACTCGACCTGTTCGGCCACTTCGGGACGCACGTCGAAGGCATAGGTGATCGCGCCAAGCGAGGTGGCGGTGCCGATCGCGGCAAGACCCGCGACGCCGGCGCCGACAACCAGAACCTTGGCGGGGGGCACTTTTCCGGCGGCGGTGATCTGACCGGTGAAGAAGCGGCCGAAGTTGTTGCCTGCTTCGATCACGGCGCGGTAGCCTGCGATGTTGGCCATCGACGACAGCGCGTCCATTTTCTGGGCGCGGCTGATGCGCGGCACCATTTCCATGGCGATCACGGTCGCACCCTTGGATTTGGCCGCTTCCATCCCGGCCTCGTTGGCGGCGGGGTTGAAGAAGCTGATCAGGGTCTGGCCTTCGCGCAGACGCTTGAGTTCAGTTTCGTTTGGCTGACGCACTTTGGCGACGACATCGGCCGCTTTCCACAGTGCGGCGGCAGTCTTGACGATCTCGACCCCGGCGGCCTTATAGGTCGCATCCGAGAACCCGGCGGCAGCACCGGCCCCGGTTTCAATGGCACACTCATAGCCCAGCTTTTGCAGTTGCAAAGCTGAGTCCGGCGTCATCGCAACTCGCGCCTCGCCGTCAAAAACTTCCTTTGGCGTTCCGATCTTCAAAGCAAACGTCCCCCTTTCGAACAGTTTTTACATCTCCGATACATTCGGAGTACGTCATCCGTGTTTCGCGCAACTTTATTGCGCCATAAGCCCAGCCTCAGATGCACTGAACAGGCCTCGCTGTCAAATCCATCGGCGTGTCTTTTGACAATAGCGCGCAAAATTCGCGCGAAATTTGATTCGCAGCCTATTTTCCTCGGGAATGACGAAACGTTTTTCCAAAACCCACAGCAGGATCGGCACCAGAGGCAGCGACAAAACCGCGTCCATACGCAGGATCAGCCCGGCCAAAACCAGTATATCGCCCAGATAGATCGGGTTGCGGCTGCGGCTGAAGATGCCGCTTGTGACCATTTGGTTGGCGTCGCGGTGCGGAATGAACGTGGTGTGATGGCGGCGCATTTCATAGACCGCCAACGCCATCAGCACCAACCCACCCCCAACCAGAACGCCACCGACAAAATCGGCAAACGCGCCCCCGAAACTCAGCCCATACGGCACGAACCGCGCCTGTGCCCAAGCCAGCGCGATGGCCGCCAGAAGCCAGACCGGCGGGATATCCAGCCATTTCATTTTGGTCCCTCCGCAAGATGCGCGGTGTGTTTTGTCATTCCCATTCCATTTCCTCGAACACGCGACCGGCGTTTTTGGTGGCCAGTTCCTCGAACGTGTCCAGATGCGCCCAGCGCGACTGATCGACATAGTATGCTCCGGCCAGATCGCCCCCATCGTCAATATGTGCGCCGATCTTTTCGCGCAAATCGACGAGATAATCATGTGTATAGCGCCGGACCTGCGCCAGATTGGTCGGATGGCCGTGGCCGGGGATCAGATAGGTCGGCGCGATCGGTTCCAGCTTGTCCTCCCATGTGGCGATCCAGCAGCTGGTGCAGGTGTCCTGAAAGATCGGCGGCATCCGTTCATGAAACGCGATGTCGCCCGCGATCATCATGCTCCACTTCGGGATCCAGACCTGCGTATCGCCGGGGCCATGCGCCGGGCCAAGGTGGAGGATTTCAAAGGTCACATCGCCCATGGTCAGGTCATAGCGGTCTTCGAAGGTGATCGTCGGGGCGACGATCCGGGTGCCTTCGGCCTTGTCGCGGTTATAACGCTGCATGCCTTGCAGGATGAAATCGCCGTTTTCCTTGACCTCGTGCGCGGCCTCGGTCTGCATCAGGATATCGACGCCCTGATCGGCCCAATAGGAATTGCCAAGGATCGCGTGGCCCTGACCGTTTTCGCTGATCACCAGTTTGACGGGTTGGTCGGTGACGGCCTTGATCTCGTCATGCAGGGCCTTGGCGAGGCGGGCCGAGGCGCCGCCGTTGACCACGACGACCCCGTCGCCGGTCACCACGAAGGACAGGTTGTTGTTATGGCCGCTGTTGTCATACCCCGGAGGGGCCGTCGCGCCGATGGCCGAGAAGACATAGGGGATCACCTCGACCGGTTTGGAGTAGAGTTCGGATTGCGGGTATTGATCGGCGATGTCTTCGCTGGCCTGTGCGACCGATGCCGCCAGCACGAGCGCGCCCCAGATGAAAATGCGTCTCATGGTACTCCTCCCGGATAAATCACTATGGCATCAAATTCACCGAACTGAATATCAATGTAAAGTCGCCATCATCCGGGCGCCGCGGAAATTGCACGGCTTGCGCTGGCGGCGCTCGCTTGTATCGTGCCCCCATGTAAGGGAGGAAACGATATGGAACTCAAGGGTAAACACGCCTTGGTCACCGGCGGTGGCACGGGCATCGGGTTGGCCGTGGCGCGGGCATTGGCCGCAGAGGGCGTGAACGTCACCATCACCGGGCGCCGGTTGGAGGTGCTGCAGGAGGTGGCGGGCGACAACATGTTCCCGGCCGTGATGGATGTGACCGACGATCAGGCCGTGGCCGAAGTGATTGCGGCGGCTGTGGCCGAGCGCGGGCCGATCCAGATCTGCGTGGCCAATGCGGGCATTGCCGAGGGGCGCAAGCTGCACAAGACCGACACCGAGTTCTGGCGCAAGGTCATGGCGACCAATCTGGATGGCTGTTTCTTTACCGTGCGCGAAAGCCTGAAATCGATGCTGACCACCGATTGGGGCCGGGTGATTGCGATCTCGTCGATTGCGGGGCTGCGGGGGCTGGACGGGGCCGGGGCATATTCGGCGTCGAAACACGGGGTGATCGGGATGATCCGGTCCTTTGCCGAGGATTTCATGGGTGGGCCTTATACGTTCAACTCGATCTGTCCGGGGTATGTCGACACGCCGATCGTGGCGCGCAACACCGATGCGATTTCGTCGCGGGCCGGGGTCAGCGCCGAGCAGGCGCGCGACATGATGATACAGGCCAACCGCCACAAGCGCCTGATCAAGCCCGAAGAGGTGGCCGCCACCGCGATGTGGCTGTGCAATCCGATCTGTGAAAGCGTCAACGGTCAGGAGATCCAGATCGCCGGTGGCCAGGTCTGAGCCATGACGCGGGACGAGTTCAACAGCTTCTGCGCCGCGTTGCCCAGCACCACGCATGTGGTGCAGTGGGGCAATGCGGATGTGTGGAAGTTGGGGGGCAAGGTGTTTGCAATCGGCGGCTGGAACGCGGGCGAGGATGCCTTCACCTTCAAGGTCAGCGATCTGGGGTTCGAGGTTCTGAGCGATATGCCGGGGCTGCGCCCAGCGCCCTATATGGCGTCGCGCGGGCTAAAGTGGGTGCAGCATTTCGGCCCGCCCGGCCTGTCGGATGCGGCGCTTGAGGATCATCTGAGGGCGTCCTATGACATGATCGCGGCGGCGCTGCCGAAGAAGACACGCGCCGCTTTGGGGCTGACGATAGTTGCGAAAGAGAGCGGCGCATGACTGATTTTCACCACACCAAATCGCTGTTTCACCTGCCTGAGGGGGTGATTTACCTTGATGGCAATTCACTGGGGCCGCTGCCCAAGGCGGCGCCTGCCCGCATGGGTGCGGTGATGCAGGATGAATGGGGCGAGATGCTGATCACCGGCTGGAACAAGGCCGGGTGGATGGCGCAGCCGACCCGCGTGGGCGACCGCATTGCCCGGTTGATCGGGGCCGAGCCGGGGCATGTGGTGCTGGGCGATACGCTGTCGATCAAGGTGTATCAGGCGCTGGCCTCGGGGTTGGAGCTGCGACCAGAGCGCAGGGTGATCCTGTCGGACAGCGGCAACTTTCCATCGGATCTGTATATGGCCGAAGGGTTGATCGCCTCGCTGGGGCGGGGGCATGAATTGCGCGTGGTGGCGCCCGAAGAGGTTGAGGCCAATATCACCGACGAGGTTGCGGTGCTGATGATCACCGAGGTCGATTATCGCACCGGGCGCTTGCATGACATGAAGGCGCTGACGGCCAAGGCGCATGCGGCGGGGGTGATCACGGTATGGGATCTGGCGCATACGGCGGGAGCCACGCCGGTGGATCTGTCAGGGGCCGGGGCGGATTTCGCGGTTGGCTGTACCTATAAGTATCTCAATGGCGGGCCGGGTGCGCCGGCGTTTATCTATGTCGCGCCGCGCCATGTGGACAGCACCCGCCCTGCCCTGTCGGGCTGGCTTGGGCATGACGCGCCGTTTGCATTCGAGCCATCCTATCGCCCCGGTAGCGGGATCGACCGGATGCGGGTCGGCACGCCGCCGGTGCTGGCGCTGGCCGCGCTTGAGGCGGCGCTGGATATCTGGGACCTGACCACGATGGAGCAGGTCCGGGCGCAGTCCATTGCGCTGACCGAGCAGTTCATCGCCGAGGTTGAAGCGGCCTGTCCGATGCTGGAGCTGGCCAGCCCGCGCGATGCCGCCGCGCGCGGATCGCAGGTGTCGTTCCGCTTTGCCGACGGGTATGCCGCGATACAGGCGCTGATTGCACGCGGGGTAATCGGGGATTTCCGCGCGCCCGACATCATGCGCTTCGGCTTTACGCCCCTGTATATCGACGAGGGTGATGTCAGCGCCGCCGTGGCGATAATCGCCGACGTGATGGGCAACCGTCTGTGGGACCGCGACGCGTATAAAACCCGCGCCCGCGTGACCTGATGAAACGCGCCGGGGTCGCCCCGGCAAGGAGCCTTTTGCATGACTGATACCCCTTTCGACCCCGCCACGGATGGCGCGCAGATGTCCTTTGACGGGCGCATGTCTTATGGCGACTATCTGGGGCTTGATGCCATTCTGACGGCGCAGCATCCGCTGTCGGACGCGCATGACGAAATGCTGTTTATCATCCAGCATCAGACCTCGGAGTTATGGATGCGGCTGGCGCTGCACGAGTTGGGCATTGCCCGCAGCACGTTGCAGAAAGGCGCGCTGCGCCCGGCGTTCAAGATGCTGAGCCGGGTGGCGCGGATATTCGAGCAGCTCAATTCCGCGTGGGATGTGCTGCGGACCATGACGCCGTCGGACTACAGCCGGTTTCGCGATGCCTTGGGGCAAAGTTCAGGGTTTCAGTCGCATCAATACCGGCTGATCGAGTTCACGCTGGGCAACCGCAACCCGGCCATGCTGCGGCCACATGCGCATCGTCCCGATCTGACCGCGCTGCTTGAGGCCGAGTTGGCGCAGCCCTCGTTGTATGATGTGGCGCTGCGGTTGCTGTCGGAGGCGCAGCCGGTGCCCGAGGCGGTTCTGGGCCGCGATACGCGCCAGGCCTATGCCGCGCACCCTGGCGTCGCAGAGGCCTGGGCGCAGGTGTACCGCGCGCCCGAGCAATATTGGGAGCTGTATGAGCTGGCGGAGAAACTGGTGGATCTGGAGGATTATTTCCGGCGCTGGCGGTTCAATCACGTCACCACGGTCGAGCGGGTGATCGGATTCAAGCGCGGCACAGGTGGCACCGGCGGGGTGTCATATCTGCGCCGGATGCTGGAGGTCGAGCTGTTCCCCGAATTGTGGCATCTGCGCACGGATCTTTGACGCGGTGCGGCGTGGTGACGGTGGAGCCTCCGGCGGGGATATTTGGAAGATGTGAAGGTTTGGGCGCGTCAGCGTGACAGGGCGGCGCCGAACAGTTGGGCCAGGCGGCGGACCGAGGTGCGGTAGCTGGCGTAATCCGGCATTGCGGCCTTCACGCCGTGCAGCGCGGCCATCATTGTGGTGGCCAGAGCAGCCGGGTCGTCGCCAAACGGGGTCAGGCTGATCCGGTCGGCGGCCTGTTCCTTGCGCAGCCAATCGGCATAGAGGGCGGCCATCCGCGCCTCGCCCTCGCGGGCGATGTCGGCGCTGGAGGCGTATTTGGTATCCAGAAGCTCTTGGCCGTGCGGCGAGGAAAGCATGGCCTCGAACACCGGGCCGGCCTGTGCTTCGAAGGCCGCGGTCAGGGCGTCAGTCGCGGGGAGGGGCCGAGCCAGAACGGTGGAGATGGCCGTGGCGGCCTGGTCGTAGTAGTCTTGGGTCAGCGCGCGCAGGATGTCTTCTTTGTTGCGGTAGTGCAGATAGACCGCCGCGCGCGACATGCCTGCGCCGCGGGCGATATCCTCCATCGAGGTACGGCGGAACCCATAGAGCCGGAAGGCCGTGAAGGCAGAGGCGAGAATGGCCGCCTGTTTGGGGTCTGACACGAAGGGGTCGTAGGCTTTATTCTGCATTTTTTCGATCTGACAGTTTCAGGTGATTTTGTCAATTGACAGCCTGACATTTTGTCCTATTTTTGTCACAACGTCAAAGTGCCGCAACAAAATGGAGCGAACGCCATGTCCACGACCCTGACCATCAATGGGCAAAGCCATCAGGTTGATCTGCCTGGCGATGTGCCCCTGCTTTGGGTACTGCGCGATCAGATCGGGCTGACCGGCACGAAATACGGCTGCGGCGTCGCCGCCTGTGGCGCCTGCACGGTACAGATTGACGGCGAGGCGGTGCGATCGTGTCAGGTGGCGCTGTCGGATGTGACCGGCGAGGTGACGACGATCGAGGGGCTGGGCGCCCCCGGCGCGCTGCATGCGTTGCAACAGGCGTGGGTTGCGCATCAGGTGGCGCAATGCGGGTACTGCCAATCGGGGCAGATTATGCAGGCCGCCAGTTTGCTGGCCACCACCCCTGCCCCGACAGATGCCGAGATTGACGAGGCGATGCAGGGCAATCTGTGCCGCTGCGGCACCTATCCCCGTATCCGCGCCGCGATTCACAGCGCCGCCAAAACTTTGGAGGGCTGAGACATGGCCAGCATTGGAAAAATCGCGCGCCGCTCGTTTCTGATCGGCTCGGCTGCGATTGTGGGCGGCGTGGCGTTTGGCGTCTATAAGGTCAAGCAGCCTGCGCCCAATCCGCTGCACTCTGATGCGGGGCAGACCGCGCTGACGCCCTATGTGCTGATCGACGCCAATGGTGTGACCATCATCACGCCGCGGGCCGAGATGGGACAGGGGGTGCATTCGACACTGGCCGCGTTGGTGGCCGAGGAGTTGGACGTGGCGTGGGAGGATATCACCACCCTGCATGGACCGCCCGGTCAGGCCTATTTCAATCAGGCGATCATGGCGGCCGCGTTGCCGTTCAAGGACTATGCCAAGTCCGAGTTCGTGCATTCGGTGGGGGAGAGCCTTGGGCAGGCGGGCAAGCTGATGTCGCTTCAGGTCACCGGCGGGTCGAGTTCGATGGTCGATGGATATGAGAAGATGCGCCACGCCGGGGCAACGGCACGTGAGGTGCTGAAGCTGGCGGCGGCGCGGCGGTTGGGCGTGCCCTCGGCGCAGTTGCGCACCGAGGGCGGTCAGGTGATCGCGCCGGATGGCACCCGGCTGAGCTATGTCGAGCTGGCGGAAGAAGCGGCGCGGATTGAGCCGCCGCGCGTGGGCCTGCGCGACAAATCGCAGTGGAAATACCTTGGCAAGCCGATGCCGCGGGTTGATATGCTGGCGAAATCCACCGGAACGGCCACCTTTGGCATTGATGTGCGGGTGCCGGGGCAAAAGTTTGCGGCGCTGCGGGTGAACCCGCATCTGGGCGGCGGCATGGTCAGCTATGACGACAGTGCGGCGCGGGCGATGGCGGGGGTCGAAAAGATCATCCCGCTGGAGCATGGCGTGGCCGTGGTGGCCAGCAATACCTGGCTGGCGATGCAGGCGGTCGACGCGATCGAGGTTGACTGGAAAACCTCGGACAACCCGGCGGATACGGCTGCGGTGTTTGCGGTTCTGAATGCGGCGCTGGACGGCAAGCCCAACAGCACGATGCGCGATGACGGAGACGCCGATACGCTGCCGGAGGGCGCAACCGAAGTAACGGCAAGTTACACCCTGCCCTATCTGGCGCATGCCACGATGGAGCCGATGAATGCCACGGCGCTGTATACCGGCGCGGCGTTGACGGTGTGGTGCGGCAATCAGGCGCCGGTGATGGTGCGCAAACGATGTGCAGATGCTGCCGGGCTGGAGCCCGAGGCGGTCACTGTGCACACCACCTTTATGGGTGGCGGATTTGGGCGGCGCGGGGAAACCGATTATGCGGTTTATGCGGCGCAGGTCGCGGTGGCGATGCAGGGCACGCCGGTGCAGTTGACGTGGAGCCGGGAAGAGGACATGCGCCACGATTATTACCGCCCCGGCGCGGTGGCGCGGTTCCGCGGCGCGGTGAAGGACGGCAAGGCGGTGCTGCTGGACGGGCAGATCGCGGCGCAGTCGGCAACGCGGCAAGCGGGCGCACGCCTGCTGGGCCTGCCGATGGGGGGCCCGGACAAGGGCCATGTCGAGGGGGCGTTTGATCAGCCCTATCTGATCCCGAATTACCGGGTGCGCGGATATCTGGCGGATCTGGATATTCCGGTGGGGTTCTGGCGCTCGGTCGGGAATTCGTTCAACGGGTTTTTCCACGATACGTTCATTGACGAGCTGGCCCACGCCGCCGGGCGTGACCCGATGGCGTTCCGGCTGGAGATGATCGAGCCGGTGCATGCGCCTTCGGCTGCGGTGCTGAAGGCGGTGGCGGACATGTCAGGCTGGACCGGCAAGACGCCTGACGGGATCGGGCGTGGCGTGGGCTTCACCTATTCGTTCGGCACGCCGGTGGCGCAGGTGATCGAGGTGCTGGATGAAGGCGGCACGATCCGCATCAACCGGGCCTGGATTGCAGCGGATGTCGGCACCGCGCTGGATCCGCAGAACGTCGAGGCGCAGCTGACGGGGGGCATGATTTTCGGCCTGTCGGCGGCGGTGCACGGGCAGATCACCTTTGACGAGGGCGCGGTTGAGCAGGGGAACTTCCCCGAATACGACGCGTTGCGGATGCACAACGCACCGCTGCCGCAGGTGCGCATTCTGGAAACAGGCGCGCATCTGTCGGGGGTGGGCGAGCCGGGCACGCCGCCATCAATGCCCGCATTGGCCAACGCGCTGTTTGATCTGACCGGCACGCGCGCCCGGTCCCTGCCGTTGGAGGATCAGTTCAACCTGCTGATCTGACGCTCATGTTTTCAGATTGGCGGCCACAGACCTGACACAGTTGCCGCCAATTTGCCTTAAACCCATCCAAAACCTGCCTCACAGCCATTGTATCCCGGACGGCAACAAAGCGGCCAGGGACATGGTCGCGCGTATTGAGTGTGTGCTGATCGGGTGAACCGGTGGCACGAGGCAGGAGAGTAGAACAATGCCGTCAGGGTATCTTGTCACGTTGGGCGACGGATCGCTTGATGCGAACGATGTGATCAGTGGGGGCTATGTCAGCTTCACCACGGACGAGGTTCTGGGCACGGGCCAGTGGGTCTGGAGCGGGCGCTGGGGCGGGCGGAATTACACCAATGAGGTCGAGCCGGGCAGCTATGTTCTGGCCACCAACGGCAATGTCTATTTTGTCCCTGACTATGGCTCGGTTGATCGGCTGAACACGGCCAGCGTGGTCAGTGCACCGGCCTATTCCGAAGACGCCCCCGACGGGTTGATCGAGGGCACAGGTGGTGCTGATCTGATCGACGCCAGCTATGTCGATCCAAATGGTGATCAGGTCGATGGCGGCACCGGCACCGGTGCCGGGGGGCTGAACGATTCAATCGTCGCTTATGGCGGCAATGACACAGTATATTCCGGACAAGGCGGTGACACGGTCGACGGGGGCGCCGGAAACGACTCGATCGACGGCGGAGACGGCGCCGATAGTCTGGTCGGGGGAAGCGGCAGCGACACCCTGATCGGCGGCACCGGAGATGACACGCTGGCGGGTGGCGCGGGTGGCGACAGCCTGTCTGGCGGCAGCGGCATGGATTATCTGGATTATTCCACCTCGTCGGCCGGGGTGGCGATTGATCTGGGGGCCAACACCGCTTCGGGTGGCGATGCGACGGGCGATACGCTGGCCGGGGGGCTGGATGGCATCATCGGGTCCGACTGGAACGACACGCTGACCGGATATGACGGTCAGGGGGCGGATTGGACCAACGTGTTTTATGGCGGCGCGGGCGACGATCTGATCGACGGCGCGGGCGGCGATGACAGCCTGTTTGGCGAGGACGGCAACGACACAATCTGGGGCGGTGCCGGGGCCGATGTGGTCGATGGCGGCGCGGGCGATGACGTGCTGCACGTCGGGTCGGGTGACACCGCGACCGGTGGCGCCGGCAATGACACGTTTGTGCTTGATACCGGCAACCTTGGTGGCGGCACCATCACCATTGACGGCAGCGAAACAGCGGAACCGGGTGGCGATACGCTGGATTTCGGCGGGCTGATCGACTGGGACGACGTGAGTTATTCCAATACCGATCCGGCGGCGCTGGCCGGGTCTGCGACGTTGGCAGACGGCACGTTGGTGAACTTTCAGAATATCGAAAGTGTGATCATCTGCTTTACGGCGGGCACGCGGATTCTGACGCCCTTCGGCCCGCGCCCGGTGGAGACACTGCGGCTGGGTGATCAGGTGGTGACGCGTGACAATGGAGTGCAGCCGATCCGCTGGGTGGGCAAGCGTCAGGTCGAGGGCCACGGCACATTTGCGCCAATCCGCTTTGCCCCGCGCAGCATTGGCAACACGCATGAATTGCTGGTGTCACCGCAACACCGGATGCTGCATCGGTCCAGCATGGCCAGCCTGTACTTCGACAGTTCTGAAGTGCTTATCCCAGCCAAGTATATGGTCAACGGCACCACAATCCGGCAGCATGAGCAGGCCAGTGTGGAGTATATCCACATCCTGTTCGACCAGCACGAGATTGTCTTTGCCGAAGGGGCCGCCAGCGAAAGCTTTCACCCGGCGCAAATGGGGCTTGAGGCGATCAGCGACCCCGCGCGCGAAGAGCTGTTCGAGCTGTTCCCCGAGTTGCGCGGCAATCCCAATGGCTATGGCGACACGGCACGGCAATGTCTGCGCAGCTTTGAGGCCCGGATCCTTCAGGCCGCCTGAGCGCGGTTTCAGGCGGATTTCAGCAGCCGGGCCGATTTCGACGCAGCCCAGTTGCGAACTGCCTCGCCAAAGGCGGTGAACAGCGGGCGCGAGACCGGATCATTGGCCGCGTCCCATTCAGGATGCCACTGCACCGACAGGGTAAAGCCCGGCGCGCCTTCGATATAAATCGCCTCGGGTGTGCCATCAGGGGCCAGCCCGTCGATCACGACCCGCGCGCCTGCGGTCTTGATCCCCTGCCCGTGCAGCGTGTTGGTCATGACCTCGGGGGCGCCCATCAGGCGGTGAAACACCCCGCCTTCGGTGAAGCTGACCTTGTGGCGCAGGGCGAATTTTTCTTCAAGCGTGCCATCGGGGGGCATGCGGTGATTCATCCGGCCGGGCAGATCGCGAATCTCGGGGTAGAGCGAGCCGCCCATGGCCACGTTCACCTCTTGAAACCCGCGGCAGATGCCCATGAAGGGCTGGCCGCGTTCGACACAGGCGCGCACCAGCGGCAGCGCGATCGCATCACGGCAGCGGTCGAAATCACCATGGGCGGGGGTTTCCGGTTCGCCGTATTCTTCGGGGTGCACATTGGGCCGCCCGCCGGTCAGAACGAAGCCGTCGCAGACCTCAAGCAGTTCATCGACCGAGACAAAGCGCGGGTCAGCGGCGATCAGGATGGGAATGCAGCCCGACACGTTCGCCACGGCTTCGGTATTCATGACGCCGCCTGCGTGGACCTGATAGCTGTCGTTGATCAGGTGGTGGTTACTGATAATGCCTACAACGGGTCGGGTCATGTTGCGCCTTCTCTGTCTTCATTGTCAGATTATATGCATTTGAAAGGTTTCAAAACAAGAAATCTGCGCACATACGCAGAGGGCCGGTGCGAATGGGCCCGCTCAGATGCTTAGCATTTCAGCAGGGGGGATGCATCCCCCCAGCGCCTTGCGGCCCTTGTCGCATCGGCCTAACGTGCGGACAAATTCATACCGCCGGAGCCCCCCGATGAAAGACGCAGCCCCCCAGACGATCCACCTTGCCGATTACGCCGCCTATTCGCATCTGGTGGACAGCGTGCATCTGACGTTCCGCCTGTCGCCCGACGCCACGCGGGTGATCAGCCGGATCGTGTTTCGGCCCAACCCCGACGCGCCCGCCCAGCCGTTTTTCCTGCATGGTGAGGGTCTGCGCCTGATCAGCGCCAGCATTGATGGCGCCCCCGTCACGCCGACGCTGACCGAGACCGGGCTGACCTGCGATGTCCCCGATGGGCCGTTTGTGTGGGAGACCGAGGTTGAGATTGCGCCCGCCGGAAATACCGCGCTGGAGGGGCTTTATATGTCGAACGGCATGTATTGCACCCAATGCGAGGCCGAGGGGTTTCGCAAGATCACATACTATCCCGACCGCCCCGATGTGATGAGCATCTTCACCGTGCGCATCGAGGGGGCCGAGCCGGTTCTGCTGTCCAACGGCAACCCGGTGGCACAGGGCGCGGGCTTTGCCGAGTGGCACGATCCCTGGCCCAAGCCCGCCTATCTGTTTGCGCTGGTCGCGGGGGAATTGCTGGCGCATCCGGGCGAATTTACCACGCAATCCGGGCGCAAGGTCACGCTGAACATCTGGGTTCGACCCGGCGACGAGGACAAATGCGCCTTTGGGATGGAAGCGCTGAAAGCCTCGATGCGGTGGGACGAGCAAGTTTACGGGCGCGAATACGATCTGGATATCTTCAACATCGTCGCGGTGGATGATTTCAACATGGGCGCGATGGAAAACAAGGGGCTGAATATCTTCAACTCCTCATGCGTGTTGGCCAGCCCCGAAACCAGCACGGATGCGAATTTCGAGCGGATCGAGGCGATCATCGCGCATGAGTATTTCCACAACTGGACTGGCAACCGCATCACCTGCCGCGATTGGTTTCAGCTGTGCCTGAAAGAGGGGCTGACGGTGTACCGCGATAGTCAGTTCACCTCTGACGTACGCTCGGCCCCGGTGAAGCGGATCGAGGATGTGATACAGCTGCGGGCGCGGCAGTTCCGTGAAGACAATGGCCCGCTGGCCCACCCGGTGCGGCCCGAAAGCTTTGTCGAGATCAACAACTTCTATACCGCAACGGTGTATGAAAAAGGTGCCGAGCTGATCGGGATGCTGAAAACGCTGGTGGGCGATGCCGATTATGCCCGCGCGCTGGATCTGTATTTCGAACGTCACGACGGGCAGGCCTGCACCATCGAGGATTGGCTTAAGGTGTTCGAGGATGCCACCGGGCGCGATCTGGGTCAGTTCAAACGCTGGTATGCGCAGGCGGGCACGCCGCGCCTGTCGGTGACGGATGAGTTTGCGGACGGGCGTTATACGCTACATTTCAGCCAGCAGACGCCGCCGACGCCGGGGCAGGATCAGAAAGACCCGCGCGTGATCCCGATCGCCGTGGGGTTGTTGAACCCGAATGGTGACGAGGTTCTGCCGACAACCGTTCTGGAGATGACGCAAGCCAGCCAGAGCTTTTCCTTCGATGGTTTGGCGACGCGGCCTATCCCTTCTATTTTGCGGAACTTTTCGGCGCCGGTGATCCTTGAGCGCGCGACAAGCAATGCCGAGCGCGCCTTTCTGCTGGCGCATGACACCGACCCGTTCAATCGTTGGGAAGCGGGGCGTGCCCTGGCGCGGGATGGTCTGATCCGGATGATTCTGGAGGGGGCTGCGCCCGACACCGCATTCCTTGAGGCGCTGCAGGCAGTGGCGCGCGATGACAGTCTTGATCCGGCGTTCCGTGCGCTGGCGATGGGCCTGCCCAGTCAGGACGATCTGGCGCAGACGCTGTTTGATATGGGGCATACGCCTGATCCGCAGGCGATCTGGCAGGCGCTTGAGACGCTGAAACAGGCCATGGCCCAGCATATGCAGGACCTGCTGCCGCGGCTTTATGCCCAATATCAGATCGAGGAGGCGTACCGCCCGGATGCCACGCAAACCGGCGCGCGGGCGCTGGCCAATACGGCGCTGGCGCTGCTGAGCCGATTGGATGGTGGCGCGCAGGCGCAGCGGCAATACGACAGTGCGGGCAATATGACCCAGCAACTGGCGGCCTATGGCTGTCTTCTGACGGTTGGCAAAGGGACTGCGGCCACGACGGCGTTTTATGAGCAGTGGAAGCACGACCGGTTGGTGATCGACAAGTGGTTCAGCCTGCAAATCGCCTGCGCCGACCCGGCTGAGGCCGTGGATGTGACCCGCGCCCTGACCAAGCACCCGGATTTCACAATGAAAAACCCCAACAGGTTCCGCGCCACGCTGGGCGCGCTGACGGCAAGCCCGGCAGGGTTTCATCAGGCCACGGGTGCGGGATATGCGCTGTTGGCGGATTGGTTGATCCGGCTGGACCCGCTGAACCCGCAAACCACTGCTCGGATGTGTTCGGCGTTTGAAACCTGGCGCCGGTATGATGCCGGTCGGCAGGGGCTGATCAAGGCGCAGCTTGATCGGATCCTGTCGACGCCCAACCTGAGCCGGGACACGGCGGAAATGCTGGGGCGCATTCGCGGCGCATAGGTCGGACCTTGCAAAAAGACCAATACGGGCAGCGATACGGCAATAATATTTCAATGCCTGCCGGTATCGCTTGCCCAAGTTCCGCCTCAATGCGACAATAGCATTGAGGCATGAAACGTATCGAAGAATATCATTGGCAAGGGCTTGACCCGTTGCAGGTGGCCAAGCTGTTCGCGCTTGCGCTGTTGTGGGTGATATTGTTTGTCGTTGCCGACCACATTCAGGTCTGGCAGGGTGTGCTTATGACCTCGGCCATCGCGCTGTTTTCTGCGGCGGTGTGGCGGGAAATCATGACCAGCATTCGCTCGGGGTGTTGGCTGACGGAAACGCATTTTCATATCTACTATGGTAACAAGCACTGGTCATTTCCGCTGGCGGGTATCGCCTCGATCGGGGGGCGGAGTGCGCCGTTTCTGATGCGCGCGCCGCATCTGGAACTGGTGGGCGGGCGCCGTGTGCCGCTGCCTGTGACCTCGCTGCCATCATCGCGGCATCTGCGCCGCTGGTTTGCACATAGTGCAATCCGGGTTGATGCGTTGGCCCAACAGGCCTGATATTTTTCCAACCGGACAAGACAGCGGACGGCCCATGATTGGCTGGGCGTTTTTGATCGCAGGCGCCCCCCCTGTCAGGCGCAAAGCTTCAGACCGCTTTTGTTCGACAATATCGCCCTGAATTCGGGATTTCACCGCAGGAAGAAACAGTACGGATACTTCACCACAAAGTGGTATGGAATCTCCCCCGCACTGCCATTTTTCTGCCCGAATATCCACTCAGAGTAGCTTGGCAATACCAGACTTAAGAAGCGGATTTTCAATGTTCTTTCTGCCCCGCAAAAAGCGATCTTTACCCGACGCACCACAGGCCCAACCCACACGTGAGGCAATTTTGTCCACGGTGGTTGGCGGTGCCCGCAGAAGACCACAGACGGAAGCACGGCCATTGCAGGCCGCAACGGCCGCTGACGCGCTTGATGTGCTGGTGCATGCCATCGGCCCCGAGGAGCTGCAGCGTGAAAAGTTCGAAGCGCAGGGCCGGTTTCTGGCCCGGCAGGACCGTTGGGATGAATTGGGAGCACTGATTCGACAGTATGATCAGGCGCGGGCGGCGACCGAAGGCGGGATGCCGCTGGCGGACTTGCTGGCGTATGGCGCGCGCGCCGACGTTGTCACACTGGTGGAAGCGGCCCTGACCGACCCCGGCCAAATGAGCAAACAGGCGCCGCGTCAAGGGCTGGCCGAACTGGAGGAGGTTCTGGCGGAATACCCCGAGGATTACGGCGTCGCGCTGGTCGTGATCCACGCCTATATCGATATCGCCTGGGCATGGCGTGGCGAGGGCTGGGCGCAGGACGTGCCGCCATCGCACTGGCGCAAATTCATCGCCAAGATGAAGCGGGCCTCGGATCTGCTGGATGGCTTCAATTCGTTTGAATGCAACAGCCCCGCTTTGGCCGCAGCCCAATGTGCGCTTTTGTCGGTGCAAGAGGTGCCACAGGTGCGTGTCGCGGACGATTACGAGGATCTGATCGAGCTGGACCCGACCAACCCGCGCCATATGCGAGCCTTTGGCAATCATCTGCTGCCGCGATGGTTCGGCAGCTATCAGCAGTTGGAGGTCGAAGCCCGGCGCATTGCCGTGTTGACCGGCGACGTGTGGGATGCGGGCGGCTATGTCTGGATGTATCTGGATGCGCTGGCGGCGGACCCACAAGCGCTTGATATGCTGGACACCGATTTCTTTGTTGAAGGCCTGCGGGATATCCTGACGCGGCGTACGGATCAGCACACGGTCAACATGTTGGCGGCCTTCTGTTCTGTCACCCTGAGCCAGCCACGCTTCAGGCAGGCGCAATACCGGACCAAGCTGGCGCAGATCACCGCTGCGTTTGACTGGATCCTACAGGACCATCTGCGCGAAATTCACCCACTTTTGTGGGGGATGGCGGCGGATGGGCCGGAGCCGCGCCTGTCGCAGGCCCGGCGCGAGGTTGTGGCCGAGGCCGGACGTGGCAGCGCGCTGCAGCGCATCGCCGAGCATTTCGAAGCGGAGATTCGCAAAGGGGCACGGATTGTCTTTGCCGAAAGCGGCCCGCAGGTCATTCTGACGGCGTGAAGAACACGCAAGGCGGCACCTGCCCCCTTGCCCCCTCTGCGCCCCTGTCCTAGAACCCGGAGCAATCCGTGACAAAGGACTGTTGGTATGCTCGATCTGACCTATGAGACCCCGAAACCCAAGGTGATTGCCGGGGCCAAGCACGACTGGGAGCTTGTGATCGGCTTGGAAGTGCACGCGCAGGTTAGCTCGAACGCGAAACTGTTCTCGGGCGCGTCGACCAAATTCGGGGCCGAGCCGAACTCCAACGTGGCCTTTGTGGACGCGGCGATGCCGGGAATGCTGCCGGTGATCAACGACTATTGCGTTGAACAGGCTGTGCGCACCGGGCTGGGCCTGAATGCACAGATCAACCTGTGGTCGGCGTTTGACCGCAAGAACTATTTCTATCCAGACCTGCCGCAGGGCTATCAGATTTCGCAGCTGTATCACCCCATCGTGGGCGAGGGTGAAATTCTGGTCGATATGACGCCGGGTGTGGCGCGTCTGGTGCGGGTGGAGCGGATCCATCTGGAGCAGGACGCGGGCAAATCGATCCACGACATGGATCCGAACATGTCCTTTGTGGACCTGAACCGCACCGGCGTGGCGCTGATGGAGATTGTCAGCCGTCCCGACATTCGCGGCCCTGAAGAGGCGGCGGCCTATGTGGTCAAGCTGCGCCAGATTCTGCGCTATCTGGGGACATGCGATGGCAACATGCAAAACGGCAACATGCGCGCTGACGTGAACGTGTCGATCTGCCGACCGGGTCAGTACGAGAAGTATCAGGCGACGCAGGATTTCAGCCATCTGGGCACGCGTTGCGAAATCAAGAACATGAACTCGATGCGGTTTATTCAGGCCGCGATCGAGGTCGAGGCCCGGCGCCAGATCGCCATTGTCGAAGCAGGCGGCGAGGTGGTTCAGGAAACACGGCTGTACGACGTGGACAAGAACGAAACCCGGTCGATGCGGTCGAAGGAAGAGGCGCATGATTACCGCTATTTCCCCGATCCCGATCTGCTGCCGCTGGAAATCGAACAGGCTTGGGTTGATGAGATCAAGGCCACGCTGCCGGAACTGCCCGACGCCAAAAAGGCGCGGTTTATCGCAGATTTTGGACTGTCAGAATATGACGCCAACGTGCTGACCGCCGAGGTCGCAAATGCGACCTATTTCGAGGCAGTGGCGCAGGGGCGTGACGGCAAGCTGGCCGCGAATTGGGTGATCAACGAGCTGTTCGGGCGTTTGAAGAAAGACGACGCCGATATCACCACCTCGCCGGTCACCCCGGCGCAGCTGGGTGGCATTGTCGACCTGATCAGCAGCGACGCGATCAGCGGCAAGATCGCCAAGGATCTGTTCGAGATCGTCTATACGACAGGCGGCGACCCGGCGCAGATCGTCGAAGAGCGCGGCATGAAACAGGTCACGGATACTGGCGCCATCGAGGCCGCAGTGGACGAGGTGATTGCCGCCAACCCGGCGCAGGTGGAAAAGGCCAAGGCCAATCCGAAACTGGCGGGCTGGTTTGTCGGTCAGGTGATGAAAGCGACCGGCGGCAAGGCCAACCCGGCGGCCGTCAATGCTTTGGTGGCGCAGAAGCTGGGGCTTTGATCCGGCCCCGAACAACATTCGACAGGAACCGCATATGACCTATCCCGCGCCGTTTGTTTCCTCCTACATGGAGGTCAAAAAGGACTGGATCGACTTCAACGGCCATCTCAACATGGCGTTTTATGGCGTTCTGTTTGACCAAGGCGCGGATCAGGCGTTTTCCCTGATGGGGTTTGGTCCGGAGTATGCCCAGACCCAGCGCCACACGACCTATGCCGCCGAGTTTCACATCTGCTATGTTCGCGAGTTGCATCTGGGCGACCGGGTGCGCGCCAGTTTTCAGATGCTGGACCATGACGACCGAAAGTTCCATTTCTATCAGGAGCTTTGGCACGAAGATGGCTGGCTGGCGGCAACTGGCGAGGGGTTGAGCCTGCATATCGATATGTCCGGGCCGCGCGTGGCGCCTTATCCGCCTGAAATTGCGGTTAAGGTCGCGCAGATGCAAGCCGCACACGCGGATTTACCGGTGTCTGAGCGCGTCGGGCGCCCGATTGGTATCCGTCGCAAACCGGCCTGATCAGCCCCCTGCCCCTCGTTTGGCACGCGCCACCCTGTGGCGCAGCGCCGTTTGCGTGGCTGGGTCAGGCGGGGATACCGACATCAGGAAACGCCCGACACAGCCGGATCCAACCCACATTTCCGCCCCCGCCGCGTGGCGCAACAGGAAGCGAAACCGCAAGTTTTTGCGCCCGCACAGGTCACAGCGCGCCCGCACGTCGCCATGATCGACGGCGTGTTCGGTAAAGACCCAGTCCGCCGACGGAACCGATTTTTGCACATCAACGCTCATGTATTTCCCGCCCCATATTCGCCTGTGCTAGGCTAGACGGGGATCGGTTAGCGCAGTCTGAAGGCGGCGCACGCTGCCTTGCGCCCGCAGCCCGAGCGATTTTTACACAAAATCCCCCCTGCCCCTTTCGCGCGACAACCGCAGCCTGCTAAGCTGATCGTATTTCAAGCGCACCGGGCTGTCCCGCCGACGTCATTTCAGGGCCGGAACGAGGCGCCAATATCAGCAAAGGGCCAAGGCCAAGTGATCACTTGCCTGACGCCCGCGCAGACAAACACATTGAGTACGAGTTAGTATGGCACAATATGAATACAAAGTGGTTCCCGCCCCGACCAAGGGGATCAAGGTGCGCGGTATCAAGGGGGCTGAGGGGCGATTTGCGCATACCATTGAGCAGCTTATGAACGAAATGGCCGCCGAGGGGTGGGAATATCAGCGCGCCGAAACGCTGCCCAGCGAAGAACGTCATGGCCTTACGCAAAGCGTGACCACCTTTCGCAACCTGCTGGTGTTTCGCCGCATGAATGCCGGTGAGCAGTCGACGTCAGAACCGCGTCTTCTGGAACCGCCCGCGCCCGGTCCGGTCCCGGAGCAGGAACAGGAACAGGAACAGGAACAGGAACAGCAAACAGCGCCTGAGATCGCGCCAGAAAAGAAGCCCAATCCGTTTTTCAGGCTTCCGCCCGACAACGGGGTCGAAGGCGTTGCGGATGCCGATCCAAGCGTCGGCTCGTTGTTGCGCAAACGGGCGGAGCAGGTCAAATCCCGTTTCAGCAGCTAATTCCGCAGATGTACGGGGGGGCTTGGGCGGCAAATATCCGCGCAAATGCCTGCCGTGATGGCCTGCTGGGTCTTCGCCGTGCTAGGGTCTCCGACCGAAAATTTCATTTTTTAGCAAATTCAATACCTTGAAATTCCGGTCCGCGCTTCGCACCTGACACAGGCATGGTTGTTTCGGAGCATTTTTTATCCTGCCCCCTCTTCAAACTGGTGCGAAACAGTCTAAACTCCATGCTCCGAGTCGGAAAGGTGACCCCATGGCAAAGTCAGACCCCTTTGGTTTCGATATGTCGATCTCGTCGGCCAAGAAGAACAACCCGCGTGGCCGCAGAAGCATGACGGGCGCGTTCGAGACCTCGCAACGGGTCTGTGAACACGAAGGCTGCGAGCAGGCAGGCAAGTACCGTGCGCCCAAAGCGCCGGACGTGCTGGACGAGTATTTCTGGTTCTGCAAGGACCATGTGCGCGAATATAATCAGAAGTGGAGCTTCTTCGACGGCACCACCGAGGCGGAGCTGAACGCCCAGATGTCCAAGGACAAGGTCTGGGAACGCCAGACCCGCCCGATGGGCGACCCTGAGGCGCGGGCCTGGGCGCGGTTGGGCATCGAGGATCCGCATCAGGTGCTGGGCGCGAATGCCACGCAGAACCCTGGCAAATCCTCGGGCGTTACCACCCGTCGTTTGCCGCCGACCGAACGCAAGGCGGTGGATATTCTGGAAGCCAAGGATCACTGGACCAAGGCCGAAGTGCGCAAGGCTTACAAGTCGCTGATCAAGGTGCTGCACCCGGATATGAACGGCGGCGACCGCAGCCAGGAAGAACAGCTTCAGCTGGTGGTTTGGGCCTGGGATCAGATAAAGGACAGCCGCAACTTCAAATGAAGCTGCGGCTTGCCGTGTGCGGCCAAGATACGCCCGATTTCAGGCCGGAACAAACACCAGACTGACACCGTTCAGGCAATGGCGCTTGCCGGTGGGTTTCGGGCCATCATTGAAAATATGCCCAAGGTGGCTGCCGCAGCGGCGGCAATGGCATTCGGTGCGCACGGCGAACAGCTTGCGGTCTTGTTTGGTTTCGATCGCGTCGGGCAGTGCTTTCCAGAAGCTGGGCCAGCCTGTGCCGCTGTCATATTTATGCTTTGAGGCATAGAGCGGCAGGTCGCAACCGCGGCATTGATACACGCCCTCGGCATAGGTTTTGTCCAGCGGCGAACTGCCTGCGCGTTCCGTGCCTTCGTGGCGCATCACCTTGTATTGCAGCGGCGTCAGCATGGCGCGCCATTCGGCATCGGTGCGGGTGATTTGGAAGTTGCCATCGGCGGCGTGGGCGGGCTGTGCGATCCGCCCAAGGGCGAGGCTGGCAAAAGCGCCACCAAAAAGTGCTGTTCTGCGGTTCATCTTACCCTCCGTTTTTATCATAAACCGGGCCCCGGCACGGTTTGCGCCGGGGCCCTGATCAAGCTGAGGTCAGCCTATCACATCTTGGGCAGCAGCACGGTATCAATGACGTGAATGACGCCGTTGGACTGATCCACATCAGCGATGGTAACGTGAGCCACGTTGCCCATTTCATCGGTGATCATGATCTTGTCGCCCATATAGGTCGCCTGCAGCGTACAGCCACCAACGGTTGGCACCGGGTGGGTGCCGCCATCGGCGTCGATCATACCCATGATCGCCTCGGACATGGCATCAGCCGCCACGACGTGGCAGGTCAGGATCTTCACCAACTGATCCTTGTTTTCGGGCTTCAGCAGGGTTTCCACCGTGCCTGCGGGCAATTTGTCGAAGGCCGCATTGGTGGGGGCAAACACTGTAAACGGGCCTTCGCCCGACAATGTTTCGACCAGACCGGCGGCGGTGACAGCGGCCACCAGCGTGGTGTGATCGGCCGAGTTCACCGCATTTTCGACGATGGTCTTGTCAGCAAACATTTCTGCGCCGCCCACCATCGGGTTCGCGGTGGAGTGGCTGGCGGCGAAGGCGGAACCGACGCTGAGGCTCAGAACAGATACGGCGGCGATAAGGATGGTCGATTTCATGGGAAGTACTCCGGTTGAATGCCCTCCTGCCATCAGGCGGGTCACAGAAGACACGGCGCCGGGCGACAACAAGTTTCAGCGGCGTGATCACGTTGCATCACGCAACCGTGACCACCCGTTGCGCGCAATTGTCATACGCGGCGGAATACCCCACTCCCCCTTGCCCTCAGGTCATATATGTTGCACCACAATCAACGGGGCAATTCGGCCCGAAGCAATCGACCAAGAACAAGGCGGACGGCACGATGGACATCAACGCAAAACCCACCGAAGATATTTCCGTTCGCGAAGTATTCGGCATCGACACCGATATGATCGTGAAAGGCTTTGCCGACCGGTCTGACCGGGTGCCGGATATTGATCCGACCTATAAATTCGATCCCGACACCACGCTGGCCATCCTTGCGGGTTTCAGCCGCAACCGCCGCGTGATGGTTCAGGGCTATCACGGTACAGGCAAATCGACCCATATCGAGCAGGTTGGCGCCCGCCTGAACTGGCCCACCGTGCGTGTGAACCTTGACAGCCACATCAGCCGGATCGACCTGATCGGCAAGGATGCGATCAAGCTGAAAGACGGCAAGCAGGTGACGGAATTCCACGAAGGCATCCTGCCGTGGGCTTTGCGCAACCCGACCGCGATCGTGTTCGATGAATATGATGCCGGCCGCGCCGACGTGATGTTCGTGATCCAGCGTGTTCTGGAACATGACGGCAAGCTGACCCTGCTGGACCAGAACGAGATCATCACCCCGAACCCGTATTTCCGCCTGTTCGCCACCGCCAACACCGTTGGTCTGGGCGACACGACGGGGCTGTATCACGGCACGCAGCAGATCAACCAAGCCCAGATGGACCGTTGGTCGCTGGTGGCAACGCTGAACTATCTCAGCCACGATGCCGAGGTTGCGATCGTGCTGGCCAAGAACCCGCATTACAACACCGACAAGGGCCGCAAGACCATCAGCCAGATGGTGACGCTGGCCGACCTGACCCGGACCGCCTTCATGAACGGCGATCTCAGCACCGTCATGTCACCGCGGACCGTGATCACCTGGGCTCAGAACGCTGAAATTTTCCGCAATGTCGGCTATTCCTTCCGGCTGTCGTTCCTCAACAAATGTGACGAGCTGGAGCGCCGCACAGTGGCGGAATTCTTCCAGCGTTGCTTTGATGAAGAGCTGCCGGAATCTGCGGCCAGCATGGCGATGAAGTGACCGGGCAAACCGGCAAGGAAAACGTAATGCACATCGGACTGATCGGCGGGATAGGACCAGCGGCAACCATCGTCTATTATCAGCGTCTGGTGGCGCAGGTGAAGCAGGCGGGGCACAAGCTTGATCTGACCATCGTTCAGGCCGATGTTTACGATCTGATCGAAAACAACCTTGCCGACAAGCGCGAGACTCAGGCCGAAATCTATGCCCGGCTGATTGATCGTCTCAAGGCCGCAGGGGCCGAGTGCGCCGCCATTACCTCTCTGGGTGGGCATTTCTGTTTTGCCGAGACTCTGGCGCGCTCTAGTCTGCCACTGATTAGCGCGGTTGCACCTCTGGATGCGTATTTTGCCGCCCAAGGCATTGGCTGCGTTGGACTTTTGGGCACAGAGGTGGTGATGCGCACCCGGCTCTATGGCCGATTGGCCCGCACGCAGGCCGTTGCGCCCACGAGCGACCTTGTCGCACTGGGTAAACTCTATCAGGATGTCGCCACCAGCGGCATCTCCACCGAGGCGCAGCGCGCGGCATTTTTCGCTGCCGGGCGCCAGATGGTCGAGGATCAGGGCGCCGATGCGGTCGTGCTTGCAGGTACCGACCTTAATCTGGCATTTGATGGGCGCGACCCCGGATATCCGGTGATCGACGCGCTTGATATTCATGTTGCGACCCTGGCCGGTCTTGCCACCGGAACCCGCACCCTTTCCGATCTGGACGGTCAGCCATGAGCAAACAAAGTGACAACCCCGCCGATCCGTTCAAAAAGGCCCTGGCCGACGCCACCAAGGTCATGGCCAACGACCCCGAGCTGAATGTCAGCTATTCGGTCGATCCCTCCGGCCTGTCGGGCGATTCGATGCGGCTGCCACAGGTCAGCCGCCGCCTGACCCGCGACGAGGTGCTGCTCACGCGCGGCACCGCCGATGCGCTGGCGATGCAGCGCCGGTACCACAACGAAGTGCTGCATGCGCGCTATGCTCCGCCGGGCGATATGGCCCGAAGCCTGTACGAAGCCATGGAAACGGCCCGCTGCGAAGCGATGGGCGCACGCGACATGCCCGGCACCGCAGGCAATATCGACGCCAAGATCGGGCACGAGGCCGCACGATTGGGCTATGAGCAGATCACGCAGGCCGCTGATGCGCCGCTGTCTGCGGCTGCGGGCTATATGATCCGCCACCTTGCCACCGGGCGCGACCTGCCGCCCGCCGCGCAAAACGTGATGGAACTGTGGCGCGGCTTTATCGAGGATCAGGCAGGCGGCACATTGGAAGATCTGCAGGAAAAGCTGTCGGATCAGGCGGAGTTTGCCAAATTCGCCCGCCAAGTCATTGATGATCTTGGCTACGGTGATCAGTTGGGCGATGACCCCGATCAAAACGATGAAGACCAGCAGGACGACGCCGACGACGGCGCCGAGGAACAGCCCGATCCCGACAGCACCGGTCAGGATGATCAGGACGACGAACAGGCCGAGGCCGACCCCGAGCAATCGCAAGACGATACGCAAGATTCCTCCGAGGCGCAGGTCAGCATGGATGACCTGGCCGACGAAGAGCTGGGCGAAGAGGCCGAACTGCCCGAGGGCGATGCCCCACTGGAACCGCCGCCCCCTGCGCCCTTTTCCGAGGCGGATCCGAATTATGCCGTTTATGACGCGCAATTCGACGAGGAAATCCCCGCCGAAGAACTGGCGGAACCGGCAGAGCTGGAACGCCTGCGCGCCTATCTGGATCAGCAGTTGGAACCGCTCAAAGGCGCAGTCAGCCGACTGGCCAACAAGCTTCAACGCCGCCTTCAGGCGCAGCAGAACCGCTCGTGGCTGTTCGACATGGAAGAGGGCATTCTGGATGCCGGCCGTCTGGCCCGCGTCGTGGCCAACCCGACCACGCCGCTGTCCTTCAAAGTCGAAAAAGATACCGAGTTCCGCGATACCGTCGTGACCTTGCTGCTGGACAACTCCGGATCGATGCGCGGCAGGCCGATCAGCATCGCTGCGATCTGCGCCGATGTTCTGGCGCGCACGCTGGAGCGCTGCTCGGTTAAGGTCGAAATCCTCGGCTTCACCACCCGAGCGTGGAAAGGTGGCCAGAGCCGCGAAAAATGGCTGGCCGATGGTCGCCCGCAACAGCCCGGTCGCCTGAATGACCTGCGCCATATCATCTATAAGCACGCCGACGCGCCCATGCGCCGGACCCGCACCAATCTGGGTCTGATGATGAAAGAGGGCCTGCTGAAGGAAAACATCGATGGCGAGGCGCTGGAATGGGCGCATCGCCGCCTGATCTCGCGCCACGAGGCCCGCAAGGTTCTGATGGTAATCTCTGATGGCGCGCCGGTGGATGATTCCACACTGTCGGTGAACCCGGCCAACTATCTGGAAAAGCACCTGCGCGACGTGATCGCCATGGTCGAAAAACGCAAGCAGGTCGAGCTGATCGCCATCGGCATCGGCCACGACGTGACCCGCTACTATCAGCATGCGGTAACCATTACCGATGTCGATCAGCTGGCCGGGGCGATGACCGAGCAGCTAGCGGGCCTGTTTGATCAGGATCCGCGCGCCCGCGCCCGGCTGATGGGCATCAAAAAAGTGACCGGCTAAGCCTTCGGGCTCCGCCTCCCGTTTCTTTCTGATGCAAATACTCCGGGGGGGCCGCCATAGGCGGCGGGGGCAGCGCCCCCCTTTTCCGCACCGTCGGCCTCTTGTCACCGCCTGCGGGATTTGCACAACTGACGCCACGCCAAACGGAGTGCCCCATGTACCAATCCTTTCAGGAAACCGCCCGCCCCGACCAAGGCCCGCCACGTCTGGCCGCACTGCGCGCCGAGCTGTCAAAACTGGCGCTGTCAGGGTTTCTGATCCCGCGCGCCGATGTGCATCAGGGCGAATATGTCGCCCCGCATGATGACCGGCTGGCCTTTTTCAGTGGGTTCACCGGCTCGGCGGGGTTCTGCGCAGCGCTTGTCGATGTGGCGGGCGTGTTCATTGATGGCCGGTATCGCACACAGGTGAAATCACAGGTCGATCTGGCGCATTTCACTCCGGTTCCTTGGCCTGAAACCCAATTGCAGGACTGGCTGCGCCAACAGCTGCCGCAGGGCGGCGTCATTGGGTTTGATCCGTGGCTGCACACGGCTGAACAGATCGAAACGCTGGAAACCGCCCTTGTGGACAGCGGCATCAGCCTGCGCCCGACCGATAACCTTGTTGACCGGATATGGCAGGATCAGCCCGCGCCCCCGATGGGTGCAATATTTCCCTACCCCGAGGATCTTGCAGGCGAACCCCACGCGGCCAAACGCGCGCGCCTTGCCGCCACATTGCGCGAAGCCGGGCAAAGCGCCGCCGTGATCACCCTGCCCGATTCCATCGCTTGGCTGCTGAATATCCGTGGCAGCGACATCCCCCGCAACCCGGTGCCGCATGGGTTTGCCATCCTGCACGATACCGGCAAGCTGAGCCTGTTCACCGCGCCCGGCAAATGTGATGACACCTTGCGCACGCACCTTGGCACCGACGTCACCCTGAGTGCGCCCGGCGATTTCAGCGCCGCTTTGGGCGCGCTCACCGGTCCGGTGCGGGTGGATCGCGCCACCGCCCCGCTACAGATCACGCTGGAGCTGACCGAGGCGGGCGTGCCGCATGTCTGGGGGCAAGACCCCTGCATCCTGCCCAAAGCCTGCAAAAACCCGGCCGAGATTGTCGGCACAACCGAGGCCCATCTGACCGACGCGGCTGCAATGTGCGAATTCCTGACCTGGTTCGACGCGCAGGCCCCGGGCACCCAGACCGAGATCGACGTGGTATCCGCGCTTGAGGGGTTCCGCCGCGCGACAAATGCCCTGCGCGATATCAGTTTCGAAACCATCGCGGGCACCGGCCCCAATGGCGCGATCATGCATTACCGCGTGACCGAGGCCAGCAACGCCCCGCTGAAAAACGGTCAGTTGATCGTGGTGGACAGCGGCGGGCAATATATCAACGGCACCACCGACATCACCCGCACCCTTCCGGTGGGCCACGTCGGGACAGAGGAAAAATCCTGCTTTACCCGTGTGTTGCAGGGCATGATCGCGGTTTCGCGCCTGCGCTTTCCTAGCGGACTTGCCGGGCGCGACCTTGATGCCATCGCCCGCTTTCCGCTTTGGGTGGCGGGGTTGGATTTCAATCACGGCACCGGCCACGGCGTGGGGGTTTATCTGTGCGTCCATGAGGGCCCGCAGCGGCTGAGCCGGGTGTCAGAGATCGCGCTCAAGCCCGGTATGATCCTGTCGAACGAGCCGGGATATTACCGCGAAGGCGCCTTTGGCATTCGCATTGAAAACCTGATCGTGGTGCAGGATGCGCCCGCCCTGCCCGGCGCCGATGACCGCGACATGTTTGCCTTTGATACGCTGACATGGGTGCCGATTGATCGTCGGCTGATCATGGCCGAGATGCTCAGCCCGGATGAGCGCGCGTGGATTGATGCCTATCATGCCGCGTGCCGTGACAAAATCAGTGCTCGGCTCTCGGACCCAGCTCGGCTATGGTTGCTTGCGGCGACCGAACCGCTCTGACATCACTCTGTCACAATCACACTGCACAGCTAATGTAACTCTGGGGGAGGGTCTCCATGTCCAACCATATCACGATTCGTAAGGCGGAAGGCACTTGGGTGGTGCGCGCTGGCGGGGCCATTTTGGGCGAAAGCGACAACGCGCTGGAACTGACCGAGGGCGATTACGCGCCGGTCATCTATTTCCCGCGCGAAGATATTGCCATGGCATTTCTGGACCCGTCGGACCAGACCACGCACTGCCCGTTCAAGGGCGATGCCAGTTACTTCTCGATTGTGACCAAAAGCGCGACGCTGACCAACGCGGTCTGGAGCTATGAAACCCCCAAGCCCGAAGCGGCCCGGATCGCCAATCATTTGGCGTTCTATACCTCTGACAAGTTGGCGGTCGAGCAGATCTGATCCTCGGCGCGGCGCCAGCGCAAGCCCCCGTCAGCTGTGTTCTTCGGCTGCGGTGGCCGCCAGCGCCCTGTTATAGGCCTTCAACGCATCAACATGAAACAGCGCGCCCAGCAGCGGGGCCACGCCATCCGGCCCGACAGGGCCGGTGACCGGCAAAAACGGCACGCCCGCGCGTTCAAACAACGGCATCGCCTGCTCAAGCGTGGCGCTTCCTGCGATGGAAATCCCGTCCTCGATCATCTCAAGACAGCGGGTGTCGTCGGCCGCGCCGGGATCGCCGGGTTTGCGCATCAGGTTGGCGGCGCTGAACATCGCCAACAGATAGGCCTGCGGCCCAGCCGCCAGATGGATGTTGCGGCGCTCGAGCTGGGTCAGGAAAAACGAGCGATCCACCAGCCGGGACGCCAGCGCCGTTGACAATGACACCGCCACCATCACCGCCAGACCGGTCTGCCAGTCGCCGGTTAATTCGAACACGATCAGCGTTGTAGAGATCGGTGCGCCCAGTACAGCGGCGGCGACCGCGCCCATCCCTGCCAGCGCATAAAGCGTGTGCGACCCCGACACCTCGGGGAAGACGCCGGTAGCAATCAGGCCGAAGGTCAGACCGGTCAGCGCCCCGACCATGAGCGAGGGCGAAAACATGCCGCCGCCCATCCGCCCCGCCATGGTGATCGCCACCGCGACCACCTTGAGCACGGCGAAAATCATCGCCTCGTGCCACAGCAGTTTCCCGGTCAGGCTGGCCGAGGTCGTCTCGTATCCGACGCCGATGATATGCGGGAACCAGATGGCCAGCAGACCCAGAAAGGCCCCTGCCACCGCCGGGCGCAACCAACGCGGCAGACCGGTGCGCGCGTGCGCCACATTTGCCAGATCCTCGGCCACGAACACCGCCCGCATCAGCACGACCGCCACCAAGCCGCAGGTCAGCCCCAGCAGCAAAAAGGCGGGCAGTTCGACGTAGAATTCCAGCGTATTCGCCTCGGGCAGGTGAAACTCGGTCACGCCGCCAAATTCCATCCGGTTGATGATCGTGCCTGCAACGCTGGCGATCACAATCGGCGCAAAGGCATGCACCGCGAAATGCCGCAGCACGACCTCGAGCGCGAACAGCGCCCCGGCGATCGGGGCGTTGAAACTGGCCGAAACCGCCGCGGCCACCGCACAGCCCAGCAAGTCGCGCCCGGTGATCCCATCGGCCCTGATCTTGTTGCTCACCCAAGATGACATCACCGCCGCCATATGCACCACAGGCCCCTCGCGGCCCGTGGAGCCGCCCATGCTCAGCGTAATCAGCGACGCGAAGGCCGAGGCGATGCCCGCCTTGCCCTCGACCCGGCCCTTGTTCATCGCCGCGCCCTCGATCACGTCCGAGACCGAGCGCACGCGCCCGTCCGGCGTAAACAGATGCAACACGATCCCGGTGACCAATCCGCCCAGAACCGGCACCGCCATGATCCAGTACCACGGCAGGGTCTGGGCAAAGGAATGCAGATGCGCCGCGTCGCGGCTGCCATAGATGAACGCCTGTATCGACTCGATCGCCTTGCGGAAAAACAGCGCGCCGAACCCTGCCCCGGTGCCGATCGCCAACGCGATCAGCCAGAACTGAAACTGGCTTGGACCTTCCCGCAGCAATACCCGCCACGCCTGTCCAACCGCGCGCAGCCCCTGCGCCGTGGCCTGTCCCAGATAGGTTCTGAACCCGTCGGCCATTTTCATTCCCTTGCGCGAGCAGCCGCTGTTCCCCCTTTTATGGCCCGCCCGCATGGCCTAGGGTACCAAAGCACTAGCCAGAGGCCGATCCATGACAATCCAGACCGCGCTCGCCGAGCTTTCATCCTTACTAGGCCAACGCCTGACGCGGTCCAAGTCCGATCTCGACCTACATGGCCGTTCTGAAACGCATTTTCCGCTGACACCGCCCGATGCTGTCGCATATCCGGAAACCACGGACGAAGTCTCACAAATCGTGAAAATCTGCGCGGCCCATGCCTGCCCGGTGATCGGTTGGGGCACGGGCACCTCGCTTGAGGGACAGGCGCAGGCCTTTCAGGGTGGGCTTTGCGTTGATTTCCGGCTGATGAACAAGATTTTGCGCATCAACCCCGAGGATATGGATGTGGCCATTCAGCCCGGCCTGACCCGAGAAGAGCTTAACACCGAACTGCGCGCCACCGGGCTGTTCTTTCCGGTGGATCCGGGCGCCAACGCTTCGCTTGGCGGCATGGCCTCGACCCGCGCCAGCGGCACCACCGCTGTGCGCTATGGCACCATGCGCGACAGCGTTCTGGGGCTTGAGGTCGTGCTGGCTGATGGCCGCATCATCCGCACCGGCACGCGGGCGCGCAAATCCAGCGCGGGCTATGACCTGACCGGGCTGTTCGTCGGCGCCGAAGGCACGCTTGGCCTGATCACCGAGTTGACCCTGCGCCTGCAAGGCCAACCCGAGGCGATCACCGCCGCTGTCTGCGCCTTTGAGCGGATCGAGGATGCAGTGAATTGCGTGATCGACACGATTCAGATGGGCCTGCCAATGGCGCGGATCGAGTTTGTCGATGCCGACGCCGCAGCCGCGTTCAACGCCTATTCCGGCTCGGATATGCGTGAAATTCCGCATCTGATGGTCGAATTTCACGGCTCGGAACAGGGCGTGGCCGAGCAGGCCGAAAGTTTCGGTGCCATTGTTGCCGATCACGGCGGTCAGGGTTTTGAATGGGCCACCACCCCGGAAGATCGCACCGCGCTTTGGACCATGCGCCACCATGCCCATTGGGCGATCATGGCGTCGAAGCCGGGCTGCAGGTCCATTGTCACCGACATCTGCGTGCCAATCTCGCGACTGGCCGAAGCGGTGAACGCGACCCGCGCCGATATCGCGGCCTCGCCGATCACCGGCCCAATTCTGGGCCATGTCGGTGATGGCAACTTTCACGCGATCCTGTTGTTTGACGACACCGATCCGGCGCAGGTCAAAGCCGCCGAGGATCTGTCACATCGCATGGTCGAACGCGCACTCGCAATGGGCGGAACCGCCACCGGCGAACATGGCATCGGCGTTGGAAAGTTGAAATACATGGAAGCCGAACATGGTCAGGCCTGGGGCGTGATGGGGTCCATCAAGCAGGCGCTGGACCCGCAAAACATCATGAACCCAGGCAAAATGGTCCAGAATAGCTGATCCACGCAGGGGCCGCCCGTCAGACGGGAGCTCCCTGCGTCACACCCGCGACCAAAGGCTCCGGCCAGCCGGAGCGATCCTTGCGCCTTTAATTGAAACAAGCCCTCTCGGCGAAAGAATCGCGCTCGCAGCGCGGGCGCCTTAGGTGGTTTCAGCCCGCTGCCAGCAGCGCCTTGGCCGCGCCGCGCGCCTGATCGGTGACGGTATCCCCCGCCACCATCCGCGCGATTTCATCCACGCGGTCCTCGGCTGACAACGGCACCACGGTCGAGGTCGTGACCTCGCCCTCGACCCGCTTTTCCACCCGCCAGTGATGCGCGCCAAGAGCGGCCACCTGCGGTGAATGGGTCACCACCAACACCTGACCGCCGGTCGCCAGTGCCGCCAGCCTGCGGCCTACGGCATCTGCCGTCGCCCCGCCAACGCCGCGATCAATCTCGTCGAATATCATCGTCACGCCGCTCTGTTGCTGGCTCAGGCACACTTTCAGCGCCAGCAGGAACCGGCTCAACTCGCCCCCCGAGGCGATCTTGGCCAACGGTCCCGACGGCGCACCGGGGTTGGTCGCCACGGTAAAGGCCACCAGATCGGCGCCCTCTGGGCCCGGCTCCACTGCCGTGATCTCGGTATGAAACAGCGCGCGCTCCATCTTCAGCGGTGCCAGTTCGGCCGCGACGGCGATGTCCAGCCGCGCCGCCGCCTCGGCCCGCGCCGCGCTCAATGCGCCACTGGCTTTGGCGTAATCAGCCTCGGCCGCCGCCTGCGCCTTGCGCAGGGCCGCCAGATCGGCATCGCCCTGATCCAGCGCCGCCAGCCGCGCCCGCAAATCCTGTGCGAACCCGCCCAGATCATCCGGGGCCACGCCATGCTTGCGCGCAAGCCCGCGAATGGCGAACAACCGTTCTTCAATCATCTCAAGCTCATAGGCGTTGAAGCTTAGCCCATCCAGCGCCTGCTCAACCCCCTGTGCGGCGTCGCCCAGCTCGGCGAAGGCCCGCCCCAGTGCAGCGATTGGCGCTTCCAGCGCGCCCTCTGCCCGGTCGGCCACGCCCTCAAGCCAGCGCGTTGCATCGCCCATCGCGCCCTCGGCCCCGTCCTGCCCCAGCGCCGCCAAAGCCCGTGCCACATCCTCGCGGATGCGCTCGGCGCTTTGCATCGACCGGCGCCGCGCATCCAGATCCGCCTCTTCGCCGGGGACCGGGTCCAGCTTGTCAAGCTCGGCCACCGCGTGGCGTAGATATTCCTCTTCGGCGCGGATCTCGGCCAGCGCGGATTCTGCTGCGGCCTGTGCCTTGCGCGCCTGCGACAGCCCGCGCCACGCCAACCGCACAGCGTCTTGAAGCGCCGGATAGGCCCCGAACGCATCCAACAATGCCCGGTGCCCCTTGGGATCCAGCAGACCGCGATCATCGTGTTGCCCGTGCAGTTCGACCAGCGTTTCAGACAGCGCCCGCAACACCTCGCCCGAACAGCGCCGATCATTGACCCAGGCAGTCTTGCGCCCGTCGCGTCCATTGACCCGCCGCAGGATCAGCTCATCGCCGCCCGGCAGGCCGGCCTCGGCCAGAACCGCATGGGCGGCGTGCCCGTCAGGCAGATCGAAACTGGCCAGCACCTCGCCCTGCTCGGCCCCGGCGCGCACCAATTCGGCGCGCCCGCGCCAGCCCAGAACAAAACCCAGCGAATCCAACAAGATCGACTTGCCCGCCCCGGTCTCGCCGGTCAGCACATTCAGGCCGGGCTGGAAGATTAAATCCAGCCGGTCGATAATCAACATATCGCGGATTTCTAGTGCGCGCAGCATTCGGTCAACCCCATCGGGTGGGCACTCTGCCCACCGCTCCCTAGAGCCATTCCCCTTTGATCATCTGACGATACACCTGGTTCAACCAGTTGTCGCCCTTGGGCTTCATCTCCAACCCGCGACCGGCCAACAGCTTGTAGCTATCCTCGTACCAAGCGGTCGAGCGGAAGTTATGGCCCAAAATCGCCCCCGCCGTCTGCGCCTCATCGGTCAGACCCAGGGAAAGATAGGCCTCGACCAACCGGTGCAGCGCCTCGGCGGTGTGGCTGGTGGTCTGGAAATCCTCGACCACCACCCGGAACCGGTTGATCGCAGAGGTATAGTGATCACGGCGCAAATAGTAGCGCCCGATCTCCATCTCTTTGGCGGCCAGGTGGTCGAACGCCAGATCGAATTTCAGGATCGCCGACCGGGCATATTCACTGTCGGGATACCGCTCGATCACCGTGCGAAGCGCTTGCAGCGCCTGGAAGGTCAGCCCCTGATCGCGGCCGACCTCGTCAATCTGATCATAGTAGGACAGCGCCAGTAAATACTGCGCATATGCCGCATCATCCGAGGTCGGATAGAAATCAATGTACCGCTGCGCGGCTGCGCGGCTGTTGGGATAGTCCTTATCCTGATGATAGGAAAACGCCTGCATGATCAATGCGCGCTTGGCCCATTCTGAATATGGATACAACCGCTCGATTTCCGAGAAATAGAACGCCGCCTTTTCGGGGCGCTTTTTCTCCAGCTCGAACTCACCACGCCCGAAAATCTGCTCGGCCGTATAGCTTTCAAGCGGTACATCCCCGCGGCGAATATCTGCGCCGTTTCCACATCCCGCCAGAAACGCGGTCAGAAGAAGAACACCGATCACCCTTGTCCGGGACACGCTGCCTGTCATGCTCTGTTTCACCCTCGTCTGGACCATTCTGGGGGTTTTTACCCCACTGCTCTGTCAGGTCCTAGCACAGAAAATTCCGGTGCAAAACGCCTTTGGCACGAAATCGCTCTATGCGGCCCACGTGCGCGCAATCTGCGCGACACGACCGCCTTATGCAACGGCCGGGATTTCACCCAGATGTACGCCCACACCGGGCAAACGCGCCATCAGGTCGCGGTCACATACCACCATGCGGAACGCATCGGGGTTGGCAAAAAGCGCACGCAACAAGTCATTCGTCAGCGCATGCCCTGCCCGCTGGCCGATATAGCGGCCCAGAATCGGGGCCCCCGCCAAGGCCAGATCGCCAAGCGCGTCGAGCATCTTGTGGCGCACGGCCTCGTCGCTGTGGCGCAGGCCGCCGGGGCTCAGCACCTTGTCGCCATCGACCACAACGGCGTTTTCCAACGTGCCGCCCAAAGCCAGCCCATTGGCCTGCATCGTATCGACATCGGCCTGACGGCAAAACGTGCGACTGTCGCACAGCTCACGCACAAAGCTGCCATTCGCCATGTTCAGGGATTTTTTCTGCACCCCGATGGCGGCATCAGCGAAATCAATGTGAAAATCGATCCTCAGGCCGTTATTCGGCTCAAGCCGTGCCATCGCATTTCCGCGGCGCACTTCGATCGGTTCAAGGATTTCGATCACCCGGACCGGCACATCCTGCTCGCGCAATCCGCGCATCAGCAGCCCCCGCACGAACGACGCCGAGCTGCCATCGAGAATCGGCACTTCCGGCCCATCAATGTCGATCAGCGCGTTGTGGATACCGCAGCCCACAAGCGCGGCCATGATATGCTCGACCGTCGACACGGTAACGCCCGCGGCGTTTTCAAGCCGTGTGCACAGCGGCGACTGGTTTACTGCATCCCAACGCGCAGGGACCAAAGCGTCCTTATACAGAACATCCGTTCTGCGGAACCAGATCCCATGCTCTGGCATGGCTGGACGCAAGGTCATGCGCGCAGGTTTTCCAGAGTGCAATCCGACCCCTGTAAAGGTCACCGGGTTTTTCAGAGTGGTCTGCAAGATAATCCCCAAAATCTTACCGGCACATTGAGTGGTACCGTGGCAGATAGGTAACTGCTGAGCCGGAAAGGGACAATTCAATCTTTGTAACGCTCTGAAACATCCGAAACGTCCTGCGGCCAAAAGTCGCCGATTCGTCAGAAAGACACGCGTAACCTATTGAATAAATGCATAAAAGCCGCCTTGCGGCGGCTTCTACGTTTAGCAGGTTGATCAAGTATCAGTTGGCTTGACGACGCAGGAATGCCGGAATTTCGATCCGCTCCTGATCTGCGTCCGGCTCGGCCTGCGGCTGCATTCTGGGCTGCGCCATCGGCTGCTGCGCCCGCACTTGCGGCTGTTGCCGGGCAACCGGTTGTGCCGGTGCTTCTTGATTGTGACCAGTCATCCGGTTGATCAGAGAGTTGATGCCAAAACGCGGGCGCTCGCCTTCGTGATGCGGCTGCTCTGCGGCGGGCTGCTGAGGCGCGGCTGCAGCGCGGTTTTGGGCGGTCGGAGCGTTCTGAACTGCGGACTGCAACCGTGCAAGAGCTTCGGCCGAAGGTGTGCCTGCGGGGCGGGCTTTCGGAGCAACAAAGCTCTCGGGCTCGGCCTCGATATCAGCGCCGGGCTGGAACGCGGCAACCTGCGGGCGATAAGCTGGCGGCGGAAGATCATCGACCGCAGCCGGGGCAACGCTTTCGTACTCTTCCTCGAAGATGTCTTCCATCTGATCCTCAGCAGCTGCCTGCTGTGCATCCAGATCCTCCAGGAAGTTCGGCTCTTGCGCGACGTCCGCAACCGAAGCAGCAACCTGAATGGGCGCTGCGGGCTTTTCGGCCTCGGTGCTGACCGACTGCTTCAGAGGTGCGGCCATCGACCGGCGCGGCACCGGCATTTCAAGGTTCACATCGACCGCGTCGATGCCGGTGGCGACAACGCTGACGCGCATCGCGCCGCCCATGTCCACATCCAGCGTCGAACCGACGATGATGTTTGCGTCCTGATCCACTTCTTCGCGGATGCGGTTTGCGGCTTCGTCCAGTTCGAACAGGGTCAGATCATGACCGCCAGTGATGTTGATCAGCACACCGCGCGCGCCGCGCAGGCTGATTTCATCCAGCAGCGGGTTGGCAATCGCCTTCTCGGCGGCCTGAATGGCGCGATCTTCGCCGGTCGCCTCGCCGGTGCCCATCATGGCTTTGCCCATCTCGTCCATCACCGCGCGAACGTCGGCAAAGTCGAGGTTGATCAGGCCGGGACGCACCATCAGGTCGGTCACGCCTTTGACGCCCTGGTACAGCACATCGTCGGCCATGCTGAACGCTTCGGTGAAGGTGGTTTTTTCGTTGGCCAGACGGAACAGGTTCTGGTTCGGAATGATGATCAGCGTATCGACCATCTTTTGCAGCGTTTCCACGCCTTCCTCGGCCTGACGCATCCGCTTGGCGCCCTCAAACTGGAACGGCTTGGTCACAACACCCACGGTCAGCACGCCCAATTCACGCGCGGCCTGCGCGATGATCGGCGCGGCTCCGGTGCCGGTGCCGCCGCCCATGCCAGCGGTAATAAAGCACATATGTGCGCCCGCCAGATGATCGACGATCTGTTCAATGCTTTCTTCTGCGGCTGCGGCCCCAACCGAAGCCCGCGCGCCCGCGCCCAGACCTTCGGTCACTTTTACACCCAACTGAATGCGGTTGGGGGCCTGCGATTGCTGCAAGGCCTGCGCGTCCGTGTTGGCGACGACGAAGTCAACGCCAGTCAGCTCTTTTTCGATCATGTTATTGACCGCGTTGCCACCGGCACCGCCCACGCCAAAAACAGTGATACGGGGTTTCAGCTCGTCATGCCCGGGCACCGAAAGGTTCAATGTCATTGATCTGTCCGCCTGATGTTGTTGCACCCACATTCGCAGGTATTTTTCTGCCTATTGGCATCTATGGTACGCAGAACCAAGCCCAACGTCACCAAAAAAACGCAAATTGACCACAAAATATGGCTTTTTGTGAACACAGTTACGCGGGATTTCGCCGATCGGGCCAGATGTGGGGGTTACCAGTTGTCTCGAAACCATTTCACAGCGCGCTTCAGCGATCGCGCGGGATAGCGATCGACCGGCAAATCAAAGTCCCACCACTCGTCCTGCGGGTTGGCCGCGAACAGGCACAGCCCCACCGCACCTGCGAAACCGGGGCCGGTTGCGGCCTGCGGCAAGCCGTGCACGCGCAAAGGTCGGCCCAGACGCACCTGCTGCCCAAGAATGCGGCTGGCAAGCCCGTCAAGCCCGGGGATCTGGCTGCCGCCGCCGGTCAGAACGATCTGCTGACTGGGCAGATGCTCGAACCCGGCTGCATCCAACCGCGCCCGCACCTCTTCCAGAATTTCCTCGACCCGTGGCCGCATGATCCCGATCAGTTCGGCGCGGCTGACGGCACGGCGGTCATGTTCCCAGTCGCCGGTGTCACCGCCGATGTCGATCATCTCGCGGTCGTCCATACCGGTGGCGACCACACCACCGTAAAACGTCTTGATCCGCTCGGCGGTACTGGCGGGCACTGACAGCCCCATCGAGATATCGCCGGTCACATGATCACCGCCCATCCGAACGGTATCGGCATAAATCATGTGTTTCTTCATGAAGATCGACACGCTGGTCGCGCCGCCGCCCATGTCGATACAGGCCGCGCCCAGCTCCTGCTCGTCCTCGACCAACGAAGAGACCCCCGCGACATAGGCCGAGCTGGCGACGCCAGCCAGTTCCAGATCACAGCGTTTGACGCAATGCGCCAGGTTCTGAATTGCCGCCGCATCGACCGTCAGCATGTGCATGTCGGTTGCCAGTCGCTGCCCCATCTGGCCGCGCGGATCGCCAAGACCGGTGCGATGATCCAACGCGAAATTTACCGGCTGCGCGTGCAGCACCTCGCGCCCTTCGCCGAAATCCGGCACATCGCAGGCCGACAACACCCGGCTGACATCCTGTTCGGTCACCACATGCCCCTGAAGGTCGATCGACCCGGCCAAGCCATAGCTGCGCGGATCAGCCCCGGCGAAACACGCGATGACATGATCGACCCGGATATTGGCCATCTTCTGCGCGGCTTGCAACGCGGTGCGGATCGCGCGCTCGGTTTCCTGCATGGCGCTGATCTCGCCGAATTTCACCCCGCGCGAGCGGGTCGTCGCCGCCCCGATCACCCGGAACCCGGCCTGCCCCGCCATCGGGCCAACGCCGTCGGCCTCGCCCACACGTTCGGTGCCGTCGAAGCGCAGCACCAGGCAGGCGATTTTGGAACTGCCGACGTCCAGAATGGCGACCACGCCGCGCTGCATTGCGGCCTTGCGCATGTTGCGCATCGCGCGTTGGGATTGATAAAGCTCGATCATTCTGCGTCAGTCCCCAATACCGATATCATTAATACGCCACCATTGATCCACGGCAGAGGCGCTCATTCTGATGGTCGGGCGTGACGGCAGGCGCATATCGACCTGCGCCAGATCCCGCGTCATCATATCCTGCGCCTGATGCAGCGCGATCACGCGCTCCAATGCCTGAACCGGATTCGCCTCGGGCAACAAGATCCGTTGCCCGCGATCCAGAACCATATCCCAGCGCCGGTTACCCATCCGCACCACACCACGAAGTCGCGGCGTCAACGGCCCAGCGGCCCGGATCAGCGCCATCGCCTGCGGCACGGCCTGATCGGCGCCATCGCCTGCAATCAAAGGCAGATCCCGGTGGTCCTCGCGGTGGGCAATTTGCCCGACAAAAAAGCCGTTTTCATCCAGCAAGGACAACCCGTCATGCCCGCGCCACAGCACGATCGGCTTGCGTTCTTTGACATCCACCTGCAACACGCCGCCGGGACGCACCCGCACGCTGACATCGGCCACGGCAGGCAGTTCAGCGATCGTGGTGCGAATGTGATCCAGCTCCAGATCGAACGAGCTGACAGGAAAATCAATCGGCACGATCTCACGGATATCCTCGGCGATCTGGGGGCCTGCCCCGTCAATCGCCATCAACTTGACCATGAATTCCGGGCGCTGCTCGACCTGATTGCGCAGGTCCACCAGCGACAGACGCAGCGCATCGAACCGGTCCTGATCAGACAGCCAGATCGTGCCAGCCGCCAGCGCCACCACAAACGGAAGCCCCACCCGCAGCCCAATGCGGTACAGCGGCGTCAACATCAGCCGCTGCATCCTATAGGCCCAACGCGACGGCGCCGGATCGGGGCGCATACCTACCTGTTGCACGAGGCGTCCTCCACCATCCAGCGGCAAAGCGCACCAAAGCTCATTCCGATCTTGCCCGCCTGTTCGGGGCTTAGCGAGGTTGGGGTCATCCCCGGCTGGGTGTTCGTTTCCAGCAAGATCAGCCCATCCAGACCCCGCGCCTCGTCCCAGCGGAAATCGGTCCGGCTGACACCGCGGCACCCCAGCGCCTCATGCGCCTGCACCGCATAGCCCATACAAGCGTCGAAAATCTCCTGCGGCACCTCGGCGGGGATCACGTGGCGCGATCCGCCGACCTTGTACTTGGCGTCGTAATCATACCAGCCGTCGGTCAGGATATCCGTCACCGTCATCGCTTGGTCGCCCATCACCGTTGTAGTCAGTTCGCGCCCCGGCACGTATTGCTCAACCATCAGGATATCGGGCATGTCTTCGCTCAGAACGGGCGGGCCATTGGCCGCCTCCTGCACAAGATAAACGCCGACGGACGACCCTTCGTTATAGGGTTTGACCACATAGGGCGGCGCCATGACATGGCCCGCCTCGATCTCGGCCTTGCTGGCCAACAGGCTCTCTGTCACCGGCAGACCAACGGCGCGATACACCTGTTTGGTGCGCTCCTTGTCCATCGCCAGAGCAGACGCCAGAACCCCTGAATGCGTATAAGGGATCTGCAACCATTCCAGCAGACCCTGCACGCAACCATCTTCGCCCCAGCGGCCATGCAGGGCGTTGAACACGACATCGGGTTGGATTTCAGCCAGCCGCGCAGGCAGATCGTGGCCTGCGTCGACCTCAATCACCTCGAAACCTTCTTCCCTCAGGGCGATGGCGCATTCACGCCCGGTTGACAATGACACCTCGCGCTCAGCCGAGGGTCCGCCCATCAATACCGCCACTTTCAGGGGTGTCCTGCTCGACATACCCACTATGTGCCTCAATGTCCCAGCCGTCTCGCGCGGCCCTGATTACTTTGTAACAGGCTGTCTGATGCAGCCTTTTTTGCGGATCGATACCAGCCTTATTCGGAAGCTGGTTCACCAATGCGCATAATTTCCCATTCTAGCGTGATCCCGCTCGCATCGTAAACCTTTTTTCGCACCTCTTCGCCCAATCCCTCAAGATCTGCGGCGGTTGCTGCCCCGGTATTAATCAGAAAATTGGAATGCATCTCGCTCATCTGCGCCCCACCCCGGCGCGCGCCGCGCATTCCTGCGTCGTCGATCACCTTCCAGGCCTTCAGATCATGCACATCGTCCGCCCGGCCCGTACTGGAAAATCCCGCCGGATTGCGGAAGGTGCTGCCCGCGCTGCGGTCTTTGGTTGGCTGGGTTTCGTCGCGCTTTTTCAACTGCGCGTCCATCCGCGCCGCCAGCTCCGCCGCATCGCCCAAAGGCGCCTCGAACACCGCCTCGACCAAAACCCAGCCCTCAGGTAACCGGCTTTGGCGATAGGCGAACTGCAAGTCATCGGCGCTCAGCACCACCAGTTCGCCCGCGCGCGTGACCGCCCGCGCCTCGACCAGCACATCCGCCACATATGATCCGTAACATCCCGCGTTCATCCGTACGGCGCCACCGATGCTGCCGGGGATCGTGCGCAGAAACGTCAGATCCACCCCCGCCTCGGCAGCCCGGCGCGCCACATGCGCATCCAGCGCCGCCACGCCCGCCGTCACGCGGTTGCCCTCAACCGAGATACTGTTGAACCCGCGCCCCAACCGGATCACTGCCGCATGCAGGCCACCGTCGCGCACAATCAGGTTGCTGCCCACCCCCATCGGAAAGACCGGCACGCTCGGCTCCAACGCCGTCAGAAACCCTTGCAGATCCTCCAGATCGGCAGGCTGGAACAGCCAATCCGCCGGTCCGCCCACCCGTAGCCATGTCAGCTCGGACAGCGGCTTGCCCGCCGTCAGACGGCCCCGGACCTCAGGCATCTGCATCATGCACCCTCACAAGTTTCCTTATCCGCCGCAGCAGGTAAATCACCGGCCAGCGCAGGATCGACATTGCCGCCGCCAGCACTATCAGGCCCAGCCACGGGCCGTGCTGATAGACCACCAGCCCCAGAATGGGAATACCCACACCAATCAGGACCCATGCGAACGGCCAGTGATACCGCTTGCTCGGCACCATCGCGCCGACATTGGCCACAACCGCCCAAAGGCACACAAGGATCAGTGACAGGCTCATATCAGGCGCCCCGCAACCGACGCGATGAACGTGATCACGCAGGCCGCAATCCCCAGCCAGGGCACATAGTTCGGCACACGGAACGGGCTTTCGGGCTGCTTGCGCTTCACCCCGATCAGCGCCGCATTGACGATGGTGAACACCACGAGCAATGCCAGCGTCGTGCCCTCGGCCAGAACCGCCACCGGCAATACCAGCGACGATACGATCACCAAGGCGCCAATCACCACCGTACCCAGAACCGGCGTGCCCGTTCGGGCGTCAGCCTTGCGGAACACCGACAACCACGCCGATCGCTTGCCCAGCCCGAACAATACCCGGCTGGCCATCACGATCTGCGCCAACACGCCGTTCAGCGCCGCCGCCACGGCAATTGCCGACAGGAAAAACGCCGACCGCCCGGTGCCCGCCTCCCACACCAGCGCCAGCGGGCGATCTGAGGCCCCCAGCAATTCGCGCGGCACCGCGCGCACCGCAGCCAATGAGACCAGAGCATAAAGCAGCGCCGTAATCGCCAGCGCCAGCAGGATCGAACGCGGCATCGTGCGCGCAGGCTCTTTGGCCTCCTCGGCCATGTTGACCATGTCGTCAAAGCCGATAAAGGCGAAAAAGGCGAAAATCGTCGCCAGCGCCAAACCACCCCATTCCGGCGTGGGCAAAGGCAGGCGCCAGTCGGCAACCGGTTCGGCGCTGAACCCGGCCCAGATCACCATGGCCAGCCCCACAACCTCGATCACCGTCAGAATGGCGGCAAATGTCAGGCTTTCCAGAACGCCGATCAACGCGATCCCGGTAAGGGCCAAGCCCAAACCAACCACGCCCCAAACAAATGGAATATCGACCAGCGCCAGCAAATACCCCACCCCGCCGCGCAACACCGCAGCGGCGGCAATCGTGCCTGCCACAACATTGATAATCCCGACCAGAACCGCCAGCCAATGCAGGTTCAGCCCCACCTCGACATAAGAGGAATCGCCAGCCGCCTCGGGGATACGCGCCGACAGCTCGGCAAAGGCCAGCGCCGAAGGCACAGCCACCAGTCCCGCCAGCAAGAACGCCACCGGCGCCCACATGCCAGCCGCCCCAGCCGCAGCGCCGGTCAGAACGTAAATCCCGGCACCGACCATGATGCCGACACCATACGCCGTCAAAAGACCCAGCCCGATCCGTCGCTTCAACTGCTCCGCCACGCCTGCCCTTTCGTCTTGCTTATCAACTCAATGTACGCGCCCGCCGCGCGTCGGTCAGCCGACTTTGCCGCTCAACCGTGCGGGCAACCCATTGGCCCAGGCGCTGATCGTCCCCGCGCCCAGACAGACCACCATATCACCCGGCCGGGCCTGCTCGCGCACCAGACGCTCCAGATCGTCCTCGGTCAGGATTGCGCGTGCATGGCGATGGCCGTGCCGGATCAACCCGGCCACCAGGTCATCGCGCGAGGCGCCCTCGATCGGTGCTTCGCCCGCAGCATAGACCTCGGCGATCCCTACCACATCCGCGTCATTGAAGCAGGTGCAGAAATCCTCGAACAGTGAATGCAGGCGGCTGTAGCGATGCGGCTGATGCACAGCAATCACCCGCCCCTCGGTGGCCTGCCGCGCCGCTTTCAGCACGGCGGCAATTTCAACCGGGTGATGGCCGTAATCATCAATGATCGTCACGCCGTTCACTTCGCCCACCTTGGTAAAACGCCGGTTGACCCCGGCAAACGCCGCCAGCGCCGCGCGGATCTGATCACCGCTCATCCCCAGATGCCGCGCCACGGCCACCGCCGACAAGGCGTTGGATACGTTGTGATCGCCGGGCATCGGCAGAGTGCAGCCGTCAATCCGGGCATCCTCGGCTTGCAGCAAAATGTCAAAATGCGCCACGCCCGCCTTATAGGTCAGGTTCACCGCTCGAACATCGGACTGCGCGTTGAAGCCAAAGGTCGTCACGCGCCGGTCAGTGATCTTGCCCACAAGCGCCTGCACCTCGGGGTGATCGGTGCAACACACCGCCAAGCCATAGAAGGGAATGTTCGACACGAAATCCAGGAACCCCTTGCGCAGGTTCTCGATCGTGCCCCAGTGTTCCATATGCTCGGGGTCGATATTGGTCACGATGGCAATCGTCGCGGGTAACCGGTTGAAGGTGCCGTCGCTCTCGTCGGCCTCGACCACCATCCACTCGCCCGCGCCCATCCGCGCATTCGATCCATAGGCGTGAATGATCCCGCCGTTGATGACCGTCGGGTCCAACCCGCCCGCATCCAGCAGCGTCGCCACCATGGTGGTGGTCGTGGTCTTGCCATGCGTGCCCGCCACGGCCACGTTGGACTTCAGGCGCATCAGCTCGGCCAGCATCTCGGCCCGGCGCACCACGGGCAAACCCAGCCTGCGCGCCTCGTCCAGCTCAGGATTGCCCGGCTTGATCGCCGAGGAAATCACGATCACCTGCGCACCTGCAAGGTTCTCGGCCCGCTGGCCTTCAAAGATCACCGCGCCCATCGCCGCCAACCGGTCGGTGATTTTCGAGGTTTTCAGGTCACTGCCCTGCACCGTATAGCCGTGGTTCAGCAACACTTCGGCAATGCCAGACATGCCAATGCCGCCGATACCCACAAAATGGATCGGCCCCACATCAAGGGGAAGTTTGGTTGCCGCACTCATGTCTTGTCCTTCTCTGCCAGCGCCTCGACCATGTCGCTCAGCGCCTGCGCCGCATCGGGCTTGCCGCAGGTCAGCGCCGCACGGGCCATCATTTCGGCCCCCTGCGGATTGGTCAGAACCATTGCAATCTGTTCGGCCAGTGTCGGCACATCCAGCCGGTTTTCCGGGATCAGGATCGCCGCCCCGGCCTCGACCAGCGCGCGTGCATTGGCGTTTTGGTGATCGCCGGTCGCCGCAGCAAACGGGATCAGAATCGATGGCCGCCCGATCACGCTGATGTCCGCCACACTCGACGCCCCCGAGCGCGAGATCACCAGCTGCGCCTCGCTCATCCGGCGCGGCACATCGTGGAAAAACGGCTGCACATCGGCGTCAATGCCGTGTTCGGCGTAAAACGCGGTCACCCGCGCGCCATCCTCGTCGCGCGCCTGATGGCTGACGCGAATATTGCTCAGCACTTCTGCAGGCAGTGACGCAATCGCACCGGGCACCATATCCGACAGGATCCGTGCCCCCTGACTGCCGCCCATCACCAGCACCGACATCGGGTAATCGCCGGGCGCGATATACGCTGCCCCCGCCCGGTCCAGAACCGCACCGCGCACCGGGTTGCCCACGTGATGGCCTTCAATTCCCTCGGGCAGGTCCGTCGGCCATGTACCACATGCCACCGCATCAACGCGCGACGCGAACAACCGGTTCACCCGTCCCAGAATACCGTTCTGCTCGTGGATCATCCGAGGCAACCGCAGCAGATAGGCCGCCCCCATCGCCGGGATTGCCGGATATCCGCCAAAGCCCACGACCACGCGCGGCCGGTCACGTACCATCCGCGATGTCATGCCAAGAATGCCGCCCAGCACCCGAAACGGCACCAACGCCTTGGCCAGAAGACCGCCCCGCGCAAAGGTCGCGCTGGAAATCTGCTCGATCTCGACCGAATGCGGGAAACCGCCAGTATACCGCGCGCCGCGCGCATCGGTCGACAGCTTCACCCGCCAGCCACGGCGCAGCATGACCTCGGCCAGCGCCTGCGCGGGGAACATATGCCCGCCCGTGCCACCTGCTGCGATCACCAGAAGCGGAGCGTTCTGGTTCATCGTGGCCGTCCCCGCAAGATATCACCGATTTCACCCTGAGGCCGGGTTCGGGTAAACGCCAGAAGCATTCCCACAGCGATCCCGCCCGCAATCAAAGATGACCCGCCATAGCTGACAAACGGCAGCGTCATGCCCTTGGCCGGCAACAACCGCACCGCAACGCCCATGTTGATCATCGCCTGCACGCCGAACATCGCCGCCAGACCTGTGCCCGCCAGCCGAATGAACGGATCACGCTCTTTCATCAGTCGCAGGAACGACCGCACCACGATGCTGGCGTAAAGCGCGATGATAATCAGAACCAACACCAGCCCGTATTCCTCGGCCGCGACAGCAATAATGAAATCCGTATGCGCATCGGGCAGCGACCATTTCACCTCGCCCTCGCCCACACCGACACCAAAGAACCCGCCCTCGCGGATCGCATTGGTGGCATAGCCAAGCTGCGTGGTCGGGTCGACATCCGGCGACAGAAACCCGTCAATCCGGCGCGCGAAATGTTCAGAGTTGTTATAGGCAAACGACCCCGCCAGCACGACGCCCCCGGCCATGCCAACCAGCAACAGCATCGGCGCCCCGGCCACGAAATACATCACACCCCAGCCGAACAGGATCAGACAGGCCTGGCCGAAATCCGGCTGCATCGCCAGCAACGTCACAATCGTCACGGTCAGGATCAGCGACCAACTGCGCCCCGGCGGGCCGTTGATCTCTTGCCCGGCGGCCAACATCCAGGCCGCCACAACCACGAAACCGGGCTTCAGAAACTCGGACGGTTGGATGCTGGCAAACCCCAGCGAATACCACCGCACCGCGCCCTTGCCGAAATCAGTGCCCAGAAACGGCAGCGCCAGCAGCGCAAGAAACGCGCCCACAAAGCCCAGAACCGCCAACCGACGCACCAAAACCGGGTTCATCATCGACGTCGCCAGCATCGCCACCAAGGCCAGCCCGCCAAAAAACGCCTGACGCTGAACATAGTGGAACGGTTCGAATCCGTTCTTTTCCGCCAAGGGAGGAGAGGCCGCAAGCCCCAGCAAAATCCCGACCCCGAACAGGATCAAAATGCAGGACATCGTCCATTTATCTATTGTTCTCCACCATTTGGGAAGAACGGGCTCGACATCCCGCATTGGGATCGAACCATGCACCATTTCCGTCATGGGATACCGCCGTAACTGCCTCAATCATCGCCCCTTTGCGGGGTCTAAGATCACCCTAGCCAATTTCCGGTTTTGTTTCCAGTCAGAAAGCACACCGGCCCTACACGGCAAGGCCCTTGCCATTTCCGGCGCGATACGGCACCCCGCCGGACATGGAGTTTGACACGATCATTCTGGGCGCTGGCGCCGCCGGCCTGATGTGCGCCGCCCACGCGGGTGGCCGGGTTCTGGTGCTGGATCACGCCCGCGCACCGGGCGAGAAAATCCGCATCTCCGGCGGGGGGCGCTGCAACTTCACCAACCTGCACGCAGGTCCGGGCAATTTTATCGGCGCCAATCCGCATTTCCACAAATCCGCGCTCGCGCAATATACCCAGTGGGATTTCCTTGACCTGATCGCCCGGCACAACATCCCCTGGCACGAGAAAACGCTGGGGCAGCTGTTTTGCGACGACAGCGCCAAACAGATCGTCGCGATGCTGCTGGCCGAACTGACCCGCGCCGGTGCCCAGCTCTGGCTGCACACTGCGCTGATCGAGATTGCCCGCGACGACAGCGGCTTTCGCCTGATGGTCGAGCGGGAAGGCACCCGCCAAACCCTGCGCGCGCGCAACGTCGTGGTGGCCACGGGTGGCAAATCCATTCCCAAGATGGGCGCGACCGGCCTTGCCTATGACATCGCGCGGCAGTTCAACCATGCGATCACTGAAACCCGCCCCGGCCTCGTGCCGCTGACCTTCCCAGATGGACGCTTCACCGGGCTGGCAGGCGTCGCCCTGCCCGTGCGCGTGACCTGCGAAGGCACGGGGTTTGACGAGGCGATGCTGTTCACCCACCGGGGCCTTTCTGGCCCCGCGATCCTGCAAATCTCGTCCTACTGGCGCGAGGGCAAAACCATCACGGTCAACCTCTTCCCCGACCGCGATCCGTTCCAGGACCTGCGTCAGCAGCGCCAAAGCGCCGGGCGCAAGAACCTGTCGACGATACTGGCGCAGATGCTGCCCGGTCGGCTGGCAGATCATTTGTCAGAGACGCTCAAGCTAAGCGGCAATCTGGCCGATCAAAGCGATACCGCCCTTCGCGCGCTCTGCGATCAGCTGACCGGCTGGACCTTGCTGCCCACCGGCAGCGAAGGCTATCGCACCGCCGAGGTGACGCTGGGCGGCGTCGACACCGGCGGGTTGTCGTCAAAAACCATGATGTCGAACAGCGTGCCGGGCCTCTATTTCATCGGTGAATGCGTTGATGTCACCGGCTGGCTTGGCGGGTTCAACTTTCAATGGGCCTGGTCCTCTGGCTTTGCCGCCGGGCAGGCCATTGCCCGCAATCGTATCGGCTGACAGAAACACCTTGAAGCAGCGCCCCGGTATGGCCGCGCGCCGCCAATCCTTCAGGCGGGCTTGTCCCATCGGGCGGAGGCGCGTCCCGCGTGACTTTCCGCCAAGGGTGCAGGGCTCTATTGCCTTCGCAATCAACGCGCGCCAAAATCAACCCGGCCTCGCTCCCCTTCAACCCGTTGTGTTTACGCGGCTTTTGGTGCGGGCGGTGGGACTCGAACCCACACGGGCACAAGGCCCAACAGATTTTAAGTCTGGTATGTCTACCATTCCATCACGCCCGCACAGAGCGTTGGGGCGAACTTGGCCCGGAAACCTCACTAGCGCCTTGACGCGCTGTAAACAATACACGTCCCGAAGCAAGACCCGGATTTCCAACGGCCAAATGCGCCCCTGTCCACCCCGACCCTATCCAATTCCGGGCCAAGAGCCGCTGCAACGCGCAAAGCCTCGGAAATCAATGTGCGCGCCCGATGCATTTATTGCGCCAACAGCGCGCCCCCGCAGACATCGCGCCACGCCGCCTTCCGCGGTCAAATCACCGCCACACAAGATCACGTACCGAGCCCGCTTGACGCCAGCCGCAAAAGCCACAATCCTCCGCCCATGTTTCCAATCCGCGATCATAACCCGTCCCAACAGACGCCCTATGTCACCTATGGCCTGATCGTGGTGAACGTGCTCGTCTTTCTCAGCTATTGGTCGCTTTTCTCAGACGAGCGGGCGCTGAACGCCTTCTTCCTTGACTGGGCGCTGCTGCCCGCGCGGATCAGCCAGGGGGACGGCTATATCACGTTGCTGACCACGATGTTCATGCACGGCGGGCTGCTGCATCTGGCGGGCAATATGCTGTTCCTGTGGATCTTCGGCGACAACCTCGAGGATGAAATGGGCCATGTTGGCTTTTTGCTGTTCTACCTCGCCGCCGGGCTTGGGGCTGCGCTGACCCACGTCATTGCCGCGCCCTGGTCTGCGGTGCCCACGGTCGGGGCCTCGGGCGCGATTGCCGGGGTGATGGGCGGATATCTGCTGCTTTTCCCCAAGGCCAAGGTCGATATCCTGTTCATATTCATCATCTTTTTCCGCATTTTCAGCGTCCCTGCCTGGATGATGCTGGGCGTGTGGTTCGTGCTGCAATTGATCTCGGGCGTCGGCGCTGACCCTGCCACCGGTGGGGTTGCCTATTGGGCGCACGCGGGCGGCTTTGTCGTCGGGTTCATCCTGACGCTGCCGGTATGGCTGAAGCACGGCGGCACAACATACTGGAGCCGCACCCACGGACAACCGCCCCACCCCGAGGCGCGGTACGAGTTGACCCCCACCCGTATTCCCCGAGTCCGGAGACGCCGATGACCCCAGCACCGAACAAACTCACCTGCCACTGCGGCGCGGTCGAGCTTGAAGTCCACCTGTCCGACGGGCTGAAGACCGTGCGGCGCTGCGATTGCAGCTTTTGCCGCCGCCGTGGCGCCATCGCCGTATCGGCCCCGCTGGACGGCATCCGCATCGTCAAAGGCGGCGATAACCTGACGCTTTATCAATGGGGCACGGGCACGGCCAAACACTATTTCTGCGCCACCTGCGGGATCTATACCCACCATCAACGCCGCTCGAACCCGAATGAATACGGCGTCAACGCTGCCGCACTTGAAGGGGTCAACCCGCGCGATCTGGGCGATGTGCCATGGGCGGACGGCGTCAACCACCCCTCGGATCGCAGCTAGGGCGCGGCCAACAGCCACCCCTCCGTGGCCTGCGCACTCAATCACGCCATACCGCATGATTTCAGAACCATAAAACCAAAAAGGCCCGCGACAGCATACACTGGCGCGGGCCTTTTTCTGAACTGTGTGAACGCTTAGCGCTGGCGGATCACCTTGGCGAACTGGTCGAAGATCGACCCATTCGCGGCCACGATGTCGCCATCTGCCAACGGATCGTGGCCATCACGGATCGGGCCAAGCATGCCGCCCGCTTCGGTCACAATCAGCGACCCGGCAGCGATATCCCAGATATTCAGCTCGCGTTCCCAAAACCCGTCATATCGACCAGCCGCAACATAGGCCAGATCCAGCGCCGCCGATCCCCAGCGCCGCACCCCGGCACATTCCGGCATGATCCGTGCCAGATCCTGAAGCGTCGCCGGCAACGTCCGCTTGGCAGCAAACGGAATACCAGTGGCGAAAATCGATTCGATCATCTTGTGGCGCCCCGACACCCGCAAACGCGTGCTGTCATTCAACCAAGCCCCAGAGCCCTTCTCGGCATAGAACATCTCGTCCTTGGCGGCGTCGAACACGACCCCCGCCACGATCTGGCCCTTGTGCTCCAACGCGATGGAAATCGCCCAGTGCGGCAAGCCGTGCAGAAAGTTGGTGGTGCCGTCCAGCGGGTCCACGATCCAGCGCCGTGTCGGGTCCTGCCCGGCAATCTCGCCCTCTTCCTCGGCCAGCCAGCCATAGGTCGGGCGTGCGCCCAGCAATTCATCCTTGAGGATCTTCTCGGCGGCGATATCGGCCTTCGACACGAAATCGCCGGCACCTTTCATCGACACCTGAAGGTTCTCGACCTCACGGAAGTCCTTGACCAGCGACCGGCCAGCCTTGCGGGCCGCCTTGATCATGATATTTAGATTTGCGCTGCCTTGCATCTGGAGGCTCCCTGACGATCCGAAGCGCCTTCTTTAGCCTGCGCGACCGGGGTTGTGAAGGCCCCCTCTGCCCGGTTGTAGATCTACCTTTGGTCAGGCCACCAGAAGCTGCGCTTCCCAGCGCCGCAAACAGCTGCGTGCCGCCATCATCCCGGCGATCCCCTCGGGGCTGCGCTGCACAGTGGCCGGGTTTGCAAGCTCCGGGAACAACGCGCACAGCTCGCGCTGCAACCCCTCGGGGCCACGCTGCAACAGCGCCTCGCCAACCAGCAGGCTTTCCGTTGCCGCACCGTTGGCATAGATCACGTGGTGATCCGCCAGCAGCAGATGAAAGTAAGTAACGTCCCGGATTTTCGGCGTTTCGATTCCCCGCCGCCCAAGAAAGGCGTTCGCAGGCACCAGCACCTCTTCGTCGCCGAACAGAAGTGCAGCCTTGGCGCTGCGCATCAAAAATCGGTGCTGCGGCGAGATCTTTGTATCGCGGTTCGGCAGGCTTTCCCCGAACGCGCCCTTGCGGATACGAATCGGTGCCAGATGCGGTGCGGCGTGCAATTCCTCTGCGGTCAGGCGGGTCTGCGCCAACAGGCTCAGCGGCTGCACCCCGGCATCCATCGTCACGATCCCGTCGCCTGTGCGCAGGTCCTCGACCCGCACCTCGCCACGATCCGTCAAAATCCGCACGCACGGGGCAAAGCAGGGAATCACATAGTCAGAATAAGCGGTGTCCCGATTTCCCGGCCCTTCCGAGGTTGATATGACATCAAGCGCGACCCCGACCGGCGGCCAATCCAGTGGCCCGCCCACAAAGGACAGCCCCTCGATCGTGCCAAACCCCGGCGACGAGTTCACGACGTTATACGCAATCGCGGTATAGGTCTGGCCCGTCGCAGGATCGCGCAACACGACCGTATATTCCGCCTCGACGCTGGTGCCACCAGAGTAGCTCACACCGTTGATCGTCTGCGTTCCGCTCAGCCGTTGATTGCCGTCATTGTCGTCGAAAAAGCGATCATCGTCGTAAACTCGGGTTTCGTGCCAATTTGGCGCGTTCAGCGTGATCGTCAGCCCGTCCAGTTGCGCCCCGGTGCCCTGCGTCACGCCATCAAGACTGCCACCGCCACTGACGGTCACATCGGCCTTGTCCAGCATCCACAACGAATATGTCGGCATAATTGCCCATCCTATTTTAAGGTGGCATTACGCCTTCACATAAAGTTTTATCTGATTTCCGCTCAAAATTAAGGTGAAAAAAGCGCGATGCTTCACCCCCGCTGAAGCTTGACAGGCTCAGTGCGCGCCAAGCGGATGAAATTGGCAAAATAGGGCCGCGTCACATCATCTGCCCGCACCGCCGCATACAGCCGCCGGGTCAGGCCTTGCTGCGTAATCGGCCGCGTCACGTAATCCGAGGAATACTTGACCTCGCGCACCACCCAATCAGGCAGCACCGCCACCCCCCGGTTCGAGGCCACCAGCAGCAAAATCACCGCCGTCAGCTCGACCTGCCGCACCGCGCCCGGTTCGACCTTCGCAGGCGTCAGCAACTGGCTGAACACATCCAGCCGCGCCCGATCCACCGGATAGGTGATCAACGTCTCGCCGCGAAAATCTTCGGCCTCGATATACTCTTTCTGCGCCAACGGATGCTGGCTGGAGGCGACAAACACCGGCGAGTAATCAAACAGCGGTACAAATTCCACCCCCGGCAGCTCCTCCGGGTCGGACGATACCACCAGATCGACCTCTTCCTTCATCAGCGCAGGCAGCGCATCAAACGCCAGACCGGGGCGGATATCCACATCCACATCCGGCCAGGCTTTGCGAAACTGCTCAAGCACTGGGAAAAGCCACTCAAAACAGGCGTGACACTCGATCGCGATATGCAACCGCCCGGTCTTGCCCGACACCAGCCCGTGGAATTGCTCCTCCAGCGCGGCCATCTCCGGCAAAATCCGCTCGGCCGCCCGCAACAGCCGCATTCCCGCCGCCGACAGCTTCAACGGCTTCGACCGCCGTACAAACAGCTCGACCCCGGTCTGCTCTTCCAAATGCTTGACCTGATGGCTCAGCGCTGATTGTGTGATGTTCAGCTGATCCGCGGCGCGCGCCAACCCGCCTGCCTCGTGAATCGCCTTGATCGTGCGCAAATGCCGGATCTCGATATGCATATGTTAGCAAACCTCATGTTGACCTTGAGAATTATGAAGTTGTCTCACAAAGCGTTTTTAGCGACAAGGGGGCAACCAGTGACAGGATACCTCCGATGACCACGCCCGCCATATCTTTCGAATTCTTCCCGCCGCAAAACCTTGAAGCCTCGTTTCGCCTTTGGGACACGGTGCAGGTGCTTGCCCCGCTCAGCCCGCGCTTTGTCTCCGTGACCTACGGCGCAGGTGGCACCACCCGCGACCTGACCCGCGACGCGGTGGCGACGCTGCATAAAAATTCCGGCCTGAATGTCGCCGCGCACCTGACCTGCGTCGATGCCACCCGTGCCGAAACCCTGGCCATCGCTGACAGCTTTGCCGCTGCGGGCGTCACCGAAATCGTCGCCCTGCGCGGCGACCCGCCCAAAGGCACCGCAGGCTTCACGCCCCACCCCGACGGCTTCGCCCACTCGGTCGAGCTGATCGAAGCGCTGGCCGACACCGGCAAATTCAAAATCCGCGTCGGTGCTTACCCCGAGGCCCACCCCGAAGCGCCCACCGCCACCGCCGATGTCGAATACCTCAAGCGCAAGATCGACGCCGGCGCCACCGAGGCCCTGACGCAGTTCTTCTTCGAGGCCGAAACCTTCTTCCGCTTCCGCGATGCCTGCGCCAAGGCCGGGATCACCGCGCCGATCATTCCCGGCATCCTGCCAATCGAAAACTGGAAAGGTGCGCGCAATTTCGCCAAACGCTGCGGCACCTCTGTGCCCGCATGGGTCGATGACGCATTTGAAAAAGCCGCCCGCGACGGGCGCGAAGATCTGCTGGCCACCGCGCTGTGCACCGAACTGTGCAGCGAACTTCTTGATGGTGGCGTGGACTCTTTGCATTTCTACACGCTCAACCGCCCCGAACTGACCCGCGATGTGTGCCACGCTCTGGGCGTCACCCCGCGCGCGCAACTGGAAAACGTCGCGTAATTCAATTCGGCCTTGTGCCCCTGTCAAGCGCGCGCCACTCTGGTCTCAGGACAGGAGAACACGCGCATGACCGAACGCAAAGTGGCAAAATCCTTCGCGGATCTGCCAAGCAAGGAAGAAATGACCAGCCGTAGCGGGCTGGAAGCGATGAAGCGGATGCTGAACGGCGACGCAGCCGGTCCGCCGATATCGGACCATATGAATTACACCCTCACCGAGGTCGAAGACGGCCGCGTCGTCTTTTCCGGCGCGCCGCTATTTGAATACTGCAACCCGATGGGCACGGTGCACGGCGGTTGGTACGGCACGCTGCTCGACAGCTGCATGGCCTGCGCCGTGATGAGCAAACTGCCCGTCGGCTCCGCCTATACGACGCTGGAATACAAGATCAACATCCTGCGTTCGATCCCCGTGGGGATGCAAGTCGAAGCCATCGGCATCGCGCAGCATGTCGGTCGTTCAACCGGCGTGGCCGTGGGTGAAATCCGTGGAGTCGAGGATGGACGCCTTTATGCCACCGGCTCCACCACTTGCATCGTGATGAAAGTGGCCTGATCAGGGCCCGTTCATCCCCGCAGATGAGCGGCCCACCCCGGCACCGACGCCACCGTCGGCTCCACCGCTGTTTCATGCAACCGCTCTGACGGGTCGCGCCCGATCACCCGGCGCTTGCGCAGCAAAAACAGCTTGCCCCAACTGCTCCACGTGCCGACCGATGGCGCACCGGGATCCGTGGGAAACCGCATGCGCCAGCCCTCCGGCAACTGCAAACCACAGCTTTCGATCCGCTCCAGCATCCACACCAACGAGATATTCGCCAGTGGCCGCGCGGCATCAAACCCGCCCAACTGCCCGCCGATATCCCCATGGGTGCCGCGGAACCACACCTGTTCCACCCGTCTGGCCACCGCAGTCTGATCGTCCTGCGGGTCGTTGTCGCCATTGGGACATTCCCATAGCACCGGTTCAAACACCTGCCGGGTTTCATCCCGCGCCAGCGCGTGAAACCCGTGCTTCACCGAGGGGCCAAGCTGATGCGAATGAAAAGCGTGATGGACCTCGGACCACTTCCACAGGAACGGCAACCGCACCCCCAGCGCCTTGACCGTATCCCACGCCCCGACCATCTCGATCTCGAACCGCGCATGGCAATGGATTGTGCGAAAGACCTCGGCCACCGCACTGCCCGCCGGGCTTTGATAATGGCGATAGGCCAGTTGGATGTTGCGCTCTGTCGCATGCTCCGCGCGCAGCAGCCCGACCTGATCGACCACCCCCGCCAGCGACCGCACCGCATAGGCCCCGCGCGAATAGCCCAGCAAAAACACCCGGTCGCCGGGCCGGTACCGACTTGCCAGATACCCGTATGCCCGCCGGATCTGACGGTTGATCCCGCGCCCCATCATCACATCCGGCGTGCTGCGCCAGTCCTGCCACTGCACCCCGGCCTCGTAATACAGTGATACCTGCGCCCCCAATTCCGACAGCAACCGATAGGACAGACCGGCGTTGGTCTCCTCCCCCGGTGTCAACGTCGACATGGTGCCATCCAGAATGATCACATGGGTCAGCGGCCCACGCTGGCGCGTGACCGGGCTGCGCCCAGACCGCAGGCCGGGACGCAGCCAATCGAAAAGCCGTCTGCTAAGCCGCCGCAGCCCCATCGTTCAACAATTCCCATACCTTCAGCGGGGTCAGCGGCATATCGGCCCGCCGGACCCCCCGATCCCACAGCGCATCCAGCACCGCATTGGCGCCCGCCGCCATCGCGCCGACCGTGCCCGCTTCGCCGCAGCCCTTCATCCCCATCGGGTTGGCGGTTGACGGCACAACCTCGGTTTCGAACTTGATCATCGGCATGTCCGCCGCCCGCGGCATGGCATAATCCATGAAGCTTGCGGTCAGAAGCTGCCCATCCTCGTCGTAACCAACATGCTCGTACAAGACCTGCCCAAGCCCCTGAGCCACTCCGCCATGCACCTGACCTTCAGCCAGCAACGGGTTGATCAGATTTCCAAAATCATCCACCACGGTATAACGCGCAACCTCGGTCAGACCGGTCTCGGGGTCCACTTCGACCTCGCAGACATGCGCGCCATTGGGGAACGAGCGCGCAGGCAGCGTCGCCCGCGCCTCGTGTACCAAAAGATCGGTGCGCCCGTCGGCCCGCGCCATCGCCGCCGCCTCCAGCAGCGTCGGCGTCAGGTTCGACCCCGGCGCGCGGAACGTCTCGTCATCGAAACTGACCTGATCCTCGGCCACGCCCATCTTTTCCGCCAGATAGGGCGTGAAGGCGGCAATCATCCGCGCGACCGTCGCCAGCGTCGCATGGCTTTGCGTCGTGACCGAGCGTGATCCGCCAGTGCCACCGCCCTGTGCAATCAGGTCGCTGTCACCCTGCACCACAGAAATCATCGCCGCCGGTATCCCGGTCTGATCCGACAGAAACTTGGCATAGACCGTCTCGTGGCCCTGCCCGTTCGATTGGGTGCCGACATAGATCACCACCGTGCCATCCGCGTTGAACTCCACCTTCGCACCTTCCGAAGGGTCGCCCAGAATGCTTTCGATATAGTAACTCAACCCCATCCCGCGCAATTTTCCGCGCGCCGCGCTCTCGGCCTTGCGCGCGGCAAACCCCGCCCGGTCCGCCGCCTGCTCGGCATGATCCAGCACCCGGCTGAAATCGCCCACGTCATAGGTTTCGCCGGTTGCGGCGCTGTATGGGAACTGATCCACCGCAATGAAATTGCGCCGCCGCAGCGCCCAAGGGTCCACCCCCAACTGCCGCGCCGCCGTATCCATCATCCTCTCTAGCAGATAAATCGCCTCGGGTCGGCCGGCACCGCGATAGGCGTCAACCTGCGTGGTGTTGGTGTAAAACCCTTCGACATGCAGATAGGTCGCCTGAACATCGTAAGTGCCCATCAAGACCCGCGCGAACAGATTGGTCTGAATGATCTGACCAAACTGGCTGTTGTATGCGCCCAGATTACAGCGCGTATCCACCCGGTAACCGATGATTTTGTGATCGGCATCGAACGCCAACGCCGCTTCGCTGACCAGATCGCGACCATGATGATCGCTCAGCATCGCCTCGGTCCGCTCGCTCATCCAGCGCACCGGACGGCCCAGAACCATCGCCGCATGGGCGACGGTGAAATATTCCGGATAGGGCGGCGCCTTCATGCCAAAGCCACCGCCGACGTCGGGGTTGGTCACCCGCACCTGCGAAGGGTCCAGATTAAGCACGCGCGCCAGCTGCGCCTTGGGGGTCCAAACCCCCTGCCCGCCAAACGACAGATGCAGCCGCCCGTCCTCGACCTCGGCGAAACAGCCGCGCGGCTCCATCGCGTTGACGATGATGCGGTTGTCGTCGACCTCCAGCCGCACCACATGTGCGGCGGCGTCAAACGCCGCCTGACAGGCAGCCTCGTCACCCAAGGCCCAGTCAAAGGCGCGATTGTCCGTCGCCTCGGCATGCACGGCCTCGCCGCCAGTAAAAAGATCCAACTTGGCAGGCAGATCGTCATAATCCAGCTCGATCAGTTCAGCCGCATCACGCGCCTGATCCAGTGTTTCCGCCACGATCAGCGCCACAGGTTCGCCAACATGGCGCAATTTGCCTTGCGCCAGAACCGGGCGATGCGGGGCGGCAGCATCAGACCCGTCGCGATTTTTGACCACAACCCCCGCCATGCCCGCGGTAATTCCCGCCTGCACCAGATCGGCATCCGTCAGCACCAGATGAACGCCGTCAGACGCGCGCGCGTCCTCGACATCCAGCGTGGTGATAACCGCGTGCGCCACCGGCGACCGGAACACAAACGCAAACAGCGCGCCCTTTGGGGTCACATCATCGACATATCGCCCATGCCCGGTCAGAAACCGCACGTCCTCCACCCGGCTGACCGACTGGCTTTTCCCGAATTTTTCCATTTCTGGCCTCTCTCGCGTCCCGTTAAAGCAAGACTAGCTTACCGCGCGCGACTGTCCAGTGCTGGCCTGACCGCCGGGGCGTTGGCGCGGATAAATTGGGCGTTACACAGAACGGTGGCCTGATCCAAAAGAGCGCCTGCGGCGCACAGGTTCAGCCCTGCGGGCAGATTGGGGCGCTGCCCCAAACCCCGGAGTATTTTTATCGGAAAGAAGCCGGAGGCGCGAGAAGCAGGTCAGCCTGAGCGGCCCAAGAGCCCCATGCGGCGGAACAGCCACATCTGAAAGGTGCAGATCACCAGAAGCAGGGCACAGACCGCCCAGAAAGCCCAGGGTGTATTGGTCCCCGGTATGCCGCCCACGTTGATGCCCAGCAGCCCGGTCAGAAGCCCGAGCGGCAGGAAAATCGCCGCCACGACAGACAGCACCAGCATCTGTTTGTTCATCACTTCGGCGCGCAGGTCCATGACCTGATCGTGCACCACCTGTGCCCGGTCGCGAATCGCGTCGAGTTCTTCGGCCAGACGGGTCACCCGTTCGGTGGCTTCGCGCAACCGGGCGCGGTCGTGTTGGGTCAGCCAGTCCTGTTCCTCGATCTCGAGCGTACTGAGGGCGTCGCGCTGCGGGAACATGTAGCGCCGCAACAGGATCGAGATGCGGCGGATATCGGCCAGCTCGCCGCGCATTCCGGCGCCTGACTGCCCCGGCTCGCGATCTTCCAGATCGTCGATCCGTTCGTTCAAGGCGGCGACCACCGGTTCTGCCCGGTCCGCCAGCCGCAGGGCCAGCCGCGTCAGCAATTCGCCCGGTGTCGCCGGGCCTTGCCCGCGCGCGATCGGCTCGATCACGTCGTCCAGCGCGGTCAGGGGGCGCAGCTGCACCGAGACCACCGCCTGCGCCTGCATGAACAGTCGGACTGACACCATATCCTCGGGCTCGGCGCCGGGATTGAGGTTCACGCCGCGCAGGATCATCAGCACGGTTTCGCCATGTACGGTGCAGCGCGGCCGGGTTTCGTCCGCCGTCAGCGCCTCCATCGCCAGGGCGTTCAGGCCGGATTGTTCCAGCCACGCCCGGCCCGCATCGGTGTTGCGGTTCAGGTTGACCCAGACGAAACCGCCCTGCGGCGCCACCAATTGCGCCACCATCTGCTCGAGGGGCACGCCATCACACGGCAGCGCCACGGCCCCACCTTTGCCGTCAAATCCGTAAGCCTGCACGTCCTGCATCGTTTCCGCCCTTTTGGCCTGTTACCGCCAGATTGCCCCAGAACCGCGCCCTGTTCCACCGCTTCCCACCGTCAACGCCGCATTTTTGTCGCCTGCCACCTTTCCCTCAGGCGCCCCATTCGCTAGAGCTTTGCCAACTCAAAGCGCACCGGAGAAGACACGCCATGGCGATGGAAAAGACCTTCAACGCGGCCGAGGCTGAAAGCCGCCTCTATCAGGCCTGGGAAAAGGCCGGCTGTTTCACCGCAGGCGCCAATGCCAGCCGTCCTGAGACCTTCTGCATCATGATCCCGCCGCCGAACGTCACCGGCAGCCTGCACATGGGCCACGCCTTCAACAACACCTTGCAGGATATTCTGGTGCGCTGGCACCGGATGCGCGGCTTTGACACGCTCTGGCAGCCCGGTCAGGACCACGCAGGCATCGCCACACAGATGGTCGTGGAACGCAAATTGGCCGAAACCCAACAGCCTTCGCGCCGCGAACTGGGCCGCGAGGCGTTCCTCGACAAGGTCTGGGAATGGAAAGAGGAATCCGGCGGCACCATCGTCAATCAGCTCAAGCGCCTCGGCGCGTCGTGCGACTGGTCGCGCAACGCCTTCACCATGGACGAGCATTTCCAGCAGGCCGTAACACGCGTCTTCGTGGATATGTACAACAGGGGCCTGATCTATCGCGGCAAGCGCCTGGTCAACTGGGACCCGCATTTTGAAACCGCCATCTCGGACCTCGAGGTCGAAAATATCGAGACCGCCGGCCATATGTGGCACTTCAAATACCCGCTCGCGGGCGGCGAGACCTATACCTATGTCGAGAAAGACGAAGACGGCAACGTCACGCTCAGCGAAGAGCGCGACTATATCTCGATCGCCACCACCCGGCCCGAAACCATGCTGGGCGACGGCGCGGTTGCGGTGCACACCTCGGATGAACGCTATGCGCCGATCGTCGGCAAGCTGTGTGAAATCCCGGTGGGTCCCAAGGAACACCGCCGCCTGATCCCGATCATCACCGACGAATACCCCGATAAGAATTTCGGCTCGGGCGCGGTGAAAATCACCGGCGCGCATGACTTCAACGACTACGGCGTCGCCACCCGCAACGGCATCCCGCTTTATGCGCTGATGGACACCAAGGGCCAGATGCGCAGCGACGGCCTGCCCTACGCCGAGGCCGCCGAACAGGCACAGGCCATCGCCAAGGGTGCCCCTGCCCCCGCCGATGCCACGCCGATCAATCTGGTCCCCGAAGAGTATCGCGGCCTCGACCGGTTCGAGGCGCGCAAAAAGGTCATCGCCGACATCACCGCCGAAGGTCTGGCCGTGATGATCCCCCAGACCACCACCGACGCCGAAACCGGCGAAGAGACCACGATCGAAATCCCCTTCGTCGAAAACAAACCGATCATGCAGCCCTTCGGCGACCGCTCCAAGGTCGTGATCGAACCGATGCTAACCGATCAGTGGTTCGTCGATACCACCAAGATCGTCGATCCCGCGCTCGAGGCCGTACGCAACGGCGACACCAAAATCTTGCCCGAGCGGGACGAGAAAGTGTATTTCCACTGGCTGGAAAACATCGAACCCTGGTGCATCTCGCGTCAGCTTTGGTGGGGCCACCAGATTCCGGTCTGGTACGGGCTTGACCTGTCCGCCCCCGACTTCGTCGATGACGAAGGCGATGGTGATCTGGACGTGGTCGAACTGGGCCGCCTTCTGAACGCAGGCGGAATGCTGCACTGGGGCGACGTGCACCACTGTGCCGCCAACTTCGATGGCGTGCAGGATGCCTTCCGTGACGAGCTGGCAGATACCCCGACCCCGATCAGCCACGCCACCATCGTCGAGGTGGCCGACAAACAGGCCGCCATGGAAACGCTGGCCGCCTGTCTGGCGCAATATGCCATTGATACCGACCCGACCAAGCTGGTCTATCCGGTCTGGCGCGACCCTGATGTGCTTGATACCTGGTTCTCCTCCGGCCTTTGGCCGATTGGCACCCTGGGCTGGCCGGATCAGACGCCAGAGCTGGAAAAATACTTCCCCACCGATGTGCTGATCACCGGCACGGATATCCTGTTCTTCTGGGTCGCCCGGATGATGATGATGCAGCTGTCCGTGGTCGATCAGATCCCGTTCCATACCGTCTATCTGCATGGGCTGGTGCGCGACGCCAAGGGCAAGAAGATGTCGAAATCCACCGGCAACGTGGTGGACCCGCTCGACATCATCGACGAATACGGCGCCGACGCGCTGCGCTTTACCAATGCCGCCATGGCCTCGCTCGGTGGCGCGCTCAAGCTCGATACCCAGCGTATCGCGGGCTATCGCAACTTCAGCACCAAGATCTGGAACGCCTGCCGGTTTGCCGAAATGAACGGCGTATATGATACCGACGTAATACCGACGCAAAACCGACGTCCTACCGACGCCACTCAGACGGTCAATAAATGGATCATCGGAGAGGTCGCCAAAGTACGTGAAGAGGTCGACGCCGCCCTTGATGCCTTCCGCTTCAACGATGCCGCCAGCGCGCTTTATGGCTTTGTCTGGGGCAAGGTCTGCGACTGGTATGTCGAGCTGTCCAAGCCCCTGTTGATGGACGGCGACGAGGCCACCAAACACGAAACCCGCGTGGTGATGGGGTGGGTTCTGGACCAGTGTCTGATCCTGCTGCACCCGATCATGCCCTTCATCACAGAAGAGCTGTGGGCCAACACTGGTGAGCGGTCGAAGATGCTGATCCACGCCGACTGGCCGACCTATCAAGCCGCTGATCTTGTTGACGAAAATGCCGACAAGGAAATGAACTGGGTTGTGGCTCTGATCGAAAGCGTCCGCTCGGCCCGTGCCCAGATGCACGTGCCCGCGGGCCTGCATATCCCGATGCTGCTGTCCGATCTGGACGCGGCTGGCCGTGCGGCTTGGGATCGCAACGAGGTGATGATCAAACGCCTCGCGCGCATCGACAGCCTGACCGAAGTGGCCACGTTCCCCAAGGGCACCGTGACCATCCCGGTCGAGGGTGGCAGCTTTGGCCTGCCGCTGGCCGACATCATCGACGTGGCCGAGGAAAAAGCCCGTCTGGAAAAGACGCTGATGAAGCTGGCAAAGGAAATCCAAGGCCTAAAAGGTCGCGTCAACAACCCAAAATTCGTCGCCAGCGCCCCCGAAGAGGTCGTCGCCGAAGCCCGCGAAAACCTGACCGCGCGCGAAGAAGAGGAAACCACCCTCAACGCCGCACTCGCACGGCTGGCCGAACTGGGGTGATCAAAGATCCCCCTCGCCTGCGGCGGGCGGGGGGGCCAGAACCTGACGGTTCTGGCTTTGTAGGGCGGTGAAAGGGGCGATGCCCGACTGTGGCTTACACTCTTCAGGCGGTTCACCATCTGCTAATTCGAAATCCGAGTTTAGCGTTGATCTTCAGCAGAGAACTTGCCAGATGAATGGCTTTTATAATTAATAGTCAGCGCCTTAGACGATGAATACAATCTAAAAGACACACACCCGGCAGGCGCGGTCGGACGGGCGCTGTGGCGCTTGGGGGCAAGAGGACATGCTGCACGTTCGGCGCATGCGATGTTGCAGGAATGTGTCACGATCCGCACCTCACAGTCCACAGCTTCAATACGCGGAAAATCTAGCCCCGAGCGGGGGCACTTTGGGTAGCACAGCAATTGCGCCTCGGGCGACCTTGAACAAAGACGGCCCCAGTCGGGACGATACTTTCTGGCGCTGGCGGACGATAAGCCCGGAGCGCTACGCGGCCCAACCGTGTTATAGTACCACCTCCGTCTTTCGATCAGAACCTGAGCTTCGCGCAGTGTGCAGAAAACCTCACCGCTCAAAAGTTCATCTCGAAAGCTGCACTTGAGGCCGCGCGCGGCTTATCGCGACAATTCCGACCCTGAAAAGGGAAGGGAATTGATGGCCATATCGCCGATCCGGACCTGACGTACGCAATCGCCCGCGACGCAAGGCGCACGTTTCTTAAGTGATGCCCCCGGGGCAAACCGAGGGCGAACAGGTTAGCCTTTGAAGACCGGGGCGCGTTTTTGCATGTTCGCAGCAATCACTTCCATCTGATCAGCCTTGCCGATCAGCGCCGCTTGCTCGCGGCTTTCTTCAAGCAGAACAACAGCCTCGTCCGCGCCGCTTTCGGCCACCTCGATCAACCGCTTGGCCGCCCGCATTGCCGAAGGGCTTTTGCCCGCGATCCGAGCGGCCAACGTAAGCGCCGCGTCCAGCGGATCGTCGGACAGCTCGGTGATCAGCCCCCACTCCAGCGCCTGCGGCGCCAGCACCGGATCGGCGGTATAGGTCATCCGCCGGATCACATCCGAGCGCGTCAGAGCAGGCAGCAGGGCCATCCCACCCATATCGGGCACAAGACCCCATTTCATCTCCATCACCGCCAGCTTGGTTTCGGGGTGCGCGATGCGGATATCCGCCCCCAGAGCCAGTTGAAACCCAGCCCCGAAGGCCACGCCGTGCAGCGCCGCAATCACCGGCACCGGCACCTTGCGCCAGACCATCGCCACCTGCTGAAACAGGTTCGAGGAGCCATGGCTGCGCGGCATCACCAGATCTTCGGGATTACCGGCCGCAAATTTGGCGAAATTCGACAGGTCCAGCCCGGCACAAAACCCGTTGCCTTCTGCCGACAGCACAACCGCGCGGACATCGGCATTGCCAATCAGACCTTCTCCAGCGGCGACGATCGCCTCGGCCATTTCCTGATCAACGGCATTCATCTTATCAGCGCGGGTCAAGGTGACGCGGGCGATATGGTTCTCGATCTCAACGGATACGCGGCTCATGGGGGTCCTCCTCTGGTTGGGCAGAGTTCACCGCAAAAACCGCGTAAAAGCCAGCGCGACGTGAGGGCACAAACGCCCCTAGGGCACCAGCCGGTCCACGGCACGCATCATTCCCAGAGATTTATCATAGACCAGCGTTAGAATACGCCGCCCGCCGCCGGTGCGTGTGGCCAGAGCAGGCAGGCTGCGTACCGTTGTGGCAGCAAGGCTGGCGGCCAGAAAGCTGCGGCGAGACAGGTTGGGCATTGCACGGCCCTCATTATTGCGAGTTATTCGCATATAAGCACACTGTCAGGCATTTCAACCGCTTGCCCGCCTGCCGCAGTTGCGATTATGTGGCGGAATGACTGGACCCAGATACACAGACCTGACCCAAACCCTGCCCGCAACCGTGCCGTTTGTCGGCCCCGAAGCGCAGGAACGCAGCCGCGGCGCGCCCTTCTTGGGGCGGGTGGGGGCGAATGAGAATATTTTTGGGGCATCGCCTTTTGCGATTGCAGCAATTCAGGCGGCGAGCGCTGATTTGTGGATGTATGGCGACCCCGAAAGTTACGACCTGCGGGAGGCTTTGGCGGCGTTTCATGGCGTCGGGATGGGCAATATCGTGGTCGGCGAAGGCATCGACGGGTTGCTGTGCTATCTGGTGCGAATGCTGGTGGACCGGGGCGATGCGGTTGTGACCTCGGACGGGGCATATCCGACCTTCAACTACCACGTCGCGGGCTTTGGCGGCGTGCTGCACAAGGTGCCTTACGCGGGCGACCACGAGGACCCCAAGGCGCTGTTTGCCAAGGCCGCCGAGGTCGATGCCAAGCTGGTGTATCTGGCCAACCCCGACAACCCGATGGGCACATGCCACAGCGGTGCCGCGATCATGGCAGCGCTTGAGCACCTGCCCGAGGGCACGCTGCTGGTGCTGGACGAGGCCTATGTCGAACTGGCGCCAGAAAGCACTGCTGCGCCGGTCGAGATCGAAGACCCGCGCGTGATCAGAATGCGCACCTTTTCAAAAGCTTACGGTCTGGCCGGGGCGCGTGTGGGATATGCGTTGGGGGCCGAGGAGCTGATCACCAGCTTCAACAAGATCCGCAACCATTTCGGCATGAACCGCGCCGCACAGATCGGCGCTTTGGCAGCGCTGAAGGATCAGGACTGGCTGGCACAGACCCGCACAAAGGTTGCCGAAGCCCGCGACGAGATCGGTCGGATCGCGGCGGACAACGGGCTGAGCGTGGTGCCGTCATCGACCAATTTCGTGGCGGTGGATTGTGGCCGTGACGGGGTGTTTGCCAAGGCGGTTCTGGATGGACTTGTGGCGCGGGGGCTGTTTGTGCGGATGCCTTTTGTGGCCCCGCAAAACCGCTGCATCCGCATCAGCTGTGGCCGGGCGCAGGAGCAAAAATTACTGGCCGAACTGCTGCCGCTGGCGCTGGCGGACGCGCGCAAGGGCTAGTCCCTGCGCGCCCGCTGGCCGCCCGCCAACCGAATGCGCGGCAGCGCAGCGAAATCGACACAAACCGCGCTGCACATCCGATGCACACGACATGCACAAAGCATGCATATCGCAGGTGCAGAAATCAGGCGTGTGAGCCTGCCGCGATCACCGCCGCCGCCGCATCCATCGCCCCAGCGCCATGTGGAATGGATTGCGCCACAAAGGCGGCCTGAATCGCCCCCAGCATGCCCATGACCATATGCACATTCAGATGCCCCATATGGGCGATGCGGAAAAACCCTTTGCCGTCGGGATCGCCGGGTTCGGACATGCCCAACCCGATGCCAAGCGTCACGCCGGCGTTCACCTCGACCCACTTGCGCAGCTGGGCGCCGTAAGGCAGGCCCAGCCGCAGCGCGGTCACGGCGCGGCTGCGGTGCGCGGGGTCGGCAACGTTGAGGGTGAGCGGACCGCCCTGCCCCCAGACCTCGCACGCGGCCCAGATCGCGCGGGCCAGCACGTCATGCCGGGCCCAGATATTTTCGATGCCTTCGGCGTGGATCATATCAAGTGCGGCGCGCAGGCCATAAAGGTGATGCGTCGGCGCGGTCCCGCCGAAATACTGATAGGGCTGTTCGGGCGCGGCGCGTGGCACCCAATCCCAATAGCGGCTGACGCGCGCCATGGTGGCACGCACGGCGGCGGCGCGATCATTAAAGAACACAAAGCCCAGCCCCGGCGGCGTCATCAGGCCCTTCTGGCTGGCGGTGATGGCGATATCGACGCCCCATGCGTCCATCTCGAACCGGTCGCAGCCCATCGAGGCGATACAATCCGCCATCAACAGCGCCGGATGCCCGGCGGCGTCAAGAGCGGCACGCAGGCCCTTGATATCATTCAGAACACCGCTGGAGGTATCGACATGGCTGGCCAGAACCGCCTTGATCCGGTGTTCGGGGTCGGCGCGCAGCGCCTGTTCGATCCGGGTCAGGTCAAACGGGGCGCTGCGACCGAAATCGAGCAGTTGCACATCGGCCCCCAACCCCGTGGCCATATCGGCCCAGCCGTGGCCGAACCGCCCGGTCGAGGGCACCAGCACCCGGTCGCCGGGGGCGATCACGTTTGACAGGGCGGCCTCCCACGTGCCGTGGCCGTTGCAGATATAGATCGCCACATGATGCGCCGTGCGCGCCACCCGCCGCAGATCGGGGATGATGCTCTGGGTCATCTCGACCAGCGCGCCCTCGTAAATATTGGGCGCGGCGCGGTGCATGGCGCGCAGCACGTCGTCGGGCATGACGGAGGGGCCGGGAATGGCCAGATAGGGGCGACCGTTGGACAGGTTCATGCAGGTTCTCCAGGAGTGATCTTCTGGTGACACTATCCATCGGGCGGGCAAGGTCAATCGCCGGGGGCGGCGAATTGGCTGCTATGCCGCACGAGCATGGGCCATCGCCCGATCAAGGTGCGCGGTCAGGGCTGCGACTTCGGCTTCGGCGTTTTCGGGCATGGCGCCGTTGACCGAGTTCAAGTCGCTGACATAGCCGTTGATCTGTTCACGGATCGTGGCCAGCGAGCGGTCCGGAACGATGCCTGCGGCGCGCAGCTGATCCTCGGTCGTGGGGGCTTTGGGCGGGTAGGAATAAAGGTTGGCGACGCGGTAGCCGGCGGTATAGCCCGGCCCGCGTGAAAACCACGAGCGGTATTGCGGCACAATCACCAGACCCTGCGGTTCGGGTCCGATCCCGGCAGCATAGAGGCGTTGCAGGCAGATGTAGTTTTCTGCGACGCGGCGGGTGACGGGTTTGGTAAAGGCGGCTTTCCATTCCTCGGCCGGGACTTTGTTCTTGACCGGCTTCCCGGCCAGAACGTGTTCGCGCTTGGGGGCTTTGTGATAAATGCAATGCACGTCGCCATGCACCGAATGCATCAGTTTCATCTGAAGCCCCGGCAGATAGACCGCCCAGGCGCCCATGGCGATTTTACAGGCCCTGCCGTCAACGCGGGCATGAAACAGGCGCAGCCGGGTTTTTCCCAGCGTTTCGATTGCGATATCACTCATACTCAACTTGCCTGCATGCCCTGTGGAATTTCCGTCCGATCAACACCACATAGGGTTGAATGGCTGTCGCTTCAAATGCTGGTTGTTGTGACCCTGCGTGAAATGTGCAGAAACTTGCCTCAGCTTGGGCAAAACACTACAAGACGCGCGAACAACAGGCATAGGACGCTGATGAACCCTCTTGAAAAGCTGAAACAGTGGGAACGCGACCTGCGCCTTGCCTCGGATTACGATATTTCCAAGCCCGAGGACCGCAAGCGCGCGATGCGACATTACAACTGGCTGGATCACGCGATTTTGCGGATCCACTGGACGAACTTTTTCCAGATCGCGCCGGGGGTGTACCGGTCAAACCATCCGACGCATGAGCGGCTGGAAGACTATGCCGCGATGGGAATCAAATCGGTTTTGAACCTGCGCGGCACGGCGCGCCACGCGCGGTATCTGTTCGAGAAGGAAAGCTGTGATGCGCTGGGGATGACGATGGTCAATATCCCGCTGCACGCGCGCAAAGCGGCCCCGCGCGAGAACCTGTTGCAGGTGATCGAGGCGTTCCGCACCATCGATCGCCCCTTCATGATGCATTGCAAATCCGGGGCCGACCGTGCCGGGTTGGCCAGCGCGATGTACCTGATGGTCATCGAAGGCCAGCCGGTCGAAGAGGCGCGCAAGATGCTGTCGGTGAAATACCTGCATCTGAAATGGTCGAAGACCGGCGTGCTGGATTACATGCTGGATGTCTATGCCGCGCGCAACGCCCGCGACCCGGTCGGGTTCGAGCAATGGGTGACCACCGAATACGACCCAGAAGCCTTGCAGGCCGGGTTCGACAACGGCCGGAAGATCCCCGCATGAGCACGCGCGAGGTCCCCAGCACCCGGCTGATGGGCTGGCTGTGGTCGAATTACCTGAGCAAGCATCTGTGGCTGCTGCTGGCGGCGCTGTTCTTCATGGCGCTGGAAGGGTCGATGCTGGGCGCGCTCAGCTGGATCATGCGGCCGATGTTCGATCAGGTGTTTATTGAGGGCCAAAAAACCGCGATCTGGTGGGTTGGTGGTGCGATTATGGCAATCTTTGTCATTCGCGCTGTGGCCAGCGTTGGGCAAAAGGCGCTGCTGTCGCTGATCTCGCAACGCTCGGCTGCGGATATGCGCACCGGGATGCTGGACCATCTGATGCGGCTGGACGGCAGTTTTCACCAGACCCACCCGCCGGGGTTTCTGATCCAGAGGGTGCAGGCCGATGTGGAATCGGTCGGGCAGGTCTGGAACGCGGTGATCACCGGTGCCGGGCGCGACGCGATTTCGCTGCTGATCCTGATGGGGGTGGCGATCAGCGTTGACTGGCAATGGACGCTGGTGGCCTGTATCGGCACACCGATCATGGTTCTGCCCTCGGCTGTGGTGCAGAAATTCGTGCGCCGCCGCGCGCGTGAGGCCCGTGATCTGGGCGCACGTCTGGCGACGCGGCTGGACGAGGTGTTTCACGGCATCGTGCCGGTCAAGCTGAACCGGCTGGAACAATATCAATCTGACCGCTATCGCGCGCTGACCAATGATCTGGTCCGCGCCGAGGTGCGTGCCAAGCTGGGCGCCGCCGCGATTCCGGGACTGATCGACATCATGGCCGGGGTGGGGTTTCTGGGGGTGCTGGTGTTTGGCGGCGCCGAGATCATCGCGGGCGAAAAAACCATCGGCCAGTTCATGACCTTTTTCACCGCCATCGGCTTTGCGTTCGAGCCGCTGCGGCGGCTTGGCTCGGTCACGGGTGTCTGGCAAAACGCCGCCGCCGCGATCGAGCGGATCAAGGAATTGCTGGATACCCAGCCGTTGCTGACCTCGCCCGCGCGGCCCAAGCCTGCGCCGCTGGGCACGCCCGAAGTGCGGCTGAGCGATGTGCAGCTGTCCTATGGCGACACGACCGTGTTGAGCGGTGCGACGCTGACCGCGCCTGCGGGGAAAACCACGGCCTTGGTCGGGGCCTCGGGCGCAGGAAAGTCCACGATTTTCAACCTGTTGACGCGCCTTGTTGATCCACAGTCCGGCAAGGTTCTGATTGGCGGGATCGAGGCGCGTGAGATGTCGCTGGTCGATCTGCGCGGGCTGTTTTCGGTCGTGTCGCAGGATGCGGCCCTGTTCGACGAAAGCCTGCGCGAGAATATCCTGCTGGGGCGGACAGATGTCAGCGAAGCGCAGCTGAAGTCGGTGCTGGAGGCGGCGCATGTCGCTGATTTCCTGCCCAAGCTGTCACGCGGGCTTGAGACGCCGGTGGGCCCGCGTGGCTCATCCCTGTCGGGCGGGCAGCGGCAGCGCGTGGCGATTGCGCGCGCCTTGCTGCGCAACACGCCGATTCTGTTGCTGGACGAGGCGACCAGCGCGCTGGACGCGCAATCAGAGCAAGTGGTTCAGGACGCGCTGGACAAGCTGTCCAAGGGCCGCACCACGTTGGTGATCGCGCATCGGTTGTCGACCGTGCGCAATGCCGACAAGATCGTGGTGATGGATCGGGGCCGCGTGGTCGATGAGGGCACGCATGACGAATTGCTGGCGCGCGGCGGAATTTACGCCGAGCTGCATCAGTTGCAGTTCCGCAGCGATGGCCCTAGCGCCGATAAGCTTGCGCAAGCGCGTCTGGGTCGGCCCCGCACAGGAAGCGGGTCAGGGTCCACAGGTTCCGACAGCCCCGCCGCACCCAACCTGCTTGGGCGTATCGCGCGGCGCTTGTTCGGGCAGTGACCGGCAGCACGGTGATCTGTCCGCGCAGGGCGCGGGCGATCGCCACATCCTCCATCAGCGCGATATCGCGGTAGCCGCCGATGCGGTCGTGCAGGGCGCGCGGGATCAGCAGGCCCTGATCGCCATAGGGCAGCCCGAAGGCGCGGGTGCGCAGGTTGGCCCATCCGGCGACCATGCGGGGGGCAAGCCCGGCGGCATCGAAGCCGAGCCGGAAACAGGCCGCTTGTGGGCTGTTCAGATGCGCCAGCGCCAGTTTCGACCAGCCCGGCGACAGCAGGGTATCGGCATGCAGCACCAGCAGCCAGTCGCCCTGCGCCGCAGCGATGCCGCGCTTGATCTGGCCGCCACGCGACGGCGGGCCGGTGATGATCTGCGCGCCCACCTCCTCGGCGATCTGAAGGGTTGCGTCGGTCGAGCCGCCGTCGGAGATGATCAGCTCGCGGATCAGGCCAGCCTCGAGCCCCTCCATCAGGGCGGCAAGGCAGGAAGGCAGGCCGGGGGCCGCATTGAGGGTGGGAATGATCACCGATAAAGCCGCGCGCATGTCTGTCCCCTGTTGCTCTGCCTGCCCCGCGCTATATTACAGTCACGCGCAGGACGGGAGACAGAAATGAGCCGCAGTATATTTCGTATTACCGGGGCGGATGCCCGGCACTTCCTTCAGGGTCTGGTCAGCAACAATGTGGATGGGCTGGATCATGGCGTGGTTTATACCGCACTGCTGACGCCGCAGGGCAAATACATGGCCGATTTCTTTCTGGTGCCGCAAGGGGACGCGATCTTGCTGGATGTGGACAGCAGCCTTGCGCCGATGCTGGCGCAGCGGTTGGCCATGTACAAGCTGCGCGCCGATGTGCAGATCGAGCCGGTGCCGCTTGCGGTCAGGCGTGGCACTGGCCCGGCGCCTGAGGGGGCGTTTGCCGATCCGCGCCATCCATCGCTTGGCTGGCGGCTGTATGGCGCCGAGGGCGGCGATGACGGCAGCGATTGGGATGCGATCCGCGTGGCGCAGTGCATCCCCGAAACCGGTATCGAGCTGACGCCAGACAGTTTCATCCTTGAGGCCGGGTTCGAGCGGCTGCACGGCGTTGATTTCCGCAAGGGCTGCTATGTCGGGCAGGAAGTCACCGCGCGGATGAAGCACAAGACCGAGCTGCGCAAGGGGCTGACCACGGTAGCGATCACCGGCAGCGCGCCGGTCGGCACGCCGATCATGGCAGGCGAGAAAGAGGCGGGCACGCTATTCACCCAAGCGGGCGGGCGCGCCATTGCCTATCTGCGGTTTGACCGCGCCACCGGCCCGATGCGCGCGGGCGATGCGACCCTGACACGGGAGTGATCAGCGCGCGCCCTTGCGCCGCGCCCTGCCCCCGAAATGCGAAAACGCCCCATTGGGGCGTTTTCCTTTGCCGATCGGTCAGCGCATGTGGGCCTAGCCCTTGCCCTTCCACGGCACCAGCCATTTTTCCCCCATCCGCATCAGGATATCGATGCCATAGCCGATGATCCCGATCAGGATGATCCCCATGATTACGATATCGGTCAGCTGGAACCGGCTGGCGACCATGATCATCATGCCTGCGCCTTTCTCGGCGGCGACCAGTTCAGCCGCCACAACGGTGCCCCAGCAGACGCCCATCGCCACCCGCGCCCCGGTGAAAATCTCGGGCAGGCTGTTGGGCACGATCACATACCGCAGCACCTGCCACTTGCTGGCCCCCAGCGAATAGGCCGCGTGCACCTTGGAAATTCGCACGCCCGACACCCCGGCCCGCGCCGCGATTGTCATGATCCAAAGCGCCGCCAGAAACAGCAGGATGATCTTGCCGCTTTCACCGATCCCGGCCCAGATGATCACCAGCGGGATCAGCGCCAGCGGTGGCACCGGGCGCATGAATTCGACGATCGGGTCAAACCAGCCGCGGAACCAATCGCTGAGCCCCATGGCATAGCCCAGCGGAATACCGACCAGCGCGCCCAGCAGAAATCCCGCGACCACCCGGTAAAGCGACCAGCCCAGATGCTGCCACAGGGTGAAGTTCTGATAGCCCTCGCGCGCGATCTCGCCGACGCGGGATACCACGGCCTCGGGCGGGGGCAGCCAGATCGGCTCCATCTGCATACCTTTGGGAGGGGCATAATTCAGCGTGCCCTTGGGCGTCATCGCCACCCGGCCCGCATCGGTGATCACCGCGCCACCGGGGGCAATCGGCTGACCGTCGATGGCCACGACCCTGGCCCCGTCCTTGCGTGTCAGTGTATCGTTGGCATCGGCCCGGATCAGCGCCGACCGCCAGGCCGCCACCGTGACCACATCATCCTTGGCAAACCCCGCGCCCGGCGCCACCACAGGTGCCTCGACCGTCTCGCCCAGCCGGAACACCCGCGCATGCACCACCGCATCGTCGCGGCTACCGTCCGCCGCCTCGGCCGTATAGGTGAACGAGGTGTCGCCCAAGAACGGCCCCGGCGCATGCACCGGCACCCACTTGCTGCCGGTGAACGCACCCCACAGCAGGAAAATCGTCAGAACCGAAATCACGCTGGCCGCCCGGTCGGGGCGCACGGCGCTTTCGTCGCCAAAGGTCACGGTCTTGAGCGAGGTGAAATCCCGCCGCGTGAAATACCGCCTCAGCCCGCCGCGCACCACGGCGAAGGACAACAGAAAGATCGCCACATAGATCAGAAACGGAATCATGCGCCTGCTCCTTCGGTGCGGCCCATGATCTCTTCTTCCATGTCCCAGATCATGCTCAGGATTTCCTCACGCCTGTCGCCAAATTCCGCCAGCTTCTTCACCTCGCGCAGATCCTGATCGACGCCGATATCGGCAAACGGCAGTCTATATTCGCGGTGAACCCGCCCCGGACGCGGTGCCATCACCACCAACCGCTCGCCCAGCAACAACGCCTCTTCAACCGAATGGGTGATCAGAATGATCGTCTTTCCGGTCTCTTTCCACAGCTTCAGAACCAGCCCCTGCATCTTCTCGCGGGTCAGCGCATCCAGCGCGCCCAGCGGCTCGTCCATCAAGATCACATCCGGGTCATTGGCCAGACAGCGCGCCAGCGCCACGCGCTGCTGCATCCCGCCCGACAGCTCGTACACCGCCTTTTCCTTGAACGCGCCCAACCCGGTCACATCCAGAAGGTGATCAACGACCTGCCGCTTCTCGGCGCGGGCCATGCCCTTCATCGTCGGGCCAAACCCGACATTGTCGCGCACGCTCATCCACTCGAACAACGCGCCTTGCTGAAACACCATGCCGCGCTCCGCCGCCGGGCCCTTGACCTCATGCCCGTTCAGCACGATCCGGCCTTCCGTGGGCGCCAGAAACCCGGCCACGATATTCAGAAGCGTGGTCTTGCCACAGCCCGATGGCCCCAGCACGCTCATCAGCTCGCCGCTTTTCAGATCCAGACTGACATCCTTCAGCGCCTGAACCGAACTGCCGTTCGGCAAATCAAACCGCATCGACAAATTCTGTATCGAGAGTTCCGACATACACGCCCTCACTCGGCAGAGCCGCGCCCCGCATTCACATTTTCAAAATATCCCCGCCGGAGGCATCCGCCCGCGCCGCTGCCACCACAGCCGCACAAGGCAGATCCCACCGTGCCGGTCAGGATCGGCGGGGCCAGCGCCCCGCCCTTCCGCTTACATGCCGCTGGCTGCCGTCAAAGGCCCGGTGTTGACGGTGCTGTCATAGCTGTCCAGCGCCGCGTCGATGCTGCCCGCCTCGACAAACACGTTGGCGACGCCCTTCATGAAGTGCTGCGCCCCACCGCCCAGCCATTTCGGGCCCAGCTGCTCTTCCACAGTCGGGAACACGAAGGTCGAGATCGTGGCCGCGGTCGCATCCAGATCCATACCGCTGTCCTTGGCGATCACCGCCAGCATTTCATCCTTCATGTCGCCTGCGGCCCACATCGCGTTGGCATCCGCCGTCACTTTAAGGAAGCTCGCCACCAGATCGGGGTGCTCGGCCACGTACGACGCCGGGGCGGAGGTGGCGTCGAACACCAGAATGCCCAGCTCTTCCTTCTCGGTGCCGGTCAGCAGCACATTGCCGTGCTCTTTGGCGCGGCGCAGCGATCCGCCCCAGCCGCAGAACATGTCGACAGCGCCCTGCGCAATTGCAGCGGCGCCTTCGGGCGGGGCCATGTTCACGACCTCCATCTTGCCGATATCAACGCCAAAGTGGCTCATCTGCTTGAGAAAGCCATAGTGCGCCGAGGTGCCCAGTGGCACCGCCACCTTCTTGCCTTCCAGCTCTTTCGCGCTGTTCTTGTCGATCTCCAGCGCGCTGGCGACGACGCAGTTGTCATTGTCGGAATAGGACACGGCCACATCGACGATCTGCAGGTCCTGCCCGGCGCTGGTGGCGACCACGAAGGGCGGCACGCCCTGGCTGACCGACAGCTGCACGTCGCCGCTTGCCATGGCCGCGCTCATGGCGGTGCCGGTGTCGAACGCGCGCCAGTTGACCTTGACGCCCATTTCGCTGTCATAGGTTTCCATCACCTTGGCGTATTGAAACGGCATCGGCCATTCCAGAAAATAGCCGACGGTGATCTCGTCTGCGGCGCGGGCCGCGCCCGCACCGGCCAGCAAGGCAAGGGTTGCGGCGGCGGACATCATCTTGAATTTAAGTGTCATTCATAGCTCCCGTAGGTGTGACCCGCTGTTGGACGGGTAAATTCGGTGTCACGCATCTTTGGCGCGATTTTGACGCGATTTATCCTCGCGATTCTTTTGTTTTGTCGGGGATGCCACATCAGCAGCATCGCCTCGTGCCCACAATCCGAGCGGAAAAGCTGATTCCCTTCAATGATTTTCTAGGCTTGCCCGCCGCGCATCCATCGTCAGGCCGCTCCTTGCGCGGGGTGCGGCGGTGAATTTTCATTGGAATTCAGCGCACTATCCCGATCGCATAAATATTACGCGAACGGGCACCAGAAAACTGGCCCTATTGTAACAGCAATTCTGGCCCTATTTCTTCTGCGCATTTCAAGTGTGATATACTGTATCAGGCCCGTGCCCCCGGCACGTGCTTTTCGCGTTTCAAAACCCCAATATTCCACAGCGGAAACCGCAAGACGGAGCGTCATCATGATGGACGGCAAATTCGACAATGATATTCAAGCAGTCGTGGACGCGGACCGCGCCCATGTCTGGCACCACCTGAGCCAGCACAAACCCTATGAGACGACGGATCCGCGGATCATCGTCGAGGGCAAGGGCATGCGGGTCTGGGATCAGCATGGCAAAGAGCATCTTGATGCGGTGTCCGGCGGGGTCTGGACCGTCAACGTCGGCTATGGCCGCGAAAGCATTGCCAATGCGGTGCGCGACCAGCTGATCAAGCTGAACTATTTCGCAGGGTCCGCCGGATCGATCCCCGGCGCGCTGTTTTCGGAAAAGCTGCTGTCGAAGATGCCGGGCCTCAGCCGCGCCTATTATTGCAACTCGGGGTCCGAGGCGAACGAGAAGGCGTTCAAGATGGTGCGCCAGATCGCGCACAAACGCTATGGCGGCAAGAAAACCAAGATCCTGTACCGCGACCGTGATTACCACGGCACCACGATCGGCTGTTTGTCGGCGGGCGGTCAGGACGAACGGAACATGCAATACGGCCCGCTGGCGCCGGATTTCATCCGCGTGCCGCATTGCCTTGAATACCGCGCCGCCGATCAGGGCTGGGGCGATCTGTCCGGCGAGGCGTATGGCCAGCGCGCCGCCGACGCCATCGAAGAGGTGATCCTGCGCGAAGGTCCCGATACCGTGGGCGGTCTGTGCCTTGAGCCGGTCACCGCGGGCGGTGGCGTGATCACGCCGCCCTTGGGATACTGGCAGCGGGTGCAGGAGATCTGCAAGAAATATGATATCCTGCTGCATATCGACGAGGTTGTGTGTGGCGTGGGCCGTACCGGCACTTGGTTCGGCTATCAGCACTACGGCATCCAGCCGGATTTCGTGACGATGGCCAAGGGCGTGGCCTCGGGCTATGCCGCCATCGCGGTGTGCGTGACCACCGAAGAGGTGTTCAACATGTTCAAGGACAACGCCGAGGATCCGCTGAACTATTTCCGCGATATTTCCACCTTTGGCGGCTGTACCGCAGGCCCGGCAGCGGCGTTGGAAAACATGCGCATCATCGAGGATGAGGCGCTGTTGGAAAACACCACGGCGATGGGCGAGTATATGCTTGATCAGCTGGCCGGGTTGCAGGACAAACATGCGGTGATCGGCGATGTGCGCGGCAAGGGATTGTTCCTTGGGGCCGAGCTGGTGTCGGATCGTGTCAGCAAAACCCCGGCGGCGGAAAAGCTGGTGCAGGCTGTGGTTGGCGATTGCAACGCGCAGGGCGTGATCATTGGCGCCACCAACCGCTCGGTTCCCGGCTATAACAACACGCTGTGCTTCTCGCCGGCGTTGATTGCGACCAAGGATGATATCGACCAGATCCTCACCTCGGTCGATAACGCACTGACCAAAGTGTTCGGCTAGGGCCACAAGTTTCCACGAAGAAAAAGGCGCGCCCCCGTGGTGCGCCTTTTGCGTTGCGCGAGGGGGCGGCGCGTGGTTCTCTGCGATGCGGCGTGACCCAGTTCGGGGCGCTGAGGTTGACCAAAAGAGGGACCACATGAAACCTATATTCACCATCTTTGCAATTTTCGCCGCCAGCCCCGCGCTGGCCCATCTTGATCCGGGCGCGCATGGCTCGGTGGCGGCGGGGTTGTCGCATCCGCTGTTCGGGGCGGATCATATTCTGGCCATGCTGGTTGTCGGGCTTTGGGCGGCACAGATCGGCGGGCGCGCGGTCTGGTCGGTGCCTGCGGGCTTTGTCGGTACGATGCTGGCGGGGTTTGCGCTGTCGCTGACTGGGGTGGTGTTGCCGATGGTCGAGCCGATGATCCTGGCCTCTTCGGTGGCGCTTGGTTTGCTGGTGGCGATGGCCGTACGGCCCGATGCGTGGCTGGCCACCGGGGTGGTGGCGCTTTTTGCGCTATTCCACGGCTATGCGCACGGGGCTGAATTGGGCGGTGCGGATGCTGCCGCCTTTGGCACCGGCTTTGCGCTGGCGACGGCGGGGCTGCATGGCTTGGGCATCGGGATCGGGCTGTTGGTGCGGAACGCCGGGCTGACGCTGCGCATTCTGGGCGGCGGCACCGCGATTGCCGGGCTGGCGCTGACCCTGGCCTAAGCGAAACAGGTGGGGGCGGGGCGCCTGCCCCCACGCGCCCGGCTTGATAATACCAGTTTGCGCCGCCCATAAGACCACGCTAGCCTGCCCACCATGGCGATTTCGGTGGAAACCTTCTTTCTCAATCCTGAAGCTCAGGGCACGTTGCAGGCGCAGATCCAGCAGATGATCGCGCATGGGATTCTGTCGGGCCGGTTTCGGCGGGGTGAAAAGCTGCCCTCCTCGCGCAAGTTGGCGGTGCATCTGGGGGTCAGCCGGATCACCGTGACGCTGGCCTATACCGAGCTGCTGGCGAATGATTATCTGAGCGCGCGCGGGCGGTCGGGGTATTATGTGTCCGACAACGCCCCCGAACCGCCGCCCGAGCGCCCGCCGGTGCCGCGCAATGACGGTGTGGATTGGTCGCGCGCCATCGGGCAGCGGTTTACCGGCGGCGTCACCCCGGAAAAGCCACAGGACTGGGCGCGGTTCCGCTATCCTTTCATCTATGGTCAGGCTGATCCGACGCTGTTTGATCACGCCAACTGGCGGCTTTGCGCACTTCAGGCCCTGGGGCAGAAGGATTTCACCGCGCTGACCACGGATTACTATGATCAGGACGACCCGCAGCTGATCGAGTTCATCGCGCGCCACACCCTGCCCCGGCGCGGGATCATCGCGCGGCCCTCGGAAATTCTGGTGACGCTGGGGGCGCAGAATGCGCTGTGGCTGACCGCGCAGGTGCTGCTGACACAACGCCGGGTCGCGGCGATTGAAAACCCCTGTTACCACGCGCTGCGCGATATCCTGACCCAGTCGCGTTGCCGTCTGGCCCCAGTGGATGTTGACGCCGATGGGCTGCCGCCCGATGCGATCCCGAGCGACGCGGATGTGATTTTCACCACGCCGTCGCATCAATGCCCCACCACCGCGACCATGCCGCTGAACCGTCGCCGCGCATTGCTGAAACGCGCCGCCGAACTGGACGCGCTGATCGTCGAGGATGATTACGAGTTCGAGATGTCGTTCCTGTCGCCGCCCTCGCCCGCGCTGAAATCGCTCGATGCGGATGGGCGGGTGATCTATGTCGGCAGCTTTTCCAAATCGCTGTTTCCGGGATTGCGGCTTGGCTATCTGGTCGGGTCCGAGCCGTTTATCCGCGAGGCGCGCGCCCTGCGCGCCAGCGTGCTGCGCCACCCGCCCGGCCATATCCAACGCACGGCGGCGTATTTCCTCAGCCTTGGCCATTATGATGCGCAGATCCGCCGCATGGGCCGGGTGCTGGCCGAGCGGCGGCAGGTGATCGAACAGGCGGTGCAGCGTCACGGGCTGGAAGTGGCCGGGCGCGGTGCCTTTGGCGGCTCGTCGATCTGGATGCGCGCGGCAGAGGGCACGGATATGTCCGAACGCGCCCGCGCGCTGCTGGCACAAAGCGTGCTGATCGAGCCGGGGCAGAATTTCTTTTCCGGCGAGATGCCCCCGGCGCATTTCTATCGGCTGGCCTATTCCTCGATCCCGTCAGAGCGGATTGACGAGGGGATTGCCCAGATCGCGCAGGCGCTGGCCTGATCTGGCGCTACGGCGACGGGCCATCTGGCCCTAACCCCTGCCCGGCCTGCCCCGTAATTTCACACAAAGCCCCGTCGCGCGGTGACTCGCCGCATTCAAAGGATCCTCCCATGAAAATGACTGTCGAAGAAGCCTTCGTAAAAACCCTGCAACTGCATGGAATCGAACATGCTTTCGGCATCATCGGGTCCGCTTTCATGCCGATTTCCGATCTGTTTCCCAAGGCCGGGATCACCTTTTGGGATTGCGCGCACGAGGGGTCAGGCGGGATGATGGCCGATGGGTACACCCGCGCCACCGGCAAGATGTCGATGATGATCGCGCAGAACGGGCCGGGGATCACCAACTTCGTCACGCCGGTCAAAACCGCCTATTGGAACCACACGCCGCTGTTGCTGGTCACCCCGCAGGCCGCGAACAAGACCATCGGTCAGGGTGGGTTCCAAGAGGTCGAGCAGATGGCGCTGTTCAAGGATATGGTCGCCTATCAGGAAGAGGTGCGCGACCCCAGCCGCGTGGCAGAGGTGCTGAACCGGGTGATCCTGAACGCCCACCGCGCCAGCGCCCCTGCCCAGATCAACATGCCGCGCGATTACTGGACCCAGGTGATTGATATCGAGCTGCCGCAGGTGGTCGATTTCGAACGCCCCGCAGGTGGCGAAGAGGCGCTGAAACGCGCGGCCGAACTGCTGAGCAGCGCCCGGTTTCCGGTGATCCTGAACGGTGCGGGCGTGGTTCTGGCCGACGCGATCCCCGACAGCATGGCGCTGGCCGAGCGTCTGGATGCGCCGGTTTGCGTCGGATATCAGCACAACGACGCCTTCCCTGGCGGGCACCCGCTGTTTGCCGGGCCGCTGGGCTATAATGGGTCGAAGGCGGCGATGGAGCTGATCAGCGGCGCCGATGTGGTGCTGTGCCTTGGAACCCGGCTGAACCCGTTCAGCACCCTGCCCGGATATGGCATGGAATACTGGCCCAACGACGCGAAGATCATTCAGGTCGATATCAACCCCGACCGGATCGGGCTGACCAAAAAGGTCAGTGTCGGCATCGTGGGCGATGCGAAAAAGGTCGCGCAAAGCCTGCTGGCGCAGCTGTCGGGCACCGCGGGCGACGAGGGGCGCATCGCGCGCAAATCACTGATTGCGCAGAAGAAATCGACATGGGCGCAGCAGCTTTCGGCGATGGACCACGAACAGGACGACCCCGGCACCAGTTGGAACGAGCGCGCCCGCGCCGACAAGCCCGGCTGGATGAGCCCGCGCATGGCGTGGCGCGCGATCCAAAGCGCGCTGCCGCGCGACGCGATCATCAGCAGCGACATCGGCAACAACTGCGCCATCGGCAACGCCTATCCCAGCTTTGATCAGGGTCGCAAATATCTGGCGCCGGGGCTGTTCGGGCCCTGCGGCTATGGTTTGCCGTCGATCATCGGGGCCAAGATCGGCTGCCCGGATGTGCCGGTTGTGGGCTTTGCCGGCGACGGCGCCTTTGGCATCGCGGTGACCGAACTGACGGCGATCGGGCGGCCGGAGTGGCCCGCGATCACCATGGTGGTATTCCGCAATTACCAATGGGGCGCGGAAAAGCGCAATTCGACGCTGTGGTATGATGATAATTTCGTCGGAACCGAGCTGGACGAGTTCGTATCCTATGCCGGGATCGCGCAGGCGTGCGGCCTGAAGGGGGTGCAGGCGGCAACCATGCAGGGGCTGACCGCCGCGCTGTCGCAGGCGGTCAAGGATCAGATGGACGGCAAAACCACCCTGATCGAGGCGCTGATCAATCAGGAACTGGGCGAGCCCTTCCGCCGCGACGCAATGAAAAAGCCTGTTGAAGTGGCAGGGATCAGCCTGGCGGACATGCGACCACAACGACAGGCCTGAGACGGGCACTTGGGGCTGACGCACGGAAATGTGGCTGCTACGCTGAACCGGCGAATTCTGTTCCTCCCTGCGTCAGCCCCCAACACGAGGCCATTCATGCAAGTGCACCCCCGAGAGCCCTTTCCCTTCCTGTCGCCCGTCTCTGCCGATGCGCCCAAACGCCTGTTGGCGCAGGCCCGCAGCCTGCCCTGCCCGCGCGTGGCGTTGGTTAATGCCGGGGCCGTCAACCCGCTGGAGGGCATCCGCGAGGCGGCCGAGGCCGGGCTGGCCGAACCGATCCTGATCGGCGACGAGGCGAAGATCCGGCAAACTGCCGATGAGATCGGGTATGACATTTCCGGGCTGCGCCTGATCCACGCGCCCCACGCCGCCGCCGCCGACAAGGCCGCCGAGCTGGCCCGCACCGGCGATGCGGACGCGATCATGAAGGGGCAGATCCACACCTCGACCTTTCTCAAAGGGTTGCTGCCACGCGCGGCGGGGCTGCGCGATGAAAACACCCGCTGTGGCCATGTGTTTCACATCACCGCCCCCGGATCGGACCGGCCTTTGTTGCTGACCGACGGCGCGCTGAACGTCGATCCGACCGTGGAAACCCGGCAGGAGTGCCTGAGCCACGCGGTGCATCTGGCGCGCAAGCTGGGCATTTCGCGGCCCAAGGCGGGCATTCTGTCGGCCACCGAAGACCCAATCCCGTCGCTGCTGAACTCGATGGAGGCGGCGCAGATCGCCGAATGGGCCAGGACCGCGCTGCCGATGGCCGATGTGTCCGGGCCGATGGCGCTGGACCTGATATTCTCGGCCGAGGCGGCGGCGGTCAAGGGCTATGTCTCGCCCGTTGCGGGTGATGCCGATATCATCGTGACCCCGAATATCACCACCGGCAACGCGCTGTTCAAACTGATGGTTCTGGGCATGGGGTGTTGCGCCGGGGGGCTGGTTCTGGGGGCGAAAGTGCCAATCCTGCTGACCTCGCGGGCGCAAGAGGCCGCGGCGCGGATCGCATCCGCAGCACTGGGGGTGATCGCATGCGGGGGGCATGAGGAATGATCCTTGTCGTCAACGCGGGTTCCAGCTCGATCAAGGTCGAACTGTTCGATCTGGCGCTGGCGCCGGTGCTGTCGGGCGCGGTGTCGGAAATCGGCGGCGCGGCGCGGCTGAAGCTGGGCGCCCTGCGCGCCGAAATTTCCGCCCCCGATCACGTTGCCGCGCTGGGTCATCTGCTGCGGGCATTGGCCGATCAGGGCCATGGGCTGAGCCAGCTGAGTGCTGCCGCCCACCGGATCGTGCATGGGGGGGCCGCGCTGACGGCGCCCGCGCGGCTGACGCCCGATATTCTGGATCAGGTCGCGGGCTATGTGCCGCTGGCGCCGCTGCACAACCCGCATAACCTGTCGGCGATCCATGCGTTGTCCAAACTGGCGCCCGACCTGCCGCAATACGGCAGTTTCGATACCGCCTTTCACGCCGCCAACCCCGAGATTGCCACCACCTATGCGATCCCGGCCGCGGAACGCGCCAAGGGCATTCGCCGCTATGGCTTTCACGGTCTCAGCTATGCCGGGCTGGTCGAAACGCTGCGCCCCGATCTCCCGCGCCGGTTACTGGCGCTGCATCTGGGCAACGGCGCCAGCCTGTGCGCGATCCTTGAGGGGAAATCGGTGGCCACCTCGATGGGGTATTCGCCGCTGGATGGCTTGGTGATGGGCACACGTGCCGGTGCAATTGACGGCATGGCGGTGCTGCGCATGGCCGAAGATCACGGGATCAAGGGGGCCGGGGATTTGCTGAACAAGCACAGCGGCCTGACCGCCATGGGCGGCACCAATGACATGGCCGCCCTGCTGGGCACCGACACCCCCGAGGCCCGCTTTGCCGTCGATCATTTCTGTTACTGGGCGGCGCGGCAGGCCGGATCGGCGATTGTCGCCATGGGCGGCGTCGATGCGGTGGCCTTTACCGGCGGCATCGGCGAAAACGCCGCCGACATACGCGAACGTATTGTCGCACATCTGGCGTGGATCGGCCCGCTGCCGGTGCATGTCATCCCCGCCGATGAAGAGCTTCAGATCGCGCGCGACGCGCTGCATCTGATCCAGTCCGGAGCCTGAATGACCCACCCGCGCCCCCATCTTGATACATCACCCAAAGTCTCGGATGAGGTGCGCAAGACCACCTGTTACATGTGCGCCTGCCGCTGCGGGATCAACGTGCATCTGAAAGACGGCAAGGTGGCCTATATCGAGGGCAACCGCGATCACCCGGTCAACAAGGGTGTGCTGTGCGCCAAGGGCAGCGCGGGCATCATGCAGGTCAACGCGCCGTCGCGGTTGCGGGCGCCGCTGAAGCGCACCGGCCCGCGCGGATCGGGGCAGTTCGCGGAAATCAGCTGGGACGAGGCGCTTGAGCTGGCCACCAGTTGGCTGCGCCCCCTGCGGGAAACCGCGCCGGAAAAGCTGGCGTTCTTCACCGGGCGCGATCAGTCGCAATCCTTCACCGGGCTTTGGGCGCAGCAGTTCGGCACCCCGAATTTTGCCGCCCACGGTGGCTTCTGTTCGGTCAATATGGCCGCTGCGGGCATCTATACCATGGGCGGCGCGTTTTGGGAGTTCGGCCAGCCCGATTGGGACCACACCAAGCTGTTCATCCTGTTCGGCGTGGCCGAGGATCACGATAGCAATCCGATCAAGATGGGGCTCGGCAAGATCAAGGCGCGCGGCGCGCGGGTGATCGGCGTCAACCCGATCCGCACCGGATATAACGCGGTTGCAGATGATTGGGTCGGCATCACGCCGGGCACCGATGGCTTGCTGATCCTGTCGCTGGTGCACGAGCTGCTGCGCGCGGGCAAGATCGACCTCGACTATCTGGCGCGCTATACCAACGCGCCGGTGCTGCTGGATACCGATACCGGCCTGTTCCTGCGCGACGCCGACGGCAAACCGCTGGTGATCGACCGCAACACTGGCCTGCCAGCGGCGTTTGACCAAAAGAGCATCCACCCCGATCTGGGCGCGATCCATACCGTTGATGGCAAGACCCACCGCCCGGTGTTTCACACGCTTGCCGAACGCTATCTTGATCCGCAATACGCGCCCGAGGCCGTGGCAGAGCGATGCGGTCTCAGCCCCAACAAGATCAAACGCCTTGCCGCCGAAATCGCCCGCGTCGCCTTTGACGAGGCGATCAGCCTGCCGATCGCCTGGACCGATTTCCGTGGCGAGCGTCACAGCCACATGACCGGTCGCCCGGTTGCCTTTCACGCCATGCGCGGGATCAGCGCCCATGCCAACGGGTTTCAGACCGCCCGCGCGCTGCATATGCTGCAAATCCTGCTGGGCACGGTGGAAACCCCCGGCGGCTTTCGCTTCAAGCCGCCCTATCCCAAACCGGCCGAAGCCCACCCGCGCCCGCATTTCAAAACCACCCCCGGACAGCCGCTGGACGGCCCGCATCTGGGCTACCCACAAGGGCCTGCCGACCTGTGCCTTGACGACAACGGCCAGCCCGCGCGCATCGACAAGGCCTTCACCTGGGACAACCCGCTCAGCGCGCATGGCCTGATGCATATGGTGATTTCCAACGCCCACGCGGGCGATCCCTATAAGATCGACACGCTGTTTTTGTATATGGCGAACATGGCGTGGAATTCGTCGATGAATACCGCCGGTGTGATGCAGATGTTGACGGATACCGACGCCAGCGGCGACTATGTGATCCCGCACATCATCTATTCGGATGCGTATAGTTCGGAAATGACCGCCTATGCCGACCTGATCCTGCCAGACACCACCTATCTGGAACGCCACGATTGCATCAGCCTGCTTGACCGCCCGATATCCGAGGCCGACGCCGCCGCCGATGCCATCCGCTGGCCGGTGATCACGCCGGATCGCGATGTGCGCGGTTTCCAGTCGGTGCTGATTGATCTGGCGCACCGGCTGAAGTTTCCGGCCTTCACCAACGCCGACGGCGGCGCGAAATACCAAGACTACGCCGACTATATCGTGACCCACGAACGCAAGCCGGGCATCGGGCCGCTGGCGGGCTGGCGCGGCGATGGCAGCCAGACCGGGCGCGGTGCCCCCAACCCCGAACAGCTTCAGCGCTATATCGACAACGGTGGCTTCTTCGTCAGCCATATTCCCGAAACCGCCAGCTACTATAAACCGTGGAACATGGCCTATCAGGATTGGGCCGTCGGCATGGGCCTGATGGATCAGCCCACGCCCTACCTGTTTCAGCTCTATGTCGAACCGCTGCGCCAGTTTCAGCGCGCCGCCGAAGGCCACGGAGCCCATCAACCGCCCGAGCACCTGCGCCCCCAAATCCGCGAACGGCTCGACCCGCTGCCGATCTGGTACGCCAGTGCCGATTCTGACTGCGCCGAATACCCGGTCCACGCCCTCACCCAGCGCCCGATGGCGATGTATCACAGCTGGGGCAGCCAGAACGCATGGCTGCGCCAGATCCACGGCCACAACCCGCTCTACATCCCGACCAAACTCTGGCAACAGCATGGGTTTCAAGATGGCGACTGGGCCCGCGTCACCTCGCCCCACAGCAGCATCACCGTGCCGGTCGCCCATATGGCAGCGCTGAACGAAAACACCGTCTGGACCTGGAACGCCATCGGCAAACGCAAAGGCGCCTGGGCCCTGAAACCCGACGCCCCCGAGGCCACCAAAGGCTTCCTGCTCAACCACCTGATCGCCGAACTTCTACCTCCCAAAGGCGACGGCCTCAGATGGTCAAACTCCGATCCCATCACAGGTCAGGCCGCCTGGTTCGACCTGCGTGTCCGCATCGAAAGAACCGCCCCCCCGACCGAAGCACACCCAAGCTTCCCGCCGCTCACCTCTCCCGTCGGAACCGGTCCGAAAGATCCCAAATGAAAGCGCGGACAATGACCCACAGGCTTCTTTCTGACGCAAATACTCCGGGGTCCGGGGCAGCGCCCCGGCCTGTCCCCGCCTCGTGCCGTCAGGCTCAGGCCCCTGCATCATGACCACCCTGCCGCCCAAAACCGCCAAGAAACTCGGCCTCGTGATCGACCTTGATACCTGTGTCGGCTGCCATGCCTGCGTGATTTCCTGCAAGGGCTGGAACACCGAAAACTATGGCGCGCCGCTGTCGGATCAGGATGCATACGGTACGCCGTCGGGCACCTTCCTCAACCGCGTGCACTCCTACGAGGTGCAGCCGCCCGAAGCCGCCCCCGCCCAGCTGGTGCATTTCCCCAAATCCTGCCTGCATTGCGACGATGCCCCCTGCGTCACCGTCTGCCCCACCGGCGCCAGCTATAAGCGGGCCGAGGATGGGATTGTTCTGGTCAATGAAACGGCGTGCATCGGCTGCGGCCTGTGCGCCTGGGCCTGCCCGTATGGGGCGCGCGAAATGGATGCCGCGGCGAAGGTGATGAAGAAATGCACCCTCTGCGTCGACCGGATCTATAACGAAAACCTGCCCGAGGAAGACCGACAACCCGCCTGCGTGCGCACCTGTCCCGCAGGCGCGCGGCATTTCGGCGATCTGGGCGATCCTGACAGCGCCGTCAGTCAGCTTGCCGCCGCGCGGGGCGGCTTTGACCTGATGCCGGAACTTGGCACCGCGCCGGTCAACAAATACCTGCCGCCGCGCCCCAAGGACCAGCTGGACCACCCCCAAACCGCCGAGCAGATTGACATCCTTGCCCCCTATCTTGCGCCCGTCGCCAACAGCCCCAAAGGGTTCCTCGGCTGGCTCGACAAAACACTGGAGCGGCTCTGATGCATCCCGCCCCCTCGCTCATCGCCTTTACCACCCTATCCGGCCTGGGTTTCGGCCTGCTGGCCTGGCTTGGGCTGGGATTGCCGTCGGTGACCGGCGTCACCGCGTTCGTGTTCTTCACGATCGCCTATGTTCTGGCGGCGGGCGGCCTGCTGGCCTCGGCCCTGCATCTGGGCCACCCCGAGCGCGCCTGGCGCGCCTTCAGCCAATGGCGCAGCAGCTGGCTATCGCGCGAGGGCTGCGCCTCGGTCGCGGCGCTTCTGGTGATGGCGGCATATGGCGCGGCACTGGTGTTTTGGGGGCAACGGATTGCGTGGCTGGGCTGGCTGGGCGCAGCGCTGTCGCTGTGCACCGTGTTTTGCACCGCGATGATCTATGCGCAGCTGAAAACCGTGCCGCGCTGGCACACCCCGCTGACGCCCGCGCTGTTGCTGTCGCTGTGCCTTGCGGGTGGCGCGCTTCTGGCGGGTCAGATCTCGCTGGCTTGGCCGCTGCTGATCGCCGCCGCCGTGCTGCAACTGCTGGCCTGGCACCACGGTGACCGCGCCTTTGCCCGCAGCGGCACAACGCTGGGCACCGCCACCGGACTGGGCGCGCGCGGGCAGCTGCGCGCTTTCGAGCCACCCCACACCGGCACCAATTACCTGCTGCGCGAAATGGCGTTCGAGGTCGGGCGCAAACATGCCACCAAACTGCGCGGCATCGCTTTGACTTTGGGCTATGCCATGCCTGTGCTGCTCATCTTGTTGCCCGGCGCGCATGTAACCGCCGCGCTGGCGGTGCTCAGCCATATCGCAGGCATCCTTGCCTCGCGCTGGCTGTTCTTTGCCCAGGCCGAGCATGTGGTCGGCCTGTATTATGGCCGCCACACACCCCGCACCTGAGTTATTTCTTGGTTTTCCAGCTGTCCAGCCAGCGGCTCATCCGTCCGCGCTTCTCGGCCAGACTGTCGCCGGCATCGTCCCACTTGTCTTCCATCGACTCGACCATCGGGTCGATCGAGCGTTCGCGGAACTGCATCCACATCCGCCGGATCATCAGCAGCGCCAGCGCCAGAAGGCTGAGAAAAACGATATTGAACCACGGCACGATCTTCACATCCGGCCCATCGACAACCTTCACCCCAACCGCATTGGGATAGATCGAGAAGAACTCGTTGCGCCAGCCGTAATGTGTCACCGACACCCAGCGCGGCGCATCGCGGGTCGAGCTTTCGTCATGCGCCTCGGCCTGAAGGTTCGAGCTGTCGAATTTGAAATACGGCGGCCAGATCCAGCCGGTATCCTCGTTGCGATACACAATCACCCGCCCGTTCGGGCGCACCGCGTTGATCAGGCGAATATCGCGGGTTTCATTCTCGGTCGCGCCCGCATCCGCCTGCGCATAGAAAATCCGGTTGAACCGGCTGAAATCGGTGCGGATCACCTCGGTCGAGGTAATGCGGACAACATCATGCTGCGGCAACAGATAGTGGAATGTCGCAAAGACAATCAGCGCCAGAACCGCCAGAAAACTCCATTTGATATATCGCATGCTCGCCTCAGGAAAAATTATTCAGATAGATCAGCACCACAACCACAAGGATCGGCACCACGAAAATCAGCAGAATCAGCCGCTTGCGCAGGCTGTCGTCGTATTTGCGCATTCCACGCTCGATATAAGCATCCCGAGGGCCGACGTCATCCCCCTCTGCCACCTTTGCATCCCAGCGCTTCTCAAGCTTCTCCCGCCGGACCGAGCGCGAATAGATCGAGACCACAAGATAGGTCAGCGACATCACCACCGCTCCGACAATTGCGAGACGAACAAACCCCATCAGCGTTCTCCTTTTCCGCCCCTGCTGCCGCGGGGGCCACCCCATGGCCCTTTCGGGGCCGCCTTGGCCGCCTGCCCGACAGCCCCCCAAGGCCCGACCCGGTCGATCAGATCCTCGCGTCGGCGCGGCGGCGGCGGGGGTGGCGGCGCGACGTCCTCCATCGGGGCATCATGACCGAACAACGCCCGGCGCGCACCCGCCTTGTCCGCCTGATACTCGCGGTCCAGAAAATCCGCCACATAGGATTTCTTGGTCTCGCTCCACTCGCGGTACAGCCGGTAAAACAGCTCTTTGTGAAAGATAAACAACTGCCGCACGTCCTTTGGGCACAGCTCGGCCAGCAGCATGTTCACCAGATCGCGGTCAGGATGGTCCGCCGCCCGCAGCGTATAGAAATACGCCGGATGATCGCTGGCGATGCGCGGCCACGGCCCCTCGTCCTCGGCCCAGCTCAGCAGTTCCTGAAGCGCATGAAACTCGGGCGGCAGGTGATCGGCATGGGCACGGGCCAGCGCGCGAATATCGCGCCGGGTGGCCCCGGTCAGGTCGATGCCACGATCCTGCGCCGCATCCACCACGATGAAATCCATCTTCTGCCGCAGGATCGCCCCCGCATCAATGCCGCGCGCCTTGACGATCGGCTCGACCAGATCATTCATCTCCAGAAATCTGGCAATCTGGTTTCTGTCATCGAAATCAAAGATATACTTGATTGGAAGCGGACCCAGATCCGCCTTGTCGCCGCTGGTGATCGCCGCCGGATGTTCGACCCCGCGAAACAGATACACCCCGCCGAAATGCGCGGTCCAGTAATTTTCCTGCACGAATTCCATCTGCCGCAGCCGCACCGGATTGCGCGTCACATCGCCGGTTTTCTTGGCCAGCCCGATCATGTCGGCGATCAGAACATCGTCGAACCAGGCGTCTTCCTCGGCCATGAAGCGGTCCACCATCGTGCCCAGCTTTTCCGCGTCGCGCACGGTGCCTGCGGTGGTATCGGCCTCGATGGTGATTTTGCGGATATCGAACAACCGCTTGGGGGCGCTGACAGAATAGACCGAGTTCAACAGCTCGCCCGCCACCGCATCACGCGCGGTCAGGGCAAACAACTGCGCCTCGTTTTCCGCGATGAACTGCCGCAAAATCCCCCGCGACATCGAGAATTTAGCCCCCAACAGCGGCGCCGCCTTCTGCGCCGTGGTCAGCAGGATGAACTGCCGGTTGCACCCCCCCTGATTGAGGTAAAGATGATCGCCCAGCGCATCGCCCACCTCGGGGGAATAGCCGGAAATGTCGATGTGAAAGTCGGTCAGCTCGGTGCGTTTGCCCGTCAAATGCTCCAGCGCGCGATTATACCGCTCAATCAACGCCGGGCTGGTGACCGAGATGAGGTTGCCAAACATCAGGCCTTTTTCGATGAGGCGTTTCATTTTTGCGAACCTTTCGCCCAATACTCAGCCGCGCAGAAATCCGAAATTGTATTTGCCGCTTCTTCAACTTGGTAGCGTCGAAGTTTTTCAACATCCGCCTCAGACAGGTCGGACCCAATAGCCAAAATTTGCATCAACCAGCGTTTCAAAACTTCGAGGTCTTCATCAAACTTTGGCATTTCGGTAATCTGACCTTCCTCCTTTCGGCGCCGAATTACTTCTCCGTTTCTGACAATCCGCACCGTAACGAATTGGAAATCCGCCTCTCCGCCTGAGGACCTAAAAGGTATTTCGACCAAGTGCTCAACGCCTCGAGTTCCATTGCTTCCCGCCCTTTTCTCAAAATAGTCCCATGAAGGGAAATTATGAGTTTTCACAAAATCCAGAAAGCTATGTATTTTCTCTGTTAACAGTGCTGAGGCACGATCTTCAAATCGTTGCCGTTTCTCATCCTCAAAAATCGCCGCCTGCGCCGCCATCGACCGCGCCATATCCTGCGTGGCCTTGCGCTGCTCCATCATCTCATCACGCGTTAACCTTAACTCTTCCCTCTGCGCCCGCAGCTCGTGCGACTGCAACCACACCGTCGCGATGATCCAGACAAAGGCCAGTGCGCCCGCAAACCCAGCCAGCGTATCCCCCACCTCATTCGGCGCGGCATTCACAAACGCCGCCCATTTGCTTCGACAGGTTTCCACTCCCGTAACTGATGTTGAACAGGTGTCCACCCAGCCCAACACCACCCCAAGCCCCACGATCAAAAACGTGGCGGCGATCCCCCAAAGGATCGGGTTGTTCCACGTCCAGAATTTGGTCTCGGTTTGATCGCTCACCCCCGCCCCTCCAAATACCGCCGCTTTGCCTCGTCCATCCGGCCCATGTCGCGCACCGCCGCCTCGATCGCGGCCTCGTCACTCTTGTCAGCATAGCGGAATTCGCTATCGGCGTAGCGGTTGATCTCCTGCACCACCATGTCGACCGTGATCGGCACCCGCAGGTCCTCGATCATCGCCAGCTTCTCGTCATAGCCTTTGAACAGGAACAGCTCCGGCTGTTCCATCCATTCATCGGGCAGCTCGAAATCCATCGCCCGCACCTTGACCGCGTCGGTGATGTTCTTGATCGCCCGGCCGGTAAACCGGTCGTCCGCCTGCTGGATCGCCTTCAGATAGGTGCCCAGCTTGGCAATCGTATCCAACGGCCCCACCGTGTCATGCACCCGGTCGAACACGTTCACCAGGCCCGCCTCATGTGGCCGCGAATGACCCTCGAAACTCGCCGCGACCGCGCGCCGGATCTCCTGCGCGGCATACAGCTTGTGATCGCCCAGCGGGATGTCATGCTTGCGCCCCATCAGCAGCGCCAGAATATCGATGTAATCGTCGCGCGTCTGCGGCCCATCGACCAGAAACCGCGCCCCGGCCCGCTGCCGCAGGGCGTCATCGACGTTCTCGGGATAGTTCGAAAACATCCCGAAGGTGCAATTGCCACGCACCACAGTGTTGGCCCCGGCAAACGACTCCATCAGCACGGCGGTGATCTCCAACTGCCCCGCTGAAGATTGCCGGTCACCGCGTTTCCCCGCCAGCTGATCAATGTCATCAATCGTGCCAAAGCCGATCACGCCGGGGTCCAGCACGTTGTTGATGAACGCCTTGGCATTCTGCCCCGACTTGCCCTGATAGCTGTCGATATTATCGGTGCTCAGGTTCTGATAGCGGAAAGGATACCCCGCCACCTCGCAATAGCCATGGATCAGCCCGGCCATCATCTGGATCAGCGTGGTTTTCCCCGTCCCCGGCTTGCCATCGCCCATGAAGGTGAAAATGAAACCGCCAAGTTCGGCAAACGGGTTCAGCTTGCGCTCGAAATCATAGGCCATCAGCATCTTCGACAACCGCATCGCCTGATATTTGGCAATGTGGTTGCCCACCACCTCGTTCGGCGCCTTGAAGGCCATGGTCAGCGCCTGCCCGCCCCGCGCCTTGCCCGCCGGGGTGAAGCCCTGAATGACAAACCCCTCCGCCTCGACCTTCCAGCTGGCACTATGGAATGCCTCCAGCCGCGCAGCCCCCTGCGCCCGCAAACTGACCTTCTCCATCAACTGCTCGGCATAGGCGCTGACCGTGGCCACAAGACGCGGCTCGTCACTGGCGAAAGCGGCGATATCCTGATCCAGCTCCCAGAGCGCCCCATGCAAAGCCAACTGCGCATTGTCAGTCAACAGCTCCTCGACCGCGCCGACCTCGACCACAGCCTCGCTGGCATGCGGTGCCAGAAAAAACGCCGTGGCGTTGGCAAAAACATGCAGCGACACCAACGCCTCCGCCGCCAGCAACTCGGAAAACTCCGCCCTCCTGTCTGCAGCCAAAGACCCCTCCAGATTGGCCCGCTTCAACGCCGCCAACCCGGTCTGCCCGGCATAGGCTTCGCCCATCGCCAACGACACCGCCAAGGCCCGGCGCAGCGCGTTCATCACCGTCGCCTGTAACGGGCTGATCAACGCATCGCCCCCATCCGCCGCCTCGATCCGCGCCAGCAAATGTACGCCCTCGGGCCGTGCCACCGACCGCGTGACCATCCCCGGCGTGGTCGACCGGAACCGCCGGTGCCCGACAATCCCCGGCGACCGCTGAGGCGCCGCGGCCCCCGCATCCCGCCCCTTGGCCAGACGCGGCGCATGATCAAACCCCTCCAGCATCGCCACAGCCGCAGCATAATGCGCGCGAATATCCTCCTCGCGCAGCTCCATCTGATTGCCCGACAGGCTCATGCCACGCTCCTCCGCTTCACATTTTCAAAATATCCCCGCCGGAGGCCTGAACCCTCAGCGCCCCCGCGCCCCGCGCGTGCTCGTATCAGCATGTCACAGTCCCCGCTTTCCTCTTGCCCAAACCACCCGTCCGCAGGCGCATCCGGGCTTCGCCCTGCCAGACACCGCGAAAATCCGAACGGTTTTCACGGTCTCAATACGGGCTCAATACCGCAGCACCCGCCCGCTGGGGCTGACGACAAATTTTCGCACGCTGGCAAACCCCGGCGGGTTCTTCTCGGCCAGCACCTGATAGGGGCGCTCGGGCAAGATGATACTGCGCTCGGTCCGCGTCGCCCCCGTGTCCACGCCGCGCCCGCCAAACGGGTCCAGCGCGTAAACCTCGCGCTCGGCGGTGGAAAACCACCCAACCCGCGCCTCGGTCACCTGTTCGCTTTCCAGCTCCTCGATGGTCCAGGCCATCGCCCAGTCCTGCCCCGGCACCCCGCCCGCCTCGGCCAGAACCTCGCGCAGCGGGCCGCTCTGGCGGGTAAACGAATGCGAATACATCGGCCCAAGGTGCACCCGCCGCACCCGCTTGGGGTGCAGATCGTTGAACTGCTCGTCAAACCCTTTGGCAATCGTCACCAGCTTCAGCCCCGCCAGCGATTGCCCCATCAGATGCGCCTGCACCTCCGGCCAGCGCCGCTCGTCGTTGGGCAGGGCGGTGCGGTTGCTGTCCTCGACCTCCATCATATAGATCACCGGCAGGTTGACCTGACTGTCATAGACCGCCCAATGCACCAGATACCTGCGCCGCGGCTCTACCCCGCTCAGCCACTGCACCCGCGGATCATTGCGCGCCCAGAACAAAGCGCCCTTCAGCAATTCCTCGTAATACAGCCGCTGCGACAGCGCGAATTGCAGCTTGGTCGGCAGCTCCTGATCGCCGACGATCTTGGCCACCATCTGCTGCTTCAGCGCCTCTGGCCCCGGCATGCCATCAAGATGCTGGCGCGCCTGCATCGCGTCATTGGCCATCACCAGCAACTCGTTGAACACCGGAAAACCGCTGTCGACCGTATCAATCGCCAGAGATCCGAAAAACTGCCCGGTGTCGCGCCCGACCAGCAGGTATTTCATGCTCAGCGCCCGAAAGGTGAACCCGATCGACACCATATAGCGCGTCAGGATCTCGACCTCTTCGGCGCTCAACTGCCCCTCGGCCTTCATCTGCGCCGCGACCCCGGCCAGATGCCGGGTGATCACGTCGAATTTTCGGAAATACCGACGGCTGGCAAAGGTATCGCTCAGCCCCACATGGTCGCGATCAAGCTCCGACATCATTGGCCTTTCTCAGCGCACTCCGCCGCATGAGGGATCACTCCCCGTACAGGTTCTTGTCGTGCTTCTCGACGATCTTCTGGAACCGCCGCGCGAAACGCTCGTCGGCTTTGGCCTTGGCCTCCAGAACCTCGCGCGCGAACACCATGTGCTCTTCGTGCTTTTCCATCATGTCGGCCATGCGCTGGTTGGTCGCCGTGCCGATTGCCGCCATCGCGGCTTGTGCTTCCTTGTCGGTCTGCACGCCGATCTCGTTGATCCGGTGCGCCACATCCTGCTGCTGCGCCGTCTTCAGCGATTTGCTCAGCGCGTCATACAGCACCACTCGCTGCTTGGTGTCGGTCTGCAACTTGTTGATCAGAACCATCTGCGTCGCCGCCTGATTTTGCAGACTGTCGATCCAGGTCTTGCCCTTCTCGATATACCGCTCCAGCGTCTGCGACTTGGCCAGCTTGACCTGCTCGTCCTGGACCAGCGCGTTATATTGCGCGTTCAACCCGGCCAGTTCAGTTTCCAGCTTGGTACGTGCCGCGGCGTCCTGCTGCACGCTGATCTGGTTTTCCAGATCGATGATCTTGGGGTCCATCGCCATGATCTGCGCGCGCACGGTTTCCAGATCACCGACGGTGAATTCCCGCTCGTCCAGCGTCTCGGTCAGATTGACCTCAACCTTGCCCTTTTGCTCGTTCAGCGTCGACAGCTGGCTTTCCAGCAGCTTGGTGATGATATCGGACTTGCCGATCAGATCCTGCAATTTGTCATCAATGCTGGCCGTGCGCATCCGCTCCTGCCGCATCGCTTCCGATTTGCCCCGGCTGAACACCCCGACAAAGCTTTCCCAGCCCGTCTTGGTCCGCATCTCGTCGAAATCCTTGGAAAACGCGGCCGTCACATCATCCAGCCCCATGATCAGCTCGGCGATGTTGGCGGTCATCACTTCGGTATGCGCGTGCACATCATCCAGCGTGGCGTTTTCGATGTCGATCATCGCATCGTCGCCGACCTTCATCTTCTCGCGCGCGGTTTCGATCCGGCCGGTCAATTCGGCGATCTTGGCCTGCGCCTGCGCGACCTGTTTCTGAGATTCCATTACCTGAGCATCAAAAGCCGCCATCACGCACTCCCTTTCTCGTCAATACCTTAAGGTCAATATGGGGAATGTAACGATGATTTACATCCCCCGGTAATCCGATTTCCTAAAGTTTTGCAAATGCCGCCTGCAATTGAAAGGACTAACCGCTAACAGGCGCTGTCGCCGCGCGCCAAAAGCGCCTTGCGCAAATCGGCGATCTGCTGGCGCAGCGCCTCGATCTGCTCGAACTCCAGCCCCGTCGCCTGCCCCGCGCACACCGGCACATGCGCTGCCTGCGCTTCCAGCGCACGGCCCCGATCAGTCAAGGACACCCGCACCCGGCGCTCATCCTCAGCGTCGCGCTGGCGCTGCACCAACCCGGCCTGCTCCATCCGCTTGATCAACGGCGTCAGCGTACTTGATTCCAGTTCAAGCGCCGCGCCGATCTCGCTCACGCTTTGGCCGTCACGCCCCCACAGCGCCACCATCACCAGATACTGCGGATAGGTCAGCCCAAGCGGTTCCAGCAGTGGCTTGTACAGCTTGTTGAACGCGTGCGAGGCGGCATAGACCTCGAAACACAAAAGATGCTCAAGCCCGATTTTCTGCGTCATGTCTGTGCCCTTTGTCATTCCCGCAATTTAAATCGCACACGATTCAATCGCAAGGCTCTTGACGAATCTCTTCTTTCGGGACTTATATCGTGCACGACCCAATCGCAAACAAAGGATTATCACATGCCCTCGCAACTCATCTATCAGACCTCCGCCACCGCCACCGGAGGCCGCGACGGCGCCGCCACCCTGTCGGACAGCGATGTCAGCTTCCGCCTTGTGGCCCCCAAGCAGCCCGGCGCCCCCGCCGATGGCGTCAATCCCGAACAGCTGTTTGCCGCAGGCTATGCCGCGTGCTTCCTGTCGGCGCTGAAACACGTGGCCCAAGCGCAGAAGGTCAAACTCCCGGCCGAGGCAAGCACCACCACCACCGTCGGCATCGGCCCGCGCGACGAAGGCGGCTTTGGCCTTGAGGTCAGCATCGAAGTGTCGCTTCCCGGTGTTGATGCCGGGACCGCGCAGGCGCTGGTCGATACCGCGCATCAGGTCTGCCCCTATTCCAACGCCACGCGCGGCGGGCTGTCGATCACGCCCACACTGGCCTGATCGGCAAACGGCGGCGGGCCCACCCCGCCGCCTCCTGCTCAAAAACCGGACCGGCGCACACGTGCGGGATTGACACAACCATAAAACCGGTTATGTTTGGACTATGAGCACCGCAACCCCAACCGCCCGCGCCCTTGCTGCCCTTGGTCATGATGCCCGCCTTGGCGTGTTTCGCCTCTTGGTCAAGGCTGGCGAAGATGGCCTGACCGTCAGCGAGATCGGGCAGCATATGGGGCTGGCCGCCTCGACCTTGGCGCATCACCTGCGCGCGCTGGTCGATGCCGGGCTGGTGGTGCAGGAAAAACGGGGCCGCGAGGTTCTGAACCGTGTCGACTATGACCAGATGCGCCGCGTGCTGAATTTCCTGACCTCCGAATGCTGCGCGGGCGTCACCCTTGAAGAAACGCAAACCGCCGCGTGACACTGACCGCCGCGTGAAACAGGATTTTTCGCGCCCAAACACAACCATATAACCGGGTATTTAGAATGACAGATATTCCCCTCCCCCCGCACCCAAACCTGCTGCACCACATTTGGAAAACCCAGCGGGTCTGGCTCACCTCCGCCGCCATCCTTGCCGTCGTCGCCGTGGCCTCGCCGGAACAGGCCGCGGCCAGCGCGGGCTTCACCCTGCGCGCGCTGTGGCACACCGCGCCGTTTTTGCTGCTGTCCATCGCCATCGCGGCTTGGGCCGGGGCGACCGGCGCCGACAGCCTGATCGCGCGCGCTTTCACCGGGTCGCCACTGCTGATGATCGGGCTTGCGGCACTGGCGGGCGGGCTGTCGCCGTTCTGCTCGTGCGGGGTGATCCCTCTGATCGCGGCGCTGCTCAGCATGGGCGTGCCGCTGTCCGCCGTCATGGCCTTCTGGCTGGCCTCACCGATCATGGACCCGTCGATGTTCGTGCTGACCTCGGGCGTGCTGGGGGCCGAATTTGCGCTGGCCAAAACGCTTGCCGCCGTCGGGCTTGGCATCGCGGGCGGCCTGACCGTGCTGGTGCTGTCGCGCAGTGGAGCTCTCAGCGCCCCGTTGCGCGACGGCATCGGCAACGGCGGCTGCGGCGCCGCATCTGTGCGGTCGCCCAAGCCCGTGGTCTGGCAGTTCTGGCACGACCCCGAGCGCCGGGCGAAATTCGCCCGCGAGGCCCGCAAAACCACACTGTTTCTGGCGCAGTGGCTGGTGCTGGCCTTCCTGCTGGAAAGCCTGATGCTGGCGCTGGTCCCGGCCCAGGTCATCACCTCGCTGCTGGGCGGCACCGGCATCGGCCCAATCGCCCTTGCCACCCTCGTCGGCGTGCCCGCGTATCTGAACGGCTATGCTGCGCTGCCGCTTGTCGGTGGGCTGATTGAACAGGGCATGGCACCGGGGGCCGGGCTGGCGTTTCTGGTTGCAGGCGGCGTCACCTCGCTGCCCGCCGCCATCGCCGTCTGGGCGCTGGTCCGGCCCAAGGTTTTTGCGCTCTATATCGCGCTGTCGCTGTCCGGCGCATTTGCCTGCGGCCTGCTGTTTCAGGCCTGGAGCACAGCCTAACCCACGCCCCGCAATCCACCACCTTTCCCGCGCGGCACAGCCAAGCGGGAAAGGGCATCCCGACCATGAGTAGGCCAGCGTGCCCCCCTACGCAGATGCGCCGGGTGTCTCGGCCTCATCCATCATCGCAACGGCGCAATCATCGGCGCCGCTCCGGCAGCGTATCAGCCGTCCCGCAAGGTCAGTGTGCCTGCCAGGCGACAACAACGTCATGAGGGCACGCACCGCTGGACGCCTGAGCGCGGATATGTCTTTATCACCCACACATCTCCTGCATTGCCGAGGGCCTATGTCGTCCAACCTGATCCCCGTTTCCGCCTCTGTCGCCCCCGAAACCGAGCGCCCCGCGCCGGATCGGCTGATCTCGGGCGACCCGGTCTTCACCACCTGGAACTTGGAAGAGCGCGAGGGGCTGTATTGCGGCATCTGGCAATCCACCCCCGGCAAATGGCGAATCCAGTACGATGAATGGGAATACTGCCACATCCTGTCGGGCACCTCGGTCCTGACCGAAGACGGCGGCACCGCCAGAACCGTCACCGCGGGCGACAGCTTCATCCTGCGCCCCGGCTTTTCCGGCACATGGGAGGTGCTTGAAACCACCACCAAGGATTACGTGATCCGGCTCTGACCCACCGCAGCTTCCACCACCGCAAAGGTCATGCGTTTCAGACCTGCCTACCACCACAGCCCGATTGCGCAAAGGCGACCGATCCCGCCGCCTTTGCCCCGTTATTGCGGCCACGCGTGCCGAGAAAATACCGACAGAATACCGACGTGATACCGACGTGATACCGCAGCCCGGTTTTACCCCACCACGTTGAACTCAGGCCCGTAAGGATAGCCGGTGATATTCTCGTTTCCGCCCTCGGTAATCACCAGAATATCGTGCTCGCGGTATCCCCCCGCCCCCGGCAAATCCTGCCCGAGCGTCAGCATCGGTTCCATGCTGATCACCATGCCGGGCTCCAGCACCGTGTCGATATCCTCGCGCAATTCCAGCCCGGCCTCGCGGCCATAAAAATGGCTCAGAACCCCGAACGAATGACCATAGCCGAAGGTCCGGTATTGCAGCAAATCGCGCTCTTCAAAGAAGGCGTTGATCTTATGCGTCACTTCCGAACAACTGGCCCCCGGCACCAAAAGCGACATGCCATATTCATGCGCCGCGACGTTCGCTTCCCAGATTTTCAGGCTGGCCGCATCGACCTCGCCCACGAACATCGTGCGCTCCAATGCTGTGTAATAGCCTGAAATCATGGGGAAAGTGTTCAAGCTCAGAATATCGCCGCGCTGCAACTCCCGCCCCGTGACCGGGTTGTGCGCCCCGTCGGTATTCAGCCCCGATTGGAACCAGACCCAAGTGTCGCGGTATTCCGCATCCGGGAAGCGCTTGGCGATCTCGGCCTCCATCGCGTCGCGCCCGGCCATCGCCACGTCGATCTCGCGCGCGCCCGCACGCACCGCCGCGTGGATGGCATAGCCGCCCGCATCGGCCACCTGCGCTCCCTGTCGGATCAGCGCGATCTCGGCGGGTGATTTCATCATCCGCTGCCGCATGGTGGCCTCGCTCACGCTCTCGGTGCGGCTGGGACTCAGGAACGCCTCCAGCTTGGCCATCGCCTGAAGCGTCAGATGATCCTCCTCAAACCCGATCGCAGCGCCTTCGCCCGTTACCGACCGCACCGCCCGCCAGAAGTTATCCCGCTGCCAGTCGGTATAGGTGATGTTGTCGCCAAAGCTGCGCCGCCACGGCTGCCCCGCGTCAATCCCTGCCGAAATTGTCACACATTCCGAAGGGGTTACAACCAACCCATAGGGCCTACCAAAGCTGCAATACAAGAACCCGCTATAGTAGGCGATGTTGTGCATCGAGGTGAAAACCGCCGCATCCAGCCCGCGATCCGCCATACTGGCGCGCAGCCCGGACAGCCGCGCCTCATACTCTGCGGCGGCAAACGGAAGGATGGCTTTTTCACCATTGTGGAAGCGATACATTTCAGGACGTGAAGTCATTTGACCCTCCTTGAACAGAAAGGTCCCGGCGTTCAGGACGGAAAACAGGCACATGCGCAACAACATGTGGCGACGCCATCGCCTTGCCTGTTTCCTCACCTTGCTCATGCGGCGCGATCTGGCAAGATGGTATTAACTTTTTTGGGAAATTATCATGGCACTTGCACCAAAACCGGGCTCTTTAAATCTGATCACCGATATCGCCGGGCTGCGCGTCGGCAACGCGCAGGACGACACGATCAAAACCGGCGTCACCGTCCTGCTGGGCGATGCGCCGTTTACCGCCGGGGTGCATGTGATGGGCGGCGCGCCCGGAAGCCGCGAAACCGACCTGCTGGCCCCCGACAAAACGGTCGAGCAGGTGGATGCGCTGGTGCTGTCCGGCGGTTCGGCCTTTGGGCTGGACGCCCCGTCTGGCGTGGCCGATGCGTTGCGCGCGCAGGGGCGCGGTTTTGTCGTTGGCGATCAACGCGTGCCGATCGTGCCCGGTGCGATCCTGTTCGACCTGATCAACGGCGGCGACAAAAACTGGGCCGAAAATCCCTATAAGTCCCTTGGTGCGCAGGCGCTTGCCAATGCGTCGCACAGCTTCGGCCTTGGCTCTGTCGGGGCGGGCACCGGGGCCACCACCGCCAATTTCAAAGGCGGCCTTGGCTCGGCCTCGATCACCCTGCCCTCGGGTCACACCGTTGGCGCACTGGTGGCGGTCAACGCCCTCGGCTCGGCCACGGTCGGCGACGGGCCACATTTCTGGGCCGCCCCGTTTGAGGTGGAGACCGAGTTCGGCGCGCGTGGCCCCGCCAGCACCTATCCCGATCCGCATATCCCGCCCACCAAACTGGCCGCGCATGCAAATACCACCATCGGCATCGTCGCCACCGATGCGGTGCTGACGCAAGCGCAATGCACCCGCATGGCCACCGCCGCCCATGATGGTTTTGCCCGCGCGCTGGTGCCCGCGCATACCCCGATGGATGGCGACCTGATCTTCTCTGCCGCCACGGGCACCAAACCCCTGACCAACCCCATCGCTGATACGCTCTATATCGGTCACGCCGCAGCCACGGTCATGGCCCGCGCCATCGCCCGCGCGATATACAACGCGCGCCCCGCCACAAGCGACGCACAGCCCTGCTGGTCAGACCGCCACGGCTGATTTCATCCCGCGCAGCACATCCACCCGCTGGGGATCACCCCGCCAGCAGGCGGATCATCATCGGATTATTGCGATCCGACAGGCCTTCAATCACATCGAAATGATGCCGCCCCGCCTCGACCACACAGCGCGCGCCCCAGGCATCCGCCAGCGCCTGCGCCTGATCCAGAAAGGCCGGGCGCTCGTCTCCGCCGACCCAGACCGTGACCTCCACGCCCGGCAAAGGCTGCATCAGGGCCGGGCTTTCGGCCCCCGCTGCGTCTTCGTCCAGCCCGAATTGCGCATTCATCGAGGTGCGCAGCAACGGTCGCAAATCCGCCACCGGCGAGATCGGCATGACCCGCGTCACCCGCGCGGCCACGGCCTCGGGCAACACACCCGGCACCGCCATCCGCGCCACAAGATGCCCGCCCGCCGAATGCCCCGCCAACACCAGCGGCCCCGCCACCATGCTGGCCGCCACCGGCACCATCCGGGCAATCTGCGCCGTGATCGCGGCAATCGTCACCTGCGGGCACAGATCATACGACGGCATCGCCACCGCCCACCCGCGCTCTAACGCGCCAGCCGCAAGATGCGACCAATATGACTTGTCAAACCGCAGCCAATATCCGCCATGCACAAATATCAGCAGCCCCTTGGCCAAGCCTTCGGGGCGGAACAGGTCAAACCGTTGACGCGCACTGTCGCCATAAGGGATGTCCAGATCGGCCAGCCCCTGCTCAATCATCCCCTCGCGGAACGCCGCCGCAGTGGCCGCCCAGCGATCAGGATAGGCCGCGCTGCCCTCGATATGGGCCGCATTGGCATAGGCATCGTCCAGCTCCACGGCAGTCTCCTTCAGTCTAGCTCTGGACAAGAGTAACGCCAGATGATTTCCCTTGGCGAGAGAAAAACCGGAGGAACGCCCCATGCTGGACGCAAAAACAGATTTGAAGTCGCTACTGAAAGACCCCTCTCTGCTGGCTGATCGGGCCTATGTCGATGGCGACTGGGTGGATGGTGACGAAAGCGCGACCTTCGAGGTGACAAACCCCGCGCGCGGCGATGTGATCGCCAATGTCGCCGACCTCAGCCGCGCGCAGGTGGCCCATGCCATCGCCACGGCCGCCACGGCCCAGAAAGAATGGGCGAAATACACCGGCAAGGAACGCGCCGCGATCCTGCGCCGCTGGTTCGATCTGATGATGGAAAATCAGGATGATCTGGCCACCATCCTGACCGCCGAACAGGGCAAACCTCACGCCGAGGCCAAGGGCGAGATCGCCTATGGCGCCTCGTTCATCGAGTTTTTCGGCGAAGAGGCCAAGCGGATCTATGGCGAGACGATCCCCGGCCACCAGCGTGACAAGCGCATTACCGTCATCAAGCAACCGATCGGCGTTGCCGCCTCGATCACGCCGTGGAACTTTCCCACCGCGATGATCACCCGCAAGGCCGCCCCCGCGCTGGCCGCAGGTTGCGCCTTTGTCGCCCGCCCGTCCGAGCTGACGCCGCTGTCTGCACTGGCACTTGGCGTGCTGGCCGAACGCGCGGGCCTGCCCAAGGGCGTACTGTCGATCGTCACGACCACCAATGCCTCCGACACCGGCAAGGAGTTCTGCGAGAACCCTACCGTGCGCAAGCTGACCTTCACCGGATCAACCAACGTCGGCCGGATCCTGCTGCGCCAAGCCGCCGATCAGGTGATGAAATGCTCGATGGAGCTGGGCGGCAACGCGCCGTTCATCGTGTTCGATGACGCCGACCTTGATGCCGCCGTCGAAGGCGCGATCATGTGCAAGTTCCGCAACAATGGTCAGACCTGCGTCTGCGCCAACCGGATTTATGTCCAGGCAGGCGTTTACGATGCCTTCGCGGCCAAGCTGAAAGCCGCTGTTGAGAAGATGAAAGTCGGCGATGGCTTGGAACCCGGTACTGATCTGGGGCCGCTGATCAACAGCGCCGCGATCAAAAAGGTTCAGGAGCATGTGGCGGATGCCACCGCCAAAGGCGGCAAAGTCATCCTTGGCGGTGGGGCGCAGCAAGGCCCTGGCACCTATCTTTCGCCGACAATCATGACCGGCATGACCCGCGACATGATCGTTTCGACCGAGGAAACCTTTGGCCCCTTCGCGCCCCTGTTCAAATTCACGGATGAGGACGAGGTCATCGAGCTGGCCAATGATACGATCTTTGGTCTGGCATCATATTTCTACGCCAAGGATCTCAGCCGGGTCTACAAAGTGGCCGAGGCGCTGGAATATGGCATCGTCGGCGTCAACACCGGCATCATCTCGACCGAGGTGGCACCGTTTGGCGGCGTCAAGCAATCCGGCCTTGGCCGCGAAGGCAGCCATCACGGCATCGAGGATTACCTTGAAATGAAATATATCTGCATGTCGGTCTGATCTGACACGCCCAAAAACCAAAAGGGTGCGCTTTGCAGCGCACCCTTTTTCGTATCACACGATCATAACGTCACGTCATGCGCTCAGGCGCGCTCGGCGTATTCCATTGTCTCGGTGTTCACCACGATCAGCTCGTCCTGCCCCACGAAGGGCGGCACCATGACCTTGACGCCATTGTCCAGAATCGCGGGTTTGAAGCTGTTGGCAGCCGTCTGACCTTTTACAACCGGCTCGGTCTCGGCGATCTTGCAGGTCACTTTCTGCGGCAAAGTCGCGTTCAGCGCCTCGCTTTCGTAAAACTCGATGTGGATGGTCATGCCGTCCTGCAAGAATGGGCGACGCTCGCCCAACAGGTCGGCAGGCAGTTCGACCTGCTCATAGGTTTCGGTGTCCATAAAAACCAACATTCCATCGGTTTCATACAGAAATTGCTGATCTTTCTGGTCCAGACGCACGCGCTCGACCTTGTCCGCGCTGCGGAACCGCTCGTTCAACTTCGAGCCGTTGCGCAGGTTTTTCATCTCGACCTGAGCAAAAGCGCCGCCCTTGCCGGGCTTGACGTGATCGACCTTGACCGCGACCCACAGATGGCCGTCGTGTTCAAGCACGTTACCGGGGCGAATTTCGTTTCCGTTAATTTTGGGCATTGGGCAAAACCATGGCAAAAGGTTGATTGATCTTTGTGCAACCCTATATCTGGCGTTCACCCCCGTGGCAAGAAGACGAGATGTCGTGTCGGATATGCGGAAGTTATGCGAAATTTGCATGAAAGCTATGCGTAATTGCTCTATCCGAATCGAACTCAATCAGTCATAAGCAGCGCCACGCCCGAAAACGCAAGAGCAATAATCAAGGACGAATCATGAAAGATTTCGTTGACGGCACTGCCTTCAATAATGAGCAAGGCAACCGTGCACGCAAACTGTTCGCAGCCGTTGTGTTGGCTGCACTCGACGATGCAATCGCCGATGATAAGAAATATGGCAACGGCCCCGAGCAGATCGCACGCTGGGCCCGGTCCCGCGATGGCCGCGAGGTTCTGTCCTGCGCTGGTATCGACCCCAACGAGCGGGTTGTGACCGGTCTGATGGATTTCGTCGGTAAAGGTGTGCGCACCTCCGTCGCGCTGTCGCGCGAAGAAAGCGAACGCCGCAACGCCGCTCAGCAAGCCGAAGCAGCCTAGACTCCTGCCCTTCTCGAAGGTCAGGACAATGAAAGACGCGCCCTGCTCAGGGCGCGTTTTCTTTTCGCACAGCCCCGCCCCCCTCATCTTTGTTGCCTGCCCATAGTGACGTGCGCCGCGCGCCGCGCTATGCCTGCCCAACATGCAGGAGACGACAATGGCACGCGCGATCATGATACAAGGGGCCGGCTCGAACGTGGGCAAGTCGATGCTTGTGGCCGGTCTGGCCCGCGCATTCGCCAATCGCGGCCTGTCGGTACGGCCGTTCAAACCGCAGAACATGTCCAACAACGCCGCAGTCACCGAAGATGGCGGCGAGATTGGCCGCGCGCAGGCGCTTCAGTCGCTGGCCGCACGGGTGCCACCGCACACGGATATGAACCCCGTTCTGCTGAAACCCGAATCGGATATCGGCGCACAGGTGATCGTGCAGGGGCAGCGCTTTGCCACCCTGCGCGCCCGTGACTACGCCAAGGCCAAGCCGCAGCTTCTGGCGCCCGCGCTGCAAAGCTTTCACCGCCTGTGCGCGCAAGCCGATCTGGTTCTGATCGAAGGCGCCGGCAGCCCTGCCGAGGTCAATCTGCGCGCAGGCGACATCGCCAACATGGGCTTTGCCGAAGCCGCAGGCCTGCCTGTGGTTCTGGTCGGGGACATTGATCGTGGCGGCGTGATTGCGCAGTTGGTGGGCACCCAGACGGTTCTGCCGCCCGAGGACGCCACCCGGATCAAAGCCTTTGCCATCAACAAGTTTCGCGGCGATGTCAGCCTGTTTGATGACGGGCTTGTCACCATCACCGCGCATACTGGCTGGCCCTCGCTGGGTGTGGTGCCGTGGTTTGCCGATGCCTGGCGCCTACCGGCCGAGGATGTGATGGATGTCGCCTCGCGCGTTGGGGGGGCCTGCAAAGTGGCGGTGCCACGCCTGTCGCGGATTGCCAACTTTGATGACCTCGACCCGCTTAGCGCCGAACCCGGCGTCACGGTCGAGATCATCGAGCAGGGCCGCCCCCTGCCCGGTGATGCCGATCTGGTGCTGATCCCCGGATCGAAATCCACCATCGCTGATCTGGCGCATTTCCGCGCGCAGGGGTGGGATATCGACCTACACGCCCATATCCGGCGCGGCGGGCATGTTCTGGGTATTTGCGGCGGCTATCAGATGCTGGGCCGCCAGATTGCTGACCCGCAGGGTATCGAAGGCCCTGCGGGCAGCGTGGCGGGGCTTGGCCTGCTGGATGTTTGCACCGTGATGACGCCGCAAAAGCACCTGACACTGACTGAAGCCACCTATCTGCCCACTGGCGATACGGTTTCGGGGTACGAGATCCACATTGGTGAAACCACCGGCGCCGATTGTGCCAACCCCTGGCTGTCGATCGCAGGCCACGCCGAAGGTGCCGCCACGGCGGATGGACGGATCCGGGGCTGTTACCTGCATGGGCTGTTCAGCTCGGATCGCTTTCGCGCCGCTTACCTGCGACAACTGGGGGCCGCGTCAGAAATCCGGTATTCCAACGATCTGGAACAAGTTCTCAATGCGCTGGCGGCACATCTGGAAACCCATCTTGATCTTGATCTGCTGCTATCGCTGGCACAGCCACCCTCGGGCGGTTACTCCAATTCCTGACTGGTCAAGGCGCGGTGAATTTCGCGCCGGACCAGCTTGCGCACGTTGCGCGTAATCCGTTCGCCCAGAACGCCCTGCAATTCCTGCCGCACAATATCGGCAACCAATTCGCGCAGCGATTCTTCGTCCAGAATCGTATCGTCCGAGGCCAAAAGGCCCAGATCAGCCTCAGGAGGATCAGAGTCCAACCCGTCGTCAACTTCCAGCTCGGCGTCAACTTCTGGCTGGGCCCGTGTATCCTGCATCAGGGGCGGCTCGGCCAGCGCATCCTCGTCCCAGTCGGTCAGCGGAGTGCTTGAGTCAGATGGCGCGTCCTCGACAAACTCGGCCTCTTCCACCGCATCTTTTTGGGCTTCAGTCCATTCTTCAACGTCCTCGGCCTCATCCTCTTCGGGAAGGTGATCCTCCCACTGAAGGGATCCGACCGCACCACCGGCATAGTCATCATTGCCTTCGCCATCAGGTTCCCACTGATCGTCCTGCCCGGCAACCACGGCTTCCAACTCGGCGATACGATCCTCAAGCGTCAGACTGTCATCGTCGTGCTCGGCTTCCTCAGCTGCGGCCTCGTCAAGATGCGGCGCGTCCGAAACAGGCTCAACAGACGGCTGCACGTGCGCGAAAAACGCCGCCTCGGCGGGCACATCTTCCACTTGTGCGGGTTCTGTGACGTCGGGCTGGGAAGGGGCACCGTGATCCTCGGTGTCCTGCACTGGCGTAGGCGCGTCGGCAACCCGCAGCGCGGGGGTCAGCACCAGCCTGCTCGGCGCTTTCGGCGTCAAGACACGCGGGCGTGCATCCTCGGACACAAGCCGCCGGATAGATGACAGCACATCCTCGATTTCCACATTTGTCACGGGGTCGGACATTTTTTATTCCACTCTTGCCTCCACCCGAGTTTAACCCCGGGCAGAGATTCTCACAACCGATAGAGCGGCTATTACTCTTTTCCCAATCCGCGCAGGACTTTGTCCAGCTTGCGGCCCCGCTCGCTTACGGCGACCGGGGCATCCTTGACCTGATTGAAATAGGCCGCAGCATCATAGCGCTGCACCTTGAGGTTCAGATGCTCTGCCGTCAACAGACCCATGGCAGACAACAGCGAATATGACGCCAGATATTCACTGGCAGTCGCGGTGATCAGGTTTGCCTGCGCATCGAGCAGTTCCTGTTCCGCGTTCAACACATCCAGCGTGGTACGTGCGCCCAGCGTCGCCTCTTCGCGCACACCGCGGAAGGCCACGCGCGATGCGCTGACCTGTTGATTGCTTGCCTCGCGGGCGGCGCGGGCCACCTGCAACTGCGCATAGGATGTGCCGACATTCTGCGCCAGCGTGATGCCGACCACATGCAGGTTTGCCCGTGCAGCCTCGCGATTGGCCATCGCCTGACGGTACAGCGCCGGGATTTTGCCTCCGGCATAAATCGGGCCCGAGACCTCAATGCCGACGGTGCCGCCCTTGCTGAAATTCCGGCTGTCGAATGTTTCCTGAATGCCATAGGTGCCATTCAGCGTCACCCGTGGCTGAATCGAAGCCGCAGCGATCGCCACAGCCAGATCAGCGGCAGCGGCTTCGTGTTGCGCCTTGAGGAGATCGGGATGGGCGCGCAGCGCCAGTGCCTTGGCCGCATCGACCGTTCTGGCCGTCGCAGGGGCCGTGGGCGGTGCGCTGAGCCGACCGGCCTTGCGCCCCACTGCTGCGTTAAAATACTCGCGGGCTGCGGTCAGATTGCCCTGAGCCTGCGCCAAAGCGCTGCGTGCGGCGGCCAAGCGCGCCTCGGCTTGGGCGACATCGGTGCGAGTCACTTCGCCCACTTCAAACCGGTCGCGGGCGGCGCGCAATTCTTCACCGATCACCCGCACGTTGTTTTCGCGCAGGGCAACTGTTTCGATTTGTGTCCGCACGCTGGTATAAGCATCAACAGCTTGCAGAAGAATGTCCTGCTCGACCCCGACAAGCGCCTGCCGCGTTGCCAGAACAGATTCCTTCGCCGCCTCGACCCTGAGCTTGGTGTCGCCGCCGTCATAGATAACAAGCTCGGCCGCCAGACCAAGCGACGTCGACGTCGAAGACGAATCGACCGGACCCAAAATTGTGCTGGCAGTATAGGCACGCCCAAACGAGCGCGTCACATCCGCCGCCCAATTGAGCACCGGACGCATCGATGACACGGCGACAGCCACATCTTCGTCCGCGGCCCGCAACACGGCGCGGTATTGATGCAATAACCCGCTATTAGTATAGGCATCCGCCATCGCATCAGCCAGAGTTTCGGCCGAAGCCATGACCGGTGCAGACATGGCAAGAAAAACCACCGCCGTTCCCGTCTGCAGTTTTCTTTTCAGTTTCTTCACTTGCATGTCCTGCTCCGTTGTCAGACGCGCCTGATTTTTTGGCCGCGCGCCTCAACGGCGCGCCGCTTGAGGTTTAGAGTTTGAACGCGCTGTGGCGTTCGAACCCGGGAAGCACCGGTGCGCCTGCGTTAAACGCAAATCGCCATGTGACCTCCCCATCAATCTTGTAACCGATTCGTACGACACCCAAGGCACCCTCGGCAAACAGGCACGCCATGCGCCCGCCTTCTTTCAACTGATCCAGAAGGCCCGCAGGCAAATGCTCGACCGCGCCTTCCACCATGATCACATCATAGGGGCCGTGTTTGGCAGCCCCTTCGGCCAAAGCGCCCTGATACAGGATCACATTGTCCGCGCCGCAGCGCGTCAGTGCAGCCTGTGCATCATTTAACAGCGCCTCATCCTCTTCTACTGCAACGACCGCTTCTGCCATGCGCGCAAGCACGGCGGAAGAATACCCCAGCCCGCACCCCAGATCCAACGCCAACTCATCGCCTTGGACATCCAGCGCATCAAGCATCTTTGCCAGCGTGCGTGGTTCCAGCATGACACGACGCCCGCCAAGATCAAGGTTTTCCCCGATATATGCGGCTTCTATCTTGTCGCCGGGCACAAATTCCTCGCGCGGAACGGACAACATCGCGTCGATGATCGGAAATTTGGTCACGTCCGACGGGCGAACCTGCGTATCGACCATTGTGGTACGGCGGGCGGCAAAGTCTGTCATAAGCTAAACTCTTTCGTTCAGATTCCTGATTTACGTTTTCTCACATTCGGAAACAACCGGCAACGGCATTGAAACGTCAAATCGACGCTGCCTAGGCCTTGCGGCATCTCAAATTATCCTATAATCGGCTCGATACCACTTAGGCGGCGAGTTGGCGGAGTGGTGACGCAGCGGATTGCAAATCCGCGTATATCGGTTCGATTCCGATACTCGCCTCCATTTATTTTCAATGACTTAGACGTAATGTGGCCGATTTACAGGGAGCCATTTTACAGGGCATTTTACAATTACGTTCTGGTGGCGTTCTTTTCCGCCTTTGCAAAAAGTTCGAGAATCTTGTCGGTTTTGTCACCTCCGACGACTGCATAGACTTCAATCATCTGAGTGGCGTAGCGCAGGTTCCAGCCGAATACGGTCGCAAGCTGAAACGCATCCGCGCCAGCCTCCAAGAGCTTCGTCGTCGCGGTGCCCCGGCAATCATGCAGGTGCAGACTGTAGCCCAGCGCATCCTCTGTGAGACCAGCTTGGTTCTTGTAAGCACTTAACCGCTGTGATGCGTATCGTGCCGTCCACGGTTTACCGCTGGCGTTTGTGAGCAGATACTCCTGACCCTCGGGGACGGAATCAATAATTTGCCCCATTTTCTGCGTGATCGGAATGTGGGCGAACACCCCGCGCTTCTCTGTCGGGATGCGCAGACGGCGATTGCCGGATTCCAGCGTTTCGACGTTGAAGCGGCGGAGTTGCACGAGATCGGCTGGTCGCAGGCCGGTCTCGGTCGCAGCGATGAGAACCCGCCCTATGTGGTCTGGCGCCGTTTTCAGAAACTGGTCGATGTGTTGCTGCGTCCAGATGATTGCGGCGCGATGTGCCTTGTAAACCTTTTCGAAACTGCAATGGTGGCGCTTGAGCTTGCCGCGCCTCACACCCCAGTTAAGCAAAATCGTGGCGACGGTCCCGGCGTAGTCAAATTGTTTAGGGCTGTGACTCCATTGATCACGCCAGTCTTCGACTTCCGCCAACGACTCCCATTCCTGAAACATCGCGGCGGGATCAGCTCCAAACTCTTTTGAAAAGCGGTCCAGCCAAACCCGGTAGTCTGCTTGCGTGCGAGATTTCAGTCGCTGGAACTTCGGGGATGCGATATAGTCATCTACCATGTGACAGGTCAGATAGCTCGACGATTTCGGCAAGGCGGCGTCCATCGCTGCAACGTATGCGGCATGAAATTCCCGCTCACGCGGGAGGCGTTCCGGCGATTTGTAGAACCCCGTCCCCGTGCGCCCGCGCAAGCTGAAATAGAACATCGCGGAGCCATCAGCCAGCTTTGCCTTCACGCGATGGACTTCGGGGGGCAAGCTATCACTGGGCACGTTTGCGGGCCTTTCTTTGCTCGACGTGGGACGTGGGCGCGGCGTCCCTTTCGTCTTCTTTGGGTATCAGTCCTTGTTGCTGGTTAAGGCAATGGCGCACCTGCACGGGATCATACACATTTTTACGCCCCGGCAAGGGGCGGATACCCATCGACCGCCACCACGCGCGGCACTGTGCTGTGACACCGTCATAGCCATGCGCTTTTGCCAGATCGTTTCCGCTAACAAGGGAAACCAACTGAATTAGGTGGGTGTTATGATCGGCGGTTGCGAGAATTGGACAGGCTTTCGGCAGGGGCTTTGATTGTGCCACTTGTTTACCATTTCCAGCACCTCACTTGAATAGCATCTGCAAAAGGGGTCACATTTTTTTGCGCCTCAATTGCGTGCGCGGTTTAATTAAGGTGATCTCAATAACACGGTGTAATTTCTCTTTTGATAAACCGTGCCCACTACTCGAATGTGCCGGAGTGGCACTTCAAGTAACTGAATTTTTTGGCTTCGAGCCGCTCGATCCGGCAGGCCGCGTGTTCGCGGATCAGACCCGTTGCCCGTTTGTTGGTAATACCTACATCAAGCCGCGCCACGGGGGTGCTCTTGTTGAACAATCTTGAGGCTCTTCCAGAGCAGCGCTTGGACCGTGCGTTGGTGTTGAAAAACACTATCGAAGCAGTTGCTACAGGCGGTTCGTTGAGCACTTTGGTCTATCAAACTTTGCGTTCAGAGTTTGTTTCCAACCCCGTGACAAAGAGGTTGCTGCCAAGTTTTGTTGTCAGATGTCTCGTCGAACCGAACCTCTGGGCGAAAATGAAAGCGGTCCATGAGGGCGGGGGAGCCTATGCTGCCCGCCGGGATTACCTAAATAGGAAATTCGTTCCACTGCTGGAATTTTTGGAAACTGGTGGAAGTGCTGCCGGTGCAGAGATCCCAAACATACTGACGAGCTACGACGCGCCCGCTGTCCATGCCGCGTAGTCTAAAGCGTTGGAGCGGCGCTCTGCTGACCCAGAGGGGGCAGTTAGACAAGCATTGCAGGTTGTGGAGCAGACCGCCACATCAACGCAGTGCGAAAAAAATCCGTTGACAAACCCAGCATGTTGCGTTGACGCGGGGAACGCATACTATATTGTCCCCTCATACAATGCCGCAACTGTTGGTTGACTCAAGTGCACCACTCGCCCGCCAGAAATGATATAACATGATGAAATTTATTGATCTTTTTGCCGGACTCGGTGGGTTTCATCAGGCCTTAGCGTCTACTGGTGCCGAATGTGTTTTTGCTTCTGAGTTAAACGAGAGCCTTGCCGAACTTTATGGCAAGAATTTCGGTATCAAGCCGCATGGTGATATCCGAGCCGTCGATATCAGTTCGATCCCAGATCACGACGTTTTGTGTGCAGGATTCCCTTGCCAGCCGTTTTCGAAAGCCGGTGATCAGAAGGGCTTAGAGTGCCCTCAATGGGGTAATCTCATTGACTATGTTGTTGATATATTGCGCCAAAAGGAGCCTATGTTTTTCATAATTGAAAATGTGCCGAACTTAGTTCGCCACAATGGCGGCGAGACTTGGCGGTCCATTTGTGAGCGACTTGAGTCTGTGGGATACGAGATTGATCATGATAAATTGTCGCCGCATATGTTTGGTGTTCCACAAAAGCGAGAGCGGGCCTTCATCGTCGGGGCAAAGCTCAACCAAGGTGGCTTGAAAAATTTTAGTTGGCCAAAGCCGTCCAAATTACCAGAGGTTTCCATTTCGTCTGTTTTGGACGATGACCCGAGAGATGCGTTAAAGTTAAACCCAAATCATCTTCGTTACATTGAGGTGTGGCAGGAATTTATTGCGGCTTTTCCAGAAGAGGTTGAACTTCCATCTTTCCCGATTTGGGCAATGGAGTTTGGAGCAAATTACCCCTTGGAAGGTAAGTCACCTTACAAGCTCGGCTTTAGAGGGTTGGGGAAATATCGAGGAGCATTCGGGGTAGAGCTTAAGCAGTTAAAGCCGGAGCAGGTAGAAAAATCACTCCCAGGATATGCTTGCACAAAACTTGATACCTTTCCCGGTTGGAAAGCAGACTTCATTATTAAGAATAGAGCCTTTTATGCTCAACATCAGGATATTATTGACCCATGGCTTGATAAAATTCGCTCTTTTCCACCAAGCTTCCAGAAGCTGGAATGGAATATAAAAGGCGGGACGCGCGATATCTGGCAACACATAGTTCAGTTCCGCGCAAGTGGTATCCGAGTAAAGCGAACTGATACTGCGCCTTCGCTGATTGCGATGACAACAAGCCAAGTTCCAATCGTCGCGTGGCAACAGCGCTACATGACTCCTCGTGAATGTAGTCGGCTGCAAAGCATGGGTGACTTAAGGTATCTTCCGGACACCAAAAACGGTGCATACAAGGCATTTGGCAACGCTGTGAATGTGGAAGTAGTTCGACGTATCTTCTCCGCTTTGATAGACGGGCAAGTCCCGAAGTTAGACACAGCTATCGCGGTCGCAGCAGAATAGCATGTCGGGCATCAGATCAGTAAACATCAGACCCGGTGTCAACGTTCTCTCGGTTCTACCCCACCTTAACTACAAGGCTTGGTTCGCGCTCGCTGAGTTCGTTGACAACTCCATCCAGAGTAGCATCGACAATCGAAAAGAACTGAAAAGTGTTACTGGTGGCAGGTTCAAGCTTCGGATTGATATCGACTTTTTGCCTGCTGAAAGCCGCATCACTGTGCGCGACAACGCGGCCGGAATAGCTTCTTCGGACTATCAGCGTGCGTTTCGGCCCGCTGAAATCCCACCTAATGCCAGTGGCCTATCTGAGTTCGGTATGGGAATGAAGAGCGCAGCGTCTTGGTTTGCGCCGACTTGGAGTGTTCGTTCTAGTGCATTGGGCGAGAACACGGAGCGAGCCGTATTTTTTGACATTGACAAGATCGTCCATGATTCAATCGAAGAACTGAATGTCATCTCGTCGCCAGTTGCCAACGACAAGCACTACACCGAGATCCACTTGGAAAACATCAGGCGGTTTCCCAAAGGGCGCACTATTGGGAAGATCAAAGAACACCTCGCCAGCATCTATCGGCTTTTCATTCGGAGCGGGCAAGTCGAACTATATGTTGATGAAGAATTGTTGACCTACGAAGAGCCGAAGATTTTATCAGCACCCCACTTTAAAGACTTTGACGGTCCGGAAATCGAATGGAAGTGTGACGTCGACTTTGATTTGGGTGATGGGAAGTCTGCCAAAGGATTTGTTGCAATTCGTGAGAAAGCTAGCACAAGGTTGGCTGGTCTCGCGATATTTAGACGGGACAGGTTAATCCTTGGCAGCGCAGACGAAAGCTATCGACCAGAAGATATTTTTGGTGCTTCAACAAGCTTTGCATATCAGCGGCTGTTTGGCGAAATCCACCTGAAGGGGTTCTTTGTCTCCCACACCAAAGATGGCATCAAGTGGGAAGAGAACGAGGATGAATTCCTCAAGAAACTGAGAAAACTACTTGCTTCTGAAGACCTTCCGATGCTCCAACAAGTTCGCAACTACTCGACCAAAAGGGATGCAAAAAACAACCGGCATACAGCGAGCATTGCGCTTCAGGGCACGGCTCAACAATTTGAACACCAGAACCTATCTGCACAAGATTTTGCGGTTAGTGATGCTGTGTCCGCAGAACCCGGCAGTTCAGAACCCATATTTTCGGCTCCGCCACCATTGTCTCAAGCGGAGCAGGAAGTCGTCACGTTTAACTTTTCATTCCGAGATCAACCTTGGATCGTCAGGATTGAGCTTTCGTATTCAGAAAGCGAGCGTGAGTGGTTGTCCATACAAAACCGTCCCTCGATTGCAGACCCCGATCCGCGCCAAATCGACATACGTTTAGCGATGTTGCATCCTTTCATGGCTCAATACCCAAACCTTGGAACGGATGGATTATCTGCGGTGCTTGGTATCGCTGCTAGCATGGCACTATCGGAAGTCATCGCGGCCGAACTTGCAAAGAGCAATCCCGCCGTTATCCGTCAGTATTCAAGTGAAATTCTCAAGAAACTATTATCGAGGCCAACCAGAGATGAGTGACGAAGGTATTATCAGGATTAGCCGTCGAGAAACTGGTGCAGAATGGTATCCGGTTCAAGGGACAGAGATTACCGATCTTGTCAGTTCAAACACATCACTTTCTGATAGTGAGAAAGAAAGCTTGGTATCTGAAACCATGGCGATCATGCGTAGTTGCGCTGATCCCAAGACACCTTCTGACCACAATACTGGCCTCATCATTGGTTATGTTCAGAGCGGGAAAACCCTCTCTTTCACAGGCCTTTCTGCGTTAGCGCGAGACAACGGTTATCAAATTGTTGTTCTTTTAGCCGGCACTACAAACAACCTAGTGGAGCAGTCTTACGACAGACTAAGAAAAGACCTCGGTGTCGATACCAACCGGAATTGGAAGCTGTTCACAACAAAAGAAAAGGGGTTTCAAGAGGCCGAGATTGACCGGGTCAAGAGTGAGTTGGCAAAATGGCGACGGGGTAGTCCGAGGGCGCGAACTGTGATGATTGTGACTATGAAGCAGCATGACCACCTTCGAAACCTCGCTGAGTTGTTCTCCGGCGTTGATCTGTCGAAGGTGCCAACGCTTATAATCGACGATGAGGGCGATCAGGCGGGCATGAATACTAAGGCGCTGCAAGAGCAAGAAAGCACCACCTACGCCCGAATAACAGCACTCCGTGAGCAGTTTCCTCACCATAGTTATCTGCTATATACTGCGACACCCCAAGCGCCGTTGCTGATTAGCCGCATTGATGCTCTTTCTCCAGATTTTGGTGCGGTGCTGACACCGGGCGCACACTACGTTGGTGGCAAAGAGTTCTTCATTGAAGGCAACGAAAAATATATCGAACTGATTCCATTGGCAGATGTTCCTGATCGTGATGATCGTCCCACAGTTCCACCCGAGAGTTTTTTGCAAGCCCTTAGAGATTTCTTTGTTGGAGTCGCAATCGGCTTGCAGGAAGATGACGATCAGAACGGCAAAAATCGTTCGATGATGATTCATCCGGCAATTGCTAAGGACGATCATTTAATGTTTGCGCGCTGGTCCCGGCAGCTTAAAGATGACTGGGCTACGATTTTGGATGATGTGCACCACTCTGAACGTGCCGAGCTTCTAGCTCAGTTCCAGAATGCTTTTGATGGTTTGAAGCAGACTTATGCAACCAGTGTCGGTTTTGATGATATTTCACCTTTCTTGTATGATGCTATCTCTGAGACTGCGATTGAAGAGCTCAACACCCGGTCAAAGAACAGAATACCAACGGTTGATTGGAAGGGTGACTACAGTTGGATACTTGTTGGCGGCATCGGCCTTGACAGGGGCTTCACCGTTGAAGGCCTGACAGTTTCATACATGCCTCGTTCAATCGGGGCTGGCAACGCAGACAATATCCAGCAGCGAGCCCGGTTTTTCGGTTATAAAAGGAGCTATTTGGGCCTTTGCCGCATCTACCTGACAAGTGAAAACATTCAGGCGTTTGAAGACTATGTAGTCCACGAAGAATCTGTCCGTCAATTAATTTCGGCACATATATCGGCGGGCGGTAAGCTCAAAGATTGGCGGCGAGAATGGTATTTGAGTCAGGGTTTGAATCCGACGAGACGATCCGTAATTTTGCTAGACATGTATCAGTCGAAAGGGCGCGAAGGTTGGGTTATTCCAGAATACCCTTACGATGATACCGAGTTAGTTGGTGAGAACCGTGGAGTTGTTGAGCAACTGCTCGCTGACTTCCAGTTCACCAAGTTTTCGCAGGAAGGTTGGAATGAGCAGCAGGTGATACCGGCTTTTAGCGATTGCATTCCGATCCGCGAAATTATTTCCTACATTGGCCAGATACGTTATAAGCATCCGAGCGATGGCATTCAGCATTCTGCCGTCATGCTGGGGCTTGAGAAGCTAGTCGGTGATGATCCCGACATTCAATGTAGCGTCTACGCATTTTCAGGACCTTGGTCGAACGTGGTAGGTAAACGCGGGCTTGATGAAAAAAGTCCACCCAAGATCAAGAACCTTTTTCAAGGTAGCAACGCTCGCACAAACTATCCGGGTGCCCGAAAGGTTAAGTCAAACAACCAAATCACGTTCCAAATTCACCGATACGATCTGGAGACTTCTAATGGCAGGCTCTTAAGTGATGTGCCAGTGCTAGCTGTTCATATCCCCGAACACCTAAGTGAGAGGGTTTGGGTGGAGCGTGAACTACATGCTATTTGATAAATATAACGGTCTGATAGCGAGGTTTCCGGACGAGTGTGATCATCTTTTTGGTCAGGATGTAGATGGACGGTCAGACCTGTGGTTTTCAATAGATGCGAACGGCCACCCTTCATTGTTATTTGAAACCACGAAAGGCGAAGAGCAGCCGGACCTTAAACTGAAATACGTTGAAGTCGAGTTCGCGAGGCGATGTGAAATTGCTATGGAGGGCGGACGCAGTCAAGTTGGCACCTTCACTGTGGTCAGCTTCAAAGATGATGACGCTGACCTCGTCCGCATATTCCTGCGCTTACTTGAAGAGGCGTTTCTAGCCGAGAAGGGACCGCACTCATCACAGGAAATACGATCAAAGATCATTACGCTTGCCGAGATTTTCAGTCGGTTAGAAACTAGCGTCAAAGACGTGATTGGCCTCTGGGGGGAATTACATGTGATCCGCCGCTCGCATGATCCGATTAAGGTCGCACGAGCATGGTGTCTGGCTAAGTCAGCGCAGTTCGATTTTCTTGGCGAGAGCCATGTTTTGGAAGTAAAAGCGACCACAAAGGCACGCAGGCTGCACCGTTTCTCTATGGAGCAAGTCAGACCCAGCAGCGGTCTCAATTCCTATATTTGCTCGGTTCTCTTGGCCGAATTGCCTTCGGGAATGACTGTCGGTGAACTGATGGACGAAGTATTGGAACTGATTGAGGATGTCGATGACCGTAGCCGTTTGTTTCATCAGTGCTTAAAGAAAGGCGGTAAAGACATCTACGCCTCCGCATTACCACTGTCGGTATTTCCTGACGGCGCATCACTGGCTGTGTTTCGGGCCTCTACTATTCCCGTTCCGCAAGTTGACGAGTCAGCCCCGATCTACAATGTGAGATTTGACGCGGATTTATCTGATGCAGTGGCGCTATCTAGAGAAGATGCAGAGCATGTTCTATCTCTGTAACGCTTGGGGTGAATTGGAGTATTTCCACCGATATGCCTCATGTCACCATGTTTTGCTAGATTTCAGTAGGAACTCAAAGAGCGACACAGACGATCTCAAAATACATCGGGAAACACTAATAGCCGCTTAGGGGATCAGTGTGCCAGCCTAATCGCGACGGCGGCGGCGCAGTGGACGAACGACGCCCTCGTTGGGCTGTTTTAATTGACCGTGGAGGATCAGAAAGGCGGGGTCGTTGACGAACCGCATTATCTGTTGGTGCCATCGAGCGACATCAGAGATGCTGATCTGGCCAGATACAATTCTAGACCTTGACGTGGTTAGCGACTGTGACATCAGCGCAAGCGGGTTTTACAATTACTATTTAATAACAATTACTTGACTGAAATTCCGACTCTCACTACCTTGCTTCTGCATGTCTGGATTTTCGAGGGAGGTAATTTAATGAACGCAGCAATGGAAATTCACTTGGTCGGCCTGACCGATTATCAATTATGGATTGCGGCGGATGTTCTCGAAGACGTGTTCGATATGGTTCGCAACGAGGAAGGGGCGTGGCAGGGCGATGACGGCGAAGAGGCGGATGACGTTATCAAAGAACTTGACCGATGGATGCAACCCGCCCTGCACAAGCGCGACGTGAATAATCCTTGGATAGTCACTCTCTTCGGTGCCGCCACCGACGAAGAAGAGGCTGTTGAGTGTTTTGTCGTTAGTCTCGCTCCTTACCCTGAATGTGAACTCGTGCCAGACGATGACGAGATGGATGCCCAGACGGTTGTTTGATCGGTGGATGATTGAGGCCCGAATGTTGCGAATCCGATTCCTATAAAAATTTTCCTACGGTGGCGGTTGCCAAAATCTTGGGGGGTGGGGTGCTGACAGCTACTGAGCGCCCTGCACAACCTAGAGGGTAGTCCCCTGTGGGACCCTAGATTGTGCAAGATTCTCAGGTGCGGCGCGCGTCCACCCTTTCCAGCGCGGCGCGGATTGCATCGCGCAAGGCATCAGCCGCGCCGCGCGTTGCCGTGGTCTGGCTGTCTGGCCGATAGGTGCGCGTAGCGGCAACCGCCTGTCGGGCCTTCTGGCGTGCCTTTTCTGTTGTCGTTTGGTCCAGCCGCTCAACTAGCTGTTCTGGCGTCCCTATGGCCAGCGCAAGCGCGCGTCTGGCGTGTTTGCGCGCGGCGCGCATATCTGGATCATCTTCACCAGTTATCCGCGCCAGTTTGGCGCTGGCCTCTATCAGGTCTGGTAGGTCTGTCATGCGAATCTCCTGTGTTTCGACCTGTCCAGAATGCGGCATTTGATGGGCGATTAGGAGTCTTTATTGAATCTTTTCAATTGGTTATGATTGACGTGATCCGATGGGCAGGCGATCCGGTCAGGGTTCCGGGTGAGCCGAACAGGCCCGCACTCGCCGGAAATCGGGTCGGTTCGTTCCAGCCAAATTGGAAGTGATTCAGTTCTCCACAAAATGAGATTGAGTCAGTCCAAATCAAAATGGGATCGAGTCAGTCCAGCCAAAACAGCATCGCGTCAAAACGAGCCGGAGTCAGTCGGGCGTGAACCGGTTTGCATCAGTGGATCGGAGGGATCAGGAGAGGCTGTGGGAGGGCCTGTGGTGGCTGCTGACGCAGCAGGCGCACGATGACAGCCGGATCAGCCGCACAAGCGATCAGAGGTGTTGGAATCAACGTCCTGACGCATGGTCTGCGGTAACATGGAGCAGGCCGTTGATCTGGTGGTCAGCGGCCTCGCCGGTAGGAGCATCACACGATGCTTTCGTTCGCGTCGGTCTGACGTTCGCTGTCGAGGTAGCGATAGACCGATGAGCGCGCGATCCCCAGTTCCTTGGCGATGGCGGTGGGCGTCAGCCCCTCGGCCTTGAGGGCTGCGATGCGGTCGGCCTCAATGGTCGCAGGTCTCCCTTTGAAGGGGCTGTCAGGTCCTTTGGCCAATGCCGCGTCGATGCCTTCGCGTTGGCGTTCCTTCCTGATCTCGGTCTCGAAGGTCGCGATGGCACCCAGCATGGCGAAGAACAATCGTCCAGCGCTCGTTGTCGTGTCGATGTTCTGATCGAGCACCTTGAGGCCAACGCCTTTTTCTTCGAGGGTGTGGGCGATGTTGTGGAGGTCGCGCGATGAGCGGGCCAATCTGTCGAGCTTCGTGACGACGAGCGTGTCACCCTTGCGGATGCCCCGAGCAAGAAGGTCGTCCAGCTCCTTTCGGCCTGTGCGCTTGGTGCCGGACACCTTCTCTTTATAAAGGTGGTCCTCGTGGACGCCTGCCTTGGTCAGGGCGTCTACCTGAATGTCGAGCTTCTGCCCGTGGCTGCTAACGCGTGCGTAGCCGATCATTTCTCCCATGTTGTCTCCTTTGTCCTGTTATGTGTCCTGTAAGACTGTTCGACAAATACATAGTGTCCGATAAGTGATTCTGGAAGGGTAAAAGGACAGAAAACGCACTGTTTCCGGTGTCCCGTCGAAGTATACTCATTTCGGACGGTGTAGTGATGCTGTTGGCTGGGCGGTTGGTGGACGGCATCAGCCGAGGCGGGCATGATTTGAAATTCTGTGGAATTAGACCCCACCCCCTGCGCGAAAACCGGAGGGTCCCCGGTCTTCGGATTCCAGAGGGACCCCGCCCGGTCATCGAATCCCGAAGGGTCCCCGGTGGGCGCTGGGCTGGGCGGTGTGGCAAATGTTTCGCGGGGTGGGCAACGACATTGCGTGTGAGATTATCCTGCTTGTCGGAGCAGACAGCCACCGAAGCGGCGGTAGGTTGTCGAGGAAGGCCCACCGGGTGTCTGAATCGGCGCGGGTCCCCCATCCTCATCGAGATCGACGAGACGGTGGACTGACCGGATGCATACCTGCGTTGACGATGTTTCACGCGCCGCCAGTCACGCAATGTTGCAGTAATGACGCAGTGCGTTACCGTATGTAGTGGCGGCTGTCGGGCGGATTTTAGCGTATGCGGGCATTTTGTAAGTGACGGTGGCTCATCCCGGCGGAGATAAGCACGATACGGGTGACGAACAGGTGAAAAGGTGACGATAAAAACCTATCGTCACCCTATCGTCACCCATTTAAGGTATTGATTTTATACATATAACCTTAATGTGGGTGACGAGTGACGTTAAACTGGCGGTGTCCGCACTAACGCTGGAAAAGACATACACACACACGTTCTGGGCGGCGAAGGCTCACGTGTATATATACTTTTGGGATTCAAATCTGATCTGTTCATTTTAACGTCACTCGTCACTCACACTCCAAATAAACATTGAAAATCAATATATTACGCGGGTGACGATGGGTGACGATAGGTTTTTACCGTCACCCATCGTCACCGCTCACGCGGTCACGGCCACCAGCGACCACGGCACCCCCTGCTTCGTTTTGGCCCCTTTCTCGATGGCCCACTTCTTCCCATCAATCTCAAAAACCCGCCCGATACCCTTCCCGACAAACCGCCCGAACGCGGCGGAGTCGTAGCCAAAAGCATCGCTCGCATGTCGAGACAATTTCACTGGTAGTTCCAGTTCGCCAACGGCGGCAACGTCGATCAGTCCAATGTTCCCATTCGATCCTTGGTTCGTTTTGCAAAGCATCCCCTCCCGGCACACTCTGGGGTTTTCATCGACACCCTTCATCGTCGCGGCAAGCCAACATTCCACCAGATCACGCAGAGGATCATCGTCACCGCCCCCCGATGTATATTCCTGCACCTTGTCGCGATTCCCGAGGAAGCCGTGAATCCCGGCGGCGGCAAGAATCCCGCCAATATCCTCTGACCAGTTTTCATAGCTGGCCAAAGTCCTCTTTTTCGCCGCCTGTGGGTAGTCCTGTGCTATCCAATTTTGTATCATCACCAGAAGGGCATGATAGTATTTCGCGCGGTGGTCGCGGGCGTGATCCAGCACGTTGGGGTGCTTAAAAGACTCTGGTCCCCTTTCCTCTGGTTTCTCCATCTTCGCGTCCAGACGGCACAAGACCACGCGTCGCCTGAGTTCCTTCGTAAACTCGGGGTTGTTTCCGGTGAACGCTACGCTCATCCGGTTCCGAACGGTCTTCGTGAGGGTCAGCCCCAGCACACGTCCGGAGTAGGCAGGCGCGGTCAACAGGGCAGGATAGACAGAACCACCAACCGTCTCCACGTTATCCCAAACCTTCATCGGCTTCCCGGCGATCAAATCCGCAAAAACAGTTTTATGCAGTTCGTCGTCATTTGTTGCCGGGGGGTCGATCATAGTGCTTCCAAAAAGGATCATCTGCAATATCTGCAACATCAAAGTTGCGCCCGTTCCGGGCGCGGGTTTGGTTGCGAGAAAAGCAGGCGTCACAGCGGACGCCCCCATAAGGTCACGCGCCGGGGTTGTCAGTGCCAAACCTATGAGGTGTGCGAAGTCCGCCGACTCGTCGCCAGCCATGATCTTGTTCCGTGTCATCCCCTCAAAGGGGAAATCTGCATATAGGTTGCGCCACAAATCAACCGCTGCATTCACATCGTCTGGAGTCGGTTTGTCAGGCACGTCTGCAACTTCAAACCCGGTGGGCGGGGCATAAAACAGGCCAGAACCTTTGTGATACCCCGGCACCAGAACAAGCGTTCCATCCTCTGCAAACTGCGGTGCGGGAATGATCCCCTCAAGTTCAGGATACCGGGTCTTTTCCCATTCATGGATAAGCTGAACGGAAATCTGGGTAGGGCAGGCAATCTGGCGGGTATCGCCCTCTGCGCCTTGTTCCACCATAAAATTTCCGTGGTCGCTTAGGAATGTTACCAGCGCTTCCGTGGAAAGATCGACAATTTCAGCACTGCCTGTCTTACGATCAATGCTCACCCGCGCCAGCACGTTCCCATTCGTATACACAAACGGGTTCGACCCTTCGGTGTTTTTAGCGTCGATCACCATGCCAGCGTAGTTTTTCTGCCAACTAAAATCATGCTTGTCAGTCCAGCAGGCGTCGGGAACGATTCCAGCTTTCAGATCGCGGGCTGCTTTCTCGCTGGCCTCGTCGCGCACCTTGGCCTTTTCACGTTCTGAGTGCTTCCCTCTCTCCTGCCGAATGATCTTGTTCACGTCCAACTTGCCGAAGCTGGTCGCCGCAACAATCACGTCCTTATCCTTGTTCAACACGGATTCATCGGTTCCGGCGGCGATACGTTTTGCAAAGTGTTCGGCAATCTCCTTTCCGGTCGTGTCGGCATTCCAGCGCGTGGCCGCGTCAGCGGCGATCTCGGCCACAGTGGTCCCAGTCTCCATTTCCAGCGCCACCGCCTCGGCGAGTGCGTCCGCCTCGGCCTGTGCCTCATCATCCAGCGGCAACAGATCGTCGCCGTCCAGCGCGGACTCGTCGAACCAACCGCGATTGATCGCCTCGGCCAGGAGTTCGGTCTTATGCCGACCTTGGCAGGCATCGTGCTTGCAGAACCACGTCCAATACCCGTTCTCGTTGTCGATGCAGTTGATGGCCATCGTGCCCGTGCCACCTTCGTTGGTGTGCTCGTGCTCAAAAGGACATTCGGTATGGACGTGACCGGATCGTTCACCACCCGCCGAACGGATTTTATCCGGGCAGTTGGTTTCGAGCAGGTCGGCCAACATCAAACGGTTCTTGCCTGTCATCGAGTGCCACGCGGTCAGGTCGCGTCCCGAGTCCAGGATCACACGCGGGCGCTCTTGACCGACTCCGCCCCCCGCTTGCATAAACGCATTCCCGGCGCGCCCTGCATTGTAGTCTGCTTTCTTCACACGCGGAATCGCGGCGTAGTCCAGCGGCTCGCCTTGGATGATGTAGCTACCCCACTCATCCCCCGCTGACGCGGGGTGGCGGGCAGAATAGAACAGCCGCGAAGGGTCCGTGCATGAAGTGTCAAAATTCACGCCCAGCACCTCGGACGCCAGCCCCGTTACCGCGCTTTCCCAGTCGTCTAGTGCGCCTTGATGTGTCGCGCCTTGGTCGATGATCTTGATCGGCTCAGCCAACGGAAAGAACAGCCGGAATTTATCAAGTGGTTCAGTGTCCAAGACGATCACGACTCCGGCCTTGACCTGCTTTTTAGCAGCCCTGATCGACACAGAGTTAATAAAGGACTCATCGTAACGGTCTTTTGAGTGGTGGCGCAGATACTCTTTCACTTGATCAAGGGTTGGGTCGGTGCTGATTTTCAGCTTCCGCAACACGTCATCGCGCTTCAATTCGATTCCGCTCTTGCCGTGATTGAATGAGGTGTGCGCAAAACAGGCCAACCCCAGCGTTTCGATCACGTCCAGCACATCGTCCAGCTTCGCGCCGGAATCCACGTCCAACCCCATGAGATACATGGTATCCATCGCTGTGGCCTTGCGTGCACCTCCTATAGACGATCCCAGAACAATAGCCGCGCCTTCTTTCCGTTTGGCCTCGGGATGACGGCTCAAACCAAAGGCGGCGGCGGTTCCTTTGGCGGGATAGCCTTTTATGAAGTCGCCAAAGGTGAGCGTATTTTGTTTCCACCCTTCGTCCGGCGTATTCCGGCGATCACGCGCGCCATACAATTGACCGATTAGAATTGTTACGGGCCGCTCAAGCAGTGCGTCGAAGGCTGGTGTCGCTTTTCCGCTGATGTAGGCGTCGTTCAAGTCCGGTCCGTCATTCTGGCCCGTGTCGTCATTGTCGATCACGCAAGCGGCATCATTCACCGAATCTGGTGTTATTTTTTCGTGTTTCATTTGGATCGTTTTCTTTCAGGCGCTTGCGCGTCAGCGCTGGTTTCAGTATACTCTGACACAGCAATAGTATCAGACGCCGGGGGCGCGGGATTGGTTTCCCCGCATAATGCCCCCGGCGTTTTACGTTGTAGCATGGTCTGCCTTATTTGACCACGCCCAACGCAGAAAGAATCAAAATTTCCCTAGTTACTTCAAGTAGTTACACCAAGAAACCAAAGGCTTGCGGCCTACCCATCAGTTGACCGATTCGTCGACTGCTTCCGCCAGTTCGAGCAGATGTTTGGCGAAGAAGTTGCCGGGGGTTTCGACTTTCTGTGCCGGTCCTTGATTGGGCAGATCATCATTACGATCTGTCCATTTCCCGTCGCGACCGATGTAGAAACCGGCTGCTCGGAGAACCATCCGCGCGACACGCGGACAGCCCAGTGCGGCGACGAGGTCTCCGCAGTCGATCTGGGCGGGACCGGGCAGGTCCGCAAAATATACCAGATCGGTGATTTGTTTTGCCGCGACTAGAACTAGACCGGCGGTCCAGATCGGATCGGGGTGTTCCCAGATTGTCATCAATTCGGCCAGCGCCATCTTCCGGGCGTCGGCAGGGCAGGACGGGTTAGTGCTGCCGGGTTCAAGCGCAACAACTGTGCGACAGTAAGCGCGGCTTTGTTCGTATTTACTCATTCTATTTATCCATTGTCTGAGGTCTCCTAAACGGGGTTGGAGGTTGCATTGATTGAGTCGGGGTAGATTAGGTGGGGTGGGGAAAAGCCGCCGCCCAGCGCTCCCCGGCGCATGGATTGGGCGACGGCTGACGCCGAACGTGGGGGCGATTTGGCACTCGCACTGCGTCGTCTCTGGCCTTTACAGGCCGTTGTTCATTTGAAGCATCCGCAGGTCTGGCAGACTTCATCATCAAGGATGGACATCAACGTCTCCGCAGCTTCGACTGCTTCGTCGATGTCGATCACTGGCGCGGGCGGGCGGTCGTCGTCGCGCTTTTCCGGCACTCGAAGGTGCGCGATCTGCGTGGATAGCGATGCGATTGCCTTGCTGAGAAGGTCAGCCTGACCATTCACGATCTTGGCCCCTGCTTCGGGATCGACCGCAATCATTTGAAGACCCTTCCGCAGTTCCTTCAACGTCGCTGTCACAACCTCCACATTGGCCGCTGTGGCCTCGTTGTGAACGCTAGGCTGGGTTGTTTGGTCGTCGAGCGCCACTACACGCGCCTCCGTGTCCGCCCAGCGCCTGCGGCAGCACATCGGCAGCGAAGATCGGCAAGGTTCTCCCCCAATCCTGCGAAGTTCTCGTCAATCACAGCTACGGCGGCGTGTGCGGGTTCAAACTTCTGCACTCTTTTTACGTGCGCCAACAGATCGCGCCGGAGACGGGCCACAGACGTCGGTGTCCCGCCTGCCCGATCCAATGCCCGCGCGGCGTCACGTAGCGCCCCAGTGACCTCTCCCATGAGCTGCAGCAGCCCTGCGCGACTGAGATCAGCCTGCGGAACGGGTGCTGCTGGTGTGATCGAGGTCGGAGAAAAATCCGGCACTTCATCGAGCGTGCGAAGGTGTTCTATCCTCGTCCGCACCGGTGACTTCTTGCCAAGGCGATAGCCCTGCTGACGCCACGCATTGTAGTCGCGATCCTCGCCGCCGTAGGAAACCTCGTAGGCGCGGGCGCGCCCCACCCCTGCCGCAACCATTCGAGCAAAGTGCTCGTCTCGGGAATCGGGCAGGGGCTGGGAGGCGTCACTGATCATCAGCCGATTCCTAGCTTACGAGCTGCGGCCATGCGTTGGGCAGGCGGCAAATCGGCCAGACGCGCGCGCTGGGCAGCGACATCGTCGGCAGGCTCCGCCTCCCGGAACACCATCTTGCCAATCTCCGTGGATTTCAGGCTGGCGACAGCTTCTTTCACATCCATGGTGGAGCCTGCTTCATACGATCTCACCTCGATGAGGTCAGCCGCCTCCGCTAGCAGATAAGCCAAGGCCCCGTCCGTGAGACCGGGGGATTCCCGCAGGAGATTGCGCTCGATGTGCCGCAGAGCATCTTCTTTCCGCGTGTTGCTCATTGGACCAACTCCCGATCAAGAAGGGACGGAAGCATCTCGACCGAGGCCGCGTCGAGGCGCTCGCGTTGGAGGTCGCTGAGCCGAAGGTGATGATCCAAAAACGCGACCATCTGGTCGAAATTATAGAGCTTTTTATTGCGTTTCTTGCTCTTGGGATCGGTCCGCCATTCGATTCGAGGCTGGGTCAGGGTGCGAAGATTATCAATCTGCGCTCGGGTGGTCCCGACCGCCACCGCAGTTTCGACGATTCCGATCAGCTTTTGTGTGGTCATTTTCTTATCCAGTTCGATTTTTACTGATTGAACAATAGAGGAAAATACTGGAAATGTAAATATCGCTTGCAAAATGGGTCATTATGTGCTGGAGGGTGGCAATAGTTTGATTCGAGGCATGGCTGGATAGAGTATCTGACTACGAATCAGGGGGTCGGGTTCACTGGGCGAGGGCCCGACTCTACTGGAGTAGATGCGAAGCGTTAGAGATATTTGATCTTTCCGTCACAAACTGACCCAGAAATGAGAGAGGGTGGCAAAGCCGTTCTTCGTGCCGATCGCAGCCAGAGTATGGATGGAACCCTGACTGACCGCGCCAGCCGAATCGAGTTTCGTATTTGCAACACCGATTTCCGAGGCAAGGTCGGCCCCAGGCCGACATTCAAATTTTAATGTGCCGCGCTGCGCAACGCTTGGCTTGTGCGAGCGTTAGAGATACTAAATCTTAGACGAACGACAATACGCTCGGATTTAAGTTGAAAAGCACAGTTGGAACATTCATAAATAATGCGGATAAGGTGAGTGACACATGACCTGGAGACCAAGGCACGAAGCACACGCGATTGAACGCGTAAGGCTTTTGTTCACATTTCGCGAACCGGTCCCATCCAAGGTGGTAGCTAAGTCTTCGCACGAGACCCGGCAACAAGCCTCTGACCTCGGGTTTGACTCGGTCGGACCGGCTGAAAGCTCAATCACGACTATCAAATTACAGGCACACAATTCACCGCAAACGGAACCTTCCGTAAAGAACGGCTTTGTCATGCGCCGCCATCAAAATGGAGACCTCGTAGAAGAGGTAAGCTTCAAAGACATGGTCTACGGCTACATGACTATGACCTACGGACGCTGGGAGTCGTTGGTTGCGCGCCTCGAAGAAGTCCTGCTCCCTGCTCTCGACAACATAAGCGACATTGCCGAGCTTGATGCCATTAAACTCGAATACTGGGACAGCTTCGTTTTCGAAGGCAACCCGTTGGAAGCGGATGTCTCAATGCTGCTCAGCGTCGTGGATACCGCCATACCCGCAGATGTTTGTGCAGGCAACTCAGCTTGGCACTCACATGTGGGCTGGTTCGAAGGTTATGAGGAAGCTCCCAACCTCATCAACCGCAACATCGACGTCGTAGATACATTGAATGCGGAGGGACAGGAAATGCGCAGCCTCGGGATTTATACGCTTGTGGAGCGACGATCCAAGTCGACCCCACTTGATTTTCAAAGTGTCCGAGAGCTTATTAATGGCATGCACAACCGCTCACTGCTATTGTTTGGTGAATCCCTCTCAGCAGAATATCGAGACCAAATTGGCATTAATCTGGAGGCCTACAAATGACGTATGCTAGCACCATTGGCACTGCCGACGATTATTTTTGCCGACAGTTTCCTGGCTCTTTTCTGAAAAACCGCACTTTTTCGCGTCGGAGCGAAATTGAGCAGAAAGAAGTCGAGGTAAACCGTCTGCCAGCTAAGGCGCAACGGACTTTCCGTGTGCCGAGAATTGTTGCGTCGATGAATGCTCCTACGGTCGAAGCAACTGTCATTGAAGCTGACTACTTGAAGGCGACCAGTGCGCCGACAGAGCTTGATGACGTCCGAGGTGCCGTGAGAAGCTTTGCGGAACTGGCAGCGGGTTGGGATGGCCCTGATAGCAGCCCGGCTCTATCTGGTGTCATAGATGACGCCTTGGAAGTGCTTCAGAACTGGTCAGGAGATATAGACACTCCTGAACCCGTAATGGCTTTTGATGGCAGTGTCGCACTTGAGCTTTACGACGAAGAAGGCTTCACAAGGGGCGGGCTAGAATTCAAAGGAAATCACAGAGCAGTATACACTGTGATTTCTGGATGTGATATTATTACCTCTGGAACTTTTAATGCTGGCTCACTTAGCGAAATTATTAGAAGTATTCACCTCATTCGGCGCGCGCTTTCTGCACAAGAATGAAGACGTTAGCGATTTTAAAATGCGTGACGGGTTAGATAAGTTTTGCTCCCTAGAGATCAACGTAGAGGAACTGGCAGCAACTTATCCGTCTTGCGCTTGTGAGCAGGCCGAGCCGCTTGCTGGCAGCCCCGGCAGAGTCATGCCTAAAGAAGTTCTACGGCTCTTCTTGACCTCGCCCTCGCACCTCAAGGTGAAGAAGCCCGCTGACCTAATCAAACGGAAGTTCAAGGCGGCCGATCTAGTCAGGGCATACAGAGTCGGGCTGTCAGTTGTCCGTCTAGACCATGCTCTTGAAGACGAGCTGATTTATACTGCCAGGAAACTCCATGAGATACAGGTGAATGCAAACGGCGACAAAGGGGGATTGGTTGGCGCTGTAGACTTCCCGGTTGAGGCCGTTCGTGCTTGTAGCGCTTCGCACGTGCCGATGTGTGTGCACGAAACGCCCTTGGACCGAACTGATACCTCCGGCTATCTACGCCCGTCCCATGGCGATGTCGTCAACTCGATGTCTGGTATGAGCGACGAAGAGCAAAAGGCTAGTAGGGAAGTGATCTACAATCAGATCATCAAACAAGGCGCTGTCAAGGACATTGAAGACGTCAACGACTTCGATATGTCTATTTTCATACCAAGAGCGGCAATGTAAGCGCTATTTGCCAACGGAGGGCGGCCTTGTTGCGCAATGGGCGATAAGGCAAGGAGTGCCTTTTCGGTGGCCTCAAGGTGAATTAGTCTCAATGTGATTTGACACCACCCCCTTCCCAGAGAACCGGAGCGGGAGCGGCGCATCTCTTGAATGAGATGATGGATGTCCGTTTTGATGGAGGTGGAAGCCGAACCATCAAACAAGGAAATCACAATGGCGAATACTACTGACAAGTTCATCAAACACAAAACTGGATTGCTGAACCTAGCCGAGGGGTTGTGCATTCTCTATCTTCGCTTGTTTCCAAGTGCCGATCTGCGTCGGATGCGTTTGGCGCGCAGACTCATTTTACATCGCACTAGCTAACTTACTGATTTCACACGGGCGTTGGCAGGTATATTTTATAAAATTATTCAATGGTTTCAAAGGAAAGAGGCGGATTGCAAATCCGTCCACACCGGTTCGATTCCGGTACTCGCCTCCATTTTCATCTAAATAAACTACTTAGCTGACTGGCTATCGAGTGTGACACACAGTGAGACACACGATTCATGATGCTGTCATCTTACCTATGCAAGTCCCAGCATGGAGTTTATTACTTCCGCTGGCCATTGCCAAAGCACCCTCAAGCACCACGCACAACCATTCGTCTTTCCTTACGCACAGGCTGCCCAAATCGGGCTAGCGAATTGGCCCGCTATCTTGCATGCTGCGGCAAATCTATTCGGGAAGACAACTCGTTGGCACAACTGCGACATGAGCACCTGCGCACCCAAGTAAGGGACTATTTCAAGCAGTCTCTCGAGAGGTACAATGAGTGGATTGCACGAACTGGCGGCAAAACAAGGGCAAGAGAGGTACTCGAACTTGAGCACCAAAGCCACTCAGACGTCCTAGAGGGACGGGAAGATTGCGCCTCAGATGTTTACCTCGAAGATCACATGACGCGGTTTATTGATTTCTGCACCCTTCCCGGAGCGGGATCGCCAGAGAACGCAGATCAAATATTGCATGAGCTGCGAAAGGCGCGCAGAGACCAATTAGAAGCCATTCTGGGGCGCATATCGGATCTTGAGCGGTTAATTCCTTCCAAAAAACGCATAAGGCTCCTGAGAGGCCCGCTGCGCGCCCAGAAGAGGCTTCTTCGCCTTTGGGTATAGCTGTGAAAGAATTCCTTGCAGAGCATTCCCGTCAATGGTCTCCCAAGACCGTCGGGCAAAATCGAGCCTATCTGGACATTCTAATCGAATACTTCGGCCCAGACCGGCTCCTTGGCACGATAACCAAGCAGGACGCGAACGAGGTCAAGAAAGTTTTGCAGGCGCTACCGGCTAGCAGGAACACCAAGCCGAAGTTGAAGGCCATGCCGCTGATGCAAGCCATCAAGGAACCCGGCCACAACAAGATCGCGCCCAAGACGATCAACAGCCACATCCAAATGTTCAAGAGTTTCTTCGACTGGGCAGAGCGACACGGCTATGCGCCGCATACCCTTTTTGACGGCATGAAAGTCGCCAAGGCGAAGAACAGTGAAACCGAGCGCAAACCCTTCTCACCGGACCAAGCCTGCCTGCTCTACAACGAGTTGACTGAAAACCCGTCCGGGCTAGTGCGCAAAGACAGTCACAAATGGGGAATGCTCCTTGGCATGTTCACCGGGGCACGTCTCAACGAGATTTGCCAACTCGACGTCGCTGATGTGCAAGTCAACGGAGACATTTGGTTCCTAAACATCACTGACGAAGGTGACGACAACAAGCGGCTTAAGACAACGGCAGGGAGGCGCAAGGTGCCTCTGCACTCAGAGTTGATCAGTATTGGATTTCTTGACTTCGTGAAAAGTCGTAAGTCCGGCATGAGGCTGTTTCCCGACTACAGCTACAGCGCCAACGGCGGATATGGCCGCAACTTAGGGCGTTGGTGCAATGAGAGCTTCTTACCCAAATTGGGCATGAAAGAGCCGGGGCTGGTTTTCCATAGCCTGAGACACACCGTCGTTACTCGCCTTAGCCAAGCAAGCGTACCAGAACCGATTATTCAGTGTCTAGTCGGCCACGCAAGGTCAGGCGTAACTCAAGAAGTATATAATCGCGAGGGTTTCACGCTTAAACAACTCCAAGAAGCCGTAAATTGCCTAGCACCTCACAGAAAGAACTGAAGTATGAGAAAGACAGTAGAGCAAATTTCACCTCAACTCTTGTAGTCAGCCCGTCTCTCATGGTCGTTCGAGGTTGGTAGTGAAGACCGCTCCCAGCCCCTAAGCGGACATGACCGATCTGCACATCGGGCGGCAGGCGATATTCGCAGCGATCCGCGCCATCGGTAACTCTGCGGATAGCGCGCTTGCAGAGTTGCGCGGTAGGTTGGGATTGAGACCTGGTTCGCGGATATTTCGTGGGGAGCAACCAGCTTTGTCCGGCACTCTGTTGAAAGCGATATTTCCGGCTTGGTTGGAATTTTGGGTGAGCACACTATCGTTGTTCTGGCGCTCACCGTTTGATTGGTGAAGGCTTAAGCAAGGAGGTCGTGTTGCGTGCCACCCAGCAACAGATTGATCTCGTCTTGAGCATGACCATCAATCAGCACCCAGAGGATTTGGCCGGTGGGTTGGTAGATCACAAAAGCTTCCTGCACACCTTCCTCCCCTGAACCAGAAGTCGCGGCAAAATTTACCTGAAACTGATTAGCTGAGGCCGTGCCGCCATATTGCAGCACGTCGCCCTGGGCGGCTGAATAGTCCTGGATCCAATCCGAACCGTGATCCGCGATCCCCAGATGAAAGAACCGGTCCGCATCCGCACCCCCATTCAGCCGGTCATGGCCGAAGCCACCATTGATGAAATCTTCACCATCGCCGCCGAAAATCTCGTCAGACAAGGACTGTCCGTTCAGTTCATCATCACCAGCGCCACCGATCACAGAATCCGCGCCAAAGCCCCCCGTGATCGTATCATTCCCATCATCTCCGCGCAGCTCGTCATTGCCGTAACCTCCATCAATATAGTCGTTTCCATTGCCGCCATAAATTACGTCGCGGGGGTCCGAAGATGCCGAGCCTCCTGATATGACGTCGTTGCCGGCCCCGCCGATGATCGTGTCTGCCCCGCTTCCACCATCGAGACTATCGTCTCCGCTACCCCCATCAATGACGTCATTACCGCTCCCTCCCCATATCGTATCATCGCCACCATTGGCGGTTACACTGTCATCATTAAGGCCTGCTGCGATGACATCGCCTTCTTGGGTGCCATTGATAGAGCTATCTACGTCACTTTGTTCAGTGTCATAATCATCTAACAACAGCCCGCCTGCATCTGGAGAGAAACCAACAGGTATGATATCGATTTGATCAATAAAACTAACACTAACAGGGTTTGAGTTCACAAATGACGTAGCCGAATTCATGGAAACAAAATGTGACTCTTGTTCCCCTCCCGGAGTAAGGGGACTGTCATCAACTCTGGCGCCCTCTAAAGCGTATAATAGAGTGCCGCCACCCGTTGTCTGGATCATCAACCATTGCTGAGGATCGGCGTTGCCATCAATGTGATTTCCATTCCATTCGACAATTCTCCAACTGTTACCATTAACTGTGCCCGAATTGTTAGATAGGTTGATTTCGTTGTTGGAGCCGATACTATTGATATAAATGCTGTCTCGTGAGTGCTCCAAATCTTCAAGGCGTCCGACAACTAACCCACCTACGTCCTGAAGGTTGGTAAATACAAAGGTATCGACACCTTCGCTTACCACGTTGCTACCAGAATGGGCACTGACAGGTATAATATGATCAGTACTGGGCATGCTGTTCTGCTCAGAGAAGGACATCCCGTCGTTCGTTCCACCCCTTGCATGATGACCCGCAGAAAAACTTGTGATAGAGTTGAAATCTAGATAAGTAACATCGTCGCCCGAACCACCATAAGTATGTACTTCGTGCCCCTGAGTTCCATTGCCCCCATTTTGGGCAGTTGCGTAAAGTGTGTCGTCGCCACCACCTGCAGAAATTCTTCCCCACCCGGAAGTAAGTTCAAGTGTTTCATCCGCAGTTGTGCCAGTTACTATTTGTTTTACAGCCATGAGACATTCCCTCCATGCAATCATAGATTTCACCATGCGTGCAAATAAAGCCCCTGCGTGCAATAGCTTGAAGTGGTTTTCGGAGTGCGGGGCCGTGCGCGATAATTTTCACACACGCCTCTTAGGGTCGCGGTGACTTTGTTGCATAGATCACTTACCGGGCAGTGAATGCGCCCATGTTGCCGGAGCCTTGGTGCCGCATCTCACTCGATCAAATCATTGCATTAGTCATCGACGATGGTGAGCCACCAATACCATGATGTGAATGCTGCGTGTGGTGCTGATGCAATTGCATCGCCGCGCTGGAACGCAAGCCCTAGCAACCCACAGTTCTTGGAGCCATCGCCCCAACGAAATTCAACGCATCGAGATATATGGAGCGAGCGCTCTGGCGAAGATAGTGCTAATAACCGTCGAAGCCGGATCGAAACCATCCATCTCGTGACATTGCGGTGCAATGTGCTTCCGGTCAGTAGATGCATTGTGTAAAACCGACGCGACAAAGCCTCAGGGCGAGGGAATTCGACCGGCAAGTCACGAAAATCCAAATCCGCATCGTCTCCCTAAACCGATACACCGCCATTGGCATATCCGTCACTGGCGCCATAGGATAAGCCCTACTGGTGGGGAAAGGGGAGGTTCGACCCTCACCCGATTTGTGCAACAAAGCAAGTGGCGTCGATGCGCGCGTTTTTGAAAAGGTGGAAGCCATTTTCCCAATTCGACGGACGAGCCATCAGAAAAGTTTCTCCAAAGAAATATCTAGGCAAGGTGTTTTTCGGGGGTTAAGATTTTTTTGATGGCACACGGCGAAAGCCAATAAGTGTCCCACGGGAAGGTCCTGGGTCGTAGGTCAGTCCGCTCTGGGACATGCAATCCACTATTTTTTTGATCATACCCATTGAATACGCGCGCGGGTGAAGTTCCATTATTACTTGGCGAACAAAGCGCGGCCACGGACGATCAAATAGGTACATTTCAGACCCCTCGATGTCCATAATTACTACGTCCGGCCGGTGAGCTTCAAAGAGGCTGATCAGGCTGATCAGCGGCACCTCAACCAGCTCGCCGGGTCTATCCTCAATGCCCGCAACAGATGATCCCCAGAAAGCCTTTCCCACTCGAAACGTCACTGTCTCGCCGGCATCGCAGTCACCTGCGACCGCACCATACTCCAATCGCGTTTCAACGGCCCTATTAGAATCCAAATTTTTGCGGATAACTTTGATCGTAAACGGATTCGCTTCAACCGTCACAATTTTGGAGGGATCAGTGAGCTGGGCGCAAATCGAACTAATATACCCTATCCCACCGCCGAGTTCGAGTACGCGATGGCCGGGCTTGACACGCATCTTAGCAGCACGCGCTTCCGCAAATTCATATTGCCCACTATTCAGCTTTTGAACTAACTTCTCGTTTAATAATGAATCCGGGATTTCTAAAGCTATATCTTCGAGCACAAATTTTGCCATGGAGCCCCCTGGTTCTAGTTGATTACCTTTTAGGGTAGAGTGCGCCCTGATGCAGCAACTTTCTGTTAAGAGTGCAAAAATTACTGGAACGGATTTGTCGTTGCTTGACCGTCGTCAGAAGTTTTGGGCCAGTTAGTTGTCGGGTTTTGCGGCGGATTTGCGGTGAAGCAAGCGTCGCGTTTTGATGGTCTTTCGTTTGATCCTTTCTCTCTGATTCAGGATGATCTCGCCTCGGCCGAAGTAGGCATCCGCAGGTGTGAGCCTCTGCGCTCTCATGATTGTGCCGGTGAATGTAGTGACAGACAAAGGCATCGATCTGCTGCCCCAGATCGCCATGCAGGTAGTAGTTTTCCAGCAGGATGCGGATCTTGAGGATCTAGTGCCAACACTTAATCTTGCCTTGGATCTGGGGTGATACGGCGCGCCTCTTACATGATCCATCTGATGATCTTCCGGCCAGTCAGCCAGCTCGCCAGAGATGTAACTGGCACTATAGCCCGGTCGCGCTTGGTCGGCACAAGTGCGCGCGACGACTTTGCAAAGCTCGCTTTCTGCGCAAAGCTGACTTAGGTGTTGCACCTGAGCGTCGTTCATCGATGCTTTACTTACCTTTGTACCCTTTAGAGCGCGCCAAGTGGATCAGCGGTAACTGCTTGCCTGCGAAGTGCATATCAGCAATGGACTTGGCGCGCTGAGTGGCTAGTTGATCGCAGTTGACCTGAGCCCCAAGCTTCCCCCAGCTCTGCGCGGAGTCCTTAGGGTTAAATCTTTGTCGTTAGGCCGCCATCTTGTCCATCGCCTTTCTCTGCAAAAATTCCATTGGCGTCAGGTTGCCTAAGGCTGAATGGGGTCTGCGCCAGTTGTAGTCCTCCTGCCATTCTTCGAGCGTTTTGCGAGCCTCGGCCAATGTGCCGAACAGCGTTTCATTGAGGCATTCATCACGTAGCTTGCCGTTGAAGCTTTCGATGAAGCCGTTTTGTTGAGGTTTTCCGGGTGCAATGTAATGCCAATCGATGCCTGTATCTTGAACCCATTT
>NZ_FOEP01000032.1 GCF_900110775.1 Thalassovita taeanensis | reverse complement strand
CGCCAATGCCGGTGTGGCCGGGGTCGAGGAAGCCTTTATCATCTATCGCCCCACGGGTCAGATCATGTGGGCGCTGGTCGATGGCGCCGCACAGGAAGAGCTTAACCTGCTTATTGCCGGCGTGGAGTACGATCTGCTGGCTTGATAAAACCCGGACAGAAAAAGGCGGGTGGAATTGATCAATCAGCGCCTGTCGCAAAAGCTTGGAATTTTGCGACAGGACCTCAGCTGGAAATATCTGAACACCAAAACGGAAAGTGATCATGCCGCGTCGGGTGTTGCGGAGGCTGATTTGTTTTAATAACGCGGCTCTGTTCCCAGAGCCGCGTTATTGTTTTCAGAACTCTCAGGCCAGCAGGTCGTAGACCATGCCATCAAGCTGAAGGTTGATCGAGGTCTGGTCCGCACCATCGACCAGCGCCCAGAGGATCTGGGAGTTGGGCGCATAAGTGATGAAGGCCTCGTCAACAGCGCCATCACCGGATCCGGCGCTGACAAAGTTCACCGCGAAATCGCTGCTCGAGGCACCAGAGAGACCGAAGACAAGCACGTCACCTTCAGCGGCATCGTAGTCCTGGATCCAGTCGCTACCATGCGAGGCAACCCCGGCGTGATAGAACATGTCCGCAGCGGCCCCACCGTTCAGCCGGTCGCTACCGCCACCGCCGTTGATGAAGTCGAGCCCATCACCACCAAAGATGAGATCACCCCAGGACGAGCCAGTCAGCACATCGTTGCCACCCTGCCCGTAAAGCTGGTCAGCACCATCGCCACCAATCAGCACGTCATCGCCGAGACCGCCATAGATGATGTCGTTCCCCGCCCCACCGTCGACTGTGTCGTTGCCGTCACCGGCATAGACCACGTCGCTCAGGTCGGCGGCTGTATCACCACCATAGATCTCGTCGCTGCCATCACCGCCATTGAGCGTATCCGCTCCATCGCCGCCATAGATCGTATCCGCACCTTCATAGCCCAGAATGCGATCATCACCGTCGAGGCCGTACATCACATCCGGCGATGACGTGCCTCTCAGCACATCATCCCCATCGGTGCCGACGAAGACTTCTGGTGTCATGCTGTACTGGGTCGACGTCATGAAGCTTGTCGCGTCCAGAACCTCGGTCACGCCTTGCAGAGTCACAAGATCATACCCGCCGACCGAAACCAGAAGGTCACTGCCCACCACGGTCTGAGTAATGTTGGTATCCACCATGATCGTGTCGAGCTCGACTGTGCTTGCGCCCATGCCGATCAGGCCCAGCACATCTTCGCCAACCGTGAAGTCGGTGATGATGTTTGACAGGATGTTCGCATCGCTGATTGTGGTGCCATAGGACAGAACAAAGAAATCCTCTCCAGCGCCGCCGATCAGAGTGTTGTCACCCTGCCCAACAAGGTAGTCGTCACCCGCACCGCCGGTGATTGTGCCCCCTGCGGCATAGATGGTGATTTCCTCGTAATCCAACAGCAATTCAGCATTATAGAGCGTGGCTGGCTTGATATCGCCCTTGATGTAGACGGAAAGATCGAAATCCGGGCTCAGGTTCAGGCCGTTGATATCTGTTGTCCCTGCCTGATCCTGCCAACCCGCACTGATCGACATCCGCGATACTGGTGTCTCCCAATCCAGAAGGTTGATGACAGTCTGGGTCACTTCACCCACGTCATACTTGACCTCGTCCTTTGTCGGGGGCGGCGGCAGGCTCGGGTCCAAAGGAATCACAACCGACGGCAGGTCTTGGCCGTATTTGTCAGGTTGCAGGCGCCAGCGCGGGCCGCTGATGTACTCGCCGCTCTCGTCAAACGCGGCCTCAAACGGCTCGCGATCCATGGTGGTGTACCAGGCGTTCGTGAAGCCCTCGGCCCCGTCAACCGCGCCAATGGCCGCCAGCTCCGATGTCGCCCAAAGCGCAGCCAGAGCCGGATCTTTCAGAACGGTCCCAGCCGGATAAAGCGTGCCGTCGCCGGCATAGTAGTCATCCGTGGTCACCCAAGAGCCGTCATCAAGGATCTGGTAGGTCGGCAGAGTACCGATGGCCGCTTCGTTCTCCAAGCCTTCGGGACGCAGCTGGTCGTTCGGGTTGTTGGTGATCGTGTGATTCACCAACAGCTCGGCCGAGGTGATCCGATAGAGTTTTTGCAGATCGTCGGGGCTGTCCTTGATGCTCCATTCCGACGGCAGCTCAATCTTCGCCTCAAGACGGATGTCGTTGGGCTTCTTGATTGCGTTACCCCAGCGATAGAGCAGCTTTCCGTCGTCTTTCAGCGTCACCGAGTAATCGGTGCTGGCCGCGATGTTGGAATCGATCGTCGTCTCGTTCGGCTCCAGAATATCCTTCACATCCTCGACGCCATCGCCGTTGATATCGCCGATATCGACCCAGCCAATTCCGGCAACATCGACGCCGTCCAGAAGATCCTTGATGGCATAACCATCATAATCTCCGCCGATGACCTTCAGGTTGTTGTCCAGCGGATAAAGCGCGTCCGGGTCATCAGGAAACTGCTGGTCGGACAGAATATGCTGCATGACTACATAGTGCTCGGTCGATGCCTTCACCGTGTTGCCGCCCAGACCTGCCAGCCAAGTCCCCAATACGGCGGGGGTTTTGAATGCTTCGGTCTCCGTGTTCGAGACGACAATGCCCTCCTGCTCTCCACCTTCCCCATGAAGGTCGCCGATCCAGCCTTCTTCATATTCGGGGTTGAGCAGGAAATCTTTTTCGACCGCCCCGATGAAATCGGTGACAATATACCCGAATTCACTGTTGATCGGGTACAGCAGGACACCGTCTCCTGCGTCTTTCGCGGTTGCAGTGAAGTCTACCACTGGCATCTCACCGTCCAGAACGGTTCCTTGTGTCAGGCCATCGAAGGTTCCTGTCACGTCGTCCGAACTGAAGATGTGGGAACTTGTCCAGTCTGGGGTCGTAATTGTAACTGTATCAGCACACATAAATGCCTCCTACGTAAAGCGTGTGGTTTAAGAAAAAGCGGCACAGGTTTGGTCCGCATCCCGAAAATCTTAGGCTGGAGTCACACATAAGCCCCAAACGGCAGCTTTATCGTCGCGTAAGTCCTCCCACACGAGGAAGCTAGCATCCTCAAAAAGAGGCGTGTTGATATATGTCAATTTTCGCAACTGTTAGGGCAGGGATGCGCCGGAATTTTCTGTATTTGTGATAGAAACCTGAGACGTGCCTTCGGCGAGTGCGGAAATGCACAACCTGTCGGGGATTTTTCAGGTTTCGCACAGAGGTCCGCAAAGACATTGCCAATTTATCTTGAGGGACCAATGTGCAGATGGCAGCACAACGCAGAGATTGCCGTGGAAACGCATGTCGCGCCCCTGTGCAGCAGGGGCAGATCATGCCCGCAGCCAAATCGGCGCCGGATCCAGTCGCCGCGTCAACAGGTGCAATCTGCACAGAGCCGTGGGCATTGCGGGTTGGAAGACCGCCGATGATCCGGCGTTCGACCGTGCGCGCACTGGCGCCCCACAAAGCTGCCCGCTGGCGTTAAAGCCATGAGGTGGGGCAGCTGCTCCTGCTTATTCGGCCTTATTCGGCGGCTTTGTCCAACGAGATGATTTCGCGCAGATAGCGCGACAGCTCGTCTTTCAGCTCATCGCGTGCCAGGCCGAACGATACGGTGGCCTGAAG
>NZ_FOEP01000011.1 GCF_900110775.1 Thalassovita taeanensis | reverse complement strand
GCTGAAGGGTGAACAGACGGTGGCCGAGCTGGCGAGCCGTTTCGGGGTTCACCCGACGATGATCCACACATGGAAGAAAGCGCTTCTGGAAGGTGCATCCGGCGTGTTCGAGCGTGGTGGCAAGCCCCCCCCCCCGAGATTGACGAGGAGCAGGTCAAGGAGCTGCACGCCAAGATCGGGGAGTTGGCTGTTGCCAACGATTTTTTGTCCAGAAAGCCCAAGCCGTGGAACGGAAAGTGAGGCGGGAGATGATCGAACCAGCCAATCCGGATCTGCCCATCGGCAGGCAGTGCCAACTGCTGTCGATCTCGCGATCCTCGTTCTACTACCAGCCTAAGGGCGAGACGGCGCTTAATCTCGCGCTCATGCGCCAAATTGATGAACAATTCCTTGAGACACCGTTCTTCGATGTCCGGCAGATGGCCTGACATCTGCGCAACGAAGGGCACCCGGTGAACGAGAAGCGGATCAGACGACTGATGCGCCTCATGAGCTTGATGCCGATCTATCAGAAACCCAACACCAGCAAGGCGGCGAAGGGGCACAAGACCTATCCTTATCTGCTGCGTGGTCTGCGGGTGACTCGGCCCAATCAGGTCTGGGCGGCGGACATCACCTATCTGCCAATGCGCAGGGGCTTTCTGTATCTGGTCGCGATCATGGACTGGCACACGCGCAAGGTTCTGGCTTGGCGTATCTCGAATACGCTGGAGGCCGACTTCTGCGTCGACGCCCTGAACGAAGCGATCCACAAGTTCGGCCCGCCTGACATCATGAATACGGATCAGGGCGGCCAGTTCACGTCGTTTGCCTGGACGGACCGGCTGCGGCGATCTGGCGTGCGTATCTCGATGGATGGCAAGGGTCGCTTCCTCGACAACATCTTCGTTGAGCGGTTGTGGCGGTCGCCGAAATACGAATGCGTCTACCTGCATGCCTGGGAGACAGGATCGGAAGCTAAGGTGGGTGTCGGGAAATGGATCGAGTTTTACAACCGCAAGCGCCCCCATTCCGCCCTTGGCGGCAGGCCACCAGCCGTGGTCTATTGGCTGAGAAAAAACGAAACCCAAACCGGTCAGCAGGAGCAAAGAGTAGCTTAAATTACGCCAAAACCTGTCCAAACATTGGGGAGTAGCTCAGTCAGGAAAGGTGCGCCGGATAAACAGTCATTCCGGCAAGCGTTCATTGAAGGCCGGACATTCACAGTGCCTGACCTGTGCCCGCGGGGCAATGCCGCACGATGCCAGAGAGGCCGGTTCGGTGTAGCTGTGCTGCAGCGATGTACATCCTGACGAAGGTCCGGACTGGGCCGTAAGCTGCAACCCACCCTTCCGGCACTTGGAAGACTAAAACCAGAGAGACTCAGAACTCAGTTCGAAACCGTCCTTCGTGAATGCATTCTTAGAAATATAAAAATGAATACGACGCCTTAGTTTTGATGAGCGGGTTGTAAACCGCGTGCGCGCTGTCATGGGCAATGGCCATGGGCTGACTGAAGGCAAATTTGAAGGGGAAGCGGCGAACCTAGCGCAAGGCCCTAAGTCGGATATCTTGGCGAAAATCACGTAAGCTATTGATTAAATAAGATTCCATATTTTGAGATATCATCCACGACGCGCAAAGTTATGCGCGCCGCGAAAAAATATGCGCTCACCTACAAAAGAATCAGAAATCCAGATGTTCGACGTTCAGTGCGTTTTGCTGGATGAACTCGCGTCGCGGTTCCACCACATCGCCCATCAACTTGGTGAACAGATCGTCGGCCTCTGCCATATCCTCGACCCGAACCTGCAACAGGGTGCGTGCTTCGGGATCAAGCGTGGTTTCCCACAGCTGCTCGGGGTTCATTTCGCCCAGACCCTTATAGCGTTGCAAAGACAGGCCTTTTTCGCCCTCGCGCAGGATTGCATCCAGCAGATCCAGCGGACCGTGGATTACCTGATTGCGGTCCTTACGGACGAGTGTGGCGGGACGGTCATACACTTCTTGAAGAGATTTGGTAAAGCTGCCGGTCTTGCGTGCTTCGCCCGAGCGGAGCATCGGCCCATCCAGTGTGCGCACCTCTTCGACGCCGCGCAGAATGCGGGCAAGCCGGATACCATGATCCTGCGTAATCCTGCCGTGCCAACCGCGCTCGTATTCCTGAGCGATCAGGTCCAGACGCTTTGCCACCTTGTCGGCCACGCCCTGAAGGTCGGCATCGACCGCACCGGGCACAAAGGCCCCAGCGACGGCGGCTTGTTCAAGGATGTGGCGGGGGTAATGGGTCGGGAAGGCATCAAGCACCCGCTTGAGGCTGCGGGCTTCTTCCACGACGCGCAGCAGGTCGGGGCCTGCGATCTCCATCCCTGATCCAAGTCGCAACAAAGCGCCGTCCGTGCCCTGCTGGGTCAGATACTCGTCCATCGCGGCCTGATCCTTGAGGTATACCTCAGATTTGCCACGGCTGACCTTGTAGAGCGGCGGTTGCGCGATATAGAGATAGCCGCCCTCAATAAGCTCGGGCATTTGCCGGTAAAAGAAGGTCAGCAAAAGCGTGCGGATATGCGCGCCGTCAACGTCCGCGTCGGTCATGATGACGATCTTGTGGTAGCGCAGTTTGCTGATGTCGAACTCGTCGCGCCCGATGCCGGTGCCAAGGGCCATCACAAGGTTGCCGATTTCCTGGCTGGCCAGCATCCGATCGAACCGGGCGCGCTCGACGTTCAGGATCTTGCCCTTGAGCGGCAAAATGGCTTGCGTGCTACGGTCTCGGCCGGTCTGGGCAGAGCCACCGGCGGAATCACCCTCGACGAGGAATATCTCGGTTTTGGACGGATCTTTTTCCGAGCAATCCTTGAGCTTGCCCGCCAGAAAGTTCACATCCATCGCGGTTTTGCGCCGGGTCAGTTCGCGGGCTTTGCGCGCGGCCTCACGAGCCAGTGCCGCTTCGACAATCTTGCCAACAATCTGTTTGGCTTGCGTTGGGTTTTCCTCAAACCACTCCGCCAGCTTTTCGTTCACCAGACCTTCGACGGCCGGGCGCACCTCTGAGCTGACCAATTTGTCTTTGGTCTGAGAGGAAAACTTGGGATCAGGCACTTTCACCGAAAGCACACAAGTCAGCCCTTCGCGCGCGTCGTCGCCAGTAAAGCTGACCTTCTCTTTCTTGGCGATGCCCGAGGTCTGGGCATAGTTGTTGATCGTCCGTGTCAGCGCACCGCGGAAGCCGGCCAAATGCGAACCACCATCACGCTGGGGGATGTTGTTGGTAAAGGGCAGTACGTTTTCATGATAGCTGTCATTCCACCACATCGCGACTTCAACGCCGATGCCATCCTTCTCGCCGGTCATGAAAATCGGTTCGGGCATGACCGGGGTTTTGGAGCGGTCGAGATATTTCACGAACTCCTTAACACCGCCGTCGTAATACAGTTCCGTCCGCAAGGCCTCGGCGGGGCGCTCGTCTTCCAGAATGATCCGAACGCCAGAGTTGAGGAAGGCCAGTTCACGTAGACGTTTTTCCAGCGTATCGAACACATAGTCGAGGTTCGAGAAGGTTTGCGTGGATGCCAGAAACCGCACCTCAGTGCCTTTTTCGCCATTGGCATCGCCGACGATACGCAGATGCTCTACTGTGTCGCCATGGGCGAATTTGGCGTAATGCTCTTTTCCCTCACGCCAGACACGCAGCTCCAGCCAGTCAGACAGGGCGTTCACAACGGATACGCCGACACCATGCAAGCCACCGGATACCTTGTAAGAGTTCTGGTCGAACTTACCGCCTGCATGCAGCTGAGTCATGATGACTTCGGCGGCGGAAACGCCTTCTTCCTCGTGGATGCCCACAGGGATGCCGCGGCCGTTGTCGCGGACGGAGACGCTGGAATCGGCGTGGATTTTTACGCGAACGTGATCGGCGTGGCCGGCGAGGGCTTCGTCGATGCCGTTATCCACGACCTCATATACCATGTGATGCAGGCCCGAGCCATCATCGGTGTCCCCGATATACATGCCGGGCCGCTTGCGGACAGCTTCTAAGCCTTTGAGAACTTTGATAGAATCTGCGCCGTATTCCTGCGAGGTCTGCTCGGTATCGGACATCCGGTCCTTCCTTCGTATTTTTCACGAATATATACGAGACCTTGCGGGGCTTGTCACGCCCCACACAAGGTTTCGTGGTGTGATATCGGTATCACGTCGGTATCACGTCGGTATTGTGTCGGTGCAATCCGCCGACGGGCGGGCGGGCGATGCAGGCTTAGCTGATTTTGGCGGGCTCGATGACGTTTTCTTTGGTTGGCTCGACCCAGCGCGCCAGAACGGCGCGGGCGGCCTTTGGGTCATCTGCCACGATCGCCTGTTTCAGATCCCTGAGCGCATTCGCCATCTCGATTTCGGACAGATAGCTTTCCTGCGCACGCAGAATTTTGGGGTGCGGCGTGGTCAGCATATCGGTGGAAATCAGCAGCTCTTCAATCAGCTTTTCGCCGGGGCGCAGGCCGGTCACCTTGATTGCGATATCGCCATGCGGGTGATCCTTGTCGCGCACGGTAAACCCGGCGCCTTCGATCATCTGGCGCGCCAGTTTCTTGATCGGAACCAGATCCCCCATATCCAGCACGAACACATCGCCGCCACGGGCGAAAGAGCCCGCCAGCAGCACCAGACGCGCCGCTTCGGACATGGTCATGAAATACCGCGCCACATCGCCGTGGGTCAGCGTGACAGGGCCACCACGGGCGATCTGTTCCTCGAACAGCGGAATGACCGAACCAGAGGACCCGAGCACATTGCCAAAGCGCACCATCGAGAAGCGGGTGTCGGACGAGCGGGTGGCCAGATCCTGTACCACCAGTTCAGCCATGCGCTTGGAGGCGCCCATGACATTGGTCGGGCGCACCGCCTTGTCGGAGGAGACCAGAATGAAACGGTTTACCCCGGCGGCGCGCGCTGCCTCGGCCAGGATACGGGTGCCCATGACGTTGTTGTGCAAACCCGCGATTTCGTTCTTTTCGACCATGGGCACGTGTTTGTAGGCTGCGGCGTGCAACACCACGTCGACCTTGTTGGATTTCAAAACACGGCTGACAAGCACAGGGTCGCAGACGGAGCCGAGGACTGCTTCGATCTGGGTGCCTTTTGACAGGTCCGACAGTTCCTTTTCGATCGTGTAGAGCGCAAGTTCGCTGTGATCCAGAAGCACGATCCGGTCGGGCTTGCAGGCCATCAGCTGACGGCAGAGTTCCGACCCGATCGAGCCGCCGGCACCGGAAATCAGAACGCAGCGCCCCTGATAGGTATGCGCCACAGTCGGCAATTCCGATTCCAGCCGGTTGCGCCCCAGAAGATCGTCAAGCGACACCGGGGTGCTGCGCTTGCCAAGATCACGATCGCAGATCAGTTCGGCAAAGGAGGGGAGCGAGTGCACTTCACACCCCATGGCGCGCAGGCGCATGGCGATGCGCGACTGAACCGAGGGCGAGGCCGAGGGCATGGCCAGAACAACCCGGTTGATCGCCTTGCGGGCAATCAGCTCTTTCAGGCGGCTGGGGGCATGGACCGGCACGCCAGAGATGGTCAGGCTTTGCACCCGAGGATTGTCATCGACGAAGGCAACAAGTTCGACCGCGTCATCGGTGCGCAGGGCGGCGGCAAGTTGCTGCCCGGTTTGCCCGGCGCCATAGACGATCACGCGGGTGCGCTCGCGGCTGCTGCGGTAGATGTTCGTCACGATTTGACGCAACCCCAGACGCCCCGAGACCACCGAGATCACCAGCACCATACCGAAGACTGCGAAGGTCGCGCTGGTCAGTGGCGCGCCGAAGATGATATTCAGCGCCAGCCCAGCCGTCGAAAGAATGCCCGAAAATACGGCGGTCCGCAGGATGCCACCCGATTCGAACGCGTTCAAACTGATGCGTGGCAGCCCCAGAACGTGGCTGATGCCACCGGCGAGCAGGCCGACCAAAAGCAGCAGTGGAAGCAGCTCTGTGCGGGCGTCAGCCGCTTGCGGAAACGACCCGACGAGAAGCATGGAGATGCACAGGGAGGTGATCGCTAAGGTGCTGTCAATAAACATAAAAACAAAGTGCTTTTGACGGTCTTTTAGTGAGATCACCAATTCAAAAAGGGTCAAGGCAGCCTCCACTTCGGCAGATTTCTTCGTCAATAATGTCCGACAAGGGTGCCGTTAGTTGAATAAACAGAGCTCTAATACAATCATTTGGTGACAGTATTGTATTGGATAGCCGTAAATTTGTGCAAGTATGGAATACCGGCGGCCTTGAAAACGGGCAATTATCCGCGCGGGGGCCGGTGTCTTTGCAATGGCAGGCGCCGGTAGACCGTTTTAAGCATCAGCAGGAAATCGAGGCACAGGTGGTGCCGTTTTTGATAAATCAGGTCAATGCGCGCCTTTCGCGCCACGCAGCGTTCAACATAGACGCGTTCGGTTTCTTTCGGGGTTTTGCAGGCGGCCAGCAGGTTTTCCTCGTGTTGGTGGAATGCGATTGTGGCCAGTCCGGTGATGCCCGGTCGCGCCTTGAGCACTTCGCCGTAGAGTTCGGGAAACATCTCGACATAGCGGCGCAGGGGCGGGCGGGGGCCGACAAAGCTGATGTCGCCACGCAGGATGTTCCAAAGCTGCGGGATCTCATCCAGGCGGTATTTGCGCATGAATTCCCCGGTAGGCGTGATGCGCGACGCCTTGTCGCCGCCCGACACGCCGGAGTCCGTGGAAGAGGTGCGCATGGTGCGGAATTTCCACAGGCCAAAGGGGCGGTCCACGGTTTTCATCCGTTCCGAGATATAGAGGATGGGGCGGCCCTCGCGGATCAGGATCAGGGCGATCAGCCACAGGATCAGCGGAAACAGGACGGTGGTGAGGATCAGGGCGGCCAGCACATCGAGAAAGCGTTTCATCGGGGTCATGTTGCGGCATCCCATTGCAGCCAGTCCTGAACGATCCGGTCGGGATCGCCGGCATTTTGATCGAAAGGGACCAGTGTGGACAAGCGGGTTGTATCCAGGACGGCGCTCTGCCGCGCAGAGGTGGGGGCCGGGCGCCAGGCAAAGGGGATTTGGGCGGCGGTGAGCAGTTGATTCATGGTGACCGGCTGCGGGGCGGCGAGATTGAGCGCCTTGGGCAAGGATTGCAGCGGGATGCGGCACAGGGCGGCCAGCGCCTGCGCAAGGTCAGAGGGCGCGATGTAGCTGCGTTCGGGGCCGTGGCCGTTGGCGAATTGATCCAGTGTCAGCGGTGTGGTGCTCGTCCCGGTGCGATGTGCTGCGACCGAGGCGGCAAGGCTTTCTGCCCCGGCAACAGAACCGATGCGCAGGCAGCACGGATGGGCGCCGGTGGGCGCATGGGCCAGCACCGCGCGCTCCATATCCGCCTTGGCCTGACCATAGGGGTTGGTGGGGGCGATCCTGTCTGTTTCGGTCAGCGGATGATCGGCGGGCGCATAGACGGCGACCGAAGAGCAATGCAGCACCCGGTCGGCCCCGGTCTGTTGCGCGATCTGCATCGCCGTGATCGCAAGGCGGGTATTCTGCGCCAGCGCATCGGCGTCACCAGACGTGACCCCCCAAAGGGCAATCACCCGGTCCACAGACCCGAGCCGCTGAACCGGATCGCCGGGGGCCCAGATCGCCGTGTCCGGGGCCGCGGGCCCCGAGCGAAACTGATAGAGCGGGCGGAGCCCTTGTGGCGGCTGCGCCGACCACACTGCACGCAGCAAGCGCCCGACCTTGCCCGAGGCCCCCAGCACCAGAACCGTTTTCACATTGTCCCTATTCACCGGCAGCACGCGTGCCCTTCACTTTTGGTTTTCCGTCCCTAGCATTCCGCTGTGCTGCTGAACAGACACAGATACAGCCAGATCAGGGCCAATAAGGCGCGCGCAGCTCTCGTTTGAGGATCTTGCCGATCGAGCTGCGCGGCAGCTCGGTCCTGATTTCGACGGCCGACAGGCGATGGCTTTTGCCAAGCTGGGCGTTGGCGGCGACCAGAACCTCCTTGGCCCCGCGTGTGGCCCCGGCCCGCAAAGCCACCAGCGCGAGGGGCGTTTCCCCCCATGCGTCGGACGGAACGCCGATCACGGCCACGTCGGTCACATCGGGGTCGCGCAGCACCACCAGCTCCAGATCATTGGCATAAATGTTCAGCCCGCCGGAAATGATCATGTCTTTCTTGCGGTCGGACAGCACCAGAAAGCCATCGTCATCAAAGCTGCCCATATCGCCGGAGCGAAAGAACATCTGACCTTGCGGGTCGCGCCAGATATAATCGGCGGTCAGATCCGGGCGCCCGAAATACCCTGCCATCATGGCCGGGCCACGGCCGCAGATTTCGCCAACGCTGCCCTTGGGCACCTCGGCGCCGTCGGCGTCGATCAGCCGGATATCGACCCCCGGTGCCGGAACGCCGACCGTGTGCAGCTTGGTCGGGTTTTCGTCGGCGCTGAGAACGGTTACGCCGCCGCCTTCGGTCAGACCGTAATATTCGATCAGCTTGCCGGGAAAACGCGCCAGCACATCGGCCTTCACATCTGCGCGCAGCGGGGCCGAGGTGGACAGTTTGAACCGCATCGAGCTGAGATCAAAACTGTCGAAATCCGGCACGTCCATGATGCGTTTGTACTGCACCGGAACCAGCATGGTGTGGGTGATCCGTTCGGCCTGAACCAGTTCAAGAAATTTGCGCGCGTCGAATTTCGACATCAGATGCACGGTCGACCCGCCGATCAGGGTCGGCAGGAACGATACGATCGTGGTGTTGGAATAGAGCGGGATGGCCAGAAGGGTGCGCGCATTATCGGCAAAGCCGTTGGGTTCAACCCGGTCGGTTTGCACCGCGCGCATCCAGTGGGTGTGAACGATGCCCTTGGGCGTGCCGGTGGTGCCCGAGGAATAGATCAGGTTGAACGGATCGTCCCACGCGATTGGCACCATCGGGTCGGTATCCGAGGCGGCGGCCAGCAGGGAGTCATACGCCGCGGTCCCGTCGGCGGTGAAATCCAGCGCAATGCAGGTCAGGTCAAGCTGATCCAGAAAGGGCGCCACCAGATCGCGGTATTGATCGGCGAGAAACAGCAGTTTCGCGCCGCAATCCTCGATCATCTTCCGCAGGGCTTCGGGCGGGGCCATGGTGGACAGCGGGGTGACACAGGCCCCGGCGCGCAGGGTGCCCAGAAAAAGCTCGGCGAAGGCGATGGAGTTGGGAGACAGGATTGCGACGAAATCCCCCTTGCCGATACCGAGGTCGATCAACGCATTGGCAGCACGGTTGATGCGAAGATCGAACTGACCCCAGCTGAGCCGCTCATCGCCACAGGTGATGGCCAGTTTGTCGGGATCGATCTTGGCGCTGGCGCGGATCATCTCGACAACTGTGGTCACCGGCGGTTCGGCAGGTTGGGGCGGGGTCACTTGTGTCATTCTTGCTCCTCCTCGAATGTCGGTGTGATCCTGTGGGGGGCGCGTGCTGAAATCAAGTCGTGTTCCACATCATACGCTAGACATCTTTGGTGGCGCATATGGCGCACGCGTGGCTTAGGGGGCTATGGCGCGGATTTCCGACAGGCCTGCGTGGTCCGTGACCTCAAGATATTGCGCTGCTGACCCGAGGCTGTCGAACAGTTCGGCCCCGGTGCCGGTCATCCAGGCCTGCGCGCCAAGGGCGGTGATCTCGGTATACAGGGCGGCGCGGCGGGTGGCGTCAAGATGGGCGGCGACCTCATCCAGCAGCAGGATCGGGGGGGCGCCCAGATCCGCGGCCAGCGCCCGCGCATTGGCCAGGATCAGCGAGACAAGCAGGGCCTTTTGCTCGCCAGTAGAGCAGTCCTTGGCAGGAACGCCCTTTGCCGCGAACACACCGTAAAGGTCGGCACGGTGCGGGCCGACAAGGCTGCGCCCGGCCGCCAGATCGCGAAACCGGCTTTCGGCCAGCGCCGCGCGCAGGTCTTCCGCTGTTTCGGGCATCTCGCCTTCGGTCTGGGTCAGCTCCAGCTGGGCGGTGGGAAAGGCGGTTTCGGCCTGCGTCTGCGCGGCCTCAAGCCGAAGCAGCGCGGCGCGGCGATTGGCGTGGATGGCAGCACCGGTCTGGGCCATCTGCCCCTCAAGAGCGGCATACCAATGGGCATCGCGCACCTGATCCTTGAGCAGGCGATTGCGTTCGCGCATGGCTTTTTCATAGCCCAGCACCGCGTCACCATGCGAGGGGAAGAACGACAGGGTCATGCGATCCAGAAAGCGGCGGCGGCCTTCGGCCCCTTCGATCCAAAGCCGGTCCATCGCCGGGATCAGCCAAAGGACCCGTGCAATCCGGCCCAGCTCTGACTGCGGCGCCGCTTTGCCGTCAATACGCAGCTGACGTGCGTTGCCGGTTTCGGACCAGATTGCGACCTCGTGAATGCTGGGTCCGCTGTGCAGAAGGCCTGTCACCTTCCATCCCAGCGCCTCTGGGCGGCGGGTCATGTCCTCGGCCGAGGCGCGCCTGAGCCCGCGACCGGGTGAGAACAGCGAAACCGCCTCAAGTATGTTGGTTTTTCCTGCGCCGTTGGGGCCGAAAATGGCAACGGGCCGACCATCGCAGACCACCCGCCCCTGTTTGTGCGAGCGGAAATGCGACAGGGTCAGCTCTGTCAGGTAGAGGCCGGACATCCTCCGCCTTTCACATTTTCAAAATATCCCCGCCGGAGGCAAAAATCTCTGCCTCCGCGCAGGTCACACGCGCATCGGCATGACGACGTAAACCGCCGAGGTGTCATTGCCTTCGCGCATCAGGGTCGGATCACCGGCCGAATTGAACAGGAACACCGCGTTTTCGCGGTCGACCTGGCTGGCGATTTCCAGCAGGTATTTGGCGTTGAAGCCAATTTCCAGCCGCTCATCGGCATAGGCCACGGCAAGTTCTTCTTCGGCGGCGCCGCTGTCAGGGGCGTTGACCGACAGGATCAGCCGGTCTTCGTCAAGTTGCAGCTTGACCGCGCGCGAGCGTTCAGACGACACGGTGGCCACGCGGTCAACGGCGGCGGCGAAATCCTTGGCGTCGACTTCGAGCTTGCGGGTGTTGCCGGAGGGGATAACGCGGGTGTAATCGGGGAAGGTGCCGTCGATGACCTTGGAGGTCAGGGTGATCTCGGGGGTGGCAAAGCGCACTTTGGTTTCCGAGACCGAGACGGCGATTTTCATCTCGTCATCGTCCAGCAGTTTGCGCATCTCTCCGACGGTTTTGCGCGGCACGATCACACCGGGCATGTCTTCGGCGCCCATCGGCAACTCGGCGTCGATCCGGGCCAGACGGTGACCATCGGTGGCGACACAACGCAGCACCTTGCCACCATCGCCATCGGCGACGTGCATATAGACGCCATTCAGGTAATAGCGGGTTTCTTCGGTCGAAATGGCGAATTTGGACTTGTCGAACAGCCGACGCAGCACCGATGCGCCGACGCTGAAATTCGAGGCATATTCCGACGAGGCCATCACCGGGAAATCTTCTTTCGGCAGTGTGGCGAGGTTGAAGTTGGACCGCCCGGCCTGCACGGTCAACCGGCCAGCGACGCCGTCGTCAGACAGGGTGACCAGCGCGCCATCAGGCAGTTTGCGGACGATTTCGTGCAGCGTGACGGCGGCCACCGTGGTGGCCCCGGCTTTTTCGACCATCGCGGGGGCTTTATCGACCACCTCGATATCAAGGTCGGTGGCCCGGAATTGCACGGTATTTCCGTCGGCTTCGATCAGAACGTTTGCGAGGATCGGAATGGTGTTGCGCCGTTCCACGACCGACTGCGCCTGCGATACCGCTTTGAGTAGCGCCCCGCGCTCGATGCTGAATTTCATTCCCTCGCTCCTATCCGCTGCCCGTCTGAGACCGGTCTGATACTGGTCTGATGCCGGGGTGTATAAGGTAGCTAATTCCCCAACCGGCTCAAGCCCTTTCTTGGGTTGTCCGCTGGAAATGCTGGGGCGTCAAGAGGCTGGGCGCCACGCCTGTGCAGGCGTGGCGTTTGTGTCATCGCTTTGGCTCAGGCTTCGAGCGCCCGGCGCAGCATTTCCAGGTCCTCGGCGATCTGACCGTCCTGGGTGCGCAGTTCTTCGATCCGGCGAACGCCGTGCATCACGGTGGTGTGGTCACGGCCCCCGAAACGGCGACCGATTTCCGGCAAGGAGCGGCTGGTGAGCTGCTTGCACAGATACATCGCGACCTGACGCGGGCGGGCATAGTTGCGCACGCGCTTGGGGCCGATCATGTCGGACAAGCGGATGTTGTAATGCTCGGACACTTTGCGCTGAATCTCTTCGACCGAGACCTTGCGTTCGGACGCGCGCAGCACGTCGGCGAGGCAATCCTGCGTCAGCTCCATGGTGATCGGGCGGCCGACCAGCGAGGCAAAGGCGAAAAGCCGGGTCAGCGCGCCTTCGAGAACGCGCACGTTGGTGCTGATCCGGTGAGCGAGGAATTCCAGCACGCCGGTGGCCAGTTCCAGACCGGGGTATTGCAGGCGGTACTGTTCGACCTTGGACTGCAGGATGCCGAGGCGCAGTTCATAGTCGGTGGGGTGCAGATCGACGACCAGACCACACTGAAGGCGCGATTTGATCCGGTCTTCGAGGTCTTTGATTTCACCGGGGGCGCGGTCGGCCGAGATGATGATCTGTTTGTTCTGATCGACCAGCGCGTTGAAGGTGTGGAAGAATTCCTCTTGTGTGGAGTCCTTGCCGGCGATGAATTGCACGTCATCCACCATCAGCACATCCACCGAGCGGAACAGCTGTTTGAAATCCATCATCTTGCGGTCGCGCAGGGCCTGAACGAAGCGGTACATGAATTGTTCGGCCGACAGGTAGACCACGTTCAGATCGGGGCGGTGCATCTGAAGTTCGTGCGCGATGGCGTGCATCAGGTGGGTTTTGCCCAAACCGACACCACCATAGAGAAACAGCGGGTTGAAGGTGACGGGGCCACCCTCGCCGACGCGGCGCGCGGCGGCATGGGCCAGTTCGTTGGGTTTGCCGACAACGAACGAGTCGAAGGTGAAGCGCGCATCAAGCGGCGCGCCGGGCACGATTTCTTCGCGCGTGGCGGTTGCTGGTGCTGATGGTGCGGCGGCGGGCGCGGCACTTTTGGGTTGCGCGTCAAGCAGGCTGGGCCGGTTCCCGATGTTGGCTGCGAGGCGGAAATTGACGCGCCGCACGTCTTCACCGACTTCGCTGAGCTGATGCAGGATCAGATCGCCAAAGTTCTGCGACACGTAGTTGCCCAGAAAGGTTGTTGGTACCTCGAACGTCGCAACGCCTTCGGAAATATCCGAAAACTCCAGCGGTTCGATCCAATTTGCGAAGTTGTTCTTTCCCAACGTTTTGAGAAGGTTTTGTTGCAGCCGGCCCCATTGTTCGTGCGTCATGTTTCCCCAATCCACGCCTGTCGTCGTCCTGTTTTTTCCAGCAGCCTGCACCGGTGCCACCCAACTCGTTATTAAAAGCCAACACAGAAAACATCCGTTGCAGAGACCGCAACGAGGCTTCCTGTCCAGCTTTGGACCTGTCTGCGCCGCATGGGAAACCTGTTTTCGCCCTGCCCGGCTGTCCCAAGCCCGGTAAGCAATCCTAGGTTGCGCCATGATGCGCGATCTTGTTGGACATGGCGAAGGTAAATACCTTCAGGAAATATCGCGGGCCGGTCCCGGCAGTCGGGTCGGTCTGAACGACAATTCCATATGTGCCGACACGTTGCGTAGCAGAAAAACGCGCTGGCTGTGCCTGTCCCCCCAAGGCGATGTGAATCGCAAGACTGAAGTTATCAACAGCTCTGCGGACGGGGCAACTGATCTTCTGGGCTTGACTCAGAGATTCCGAAAAAGAATCTCTGAGGTCTCATTTTTTGCAACAAAGGCAAGGTTTTTGGCTGCAGCGCAGCAAAAAGGCGCCGCAGAAAGCGACGCCTTTTAGAGTGGATATTTTCAGGTCTGGTTGGACCTGCTGGCTTAGCCGAGCGCTTTGACGCGCGAAGTCAGGCGCGACATTTTGCGTGCCACGGTGTTCTTGTGGAACACGCCTTTGGTCACGCCGCGCATCAGTTCGGGCTGAGCTGCGCGCAGGGCTGCTGCTGCTGCGTCCTTGTCACCGGAAGCGATGGCTTCTTCGACTTTGCGCAGGAAGGTGCGGATCCGCGAACGGCGTGCTTTGTTGATTGCGAAACGAGTCTCGCTTTGACGAGCGCGTTTTTTCGACTGGGGCGTATTTGCCATGATATAATTCCCAATTTCCGGGTTCGGTGCATTTCGAAAACGCGTTACCTGCCCGGACGGGACTGGGCCCAACCGTTTTGATTCGAGCCTGAGCGGGCTACACGCGCATATAGCGGGTCTCTATAGGGATAAACGCCGCAGATGAAAACAGGAAAAAGGCAGGGGTGCTGCCGATTCCCCGTTTTCGTCTAAACTGGACTTAGCGGTCGCGGAATTGCGGCGTGCGCTTGTCGACAAAGGCCGACATGCCTTCTTTCTGGTCTTCGGTCGCAAACAGCGAATGGAAAACGCGGCGTTCGAACAGCAGACCTTCGGCCAGCGTTACCTCGAACGAGCGATTTACCGATTCCTTGATGGCGGCCGTGGTGATCATCGACTTCTCGGCGATCTTGGCCGCGGCGCCCAGGGCCTCTTCCATCAGCTTTTTCACCGGGACAATGCGGCTGATCAGGCCGGCGCGCTCGGCTTCTTCGGCGCCCATGAAGCGACCGGTCAGGTTCATGTCCATCGCCTTGGCCTTGCCAATGGCGCGGGTCAGGCGCTGAGTGCCGCCGATCCCGGCCATGACGCCGAGGTTGATTTCGGGCTGACCGAATTTGGCGGTATCGGAGGCGATGATGAAATCGCACATCATCGCCAGCTCACAGCCGCCGCCCAACGCATAGCCAGAGACGGCAGCGATGATCGGTTTGCGCACGCGCAGGATCTGATCGGTTTCCGGGGTAAAGAGGTCTTCCATGAAGACATCGACGAAGCTTTTCTCGCTCATCATCTTGATGTCGGCGCCGGCGGCGAATGCCTTTTCCGAACCGGTCAGCACGATGCAGCGCACTTTTTCATTTGCCTGCGCCGCAGTCAGCGCATCCGCCAGTTCCGTCAGCAGTTGCGCGTTCAAAGCGTTCAGCGCGTCGGGGCGGTTGAGTTTCACGAGGGCAACGTGGTCTTCCACTTCGACGATGATCGTCTCATAGGCCATAAAATCTGCTTTCATTGTTCCGGTCAGTGCTGATTGATGGCCAATCGCGGGCTGCGGATCAAGTTATCTTTGACAGGTGGGACAGTAAAAAGTGGATCGCCCGGACTGAACGATGCGGATTATACCGGACGTACAACCCTGAGTGCGGCAGGGCTGTCCCTCGCGGTCATAGACGTCAAAGCTGTGTTGAAAATAGCCAAGTTCGCCATCGGCATGGCGGAAGTCCTTGAGGCTGGAGCCACCGGCGGAGATGGCTTCGGACAGAACCTGACGGATGATCGGAACAAGGCTGCCGACGCGGGCAGCGGCAATCTGACCGGCCTTGCGGGTTGGGCTGATGCCCGCACGGTAAAGCGTTTCGCAGACATAAATATTGCCCAGACCGGCGACGATCTTCTGATCCAGAAGCGCCGATTTCACCGGCGTGTTGCGGCCTTGGAAGGCGGCGATCAGGTAGGGTTCGTTGAAGTCATTGCCCAGCGGTTCCGGCCCGATCGAGGCCAGCAGTTTGTGCTGATCCGCCGTTGCGGTGGTCAGCAGGTCCATCGCTCCAAAGCGGCGCGGGTCGTTGAAGGTGATCCGCGCACCGTTATCCATATCCAGCACAACGTGGTCGTGTTTTTCCGCCGCCGGGTGATCGTGCACGAATTGGCCGAGTGGATCGCCCGAAATCAGCATTCTCCCGCTCATCCCGAGGTGGATCAGTAACGATTCCCCACTGTCGAGATCCGCGAGGATGTACTTCGAGCGCCGCCGCAGCGCCAGAACGCGGGCGCCGGTCAGTCGGTCGGCCATGCGATCAGGAAAGGGCCAGCGCAGATCGGGGCGGTTGATCTGGGCACGCGCGATCACCGCGCCCTGCATCGCGGGGGCAAGGCCACGGCGCACGGTTTCGACCTCGGGCAATTCGGGCATGGGGGCTCCTTTGACAGTTAGGCGCATTGCAGCGCCCCCTCAGCGCTCTATAAGAAGGACGGGAACAAGAGACTGGCAAGACCTGATGGACGAGACAGACAGCAAAACCACGCATTTTGGATTCGAAACCGTGCCCGAGGCCGAAAAGGCCGGTCGGGTGCGCGGGGTCTTTGGATCAGTCGCGTCGAAATACGACGTGATGAACGATGTGATGAGCATGGGCATCCACCGCGTTTGGAAAGACGCGATGATGGATTGGCTGGCGCCGCGTCCGGGTACGCAGTTGTTGGATGTGGCGGGGGGAACGGGTGACATCTCGTTCCGGTATCTGAAGCGGGCAGGCAAGGCGCATGCGACCGTTCTGGACCTAACCGAACCGATGCTGATCGAGGGGCGCAAACGCGCCGAGGCCGAGAGCATGGCCGACAGTCTGGAGTGGGTCGTCGGCGATGCGATGGCGCTGCCGTTCGCGGACAACAGTTTTGATGTGTACACCATCAGCTTTGGCATCCGGAACGTCACCCGCCCGCAAGAGGCGCTGAACGAGGCGTACCGTGTATTGCGGCCCGGCGGGCGGTTGATGGTGCTGGAATTCAGTCAGCTGCCGAACGAGGGGATGCAATGGCTGTATGACCGGTATTCGTTCAACGTGATCCCGACGATGGGGAAAATCATCGCCAATGATCGCGAGTCCTATCAGTATCTGGTTGAATCCATTCGTAATTTCCCAGACCAAGAGACGTTTTTGGAGATGGTCAAGAAGGCCGGGTTCAGCAACGCGAAGTACCGCAATCTGAGCCTTGGCATTGCCGCGCTGCACTCTGGCTGGAAGATCTGAGATGCGGGGCCCTCACAATATCTGGCGGTTGATCGTCACCGGCGCGACCATGGAGCGGACCGGGGCGATGGGCGCGATTCTGGATGCGATGGACGCGCCGCGCCCGATCCGCATCGTGGCGCGCATGGTGGCCTGGCCGTTTCGCTGGCTGGGATACAAGGGCGACCCGACGATGCCGCCCGCGACCCGCGCGCTGAGTGCGCTGGGACCGGCCTATATCAAGTTCGGGCAGGTTCTGAGCACGCGGCCCGATGTGGTTGGCGACGAGATGGCGCAGCATCTGCGCGTTTTGCAGGACAAGCTGCCGCCCTTTCCGGTTGAGGTCGCCAAGGCGAGCTTTGCCGCCGAAATGGGTATTCCGGTGGATCAGGTATTTTCGGAGTTCAGCAAGCCGGTTGCCGCTGCCTCGATCGCGCAGGTTCACAAGGCGCGGTTGACGGACACCGGCGAGGAAGTCGCGGTAAAAGTGCTGCGGCCGGGGATCGAGCGCGCGTTCCGCAAGGATATTGATGCGTTTTATTTCGCCGCTGACGTGATTGAATTTCTGTCGCCCGCCTCGCGGCGATTGCGGCCCCGCGATGTGATCAAGCATTTCGAAGGCGTGGTCGAGGGCGAGCTGGATCTGCGGTTGGAAAGCGCCTCGGCGTCGGAATTTGCGGCCAATACGGTTGAGGATGCAGGATTTCAGCTGCCGTCGATCAAGTGGCATCTGTCCGGGCGCCGCGTGATGACGATGACCTGGGCCGAGGGCCTGCCGCTGGGCGATAACGCTGCGCTGGACGCCGCCGGGCATGACCGTGCGGCGCTGGGCGAGCGGGTGTTGCAGCTGTTTCTGAGCCATGCGCTGCGCGACGGGTTTTTCCACGCCGATATGCATCAGGGCAACCTGAAGGTGGCCGCGAATGGTGATATCATTGCCTATGACTTCGGGATCATGGGGCATATCGACGAATACACCCGGCGCGTTTATGCCGAGATCCTGTTTGGTTTTATCCAGCGGGATTACATGCGTGTGGCCGAGGTGCATTTCGAGGCCGGGTATGTGAACTCCCATCACGATGTGGACGAGTTTGCCCGGGCGTTGCGCGCCGTAGGAGAGCCGATTTTCGGCATGGATGCCTCGCATATCTCGATGGGGCGGTTGCTGAATTATCTGTTCGAGGTGACCGAGCGGTTTGGCATGGAAACCCGGACCGAGCTGATCTTGCTGCAACGCACGATGGTGGTGGTCGAGGGGGTAGCGCGGTCGCTTTATCCGCAGATCAACATCTGGGAAGTCGCCAAGCCGGTTGTCGAAAGCTATATCCTGCAAAGCATCGGGCCGCGCGCTTTTGCTCAGGATCTGGTCCGCACGGCGCGGGTTCTGGCGCGGTTTGGGCCGCGGCTGCCGCAGCTGATGGAAACTGCGCTGATCCGGCAGTCTGAGCCGCCGCCCAAGCCGCCCCGGTTGGGTGTGCGGCGTGGCATGGTGTGGATGGTTGCAGGCGTGGCTGTTGGGATGGCCGGAACGTTGAGTGTGCTCTGGCTGGGTTAAACCAGCGCGGCGCGTTCCAGTTCAATCGCCTTGGCATAGCCCGCCGCACCCTGTTGGGCCTTCCATGCGCAATAGGCCGCCATGCGCCAGTGGTGCCAAGGGGCAAGGGCGCGCAGGCGGGCGGATATTTCGGGGTCGTCGTAGGCTGAGAGGAAATCCGCGATTTCCGCCCGAGTCAGGACATGGCCACGATAGATCTTCTGCATGGCGGGCGACAGGAAGATGGCCAAATCCTCGACCGGGTCGCCCAATGCGGGGCATTGCCAGTCAATCAGGATCAGCCCGGTCTGATTTTGGATCAGATTGCCCGGCACCGGATCCCCATGCAGCAGTGCGACCCGGCCAGAGGGCGCAACCGTGCCCTTGGGACGCAGGCGCATCAGCGGCTGCGCGACGGAAGCGGGAAGGCGGGACAGGATGTGCTCGGCCTGATTGCGCAGGTGTTCCGATCCATCGCAGGCAAGGCGCAGGCCCTTCGGTACGGCCAGGCTGTGCACCCGCCGCAACACGTGGGCAACAGCGGGTGTGCCTGTGGTCCAGCATTGGCCAGTGTGGTGGCGATATATGATGCAAACGCCAAAATCAGTTTGCAATCGGCATTGCAGGGCGGGGGCAAGGCCCATGCCGTCAAGGTACTGCAAAAGCAGGGTTTCATGCGCGGCGTCGTTGGGAAACAGCGGGTTCCCGTCTGCCGGTGCGAACAGCTTGACGACCAGCGACCGGGGGCCTTGCCCGACTTGCCACAGCTGATTGGTCTGCCCGCCTTTGAGGCTGTGCCATTCCAAGCCAGCGGGCACTTGCCCGAGGCGCGTCAGTTCGGTCACCAATCCGTGGTCTGGTCGGATCATTCTGTTGCGCCGTATCCTGCCGTGAAAATCGCGCGCACGCTAGGCGATGGCGCGGGGCGTGGCAAGGCAGCGCTATTGCGGGGCGCGCACCGCCGAGATGGCATCGGCATAGATTTCGGTGCCGCCTGCCAGCACAAGCTGGGTTACGCCGCTGTCATTTCGCGCCTCGATCACGGGCGCCCATGTTTCGCCGTCCGAGGTGTCGGACAACTTGCCGTTGGCGTAGCTTTCAACCTGAAAGCTGTAGAGGCCGGTGGGAAAAGGGGTGCCGTTGCTGTCCGTTCCCCACCAGTTGGCCGAGCTGCTGTCGGGGTCGAAGGCGGTGCGGTCGACCTCGTTTCCGGCTTCGTCATAGACGACGAGTTGCGCCGAATCAGCGATAGCGGGCGGTGTTGCGAAGACCTCGACCGGTTCGCCGTTGAACGGAATGGCGCCTGCGGTTCGCCCTTCGAGTCCGACCCATTCGGCCAGCTGTGTCATGCCGGATTGGCCGGACATATAGATCAGGCTTGAGAGCAGGTCATTGGTCAGAACCTGCTGTTCGACCGAGGAAAACGTTGCCAGTTGCATCGCGTATTCAGAGCTGTCCATCGGGTTGAGGGGGTCCTGATTTTGCATCTGCGCGGTCAGCATCTTGAGGAAGGTTTCGAAATCTGAACTGAGCACGGTTGTGTTTTCGGCCGCAGATCCATTTGGCGATGCGGCGTTGGTTGCGGCAGGGGTGGGGGCAATTGTTGTCATGTTTGTCCTTACAACCTCAGATCCAGCCCGTCGGTGACAGGCGTCAGAGTGTGGGGCGACGTTGCGGGCGGCAGGGCTGCAATATCGTTGGGGGCCGTGTTGGCGGTCTGTTGTGGGTCCTGCTTGTTGTTTTGCTGCGAGAAGGCAAAGCCGACGTCGCCATATCCCAGCGATTGCAGTTCTTGCAGAAGTTCGCCGATATGGCGCCGCATCAGTTCCAGCGTTTCGGGCCGTTCCGCCTGCATCGACAAAATCAGGCCGCTTTCACCAGTGCGCACAGAGAGGCGGACGTTGCCAAGCTCTTCTGGGCTGAGTGTAATATCGGCATGATCCCCGACCTTCAGCTGCATATCGGTGATCTGCTGGGCCATGTTCCGAAGGGCTTCGGAGCGGTCAAGTGGCGCGCTAGGTTGGGGCGTGCCTGCGGCAGTCGGCGCTGGTGGATCGGCAAGCTGTCGCGGCAGAGTTTCACCGGGGGCGGGATGGTCCGGCGCGTGGGTGATGGCATCGGGCGCGTCGGTTGGCGCGTCGAAAGCGGTGGTGGGTTCGGGCGCGGTGTCGGCGCTGATCTTTGGCTGCTCGGTAGAGGAGGGGAGGTCATCTGGCGGCTTGATACGCCCGGAACCGCTGTGAGGTGCCGCAGTTCTTTCGGCGGCGGGCTGTGTTTGTAGCGCGGCAAAGATGGCTTGGGTGGCTGGATCGGCGCGATTGGCCGGTGTTTCGGTACGGGCAGGTGTGTTTGTGGCAAATGCGAGCGGGGAATCCGGCGCTTGGGCAAGTTGCCGCGCGGTCGTGGCGCCGTCCGGGATCGGTTGAGATTCGGGGTGCAGCGCGGTTTTGTCGCTGTTTTGGAGCTGAGCGTCGGGACGCGACCCACGGGACCTTGGTGCGGGGTCGTCAGCTTCTGTCGAGGTCGATTCGGGCGTCTGCACATTGTTGCGGGACGATTCGGGTGTCGGCGAAAGCGTGGTCCCGGCGGTTTGGGGGGCGGTATAGGTGCCATTGGCCCATAGCGCGGTGCCAGCGCGTTGCGGGTCGTGATTGAGGGCGTTTGGCGTGCTTGTTGCGCTAAGAGCAGACGGTTCAATGCGCAGACCGCTGCCGTGAGGCGCGGGTGCGTCGGGGCGCCCGCTTATCGTGATTGAAGGGGTGCGGGTGTGATCAGGCACGCCGTGACTGACCGCGACGAGGTCGGTCAGGCCCTCCTCCAACTCGCTCGTACTATCGGTGGTTTCATCAACTGGCAGGACGTCTGGATCGGTCAACAGATCGTCTGCCGCCACGCTGTGCGTATCGCTGTCCTTTGGCGCGGCGTTGGCGAAGATGTGTTCAAACAGCTCGGTCGCTTTGCTGTCGACTGACGGAGCGCGCCCGGTCGGCACGGGTGCGCCTGCGACAGGTGGCACGGCAGTAAATAGGTCCATATCAGCCTCAGAAATTCTTTCGATGCCGGGCAATATGGCAAAGCTTGGTTACCGGTTCTTTACCGCTGATGACGCATTCTGGGCAAAGTCCGATCAATTGGAGATATCTGCCATGGCCGAAATCGTCACAATGCCCCCCATCATCACGCCGCAACGCGACGCGGCGTTGCGTGCGGCCGCTGAACAACTGGAAGCAGGTTTTTTGGCGGAAATGTTGAAAGCTTCCGGCGTGGGGGACTCGCCGGAGGGGTTTGGCGGCGGGACCGGGGAGGATCAGTTTGCCTCGTTTCTGCGTCAGGCGCAGGCCGAGGCGATGGTCCGCGGTGGCGGGATCGGGTTGGCGGAATCGCTGTTTCACGCATTAAAGGAGAAAGAAAATGCAAACTGACGACACCCAAGCCATCATTGGCGCTTTGGACGATCTGCTGGAAAAAGAGCGCACGGCGCTGATCGGCGGGGATCTTGATGTGATTTCGCGGTTACTGCCGGAAAAAGAGCGCTTGATTGATGCGCTCAATACGTCTGGTCAACGCGAGGATCTGATCGCGTTGCAGGGCAAGCTGATGCGCAATCACGCGTTGCTGGACAGCGCGATGGACGGGATTCGGTCGGTTGCGAACCGGCTGGGCGCGCTGCGCCGGGTTCGGAACTCTTTGGACACCTATGATGAAAGCGGTCGCAGGACCACGATTGAAGGATTCCGGGAAAAGCGGGTCGAAAAGCGCGCCTGACGCCGGATTTATCACAAATGCCAGATACTTGGCATTTTGGGCTTAGCACTCTTTTAGGCTTTGGCATCACATGTTGGCCTTGCATCCGAAACGGGTGGCGCAGCACCAGAGCGTTGGCGCTGTATGGGTCTGAAAGACTTCGGTCCGTCCATTGGGGGCGGGATGTTCAACCGGGCGCAAAAGCAGCCTATGACTGAAGGAATACATGCTATGTCCAGCATTTTGACAAACAACGGCGCAATGGTTGCGCTGCAAACCCTGAAATCCGTGAACTCGAACCTTGCGCAAACCCAAAACCAAATCTCGACCGGCAAAGATGTGAGCTCGGCCAAGGACAACTCTGCCGTCTGGGCAATCTCGAAGGTTATGGAATCCGACGTAAGCGGCTTCCAGGCGATTTCCGACAGCCTGTCGCTGGGCGAATCGACCGTTGCCGTCGCCCGTCAGGCGACCGAAACGATCACCGACCTTCTGACCCAGATGAAGGGCAAGATCGTCGCGGCGCAGGAAGAAAACGTTGACCGTACCAAGATCAACGACGACGTCTCCGCGCTGAAAGAGCAGATCGAATCTGTTGTTGGCGCGGCGCAATTCAACGGGCTGAACCTGGTAAACGGTTCGACCGCGTCAACGTCGGTTTTGTCCTCGTTGGATCGCGACAGCTCGGGCAATGTCACGGCGTCTTCGATCACCGTCAGCGGGCAAGACATGTCGACTGGCGGGTATGTTGCCAACGACATCTTCTCGGGCAGCTCTGCGGGGTCTTCGGGGAATGGTGACACTGTTGCGCTGGCGCTCGACAATGGTGGCGGCAACGAGCAGGTTGAGATCGCGGAAAATGGTGCGGCCTTTGCGAGCGGCGATAAAGTCAGCCTGCGGGTGGGGGATGAGACCGTATCCTATACCGTGACAGCCGATGATGCTGCGGCCACGACCACGTCCGATATTGTGGCCATCGCGCTGAAGAACAAGATCGACGATCTGGGCGTTGCCGGACTTACCGTTGACTATGACAGCGGTACACCAGGCACGTTGGATTTCACCAACGCCGGGGCCGTTGATCTGTCAATCAGCGGGCAGTTCACCAACGCCGGTTCGGGTGGCTTGGGTGCCATGGCTGGTATTGATGTCTCGACCGGTACGGGGGCAACTGCTGCGCTTGCGACAATCGAAACGCTGATCGATTCGTCGATTGATGCCGCGGCGTCGTTTGGTTCGGCCGAGGGGCGCATTTCGACTCAGTCGGACTTCATCTCCAACCTGACCGATTCGCTGAAGTCGGGGATCGGCGCAATGGTCGATGCGGATATGGAAGCCACTTCGGCACGCCTGCAGGCGCTGCAGACACAGCAGCAGCTTTCGATTCAGTCGCTGTCGATTGCCAACCAGGCGCCGCAGTCCATCCTGTCGCTGTTCAGGTAACAGCCGCTTTCAGGGGCGCGTCAATCGCGCCCCTGTTCCCGGTTTTTGAAGCTTTCTGCAGCAGGAAGGACCTGACGTGAACTCGCAAATTCTGGCGCAACGCGCTTATTCCCAGCCATCAGCCCCGATCCGCACACCGCGCGGTGTTGAATACGAGGCGTTCGCCCGGATCACCCGTCGTCTGGCATCGACTGCCCGACTTGGCAAATCCGGGTTTGGCGCCCTTGCCAATGCCTTACATGACAATCGAAAGCTCTGGACTATCCTAGCCACTGACGTGGCTGGTGCCGAAAATGAACTGCCACAGGACCTGAGGGCGCGCATTTTCTACTTGGCGGAATTCACGCAAGCCCATAGCCGTAAAGTTCTGAGTGAGGGGGCGAGTGTGGATGCTCTGATCGAAATCAACGCCTCCGTCATGCGTGGTTTACGTCAGGAAGGGCAACGGCCATGAGCGGTTTGGTGTTGAAGCTTGGCCCGAAAGAGCGCGTTCTGATCAACGGGGCTGTAATCGAAAATGGTGACCGGCGCAGTCGTCTTGCCATTGTCACCCCAAATGCCAACATTCTTCGGCTTCGCGATGCGATCCACCCAGAAGAGGCGAACACGCCGGTGCGGCGTGTGTGCTATGCCGCGCAATTGATCCTGTCTGGGGATGCGGATGCCGAGAACTCTCGGTTGCAGTTGCTGCGCCGCATCGAAGAGTTGAGCCGTATTCTGACAGACAATGACAGTCACATGCATCTAACGCTTGCGACTGAAGCGGCGATCGACAGGCAGTTTTATCAATGCCTTAAATCCTTGCGGGCGTTGTTGCCACGTGAAGACAGGTTGATGGCTGTGGGCTGTTCATGACCTATCGGCCGATCATACCTGCGACCGGGATTGTCGGGTGGAACTTTCTGGAGCGAACGCTGTCCGCACAAACAAGGGTCTTTCAAGCATCGCCGGCCCTGAGCCGCGACACCGCTTATTTTGAAGCCAAGATCGGCGAGGTTAACACCGCCGAAGACCTGGTTAGTGATCGGCGACTGTTGCGGGTCGCGCTGGGGGCGTTTGGGTTGCAGGATGACATCGACAGCAAGGCGTTCATTCGCAAGGTTCTGGAAGACGGGACACTGAAAACCGGTGCGTTGGCCAGCAGATTAACCGATAGCCGCTATACTGATTTGGCACGCACGTTCGGCTTTGATCTGGCCACGCCCAGTACAAAACTATCAGATTTTGGGACAAAAATTACTGAACTCTACCGCAGTCAGCAGTTCGAGATCGCGGTCGGAGAACAGGATGACGACCTGCGGCTGGCCCTGTTTGCCCAACGCGAGCTGGAAGGTTTTGCAACCGGCACGCAAAACGAGGACACGAAGTGGTTCAAGATCATGGGGAGCCCCCCGTTGCGGAAAATTTTTGAAACCGCGCTGGGGCTGCCGACCAGTTTTTCACAACTTGATCTTGATCAGCAGCTGGGCGTTTTCAAGGAAAAATCCGAACGGCAGTTGGGGCTCAGTAGCTTGAGCGACCTGAGCGATGAGGGCCTGAGGGATAAGTTGACCCAGCGGTTTCTTATCCGATCACAGGCCAACAATATTCAGGCGACGAGTTCAGGGAATATTGCACTTACGCTGTTGCAGGCAGGATAGCCCCCGAACTTACCTGCGCGGGAGGCTTGAGCGGGTGACGGCGGCTCCATGAGCTTGGTTGCGTTGAGCGGTTCCGATTTTCGCCGCGTGCGCATCGCCGCCGGGGATCGTTGACGGGCGCGCGGCTCTTGCTCGGCGCAGGATCAGTTCAAGCCGGGAGAAGCTGCTGGCGCTGGTTTCCGTCTCGGATTGGGCCAAAAATGCATCAAGGTCAGGCCAGACGCTGACCGCACGGTCCAGCAAGGCATCGCTTCCCTCGGAATACAGGCCTGCGCGAATCATCATCTCGGACTGATCGTAAGCCCCGAGCAAGCGGCGCGCTTCGCTGATTTGCCCGTTTTCAGCGTCGGAGGCCGCGGCGGGAAGGCTGCGCGACACGGATCGCAGCAAATCAATCGCCGGATACCGCCCCCGCTCGGCGATCTGTCTGTCAAGAATGACATGACCATCAAGGACGCCGCGCAGGATGTCTGCAATCGGCTCGTCCATATCCGACCCGGCAACCAGCACACTCAGGACCGCCGTGATATCGCCTGACTGCCCCGCGCCCGGCCCAGCCCGTTCACAGAGCGACATGATCATATGCGCGGTGGAGGGGGGATAGCCGCGCAGTGCGGGCGCTTCGCCTGCGGCAACGGCGACTTCTCGGTGGGCCTCGGCGAAGCGGGTGATTGAATCGGCAAGAAACAGAACATGACGCCCTTGTTCACGAAAGTATTCGGCAACCGCCATCGCGGTCCACGCACAACGCCGACGCACCAAGGGCGACTGATCGGACGTCGCCGCGACAACCACGGCCCGCGCCATTCCTTCTGGTCCCAGGACGTTTTCGATAAAATCCCTCAACTCTCTTCCGCGTTCGCCAACAAGCGCAATGACGACAACGTCGGCCTGCAAGTGGCGGGCCAAGTGGGCGAGAAGGCTGGATTTTCCGACACCAGACCCGGCGAACAACCCGATCCGTTGTCCGCGTACAATCGGCAACATCGTATTGAAAACCGCCATCCCGGTTTCCAGCCGACCGCCCATTGCACGCCGTTCAGCTGCGGGCGGGGGATCTGACTGCAAGGGACGGCTCATGGGCCCGCGGAGCAGCGGTCGCCCATCCAGCGGCTTGCCGTAGGGGTCAATCACCCGCCCGATCCAACCGGGCGACGGGGCAATTCCGATGTTGTCACACAAGGCAACCGGATCGTTGAGCGACACACCTTCGCAGGCAGCATTTGGCAGCATCACCACGCCGGTTTCCAACAGCCGGACCACCTCTCCGCTGAGATCGCCCCCGGTTTTCCGGGAAAGCCGGAGTTGATCCCCCATGCGGGCATCATCTTGCAGCCCGCGCACATAGACCAGCCCCGCCTGAACTTCTGACACGCGCCCCAAGCGATGCACGGCTTTCAATGTTGAGATTTCTGCCTGAAGGCAAATCATGTCGGGCTGATACATCGTTCTCTCCAATCATCCTCTGAAAACAATTTCTAAAGGAATCACAGTTAAGCCTTGGTTGAGATTGATCACGGGAGAATCCCTGAATGTTTGAAAACCTGGAAATTTTCCGCATGGCGCAGGCTTTGGCCACCCATGCCGGTGCGCGGCAATCGGTTGTGGCGCAAAATATCGCGAATGCGGACACGCCCGGATATAAGGCGCTGGACGTGGCCCCGTTTGAGGATCTGTACCAGCCCGCCACCAGATCAGGTGGATCAGCGTCTGGTCGGAACGACATGTTTTTCGGTGCAAGCGTCGCAAAGATTTCTTTTGAACCTGATGGCAGCCCGGCGTCGCCCAACGGCAATTCCGTTTCGTTGGAAAACGAGATGGTGAAGGCCGTCGATGTCAAGCGGCAGCATGATCAGGCGCTGGCGATTTACAAATCCTCGATGACGATTTTGCGCGCCAGCATCGGTCGCAGGTAGGGAAGAAATATATGAGTGATTTTATTCAATCCCTATCCGTGTCGGCAAGTGGACTGAAAGCTCAGGCCGCGCGTTTGCGGCATGTGTCGGAAAACATCGCGAACGCGGACACGCCGGGATATCGGCGCAAATCGGTGCCATTCGAGGCGACGTTCAATGCGACAGGTGACGTGGCCCAAGTGCGGACTGGGCGGGTAAAACTTGATCAGAGCGATCTGGAGAAAATTTATGATCCGTCGCACCCGCTGGCTGATCAAGACGGTCATTACGATGGGTCCAATGTGGACCTGATCGTTGAAATCGCGGACGCGCGTGAGGCGCAACGCAGCTATGAGGCGAACCTTAAAATGTTCGATCAGGCCCGGCAAATGTCGAGCAGTCTGATGGACTTGCTGCGCCGCTAACGCCGGAGAATCCGGTCACAACAAGGAGAAACAGAATGGAAATCCGCTCCCCCCTCGCGGCTCAGAAATATGCGGCATCCCGCCCGGCGACAGAACCGTCGTCGGGCGCGGGCGAGGCCGCACTGGGTGTGGCCCGCGATTTTGCGAGCACGCTGCAAGAGGCCGAAGCCACCGCCAAGGCGGCAATGGTCGGTAACGCTGATCCGCATGCTTTGGTGCAGGCGCTTGCGCAGACCGAGCTGGCGGTCGAAGCCGCCGTGACGGTCCGGGACAAGGTTGTTGAAGCCTATCAGGAAATCCTCAGGATGCCGGTCTGATGCTGGAAGAGGCGGTTTTTTTCGACACTTTGCGGCAGGCGCTTTGGGTCGCGGTTATCACCTCGACTCCGATCCTTGCGGTGGCCCTGGTTGCAGGTGTGGCCGTGGGGTTGTTTCAGGCTCTGACCTCGATCCAGGAAATGACCCTGACTTTTGTGCCGAAAGTGCTCGCCATTATTGCGGTTTTCTGGGCCTCGATGGGGTTCATGTCGCAGACCCTTGTGGCGTTTTTTCAAGATCGCCTGATCCCACTGATGATCGGAGGATGATATGGATGACGCTGTTTACACGACGCTGACCCGACAATCGGGGTTGATGCGCGAAATGCAGGTTGTGGCCAACAACATCGCAAACGCCGCGACAACCGGATACCGGCAAGAGGGTTTGGTTTTTTCCGAGTATGTTCAAAAGGTTGAAGGCGGCCCATCTTTGTCGATGGCGACGGCAAATATCCATCAGACTTCGGCGGCGCAAGGCGCTTTGACCCAGACCGGAGGGCAGTTCGATTTTGCCATCGAAGGCGAAGGGTTTTTCCTGATTGAAACCCCTGCAGGCGAGCGCCTGACGCGGGCGGGAAGCTTTTCCCCCAATGCCGAGGGCGATCTGGTGACCAATGATGGCAACCGGGTTCTGGATATTGGCGGCGCCCCGGTGTTCATCCCGCCTGATGCCACGGACCTGGGCGTGTCGGCAGATGGCACGGTGAGTGCGGGTGGCCGTCCGCTGGCGCAGATCGGACTTTTCCAACCCGTGGATGGAGTGCGGATGCTGCGCGAGGACGGCGTTATGTTTCGCTCTGACGCGGGCATTGAACCCGCGCCGGGTGGACGGATCGTGCAAGGGTTCCTTGAGGGGTCCAACGTCGATCCGCTGTCGCAGGTTGCCCGTATGATCGAAGTGCAACGTGCCTATGAGATGGGGCAGAGCTTTTTGCAATCCGAAGATGACCGGATCCGCAATGCGCTCAAGACCCTAATACGTTAACCCAAATGAAGGAGGTGCAGAATGCGCGCTCTGAAAATCGCAGCAACGGGCATGTTGGCCCAGCAGATGCGGGTCGAGACGATCTCGAACAACCTCGCGAACATGTCCACAACCGGATATAACGCCCGACGAGCGGAATTTGCGGATCTGCATTATCAACAACTTAGCCGTGCCGGAACTGTCAACGCTGCGGATGGAACCGTGTTGCCGACCGGGGTTCAGTTGGGGCTTGGTGTCAGGCCTGCGGCTGTGTCTGTCCATCTGGCGCAGGGGTCACTTTCTGCCACGAATGGCGATCTTGATCTGGCTATTGAAGGTAAAGGTTATCTTGAGGTGACCCTGCCATCAGGGCAGGCGGCGTATACTCGCGATGGCGGTTTGAAGCGGTCGGCAGATGGGCTGATTGTCACCTCTGACGGGTTCGCGGTGTCGCCTGAAATCACGATCCCCTCCGACGCCCTGTCGATTTCCATCAACGCAGATGGCGAGGTCTATGCCTATTTTTCCGAGACAGCGGAGGCGCAATTGTTGGGGCAATTCAGCCTTGTCGGCTTTTCCAATGCCAAAGGGTTGGAAGCGATGGGCAGCAATCTTTTTGTTGAAACCGAAGCCTCTGGTTCGGCGCTGGTGTCATCGCCGGGACAGGATGGATTGGGCACATTGCGGCAGGGGTATCTGGAGGACAGCTCGGTTGATGCCGTGCGCGAGGTCACCGAGTTGATCGAAGCGCAGCGCGGTTATGAATTGAACGCCAAGGTGATTTCAGCGGCCGATCAGATGCTTGGCGCAACGACGCAGATCCGCTGATGTATAGATTGATCCTGATGTGTTTGCTTGTCGCCGCGCCTGTTCAGGCGGATATCGCTGTAGCCACCCGCACCATTCGCGCGCGGACGATCCTGACGCCGGAAGATGTCACGCTGAAACCGGGCACCCTGCCGGGGGTCTATTCGGATACTGCGCAGCTGTTGGGGTTGGAAACCCGGGTTGCGGTTTACGCCGGGCGCCCGATACGCCCCGGTGATGTCGGTCCGCCCGCTTTGGTTGATCGCAACCAAATTGTTCCACTGCTTTTTCAAAGCGGCGGGTTGAGCATTCAAGCCGAAGGGCGCGCGTTGTCGCGTGGCGGTGAAGGCGATCAAATCCGGGTGATAAACCTGACGTCCAGAACCCAGATCACTGGGCAGATCATGCCCGACGGAACCGTGCAGGTTCTGCAATAGGAGCTTATAAATATGCTAAAACGACTTGTTCCGCTGATGGGCCTGATTGCTTTGACCTCTGGCTGCGGACGCAGCAGTGCCATTGGGCGCGTGCCTGACTTTACGCCGGTTCAGGATGGGCTTGAACAGCGGGCGATGTTCGATCCGGGTCTTCCCATCTATACCGAACGTTACAGTCCGCTTGATCAGGCATCCTTGTGGACCAGTGGGCAGCGTTCGCTTTTGGGGGACCGCCGGGCGATCAAGCGCGGCGACATCACGACCGTTGTCATCGAGATCGACGACAAGGCAGAGATTTCAAACACAAGCTCGCGGTCGCGCAGCGGGTCGGAGTCGCTTGGCGTGCCGCAGCTTTTTGGCATCCCGCAGCGGATCAACGAACGTCTGCCCGAGGGGGCCTCGATGGATAGTGCCGTCTCGATCGGGTCGAATAGTGCGTCCAGCGGGGATGGATCGGTGCGGCGCAATGAAAAGCTGACGCTGCGGGTTGCTGCCACAGTGGTGGATGTCTTGCCGAACGGGACTTTGTCGATCCAGGGCAGTCAGGAAGTGCGGGTGAACTTCGAGATGCGCGAGTTGCTGGTCACCGGGTTTGTCCGTCCTGAAGACATCTCGCGGCAGAACGAGATTACCTATGACAAAATCGCTGCGGCGCGCGTGTCTTATGGCGGGCGTGGGCAGATTACCGACATGCAGCAACCCCGTATCGGGCAACAGGTTCTGGATGCGGTTCTGCCATTTTAAGGAGGTGATATGTTCAAGAAAATTCTTCCTGTCATTCTTGCGTTGCTAGGGGTTGGTGCCGGTATCGGCGCGGGGCTTGTGCTTAAGCCCGAACCGGCAGAGATGGTTGAGATCAACCCCTGTGGTGAGGACGCACAACCTGATGCCCATGCTGACACGGATGGTCCTGGCGATGAGCACGGCGGCGATGGGAACGAGTACGTCAAGCTCAACAATCAGTTTGTCGTGCCCATTATTACCGGAGAGCGTGTCAGTGCGCTGGTTGTTATGTCGCTTAGTCTTGAGGTCAGGCCCGGCGAGACCGAGACGGTTTATACGCGCGAGCCGAAACTGCGCGACGTGTTTCTGCAGGTGCTGTTTGACCACGCGAATATTGGCGGCTTTCGCGGGGCTTTCACGAGTGCGGCCAATATGGAGGTGCTGCGCAGCTCGCTTCTGTCTGTCGCGCAGAAAACCGGTGGAGCGGCGATTTCGGATGTGTTGATTACCGATCTTGCGCGGCAGGATGTTTGAGAGTTAGGCTTTGACGCTCTGCTCGAACGAAGGAATGGCGGGCGTCAGAATGGGGCTTTGGCGCGAAAGCCCATGCCCTTGCCGCTGTCAGGGTGGTTGATCCGCAGCTCTTCGGAATGCAGCATCATGCGCGGGTATTGCGCCGCCGCCCCTTGAGCATAGATCGGATCGCCTAGAATTGGATGCCCCAACGCCAGCATATGCACCCGCAACTGATGGCTGCGGCCTGTTTTAGGCATCAGTCTGACCCGGCTTTCCTGATCGGTTGCCCGCAGCACGCGAAAATCGGTCACTGCTGGTTTTCCGGTCGCAGGGCACACCATCTGGCGGGGTCGGTTCGGCCAGTCGACGATCAGCGGCAGATCGACCGTGCCGGTTTTCGGCTCCAACCGCCCTGCTACCCGCGCGACATAGGTTTTTTTCGTGCTTCGGGTTTCGAATTGCATCGACAGATTGCGTTGCGCGTGTGGGGTCAAACCAAAGATCATCACGCCTGATGTGTCTCGGTCCAGCCGGTGCACCAGCAAGGCATGTGGAAACGCCGCTTGCACCCGGCTTAGCAGGCAATCCGCCAGATGCGCCCCGCGTCCGGGCACCGACAACAAACCGGCAGGTTTGTTCGCCACGATAATTTCGTGATCCTCGTGCAGAATCTCAAGCGGGTCGGTCGGCGGGGTATATTCACTGCTCAGGGCCATGGCGCTGATTACGCCCCCGTTGGCCCTCGTGCAACCCGCGAGGCCCTCACATCCGTACCCGCGCCGAGCTTGGGTCATACATTGGCTTCAGCGATGCCTCGGCCCGCACACGCAGCCCGGCCACGTCAATTTCATACTGCGAGGCCAGCACCGCAGCGGCGGTTTCGCCTTTGCACGGCACGTAGCCCAGCCCGATCGCCGCACCCAGATGATGCCCATATGCACCCGAAGTCAGGTGCCCCACGATCCGTCCGTCGCGCAAAATGGGTTCGTTGTGATAGAGCAGCGGTTCGGGGTCGGTAAGGCGAAACTGCACTAGCCGCCGCTCCAGCCCGGTTTCGCGTTTGCGCAGCACTGCGTCGCGACCGATGAAGGCGGGTTTGTCGGTTTTGACGGCGAAGCCCAGCCCCGCCTCCAACACGTGATCCTCGCAGGTGATATCGTGACCGAAATGGCGAAAGCCCTTTTCGATCCGACAGCTGTCCATCATGTGCAGTCCGCACAGTTTTAGCCCGTGATCCTGCCCGGCCTGCCACAGGGTTTCGAACGCATGCGCGGCCATATCGGCGCTGACATAGATTTCCCACCCAAGTTCGCCCACGTATGACACCCGGTGCACGCGGGCCAAGCCCATGCCCAGTTCGATCTGTTGCGCGGTGCCGAAGGGATTGGCATCGTTGGAAAAATCATTCGGTGATACGGCTTGCATCACGGCGCGCGCCTGCGGTCCCATGATCGCCAGAACGCCTTCGGACGCGGTCATATCGGTGATCACCACAGCATGATCGCGCAGATGGCGCCGCATCCATGTTTCATCGGCCAGCCGGGTCGCGGCGGGGGTCACGACCAGATACGCGGTTTCCGACAGGCGGGTGACGGTCACATCCGCCTCGATCCCGCCGCGCGGCGACAGGAATTGGGTATAGACGATCTTGCCCACCGGCACCGACATATCCGCGCCGCAGATATAGTTCAGGAAGGCTTCGGCATCGTGGCCCTCAACGCGTAATTTGCCGAAAGAGGACATGTCATAGAGGCCCACGCCGCCCCGGATCGCGGCATGTTCAGCCGCCGCGTTGGCAAACCAGTTCTGCCGTTTCCAGCTGTAGTGATAGGCCTTGTCCTGCCCCGGTTCAGCAAACCAATTGGGCCTTTCCCAGCCCGCCAGTTCGCCAAAAACCGCGCCCTGCGCTGCAAGTTGCGGGTGAAACGGCGACCGACGGACGCCGCGCGCGGTGGCCTTTTGCCGATGGGGGAAATGATCGGCATAGAGCAGCCCCAGTGTTTCGGTGGAGCGTTCACGCAGATAGCGCCGGTTGCCCTGAAACGGCTGCATCCGGGCGATATCGACATCGCCAAGATCGAAAGGTTTCTCGTCATCCTGCATCCATAGCGCCAGTGCCATGCCCGCGCCGCCAGCCGATTGAATGCCGATCGAGTTGAACCCGGCGGCGACCCACACATTTTCCATCTCGGGCGCGCGGCCCAGATGATAGGCGTCGTCGGGGGTGAAGCTTTCGGGACCGTTGAAGAAGGTGTGGATGCCAGCCGTTCCCAGCATCGGCATCCGCTGCACGGCCTGTTCCAAAATCGGCTCGAAGTGATCGAAATCTTCGGGCAGCTGGTCGAATTCGAAGCTTTCGGGGATGCCGCCCATGCCCCAGGGCTTGGCGGTGGGTTCGAATGCGCCCAGCATCATTTTGCCCGCCTCTTCTTTGTAATACGCGCATTCATCGGGCACCCGCAGCACGGGCAGGGGGCCAAGCCCGATAATGGGTTCAGAGACGATATAGAAATGTTCGCAGGCGTGCAGGGGCACGTTGACGCCCGCCATCCGGCCCACGTCGTGGCCCCACATGCCCGCACAGTTGACGATCATGTCGCAGGCGATATGGCCCGTGCTGCCATTTTCGGCGCGCCAATCGACGCCGGTGATCCGTTGGTTGGCACGGGACATGCCAGTGACCTTGATGCCCTCGTGCACCGCCGCGCCGCGCATCCGGGCGCCTTTGGCCATGGCGCGGGCGATATTGCCCGGATCGCCCTGACCGTCTTTGGGCAGATAGACGCCCGCCTTGACCCCCTCAAGGTTCAGGTGCGGATATCGCGCGCCGACCTCTGTGGGTGTGATCTGTTCGACGTCGACGCCAAAGGCGCGGGCCATGGCGGCCTGGCGGAAGATCTCTTCCTTGCGCTCTTCGGTCAGGGCGACGGTGATCGAGCCCACACGTTTGAACCCGGTGGCCATGCCGGTTTCGGCCTCCAACGCGCCGTAGAGTTCCTGGCTGTATTTCGCCAGCTTGGTCATGTTCGCTGTCGCGCGCAGTTGCGCGATCAGCCCGGCGGCGTGCCATGTGGTGCCGCTGGTCAGCTGTTTGCGTTCGAGCAGGACAACATCGGTCCAGCCGAGTTTCGTCAGGTGATACGCGACCGAGCAGCCGATCACGCCACCGCCGATGATGACCACGCGGGCCTGAGTGGGCAGGGTCATGCTTTGATCCTTTCGTTGGCGGGGTCCCAGAGCGGCTGATCTGGTTGCACAATCGCACGGTGGCGGGTGCCGTAAATCTCGACCTCAAGCGGGGTTCCAGGCGCGGCCAGGTCGGCCCGCACCATGGCCAGTGCGACGCTGGCGTTGACGCGATACCCCCACGCGCCGGAGGTGGTTTCCCCCACGATCTGCCCGTCGTGCCACAGCGTGGACATGTAAGGCGCGTCGCAATCTTCGGCATCGACGATCAAGGTCACGAACCGTTTGTCCACGCCCTGTTGTTGCTGCGCCAGAAGTTCGGATTTGCCGGGGAAGTCCTGTGGTTTGTCAAAGCGAATGAACCGCTGCAGCCCGCCTTGCAGAAGGGTGTAATCCGTCGATAGGTCGCCTTTCCACGCGCGATAGCCTTTTTCGATCCGCAGGCTGTCCAGCGCCCACATACCGAAGGGCACCGCCCCGGCACCAATCACCGCGTCGTAGAGCGCGGGGATGTCGGCGTTGGCGGCGTGTATTTCCCACCCCAGTTCGCCTGCGAAAGAAACCCGTGCAAGGGCGAAACTGATCCCGGACAGTCGCGCCTTTTGATGCGACAGCCAAGGCAAGGTCAGGTCCGCATCGATCCCCAGCGCCTGAAGCAGTGCGCGCGATTTCGGGCCAGTGACGATCAGCGTGGAGTAGTCGGCGGTATGGTCTGTCAGGGTCAACCCCGCTGCTCGTGCGGGTTTCAGCACGTCAAAATCATGCCATTGCGCGGTGGCGGCGGTGATCAGGGTAAAGCTATCCTCGGCGTGGCGCAGGATGCTCATTTCCGTCAGGATACGGCCACGGGTGTCGGGGAAATAGGCGAGGTTCATCCGGCCAGTCTTGGGCAGCGCGCCTGCGATGCGGCTGTGCAACCACGCGGCCGCGCCGTCACCGCTGAGGTTGAAGCGCGAGAAGCCGGGCAGATCCAGTACGCCGACACCGTCCCGCACAGCAAGGCATTCGTGCCGAATGCGATCCTCCCACGGGCCGCTGCGGTGCCATGTTTGCGTCGCGGCTTCGGACGTGTCGTCGCCGGGGTGCGCGAACCAATTTGCGCGTTCCCAGCCATTGTAGGCCCCCATCTGCCCGCCAGCAGCCAGTACACGGTCATGTACCGGCGAGAGCTTTTTGTCGCGCCCGGCAGGCCACGCATGCCAAGGGAAGTGCATGGCGTATTCGTGGCCGTAGACCTCTGTCCCTTTGGCGATGCAATAGTCGCGGTCGGTATAATCGGTGAAGCGGCGCGGATCGACTGACCACATGTCCCATTCGGTCTGGCCTTCGGTGATCCATTCAGCCAGCACCTTGCCCGCGCCGCCGGCTTGCGCGATGCCAAAGGTAAAGACGCAGGCCTCGAACGCGTTGGGGACGCCGGGCATCGGGCCGATCAGCGGCAGCCCGTCGGGGGCATAGGGGATCGGCCCGTTGATAACCTTGCTGACCCCGGCCTTGCCCAGAAGCGGTACGCGGGCCATTGCATCTTCGATGTACCATTCCAGCCGTTCAAGGTCGTCCGGGTAGAGCTGAAAGCTGAAATCCTCGGGCATGGGGTCGTCGGGGTGGACCCAATGGGCGCGGCAGTTACGCTCGTAGGGGCCAAGGTTCAGCCCATGCTTTTCCTGCCTCAGGTAGTAGCTGCTGTCGACATCACGCAGCAGCGGCAGTTTATGGCCGGTGTCGCGCGACCAAGCTTCGAGCTCGGGGAGTTCGTCGGTCAGCATGTATTGATGGCTCATCACCATCATCGGCACTGTGCGTCCGCCGAAGGGTTTGAACCACTCGCCGATGCGCTGGGCGTAGTACCCGGCGGCGTTAACCACGAATTCGCAGCGAATATCGCCGTTTTCCGTGTGCACGATCCATTCGCCATTTTCGCGACTGACGCCGGTGGCGGGGGTAAAGCGCAGGATTTTGGCCCCCATGTCGCGCGCGCCCTTGGCCAATGCCTGCGTCAGCTGGGCGGGGTCGATATCGCCATCGTCGGGATCATAAAGCGCACCCTTCAGGTCGTGGGTTTCAAGGAAGGGGTACATGTCGCGGGCATCGTGAAGCCCAAGAATGTCGATCTCCATTCCCTGTGCGCGGCCCATGCCTTTGGCGCGCTGAAATTCCTGCATGCGCTGGGCCGAATGCGCCAGACGAAGCGAGCCGGTGACGTGGTAGTTCATCGGATAGTCCACCGCCGCGCCAAGGCCACGGTACAGCTCGGTCGAATAGCGCTGCATGTTCATCACCGACCACGAGGTGCTGAAGGTGGGCACATTGCCTGCGGCGTGCCATGTGCTGCCGGCGGTCAGTTCGTTCTTTTCCAGCAGGATGCAATCGGTCCAGCCCGCCTTGGCCAGATGATAGAGAGAGGAGGTCCCGATCACGCCGCCCCCGATAATGACGACCCGCGCTGAGGTGGGGAAATCGGTCATACTTGCCTCCTATGGTTTTTGCGGCAATCTGTCTGCGATGTCGTAGTAGTCGCCCTTGTCGGCGGTGAAGATGTGCTTGGACAGGTGCAGTCCGGTGGGACCGTCGATGGCCCCAAGGGCAAAGCTGAGCGTGTCTTCATCCGTGCCCTGCCAGAACAAGAACGAGCCGCAGGTGGGGCAAATGCCGCGCCGGGCCTTGGGGCTGGCGGAAAACCAGTGCACGGGGCCGGTGATGCTGATCTGATCTTGCGGCACATAGGCCGAGGACCAGGCAAAGCCCGACATCTTTCGGCACTGGTTGCAATGGCAGACCGAGGTGCCTTGCGGCGTGCCGGATACCTTGAAGTGGATTTGCCCGCACAGGCAGCTTCCGTCCAGCATGTCAGGCGCGCCCTGTCGGAGTTGAGGCGCTGCCCAGCAACACGCCATAGATGATGAAGCACAGCGCCATTGCCCGGCGCAGCCAGACGTTGAACACCGCCCCAAGTGCTGCCCTGCCCAGCCCGGCCCCAAGCGCGGTATAGGTGGTATAGCTGAGCGTGGTGATGATCAGGGCGGTGGGGACAATCACTCCCATCTGCGCCGCGATGGGCACATCGGGCTGCACGAATTGTGAAAAGGCTGCCAAGTAGCCTGCGACGCTTTTGGGATTGATCGTGGCGATCATAAAGGCACGTCCATAGATGGACCGGGCCGGGCCGCCATCGGTGGTGACGGGTTTCTTGGCATTCAGCCAGCCACGGACGCCCGTATAGATCAGGAACCCCGCGCCAATCAGCTTGGCCACGTAGAAGGCTGTTGGCGAGGCTGCGATTAGAGCTGTTATGCCAAAGGCCGACAGGGTCAGAAACAGGCTGGCCTGTGTCAGAATACCCAATACGCCCGGCAGGCTGCGGCGAAAGCCAAGGGTCATGCCGTTCATGATGCAATTGACCGCGTTCGGGCCGGGTGTGGTGACGAAGACCACCCAAAACAGGGCAAAGACTGTCCAGGCTTCAAAGCTCATCGTGCATCTTTCAATACACCGGCGGGGCGATCACCCAGATCGCCACGGCCGGTTGGTCATAGGGGTTGATCCAGCGAAACGGCTCGCCACGAATGCGGAAGCTGTCGCCGGGGTGAATGGTGAACCGGGCCTTGCCGATCTCTAGATCCAGCGTGCCGGAGATCAGATAGCCCACCTCTTGCGTCGGGCGGGTAACGGTTTCGCCGATCTGGCTGTGGGGCTCGAATGTGGAATGCACCACTTCGAAATCATCGGTCAGGTCGGGGGACAGCAGCTCTTCGATCAGGCCGGTGTCATTGGAGCCGATTGGGCGGCGGGCCTCTTTGCGCACGACATGGCCCACTTCTTCGGCGGGGGCGTTGGCCTGTCCGAACAGCATGGAGACCGGGACATCAAGCACGGCCGCAATATGGCGCAGGTCGGTGATAGAGGGGGCCGAGAGGTCACGCTCGGCCTGGGAAAGCCAGCCAACCGAGCGGCCAAGCCGCTGCGCCATATCTGCCAGCGTCAGCCCGCGCGCCTTGCGCAGGGCGCGCAGGTCTGCGCCCAGGGTTTTGCCGTCAGTGGGAAGCGCGTGCTGCATTGCAGGATCCGTGAAAAAGTACCGTCAATTTTCACGGTGCAGCGAGTCGGTGAAATTTTCAAGATAATTTTCATGCCGCGTTCAGAATGGCGCCGCTGCATTCCGAAATGTATCGGCAAGGATGCACGACAGCTGTTCCGCATCGTCGGTCGTGAAGGCGTTGGGTTGGTTGCTGTCGATGTCAAAGACACCCAGCAAAGCGCCTGCACCGTTGAACACAGGCAAGACCAGCTCTGACCGGGTAGAGGAGGCGCAGGCAATATGGCCGGAAAACGCCTCGACATCCGGCACAAGCTGCACCTGACCGGTGCGGGCCGCCGCGCCGCAAACGCCGCGCGAAAACGGGATCACAAGACAGCCGTGCCCGCCTTGATAGGGGCCGATCTTGAGTAGGTCCGGCGCAGTCACGCGATAAAACCCGGTCCAGTCGAAACGATCATCGGCATGGTGCACTTCGCAGGCGAGGGTTGCCATCAGGGACACGGTGTCAGTCTCGGCTTCAGTCAGGGCCGCAATGGTTTGGGCGAGATTGGAATAGTCTGTCTGCATGGTGCTTTGTTCCGAAAGGGGAGGGGGCCGCATGTTTGCTGCACACACGGCCCCCAGCAGTGTTTGTTCAGAATGACGCTCAGATACGCTCGATCGCGATGGCGGTGCCTTCGCCGCCGCCGATGCAGATCGCGGCCACGCCTCGCTTCAGTCCACGTTTTTCCAGCGCGTTCAGCAGCGTGACCATGATCCGCGCACCGCTTGCGCCGATAGGGTGCCCCAGTGCGCAAGCACCGCCGTTCACGTTGACCTTGTCGCGCGCGATGTGCATTTCCTGCATGAACGCCATGGGCACAACGGCAAACGCCTCGTTCACTTCCCACAGGTCCACATCGTCGACCGACCAGCCAAGCCGAGCCAGAAGCTTTTTGGCCGCAGGCACCGGTGCGGTCGGGAATTGCGAGGGGGCATGGGCGTGGCTGGCATGGCCAAGGATGCGGGCGCGAATATTCATGCCCTGCGCGATGGCGACGTCTTGCGAGGCGATCACCAGCGCAGCCGCGCCATCTGAGATCGACGAAGAGTTGGCCGCCGTAACCGTGCCGTCCTTGCGGAAGGCGGGTTTCAGTTGCGGGATCTTCTCGGGGCGGGCTTTGGCGGGCTGTTCGTCTGTGGTGATCACGGCTTCGCCGTTGCGGGTGTGCAGGGTCACTGGCGCCACCTCGCCCTCGAAGGCGCCTGAGCGTTCGGCCTCCAGCGCGTTGGACAGCGATGCCAGCGCATATTGATCCTGCGCTTCGCGGGTGAACTGGAACGCCTCGGCGCAATCCTCGGCGAAGGTGCCCATCAGGCGACCTTTGTCGTAGGCGTCTTCCAAGCCATCAAGGAACATATGGTCCTTGACCTCTTGGTGGCCAATCCGGGCGCCGCCGCGCATCTTGGGCAGCAGGTATGGGGCGGTGGACATGCTTTCCATGCCGCCTGCAATCATAGAATCCGCATGACCAAGGGCGATCTGGTCAAAGGCCATCATCGCGGCTTTCATGCCAGAGCCACACATCTTGTTGAGCGTGGTGGCGGGCACTTCTTCGCCCAAGCCACCGGCGAAACCGGCTTGGCGCGCAGGGGCCTGCCCCTGGCCCGCAGGCAGCACGCACCCCATCAACACTTCATCTACGGTCTTTACGCCCGCATCGGCCAGAGCGGCGCGAATAGCGGCCCCGCCCAGAATCGGCGCGGCGATTCCGTCGAAAACCCCCTGAAAACCGCCCATCGGCGTGCGGGCGGCACCCGCAATAACAACATTCTTCATCTTAAATCCTCCTGATTTGTGCCTGCATACCGAATGGTAAGAATTAGGGTCTAGCCTTTTCACGATCAGATTGTAGTTGAACGGAGGTTTCATGCAGATGTCCACTATCTCTCGCAGCGGGTTTCAGATCGTGACTGTTGCGGAAACAAGAATCGACGCCGCGGTGGCGATCGCCTTCAAGGATCAAATGCGGCAGCTGACGGATGGCGGTGCGCCGGATGTGGTGCTTGATCTGACCGATGTCAGCTTTATTGATTCCAGCGGCCTTGGCGCGATTGTTGCCGCGATGAAGCAGTTGGGCAAAGATCGCAGGCTGCATTTGGCGGCGCTTATGCCCAATGTGGACAAAGTGTTTCGCCTGACTCGCATGGACACGGTGTTTGCCATTCATGACTCTGTAGAACAGGCTGTTGGGGCAAATGCTGGCTGACTCTGGTCTGCCCCCGAAGGATGGAGCTGCCCCCTACATGACCGCACCGGCAGAGATCCAACTGCATTTTACCAGCACCGACATGTCTGTTCGTCAGGCTCTGATCCGGTTGCTGGCTCAGCTCGCGCGCCACGTGCCCGATCAGGACGATCTGGGTCGGGTCGAGATCGTCGTGGCAGAGGCTTTGAACAATGTGGTGGAACACGCCTACTGCAGTGCGGGGATGGGGCCGGTCGACCTGCGGTGCCGATTCGGATGCGGCAGGCTGTTCGTTACAATAGGGGACGAAGGCGTGCCGGTTCCGCAGGCGATCCTTGTCCCAGAGGTCGTGCAGGCGCCTCTGCCGCTTCCGGAGGAGCTGCCTGAAGGTGGATGGGGCTGGATGCTGATCCGGGAATTAACCGAAAACCTGTCGTATCATCGTGTGGGCGGGCGGAATGAACTGACGCTTGAAATGTTGGTGTCAATCAGAGATTCCTGACTGTGCTGGGCAAATGGCCTTAGAATTGCCACATGCCCCCCCCAAAGCCGCCCGAAATTCAGGTCATAAATGAATGGTAGCTGCAAATAGCTTCCCTCGGTACCGTGCGTTTATAGCCCCCACCCAGTGCACGGTGCCGAGGATTTCTTTCCTGACATCCTTGGAAGTTCTGATCGTGCCAACTAACCTGCCGCGAAATGAGCAGGAGACTGGACGATGCGCGACTTTCACTTTCCCGGCAGATCGCCGGTGCTGGCATGCAATGGAATGTGTGCCACTTCACACCCTTTAGCCGCCAAGGCCGCAATCGACATTCTTGAGCGCGGTGGAAACGCGATGGATGCCGCCATTGCCGGTGCGGTCCTTTTAGGGATTTGCGAGCCGCAGATGACCGGGTTGGGCGGTGATTGTTTCGTCCTGTTTTCCCCGGCAGGAAGCGATGAAATTCTGGCGCTGAACGGTTCGGGGCGCGCGCCAAAAGCGGCACAGGCTGCGGAGTTGCGCGCGCGCGGATTGACGGCAGTGCCGCTGCATGGGCCAGAGGCCGTAACAATCCCCGGTGCGGTCGATGCGTTTTGCACATTGTCCGAACAGCATGGCAAACTGGGTCTGGATACGCTTCTGGCCCCGGCGATACATTATGCCGATCAGGGAGTTCCGATCGCACCGCGCGTGGCATTCGATTGGCCCGAAAGTGCAAAAGCGCTGCAAGGACATGGGCGCAGGCATTATCTGCTGGACGGAAAGGCGCCGCAGGTCGGGCAGATCTTCCGCGCACCCGGACAGGCCGAAGTGCTGCGCAGGCTGGCCCGAGATGGTCGCCGCGCCTTTTACGAGGGCGAAGTGGCTGAAGACATGATCACCGCGCTGCAGGCGTTGGGAGGCGTGCATGAGGCCGAGGATTTCGCCGCCACAGCTTGTGATTTCACAACACCGGTCAGTGGGCGATACAATGGAGTCGACCTGGTCGAGCATCCGCCAAATGGCCAAGGGGCAACAGCGATCCTGATGCTGAATATCCTATCGCATTTCGATCTGCCGACGATGGACCCGTTCGGCGCAGAGCGCGCCCATATCGAAGCCGAGGCCGCAAAGCTGGCCTATGACGCGCGCAATCGGATTATTGCCGATCCAAACAGCACCACGCGGCTGGCGCATATGCTTGCCCCTGAAACTGCGGCGAAATTGGCGGCGTTGATCAATCCAAAACGCGCCATGGTCGCTGCGGCACCGCTGAGCGAGGCGGTGCATAAGGACACGATCTATATCACTGTCGTTGACCGGGACGGCATGGCGGTTTCGCTGATCTATTCCATCTTCCACGGGTTTGGATCGGGTATTGCATCGGATAAATTCGGGATACTGCTGCAAAACCGGGGGGCGGGCTTTACCCTTGAACAGGGGCATCCGAATGAAATGACCGGGGGCAATCGCCCGATGCATACGATCATTCCGGGGATGTTGCGCGAGAATGGCAAGGTGCGGATGCCTTTTGGTGTGATGGGCGGGGCTTATCAACCGAACGGGCATGCGCGGATGGTGTCGAACCTGCGCGATTTCGGGTTAAACCCACAAGCCGCCATCGACGCCCCGCGTTGTTTCAGCGACAGCGGCGCGATGAAGGTCGAGCGCGGATATTCGGATGCAGTTCGGCAAGAGTTGGCGGATCTGGGGCATAATGTTTCAATCCCGAATGAGCCGATTGGCGGCGCGCAGGCGATCGTGATTCGTGACGATGGTGTGCTGGAAGGCGCATCAGATCCGCGCAAGGATGGCTGCGCCTTGGGATATTGAGCCAACAGCGCGTCCCGCGACAGCGGGGCGCCTTCAGTTCAATTGAAAGTGCAGGGGATAGTGACCATCCTGAAACGGCCCGAAAAGGTCAGGGATGTCCGGATGATCCACAGGCTCGCCGGAATAGTCCGCGACAAGGTTCTGCTCGGATACATAGGCCACGTAGTAGCTTTTGTCATTTTCCGCCAGCAGATGGTAAAATGGCTGTTCCTTCACCGGTCGGCTTTCCTCGGGGATCGAGCGATACCATTCTTCGGTGTTGCTGAACTGCGGGTCGACATCAAAAATCACCCCGCGAAACGGGTGCTTTTTATGCCGGACAATCTGGCCCAGGTGATATTTCGCACGTGTCTTTAGCATGTTGTTGCGGCCCCTATTCATCATGGATAGACGGTTTTGGGGTAATTTGTCCAATGATTGCCGCGATTTCTCGGGGAAACAGTCTGTGAACCTTGCAGTTACAGTGCATGAGGCGTGCCGCGCGGGTGTTTTCTTGGCGCGATTGCCCTGATGCTAAGCGTGCTTTTGCAACGGGCCTGCAAAGGCCATTTCCTCTGCGCCCACTTTCCGCTAAACTGCAGAAAAAATGAGAAAGCGAGAGGCATATGAGCAGAACTCTTCGCGCTTTGATACTGTTGATGGTGCTGGCGTCTTGTGGCGGCGGAAACTACTCCGCGCCGCGTAATCTGGATGACGCTTGTTCGATCCTCAGTCAGCGCCCGAAATATGGCCGCGCCTTCAAGGCGACCGAACGCCGTTGGGGTGTTCCAGTGCATGTGCAGATGGCGACGATTTATCAGGAAAGCAAATTCATCGGCAACGCACGCACGCCATTCCGGTATGTGCTGGGTGTGATCCCGATGGGGCGGCAAAGCTCGGCCTATGGATATGGTCAGGCGTTGGATGCCACTTGGGACCAGTATAAGCGCGAGACCCGGCGTTTTGGTGCGCGTCGCGATGACATTCAGGACGCCACTGACTTTATGGGTTGGTATATGACGCAGACGCGCGAGAAGAATGGTATCGCCCTGCATGACGCCCGCAATCAATATCTGGCCTATCACGAGGGCCACACCGGCTTTGCGCGCGGATCATACAACAGCAAAAGCTGGCTGATACGTATTTCGGGTGAGGTGGGCGCGCGGGCCAACCTGTACGAGGCTCAGCTCAGGTCTTGTCGCCGTCGTATTAAATGAGGCGCGGTCAGCGGATAGGGCGCTGTGTTGCCAGTTGAATGTTGAACAACGTGTCGCTGAGGCCCTGACCGCTTTGCATGGCGCCTAGCACAACTGTGGTGCTGTTCCCGGCGTCGTCATTGATGACCCACTGCCGCAACTGAACCGGCGCGCCAGTGAAGACCAGTTGAATATTCCCGTATTCGGGATGTTCGGGGTCTTGCGCGGTCACGGTAGTTGCGGTCCCGTCATAGCCGTGGCCGACAACCATATTGGCGCGCGCAAGATCGACGTTGCGGGCCAGAATAATCGACAGCGGCGTGCGATTCAGCGGATAACTTTCAGGGCCCTGATTGGTTTTGGGATCAAAGATCGCGACAGCCCCGGCGCTTGCCAGAACAAGAGTCTTTTCCGGCGGGTTGTATTCAAACCGCATCCGTCCGGGCCGCTTCAGGAACAGCTTCCCGGTTGAGATCGTGCCATCATCATTGATTTGCGTGAAATCCGCCGAGGCGGTGTTCAACCCATTCAGATAGCGCGACAGCTCGCCCAGAGACAGCTTTTCAGCCGCCGCCGGAAGCGACATGGCAACAACGCACAGCGGCGCGGCGAGGAGTGATGCGAACTTGTTCATGGTGAAGATGTAGTCTCCTGAACTTTGGATTTCATCCTGCGACACGTCACAAACACGCGAGACAGGCAAAGGGTTGCGTATCCACCCTTGCGCTGCGTGCGATGCGTTAGGCCTTAGCGCTCTGGCACCAGGATCTCGCGTTTCCCGACATGGTTGGCCGCCGACACAACGCCTTCGTCCTCCATCTGCTCGACCAGACGCGCAGCCTTGTTATAGCCGATCGCCAGCTTGCGCTGAATATAGGAGGTCGAGCATTTGCGATCCTTGGTCACGATTGCCACGGCAGTATCATACAGCGCATCCTCGCTGTCGGTATTGCCGCCCAAGCCCAGAACCGCGTCGATATCGCTTTCGCGATCATCATCCGGGCCTTCGACCACGCCGCCGATATAGGACGGCGGGCCATAGGCCTTGAGGTGGTTGACGATTTCCTCGACTTCTTCGTCGCTTACGAACGGTCCGTGGCAACGCGTGATCTTGGCGCCACCGGCCATATAAAGCATGTCGCCCATGCCAAGAAGCTGTTCGGCGCCCATTTCACCCAAGATCGTCCGGCTGTCGATTTTCGATGTGACCTGAAACGAAATCCGGGTGGGGAAGTTGGCCTTGATCGTGCCGGTGATCACATCCACCGAAGGCCGCTGTGTGGCCATGATCAGGTGGATGCCGCTGGCACGCGCCATCTGTGCCAGGCGCTGAATGCAGGCCTCGATCTCTTTGCCGGCGACCATCATCAGGTCGGCCATCTCGTCGACGACAACAACGATATAGGGCATTTTCTCGGGCGCGAATTCGTCTGTCTCGAATACCGGTTCGCCGGTATCGTCGTCGAACCCGGTCTGCACCGTCCGGCTGAACATTTCTCCGCGCGCCAATGCATCGGCCACGCGACTGTTATAGCCGTCGATGTTGCGCACCCCCATTTTTGACATCTTGCGATATCGTTCTTCCATTTCGCCCACGACCCATTTCAGCGCGACAACCGCCTTTTTCGGGTCAGTAACAACCGGGCTGAGCAGGTGTGGAATGCCATCGTAAACGCTGAGTTCCAGCATTTTCGGGTCGATCATGATCAACCGGCAATCTTCCGGCGTCAGGCGATACAGCAGTGATAGGATCATGGTGTTGATCGCCACCGATTTACCGGACCCGGTGGTCCCCGCAATCAACAGGTGAGGCATCTTGGCGAGGTTGGCCACAACCGGGTCGCCGCCGATATCCTTACCAAGTGCGAGCGGCAGTTTCATGTTGCTGTCGCCGTAATCGCGCGCGCTGAGGATCTCGCGCAGGACCACTTTTTCGCGATTCTCGTTCGGCAGTTCGATCCCGATTACCGTGCGGCCGGGTACGGTGGACACCCGCGCTGACAAGGCCGACATCGAGCGGGCAATATCGTCCGCAAGGCCGATTACGCGGCTGGCCTTGAGGCCCGGCGCGGGTTCCAGTTCGTACATGGTGACAACCGGACCGGGGCGCACGCTGACGATCTCGCCTTTGACGCCATAGTCATCCAGCACGTTTTCCAGCATGCGCGCGTTTTCTTCCAGTGCGTCGTCGCTCAGGTGGTGGCGTTGGATCAGCGCCGGGTTGGCCAGAAGGTTCAGTGGCGGAAGCTCGTATTGCGCGGCGGCGGCCTCGTCGAACTGCAATGCCGGTTGCGCCTCGGCCTGAGCGCGGGATGAGGGCTGAACCACTTTGCGCGGTGCGTGTTGTACCACTTTACGTGGCTCGGCGACGGGAATGGTCATGGCAGGTTGCGCTGCGGGTGCAGGCTGTAACGGCAGAGGTTCAGGCTCAGGTTGGACTTCGGGCGCGAAATCCACCTCGCCGGGGGCGTAGTCGTCGAACGCGCTTTCGGCCTCATAGGTCGTGACAGGCTGGTCGGCCGCAGCCGGGGACGGCGCTGAGGCCACGGGGGGTTGAACCGGGGCGCGTACCGAAACGGTTGGCTGCAGGTGGTGCGCGCTGGTGGCAGCTTGCGGCGCCCTCAACTGTGGTTCGGGCGGCAAGTTGGCGGACCGAGTAGAGGTGTTCAGAACCAGAGGCTCGGGCCCACGGCCACGGCCTTTGGTCAAAGGGGCCACGCTTTCAACCATGATCTGCGGGCTGCTGCGCACGCGATTGCGGATCACATCGGCGATCTTGGCCTTGATCCGTTCATCGCCGGGGGCATAGTCGATGTCGCCAAGCGGGGTCGGCTCTACCAGCTCGGGTTCGGGCATCGGGTCAGGTCGGCGAATAAGGCCGGGCATCCGCGCCAGCAAACTCGGTTTGGTCGGCTCATCCGTTTCGACCAACGTGTCATATGCCGGGTCGTCATTCCAGTCTGGCTGTTCCTGCCAAGCGGTGTGTTCCTGTGCTTGCCGGTCACGTTCGGCCCTGCGGGCGGAATTGCGGGCCTGCAGGGTTTGCGCCGCAGTCACGGCGCCGGTGGCACCTTTGCCCAGAAGATTGAGCAGCGTTGCATAGCTCACTATGACGCCAATCAGCAGAAATCGGCCAATGGAGCGCAACTCGGGCATGGTGAAGCCCAGGACAAAAGCGCTCAGCACAAGCAAGCTTACTGCCAACAGCAAGGACGCGAATTTCAGGCCAAAGCTGGCACCGACCGGCAGTAGGTTCAGGAACGCGCCCAGAACCGTATCCCCAAAGCGACCACCAAGGCCAAAGCCGTGCGTCCAGTTCGAATCCGGCACCAGAGTCGAGGCGTAAACTGACGTGACCGCGATCAGGATAGGCAGGAAAATCAGCCGACCGACTGCGCGTTCGGCCCCGCGGTGCAGCGCAAGCCGCAGCCCCCAAGCAATCAGCGCGGCGGCAATGATCCAGCCACCCCAGCCAACAATCACGAACAGGAACGCCGCAACCGAAGCACCGGGTCGCCCCATCCAATTCTGCACCGGCGCGTCAGTCGCCGACAAGAACGAGGGATCATCGGGGTGATAGGATAGGATCATCGCTGCTGCCGCCAGCCCCAGAAGGACCAGCGCAATTCCCAACAGTTCTTTGCCACGCTTTTCGATTGCGGCCTGCATGTCGCTGTCAAACAATGGATCGCGTCCTTTGGTCTGATATGCCATTCCTGCCCTCGTCCTCTTACCCATAGATGCAGTCACGCAGGGTTATAAGCCCGCGCCGCATCTCTTCTATTGGGGCCACCATGGCGACCCTGATATATCCTTTGCCGGGGTTGCCCCCAGCCACATCGCGGCTGAGATAGGCACCGGGCAGAACCCGAACCCCGGTCTCACGCCACGCCTTCAGCGCGGCCTCTTCGCCATCTTCGACAGGCAGCCACAGGAAAAACCCGGCGTCTGGTGGCAGATAGCTGTTGATCCCGGAAAAAATCTGATCGGCGGCGACGAATTTTTCGCCGTACAGGCGACGGTTTTCGATTACATGCGTCTCGTCGGCCCAAACGGCTTCGGCCACGCGCTGCAAAGGCAGGGGCAGCGGTGCCCCAGCATAGGCACGCAGCTGCTTGATGTGGCGCAGGCTTTCCGGCCCGCCGGCCACAAACCCCGAACGCAGGCCCGGCAGGTTTGATCGCTTTGACTGCGAGTGGAAAATCAAGACTCGTTCGGGGTCGGCGCCAAGTTCCTGGGCCACGTCCAACGCGCCCACGGGCGGTGCATCGCGGTAGATCTCGGAATAGCATTCATCCGCGAAGATCTGAAAATCATACTGCTCGGCCAGCCGGATCAGATCGGTCCAGTAGGCGCGGCTGGCCACTGCCCCCTGCGGATTGGCGGGCGAACAGATATAGGCCACGGCGACGCGGTTCAGCAGCTCGGGCGGTAGCGCGGCATAATCAGGCAGATATCCGGTTTCGCGGGTGGCAGGCACAAAGACAGGCTCTGCCCCGACCGAAATCGCGCCGATCATGTAGACCTGATAGAATGGGTTCGGGATCAGAACCACGGGCTGCGCGCCATTCTTTTGCTCAGGGATCAGCGCCATCGCTGCGTTGTACAGCCCCTCGCGGGTGCCGTTCAGCGGCATGATTTGTGTGTCCGCATCCAGCGCCACGCCATAGCGACGCTTCACCCAATCGCGGATCGCGCTGCGCAATTCAGGGGTGCCATCATTTGGCGGATATTGCCCGAACCCAGCGATGTTTTCGGCCAGAATACCTGCGATCCAGTCCGGGAATGCGTGTTTCGGCTCGCCAATCGTCATGTGAATGACGTCGCCGCCCGGCGCATGAGCGTCGAGTAGCGTCCGCAAGCGCGGAAACGCATAGGCCGGTAGGTTCGCAAACCGCTCGGGAAACATATTCAACTGCCTCAGGTTTCGGGATCATTGTCGCCCCGTTTGATGGCAGATTACTCAAGCCCGCGGCTTTCGTCCAGAAAAAGCAACGGTTTGGACCGGTGTTGTGACCTTTTTGACAGATCGCTGTGACGGCGTGAACTCAGTCGGTGATCAAAACCGCCTCGGCCGCGCAGGCCAAGCGCAGCAGGCGCTCTTCCTGATATGGCAAGCCATTGAGCAAAATGCCGCAGCTGGGTGTTCCCGTTGGCAACGTTACGCCGCAGCCCCCCATCAGGTTGCCAACACGCGTATTGCGCAGCGTTAGCAAGTTTTCGGACACGAAATAGTCCTCATCTTTGATCAACCGATCCATTTTTGGCGGCAGCACCGGCGATGTGGGCCAAAGCACAGCATCAAACCCCGCCACGCGCGCGTTCCATTCGGCGCGGCATGCGTCAAGTTCCAGCCAGGCCGCGACGTAATCAGGCCCAGAGGTATGCGCGCCGGACCGGAAGCGATGCAGGATTCTGTCGTACATCAGGCCCGGATTGGCCTCGATCACCTCGCGCCATGTGCCATAGGCCTCGGTGGCGAACAGGGCCCCGGCCAGATCCATCGCGCGGGCGACCTCGGGCGCCTCGATTTTCTCCACTATTGCGCCTGCGGCTTGCAGTTTTTCAATCGCTGACATGTAGGCGGCGAGGGGCCCCTCGCGGATGTCGTCGAACACAACGGTTTGCAGCGCGGCGAAGCGCTTGCCCTGCAGCGTCGCCCCTTTCAGGTCTGCTGCGCGCCCGCCTTCCAGCGCGGCCAGCATCAGCGCGGCGTCTTCAACCGAGCGACACAGCGGGCCAATGGTGTCGAAAGAGGCGCAAAGCGGCACGACCCCGTTCAGCGACAGACGCCCCGACGTGGTTTTCAGCCCAACCAGATCGTTCCAGGCCGATGGCAACCGCACAGATCCCCCCGTGTCAGAGCCGATCCCGCAGGGTGCCAGCCCGAACCCGACCGAGGCAGCAGCCCCGGAGGACGATCCGCCGGGCACGGCATCGGCGTCATTGACACAAGGCGGTGTTGCAGTGCTGGGGTTCAGCCCCAACCCGGAAAAGGCCAGCTCGCTCATATGGGTTTTTCCTAGGCAGACCAGCCCCATCGCGGTGGCGTTGCGTAAAACCAAGGCATCACGATCAGGTACGCGATCTTTCAGCAGGGACGACCCGGCCTCGGTCGCGACGCCAGCGGTATCAAACAGGTCCTTCCAGCTGACCGGCACCCCATCAAGAAGCGAAAGGCGGTATCCCGATTTGGCGCGCGTGGCGGCGGCGGCGGACTCGGCCTCGGCCCTTTCGGGGGTGACGCGGGCATAGATTCGGTCGCGCAGCGGGTGCGCCTCGATCGCCTCAAGATAGGTCCGGGTCAGGTCAACCGGGTTGATTGCGCCCGTACCAATACCGCGTCCAAGTTCGGCGGCACTTTTCCACAACCACTCCTGCATCATCGTCTCCTGTTGATTTTCTCTGACGGTAGCGGCAGCACGGCGCATGGACAATCCCGATTGCAGGCGCATATTGGCGGGCATGACATATGACAGCGATATCCTGATTGTGGGCGGCGGGTTGAATGGCCCGGCCTTGGCGTTGGCGACGGCTCAAACCGGCCTCAGCGTGACGGTGGTTGATGCCTTGCCGCGCGCTGCGCAGGCGCAAGACGATTTCGATGGACGAGCCTATGCGTTGGCATTGAGTTCGAAACGCTTGCTGACTGCGCTTGGCGTCTGGGGGCGGGTGGCCGAGTACAGCCAACCAATGTTGGAAATCAAGGTCAGCGATGGGCGCGCGGGCGAAGGTCCATTATCGCCGTTTTTTCTGCATTTCGACCATGCCGAAATCGAAGAAGGCCCGATGGGTTTCATGCTTGAGGATCGATTCCTGCGTCGCGCCCTAGCCGAGGCGATGGCGGAGCAGGACGCGATCACCCTGCTTGATGGCGAAGCCGTGGTCAGCCAAGACCGTGATGCCAGCGGCGTGAGCCTGACGCTGGCCTCTGGCCGGGTCCTGCGGGGGCGGTTGCTGATCGGTGCGGATGGACGCAAATCCGGTACGGCGCAGCGCGCTGGGATCAAGCGCACCGGCTGGGATTACGGCCAAACTGCACTGGTGTGTGCGATCGAACATGACTTGCCGCATCACGGCGTGGCGCATCAGTTCTTCATGCCGCCCGGACCATTGGCGATTTTGCCGCTGCCGGGCAACCGATCCTCTATCGTATGGTCCGAAACGCACGACAATGCTGCCGCTTTCGATGCGCTGCCGGATGAGCAGTATATGCAAATGCTGCGCCCGCGGTTTGGCGATTTTCTTGGGCAGATCCGGCTCGCTGGAAAGCGCTTTACCTATCCGCTGAATCTGACAATTGCGAATAATATCGTGGCGGATCGGTTGGCCTTGATCGGCGACGCCGCACATGGAATGCACCCGATTGCCGGACAAGGGTTGAATGCCGGATTGCGTGATGTCGGCGCGCTGGCACAGGTTCTTACCAACGCCACGCGCCGCGGTGAAGATTTCGCCGCAGCGCCAGTGCTTGAGCGGTATCAGCAATGGCGGCGTTTCGATACAGCGTCGCTTGCGTTGGCGACGGACTTGACCAACAAACTGTTTTCCAATGACAATCCGTTTCTGCGGTTTGGGCGTGATCTGGGCATGGGGGCGATCAATGCGATCCCTGGCCTGCGACGCAGTTTCATCCGCGAAGCTGCCGGGCTTACCGGCGACTTGCCTGACCTGATGCGCGGCTGACAATCGTTCAGCAATAAAAAACCCCGCAAGATGGCGGGGTTTTTTATTGTCTCAGCTGGAAAGCGGCTTACGCCTCTTTCGCCTTTTTCTTGACCGGCGCCCAGATGCGCTTGTTGGTCAGGTACAACAGAACTGACAGGATCGTCAGGAACAGAACGGCGACAAAACCGGTGTGCTGACGCGCCATCATCTTGGGTTCTGCTGTCCACATCAGGAAAGAGGCCACGTCTTCGGATTCGTGGTGCAGCTCGTTCGAATGGCCATCAGCGAACTCGACATCCTCACCCGCAAGCGGCGGCGACATTGCGATCCAACCACCTGGGAAGGCAGTGTTCTCGTAATAGGTGGTGCCCGCTTCCTCTTTCTCGTTGCCGGTATAGCCGGTCAGGATCGCGACGATGTATTCGGGGCCACCGATGCCGTTGAACAGCTGGCTCATACCCGAGCCGTAAGGCCCGTGAAAGCCTGCACGTGCCTTGGCCATCAGCGACAGGTCAGGTGCGTTGGGATCACCCGACGCAGGAAAATGGTCGGCCGGTGTACGCGGACGGTCATCCTCCAGTTCGGGATCGTAGATATCCATTTGTGCTGCATAGGCGCGCACTTGATCCTCGGGCAGAGCGGGGCCGCCCTCATCACCAATAGTGCGGATTGGCACGAACTTCAGACCGTGGCAGGCCGAGCAGACCTCGGTATAAATCTGAAGGCCGCGCTGAAGTTGCATCTGATCGAATTTGCCAAACGGTCCTTCGAAAGAGAAGTCCACATCATGCATTTTCCCCCCTTCCGAAGCCAAAGCGCCACCTGCCATCAGGGTCAGGGCAGCAACTGCGGTGATCGCGAGTTTCTTAAACATTGTCCTGTATCCCGTCTTATTCGGCCGATTTGCCGTAATGGTTATTGAAGTCTTCCTCGATCGTGGCGGGGGCCGCGATGGGTTTTTCGATCACACCCAGAAGCGGCAGGATCACGAGGAAATAGCCGAACCAGTAGGCCGACGCGATCAGCGAGATGTACGGGTAGATGCCCTCGGTCGGCATTGCGCCCACCCACATCAGAACCAAGAAATCAAGCGCAACCAAGGCGAACCACCATTTGAACATCGGGCGGTAACGGCCCGAGCGTACGCTGCTGGTATCCAGCCACGGCACCAGCGCCATGATGGCGATCGAGCCAAACATTGCCAGAACGCCGAAGAACTTGGCGTCGATGATGCCGCCAGTGATCCAGCTTGCGAACTGAACAACCCAGACATCAGCGGTAAAGGCGCGCAGGATTGCGTAGAATGGCAGGAAATACCATTCGGGCACGATATGCGCAGGCGTCGAAAGCGGGTTGGCTTCGATATAGTTATCGGGATGGCCCAGATAGTTTGGCATGAAGCCGACGATGGCAAAGAACACCACTAGGATCACGGCCAGCGCAAACACGTCCTTGATGACGAAATACGGCCAGAAGGGCACGGTGTCTTTGGCGGCGTCCTCTTTCGAGGTGCGGCGCACTTCAACACCGGTCGGGTTGTTGTTGCCCGTGGTGTGGAAGGCCCACATGTGAACCACAACAAGTGCGGCAATCACGAAGGGCAGCAGATAGTGCAGCGAGAAGAAGCGGTTCAGCGTGGCGTTGTCCACAGCCGGTCCGCCCAGAAGCCACGTTTGCAGCGGCTCGCCAATGAAAGGGATCGCGCCGAACAGGCCGGTGATCACGGTTGCACCCCAGAATGACATCTGACCCCAAGGCAGAACATAGCCCATGAATGCGGTCGCCATCATCGCCAGATAGATCAGCATGCCGATGATCCATGTGATTTCACGCGGGGCTTTGTACGAGCCGTAGTACAGACCACGGAACAGGTGCAGGTAAACCGCGATGAAGAACAGCGACGCGCCGTTTGCGTGCAGATACCGCAGCATATAACCGCCGTTGACGTCGCGCATGATATGCTCGACCGAGGCAAAGGCCATATCAACATGCGGCGTGTAGTGCATCACCAGAACGATACCGGTAACGATTTGCAGCGCCAGACAGAAGGTCAGGATGATGCCCCAGATCCACATCCAGTTCAGGTTTTTGGGTGTGGGGATCATGATGGTGTCATAAAGAAGACCGACGATCGGGAGGCGGCTGTGCAGCCACTTCTCGCCACCGGACTTCGGTTCGTAATGGTCGTGAGGAATTCCAGCCATGTTACGTGTCCTTAACCCAGCTTAATCGTGGTTTCATCTTCGAACGCAGCGACGGGAATGTCGAGGTTCCGCGGAGCGGGGCCTTTGCGGATACGTCCGGCCCCATCGTAATGCGACCCGTGGCAGGGGCAGAACCAGCCGCCGAAGTCGCCTGCTCCGTTGCCGATCGGAACACACCCCAGATGGGTGCAGACGCCGATCATCACCAGCCATTCGCCGGCTTCATCCATCGTACGGTTTTCGTCCGACGCGTCGGCGCCGGGCTTGTTCTTATTCTCGGCCGATTTATCGACCAGGTCGTCAAGCGCGACCGCGCGCGCCGCGGCGATCTCTTCCTCTGTCCGGCGCCGGATGAAAACCGGCTTGCCCAGCCATTTCACCGTCAGCTGCGTTCCGACATCAACGCCAGACACGTCAACCCGAATGGATGACAGGGCCTGAACATCGGCGGATGGGTTCATCTGATTGACCAGCGGCCAGACGGCGGCACCAGTGGCCACGGCACCTGCACCTGCGGTGGCGTAGTAGAGGAAATCTCTGCGGGTGCCTTCGTGATCTTCTGCGTGGGACACGAGGTTATCTCCATTCTTCGGCCGGAACTGGCCAATACGGTTCTGGGCCGCGAATTACGCAACCTTTCCGAGCCGCTATTTAGCCGGGGTTTTCCGCTCAGTCCAGTATACAATGCGGCGCAGGGGCACTGCTTGCGTCAGAGGTGCGGAAGTGTCGCGCTTGAGGGGCGGCAAAAGACTCATTATCCTGCTACAATCATCGTCACCCTCATATTCTTGAATGGATACAGATATGTCTCGAAAGCTGATCGCGTCAGCAGTGTTGGCCGTTTCGTTTGCGACATCCGCCGCCGCAGAAACCGAAGTGAGCCTTTATGGCGGCTGGCAGACCTCGCCACACAGCCGGGCCTCGGGCACATTGCCTGCAGGCGTTGCCTTTCCGGGTGACTTCAGCAAGCGCGTTGGCTGGGACGGTAAGTCCTTCTCGATGCCGCCCTATTACGGTGGGCGCATTACTTGGTGGAACGACCGCAACACCGGTTGGGGACTCGAGCTGAGCCATGACAAAGCCTATGCCGGGGCGGATATGTCGCCCGAGTTTACCCGTCTTGAATTTACCGACGGGCATAACATCATCACCGTCAACTATATGAAGCGCTGGCCGGGGAAGTGGGGCACGTTCACGCCATATGTCGGTGCGGGCATTGGTATTGCGCTGCCGCATGTTGATATCGAACCCACAGGTGGCGACCATACCTATGGGTATCAGATGACTGGGCCGGCGGCGCGATTGACAGCGGGTGCCAGCTATAAGCTCAACGATCGTTGGGCGCTGTTCAGCGAATATCAGTTCACGATTTCGGACAACAATGTCGATTTGGACGGCGGTGGCGATCTGCATGCGCGGATCATCACAAACGCGCTGAACTTTGGCGTCAGCCTGTCGTTCTGAAATAGATACTGGCCCTCTGATCTTATAAGAGGGCCAGTATCCTCAATCGCTTGGAGCGGTCGCGATCATGCTGTCGCGACGTGAGAAGGCCGCAAACCAGTCGTCCAGCGCGTCGTTGCCTTTGCGCCAGCCGCGTGCGTCGTGCCGGAAATCCAGATACCCCAACGCACAACCCATGGCGATCTGCCCAATGTCCAGGGGGCCATTCAGATGGCTCATCCAGCGATCATTCACGGCACTCACAGCGCTTGTCACCTTGGCCCATTGGGCATCGGTCCAGTCTTTGAAAATCAGATCTGACGGGCGCAGACGGTTTTCGTACGAAATCAGCACAGCGGCGTCCATGATGCCATCGGCGGTCGCTTCCAGCGTCATTACCTCCCATTTGCGCGAATCAGGATACAGGTGCGCGTCCGCGCGTTCATTCAGGTATTGGCAAATTACGCGGCTGTCATAGAGGGCAGGCCCGTCACTGCGAATCAATGCAGGGATTTTCCCAATTGGATTCGCAGCCCTCACCTCGGCCGAGGTGGAAAGTGGCGATGTTTTTACTGGCACAATTTCCACGTCGCCTGTCTGGCCGGTTTCGTGCAGTACAACATGGACCTTGCGCACAAACGGCGAGGCGGCGGCGGATACGAGTTTCATGATGTTCTCTCCCAAAGCTTGGACGCAGCCTAGGGATGGAGGCAACCGCTGTCTATTGCTGTTCAGGTGGCGGCGTGCGCATCAGATCGGCCAACGCCTGCACTTCGCTGCCCATGCCGAATTGCGCCACACCGTCAGACGCAGCAAGCCGTGCGGCCTCGGGTTTGTTCTGTGCCAGCTTCCAGGTGCCCTGCACATCGGTGATGTGCAGCCGAAAGGGCACGATCTGCCGCATCATCCGGTCCATCACGCCGTCGGTCATCTTTTCCGATGTCCATTCCGGTTTTGGTGCAAGCTGCGCCTCAAATTTGTGCGAAAGCGAATCCAACATTGGGCGCAACTCTGTCTGGGGCAAAGCTTCGGCCATACCGGTCAGATGCACGGCGACGTAATTCCATGTGGGTACTTGATCCGCAGTCCCATACCAGTCGGGAGAGACATAGCTGTGTGGCCCACTGACCGCCAAGCGTGCCGGGTGCGGCGCTGCAAGTCGCGCCACAATCGGGTTTGAGCGCACGAGATGGAACAGTGCAGCGTCATCTTCGATCACAAAAGGGATATGGCTGAGCAGCGGCAGCCCGGACTCATCGGCCACCGCCAGAACTCCAAACCCGACCTGCGCGGCAAAATTCAGGTTTCTGTCGCGCGGGGTTTTTCGGAAGGCAGGATTCGGGTGCATTGTGGGCCTCTGGTTGTGCGGCGCAACACTCCGGGCCGGCGCAGTAATTTGCAAGCCTCAGGCGGTCAGTTGCTGACCGGAAATGCCAGTGATCAGGGCCTCGACAATTGCGCCATCTGTTTGCGGCGTGGCAAAGCTTACCTCGGTAAACTGCTCGGTCCGGCCCATGTGCGGGTTTTCCATCAGCACCTTGTGGCGCAGCCCGACCTGCGCCGACAAATGCCGGATTACCTGCGCCTCGCCGACCGCGCGCAGGCGGGCGGCGCGCGCCTTGATGGCGTTGCCATTGACCTGCGGCATCCGCGCGGCCGGGGTGCCGGGGCGCGGGCTGTATGGGAAAACGTGCAGCCAGGTCAGATCGCACTCGGTTACCAGTTTTAGCGCGTTTTCAAACATCGGCTCGGTCTCGGTCGGGAAGCCGGCGATGATGTCGGCGCCGAATGTCATATCCGGGCGCAGCCTGCGCGCCTCTTCGGCGAAACGAATCGCGTCGTCGCGCAGGTGCCGCCGTTTCATCCGCTTGAGGATCATGTCGTCGCCGTGTTGCAAACTCAGGTGCAGATGCGGCATCAGGCGCGGCTCGGTTGCAATCGCCTGCATCAGGTTTTCATCAACCTCGATCGAATCAATGCTGGAAATCCGAAGGCGTGGCAAATCTGGCACCAGCTTCAGAATCCGCATGACCAGATCGCCCAACCGTGGCGTCGCGGGCAGGTCGGCGCCCCAACTGGTCAGGTCGACGCCTGTCAGCACCACCTCGTTATAGCCCTTGTCCACCAAGCGCTTGATCTGATCCACAACCACACCTGCAGGGACCGACCGCGAATTGCCCCGGCCATAGGGGATGATGCAGAAGGTGCAGCGGTGGTCGCATCCGTTCTGCACCTGCACATAGGCGCGGCTGCGGGTGCCAAAGCCGTCAATCAGGTGCCCGGCGGTTTCGGTGACGGACATGATGTCATCAACCTGCACCCGCTCGGTGTTGCCAATGAAATTCGGACCCATCGCAGCCCAAGTGGCCGGGTTCATCTTTTCGATGTTGCCAATGACCTGATCGACCTCGGCCATGCGGGCAAATGTCTCGGGCTCGGTCTGCGCGGCGCAGCCGGTGACGATCAACCGGGCGTCGGGATGTTCGCGCCGCAGCTTGCGAATTTCCTGTCTCGCCTTGCGCACCGCCTCGGACGTCACGGCGCAGGTGTTGACCACAACGGCACCTTCGATTCCGGCCTGCGCCGCCAGATCCTTCATCGCTTCGGTCTCATAGGCGTTCAGGCGACAGCCCAGCGTCGCAAAGACGGGCGGTTTGTCCGACATCACAGGCTGTCCATAAATTGCGGTGTCAGATGGGCCGTGAAAATATGCATCGTTTCGCCCGTCATCCAGACCCCATCGTCGCGCCAATCAATCTGCAACGCGCCGCCATCCAGATCAATGCGCACAGACCGCCCGGTCAGCCCCCTGCGCGCTGCAGCAACCGCCGTGGCGCACGAGGAGGAGCCGGAGGCCAGCGTGACACCGACGCCGCGTTCCCACACCCGCATCCGCAGGTGATTTTTGCCAACGACCGAGGCAAACTGCACGTTCGTGCGCTGAGGGTACAGCGGATGATGTTCCATCACAGCACCACGCGCGGCGAGATCAACCGCTTCCGCATCGTCGACAAAAAAGGTGCAATGCGGATTGCCCATGCCCGTCGCGGTGGGCGCGCCCTCGATGGGCAATTCCAGCGTATCTATGGCGTGCGACAGTGGGATTTCGTTCCAGTCCAACTGTGGCTGCCCCATATTGACCGAGGTCAGCCCGTCGCCTGCATCCACCGCAAACAGATCGCCGCGGTCGGTTGTCAAATGCAGTTGCGTCTTACCGCTTTGATTCATGATGTGGCGGGCGATACAGCGCGTCGCATTCCCGCACGCAGCCGAGGTTGACCCATCCGCATTATAAAACGTCAGATGTGCATCCCCTGCACCATTCTCGATCACGGCAAGCTGGTCATAGCCAACACCTTGGTGCCGGTCGGCAATCGCAATCACCAACGCTGGCACAAGAGGAATGGCATGCGCGCGCGCATCGATCACGACAAAGTCGTTCCCCAGCCCATGCATTTTCATGAAGGGCAACCCGATATCATTCTCGTTGGCCATGATGCGCCATATAAACCCGGCTTTCCACTTTATCCAGCCTGTCTGGAAGAATATCCATTTTCGGGGTTGACCCTCTCCGCTGCTCTTTCTAGAAGCTGCCTTCACAGTGGGCCGTTAGCTCAGTTGGTAGAGCAACTGACTTTTAATCAGTGGGTCGCAGGTTCGAATCCTGCACGGCTCACCACTGAACACAATTAGATGTTTTCTAATATGTGCTTGCGCTCGGATTGGTCTATCGCATCGGCGCCAGAATCTCGGTTGCTCCAAGTCGTAGAAGATCAGCAGCGCGTTGTGTGTAGGCTGATTGCGGCAAGAGCGCCTAAGTCGCATGCGTTTGAGTTCGGCGCGCCCCGAATGAGACAGCGCCGCAGTCCTTTGTTGCATCCTGATATCGACAGATTTCGGTGCGACGTCAGTGCTATCGTGTAGCTCAGGTCAGGAATGCCTGCTCCAATGCAGCGGGCATGTCGAATTCTGATACCGCACGGCTACGTCCCTCTGCGGACATCTTGCGAGCCGTTTTCTGCACAATATCGACCAACCCTTCGGGCGTGCGAGTCTCTGCGAAAGCATGTAGGTACCAGCGAATGAAGGTAAAGCAGATCGTATCCTCAAGCGCCTGCACCTCGGCGTCACGCTTGATGCCTTCCTTGCGCAGCAGAACGCCGACGCGGTCTTGTTCGGCGCCGTCATATCCGGCGTCTGCCATGATGGCGGCGACGCGAGCGCCATGTCTTCGCCCCTGCTCTTTACGCCAGGCGAAATAGCCCGGCTTGCCTTCGGGGTAATCAGAGCGCGGCAACAGCCAGCGCTCCACGTGCTGCCCGCGCGCCGCAATTTGAAGTACTTCGGACGCATCAGGAAACAGCCTGTCCAACTCGGCGCTCATTCGCTCGCCATAGATCCGGGCGGCGGGGCGGCCCTGATCAAGGTTGGGGTCGGCGGTATTGGCGGCATCAATGGCGGCGAGGGCGGTGGCTAGTCTGGTCATATATACGAGCTCTGCATCCTGGGAAGTGAACGGTCCTGACAAAAAAGTTTGGCATAGGTCACGCAACTTGACCAGCGCGTTACGGCATTGGTCGGTCTGCGCGGAGATGGAGGTGCTTGCCGACCTGGTAGCGGCCACGAGGGCGACGGCGCGGGGCGGGCGATCAAGCCAGTGGAATCGTAAAGCTAAATGCGCTGCCTTCGCCAAGTGTGCTTTCAACCCATATCTTGCCGCCATGCATCTCTACCAACTTGCGGCTGATGGCCAGCCCCAACCCGGTCCCACCCGTTTTGCGTACCGAAGAGGTTTCCACCTGCCGAAAGCTTTCAAAAACACGTTCCAGTTCGTCCGCGGGGATGCCCTGCCCTGTATCTTCGACGTGGAAGGTCATCATATCTCCGGTCTTCTCGGTCCAGACCTCGATTTCGCCGTGATCAGTGAACTTGATCGCATTGCCGATCAGATTGAAAAGAATCTGCCTCAGCCGGGTTTCATCAGCCAGAACCTGCAGGTTTTCGGTCTCGCTCAGAAGGCATATGCCCTTGGCCTTGGCTTGCTGACGCAGCTGGTCCACCAAGGATTCAACGATTGGCGCGACCTCAACCGGTTCAGGCGAGATATTCATCTTTCCCACTTCGATTTTGGAATAATCCAGCGTTTCCTGAATGAGCGTCAGTAGATGCTTGCCTGCGGTGTCCATCTTGCCCGCATAGCGGGCCACCATATCAACCAGTTTGTCGGTCTTTTCATTGAGCGCCTCCCGTGGGATGCTTTCATCGGCAATCGCCTCGCGCAGCGCCCGCACCGTGGGTAGCGTTTCTGGCGCGACAAGGAAGGTGTTGTAGCCCAAGATCACGGTCAGAGGCGTACGCAACTCGTGACTGATTACGTTCAGGAACTCTGTTTTCGCGTGGTTTGCGCTTTCGGCTGCGGTCTGTGCGCGTTTCAGCTCGGTAATGTCGACGCGGAAGCCAACGGTCCATCCGGCCGCAGTCTTGCGCTCAGATACTCGCACCCAAGTATCATCATCCAGCAGCTGTTCGATCTCGTAATTGGCCTCTCGGTGCTTTGCCATACGCTCGGCTATCCAGTCTTCCTCGATGCCTTTTGCCTGAGGATACTGGCCGCGCGCAACTCCTCCGCGAATGATCCTCTCGAACGTGTTGCCCTTGACCAGAAGATCACCAGTCTGAGCGTATAGTTTGCGGTACTTGTTGTTGAACAGCACAAGGCGATCTTGGTCGTCATACAAGGCAAACCCGTCATTTATCGCGTCGATCGCATTCAGCAAATGTTCCTCGGCTGCAAGCTTGCGCCGGTTCAGTTCGACGAAATACGCTACGATCAGAAGCAAGAATACCCCGACCAAAGCCAGCCAGAACCGTAATGCGCCCAAGCTTTTCTGGAAGCTGGGCCACCCTCCTTTTGGAAGAACGGCAACGACCCAGCTCCCGAAGGGCAGCGTGACCTTGGTCAGGACTGGATCCTTGTCAAATAGGTTTGGGTCACCAAAAAAGACCTCTCCGTCGGTACCATCAGGTGAGTGCGAATGGATCGCAATGTCATAGCCGGACTGGACCGCGAACGCCGCCACTTTTTCGATGAAGTTTTGGGCGTTAAGCAGGGCGACCATTAGTCCCCAGAACTCCTGCTCCCCGGTCACGGGGTTCGAAGTGAAAACCGGGGTTCGGGAGACAAAAGCCCGATCACCACTGCCATCTTCCATGACTATCGGCCCTGTGACCACTGTTTGGCCTGTACTTCGGGCTGTCTGAATAGCGTCCCAGTTTTCTGGGGTATTTCGATAGTCCAGACCAATATACTTATGATTTTTTTCAAAAGGATAGATGTTGCGGATCACAAGATCGGGTGCCGAAGCAATGAGAAGGATGTTTGAATCGCCACCAATCACATGCGCCGCGATCTTCGCGAACTGATCCTGACTTATGTTGGGGGTGCTAGCAATCGAGACCGCCAGTCCGCGCATCAACAACGCTTTGCCAACAATATCAGCCTCAAGCTGAGCGCGGATTGTATCTGCACGCTCGGACACGTTTTGTACAAATTCGGTGCGGTTATGCGCGATCGTGTATTTTTCGAGGATGTAGTCAACAACGGTCAACGACGCCAGCACATAGAGATAGATCAGCAAATGCGAATTATCGCGGATCCGTTTAAGGAACCAGCGCCACGAAAACCTTCGTGAACTCACACGTTTTGCATCGCTTGCCTGCATCTATGCTCTCAGGGACGGACCGGTTTTATCCGTGCCAACTTATTGTGTTATACTCACGAAACGCATTCGAAACCAATACGGAAGAAATACAGCACTAACGCCACGGAAGGAATCAAAGAAATCCTGCGCTATTGCGTATTTATTACACTTTTTTCCTGTCGTATTCGAGGTTAAACTCGCATAGGTTGAATGCGGCGAAAGAAGGCGCGGGCTGCCTTATTTTCAACGACTTCCGACCGAATTCTCGCCCACCTCTGCTGGCACGGTATTTTGAGACGAATTATTGAAATGTGATGCGTTCAATTTTTAAATGGTAAATGTGTCCGGACGTGTTGAGAAATTCGAGGGTTCAGGGTGTTAAGCGGTATTTTAGAACAGTCCAGGTCGGTGGGAGAAATGTCGCCACTTGATACACGTCTCGTCGGCGCGACATTGGTCGTTTGTGCGGCGCTTTTTGGTTGGCGAATGTTGCGGCGCCCCAAGCCATATTTCGGAGATTCCGATTGCGTATTGTTCGACCCAGATGCGGTGTACCACCCGGATATGGCGATCTTGCCGGGTACGGATGCAGGGCACATGGATGACAATCCTCGCGGATACCAGGCTGAGACCGGACAGCAAGGCATGGACCTTGGCGAAATGGTTGGGGCGGCGTTCTTCGCACTTCTTGACGAAGTATATATGTTCCACCCCGAAACGTTCGAGATTGTTTTCATGAATGCGCGCGCGCGTCGGCGCAACTCGCATCAAGCAAAGGGTCAGGCCTTGCACTTCGGTCAGATCGTTCCGGGTCTGGACCGCGCGCGCCTGCGCGGCGCAGTCCAGCCGCTTCTAACTGGCGCGAACGATGTTGAATGCCTTGACTACGAGGCTGACGAAGAGGAAATTCATATTTCCTTGCAGTTGATACAGCAGGGCGATGGTCCGACATGTTTCATGGCCGTTTTGCAACGGACCGAGGCGGATTTCATGGCCGTTTTGCAACGGACCGAGGCGGACGAAAGTGATGCTGCCCAGCGAACAGCAGATTACGTTGCCACAGTTAGTCACGAGTTGCGCACGCCTCTGACATCTGTGAAGGGCGCGATGGAATTACTTGCCTCGGGAGCTTTGGGGGACGTCAGCGGAGGTGCTGCTTCTGTTCTGTCAATCGCGCAACGCAACATTGACAGAATGATCTCTTTGACCAATGAGATTCTTGATCTGGCCAAGCTCGAAGCGGGGCAAATGAAGCTGAATGTTCTGCCCATGGATATGGTGGGGTTGGTGCAGGATGCGATTGAGGTCAATGCCCACTATGCCCGACAGTGCGGTGTCGCCCTGAATGCCGATGGTTTGGGCCCGCCTGTGCAGGTTCTCGGAGATCGTGGGCGGCTGATGCAGGTGATGTCAAATCTTCTGTCCAATGCGGCTAAATTTTCGAACCCAGGTCAGCAGGTTAACGTGGCTCTGACCGCGACCTCCGATCGTTTGCGGGTGAGCGTGATAGATCAGGGTCAGGGGATCGACGCAGAAACGCGCGCGCAGCTTTTTCAGAGGTTTGGGTCTTCAAGCCTTTCGGCGGCTGGTATCGCCGGGTCCGGGCTCGGGTTAAGTATCGTGAAGTCCATTGTGCAGGCGCACAATGGTGAGATTGGCGTAGACAGCGAATTGGGGCGTGGTTCGGAATTCTATTTCGACCTTCCGATTTTCCGTGATGAGTGGAAAACGATCGGTGTGTCCACGTGACAAAGGAGTGTTACTCTTGTCTGAAATCGCATACGACTTTCGTGAGATTGTGAGGTGTTGCGATTGTACGTGTGACGCTTCAGCCGACGGAATGTCGCAAATGCGCCGGAAGGAAATAAGATGACTGAGCTCCCTAAAGTTTTGCATGTCGAGGATGACTCTGACATTCGGGAGATAGCCTGCTTAGCGCTGGAAGCTATTGGCGGACTGTCGCTTGTGCAATGTGCGTCAGGTCCCGAGGCCCTTTCCAAGGCGCAGGCCGCGACTCCGGATGTTCTGTTGCTTGATGTGATGATGCCGGGAATGAGCGGTGTTGAAACCCTAGCAGAACTGCGCAAGCTGCCGGGGCTGGAAACCACACCAGCCGTGTTCATGACAGCACGCGCACAGCTTTCAGAGGTCGAAGAGCTGCGAGCACTGGGCGCGGTGGCGGTGATCACAAAGCCCTTTGATGCAATGACACTGGCGGAAGAGCTGATCTCGATTTGGCGCGGCACACTTTAAGATCTGCGCCATAGCGTATGGGCGTGAGCTTAGGTTTTCGCCGAAATCCGGGCCATCTCATTCAGCATATCATCAATAGCAGCGAGTGTGGCTGCAAAGCTTTCTTGCGTCGGCAGGCCGACCGTAAGCAAGTCGGTGACGGATGTTTCAGAGGCGATGCACAGGCGCCCAAGTTCGGCAAAGCCCATTGGGGTGGCCATTCCTGCCGTTTTGTGCGCGCTTTGCCGGATCTTGTCCAGCGCGCGATACGGGTCGGTTTGCATGGACGGGCCGTCGCGCAATTGCGTCAACTCTGTCAGGCGTTCCGCAACGGTTTGCGCAAAGCGGGGACGCATTTCGGCCAGCTTGGCTTCAAACAGCGCGCGATGCGTGTCAGCGGAATTGCCTTGTTTTGCCTCCGGCTTGATCATCGTTACACCGCCAATTTAAACATCCGCAGAAATCCGCGCGTTTTACGTTGCGGTTTAGCACGGGATGACCCAACCGCTGCTTTCTTCTCGGCGGCTTGAACCGCAGTGGCCAGCGCCTCGATTGCGGCGCGTCCTGAACTTAGGCCCATGCGTTGCCGCGGGCTGGAATAAACTTGAACGTCCATATCACGACCATCGTCGTAGCAAAGTTCCATTGCGTCAATGGTCTGACGTACAGAGATCTCGATATCGTCTTCTTCGGGCAGGTTCCGCCCATGGCTGACACAGACAAATGCTCCGTTGCCTGCGTGGGCCACGAAAGTTTCAAAATAGGCCAAGTTTTCCGCAATCGCTTCTGCAACATCAGTGATGGTGTAGTAATATTCCTCGGCGGTGCAGCTGTTGTACAGGTGCTGGACCCCGGCAATCTGAAACGCAAAAATGCCCGTGGCAAACATACCGCCGCGCCCAAGTTGGAGCAGGTAGTTTTCCAAGGCCAGAATGTCGATCACTCCAGACACATCCTGCACATGGAAGGGCGTGTGCAGATCAAACCGTTGGGTTTGGCTGGTGGCCGATACCATCGTATAGGCTGCGACATTGCTCTCAGGTTTGCGGCGGCGCTCGAGATTCAGCTTCTCGGCCAGCTTTATCCGTGTACTCAGCTCCAGCGGGTCGAAGGGCTTGGTCACATAATCTGTGGCACCCGCGGCAAATGCCTGATTGATGAAGGACCGATCCGACATTGCCGTGATCATCAGTACGGGCACATCGGAATAGCCAGGGCGCTGGCGTAGCCAGTCGCACAGCTCGATCCCGGTGATCTGCGGCATCTGAATATCCAGAAGGCAGCACTCGAACGGGTCGCGCGAATTTTGGATGATCTGCATCGCCTCAATCGCCGAGGCTGCCAGCGTCACATCCGGAAACCCAACACTGGGCAGCGTATCGCGCAGTAGTTCTAAAATCAGCGGGTCATCGTCGACGACAAGAATGCGCATTTTCCTGGTCCTGAACATTGGGGCAGGGCCCCTGGCCATGAATCAAAGGGGATTCGATTGGCGGCCATTGGTTTCGCTATACTCTTGGTTGCAAGCAGTCGCAGGAAAATGTGGCGACATTAAGGAATACAGGTCATGCGGGTATTTTGCGCCCCTTGGGTCAGCGCGACTTGTCCGCCACGTTGACCGGGCGCGCGGCGCTGTTCCACTCTTTCGACGCTGCGGTTTCAAGCTGCATTCCGGCCTGAAAACTTAGTTCGTATCCGTCATCGATCAACTGCTTGTAGCGGCGTAGCATGGCGGGGTCGTGCCGGGCCATGTTAAGCGCCAGCTTTTCAGCCTCGGACAACAGATCGGCGGCGGGGACGACGCGGTTGATCAGCCCCCAGTCGCAGGCCGTGCGCGCATCAATGGTTTGACCGCCGAAGTGCATTTCCTTGGCACGGCCCTGTCCAATCAGTCGTGACAGTTTCTGCGACAATCCCCAGCCGGGGATCACGCCCACTGCAGCATGGGTATCAGCAAATTTCGCGGTGTCCGCAGCAAGGATAACGTCGCAGCCCAGCATTAGTTCCAGCCCGCCGGTGATTGCAAACCCGTTCACGGCTGCGATGATCGGGCATGTACAGGCCGCCAATGCCCGCACGGGGTCATCTTCGGCACCCGGTCCGATCATTCCGTCGAGAAGTGCCGGATTGGCGGAAATTTCTTTCAGGTCCAGCCCTGCGGTGAACGCCCTGTCCCCTGCGCCAGTCAGCACGATCACACGCACCTCTGGGTCTGCGTCGGCCTGTTGCAGCGCCTGCCGCAACGCCCGTTGCAAGGCCACCGAAAGCGCATTCATCGCCTGGGGTCGGTTCAGCGTGATGTGGGCCACATGCGTGCGCACCTCATAAAGGATTGTCTGTTCTGGCGGGCTCGTCATGGCACTCTCCTCACTGCTTGACGTGGACAGGGCTACGCAAGCGGGGCATGCATTTCAAGCATTGTCCCTGCGGAGCTGTGACGTATTCTGCCCGCCATAGGCCCGTTCACAGTAACGTCGGGCCATCAGAGGGAGGAGACAAATATGACACTCAAAGGAAACCCGTTCGATCTGAGCGGGCGCGTCGCCGTCGTGACTGGGGGCAATGGTGGGCTAGGGCTTGCCATGGCCGAGGCAATGGCGGGGCTCGGCTGCGCAGTAGCGATCTGGGGACGCAACGCCGACAAGAACGGGGCGGCTTTGTCGCGTCTGGAAAAAACCGGCAGCCCGGTGGCCGCGATCGAATGTGATGTGGCCAAGGCCGATCAGATCGAGACCGCATTCTCCCAGACGATGGAGCAATTTGGTCGGGTTGATGGCATGTTCGCCAATGCGGGACTGAGCGGTAGCGTAAAATCATTTCTAGACAGAACGCCAAAGGAATGGGCCGACCTGATGGCGGTCAACCTGGACGGCGTCACGCGCTGCTTCCAGGTGGCGGGGCGTCACATGGTCGAGCGCGCAAAACAGGGCGACCCTTACGGGCGGTTGGTGGCTACGTCTTCAGTTGCGGCGCTCGATGGAGCTGCCTTCAATGAACACTACGGCACCTCGAAGGGGGCAGTGAATGCGCTGGTCCGTGCGATTGCGGTGGAGGTGGCACGACACGGGATTACGGCGAACGCGATTCTGCCAGGCTATGCGGTGACTGAAATGACTGAAGGGCTGATGGCGAATGACAAATTCGTCAATAATGTTCTGCCACGAATCCCGATGCGCCGGTTTGGTCAGGCATCGGATTACGCCGGTATCGCCGGTTATCTGATGAGCGATCTGTCCTCCTATCATACCGGCCAAAGCTTTGTGATCGACGGAGGGTATTCGATCTATTGACCGTTTTCCCGCGCGTGCGTCTTTGGGCGCTCGCCGGGCATTTCGCTCCGTGTGCTGCCAAACAGTCTGCCTTGCAGAAACATTTGTGGCGACCATGGGGTCTGGCCCCTAAAGGCTTGGAAACAGGTAGTCTTTGCGCTAGATTGAGGTATGAAAAAGCAAATTCCGCTTCTGGTGTTTAGTGACCTTGATGGAACGCTGATTGATCACGACAGCTACAGCTATGATGCGGCTTTGCCTGCGCTTGCTGCGTTGCGCGCCATCGGTGCGGGCGTCGTGTTGGCCAGCAGCAAAACCGCGTCCGAGATTTCCGTCCTGCGCAGCGAAATGGGATTGGAGGCGTGGCCCGCCATTGTCGAAAACGGGGCAGGGCGGCTCGAGCCAGCATCGGATGTCGGCGGCCACAATGCGGACTATCTGAAAATTCGCGCGATACTGGGGCGCTTGCCCCAATCGCTGAAAAGCGCGTTTCGCGGATTTGGTGACATGACAGTCGATGAGGTGGCGCAATCGACAGGCCTGTCGCCAGCTGCGGCGGCGCTGGCAAAACGCCGCGACTTTTCCGAGCCGGGCACTTGGTCGGGCACCGAGGATGATCGGCTGACCTTCATCGCCGCGTTGGCCCGCGAGGGGGTGTCTGCGCGCATGGGCGGGCGGTTTTTGACACTTTCGTTCGGGCGGACCAAAGCTGACCGGATGGGCGAGATGATCGCGCATTACGCGCCGCTTCTCACAGTGGCCCTTGGCGATGCGCCCAATGATGTCGAAATGCTCGAGGCCGCTGATCGAGCCTTCATTATCGCAAATCCGAACGGGTCGCCTTTATCCACGCTGCAGGGTGAACATAATGGGCGTATCCGTCGCACTGAAAAACCCGGTCCAAAAGGTTGGAACTCGGCGATACTCGACCTACTGTCCGAATTGGAACAGAAACAGGAGCGTCCCCGGAATGGCTGATTTCCATCAGAACGGCAATATTTCCACGTTGCATAACTTGCGCGCCCGGCCCGTCGGGGAACTTAACGCCGAGCTGGAGAGCTTTGCCCACTCTCGCAAGATAACCCTTATTCTTCCGTGCCTGTATTCTGAGCTGGAAGGCCCGGCGATGCCGCACATTCTGGAAGAACTGAGCAATGTAACCTATCTGCACCGAATCATCATCGGGCTGGACCGCGCGAACGAGGCACAGTTCCGTCACGCACAGCAATTTTTTTCAGCGCTTCCGCAAAACCACATTGTTATCTGGAATGACAGCCCGCGTATGCTGGAACTCGGCGCGCGACTTAGCGCGCTGGGGTTGGCGCCAAATGAGCAGGGCAAAGGCAAGAATGTCTGGTCTTGTCTGGGGTATCTGATCGCCTGTGCTGACAGTGCAGTCATGGCAATCCATGATTGCGATATCCTGACCTATGACAGCGAAATGCTGTCTCGCCTGGTCTATCCGGTGGCGAATCCGAATTTCCCTTATCAGGTGGCAAAGGGGTATTACCCGCGCATCGGCGAGGGCAAACTGAACGGTCGTGTGACCAGGCTTCTGGTCAGTCCGCTGTTGATTGCGCTGAAGCGGGTGATCGGGGACCGCGATTACATCGATTATCTGCGCAGCTTCCGTTATCCGCTGTCCGGCGAATTTGCGATGCGCACGGGCATCCTGCCGGATCTGCGAATTCCATCCGATTGGGGGTTGGAAATCGGGGTGCTGTCCGAAGCATGGCGCAACCTTGCCCCCAAGGCCGTTTGCCAGGTCGAAATTTCAGATGCGTATGATCACAAACATCAGGACCTGAGTGAAGAAGATTCCAGTACCGGCCTCAGCCGGATGTCCACCGACATTTGCAAAGCGATTTTTCGCAAGCTGGCCGCCGATGGCACCGTGTTCACGTCGCATGTATTTCGCACGCTGAAAGCCACATATTACCGCTCTGCGTTGGATCTGCTTGAGGCGTATTATAACGATGCCAAAATGAACGGCCTGTCGATTGACCGTCACAAAGAAGAGCAGTCGATCGAACTGTTTACAGAGAACATCATGCGCGCTGGACAGATGTTTCTGGAAAACCCGCATGAAACGCCGTTCATACCCACTTGGAATCGAATCCATTCCGCGGACTCGAATTTCCTGACGGATATGAAAGCAGCGGCGGCCGCTGATCTGGCCGAGTTCGGTTAGCCCTCAGCAGATCCGGTTGGTGATCCAGCGACATTGATAGGGCGCGAAAGGAATTTCGGGTCCTACGGCGCTGATCGGTTCGCCAGACAGAATATCGACCCAGTCATCGTCATCAATCAGGTTGATGGCGGACGGTGGCACCAAAACCATCTCATCGCTGACATTGTGCAGCGCAAAGATTGACTGATCCCGGTCCAAGCTTTGTCGCCACAGGCCAAACAACCGGTCGTCCAGCGACAGGGTGAACTGCGTCGCGTTGGGATGAAAGGCCGGCTGATGGCCCCGAACCCGCAATCGCGCGGACAAGGCGCTCAGAACCCGCGATTGCATCGAGGCAGGGTCTTCAAGCAGCCCAAGCAGTGTCGGGTAGTCCCAGCGGTGCCGGTTGATTGCTCGGTTCATCCCGCGCTGTTCAACCTGTTCATGATCGTTTGGCGTGGCCAGAAGCGAGTGGATATAAAAGGCTGGGATGCCTTCCATCGACATCACGATGGTCTGTGAACAGATGAAGCGAGCAAAATGATGCGCATCCTCGCCCTTGAAGGTCCGGCGCATTGCCTCAAAAAAAGTCGTGTTCAGCTCATATGGTGCGTGGCCACCGTCTGGCAGTGTCCGCATCGACACCAAGCCACCCAGTTCGTACACGGTGTCGATAACCTTGGCCTTCTCTTCCTCTGGCAGGACGCCTTCGGCCGGTCGCATCCCGATCCCGTCATGGCTGGCAGTGAAATTCAGATAGGCACAGCCCAACTGAGCTGGCGGCATTCCGCTTTGCCAGCGGTGCAGGTATTTCGCCGATCCTGACATCATCGCGTGCAAAACCAGCGGTGGCAGAGGGAAATTATAAACCGCATGCGATTCATTCCTGTTGCCGAAATAACTCAGATTCTCGGCCTTGGGCACATTGGTTTCAGTCAGCAGAACTATGGTTTCTGTGGTGAAATCACACAGCAGCCGCATCAGCCGGACAATCGCATGGGTTTGCGGCAGGTGGATCGACGGCGTGCCGGGTTCTTTCCACAAAAACGCCACCGCATCCAATCGGAGGGTCCGCACACCGTTGTCGATATGCAGCCGGATGATACGCAGGAACTCCAGCAGAACTTCGGGGTTACGGAAATCCAGATCAATCTGGTCATGGCTGAACGTGCACCAGACGTGGCGCGGGCCATTTACCGTTTCGACCTCTTGCAACAAGGGGGTGGTGCGCGGGCGGACCACGGCGCTTAGGTCATCCTGGGGCGAGGCTTCGAAAAAGAACCGGTCATAGGGCGGTTGGCCTTGGCGATAGGCGTTGAACCAGCTGCCTTGACTGGACACATGGTTCAGAACCAGATCCGACATGAGGTGAAAGTCCTCGGAAATCCTCCGAATATCGGCCCAATCCCCCAATTGCGGATTGACCGCCCGGTAATCGGTGACGGCAAACCCATCGTCTGAAGTGAACGGAAAAAACGGAAGAATATGCACGCCGTTCAACACGCCCTTCATGTGGCTGAGAAGAAAGTCATGCAGCAAATCAAGTGGCTTGTGCGCGCCGTCCACAAGCGAGTTGCCATAGGTGATCAACACCGCGTCCTGCTCTGACCACAGCTTGTTGCCCGGTACCCGCGACCGTTTACGGCGATGGGTTCCTTCGGGCCAGAAGGCATTGATGACCTGACTGGCCAAGATATCGGTGTCCAGCTCGGGATAGATACTTCCGAGAAGCTCGGAAAGTTTCAGGCTGAAAGACATGGGAGGTTGGGTCATCAATAATATATCTTTGGCGGATCTGGCCCAAAAGCGCGGGCGAAGTGGCAATTTGCTCTATAGATCGGGCAACTTGCATCGACCTGCCCGGTGAGGTTGTTAGAGCATCAACTGCCGACGGTCCATTAAAACGACCGCTTCAGTGTGTGGAGTGGGGCGCTGAAGGGCTCACCGCCAAAAAAATGGACCTCCGGGCCGCAGTTTCGGCCCTTGCCCGCGTGTTGCGATGAACGCGACTGTCTGGCGCGGACTATGATTGCAACCCTCGCACGCCGGTTGTTTTGCGTGGACGCGCATTACCCACCCATTTTTGTTTTGGGTTCAAGCTTCTGAGGACGGAGCGCGAAGTTGCCCGGCACCGATCCGGCTGAGCAGAACCATGGCTGCTGCTGTCGCAAGGCAGGCCGGAAGGCCGCCAAGCTGATAGGTCAGCCCTGACAGCAGCGTCCCGATCAGCCGCCCCGCCGCATTGGCCATATAGTAAAACCCGACATCCATGGTAACCCGAGCGCCGCTGCTAAAGGCTAGGATGAGATAGGAATGCAGTGAGGAATTGACCGCGAAAAGCGCGCCAAAGGCCAAAAGCCCGGCGATCACAACTGCGGTCAGCCATGGCGTAGGGTCACCCGCGGCCCAGACTGTGGCAGCAAGAACGACTGGCACTATCACAAGTGCTCCGGCCCAATGGCGCGCGGCGGCAATGATATCAGCTTCCGGCCGTGTCGCGGCATGAAGCAGGCGCGGAGCATAGGCCTGAACCATGCCATACAGGATCGTCCATACTGCCATGAAAGCGCCAATGGTGAAGAAAGCCGCGCGGTTACCTGCCTCGGATCCATCTGACAGCACGGCATAGAAATACACTGGGATGCCCACGACAAACCACACATCCCGGGCCCCGAACAAAAAAACGCGGGCAAAGGACAGCCAGTTGATGTTGCGGTTTTTCGAGAAAACTTCGCGGAACTTTGCATCTTTGCGTCCGCGTGGCAGGCCTGTTGGCATCCGCAGGGTCACGGCCAGCAGGATCAACGCCAGCACCGCCGCCATACCCAGAATTGACGGGACAAACCCCCAAAGCGCCAGTAATCCCGCGCCCAGCAGAAACCCCAACCCTTTTACCGCGTTCTTTGATCCGGTCAGCAGCGCCACCCAGCGGAACAACCCACCTTGTTCGGAGGGGGCCAGCAGTTTGACTGCGGATTTGGCGCTCATCTTCGCCAGATCCTTAGCGACGCCCGAAATGCCCTGAACGGCCATCACGAAAATGACCGACGCACCAACGGACCACGCGGGGTTGAGCTGCGCCAGTGCAAGTAACGCCACAATTTGCAGTCCCAGCCCGGCATACAGTGTCGACGTCAGCCCGAACCGTGCCGCGATCCAGCCTGCCGACAGGTTGGTGACAACGCCTGCGATTTCATAGAGCACAAACAAATATGCCAACTGTACCGGCGAAAAGCCCAGCGTGTGGAAGTGTAGCAGCACCAGCATTCTGAGGGCGCCATCGCTCAGCATGAACGCCCAATACGCGGCGGTGACGGCCATATAGGCCGCCAACCCTTCGGGCCGTGCCGCTGCGGTGCTCACAGCGATGCGCCGACCATGCGCGCCACGTCGATCAGGCGGCAGGCATAGCCCCATTCGTTGTCATACCACGCGTAAATTTTCACCTGCGTGCCATTCACCACCATGGTTGAAGGCGCGTCCACAATGCTTGACCGCGGGTCGTTCGTGTAGTCGGTCGAGACCAAGGGCCTGGTCTCATAGCCCAGAAAGCCCTTCATCGGGCCTTCGGCGGCAGCACGGAACATCTCGTTCACTTCCTCGACAGTCGTCGCGCGCTCGACCTCGAACACGCAATCGGTCAGCGAGGCATTCAGCAATGGCACCCGCACGGCATGACCGTTCAGCTTGCCGGTCAGTTCCGGGTAGATCAGCGTGATCGCCGTGGCGCTGCCGGTGGTGGTGGGGATCAGCGAATTCAGGGCTGACCGCGCGCGGCGCAGGTCTTTGGCGGGGCGGTCCACGATGGTCTGGGTGTTGGTCACGTCATGGATCGTGGTCATCGAGCCATGTTTGATCCCCAACCCCTCGTGGATAACCTTGACCACAGGCGCCAAGCAATTGGTGGTGCAGGATGCCGCCGTCACGATCCGGTGGCGGGCAGGGTCATAAATTTCGTGATTGACGCCCATGACGATATTGGCGGCATCGCCGTCCTTGACAGGGGCCGAGACCACGACCTTCTTCACGCCTGCCTCGAAATAAGGGGCAAGCTTGGCCTCGGTCTTGAAGGCCCCGGTACAGTCGATCATCACATCTATGCCGTCCAGCGGCAGTTCGGACAGATTGCGGGTGCTCAGTGCCCGGATGCGGGTGCCATCAATCGTAATGCTGTCCGCGTCCGCCGAGAAGCTGGCAGGCCAGCGACCATGCACGGTGTCGAACTCCAACAGATGCGCGTGCATTGCGGGATCGCCCACCGCGTCGTTCACAAAGGCGATCTCGGCGCCGCTTTCCAGCAAGGGACGCAGCGCCAGTTTGCCGATCCGGCCAAGGCCATTGATTGCATAGGTGGTCATGCTGTGTCCTTCGTTTTGGAGATTTCATCAAGGTGCGCCTGCAGCGCGACCCGACCAAGCGCCGTAAGGTCGAGCGCAGCAAACGGAGTTATGCGGTTGCGCAGCGCGGCATATGTCAGACGGAAGGCCAGCCGCTTTTCGGCTTCGGTCCCGGTGGCTTTAACAGGGTCAGGCAGGCCCCAATGGGCCGTGATCGGCTGTCCGGGCCATGCAGGACAATCCTCGTTCGCCGCCTGATCACAAACTGTAAAAACGAAATCCATGATCGGGGCGTTGGGCTGTTGGAATTCCGTCAATGACTTGGCGCGCAGGGGAGTGATGTCATGGCCATTTGCTTTCAGGACTTCCAAAGCAAACGGGTTCAGTTCCGATTTGGCGTTGGTACCCGCCGAGAATACATTGAACCGATCTCCGGCGATGTCGCGCAGTAGGCATTCGCCAAAGATCGAGCGTGCGGAATTACCGGTGCAGATGAACAAAACATTGTATTTCTTCTGGGTCATGGCGGGCTCTCTGATGGCCTGAGGGGAATGGATGGGATCACACAAATCTGGCCGACCGCGGCAGCAATCAGCAAAGAGGAAAGTCACAAGGGCGCTGGCGGATTCTACGTCGGCTGTGTAACGCAGGGATGTCCCTTGCCGGTGCTGCAAGATCAGCCCGGCCTGCCTGAGCGCTGACAAGTATACTGATAGTGTCGAGGGTTTGAGTGCCATTGCTTCGGCAATCTCGCCGGCCGGAACGGCATCAGGATAGCGCCGCATTAGCATGCGGAACACCGCCAGCCTTTGTGAGTGGCCCAGTACTGTCAGCTGATTTACGAATTCACTTTCCATATTTCATGAATATGCGAAATTATGAGATTCGCGAGCGAAAAAACCTCTAGCGTGTGTGAAACTTTTGTGACGTTTTGGGTCTGAGCCTGCGGCTGCAAGCGCCCGGTCGGGAAGGTCCGGTGTTCGTCAGGCGGTTCTTTTCATGATTGTGCAAACACGGCGCAGGTCAAAGGGAATTCGAAAATGTTGCGGGTCTGCACTAGTTTTTGTCCACACCCTGCGATAGGGAACGATTAACGCCGGGGGGTGTTGCAAAATAGGGGGATCGAATGATCCGCAATTGTATCGCCGCCGCCCTCGCGGTTGCTTGTCTTGTTGGCCCGGCGGGCGCACAAGATCGTATCAAGCTCGGCTATGGCCGCATGATTGATAATGACTTCATCGGTGACACTCAGGACCGCTGGCATAGCGGCTCGGTCGCGTCCAGTCGTGTATATGGGCGTAGCTGGGATGGGCAGTTGCCGGAAAGTTTTGGCGAAATTCTGGAATTCCGCATTGGCGCCGAAATCATGGCGCCTGACAATCTGGTGACCCCGGCCGCGGGTGACAGGCCGTTTGCAGGGGCTTTGTCTCTTGGCTTGCATACTCACTATCGTATGAATCAGGCCGAAATCGCCATGGGCGCGGATATGGTCGTGACGGGGCCGGTGACCGGACTGGATCATTTTCAGGGCGCGCTGCATGACCTGCTGGGAATGGACAAGGCATCAGCCACAACCCGCGCAAATCAGATTGGCAACGGTGTCCATCCGACTTTTGTGATGGAAGTTGGGCGCACTTGGGGGTTGGGTTCGATGGCTCGTATCCGCCCCTTTGTCGAAACTCGTGTGGGGGCTGAAACGTTGCTGCGTGCTGGGGCGGATCTGACGTTTGGCCAGGTTGGGCGCGGCGAGCTTCTGGTGCGTGATCCGGTCAGCGGGCAGCAATATCGGACTATCCAGAACAACGCGACAGGGTACTCGTTTGTGTTGGGGGCGGATATCGCCAAAGTGGCCGATAGTATCTATCTGCCCGACTCCGGCGGCTACGATCTTACGGACAGTCGACAGCGGGTCAGGGCCGGTGTGCACTGGCAAGGTCAGAAAAGCAGCGGCTTTTACGGTCTGACTTGGTTGGGCGAGGAGTTTGTTGGTCAGGGCGAGGGGCAGGTGGTTGGCTCGCTCAGGCTGAACCTAGACTTCTGATCCGAGTTACCCTGCGTCACTGTGCGACTTGGCAACAGATTCGACAAATTCGCGTGGATTGTATGCAAAAACGCGGCCGACTCCTTGAACGGTGAAGGCACCTTGCTACATTACCAAATAATTATAAAGATGAGTAGGCAGGTATACAAGGCATGGGAACGGGCTTTCAAGGCACGTTCGTCATCTCTTGGTCGCAAACAGAAGTGGACGGCGTAATCGCCGCTCCGGTGCAATCGCTGAATGTCGGGGCCGCGTGGGCTTGGCGTGGCGAGGCGGTCAGGGTAGACGGACCAACAGAGCTATTGCGGTTGGATATGGCCGACGAAGAGGTGAATCTTCGGCGGCGCGCCGCGCGCATGGTGCGGCGTCTTGTTGGTGCGGCTGTCAGTAATACAACCGACTTGACGCAGATTGAAATTGATGAACCCCTCAATGACAGTAATGTCGTCGTAACAGACGGAGTCAAGACCTATACTTTGACGTTAATCGAGGTGAGCACTGGAGCGCCGCCGCTTCTTATGTTCATGGGGGCGCTTCCGCCACGAGATCGCGATTTGTGGGTCGTGCACCATACGCTGGATCCGATGAGGGCCAACCCAATGGGGCCCGGAAGTGGTGGGGTAATCTGTTTTACGCCCGGCACACGCATTGAGACGCCAGATGGGCCACGGCTGGTCGAAGATCTGCGCGAGGGCGACCGGGTCCAGACCAAGGACAATGGCGCTGAAGAAGTACAATGGATCGGTAGTCGCCGAATGACAGGCGCGCGTCTTTTCGCGATGCCCAAACTTCGCCCGATCCGAGTTCGTGCTGGTGCGCTTGGGGTCGAGCGCCCGGATGAAGAACTGTTGGTTTCACCTGGACACCGGATGCTGGTCCGAGGCAACGTTGCGCGGGCGTTGTTTAACACACCCGAGGTGCTTGTTTCAGCGCGAGATTTGTTGAATGGCAGTACGGTCACTGTCGATACCCAGCTGCGTGAGGTGACCTATATCCACCTTCTGCTGCCCAGCCATCAGATCGTATGGGCCAATGGGGTGGAAACCGAAAGCTTCCATCCGGCCAATGCGGCGATGAGCACGCTGGGTGAGACAGACAGGGTGCGGCTTCTGGCGCGCTACCCGGATCTGGATTTCGATCCACATGCCTACGGCGGCTATGCCCGGCGCAACTTGAGCCGATCTGAAGCTGCCATTCTGGCGCATGAGGCTGCCTGAACGATCCCTTTCCTGATCGGGTGTTGACTCTGCAAGTGCGGCGCGTATAAGCGCGACTTCATTGGTGTTGGTGGCCCCTGCAAGGGGATGCCTGTCGGGGTTTCGACCCAAAGGACAACGCCCTTCGAACTCAAATGAAGGAGATCAGCCGTGACAAAACGCACGTCTGCCAAGTACAAAATTGACCGTCGCATGGGCGAAAACATCTGGGGCCGTCCGAAATCCCCGGTGAACCGCCGTGAATATGGCCCCGGTCAGCACGGTCAGCGCCGCAAGGGCAAACTGTCTGATTTCGGTACTCAGCTGCGCGCCAAGCAGAAGCTCAAGGGCTACTACGGCGACCTGACCGAGAAACAATTCCGTCGTATCTACGGCGAAGCCGAGCGTGTCAAAGGCGATACTGGTGAAAACCTGATTGGTCTGCTGGAGCGCCGTTTGGACGCGGTTGTGTACCGTGCCAAATTCGTGGCCACCGTTTTTGCGGCCCGTCAGTTCGTGAACCACGGTCATGTGACCGTGAACGGCAAGCGCGTGAACATCCCCTCCTACCGTGTGAAAGAGGGTGACGTGATCGAAGTGCGCGAGAAGTCCAGGCAGATGGTCGTTCTGCTCGAGGCTGTGCAGCTGGCCGAGCGTGATGTGCCCGATTATATCGACGCCGACCACTCCAAGATGAAAGCCACATTTGTGCGCGCACCGGGCCTGAGCGATGTTCCATACCCGGTTCTGATGGAGCCGAACCTGGTCGTCGAATTCTACGCGAAGAACTAAGCCTCTTCTCAGGAATTCCCAAGGTTTCAAGCCCGCTGCACAGTTTTTGTGCGGCGGGCTTTTTCGTGCTCAGTGTCGGTCATCCGGGATACAAGCATGGTGTTTCGGCAACGCGACGCAAAACTGATACAGGCTGCGCCCCTGATACGGGCGTTCAACCTTTTCTTGTTTGGGGCGGGACGCTATGGAAAGCGCAAGGAGAAAAATCATGTCCACCACTATCGCCCCCCAGCCAGGCATCATGGAAATCGCGCTTTATCAAGGTGGCGCGTCGCATGTTGAAGGCGTGTCCGAGGTGGTCAAGCTTAGCTCAAACGAGAATCCGTTCGGGCCAAGCGAGGCCGCGACTGAAGCATTTCGCCGAGCCTCGTATGAGCTGCACCGCTACCCGTCGACAGATCACGCCGCATTGCGCCGCGCCATTGGCGAGGTGCACGGATTGGACCCCGAACGCATTATCTGCGGTGTCGGCAGCGATGAAATTATCCATTTTCTGTGCCAATGCTACGCCGGTCCGGGCGATGAGGTGATCCATACCGAGCACGGGTTTGCAATGTACCGCATCTCGGCGCTGGCTGCCGGGGCTGCGCCGGTCGAGGTATCGGAACGCGACCGCGTGACCGATGTTGACGCTATTCTGGCCGCTTGCACACCTCGCACCAAGCTTGTGTTCATCGCCAATCCCAACAACCCGACTGGCACGATGATCGGCGGGAACGAGCTGGCGCGCCTTGCCGCAGGCTTGCCCGAGCAGGCCATTCTGGTGTTGGATGGCGCTTATGCGGAATATGTCGAAGGATATGATGGCGGTGCGGCTTTGGTGGACATGCGCCAAAACGTTGTGATGACTCGTACGTTTTCAAAGCTCTACGGTTTGGGCGGGCTGCGCGTTGGCTGGGGCTATGGCCCGAAAGAAATTATTGACGTGCTCAATCGCATTCGCGGGCCTTTCAACCTGTCGAATGCTGCTTTGGCCACGGCAGAGGCGGCTGTGCGTGATCAGGCGTATGCCAGCAAGTGCCGATCCGAAAACTCTCGGCTTCGGGCGTGGCTAGCTGAGGCTTTGGCTGAGCATGGCGTGCCGTCGGACACGTCGACCGCCAACTTCATTCTGGCGCGGTTCGCCAGCCAGAGCGAAGCGGAAGCCTGTGATGACTACCTTAAAAAACAGGGGCTGATCGTGCGTCGGGTGGCAGGATACAAGTTGCCCAACTGTCTGCGCATCACGATCGGCGATGAAGCCAGCTGTCGCCGTGTCGCCCATGCGATTGGTCAGTTCAAAGGGGGCGCCCGTTGACACAGATATACGACCGCGTGGCCCTGATTGGTCTTGGCCTTATCGCAAGCTCGATGTTCTGGGCGATTAAACGTGGCGGATTGGCGGGCGAGGTGACCGGGTATGCCCGCTCGGCTCAAACGCGTGAAACTGCGCGCAAGATCGGGCTGTGTGATCGGATCTGCGAAAGCGCGGAAGAGGCGGTGAAAGATGCCGATTTGGTCGTGCTATGTGTGCCTGTTGGCGCGATGGGCGGGGTGGCAGAACAGATCGCTCCATACCTGAAGCCTGGCGCGACCGTTAGTGATGTGGGGTCAGTGAAGGCCGCAGTGATCCAGGCCGTCGGGCCGCATATCCCTGAAGGGGTGCATTTTATTCCGGCGCATCCGCTGGCCGGGACCGAGCATTCGGGCCCGGAATCGGGCTTTGCCACATTGTTTGACAACCGTTGGTGCCTGTTGGTGCCGGTGCCCGGAACGGACCCAGCCGCGATGGAGCACCTGCGCGCGCTGTGGGAGGGGTGCGGCGCGCACGTTGACGAGATGGAGGCAGAGCATCACGATCTGGTATTGGCTGTTACCAGTCATGCGCCGCACTTGATTGCTTATACGATGGTGGGTGTGGCCGACGATCTGCGCCGTGTCACCGACAGCGAAGTGATTAAATACTCCGCCGCCGGATTTCGCGATTTCACCAGAATCGCCGCCAGCGATCCGACCATGTGGCGTGACGTATTCCTGACCAATAAGGATGCAACATTGGAAATTCTTGGTCGCTTCACCGAGGAATTGTTTGCACTGCAACGCGCCATCCGCATGGGGGACGGAGAGCATCTGTTCGACTATTTCACCCGTACCCGTGCGATCCGACGTGGGATTATTGAGGCGGGTCAGGATACCGACGCGCCGGATTTCGGGCGTGGCAAGGTCGCCAGGTGACCCGGGTGCTGGCGATTTTTTGCGCGTTGATGGTCGCGCAAGTCGCCAGCGCAAACGCGCCGCTGATTTCACTTAGACCGGTGGCGAGAGGCGAGGTTGCAGCCTCGACAATCCTGTCCGCCAATCCTGAAGTTTTGGGCGTGCAGAAAGAGGTGGCAACGCCAGACCGGCGCAGCGTGTTGCGATTTCTACGCCCCCGGCAGAGGAATGAAGCTGTCGCGCAGCGCGCGCGGCAGTTTGAGCGCGATCGCCGCCGGGGTGTGGTGTGCAGCGACCCCGCCCTGAAGGGGGATCCGGTTGGTTTGGTCCCGGGCGCATTGGCCGGGTGCGGGCTGGACAATGCGGTTCGCCTGCGTGCCGTGTCCGGTGTGACGCTTAGTCAGGCGGCAATCGTTGACTGCACGACGGCCAAGGCGCTGAAGGCTTGGGTGGAAAAAGGTCTGAAACCTGCGGTCGGGCGGCGTGGTGGTGGCGTCAGCGAGATGCGGGTCTTTGCCAGCTACTCCTGTCGAACCCGCAACAGCCGCAAAGGTGCGCGGATATCGGAGCACGGCAAGGGGCGGGCGATCGACATTGGAGGCATCGTGCTGCGCGACGGCAGTTTGATTACGGTTTTGGACAGCTGGGGTAAGCGCAAAGAGGGTAAGATCCTGCGCAAAATGCACAAGTCAGCCTGCGGGCCGTTTGGAACAGTTCTTGGGCCTGCGTCTGACCGTTTTCACAAAGATCATTTTCATCTGGATACGGCGCGATACCGCAGCGGGCCTTACTGCCGCTAGACCGGCTTAGCGTAGGCGAACAATTGGGGCGGTGCCCACTGGCAGTGGCCCCAGAAAGATCAGCCCCCGCCGGAAATCCAGAGGGACATCTAGCGTTTTGGGGTTCCCGGACAGGCCTGCCAGCATCCCCAGCGCGTTTTCTATCTGGTCTCCGATGCCCTGCGACAATGCACCGGCTGCAACTGCCATCTGTATCATTTCACGCCAATTGCGGGCCTTGACCGTCAGCCGCCCCATGGGGCGACCCTGCGTGTCAATTTCCAACTCTCCGGCGGCCAGAAGCTCAAGCTCGCCCCAGCGCGCTTCTGCCAGTTTCAGCGTCAGCGCGGTGGGCTGTGGGCGTGATTGTTCGATGGCGCTGCGGTCCCATTGGCGGTCAAAACTGACGGTCAGATCGGCGCGCAGCGCGGCCAACGTGCGCGGCAAAGCGCCCTGTGCATCGATCCGCGTGCGAAAATCCAGCGGCGGAGCCAAATCGTCCGCCGTCACCGCCATACGATAGGTATGTTTCGTACTCTCGACCCGCTGAACGGCCACGCGTAGGGCGGTCATGGTCGTGGTCCCGCCTTCACGTGCTGCCACCTGCACGGTGTCGGCCGCAAGATTGGACCGGTTCAGGGGCAGGTCTATGCCCGCGTCCAACACAAGGCTGGCCTGCATTTTGGCACTGGTGATGTCGTACTTGTCGCCGGGCGTGGCCAGAAGCTGTTGATCAGGCCAGATCGCAATCACATGGTTCGGCTTATAGCTGAGCGCGAGGATCTGAAAAAACGGTGCCTCCCACGCCCAGCCGGTGGCGGGGTCAGCCAAGCTGAGGTCCGTAAATGTCGTATCGAACCGGTTGGGAAAGCCGCGCACCGCAAGATCGGCATATTCCGCTGCCCATCCCTGTGCCTGACGTGCGCCAAACCAATTCGCAAAGCCGGATTTGACGCCCTGCACCCCGACAACCCAATACCCGCTCCAGCCCAATGCCGCAGCAAGAATGACAAACAACAGGCGTTTCAATGCCGCAGCCTCTTTTCTGTTCGATTGCGCTGGTGTTTACAGGGGGAAGAACGGAAGGACCAGTCGCATGACAATGTGGGTTTTTGGATATGGATCGCTGCTGTGGAATCCAGGGTTTACCCCAGCGGAGACAGCCTTGGGCTGTTTGCAGGGGTATCACCGCAGTTTTTGCATGCGCTCGATCCATCATCGCGGAACCGAGGCTGAGCCGGGGCTTGTTCTGGCGTTGGACGAGGCGGATCAGGCCGCCTGTCATGGTCTGGCGTTGCGGGTGCGGGTCGGGCAGGAGGCCGAGGTGCTGGACTATTTACGCGAGCGCGAGTTGGTCAGCTCTGCCTATCTGGAAAAGTGCCTGAGCGTGGGCCTGTCGGATGGGCGGTTGGTTGAGGCCGTGACGTATGTGATCGACCCCGATCATGTTCAGTATTGCGGTGGGCTGCCGATGGAGGAACAGGCACAAATCATTGCCAGCGCGGTCGGAGGACGGGGCGCGAACTCAGACTATTTATATAACACTGCCACGCATTTGACGGAACTGGGCATCAAAGACACAGATTTGGACTGGCTGGCCGAAAGGGTGCGCGGTCTGGGCGCATAGCTCTTGGCTTACGCAATCAACCCGCCTAATGTCCAAGGCAACTAGAACAGTGTCGGGATCTGTCCGAATGGAACAGCCGGACCGCGAGGCCGAGCCACAATTCTCTCCTCCCGTGCGCCAGATCATGCTTATGCTGATGGTGCTGGGACTGACGTCTTTTGTCATTTTTCTGTCGTTGCCGCGCGTCTTGCCGGTGTTCGAGGCAAACCCGTATCTGAACGGGTTCATCCTGTTTGTCTTCGCCGTCGGTGTTGTCGCTTGTTTCTGGCAGGTTGCGCAGTTGTTTAACTCCGTCCGCTGGATCGAAGCATTCGCAAGCGAGCGTGCTGAAACCGAAAAGGTGCGTGTGCCACGGCTTCTGGCGCCTTTGGCCACGCTGCTGCGGACGCGGGGCGCGCGCATGCAGATCAGCGCCTCTTCAACCCGATCAATCCTCGACTCCGTTGCGACCCGCATCGACGAAGCCCGCGAAATCACGCGGTACATCACCAACCTTCTGATTTTTCTTGGCCTTCTGGGTACGTTCTATGGCTTGGCCACCACCGTGCCTGCTCTGGTCGATACTATCCGCAGCTTGTCCCCGCAGGAGGGCGAAGCCGGGGTCAATGTCTTCGACCGACTGATGAAGGGGTTGGACGCGCAGCTTGGTGGTATGGGCGTGGCCTTTGGGTCGTCACTTCTTGGGCTGGCGGGTTCGCTTGTGGTGGGTCTGCTTGAGCTGTTTGCTGGCCACGGCCAGAATAGGTTTTACCGCGAGTTGGAAGAGTGGCTTTCTTCCATCACTCGCGTCGGATTTTCCTCGGGTGACGGTGATGCGGGCGGCGAATATTCCCCAGCAGCCCAGGTACTGGATCATATGCTTGAGCAGATGGAGAGCATGCGTCAGATGTTCACCCAGTCAGACGTCAGCCGCGCTATGGTTGACGAAAAGCTGGGAACATTGGCGGATTCCATTGAGCGACTGACAGATCGGCTGGCTGGCAATAGGCCGGTCAACGATGCGCTGATGCGCGTGGCCGAAGGGCAGGAGCGGTTGGTGACAGTGCTGTCCGAGCAGGAGCGCGGTGAGGGAATTGACGCCGAAAGCCGGATGCGCCTGCGTTCGATCGACGTGCAACTGTTGCGCATCCTTGAAGAAATTAGTGCAGGCCGTCAGGAAACCATGGCCGAACTGCGCATGGATATCGCCGCGCTAACGCGGATTGTTGGGCAAGCACGCGTCGCTCGGGCCGAGGCGAGCCAAGGTTTGCGCAACAAAGGCCAGGAGGGCTGATCCATGGCCCTGTCCAGGCGCACCGGACAACGATTCCAGGCATCAATCTGGCCCGGATTTGTCGATGCGATGACGGGCTTGTTGCTGGTGCTGATGTTTGTGTTGACCATTTTTATGGTCGTGCAATTTGTACTTCGCGAGACGATCACCGGGCAGGAAGGCCAGCTTGATGAGTTGTCATTGGAGGTCGCCGCATTGGCTGACGCTCTGGGTCTTGAGCGCCGCAGAAGTGCTGATCTTGAAACGCAAGTTGGCGAGCTGGACGCGACCCTTGAGCAGGCCCGTGATGACGTTGCAAACCGTGAGGCTCTGATTGTTGCCCTGACATCCGAGCGGGATGCGCAGGCTGCGACGCTGGATCAGGCCCGCACCACGATCACAGATTTTGAAGCTCGCGTCGCGGCGCTTCTGGCCGAGCGCGATACCGCCCTTGGTACCGTGGCTGAGCTTGAGTCCAACAAAGCGCAGTTGGTAGATGAGCGTGAGGCGCTGAATCTCGCCTTGGCACAGGCGCGCACCGAGATCGACGCCGGAACCGAAGCCGCCCGACTTGCTGCGGCGCGTCGCGAAGCCTTGGAGGTGCTGATCGCCAACCTGCGTTCAACAAATGCCAAGGCGGAGGAGGCTAATAAAACCCTGACCGCTCGGGTTGGCGACTTGGAGGGCACGCTGAGGGACGAAGAGGTGGCTCGCCTGGCAGAAGCTGCCGCCGCCGAAGCGCTGCGTGCACGGCTGAAAAATGCGGATGCTGAGCTGACGGCCATGACGTTGGCCTTGGAAGCGCAGCGCCAGAAAGCCGAGAACACCCTGACCTTGCTGGCTGCAGCCGATGCCGCCAGCGAAGGGCTGACTGCGAAGTTGGCGGCAGCGTTGCTGGCGCAGGAGCAGACCGAACAGCAGGTGTCGCAGTTACGCGACGATCTGGATAGCGCCGAGAGCGGACGCGTGGCGACGACTAGCCAGCTGACCGCGTTGGAGGCTGCTTTGGCGGCAGCGCTGGCCGATGCCGATGCCGGTACCAGCGAAATTGCGACCCTGCGGACCCGGCTGAGTGAGGCAGAAGCAGCGCTTGCCGCCTCCGAAGGTAAGGCCGAAGATTTGCAGATGCGGTTGAGCGCAGAGCGCGGTACGCTGGAAGAGCGTCTGGCCGAGGCGCTTGCAGCCAAGCTGCAGATCGAGGGAGAGGTCAAGAACGCGGAAACGGCCTTGGCCGAGGCGCTAGCGGCCAAACTGGCTGCGGAACGACAAGTCGAGGCCGCTCGTTTGGCACAGGAGGCCGCAGAGAAACAAGCGGTTGAAGCCCGCGCCGCAATGCAGACTGATGAGGCAGAGATACAGAACGCTCTGGCAATGGCGTTGGCGGCCAAGCTGGCGGCCGAACAAGCCGCGCGCGAAGGTTTGAGCGAGGCTGATCAGAAGGCCGCCTTGTTGTCCGCTGCGAACAAGGCGCTGTCAGAGGAAGAAGCTAAATCTGCTGCAGCCCAACGCCAACAAGCGCTTTTGAACCAACAGGTTGCGGCTCTTCGGTCGCAGTTGGGGGGGCTTCAGGCGCTTCTAGATGACTATAAAGAACGCGATGCGGTCGCCAAGGTGCAGTTGGATACCCTTGGGTCCGACCTGAACGCGGCGCTTGCCCGCGCAGCCTCAGAAGAGCGAAAGCGCCGCCTGCTGGAAGAGGCAGAGCGCGAGCGCCTAGAAGAGGAAAAGAAAAGCCTTGAGGCGGAAAAGCAGGATTTGGAGAAATACCGAAGCGAGTTTTTTGGCCGTTTGCGTGATGTTTTAGGGCATCAGGCCGGGGTGCGGGTGGTCGGAGACAGGTTTGTGTTTTCCTCCGAGGTTCTGTTTGCACCGGGCAGTGCCGACCTGTCGGATGACGGGCAGGGCGAAATCGCCAAGGTGGCTGAAATTCTGCGCACGGTGGCCGATGATATCCCCGAGGGCATAGACTGGGTAATCCGGGTGGATGGTCATACCGATAATGTGCCGTTGTCTGGTCAGGGTGAGTTTTTTGATAACTGGGAGTTGTCGCAGGCGCGGGCGCTTTCAGTGGTTCGGTTCATGGTGAATTTTCTGGGTATTCCGCCGGGGCGGCTCAGCGCGAATGGCTTTGGCCAGTATCAACCGGTAAACACCGATGACACCTCCGAAGCCCGCGCACAAAATCGCCGTATCGAGCTAAAATTCACCGAGAAATAGGCTCTATTTCAAAACGACGCTGCGTTCCATCTGGTCAATTTCTGCTCCGTCGCGCAGCAGAGTCGCGGTCGCATGATAAGAGCCTGTTGGCCACCCAGCGGTGGGTTTTCGGCGCCCCGCTGCACGAAAATATTGTGCCTGCGCTTTGTCCAACAGTGCCGTTTTGTCAATAACCGGGCCCGACGGGCCCGTGACCAACAGGTGTAGCTCGTCGCCCTCCTGAGACCCAAAAGCATAAACCCATAGGACAATTGCAGGCGAATTCGTGCTGAAGTTGGTTTGCTCCGCGCTACCTGCTTTGACCGCCTGATAAGAGGGGATGTCGGTGCTGAACCCGATGTTCAGGACGCCACCAGCATGGTATTCCGGGGCGCTTTGCCAAAGACCGGGACCTACCTGCGGCTGGCATGTTGCGGCGCTGTCTGGGGCAAAGGGATCGACGACCGCCCCATCTTTGCGAACCGACAGATGTACATGGGGGAACTGTGTTCGGCCCGACAGGCCGACCTGCCCCAAAACTTCGCCGCGTCGAATGCGCTGGCCTTTGTGGACCTGTACGGAGCCCTGCTTCATATGGCAATATTGGGTCTGCCAACCGTCCCCGTGCCCTAATACCACGCCGTTCCCGCAATCCTTGCCACTGATCGCGGCTTCGGTTTGTGGGGTTAGGCCAGTATCCTGCATTCCGTCGCGCAACCCAACAACGATGCCATCCGCTGAGGCTAGGACATTCACGCCTGCCTCCATGGAAGCAAGTGAGAGCAGACCGAAGTCGGTGCCCTTATGCCCCTCATAGCTGAGCGGGCCACAGGTGTAGTCATGGGCAGCGGCGGTTGGGTCGTGATCAACGAATTGTTGTATGAAGCAGCTTTCGCCCAAGGTGCAGTCGATGGGCAATGAAAGCTGAAACTCCCCCGCAACGGCTGGCGTTACGAGGGAGAGAACAACGGCAAAGCCAGACCGGAACATCAATCTGCTGTCAGCAGCGGCGGTTTGTTGTCAGATAAACGTGGCCGCCCCGGCCCGTCGATCTGAAGATCAATGGCGCCGTTTTTGACGCTGACACGCACCACGCCTCCTTTGGCCAACTTGCCGAACAGCAGCTCTTCAGCCAGAGGCTTCTTGATGTATTCCTGAATGACGCGGGCCAGCGGGCGGGCCCCCATCTTGTCGTCATATCCCTTGTCGGCCAGCCACGCAGCGGCAGGGGACGTGAGCTCGATATGCACATTTCGGTCCATCAACTGGGCCTCAAGCTGCAGAACGAACTTTTCAACTACCTGCATGATGACCGATTTCGGGAGCGGCGCAAAGCTGATCACCGCATCCAGACGGTTGCGGAATTCGGGTGTAAACGTCCGCTCGATCGCCGCCGTGTCTTCACCCTCGCGCCGATCACGACCAAAGCCGATCGCGGATTTGGCCTGCTCCATAGCACCTGCGTTCGATGTCATGATCAGGATTACATTGCGGAAATCCACTGTCCGGCCATTGTGGTCGGTCAGCTTGCCGTGGTCCATCACCTGCAACAGGATGTTGTAGACATCCGGATGCGCCTTTTCCATCTCATCCAGAAGCAGCACGCAATGCGGGTGCTGATCCACGCCATCCGTCAGCATACCGCCCTGATCAAAACCGACATAGCCGGGAGGCGCGCCAATCAAACGGCTCACCGCGTGCTTCTCCATGTATTCCGACATATCAAAACGCAGCAACTCCACGCCCAGCGTATCGGCCAATTGTTTGGCCACTTCAGTTTTGCCAACACCAGTGGGCCCAGCGAACAGATAGTTCCCGATGGGTTTTTCAGGCTCGCGCAGGCCGGCGCGGGCCAGCTTGATCGCGGATGACAGCGCTTCGATCGCCGGATCCTGACCAAAAACAACGCGTTTGAGGGACTTTTCGAGGTCTTTGAGAACCTCGGCATCATCCTTGCTCACGTTTTTCGGCGGGATGCGGGCGATCTTGGCCACCACGGCTTCGATCTCTTTGGTGCCGATGGTTTTGCGGCGCTTGCTTTCGGCCACAAGATGTTGGGCCGCGCCGGCTTCGTCGATCACGTCGATTGCCTTGTCCGGAAGTTTGCGGTCGTTGATATACCGCGCCGACAGCTCGACCGATGATTTGATCGCATCGGCGGTGTATTTCACCCCGTGATGTTCCTCGAAATAGGGTTTCAACCCTTTGAGGATCTTGATCGTATCCTCGACCGACGGCTCGTTCACGTCGATTTTCTGGAACCGGCGGCTGAGCGCGCGGTCCTTCTCGAAGTGTTGGCGGAACTCTTTATAGGTGGTGGACCCCATGCAGCGCAGTTTGCCGCCCTGAAGTGCTGGCTTCAGAAGGTTCGAGGCATCCATCGCCCCGCCCGACGTGGCCCCGGCCCCGATCACAGTGTGAATTTCGTCGATAAATAGAACCGCGTCGGGATGATCTTCCAACTCGGTCATCACGGCCTTCAGCCGCTCTTCGAAATCGCCACGATAGCGGGTACCCGCCAGAAGTGCGCCCATGTCGAGCGAATAGATTGTCGTCTTTGACAGAACCTCGGGTGTTTCACCCTGCACGATCTTGCGCGCCAACCCTTCGGCGATGGCAGTCTTGCCCACGCCGGGATCACCCACCAGAAGGGGGTTATTCTTGCGGCGGCGGCACAAGACCTGAATGCAACGCTCAACTTCGGAATGGCGCCCGATTAACGGGTCAACGTCACCCTTGCGCGATTTGGCATTCAGATCGACACAGTATTTGCCAAGTGCGGATTCTTTCTGCTCCACATGCTCGCCGGTGCTGTGCGGAATTTCATCCTCGGATTCGGCCGCGCCGGTGATCGGGCGCGCTTCGCCGAAAGAGGGATCCTTGGCCACACCGTGGGCGATGAAGTTCACCGCATCATAGCGGGTCATTTCCTGTTCCTGCAGGAAATAAGCGGCGTTGGACTCGCGCTCGGCGAAAATGGCGACCAACACATTGGCCCCCGTCACCTCGGTCCGGCCGGAGCTTTGGACGTGGATCGCGGCGCGTTGAATGACGCGTTGAAACGCGGCGGTTGGTACGGCTTCGGATCCATCGATATCGGTCACAAGGTTGGAAAGGTCGTCATCAACAAATTCGACGAGCGTGGTGCGCAGGTCGTCCGTGTCGACCGAGCAGGCCTTGAGTACGCGAAGCGCGTCGGGTTCATCAATCAGCGCAAGAAGCAGGTGCTCCAGCGTTGCGAATTCATGTTTGCGTGCGTTGGCCAGCGCCAGCGCCGCGTGGATTGCCTGTTCAAGCGTGTTCGAGAATGAAGGCACTTTGAGCGCTCCTTCTGATCTGGGTCGGGCGAACTTCGTATTCGTACAACCTTGGCCTCATAGTCTTAAAGTTTGGTCGATATCTTGCCAGCTTCAAGTGTTTTCTGTCGGATTGCTGTCACATTTCAGTTTGCTGCCGTCTGTCTGGGCGGGTTTCAGAAGCTGTCTTTGCGTTTTCTGATCTCTGCAAAGACGGCAGCGGGGGCGGCCCCTGTCATTCCAACCCTGGCCTGTATGGCCGGATCATGGCCGCGCAGGAAGGGGTTGGTCGACAGTTCGTCTGCCAGAACAGATGGCACGGTTGGTTGACCCGCATCGCGCGCTTTCTGCACTCTGTCCATGCGAGAGATAAGCGCTGTATTGTCCGGGTCAATGGTTAGCGCGAATTTCCCGTTCGACAAAGTGTATTCGTGGCCAGAGCAAATTAGCGTATCCGCTGGCAGGGCCGCCAGTTTCGAGAGGCTGTCAAACATCTGCGCGGGCGTGCCCTCAAACAAGCGTCCGCAGCCAAGCGCCATCAAACTGTCTGCGGTAAAAGCCAGCTTGCTGTCAGGAAAGTGGAAGGCGATATGGCCCAGCGTGTGACCGGAAACGTCAATCACCCGCGCAGTTTCGCGGCCTATCATGATCGTGTCCCCTTCGCTGACGGCAGTGTTCAAGGGCGGCAGGCGATGAGCGTCAGCGGCCGCGCCGATCACCTTTGCCGGGTGATCCGCCAGAAGGGCGGTCAGGCCATCAACGTGGTCCCAGTGGTGATGGGTCAGCAACACATGGCTCAACGTCCAGCCCCGTGCAGACAGGGCCGCAGCGATTGGCCCGGCTTCGGGTGCGTCGATCAAGGCCGTTTCGCCGCTGGCCGCATCATGGACCAGATAGGCATAGTTATCTGACAGGCATGGGATGGTCACGAGCTCAAGAGGCATGGCGTTTCGTCCTTCGCTTGGTATGGTAGGGACAGAGTGGCGGATCGAGGGACCGGCTGCAATGCATCTTGATGTGCAGGACCTGCGCAATTTTTATTATCGCAGCATGCTGGGGCGCGCGGCGCAAAAAGCGGTGCGCAATCAGGTCATGGCGCTGTGGCCCGAGGCGCATGGCCAGACGGTCGTGGGATTTGGTTTTGCGGTGCCGCTCTTGCGGCAATATTTACCTGATGCACGACGGGTCACCGCGTTGATGCCCGGCCCGCAAGGGGTGATGCCGTGGCCTGCTGGCATGCCGAATCTGTCGGTTTTGTGCGAAGAAACGGCGTGGCCGGTGGAAACCGGACATGTGGACAAATTACTGGTGATGCACGGCTTGGAAACCAGCGAACAGCCCAGTGCCCTGCTTGACGAATGCTGGCGCGTGTTGGGGCCGGGCGGGCGAGCGTTGTTTATCGTGCCGAACCGCGCGGGCCTGTGGTCGCGCAGCGACAAGACGCCGTTCGGCTTTGGGCGGCCCTATACGCTCAGCCAGCTTGAGGCGCAGCTGAAGCGGCACCACTTCATGCCCGAGCGCAACGAAACGGCACTGTATCAACCGCCATCGCACCGGCGTTTCTGGCGCAAGACCGGCGATGTATGGGAGCGGGTGGGGCATAGCCTGTCCATGGTGGTCGCTGGGGGGGTGATCATCGTCGAGGCAACCAAGCGCGTGCACGCGCCCAGCGGTCCGGGTCTGAAAGAGGCCGTGCGCCGTCCGCTGTCGGTATTGGCTCCCGCAGCGACCAAAGAGCCAAAGCCGGTTTAGGTCGCCGCAGTGCAGGCCGTGTTGCGGCTGATCTTGATCGCATCCAGAACGTCCCGCAGTTGCCAGCAGAGCACATAGACACTCTCGATTGTTCGCCGCAGCTTTTGACGCCAAATGGAGTCCGGCATGGCGGCCCTCTTACTCCCCGGGACGGTCCCGTCGTCATGTCAGTGCATTCGTGCGCCGGGCATTTTCAGTCAGAAAGGTCGAAACGATCCCGTGCCCACCGGGCGACAATCCGGCGATTCCTGTGGGGCGCATCGGGGGCAGTCAGATCGTTCGAATCCTTATCTGAAAGGGGCGTTTTCAGTCGGATCCCGTCGCGTCACCTGCCGTGCCGACGGGTGATAGCGTTAACGAGTTGGCCGCTTCGGGCATTCCTGCGACCGAAATCAACCATTTTGGTGAAAAAAATGAGCTGTAAAAACTGGTCCAAACCGCCGCACCTTCATTAAGTAATTGAAATGAAATATTATTCAGTTCCATGCTGGCATGTCATAGCTGGTTGCTAGGTGCGTAATGCTCTGCTACACCCACGCCGATTTCTATGCTTTGATACAAGTCAAAGGTCTAAACGCCCCCAGTGCGCAATCACGAAGATTTCGTTTGGGGCCAGAATAGTCGGAAGGGTGGACGTGTCCGAACCAGCTTCGATCTCCTCAGGCATTGCCGCGCGCTATGCCACCGCGATCTTCGAAATTTCGAAAGAGAACAAAACTCTGGCGAAGCTCGAAGCAAATTTGACCGATCTTACCGCAGCCCTGAGCGAAAGCGCAGATCTGCGCACGCTGATCAGCTCACCGCTGATTTCGCGGGATGAGCAAGGCAAGGCTATCGCTGCGGTCGCCAAAAAAATGAACCTGATCCCCGTGATGCAAAAGGGCTTGGCCGTCATGGCGCAAAAGCGTCGTCTGTTCGTTTTGCCGCAACTCGTCACCAGCCTGTCTGGTTTGATTGCGCAGGAAAAAGGCGAAGTTACCGCCGAAGTGATCAGTGCGAAGGCCCTCACCAAGGTTCAATCCGAAAAGCTGGCCAAAACATTGGGCGAGCGTGTGGGTAAAACTGTCACAATAAATGCGACCGTCGATGATAGCCTCATCGGTGGTCTTGTCGTTAAAGTGGGCTCGAAGATGATCGACACATCGATCCGCTCCAAGCTCAACTCCCTCCAGAATGCAATGAAAGAGGTCGGATAAATGGGTATCCAAGCAGCAGAGATTTCTGCGATCCTGAAAGACCAGATCAAAAACTTCGGTCAGGAAACCGAAGTTGCCGAGGTTGGTCGTGTGCTTTCCGTCGGTGACGGTATTGCCCGCGTCTACGGTCTGGACAATGTTCAGGCCGGCGAGATGGTCGAATTCCCCGGTGGCATTCAGGGCATGGCCCTGAACCTCGAAACCGACAACGTCGGTGTCGTGATCTTCGGGACGGACCGTGACATCAAAGAAGGTGACATAGTTAAGCGCACCAACTCGATCGTGGACGTTCCAATTGGCAACGAACTGCTGGGTCGCGTCGTTGACGGTCTGGGCAACCCGCTGGATGGCAAAGGTCCGATCAAAACCGCCGCGCGCGGCATTGCCGACGTCAAAGCGCCGGGCATCATCCCGCGTAAGTCGGTGCACGAGCCGATGGCAACTGGCCTGAAATCGGTCGATGCGATGATCCCCGTTGGTCGTGGCCAGCGCGAGCTGATCATTGGCGACCGTCAGACAGGTAAAACAGCCATCGCGCTGGACACGATCCTGAACCAGAAGTCCTATAACGAAGCCGCTGGCGACGACGAAGGCAAAAAGCTGTATTGTGTGTATGTCGCGATCGGCCAAAAGCGCTCGACCGTTGCCCAGCTGGTGAAAAAGCTGGAAGAAACCGGGGCGATCGACTACTCGATCGTCGTCGCCGCGACTGCATCCGATCCTGCTCCGATGCAGTATCTGGCGCCCTATACCGCGACAGCCATGGCTGAATTCTTCCGCGACAACGGCCGCCACGCGCTGATCATCTATGACGATCTGTCGAAGCAGGCCGTGTCTTATCGCCAGATGTCGCTGCTTCTGCGTCGTCCGCCGGGCCGTGAAGCCTATCCTGGTGACGTTTTCTATCTGCACTCCCGCCTGCTGGAGCGCTCTTCGAAGCTGAACGAAGATTTCGGCTCGGGTTCGCTGACTGCTCTGCCGATCATCGAAACTCAGGGCGGCGACGTTTCTGCGTTTATTCCGACCAACGTGATCTCGATCACTGATGGCCAGATCTTCCTGGAAACCGAACTGTTCTATCAGGGTATCCGTCCTGCTGTGAACACAGGCTTGTCGGTCTCACGGGTTGGCTCTTCGGCGCAAACCAATGCGATGAAATCGGTTGCTGGCCCGGTGAAGCTGGAACTGGCTCAGTATCGCGAAATGGCGGCCTTCGCTCAGTTCGGGTCCGATCTTGACGCCGCCACTCAGCAGTTGCTGAACCGTGGTGCCCGTCTGACCGAGCTGATGAAACAGCCGCAGTATTCGCCGTTGACCAACGCCGAAATCGTCTGTGTGATCTATGCAGGCACCAAAGGCTATCTGGACAAGATCGGCGTTCGTGAAGTTGGTCATTTCGAGGCCGGTCTGTTGGCGCACCTGCGCGGCAAGCATGCTGACCTGCTGGATTACATCACCAAGGAAGACCCGAAAATCAAAGGGGAAGCCGAGGACAAGATCAAGGCCGCACTCGACGAATTCGCCGCCGATTTCGCTTAAGGAGATAAGGCAATGCCAAATCTCAAGGACCTGAAAAACAGGATCGCGAGTGTCAAGAACACCCGCAAGATCACCAAGGCCATGCAGATGGTCTCGGCGGCCAAGCTCCGCCGGGCCCAAGAAGCTGCCGAAGCGTCGCGGCCCTACACAGAACGGTTCAACGCCGTTCTGGGTGGGCTTGCCGCTGGCGTCGGTGGCAGCGACAGCGCTCCGAAACTGCTGAGCGGCACCGGCGGCGATCAGACCCACCTTCTGGTGGTGATGACTGCCGAGCGTGGCCTGTGTGGTGGCTTCAACGCCAACATCTCCAAGCTGGCCAAGGCTCGCGTGGCCGAGCTGCAAGCCAAAGGCAAGACGGTCAAGATCCTGACCGTTGGCAAGAAAGGTCGCGATTCGCTGAAGCGCGAACTGGGCCAGCTGTTTGTTGGGCACGTCGACCTGAGCGAAGTGAAGCGCCTCGGATATGTTGATGCGCAAAGCATTGCCAAAGACGTTCTGGCGCGTTTCGATGCGGGTGAGTTTGACGTCGCCACGATTTTCTATGCGAAGTTCGTGAACGTGGTCAGCCAGATCCCGACCGCACAGCAGATCATTCCTGCTTCGTTCGACGCCCCCGAGGGCGGTGAGGGTGCAACCACCCTTTACGATTACGAGCCTGATGAAGAAGCCATCTTGGCTGATCTTCTGCCGCGCGGTGTGGCAACACAGATCTTTGCGGCTTTGTTGGAAAATGCTGCGTCCGAGCAAGGTGCGCGGATGTCCGCCATGGATAACGCGACGCGCAACGCGGGCGAGATGATCGACAAACTGACAATCGAATATAACCGTTCGCGTCAGGCTGTCATCACCAACGAGCTTATTGAAATTATCTCGGGCGCGGAAGCGCTCTAAGGACCGGAGACGAAACATGGCAAACGCAAAAGGCAAAATCACTCAGGTGATCGGCGCCGTTGTGGACGTGCAGTTTGGTGGTGATCTGCCTCAGATCCTCAACGCGCTGACCACCGACAACAACGGCAAGAAACTGGTTCTGGAAGTTGCACAGCACCTTGGAGAGGGTACCGTTCGTACCATCGCCATGGACGCAACCGAAGGTCTGGTGCGCGGTCAGGAAGTGACCGACACTGACGGCCCGATCATGGTTCCGGTTGGCACTGCTACGCTGGGCCGCATCCTGAACGTGACCGGCGACCCGGTTGATGAAAAAGGCCCCGTTGAGGCGACCGAAAAGCGCGCCATTCACGGCGAGGCTCCGGCATTTTCGGAACAGTCGACTGAAACCGAAATCCTGACCACCGGCATCAAGGTTATCGACCTGCTGGCCCCCTACACCAAGGGTGGTAAGATCGGTCTGTTCGGCGGTGCCGGCGTGGGTAAAACAGTTCTTATCATGGAACTGATCAACAACATCGCAAAAGTGCACTCGGGTGTGTCCGTGTTCGCGGGTGTTGGGGAGCGGACCCGTGAAGGTAACGACCTTTACCACGAGATGATCGAATCCGGCGTTATCGTTCCCGACGATCTGACTAAATCGAAAATTGCGCTGGTTTATGGCCAGATGAACGAGCCTCCGGGTGCCCGTATGCGGATCGCGCTGTCCGGCCTGTCGATCGCCGAGCAGTTCCGCGACGACACCGGTTCGGACGTTCTGTTCTTCGTCGACAACATCTTCCGCTTCACTCAGGCGGGTTCCGAGGTTTCGGCTCTGCTGGGTCGTATTCCTTCGGCTGTGGGCTATCAGCCGACGCTGGCCACCGACATGGGTGCGATGCAGGAGCGGATTTCGTCCACCAAAACCGGGTCGATCACCTCGGTTCAGGCCGTTTACGTACCTGCAGACGACCTTACCGACCCGGCGCCTGCGACCTCGTTTGCGCACCTTGATGCGACAACGGTTCTGGATCGCTCGATTTCGGAAAAGGGTATCTACCCTGCTGTGGACCCGCTTGGTTCGACCTCGCGTCTTCTGGATCCGCTGATCATTGGTGCCGAGCACTACAAAGTGGCGACCGACGTTCAGCAAATCCTTCAGCGCTACAAGTCGCTGCAGGATATCATCGCGATCCTCGGGATGGACGAATTGTCTGAAGATGACAAATTGGCTGTGGCCCGTGCACGTAAGATTGAGCGCTTCCTGTCGCAGCCTTTCGACGTTGCAAAAGTGTTCACCGGTGCCGACGGCAAGCAGGTTCCGCTGGAAGATACAATCGCATCGTTCAAAGCAGTTGTCGCTGGTGAGTACGATCACCTTCCGGAAGGCGCCTTCTATATGGTTGGTGGCATCGAAGAAGTGATCGCCAAAGCCGAACGCATGGCTGCCGACGCGGCCTAAGGAGGGCCTGTTATGGCTGAGACAGTGCAATTCGATCTGGTCAGCCCGGAGCGTCGCCTCGCGTCGCTTCTGGTTGAGCAGGTTCAGATCCCGGGTGCGGATGGCGACATGGTGGCGATGGCTGGCCATGCGCCGACGATCACCACCCTACGCCCTGGCGTGCTGCGGATCGAAGGGCCGGACGGTTTGGCGGAATATGTGGTTACCGGTGGTTTTGCCGAGATCACGGCCACCAGCATTTCGGTTTTGGCTGAAAGCGCAATCGCACGCGCAGACGTCACGCAGGCGCATATCGACGGAATGGTCAAAGCCGCCGCCGATGCGCTGGAAAATGCGAAAACAACCTTCAAGAACGAGCCTGGCCCCGTTGATGATGCGGCCAAGCTGCTGGCGGATATGGTTGCAGTGGGTGATCATATCGGCCTGACGGCTAGATAATCGGTTTTCGTAGCAAAAGTTCTGGACAAGGCCCCGAAATTCGGGGCCTTTTTCATTTGTATCATAGTTTTGCCCATTTTTTTGGCTACTCTGGCGGGGTTGGCAAGGTACTGAAATATGAAGCGACTAAAATCCCATTTGCTCGGGGTGGATCAGGGCGAAGAGCATCTGTTTTCAGATTTTGAAGATGGCGGCGAAATGTGGACTGGGACTGGCGCGCGCGAGCGGCGTCGAGCGGTCAAATTCAGCGAATCCTTCCGGTCGCCGCCCACGGTGATGTGCTCGGTTTCTTTGTGGGATGTGGACTACGCGACAAATATCCGCAGCGATCTGACCACGGACGCGATTACCGAGACTGGTTTTGAAATTGTTTTTCGCACTTGGGGCAATACACGTCTGGCACGGACCAGAATTTCCTGGATAGCCCTCGGCGAATTGTGTGACGAAGATGACTGGGATCTGTATTGAGCCAGCCCATTGCTGGGCTGGCCGACGTCAAAGTTACCCTTTGAACTGTCCTTCATAAATTGGTTCAAGCGTGTCCGTTTCGAACAGCGAAGACACTGATGTACCGTTCCAGATGTTCAGAATCGCCTGCGCAAACATCGGTGCCGTTGGCAGGATGCGGATATTCGGCGTCGCTTTAACCGCCGCCGTCGGCTGAATCGAATCTGTAATTACGAGCGATTTCATCACCGAATTGGTAATCCGTTCGACCGCTGGGCCGGAAAGCACGCCGTGCGATATATAAGAATGTACCTCGGACGCGCCGTTTTCCATCAACACTTCTGCGGCCTTACACAGGGTGCCGGCCGTGTCGCACATATCGTCGACGATGATACATTTCTTGCCTGCGACGTTCCCGATCACAGTCATCTCGGCGATCTCGCCGGGTTTTTCGCGGCGTTTATCCACGATCGACAGCGGCGCGTTGATCCGCTTGGCCAACTCGCGGGCACGCGCCACACCACCGACGTCGGGGGATACGACCATGACGTCGTCCAGCGAGCCTTCGAATTGCGCTTGGATGTCCAAGGCAAAAATCGGCGAGGCGTAGAGGTTATCAACCGGAATGTCGAAAAACCCCTGAATCTGTGCGGCGTGCAGGTCAAGCGTCAGGATGCGCTCGATCCCTGCTTCGACCAGCATGTTCGCCACCAGCTTGGCGCTGATCGGCGTGCGCGCCTTGGTGCGGCGGTCCTGACGAGCGTAGCCGAAATATGGGATGACCGCCGTGATCCGCGAGGCCGAGGACCGGCGCAGCGCGTCGGTCATGATCAACAGCTCCATAAGATTGTCATTGGCCGGGTTCGAGGTCGGCTGAATGATGAACATATCTTCGCCACGGACGTTCTCATAAACTTCGACGAAGATTTCCTGATCGTTGAACCGTTCGATCCTCGCTTCGACGAGGCCGATATTCATCCCGCGATGGATGGACATCCGCCGGGCAATCGAGCTTGCGAGTGGCAGGTTGGCGTTACCGGAGATAAGCTTCGGTTCATTCAGATTGGGCATTGCAGCTGTTCCCCAGAGTGGTCGTGGTGGCAGATTCGGAAAGTTGACTTCGCTTAACATCTAAGTACCGTCTGGCAAAGCTATGCACATGGGGAGGGCGCGCAAATGGCCCATATAGATTACTTTTTTTCGACACTTTCGCCGTACGCCTACCTCGCAGGCAAACGGTTGGAGGAATTGACGCGGCGTCATGGTGCAAAAATCACCTACAAGCCATTTGATATCATGTCGCTGTTTCCGCGCACTGGCGGGGCTCCTGTTCCGCAGCGGCACGCTTCGCGGGTCGAATACCGTGCTCAGGAATTGCCGCGTCAGGCGCGCAAGGTCGGGCTGACGTTGAACATGAAGCCAAAATATTGGCCGGTAAACGCCGCGCCATCGTCTTATGCGATCATCGCCGCGCAGAATGCGGGCGGTGGCGATGTCGGGGCGCTGGTGCATGGGCTGCTGCGCGCCAGCTGGGGCGAAGAGCGCGATATTTCGGACGAAGGCGTCATTCGCGCTTCCCTGACTGAGGCGGGGTTTGACCCGTCGTTGGCGGATAGCGGGCTTCTGGTTGGGGCGGAAACCTATGCCGCCAATCTGGAAGAGGCTGTTGCGCAAGGCGTCTTCGGCTCGCCGTTCTATGTGGTGGACAGTGGGCAGAAGTTCTGGGGACAGGACCGACTGGATGATCTGGACCTGCACTTGGCTGGAAAGCTCTGAGTATGCCTCAGGACATGCGCGGTGGCTTTCCGACCTATTGGACTGAGTTCGGCACCGGCCCCCGCGAGGCGCTGATGATTCATTGCTCGTTGGCGCATTCCGGTGCTTGGAAAGGGCTTGCTGCTCGTCTTGGCCGCCGGTTGCACATGACGGCCTTTGACATTCCGGGCCACGGGCGCAGCGGGGAGTGGGACCATCGCGGCCCGCTTCAGCAGGTCACAACAGGCATGGCCGCAGACTTCCCCGAGGGGCCGGTCGATGTCATTGGCCATTCCTTCGGCGGCACCGTCGCGTTGCGCCTGGCGGTCGAGCACCCCGAGAAAGTACGCTCGCTGGTGCTGATCGAGCCGGTGTTCTTTGCGGTGGCTTTTTCCGACAGACCCGGTTTGCGGGCCCAGCATGATCTTGAGCTGAAGGACCATGACGATGCCCTTGAGCGCGGGGACAATATCGGCGCGGCGCGGGCCTTTTCCAAGGTCTGGGGGGATGGCCGTCCGTGGGAGGACCTGTCAGAGGATCTGCGGCGGTCAATGGCCGAAAAGATCAGTGTCATTCGGGATGCGGCGCCGGAAATCAACGACGATTCCGCCGGGATCCTGGCCAGCGGCGCGTTGGAGCGGCTCAAGGTGCCGACGCTTCTGATCGAGGGTGGCGAATCCCCGGACTATATCGGTCTGGTCAATGATGGTCTGGCGCGGCGTCTGCCCAATGCGCGCCGCGCAGTGATTGCCGGGGCGGGGCACATGGTTCCGATCACCCACCCGGTTCAGGTGGGTGCCGAGGTTCTGACGTTCCTTGATACCGTGCCGGATTGAACCGAGCTTATCCGCGCGCCACGCTCAGGAACTGATCCACGGTTTCTGCCTGGGTTGACCAATCACAGACAAAGCGCGCGGTCAGCGGTTCGTGGGGGTCATCACCCTCCAGAGTGCCGGACATGAGATAGTAATAGGCCCCGGCGTCAAACAGGCGCTGGTGCACGGCACGGGGCAGGGTGGCGAAAATGATATTGGCCTGCGGGTCCACCAAAAACGTGGCGTCGGGCACTTGCCGCAGACCATCGGCCAGACGGGCGCAGGTGGCATTGGCCTGCCGCGCGGTGGTCAGCCACAGGTCGTTGTCCAAATACCCCAGCATCTGCGCCGACAGATACCGGTGCTTGGACAGCAGATGCGCCCCGCGCTTGCGGCGCAGTTCGAATTCCCACGCATGTTTGGGATCAAAGAAGATCACCGCCTCGACCCCCATGCAGCCGTTCTTGGTGCCGCCGAAGCTGACAGCATCCACGCCCGCCTTCCATGTCATGTCCGCAGGCGAGCAGTTCAGCGCCACCAAAGCGTTGGCGAAGCGCGCACCGTCCAGATGCACGGGCAGATCAAATTCCTTTGCAACCGTGGTCAGGGCTTCGATCTCGGCCAGCGTATAAATCCGTCCCTTTTCCGTCACTTGCGTGATCGACACCGGGCCGCGTTGTGGTCCGTGGACGCCGCGGGTTTCCTCGTCAAGGATCGCGCCGCGCAAGGCCGCCGCCGTCATCTTGTCACCTTCGCCGACAAGCGTCAGCTTGGCTCCGCCCGAGTAGAACTCGGGCGCGTTGCATTCGTCTTCGTGGATATGGGCGACAGGGCTGCAAAACACGGTTTGCCACGGCTGACACAGCGTTGCCAAAGCCAGTGAATTCGCCGCGGTGCCCGTGGTCACAAGATAGATCGCCGCCTCAGGCGCCTCGAATATCTCGCGCAGTTGCGCGCGCACCGCATCCATCTGTGCATCGGCACCATAGCCCGAAGCAAAGCCGGAATTCGCGTCGCTGAGCGCCTGCATGATCTGCGGATGCACGGGGCCGCCATTGTCGGAGGTAAAAAACATCAGGTAGGCTCCTCGATGATATAATCTTCCCAGTCGTCTTCCGAGATTTCGAACTCTGGCACAGTGATACCCTGAACCGACGCGCCAGCCTTGTGCACACTGTCCGGGTCACCCGAAATGAGCGGATGCCAAGCTTTCAGCTGCTGCCCGGTCCAGAGCAGTTTGTAGGCGCAGGTTTCGGGCATCCAGTACAGGTTTTTATCCATGTTCTTGGCATCCAGAACGATGCATTCCGGCACAAACTGGTGGCGGGTTTCGTACTGGCCGCAGCGGCAGGTGGCATCATCCAGCAGGCGGCAGGCAACGCGGGTCAAAGCGACCTCGCCGGTGTCTTCGTCTTCGAGTTTGTTCAGGCAGCACTTGCCGCAGCCATCACACAGGGCTTCCCATTCAGCGCGGGTCATGCGGGTTATCGACACGGTTTCCCAGAACCGGGGGCGCAGGGTGGCGTTGCTCATGGCGCGGTCAGAATGGTGCGGGCGCGGGCGCAGTCGGCATCCATCTGGGTGATCAGCGCTCCAAGACTGTCGAACTTCAGCTCGGGGCGCAGGTAATCAACCAGACCGATGGACAGAGGCGTGCCATAGAGATCTCCCTTGAAATCAAAGAGGTAGGTTTCAAGATTGGGGTGGTTTTCGCCAAACATTGGCCGCACCCCGATCGAGGCGGCCCCCAGATAGCTGCCCTTGTGTGGCCCTTCCAGAACATCCGCCAATACCGCGTAAACGCCATGTTTTGGCGGGTGCAGCCCGTCGATCGACATATTCGCGGTTGGGAAACCCAGTTCGCGGCCACGCTGATCGCCGCCGATCACTTTGCCTTCGATCCGGTGCCAATGGCCCAGCATCGCAGCGGCGTCGCGCGGGCGGCCTTCGCTGAGGGCGGTGCGAATTGCGGTCGAGGAAACTTGAATGCCGTCGCCCTCCAAAAGGTCGGCCACGGTGACGCCAAAGCCAAGCGTCGCGCCAAATTCCTTCAGGTGCTCAACCGTGCCTGCGCGCGCGTTGCCAAAACAGAAATCTGCGCCGACCACCACATGCTTCAGCCCCAGCCCATCGCTGATCACCCGTTTCGCAAATGCTTCGGGTGTAAGCGCCGACAAGGCAGCGTTGAAGTTGAGTTCATACAGCCGCTCAACCCCCAGCTTTTCAAGCCGATGCGCGCGTGCTTCGCGGCTCATCAGGCGAAAGGCCGGGGCTTTGGGGGCGAAATATTGTCTGGGATGGGGTTCGAACGTCACCACGCCAAGCGGTGCGCCGATCTTTTCACCGGCGCGGCGGGCGATGTCGATGACCGAGCGGTGGCCCAGATGGACCCCGTCAAAATTGCCAATCGCGGCAGAGGCGCCGCGATCCTGCTCGGTTACATAAGTGTAGTCCCGGATGATGCGCATAGCGCAGGCGTAGCGCCGTCTTGATCCTTGTGCAAGCGGGGATGCTTATTCCGGTCTGTGGCGGCTTTGGATCAGTCGAATTTACGCGAGGGTGCCAGCACTGTGGCCTCGCCAATCAGCACTTTCTTCCCATTCACCAGACAGCGGCAATCCAGTTGGACCCGGCGCTTGCCGTGGTCGATACCGATCACTTCGACCTCGGCTGTCACCATGTCGCCGGGGCGGACGGGGCCGAGGAATTTCAGCGTTTGACCCATGTACACGGTGCCGTGGCCGGGGAGCTGTTCGCCGATCACGGCCGAGATCAGACCGGCCGTCAGCATGCCATGGGCGATCCGGCCTTCGAAGATGGTGTCCTGCGCGTAGTCGTCATCCAGATGCACCGGATTGTGGTCGGTTGAAACCTCGGCAAACATCTCGATGTCGCGGTCTGTGACGACTTTGTTTAGATGGCGCACCATCCCCATTTCGATGTCTTCGATGCAGATCGTTCCGCGCGGCAAGTTGTCCAACATGCGACCTCCGTTTGGTTCGCTGAGTAATTTTCAGACGCCTAGGCGCCAAATGTTGGAACTTTATTGCTTTGCAGGCGCAGAAAATCAAGCCCTATTTGTATCAGCGCAGTTGCCCTATCGTATAGGTCGGGGCAGAAAGTTCCCTTTGAAGATAATCAGTTAGCGCCTCTGGGTCGGGTTGAGGGGCGGTTTTTGTTTCTTCGCGTGCCAGGCCGCCGGAAATGAACAGGGAATCAATATCCTCGCCCATGGCGCCTTTGATGTCGGTTTGCGCCCCGTCACCGATGGCCAGAATCGCAGCATCGGGTATATCTTTTCCTAACGCCGCGAGTCGCCGCCGGGCGAGGTCATAGATCGGCGGATGCGGCTTGCCGAAATACAGGCTTTCGCCGCCCATTTCAGTATAGAGCCGGGCAATCGCCCCGGCGCACCATTCACGATGATCGCCGCGATCAACGACGATATCGGGGTTGGCGCAGAGCAGTTTCAGGCCCTTCTGCTTGGCAAAAAGCAGCTGCGGGCGCAGGTCGGCGGGATCGGCCGTCGGGTCGAACGGGCCGGTGCAAACGATACCTTCGGCGGCGTCAAGATCGACGCGCTGGATATCGACGGGCTGTTCAACCACATGAATAGGCTCGAAAAATAGCTGATCGCGATCTTCGCCAATGAAGAACACCTTTTGGCCGACAACGCCAAGGAACATGGCCGAGCGGGCGGAATCGCCGGAGGTGGCGATCGTGTCCCAAGCATCTTGGGGGACACCGAAGTGTTCAAGCTGTTTTTCGACCCCTTTGCGGGGCTTGGGCGAGTTGGTGACCAATACCACGACCCCGCCGGTGGCGCGGTAGGCTTGCAGGGCGGCGACCGCTTCGGGGAGGGCTTTGATGCCGTCATGCACGCACCCCCAGAGGTCGACAAACAGCGCCTCGTAGCGGCTGGAGATCTGGGGCAGGGCGGTGATGATCTGGGTCATGGTCAGGCCTTCAGGTGCTTGCAGACAGTGTCGGTATCACGTCGGTATTACGTCGGTATTGCGTATGTATCACGTTGGTGCTGCCGCGCAGCAAGAAAGGCGCTTTTGTGCGCGGCGTTTTCGAGGTCGCGTCCGCGGCGCCGGGTGACGAACCGGCAGGTTCTTGCCCGCGAAACGGGAATTTTGCGCCGCCTCCGATGTATTCAGAAAGTGAGATGTATATATGACCCGTCAATGAACAGTGCTGTGGACGAAAGGCTTTAAGAATGAATGCAAAGATAATCGCGGGTTTGGTGGCGTCGGTGTTGGTAACATCGCCGGTATTTGCCGGGCACATTAACCCATGGGCGACCTCTGAAGATGATCTGCTGGAGCAGTATCATGAGGCAAACCTTGAGCAGAGCGTGGATACCCCCGGCGAGGACGAAATGCTGGGTGTGATGAATCGCAATGCGGTTGGCAAGCTGGGGGCCGAGTCCGCAGAGGCGTCGCAAGGCAGCGGCGGCAGTGTCGGCGGCGAGCATGGACATGGCGATGACCACGGCGACGACGATGGGGATGATGATGGTCACGGTGAAGGTCACGGCAACGACAACGATCATGGCCACGACAATGATCATGGGGGTCATGGCGACCGTTCGTAATCCGGTGTGACAGACACAAAAACGCCCGCGAAAATCTTCGCGGGCGTTTCTTTTTGTTCGGCGCCGAAGAGATCAGATCTTGAGGTTCGGAATGATCTGTTTCTTGCGCGACATGATGCCGGGCAGGACAACCAGATCGCCGGTCACGGTCGCACCGAAGGATTTTTCAGCCACGGTTTTGACCAGATCGTTCGGGACCATCAGGGTGGCTTCTTCGTTCAGGATGTCGATGACGAAGAGCAGGACCTGATCGGCGCCGTCTTCTTTGGCGACATCGACCATCGAGGCCATCAGGCTGTCCTTGCGGTCGAGGACGATTTTCGGCGCGGTGGTTTCCAGAACCGAGACGCGGAATTCGGTGCCGTCGATGGTGTATTCTTTCGAGTCCATGCGCAGCAGTTCAGCGTCGGAGAATGCGCTGACGTCGGATTTGGCCTCGAACAGCTCGGCGGCATAGGTCGCGATGTCGATGCCCAGATCGGCCGCCAGTTTTTCAGCGACGGCACGGTCATGTGGGGTGGTGGTGGGCGAGCGGAATTCCAGCGTGTCGGACAGGATACATGACAGCGCGGCGCCTTTGATGGCCTCGGGCATTTTGGCGGCGTCGTCGCCCATCAGGTCGATCAGAATGGTCGCGGTGCAGGCCAGCGGGCGGATCGTGATGTCGATCGGGCCTTTGGTTTCCAGACCGCCGACCAGTTTGTGGTGGTCGATGATGGCGGTGATGTCGGCGTCATTGATTCCGTCGGGCAGCTCGGCGGGGTTGTTGGTGTCAACGATGACCACAGGCGCGCCGACGTCGACGCCCGAGATGATTTCGGGCTTGTCGAGGTTCCAGCGGGTCAGCACGAAGGCGGCTTCGGTATTGGGTTCGCCCAGCAGCTTGGGAGCGGCGGGCGTGCCTTTGATCTCGGACAGGTACCAGGCCCAGATGATGGGCGAGCCGGTGGAGTCTGTGTCGGGGGATTTATGGCCGAAAACCTGAATGGTCATGTGGGGGTCCTATGCGATGTGTGTTTTGCGGGCGTTATAGTCCCAGCGTTGGCGCTTGTCACCTGTCTGTGCTGCGGCGAACGGTCTGTCGGGCGGGCGGTGGAATGGGTCTGGAAGCCGCGCGGTGGGCAGGTATGATGAGGCGATGACACGTGCTCCTGAAACTCAGCTTTACGCGCCGGTGAAGGCGTTTCTTGAGGCGCGCGGCTATGAGGTGAAGGGCGAGGTGGGGGCAGCCGATGTGGTGGCCGTGCGCGTGGGCGAGGCGCCGCTGATTGTCGAGCTGAAGACCGGGTTTTCATTGACGTTGTTGCAGCAGGCGGTGGCGCGGCAGGCGATCACGGATGTGGTTTTTGTGGCGGTGCCGCGTTGGAAAGGCAAGGCGGGGTGGCGTGCGTTCAAGGGCAATCTGGGGCTGTGCAAGCGGTTGGGAATCGGAGTGCTGTCGGTACAGATCGCGCAGGGCGAGGTGCAGTTGCATCACGAACCGACACCGTTTCAGCCGCGCAAGGTGGCGCGGCGCAAGGCGGCGTTGCTGGGCGAATTCGAGCGGCGCGAGGGCGATCCGAATCTGGGCGGCTTGCGTGGCAAGCGGGTGACGGCCTATCGTCAGGAGGCGGAGCGTTGCGCGGCTTATCTGGCGGAGGCGGGGCCGAGCAAGGGCGCGGTGGTGGCCAAGGCGGCATCGGTGGCGAAGGCAACGCTGATCATGCGCGACAATCATTATGGCTGGTTCGAGCGGGTTGAGGTTGGGATTTATGATCTGACCGAGGCCGGGCGCGCCGTTCTGGACTGACGGGTTTCAGAAAAATTTCAAAAACCGCGTGTTGACTCGGCTTTGCTCGCTGCTTAGCTATGCGCTGTTAGCACTCGAACAGAGCGAGTGATAACGACCCCTTTTGAGGGGTTAAGGGAGAAACTTTGAGCCAAGGAGCCTCAGAGATGGCATTTACACCGCTTCATGACCGCGTGCTGGTCCGCCGCATCGAAGGCGACGAAAAGACCAAGGGTGGTCTTATCATCCCCGATAGCGCAAAAGAAAAGCCCGCCGAGGGCATCGTTGTGTCCGTTGGCGCAGGCGCAAAAGACGATGACGGCGATCGCATCGCAATGGACGTCAAAGCAGGCGACAAGATCCTGTTTGGCAAATGGTCCGGCACCGAAATCACCCTTGAAGGTGAAGAACTGCTGATCATGAAAGAATCCGACATCATGGGCATCATTGCCTGATCGTCACCCCCCTGAAATTCTGATATCTAGGAGCAAGCACAATGGCTGCTAAAGACGTCAAATTCGGCACAGACGCACGGAATCGCATGCTTAAAGGCGTGAACATTCTGGCCGACGCCGTGAAAGTTACCCTGGGCCCCAAAGGCCGCAACGTGGTTCTGGACAAATCCTTCGGCGCACCGCGCATCACCAAGGACGGTGTATCGGTTGCCAAGGAAATCGAACTGGAAGACAAGTTCGAAAACATGGGCGCACAGATGGTCAAGGAAGTTGCTTCCCGGACCAATGACGAAGCAGGCGACGGCACCACGACCGCGACTGTTCTGGCCCAAGCCATCGTCAAAGAAGGCATGAAATCGGTTGCCGCTGGCATGAACCCGATGGACCTGAAGCGCGGCATCGACCTGGCAACTGCCAAAGTCGTTGAAGCGATCAAAGCCGCCTCGCGCCCTGTCAACGACAGCGCCGAAGTTGCTCAGGTCGGCACCATCTCGGCCAACGGCGAAGTCGAAATCGGTCGTCAGATCGCAGACGCGATGCAGAAAGTCGGCAACGAGGGTGTGATCACTGTCGAAGAGAACAAGGGTCTGGAAACAGAGACCACTGTTGTTGAAGGCATGCAGTTCGATCGCGGTTACCTGTCGCCTTACTTCGTGACCAACCCCGACAAGATGATTGCAGATCTGGAAGACTGCATGATCCTGCTGCACGAGAAGAAACTCTCGTCGCTGCAGCCGATGGTTCCGCTGCTCGAGTCGGTTATCCAGTCGCAAAAGCCGCTGCTGATCATTGCCGAAGATGTTGAGGGCGAAGCCCTGGCAACCTTGGTTGTGAACAAGCTGCGTGGCGGTCTGAAAATCGCTGCTGTCAAAGCACCGGGCTTCGGCGATCGCCGCAAGGCCATGCTGCAGGACATCGCCATTCTGACCGGTGGTCAGGTGATCAGCGAAGATCTGGGTATGAAGCTTGAGTCCGTGACCATGGACATGCTGGGTTCGGCCAAGAAAATCACCATCACCAAAGACGAGACAACCATCGTTGACGGCGCTGGCGACAAAGCCGAGATCGAAGCACGTGTTGCTCAGATCCGTACGCAGGTTGAAGAAACCACGTCGGATTACGACCGTGAGAAGCTGCAAGAGCGCGTGGCCAAACTGGCCGGTGGTGTTGCTGTTATCCGCGTTGGCGGCATGACCGAAGTTGAAGTCAAAGAGCGCAAAGACCGCGTTGACGATGCCCTGAACGCGACCCGTGCGGCCGTGCAAGAAGGTATCGTTGTCGGTGGTGGTGTTGCTCTGGTTCAGGCAGCCAAGACCCTTGAGGGTCTGACAGGCATCAACAGCGACCAGAACGCCGGTATCGCCATCGTGCGCAAAGCCATCGAAGCGCCGCTGCGCCAGATCGCTGAAAACGCTGGTGTTGACGGTGCCGTTGTTGCGGGCAAAATCCGCGAAAGCAGCGACCCCAAGTTCGGCTTCAACGCTCAGACCGAAGAATATGGTGACATGTTCGCATTCGGCGTGATCGACCCGGCCAAAGTGGTTCGTACTGCTCTGGAAGATGCGGCCTCGATCGCTGGTCTGCTGATCACCACCGAAGCCATGGTTGCTGACAAGCCCGCCAAAGAAGGCGCGGCTGCTGGCGGCATGCCCGATATGGGCGGCATGGGCGGCATGGGCGGCATGATGTAATCTGCTCGCCAGATATGTTAGGGACAGGGGCTGCCTTCGGGTGGCCCCTTTTCTTTGGAGAGCCGAATGGTGAACGGGCCGGATTTTGTGCGCGAACTGCGACGGGGCGAAGAGGCGCAGGTGGATCGCCTGCTGCAGCTGGCCTTTGGCGGGCAGGACGAGGTGAAGCTGGTCCGGCAGTTGCGCAAATCAAAGGCGATTGCGGGCGAAAGTGTGCTGGCGTGGAGTGGCGAAATCGTTGGCTATTTTGCGCTGTCCCGGATGATTGCGCCGAAGCGCTGGCTTTGTCTGGCGCCGGTGGCCGTGCATCCCGATTGGCAGGGCAAACGTCATGGGCTGCGTATGCTGGGGCTGCTGAGCGAATGGGCGCGGCTTTCGGGGACCTATGTTGTGGTTCTGGGTGAGCCTGGGTTTTACGAGCGCGCCGGGTTCAGCGCAGCGCGGGCGGCGCGGTTGCGGGCACCCTATCCGGTAGAGCATCTGTTGCTGGCGGGACCGGGGACCGATGCGCCAGAGGTTGAGCTGATTTATCCCAAGGCGTTTGGGGCATCCTGATGTGGTTGGCTGTACTTGGCGCGGCGTTGGGCAAATGAAAAAGGCCCACCAATTTGGCGGGCCTTTTCGTATGATTGGCAGGGCGGGGTTTTCCCCGCCGCACCGGATCAGAGTTTTTCGATCAGCTCGGGGATCGCGGTGAACAGGTCTGCAACCAGGCCGTAATCGGCGACCTGGAAGATCGGAGCCTCTTCATCTTTGTTGATCGCGACGATGATCTTGGAGTCCTTCATGCCGGCCAGGTGCTGAATCGCGCCCGAGATGCCAACGGCGATGTAAAGATCCGGCGCGACGACCTTGCCGGTCTGACCCACCTGCCAGTCGTTCGGAGCATAGCCCGAGTCGACGGCGGCGCGGCTGGCACCAACGGCGGCACCCAGCTTGTCGGCCAGTTTTTCGATCAGCGCGAAGTCAGCTTCGGAGCCAACACCACGACCACCGGACACGACAATGCCCGCGCTTGTCAGCTCGGGGCGGTCAGAGGTGGCGACCTTGTCTTCGACCCAGTCGCTGAGGCCGGGGTTGGCCGCGGCAGCGATGGTTTCGACCGGGGCCGCGCCTGCTTCGCCAGCGGCGTCAAAGGTGGCGGTACGGATCGTCATGACCTTTTTGGGGTCCGAGGATTTCACCGTCTGGATCGCGTTGCCCGCATAGATCGGGCGCTCGAACGTCGCGCCATCGACCACGCCGGTCACATCCGACAGCACCATCACATCCAGCAGGGCCGCGACGCGGGGCAGGATGTTTTTCGCGCTGGCCGTGGCCGGAGCAACGATATGCTCATAATCGCCCGCAAGGCTGACGATCAAGTCGGCAACCGGTTCGGCCAGCCCGTTGCCATAGGCGGCATCATCAGCGCACAAAACGCGCGCAACGCCGTCAAGCTTGGCTGCGGCTTCGGCCGCCCCGGAACACGAGGAGGACGCAACCAGAACGGTCACATCGCCCATGGCCTTTGCTGCGGTCAGCGCCTTTGCGGTCGCATCTGCGGCCAGAACGCCGCCGATCACTTCGGCAATCAGAAGAACAGCCATTACACAGCCCCCACTTCTTTGAGTTTCGCAACAAGCTCGTCCACCGAGCCGACCTTGATACCGGCAGAGCGCGCGGCGGGTTCGGTGGTTTTGACGATCTCAAGGCGCGGCGTGACATCGACGCCGAAATCGGCGGCGGTCTTTTCGTCCAGCGGCTTTTTCTTGGCCTTCATGATGTTCGGAAGGCTGGCATAGCGCGGTTCGTTCAGACGCAGATCCGCGGTGACGATCGCGGGCATCTTGATTTTGATGGTCTGAAGGCCGCCATCGACTTCGCGGGTGATCACTGCGGTGTCGCCGTCCACATCCAACTCGGAGGCGAAGGTGCCCTGCGACCAACCCAAGAGCGCCGACAGCATCTGACCGGTGGCGTTCATGTCGTTGTCGATTGCCTGCTTGCCGGCGATGACCAGGCCGGGACCTTCGGCTTCGACGACAGCTTTGAGGATCTTGGCAACGGCCAGCGGTTCGATGTCCTGATGGACGTCATCGGCGGCGATAACCAGAATGGCGCGGTCGGCGCCCATCGCCAAGGCCGTGCGCAGGGTTTCCTGCGCCTGTTTGACACCGATCGACACGACGATCACTTCGTCGGCCTTGCCCGCTTCTTTCAGGCGGATCGCCTCTTCAACAGCAATCTCGTCAAACGGATTCATCGACATCTTAACGTTAGCAAGATCAACACCGCTGCCGTCCGATTTAACACGAACTTTCACGTTATAGTCGATCACACGTTTGACAGGCACTAGCACCTTCATTAGTGGGTCTCCCTTGAATAACGGGGGTAAATGAAACGACTCCCCCCAAATGCACTCCGGATGTTGATATATTCTTGCGCGCCGGGGAAACAGAGCAAAAAAGCCACGTTAGCGCGAACCGACGCCGCGTTTGGTTTCTTTCTGACTAAAATACTCCCGCCGGAGGCGTAAAATTCTTTGGGTCGGCGAATTGATGCGCTGTCGCGCAGGAGTATTTGCATCAGAAAGAAACCGGGTGGGGTCGGACCTCAGCGGTTTGCGCCCGGAACCCACAGAACATCTGCCGCGCCGTTGTCGTTGGCAACGCGCGAGGCGACGAAGAACCAATCGGACAGACGGTTGAGGTATTTGACGGCGGCGGGGTTGACCTGTTCGGTCTCAGAGAGCTCGACCGCGAGCCGTTCGGCCCGGCGTGAGACGGTGCGGCACAGGTGCAGGTGCGCGGCCAGCGCCGAGCCGCCGGGTAGGACGAAGCTGCGCAGGGGGCTGAGGTCGGTGTTCATCGCGTCGATTTCGGATTCCAGTCGGGTGACCTGTGCATCGGTCATGCGCAGCGGCGGGTACTCGGCGGTGGCGTCCTGCGCCATATCGGGGCGGCACAGGTCGGCGCCCAGATCGAACAGGTCGTTCTGGATCCGGGACAGGGCGGTATCCATGTCGCCACTGGCGTGCAGGCGCGCGAGGCCGAGGGTCGCGTTGGTTTCATCGACGGTGCCGTAGGCCGTGACGCGGGGCGAATGTTTGGCGACACGGGCGCCATTGCCAAGGGCGGTATCGCCTTTGTCGCCGGTGCGGGTGTAGATTTTGTTCAGGACAACCATGGTTTCAGCCTCCGCGCCGCAGCCAGACATAGAGCAGGATCAACAGGATCGCGATGAACTGCGCGCCGATGCGCCAGCGCATGATCTTGTTGGCGTTCTTTTTGTTGAACTCGCCGCCTTTGGCAAAGCCGCCGATGCCCAGCATAAGGATTGTCACCACGGCGAGGCAGGCCGCAGCGACAACGTAAAACAGGGGGTCGTCCTTCATCGGGATAGGTCCTTTTATATGGTGCACCAGATGTAGAGGTGCGCGCGGCAAAAGCGAATGCGTTTTTTCAGCGCGGGTCAGCCTTTGGCGAGCAGCCAGTCCAAGGCGCGCGTAGGCAGCAGGCGGCGCAGGGTGCCCATCAGGTAGGTCGGCGTCGTCACATAGTAGCGCGGGCGGGGATTGGGGGATTCGAGCGCGCGGATCAGTTTGGTGGTGACGGCGGAGGCTGGAAGTTCGAATTTGTCGGGGCCGCGGTCCTCGTACAGGCGTTTGCGCAGGGAGGTTCGGTATTGTTCCGCGCGGGGGCTGTTTTCCCAGTCGATCCAGCGTTCGAAATGCGGAATCGAGTTGCGGCGGATGTCCGAGGTGATCGGTCCGGGTTCGATCAGGACGACGTGGATCGGGGTGTCGCGCATTTCGACGCGCAGGGTGTCGGTCAGGGCCTCGACCGCGTATTTGGTGGCGCTGTAGGCGGCGCGCCAAGGGGCGACGACAAGCCCCAGGACGGACGAGCAGTTGATGATGCGGCCGTGTCCCTGCGCGCGCATGATCGGGATGACCTGTCGGGTCAGGTCGTGCCAGCCAAAGACGTTAACCTCGAATATCTCGCGCAGAGCGCCGCGGGGCAGGTCTTCGGCGGCGCCGGGGCAGGCGTAGGCGCCGTTGTTGAACAGCGCGTCGAGCGTGCCGCCGGTGGCGGTCAGGATTTGGGCCAGCGCGGTGCGGATGCTGTCTTCGTCGGCATAGTCGAGCTGGACGGCCTCGAAGCCTTCGGTTTGCAGGCGGGTGACATCGGCCGATTGGCGGCAGGCGGCGAAGACGCGCCAGCCCTGTGCGCGCAGGCCGTGTGCCGCGTCATAGCCGATGCCCGAGGAGCATCCGGTGATTAGAATGGATTTGCCGGTCATGTCACGCCCTTTGCAGATACCGTGCAACGGCTAAGCGAAGCGGCAGGGCGATGCAATGCGGGCGTGGGGGTCAGTCGCTGGCCTTGCTCACAAGATAGTCCGCCATCCAACCAACGCGCCCGGTTTCGACAACGCGCAGTTTTACCCATCCTTCGCCCGGCATTTGCAGTACCAAAACCTGCGTGCCTGCGGACAGCTTTGTGACCACGTTATAGTTGGTGCCCGGTCCCATGCGCATGTTGACGCGGTTGCCGGTCACTTTGCGCAGGTCGGGGGCGGGTTTTTCAGCCGTCCCTTCGGGGGTGGGATTGGATTGCTGCGTGGTGGCCTGAATGGTCGACATTTTGGTGGCGTCGATAATCACGGGCGGGGCGCCGACCGAGGGGGTGGAGATGTCGCCGGATGTGGTCGGCTTTGCAGGGTGCAGCGGCAAGGTGGCGCTGCCGGGATCGAACCCGGCGGGGATGACAACGGCGTCGGATGCCACTTCAATGCTGGCCACCTGAACCGGGGCGCGCGCAGGTGTTGCAGCGGGGAGTTCTGCGACTTCGATACGGCTGGAGGCCGGGACGAAATTCGCCCCGTCGCTGAGGATATAAAACGCCAAGCCAAGAAACCCGAACGTCACAAGAATAAGGCGCCGCATTGCGCACCCCCTTTTAGTAAATGGCACATGATGATGAGGCCAAAATGTATCATGCAGCCCCTTTGTTTCTTAGGGGAAAAACCGACATGTTTTTCCCCCGGTCACGGGTCAGCGTGGCCGGTCGGGCGAGTCGGGGTGTTGAAAGGCGGGGCGATCTGGTGCGGAAAATCCCGTCTGATCGGGGAATTTCTCAAGCGGTGTATAGGGCGGCTTGTCGCTGCGCTGTGGTGAGGATACACAGCATTTATGACCGATACACTGGATGACCCCAACATGAACCCCGCCGAGGTTGCGGAGCCGTTGCGCCGCGCCATTGGCGAGCGGTATCTGACCTATGCTTTGTCGACCATCATGCACCGGGCGCTGCCGGATGCGCGCGACGGGTTGAAGCCGGTACACCGGCGAATCCTGTATGCGATGCGGGAATTGCGGCTGGCCTCGAACGGGGGGTTTCGAAAATCGGCGAAGATTTCCGGCGATGTGATGGGGAACTATCACCCGCATGGCGACATGGCGATTTACGACGCGATGGCGCGTCTGGCGCAGGATTTCAACGTGCGCTATCCGCTGGTCGACGGGCAGGGGAATTTCGGCAATATCGACGGCGATAACCCCGCCGCCAGCCGCTATACCGAGGCGCGGATGACCGCGGCGGCCGAGGCGCTGCTGGAGGGGTTGAACGAGAACGCTGTTGATTTCCGCGAGAATTACGACGGCACGCTGACCGAGCCGGTGGTGCTGCCGGCGGCCTTTCCGAACCTTTTGGCCAATGGGTCGAGCGGGATTGCCGTGGGCATGGCCACGAATATTCCGCCGCATAATATCGAAGAGCTGATCGGGGCGTGTCTGCATCTGATCAAGGTGCCGGATGCGCGCGACGAAACGCTGTTGAATTACATCCCCGGCCCGGACTTTCCGACCGGCGGCGTGATCGTCGAGCCGCGCGAGAATATCGCCGAGGCGTACCGGACCGGGCGCGGGTCGTTCCGGCTGCGGTGTCGGTACGAGGTTGAGGATTTGGGGCGCGGTCAGTGGCAGGTCGTGGTCACCGAAATCCCGTATCAGGTGCAGAAATCCAAGCTGATCGAGAAGATCGCCGAGCTGATCCAGACCAAGAAGGTGCCGATTCTGGCGGATGTGCGTGATGAGAGCGCCGACGATATCCGGCTGATTCTTGAACCGCGGTCGAAGAATGTCGACCCTGCGGTCTTGATGGGGATGATGTTCCGCAACTCGGATCTAGAAGTGCGGTTCAGTCTGAACATGAACGTGCTGATCGACGGGCTGACGCCGAAGGTGTGCAGCCTGAAAGAGGTGCTGCGGGCATTTCTGGATCACCGGCGCGAGGTGTTGCAGCGCCGGTCGCAGTTCCGGCTGGAGAAGATCGACCATCGGCTGGAGGTGTTGGAAGGCTTTATCATTGCGTTCCTGAATCTGGACCGGGTGATCGACATTATCCGCTACGACGACGAGCCCAAGGCGGCGCTGATGGGCGAAGAATGGGGCGGTACGCATGTGCGGGCGATGTCTGAGGCGGACTATGTCTCGCCCTTGCCTGCCAAGGGTGAAGGCGAGCTGAGCGAGGTTCAGGCCGAAGCGATTCTGAACATGCGGTTGCGCAGTTTGCGGCGGCTGGAAGAAATCGAGCTGGTGCGCGAACGCGATGCGTTGATGGAAGAGCGCGCGGCGCTGGAGGATCTGCTGGACAGTGGCGATCTGCAGTGGGCGCGGGTCGGCGAAGAGCTGAAAGAGACGCGCAAGGCGTTTGGCCGCGATTATCCCGGCGGCGCGCGGCGGTCGCAGTTTGCCGAAGCGGGCGTGGTTGAAGAGGTGCCGCTGGAGGCGATGATCGACCGCGAGCCGCTGACGGTTGTGTGTTCGCAGATGGGGTGGATCCGGGCGATGACCGGGCATATCGATCTTGGCCGCGAGTTGAAGTTCAAGGACGGCGACGGGCCGCGTTTCATTTTCCATGCCGAGACAACGGACCGGATATTGGTCTTTGCCTCGACGGGGCGGTTTTACACCATTCAGGCCTCGACCCTGCCGGGTGGGCGCGGGATGGGCGAGCCTTTGCGGTTGATCGTGGATCTGCCGAACGAGGCCGAGATCATCGCGATCTTCATCCATCGTCCCGGTGGGCGGTTGTTGGTGGCTTCGGACGCGGGTGACGGCTTCATTGTGCCCGAGGATGATGTTCTGGCGCAGACCCGCAGCGGCAAGCAGGTTTTGAACGTGCGCGATGGCACGCGCGCGTTGGTGTGCAAGCCGGTCAGTGGTGATCACGTGGCCGTGGTGGGCGAGAACCGCAAGGTTTTGGTTTTCGCGCAGGAGGAATTGCCAGAGATGGGGCGCGGCAAGGGTGTTCGGTTGCAGAAATACAAGGACGGCGGGCTGAGCGATGCCACGACCTTTGTATTGGCCGAGGGGCTGAGCTGGCGTGATCCGGCGGGGCGCACCCGGACCGAAAGCGAGCTGTCGGAGTGGCTGGGCAAGCGTGCGGGATCGGGCCGGATGGCGCCGCGTGGCTTCCCAAGGGACAATAAGTTCAACTGAGCCTAAAGCGGGTCGGCTTGCAGCCAGACGCCGCCTTGGGGGCGCAGGGTGAGGATCATCACCGGTTTCGGATCCCGCCCCGGTATGGCGGTGAAACGGAACCGGGCCAGCAGGGTGGCGAGGATGATCACCGCTTCTTGCAGCGCGAAGCTGGCGCCGATGCAGATGCGCGGGCCGTCACCGAACGGCAGATAGGCATAGCGGTCGATCGCCTTGCGATCGGCAAAGCGGGCGGGGTTGAAGCTGTCGGGTGCGTCCCACAGCAGATGATTGCGGTGCAGCGCATAGATCGGGATCATCACGGTATCGCCGGGGCGAATTTCGCGCCCGCCCAGCGTGTCGCGCTTGAGCGCGGTGCGAGAGACGAGCGCGGCGGGCGGATAAAGCCGCAGTGCTTCGTCGATGATCGTGCGGATGTAGGGCAGGTTGGCGACGTCGGCGCCGGTGGCGGCGCGGGTGCCCAGCACGGAGGTGGCCTCGGTGCGGGCGCGGGCCTGAACGGCGGGATCAAAGGCACAGAGGTAAAGCGCCCAACCCAGCGTGAGCGCGGTGGTTTCATGCCCGGCGACGATGAAGGTCAGCAGGTTGTCGCGCAGCTCGGCCGTGTTCATCCGGCGTTTGGTTTCAGGGTCTTCGCCCGCCAGCAGCAGGTCGAGCAGGTCGGGGATGTCTTTGGCGCCGGTTGTGCGGCGGTCATCAATGGCGCGGTCGGCGACTGATTTCATTTCCTTCACCACCTGCCCCGAGAAGACCCGACCGGGGCGGGGCACCCAATCGGGCATCCCCAGAATATCCAGCAGTGAGACTTTGCCCGCCTCGGCGATATAGCGGTCGATGGCGCGGTGCAGGGCGTCGCGGTCAAAGCCACCGCCACCGGAAAACGTGACCTCGCCGATGACATCAAAGGTGGCGCGGACCATTTCATCGGCCATGTCGATCGCACCGGGGCCTGAGGCCGCGATGCGGGCGGCGCTGCGTTCGGCGGCGGCAGTCATGATCGGAGCGAGGTTCATCACGTTGCGATGCGAGAACACTGGCGCGGCGGCGCGGCGTTGCCAGCGCCAATGCGCGCCTTCGGCGACAAACAGCGATTCGCCGATCGCCGGGCGCAGCAGGTTCTTGGTGACATCGGACTTGGGATAGTCGGCCAACCCATCCAGCAGGACATGGCGCAGCGCCTGCGGGTCCATCACCATATGCCAGCGTTTGCCGGTCTTGCCGCTGACCATCGGTTGGCGGGTGGCGATTTCGGGGATGATCGACAAGACATTCTGGCGCGCGGCGTTCAGGCTTTTGAGAATCCCCCACGGCTCGCGCACCAGCGGGACATGGACAGGGAACTCAGTGTCGGTCATCGGGGGCCTCCTTTCTTGCAACATAGCATAGTGGCGGCGCTTGTGGGGAAGAGGCGATGCGGCAATTGATTGCGCGATGCGGGCTGGTGGGCTATCGGAGGTGGGCTGATTGACCAAGGAGCCAACCATGCTGCGCCGTATTGCTTGTTTCGCCGTTCTGTTTCTCGCCGCGGCCTGCACCAATTCCAATGACCTGAACAAGGCGCCCGTGGCGTTGGGCAATTTTGCGCTGGGGCACAATGTGGTTGTGGCGCCGAAAGTCGTGAAAGGCCCGGTATCGCGCGAGGCCAGCGTCGAGGAGTGGCAAGCCGCGCTGACCGGTGCCATCGCCGAGCGGTTTGATCGCTACGAGGGCGAAAAACTGTATCATTTTGGCACCTCGGTCGAGGGCTATGTTCTGGCGCAGCCGGGTATTCCGGTGGTTTTGTCGCCCAAGTCGGTGCTGATCATCAACATCACCGTCTGGGATGACGCGCTGGGGAAGAAGCTGAACGACAAGCCCGAGCAGATCACCGTGATGGAGTCGCTGTCGGGGGATACGATTGTGGGGTCAGGGCTGACGCAGCCAAAAGAGCAACAGATGCAGAACCTTAGCCGGAATGCGGCCAAGATGATCCAAAACTATCTGGTCAAGATGCAGGCGCAGGAACAGTGGTTTGGTCCGGCGGGCGATGGAACTGCGGCTACGTCCTTGGGATCCGAGCCTGCCGCCGCGACCGCGGCGGGGACGGCAACCGCACCGGAAACCCCAGCAGGTCCTGTCTCTGGCTGAGCCGGAATTGCATCAGGCGCTTGATTTTCCTGTCTGAAACCCATAAATGGCCCGCGACGACAACTCGGGCCGTGGGCCCCCCAACTGCGAGGCGCCTCTAGGATGGCAAAGGAAAAGTTTGAGCGTAATAAGCCGCACGTTAACATTGGCACGATTGGCCACGTTGACCACGGCAAGACGACGCTGACCGCAGCGATCACCAAGTACTTTGGTGACTTCAAGGCCTACGACCAGATTGATGGCGCGCCGGAAGAGAAAGCCCGCGGGATCACGATCTCGACGGCGCACGTCGAGTATGAGACCGAAGCACGTCACTATGCGCACGTCGATTGCCCCGGCCACGCTGACTATGTGAAGAACATGATCACCGGTGCGGCGCAGATGGACGGCGCGATTCTGGTTGTGAACGCTGCTGACGGCCCGATGCCGCAGACGCGCGAGCACATCCTGCTGGGTCGCCAGGTGGGTATCCCCTACATGGTCGTCTACATGAACAAGGTTGACCAGGTTGACGACGAAGAGCTGCTGGAGCTCGTGGAAATGGAAATCCGCGAACTGCTGTCCTCGTACGATTACCCGGGCGACGATATTCCGATCATTCCCGGCTCGGCTCTGGCCGCGCTGGAAGGCCGTGATCCGGAAATCGGCGAAGAGTCGATCAAGAAGCTGATGGCCGCTGTTGACGAATACATCCCGACCCCGGCGCGTGCCGTGGATCAGCCGTTCCTGATGCCGATCGAAGACGTTTTCTCGATCTCGGGTCGTGGTACGGTTGTAACCGGTCGTGTTGAGCGTGGCGTGATCAACGTTGGCGACAGCATCGAGATCGTCGGCATCCGCGACACCAAAACCACCACCTGTACCGGTGTGGAAATGTTCCGCAAACTGCTGGATCGTGGTGAAGCTGGTGACAACGTTGGCGTCCTGCTGCGCGGCATCGACCGCGAAGGCGTTGAGCGTGGTCAGGTGCTGTGTAAGCCGAAGTCGGTTAACCCGCACACCCAGTTCGAGGCCGAGGCGTATATCCTGACCAAGGAAGAGGGTGGCCGTCACACGCCGTTCTTCGCCAACTATCGCCCGCAGTTCTACTTCCGTACGACGGACGTGACCGGCACCGTTACGCTGCCCGAGGGCACCGAGATGGTGATGCCCGGTGACAACCTGAAGTTCACGGTTGAACTGATCGCGCCGATCGCCATGGAAGACGGCCTGCGCTTCGCCATCCGCGAAGGCGGCCGTACCGTCGGCGCCGGCGTCGTGTCGAAAATTCTGAAGTAATCAAACCTTCGGGTTCGAAGAGG
>NZ_FOEP01000028.1 GCF_900110775.1 Thalassovita taeanensis | reverse complement strand
CGGCAGACTGCCGACCAACGCCCGTGCGCCAATATAATCACTGACCTGACCAGCCGTGACGAACAGGTTCAGCGGGCGGCCGTGGCTGTCGCAGATGGCGTGCAGCTTTGTGTTCATGCCGCCCTTGGTGCGACCAATCAGGCGACCACGCCCCCCTTTTTGACGCCCAAACTGGTCGCTGTGCGGTGAGCCTTTAGGTAAGTTGCGTCGATCATCACAGTCTTCTCTTCACGGTGTTCGGCGGCTAGACCCACCATCATACGAGCGAAAATGCCCTTGTCGCTCCACCGCTTCCAATGGTTGTACAGCGTCTTGTGTGGGCCGTAGGCGGCCGGTGCATCGCGCCACCGTAAGCCATTGCGATTAATGAAGATAATCCCACTCAAAACGCGCCTATCATCAACGCGTGGCTTTCCGTGGGACTTGGGAAAGAAAGGTTCCAGACGCGCCATTTGGGCGTCACTTAACCAGAAAAGATCAGACATGTTCACCGCTCGTTTTTTGAGCCGTGAATCATGACGCTACTCGAAAATCAATGGGTCCTGACCCTAGTAAGGGTAAGAGTTAGAGCAGGTAGGAGGCAAAATCTATTGCTGCAATAATCATTAAACTTGGCGCGGTGCCCCATACGCTATTTTTAGGAAACACCAAGCCGCAATGAAAAATGATGCCCAAAAAACAGGGATATATAGCCAAAATGATGGGGAAAAAGCGAGTTGCAAACCAAACGGACCACGAGAATCCAAAATGAATAAAACCGAGATCAAAAGAGCTGTGACAGCGCCTGTCCATAACAGCACCTGCCATTTGTTCCTATTATTTGCTTCAGAAAAAACAAAATAATCTATCGGAATGCCAAATACGATTGCAATTGGATATCCAACACAAACTCCAATCAATATAGCAAGCTGAATTTCATCAGCATGACCGGCAACAACCGCCAGTACTGAAACCATCAGGGCAGGTATGAGTGGCGCAACCAGAAACGCCGCTAGTTTTCGCACAAACATTGCTCCATGATTCGTTCATTAGCTGGTCCCCAAACAGAGTTGATAGGGAAGCGAGTTGGATTCCATGGGTGCTGCAAAATCCCGCTACCTTCCCCAACTACCCTGATACCATTTCTGGTGGGAAATCTCGCAACGTAGCCTGTACTCAAGGTGTGGCCAGTATTTGTTACATTGGCGATACCCGTTGATCCGCTATTTGCATCTGTAACAATGAAGCTGGTCACAGGGTTGATACCGCGCCGGTCAGAAAACCCACCCCCTGCAATCCAAGGGTTCGCATAGTTGCGTGTGCCTCCGTAGGATGCTCCGTTTGACGGCAGTGGCTCTGGTCCAGATATCAGTCCCTGAAGAAGACAATCGACGTCATATGTTCTATCTGGATGCAAACTACTCTTGTCATAATAATGATAATTTCTTGTGTCAGGACCAATGTATGAGCTGGGCCCCCAACCGGGCTGAGTTGGCCATGACACGTTAGTGCCTCCCGGAGACCGGCAAGTAGTCTGGCCGTTCATTGTCAAGCAGTACTGACCTGTAGGATCAGTGTTGTTGACAGGATTTTGGTGCGCATATCCATAAACCGAAGGGCCATCTGCTAAACCCAAAGAGTCCGCTTGAAGGTATCGTGCATCTACCTGCGAAGCTCCAGACGCTATGCTCAGAGCTAAGGCAAATCCAAATATCTTTCTCATATCAAATCCCTCTATCTTTCTCGCCATCCAAGCGCTTCGGCTTGCTGGAACATCGCTCTATTTTGATTGCCCAAATAGGCATACCGATCATGCAGATCGACGGGTACAGCATTGGAATTCGGATAGCGTTCAATAAATTCAGTGCGGACCAGATTGTAATAGCCTGATCCCTTCTTGACCATCACGTAGGCATAGCTTGGGTGGTATTCGAGCAGCAGATCCCCAACTGCGATAGCATCTTCATAGTGAGCTACCCCCCGAAAATCGGACACTGACGTAAGCTACGATTTGTTGTCTGCTGATCTTCGACGAGAAGGAGATCAGAGATGTCGAAACGGAAACAACACGCGCCCGAGTTCAAGGCGAAGGTAGCGCTGGAGGCCCTGAAGGGCGAAGAGACCGCCGCCGAGCTGGCGAGCCGGTTCGGGGTGCATCCGACAATGATCCATCAATGGAAGCGGGCCCTGCTCGAAGGTGCTTCCGGTGTGTTCGAGCGTGGTGGCAAGAAAGCCCCCGCGATTGACGAGGAGCAGGTGAAGGAACTCCACGCCAAGATTGGGGAGCTGGCTGTGGCCAACTCTTTTTTGGAGCGAATCCAGAAACGCCTTGACTGTTCCCGCAGCCATCCCTCAGTCTGAGAAGAGAATCTTACAAACCGCACTGCCGCCCCGACCGCTACCTTCGCCTTCTGACCCAACGTATAGCTTTCACGCCCACTATCGTCAGCAAGACAACCGCACTTCCTACCTCTAAGAATAAAAGAAGCTTGTATAGCCAGCTCATCGGACGGTACCCCGCGCATGCCGCAACCAGTATGTACGAGCTTACGGAAACGCAAGATAAGATCAAGGGGCTGAGATGGCAGTCAGATTCATACTAAGCTTGCTCATAATTCCCAGCTTGATCCTTGCCTTATACTGGTGGATTCGAGGGCGGAAAGTTTTGCCCGTAACCGCCCTCGCGATGGCGCTATTCGTTGCTGCGGTCGTGCTTCCATCCGCCCTCGTAAATTACTTTCTATTTCGAGAATTTATTAACAGCTATATCTTTAGCGTCACCGACGCATTCGGGCTTCCGAGCAATCTGGCGGCTGCAGCCTCCGTCGTTTTAGTTCCGCTGGCACTAATCGTTCTCGGATTGGTATTATCCCTAAGAAAGAACCGTAGAACTATTGGTCTGGCTATCCTGATTCCTACCCTATCACTCTATTATGTTCTCTTGTGGTATGGAACGCGCAACGATTTGGTGACCGCCGACGGGTCGCCGCTCCGGTGCTATACTATCAACGCCGATGGAGTTCGTTTCTTTGAACGCGCGCAAGTTGATCCCAGAACAGGCGAGTCCTGCATTTGGGTCAACGAGGAGAACATAAGATACGTCTCGGCCATTGATGCGCGGTTGCGTTCCGGGGAGCCGACGAGGCGCGTTGACCCAAACGTCGACCCAAATTTCGTGTTCTTTGCTCCGGGAACGCATCAAGCCGCTCCACTAGTCTGGTACGTTGAAACAACCAGCGCTTACGAATTCTTCGATGCGCCTGGGGTTCACCCAACAACTGGCCGGGAGCTTCTTCCGGTGACACCAGCGGTTGTCGAAAGCTGGTTAGCCCGTCGCCGCGCGGATGAAGTGGCTGCGGAAGACGCCAGGCGAGTCGAAACGGAACGACAACGGCTGGCCGCAGAGAACGAAGTGCGCAGGCGCGCCGAAACGCTCCGCGCTGAACGTGAGCGGCAACAACTGGAAGAACAAAGACGGCAAGAACTCGCGCGTGAAAGGCAGCAGCAGGCTGCAAGAGAGGCTGAAGAGCGACAGTTGGCACTGGAGCGAGAGCTCGAAGCTGCGGAGCGAGATCGATTGCAACGCATTGTCCAAATAGTGCGCCCGAATAGCGGCGACGTGAGAGTCTATCTGGTCTCACGCCTGTCCGCGAGCGCATCAGCGGACAGCGCGGCAGCTGATGTCGCGCTCAGAAACGAACTGCAAGCCGCCATGGAAGGGATCGGATCGATTTCAGGCCTCGCGACGGAGTTCGTGTCCGAAGGATACTTCGCGGCTATTTGGAGCGGAGACCTTTCCTTCTTGCAAACTAGCCGTCTCTTCTCTCAGGTGCCGGAGATGTGGTTGATAGAAGCGTCTGAGCGGTGCGCCGCGAACGCAGTGTCTGCGGCGCTGAGACGTTGCGACATTGGCGCGACCCTTCAGAGATACTCGGAGGACGGGCTAGTTGGCACGCACGAGGCTCACGCGGTTGGTGCCGGTGTCACCGATGCCGAGGCGATTAGGCAGGCAAGTTCACAACTAGCGCGGCGTATCCGGCAGATTGCGGACGAAAGGAGTACTCAATGAAGTCGGCATCCTCTACTGATTACAAGGCACATGTGCGACGGATGGCAAATAAGCAGGAACTCATCGTCTCTTGCGTTGTTGCGCTATCGACGCCGATATTCTCCCAAGCCGCGTCGGCGCAAGTCCATCGTACTCATTATTCTAACTCAAATTTGGACAACTTACTGGAAATATCCGTTCAAACAGCTGCGCCGAGCAATGGCCGTTCACTGGACGCTGCTTTCACTGTTCGGAACCTTGGAAGCGAACCGGTCGCAATAAAGTTAGGTGATCGGTACTCTGCACTCATTATCGCCGAAGATGGTGCTTACTGCTACCAGCGGGATGGCACAGAAGTAACACTTCCTGCGGCGGGTGTAAGGGTTGAGCCAGGAGATAGTTATCAGATAGTTTTTAGCCGTATCTGCACCGACAGGTACGCCGGCAATTTCTCGCGTTCCTTTCTTGATATGGTTGCCTCGTTTGGCGCCTCACTTAGACTAGATATCCAGTATCGAGGGGAGCCCGCTCAACTCCACTTCGAGTACTTTGGCTTCAATGTTGAGGGATGATAATGAGAAAGTGGTGTTACAATCTATTCATATTGCTTGCCCTCGCGATGTTTCCTAGCTCCGCTATTGCGGAGAAGCCTGGACAAGACCCTATCGGAGAGCTTTCCAGCCCTGTGCCAAATAACGAGTATGATGTCGCAATCGCTGCCATCGCTAGTGACCTAGCGGCGCAACTCGACAGAAACTCTGCTTTGCGTGTAGCTGTGTTGGAATTTACGGACTTGAATGGTCACGTTACGATGCAAAGCAGGGCAATTTCAGAAACACTGACAATTTTTCTCGTTCGGGGAGGGCGCGGGTTCCAGATATTGGACAGGGCAAACCTTGATGTTCTGATACGCGAGAGGCTGCAAGTTTCGTCGGGAATACTAGACCCGGAAACTGTTGCCGAGCTTGGCCGAATTGCCGGTCTCGACACCGTTATCGTTGGAACAGTTGAACCCAGAGCAGACCGCACAAGAGTACAGGTAAGGGCTATTAGCGTTGAGAGCAGCCGAGTGATCGCCGCTGCCCTTCCGCGAGAGATTTCCACTGATAGTAGCCAGCTGCGATTAGCTGAGCCTAGGTTGGAGTCGGGCGGTACTTTAGCTTCGCCAGAAAGTGCTGCGAATGACCCGTCTCCTCAGTTAGACATTGCGGTATTTCCGGAATTTCCCGCTACCTCAGTGAATGGCTTGAGGTTTGAGGTCTATCGACTTTTGTATGTCGAGCGTTCAGAAAGACTAAGGGCTGTTTTCCGATTGGAGAATGTGGGGCCCCAGGAAATAAATATCGGCAGCATTGACTTGGTTCGATTCACAATGTTTGGCGGAGAAAGTTGTAGCGGGCAGCCCTCGTTTGCATCGGAGATAGATTATCGCAATCCTTTAGTCTTATCTCCTGCGAGTAGTATTCTCTTTGCGGTTGATGCCCGTTACTGTAGCGATTTCGCCCAAGCGCAACAAGCTGACCTCACATTTTCAGTCAACTTAATATCTCCAGCGCGTAGACCCACGGCGGTTGTAGAGGCGGCCGTGCGAGGGGTGCGAGTCAGATAGCTGTGGGTAAATTAAGATCAAGTTTGGAGTGACGCGTCGTAGGGTCAGGACCCATTGATTTTCGAGTAGCGTCATGATTCACGGCTCAAAAAACGAGCGGTGAACATGTCTGATCTTTTCTGGTTAAGTGACGCCCAAATGGCGCGTCTGGAACCTTTCTTTCCCAAGTCCCACGGAAAGCCACGCGTTGATGATAGGCGCGTTTTGAGTGGGATTATCTTCATTAATCGCAATGGCTTACGGTGGCGCGATGCACCGGCCGCCTACGGCCCACACAAGACGCTGTACAACCGTTGGAAGCGGTGGAGCGACAAGGGCATTTTCGCTCGTATGATGGTGGGTCTAGCCGCCGAACACCGTGAAGAGAAGACTGTGATGATCGACGCAACTTACCTAAAGGCTCACCGCACAGCGACCAGTTTGGGCGTCAAAATGGGGGGCGTGGTCGCCTGATTGGTCGCACCAAGGGCGGCATGAACACAAAGCTGCACGCCATCTGCGACAGCCACGGCCGCCCGCTGAACCTGTTCGTCACGGCTGGTCAGGTCAGTGATTATATTGGCGCACGGGCGTTGGTCGGCAGTCTGCCG
>NZ_FOEP01000015.1 GCF_900110775.1 Thalassovita taeanensis | reverse complement strand
CCGACACGACATCGGACCCTGAACACCCCCAGCAAAGGCCGCCACCCGTCGCTGCACCCACGCAAACCACCATTCTGTAACCATTAGCCTTCCGGCCAACAGATTACAGTATGGAAAACCACCGTCAGCGAAAAAATGTATACAGAAAAGGCGGCGCCAAGGCCAGCCAGACGGGTAATTTCTGCCTCCAAGTGCCGACTCTGTTAGAGTCACCCGTTCAGCGGGTTTGAGCCTGCAAAAATTCGCGCATCCGCCCGGCCGGGCTGCGCGCCAATGGCTCTCGACAAGGGTGGCTGGGCACAACGCTGACCGCCGGTCAGCGTCACTCCATTCCCATCTCGGCCATCATTGCCTCGATCCGGGGCACGTCTTCGGGGTTGTTCAGCTCCCAGAACTGCCGCCCGCGCGCCTCGACCTCGACACACAGAACCGTGCGGTCATTCTCCATGAACCGCAGCTGCTCCAGCCCCTCCAGCGTTTCCAGCGGGCCGCTGTCCCATTCGGGATACTCCGCCAGCGGGCCGGGCCGATACGCATAGACCCCGACGTGGTGAAACACCGGCGTGTCCTCGGCATCGTCATACCGGCGCGAGGTGAATGGAACCACTTCCTTCGAGAAGTACATTGCGTGTCTGTTCCGGCTGAAAACCGCTGTCGTGCCGCCGACGCGCCCCGCCTTGCGATCGTCCAGAAACCCGTTCAGCGCCCGGCCATCGCAGCGCAAGACCGGCGTTGCCACCCCGGCCTCGGGATCGGCACGCAGCCCGTTGATCAGATCCTCGACAAACCAATGCGGCGTCAGCGGCGCATCGCCTTGCAGGTTCACCACGATCTCGAACCCGCCGCCCAGCGCCTGCGCCGCCTCGGCGCAGCGCTCGGTGCCATTGGCGCAATCGACCGAGGTCATCACGACGTCGGCCCCGAATGCGTCGCAATGCTCCTTGATCCGGTCGTCGTCCGTCGCCACCACAACCCGGTCCACACCTCCGACCAGACAGGCCGCTTCCCATGATCGGCGGATCAGGCTTTTCGCCACACCGCCCGCGCCCGTCAGCTCGGCCAAAGGTTTCGCAGGATACCGCGTCGACGCATAGCGCGCCGGAATAACAACCAGCACCGACATTACGCGTCTTTCAGCGCGACACTGGGCGCATAGGCAATGAAGAACGGATTGGCATAGCCATCCTTGCCGTACTTCAGCGTGCTGTGATCGTCGAACCGCACCACTTTGCCGCCCGCCCCGTTCAGCACCGCATGACCTGCCGCCGTGTCCCACTCCATCGTGCGACCCACGCGCGGATAAATATCCGCCTCGCCCGTCGCCACCAGACAGAACTTCAGCGACGATCCCGCGCTTTTCATGTCCTTGACCGCGTATTTGCCGATGTAATCATCCGTCGCCTGATCGCGGTGCGACTTGCTGGCCACCACCATCAGCGCCGCATTGTCCGCCGCGGACACCCGGATCGGGCTGATCGCGCCCATCACCTGCTTGTCCAGCGCCCCGACCTCCTCGACCGAGGACCCGTCGGCCAGCGTAAAGAACATCCGGCCCTTGGCGGGCGCATAAACCACCCCGCGCGTCGGCACGCCATGCTCGACAAAGGCGATGTTCACCGTGAAATCGCCGCGCCGGTGCACGAATTCCTTGGTGCCATCCAGCGGATCGACGATCAGAAACGTATCCGCTGTTTCGCCATGGGTATCCGCCTGCTCCTCGGTCACCAGCATGACATCCGGGAACGCCGTGCGCAGCCCTTGGGAAATCAGCGCGTCCGCCGCCTCGTCTGCCGCTGTCACCGGACTGTCATCGGATTTGGTTTTTACTTCAAATTCGTCAGAATTATAAATTTCCATGATCTTGTCACCGGCCTCAAGCGCAAGTCGACGCATCTCAACGGTAAGTTTTTCGTAGTCCAAATCATCTCTCCTGATCGTCATCGCGCCCGCACCGCGGATTTGTTGATTAAATCGCACAAACCCCTTATGCTGCTACGATAACCGAACAGCAACAATTCGCTGTCATAATAACCGCACAGAGCGGAGCAGTGTACGAATGTTCTATCATACCAGACGCGAATCCGGCCTGGCCTCGGCAATCACCATTGCCGAGCTGATCTATCACAGCGTTGCCCGCAAGATCCGCAAAACCCACGGCAACGCCATCATGTCCATCGTGACCAACCTGCTTCAGCTGGTGGTCTTCGTCATGGCCTTCTACGTGATGTTCTCGCTGCTCGGGCTGCGCTCCTCGGCGGTGCGGGGTGACTTCCTGCTCTACCTGATGTCCGGCATCTTCCTTTATATGACCCACACCAAAACGGTCACCGCGGTGGTCGGGTCCGAAGGGCCGACATCACCGATGATGCTGCACGCGCCGATGAACACGATCATCGCCATCGCCGCCTCTGCTCTCAGTGCACTCTATATTCAGATCCTGTCGCTCGCGCTGATCCTGTTCATCTACTACGTTGCCGTCACCCACTTCGTGATCGACAACGCCGCCGGGGCCTTTGCCATGCTGATGCTGGCATGGTTCAGCGGGCTGGCCGTTGGCATGGTGCTTCTGGCGCTGAAACCATGGTTCCCCGATGTGATCGGCATCGTCGTGCTGATTTACCAGCGCGCCAACATGATCGCCTCGGGCAAGATGTTCCTGGCCAACTCGCTGCCGACATTCATGCTGAACCTGTTTGACTGGAACCCGCTGTTCCACTGCATTGATCAGGCGCGCGGCTTTACCTTCATCAACTACACGCCGCGCTACAGCTCGATCAGCTATCCGATCATCGTTAGCCTGGTGATCCTGATGATCGGCCTGATGGGCGAATTCTATACGCGCCGCAACTCCTCGATCAGCTGGTCCGCCCGCCGCTAATCCACCACCCGACAGGTCAGATTGATCCGCCCGCCCCGCGGCAACAGCGACGATGACCCGAACCTGATCCGGTCCACCCCGTGATAGGACAGCCGCGCCGCTCCCCCCATCACCACCACATCGCCCGAACTCAACCAAACCGATTCGCTCTGCCCGCCGCGCGTGGTGTTGCCGACCCGGAACAACCCGTCATCGCCCAAAGACACCGACAGAACCGGCCAGTCGAAATTGGCCTCGTCCTTGTCCTGATGCATCCCCATCCGTGCGCCCTCGCCGTAAAAGTTGATCAAGCAGCAATCGGGCAGGCGTGCGGCACTGACCAGATCGCGCCAGATCGCCAGAACAGCCTCGGGGATGGCGGGCCAAAGGGCACCCGTCGGGTGCCGATCCTCGTACCGATATCCCCTGCGATCGGAAAACCATCCGTATTTCCCCGCCGCACTCATCCGCACCGTCATCGGCTTGCCATAGGGCGTGTCGGGCGAAAACAATGGCGCCTGCGCGATCACTTCGCGCAGCGCCCCGACCAGATCGGCCTGCGCCGCCCCGTCCAGCCAACCTTTGTAAACGTCGACCCCGCGCAGCGTCAGCTTTGCCACCATTCCCGCCCCCTTTTCGCTCGTTCCGACACTATGACGCATAAATTAGACCAAATTTGCAAAAACCTCGTTCGCTGGGCGCTTGCAGGGCCACGAACCGCTCCTTATATACGCCCAGAAGCGTGATGAACCGGGAACGGCGCATCGCTAAATGGGATCGGGGAAGGATGCCGCAACGGGTCCAGTCCTCGTGCAATCGCCTTGAATTGAAAGGGATCGAAAACATGGCCAAAGTCATCGGTATTGACCTCGGAACGACCAACTCCTGCGTTGCCATCATGGATGGTTCGCAACCCCGCGTGATCGAAAACGCTGAAGGTGCACGCACCACGCCGTCGATCGTCGCATTCACAGATAACGAGCGCCTTGTGGGCCAGCCGGCGAAACGCCAGGCCGTGACCAACGCCTCGAACACGATTTTCGGCGTCAAGCGCCTGATCGGTCGCCGCGCAGATGATGCGCACCTGGCGAAAGACAAGAAAAACCTGCCCTTCGCAGTTGTCGATGGCGGCAACGGCGATGCATGGGTCGAAGCCAAGGGCGAAAAATACAGCCCCTCGCAAATCTCGGCCTTCATCCTCGGCAAGATGAAAGAAACCGCTGAATCGTATCTGGGCGAAGAAGTGACGCAGGCCGTCATCACCGTTCCCGCCTATTTCAACGACGCTCAGCGTCAGGCCACCAAAGACGCGGGCAAGATCGCCGGTCTCGAAGTGCTGCGCATCATCAACGAGCCGACCGCGGCTGCGCTGGCTTACGGCCTCGACAAATCCGAAACCCACACCATCGCGGTCTATGACCTTGGCGGCGGTACCTTCGACGTGACCATCCTCGAAATCGACGATGGCCTGTTCGAAGTGAAATCCACCAACGGCGACACCTTCCTGGGTGGCGAAGACTTCGACATGCGCATCGTCAACTATCTGGCGGACGAGTTCAAAAAAGAGCACGGCGTTGACCTGACCAAGGACAAGATGGCCCTGCAGCGTCTGAAAGAAGCCGCCGAGAAAGCCAAGATCGAACTCTCCAGCTCCAGCCAGACCGAGATCAACCAACCGTTCATCTCGATGGACGGCTCGACCGGTCAGCCGCTGCACATGGTGATGAAGCTGACCCGCGCCAAGCTGGAAAGCCTCGTCAGCGACCTGATCAAAGCGTCGATCAAACCCTGCCAGGCCGCCCTCAAGGACGCGGGCCTGTCGGTCGGTGATATTGACGAGGTTGTTCTGGTCGGCGGCATGACCCGTATGCCCCGCGTCATCGAAGAAGTGACCAAATTCTTCGGCAAAGAGCCCCACAAAGGCGTCAACCCTGACGAAGTCGTCGCCCTCGGCGCGGCCATTCAGGCCGGCGTTCTGCAAGGCGACGTCAAGGATGTGGTCCTGCTCGACGTGACCCCGCTGTCGCTGGGCATCGAAACGCTGGGCGGTGTCTTCACCCGCCTGATCGACCGCAACACCACGATCCCGACCAAAAAATCGCAGATCTTCTCGACCGCCGAAGACAACCAGAACGCCGTGACCATCCGCGTGTTCCAGGGCGAGCGTGAAATGGCGCAGGACAACAAGATGCTGGGTCAGTTCAACCTTGAATCGATCCCGCCCGCACCGCGCGGCTTGCCCCAGATCGAGGTGACATTCGACATCGACGCCAACGGCATCGTGTCGGTCGGCGCCAAGGACAAAGGCACCGGTCAGGCCCAGAACATCACGATCCAGGCCTCTGGCGGTCTCTCCGATGAAGACATCGAGAAAATGGTCCGCGACGCCGAGGAAAATGCCGACGCCGACAAGGCGCGCAAGGAACTCGTCGAAGCCAAGAACCAGGCCGAAAGCCTCATCCACTCGACCGAAAAAGCGATGGAAGAGCATGCCGACAAGGTGGACCCGACCACCATCGAAGCGATCGAACTGGCCATTGCCGCGCTTAAGGACGAGCTGGAAACCGACAACGCCGACAAGATCAAATCCGGCGTTCAGAACGTGACCGAATCGGCCATGAAACTCGGCGAGGCGATCTATAAGTCCAGCCAGGACGAGCCCGGCGATGAACCCACCGCCGCAGATCAGCCCGGATCGGGCGACGACGACATCGTCGACGCCGATTTCGAAGATCTGGACGACCAGAAGCGCTCGTAAGCGGTACTCGGAACCTCTTGGGGCCGGTCCTAACCGGGCCGGCCCTTACCGTTCCCAATAGGGGGATCCCCAATGGCAAAACGTGACTATTACGACGTACTCGGCGTGGCCAAAAACGCGTCCGCCGACGAGTTGAAAAAGGCATACCGCACCAAGGCCAAAGAGCTTCACCCGGACCGCAACGCGGACAATCCCGACGCCGAAGCTCAGTTCAAAGATGCGAACGAAGCCTACGAAGTGCTCAAAGACCCCGAGAAGAAAGCCGCCTATGACCGCTATGGCCACGCCGCCTTTGACGGTGGAATGGGCGGCGGCGGGCGTCCCGGTGGCAGCTATGGCGGCGGCAATCAGGGCGACTTCTCCAGCGCGTTTTCCGACGTGTTCGACGACCTGTTCGGCGACATGATGGGCGGGCGCGGTGGTGGCCGTGGGCGCGCATCGCGCGGGGCTGACCTGCGCTATAACCTGCGTATCACCCTCGAAGACGCCTACTCGGGCCTGCAAAAAACCATCAACGTCCCGACTGCGGTCAAATGCGAATCCTGCGACGGCTCTGGCGCCGAAGGCGGCGTCGAACCCACCACCTGCCCCACCTGCTCTGGCATGGGCAAGGTGCGCGCGCAGCAGGGTTTCTTTACCGTCGAACGTACCTGCCCGACCTGTTCGGGTCTGGGTCAGATCATCAAGAACCCCTGCAAATCCTGCGGTGGTCAGGGGCGTACGCAAAAAGATCGCGCGCTCAGCGTCAACATCCCCGCCGGTGTCGAAACCGGCACCCGCATTCGCCTTGCCGGCGAAGGCGAGGCTGGCATGCGCGGCGGCCCCTCGGGCGACCTCTATATCTTCATCGAGGTGCGCAAACACGAGCTGTTCGAGCGTGAAGACAATAACCTGTTCTGCCGTGTGCCGGTGGCAATGGCCACGGCCGCGCTTGGCGGTGACATCGAAGTGCCCACCATCGACGGTGGCCGCAGCCGGGTGAAAATTCCCGCCGGGTCACAATCGGGTCGGCAGATGCGCCTGCGCAGCAAGGGCATGCCCGCTCTGCGTGGTGGATCGCATGGCGATATGTTCATCGAACTGGCCGTCGAAACCCCGGTCAACCTGACCTCGAAGCAAAAAGAGCTGCTGCGAGAGTTCGAAGACCTGTCAGAAGACAACAACCCCGAGAGCAAGACCTTCTTCTCCTCGGTCAAAAGCTTCTGGGATTCGATGAAGGGCTAAGCAAGCCCTCCGTAACATCCAAAATCAAAAACGGCGTCCCTAAGTGGGCGCCGTTTTTTTGTGTCGATCCGCCTGTGTTAACCCTTTTTGCCGCCGATGCCACGCGTACAGGCGGTGCACGCCCGGTGCACAGGGGGTGCACAGCGATCACACCGCCAAACCCGCGCTTTTCGCAGCGTTAACCTCGGCTGCGTTAACCAATAATTCACCCTCCGGGCGCAGCATCCCGGCATGAGCCCGCCGCGCGCCTTCACCGAATCGCCCATGCCGCTGTTTGACAGCGACGAGGTCGTCGTGCCTGCGCCGCGTCCTGCGGGTCGGGTGCCGTCTTACATGGCTGATCACCGCAAGCGCCTGCGGGATCGGTTCCTGTCCGGCGGCGCGGCGGCCCTGCCGGATTACGAGATGCTGGAACTGGTGCTTTTCCGCGCTATTCCGCGTCAGGATGTCAAACCCCTTGCCCGGCAACTGCTTGATACCTTTGGTGATTTCAATCGCGTCCTCTCTGCCGCGCCCGCCCGTCTGCGCGATGTCAAAGGCGTCGGTGATGCTGTCATCACCGAGCTGAAGATCGTCGAAGCCGCCGCGCATCGCCTTGCCCGCGCGCGGGTTCTTCAGCGCCATGTGATTTCCAGTTGGGATGCAATCCTGGATTACTGCCACACCACCATGGCCCACCGCGACACCGAACAGTTCCGCGTGCTGTTTCTTGATCGCAAGAACGTGCTGATCGCTGACGAAGAACAGGCGCGCGGCACCGTTGATCACGTCCCCGTCTACCCGCGCGAGGTTGCCAAGCGTGCCCTCGAACTCAACGCCTCTGCCTTGCTGTTGGTGCACAATCACCCCTCTGGCGATCCCACCCCGTCCACGTCAGATATTTCCATGACAAATCAGATCGTTGCCGCCTGTCAGGCGCTTGATATCACGCTGCACGATCACCTGATCGTCGGCAAGTCGCGCGAACTCAGCTTCCGCGCCGAGGGTCTGATCTAGCGCAGCCACACCTCGACCCGCCGGTTCACCTGCCGCCCCCAGGCGCTGTCGTCGCAGGCCATGGGCATCGCCTCGCCAAAGGCATCGACCTGCATGTCCAGCCGCTCGAAATTCGCCGTCTCCGCCGCCTTCGTGACTGCTTCGCGCACCGCCTCGGCCCGGCGCAGCGCAATCGCCTGATTGGCGCTCGCAGGCCCCTCGCCGTCGCTGAACCCCACAAACAGCAACCGCCGCGTGTCATAGGCCCCCGATTCCAGCGCCTGCGCCAGTTGCGCCACGTTCGACCGCGATTGCGCATCCAGCCGCGCCGACCCGGTCTCGAACCGAAACGTCGTGGTCAGCCGCCGCATCTCGCCCAGCACCTGCACCATCCGCTGCAATTCGGCCAGACCAATTTCGTCACCAGACCGCGCGATGGCATTGGCAAACCGATCACCTTGATCATTAATGGAAATCTCTTCCACCCCCTGATCCGTGAACCCCGCCCGCCGGATCACAAGTTGCGCCGATTCCGAGCGCGTAAAACTCAGAAACTCCCGCGCGACTTTGGGCAACCGCCGGGCAGGCAAATACAGAAACATCGGCGCAGTCAGCGGATAATCCTCGGTCTTGATCGTCTTGCGTTCCGCTCCCAGCGCAAACCCGCAACGCCCGCTCAATGCCACCGGCTTGGCATTGCCGATCTCTGTCACACTGGCCAAGCCAATGCCAAACGGGTCCGCCACCACGGCATCAGCCAATGCCTGATCGCTGAGATGCCGCACCGAATCCGCAGTTATCGCCTTGCCCACCGGCCCCAACAGTCGGTCCTCGACCGCCTGACCCAAGCCCGCCTTGCTGTCGCGCACATGCACCGTGATCGGCGCGTCCGGCCCGCCCAGTTGCGCCCAGTTGCTGATGTCACCGGAAAACACCTGCGCCAGGTCAGGCGTGCTGATCCGGTCCAACGGATTGCCCGGCGACAGGATCGGCACCAGCGCATCCAGCGCCAAAACCCTGCTGCGACCAGCAGCCCGCAGATTGCCCAACCCGGCCTCGCGCGCCAGCCACGCCTCGTTTTCGCGCACCTCCCGTAACGACATCACCAGATCAGCCTCATTCGCCAACAGGTCGGCAAACCCTTCGTCTGTATTGCTTTTTCGAATGTGAAACCGCGCGGTCACCTTTTGCGTCACGCGGTCGGTCAGGATGAATTCCGAATGGCTGTCGTCCTTGACCTCACGGGTCAGCGCGTGGCCGGATTTCTGGGCAAAAACCTCGATCAGCGCCGGCAACAGCACCTCCCCCATCGAGGCCGCGCCCGAGATCGAAAGCTCGGCCACATAGTCCTCAAGACTGGGGCAACCGGGGCCTTCACATTTCACGCCCGACCCATCCACGGTCAACTCGCCATAGATCGTATCAAGCCGGTAATACTCGCCATCGAACCCAAGCAACGTGCCCGAGATCTCGACCGTCTCGTCTTGCGAGATCAGCGTCACATCCTGGGCCCAAACTGGAACTGAAAACCCTAAAAGAAAGAGTGCGGCGAAAACCGCCGCACGCACCGTAGCCATAAATCAATACCCCGGATCGACACGAATTAGTTGCTGGCGATCTTCAGGTCTTGCAGCAGGTTTTTCAACACCAGAAAGTCACCAACCGCATCGCAATCCGGCATCGACAGCTCAACGTCCTGAACTTGCATCGTTCCGTCGTCGTTCAGCTGCATCGCCTGTGCCGAAACATCGCGGCCGCAGTTTTGCGTGTTGACCTCGGCCTCGACCTGCAGATCGACATCGCCCGCGCGCGCCGCAGTGCCCGACGGAAAGGTATAGACCTCGGCGCGCAATCCGCCCTCAAGCTCGGGATCGCCAAGCCGGGTCAGGAATCCACCCGCGCCGTGTGCGGCCTCTTCTGCCGATCCCGTATGCTCGAACCAGATATGGCCTTTTTCACCGTATTGCGCACCGTATTCCATCGCGTGCAGGTGCAACCCGCTGTCACCAGCCCATTGCACAACGACTCGGTCGTAATAGGCAAGCGACGCCACCTCGGTATGTGCCACGGCACCCATGCCGTTTCCGAAATCGGCGATGAAAACCGCCTGCTCGGACAGCGCCGGCACGGTCAGCGTCCGTGTGCCATCGACCCCCGTGACGGTCGAAAACATCATGCTGTTGTGATGGATCGTCACGCGTGCGTTCGCCAAACAATCAGCCGCTATATCAAGGCGCACCATTCCTGCCACCGATGGTCTGGCGGTCATTTCAGGCTCGCAGACAGCTCCGAATTCCGGCTGGCTTTGATCCTGCGCCAAAGGCTGCATCGTTGGGGCGCTTGCCGCGACAGTGCGTACCGGCATCGAAGGAAGATCCAGCGCGGCCCGCGCTTCTTCTGGCGGCACCGGCAAGGCCGAGGTATGCGCGACCTCGGTCAGCTGCATGGGCGAGGCCACATCCGGCGTTGCGATGGGGGCCGGTGTCATCGGCACCGCCGCGATCGTCCGGGGATCCGGCTCGACCGAAGACTGCATGACATAACCAATGGCTATCGCCATCGAAACCGAGCCGCAGGTCAAAAAGAACCGATTAGAAAGTGACATAACTGCCTCCGAACGCAAAACCGCCTAACAAGACGTTAATCATTCGAAAAGGGCAGCTATGTGGCGCTCACGCGGAACCATTCTGGCAACGCGCGAGCAGTTTGTCAGGCCAACTTTCCGTGGCAGTGCTTGAACTTTTTGCCCGATCCACAGGGGCAAGGCTCGTTCCGCGCCGGGTTTCCCCAAGTCGTGGGATCATTTTCGTCGAACCCTTCGGCCGCCGGTGCCGCTGCGCTTTTCTCTGCGGCGGGGGGCTGCATCGCGGCTTGCTGTGCCATCATCTGCTCAACCGCTGCGCGCTGCTCTTCTTCGCTCTGCGGGCGGATATGTGCCAAATTCTGGGTCACATCCTCGCGCAAGCTGTCCAGCATCGATTCGAACAACTGGAATGCCTCGGCCTTGTATTCGTTCAGCGGATCACGCTGCGCATACCCGCGGAACCCGACAACCGACCGCAGATGCTCAAGCGTCAGCAGATGCTCACGCCACTTGGTGTCGATCGTTTGCAGCAGGATATGTTTTTCGATCATCCGCATGGTGTCGGGACCGAACGCCGCTGCTTTGCTGGCCATCATCTGATCGGCTGCATTCTCAAGCCGCTCCGTGATCACCGTGTCATCCACGCCCTCTTCGGCTGCCCACTCGATCACCGGCACATCAATGCCCAGCTTTTCGATGCAAGCGGCATACAGCCCCTCAGCATTCCACTGATCGGCATAGGTCTTGGGCGGAATAAAGGTGTCGACCAGATCGTCGATCACCTGATGCCGCATGTCCTGCGCGATTTCTGACAAATCGGCTGCTTCCATGATTTCGCGACGCTGGGTGAACACCACCTTGCGCTGCTCGTTCATCACGTCATCGAATTTCAGCAGCTGCTTGCGGATGTCAAAGTTGCGCCCCTCGACCTTGCCTTGCGCGCGCTCCAACGACTTGTTCACCCAAGGGTGAATGATCGCTTCGCCTTCCTTCATGCCAAGCGTCGCCAGCACCTTCTCCAACCGCTCCGACCCGAAAATCCGCATCAGGTCATCTTCCAGCGACAGGAAGAACGACGACCGGCCCGGATCACCCTGGCGGCCCGACCGACCGCGCAGCTGGTTGTCGATCCGGCGGCTTTCGTGGCGCTCGGTGGCCAGAACGAACAAGCCGCCCGCTTCCAGCACCTTGGCCTTCTCATCGGCATGTTCCGCTTCGATCTTGGCGCGCACCTCATCAGGGTGCACGTCAGGATCGGCGGCCATCGCCTCCAGCACCTTCAACTCGACGTTGCCGCCCAGCTGAATGTCGGTGCCGCGCCCGGCCATGTTGGTGGCAATCGTCACCGCGCCGAACTTGCCGGCATCGGCTACGATCTGCGCCTCTTTTTCATGCTGGCGTGCGTTCAGAACGTTGTGCTCAATCCCTGCGGCGGTCAGCAGCTGGCTGAGGAATTCCGACTTTTCGATCGAGGTCGTCCCCACCAGAACCGGCTGCCCCTTGGCATGCGCTTCTTCAATCGTCTTAACCACGGCTTCGAACTTCTCGCGCCCGGTGCGGTACACCGCATCGTCATCATCCACCCGCGCAATCGGACGGTTGGTCGGCACTTCGATCACGCCCAGCCCGTAAATCTCGGCAAATTCCTCGGCCTCGGTCAGCGCGGTGCCGGTCATGCCCGACAGTTTATTGTACAGCCGGAAATAGTTCTGGAACGTCACCTGCGCCAGCGTCACGTTTTCCGGCTGGATATTGCAGCCTTCCTTGGCCTCGATCGCCTGATGCAAACCGTCCGACAACCGCCGCCCGGCCATCATCCGGCCAGTGAATTCGTCGATCAGAACCACATCGCCATCGCGCACGATGTAATCCTTGTCCTTGGTAAACAGCTTATGCGCCCGCAGACCCTGGTTGATATGGTGCACCAGCGTGGTGCTTTCGGGATCATACAGGTTCTGCCCCTCGGGCAGCAAACCGCGTGTCACCAGCAACTGTTCCAAGAACTCGTTGCCCTCTTCGGAAAACGTCACATTGCGGGTCTTTTCGTCCAGCGTGAAATGCTCTTCCGTCAGCTCTGGGATCAGCTTGTCGATCGCCAGATACATATCCGACCGGTCCTGCGCCGGACCGGAAATGATCAGCGGCGTGCGTGCCTCGTCGATCAGGATGCTGTCCACCTCGTCGACAATCGCATAGTGATGCGAACGCTGGTTCATCTCGGACAGTTCGGATTTCATGTTGTCGCGCAAATAATCGAACCCAAGCTCGTTATTGGTCGCATAGGTGATATCGGCGGCATAGGCCGCCTTCTTCTCGTTCTCGGGCTGCTGCGGATACACCACCCCGGTGCTCAGCCCCAAAGCGCCATAAACCTTGCTCATCCACTCGGCGTCACGCCTGGCCAGATAATCGTTGACCGTGACGATGTGCACACCCTCATGCGTCAGCGCATTCAGATAGGCCGGGAACGTCGCCACCAACGTCTTGCCCTCGCCGGTCTTCATCTCGGAGATATTGCCCTGATGCAGGAAAATCCCGCCCATCAGCTGCGTGTCAAATGCCCGCAGCCCCAGCGCCCGCTTGGCCGCCTCGCGACAGTTGGCAAAGGCTTCGGGCAGCAGCGCATCAAGGCTTTCGCCGCCGATCGCGCGCTGCGACAGCTCGGCTGTTTTTTCCTTCAGCCCCTCGTCGGTCAGCTTCTCAAACTCGGGTTCCAGCGCGTTGATCTGCTCCACAAGCGGGCGCGTCGCCTTGATCTTTCGGTCATTGGCCGTGCCAAAGACCTTTTTGGCAAGAGTTCCGAAACCCAGCATGTTCTATCCGATCCGGTCGTTGACATCATCGTGCGCGGCATCTGCTTGCCGCCCGTAACCACACAGAATAAAACGAGTGCGAAAACCAGCAGCCAAAATGCCTCAAAGCGATGTAAGCGGCGGCTGGTGCAGTGTCAACGTCGCGGGCCCAAGGCGCGCCATCAAAGGACCAAACTCATGTCAAAACGTCTCACATATCTGTCAGGTGCAGTGCTTTCACTGTGCATGGCCCTGCCCCTGGTCGCCGAAGAGACACCCGGTATCGACACGGTCGTCGCCACAGTCAACGGTACGACAATCACCTTGGGGCATATGGTCCAGATGCGCCAACAGCTACCCGAGCAATATCAGGCGCTGCCCGACGAGATCCTGTTCAGCGGTATTCTGGATCAGCTCGTGCAACAGACCCTCCTGCAGCAGTCGCTGACCACGCCCGAGCCCGCACGCGTGCGCGTCGCACTTGATAACGAGCGTCGCGCCCTTCTGGCCGGCGAAGTGCTGGACGGCATCGCCACCACCTCCGTCAGCGACGAGGCCCTGCAAGCAGCATATGACGCGCAGTTCTCCTCTGCTGACCCGGCCACCGAATACAACGCCTCGCACATCCTGGTCGAAACCGAGGAAGAGGCCATCAAGCTGGCCGAAGATCTGCGCGCAGGTGCGGATTTCGCCGAGATGGCCAAGACCCACTCCACCGGCCCCTCCGGCCCGAATGGCGGCGAACTGGGCTGGTTTGGCCCCGGCATGATGGTCAAACCCTTCGAAGATGCCGTTGTCGGCATGGAAAAAAGTCAGATCTCCGATCCGATCAAAACCCAGTTCGGCTGGCACGTGATCAAACTGAACGACACCCGCCTCAGCGACGCCCCCGCGCTGGACGAGGTCCGCGCCGAGCTTGAATCCGAACTGCAACGCAAGGCCATCGAAACCCACATCGCCGAGCTGACCGCCGCCGCCGCCGTCGACAAATCCGCAGGCACCGCGCTTGATCCCGCAATTCTGCGCAACGACGCCGTTCTGGAGAACTGAGAATGGGCAAAATCACCAAGCGGTCGCCGCTCGCGCCTGCGGCCTTCCCTGCGCTGCCGGTGATCGACGGCGTGACCTTTGCCGCGGCGCAGGCCGGCGTGCGCTATCAGGGCCGCACCGATGTGATGCTGGCGCGCCTTGCGCCCGGCACAACGGTCGTGGGCACCTTCACCCGCTCGGCCACCCGCTCGGCCCCGGTGCTGGACTGTCAGGCCAAGATCGGCGGCGCGTCTGATGGCGCGGCCGCGATCATCGTGAATTCGGGCAATTCCAACGCCTTCACCGGCAAAAACGGCGTGGTCTCGACCCGCGCCGTCACATCCGCCGTCGCCACGACTCTCGGAATTGACGAAGCGCGCGTGTTCTCGTCCTCTACCGGCGTCATCGGTGAACCGCTGCCACACGATCGCATTACCGCCAAACTGGCAGAGCTGGCCGACAACCTGTCCCCCGACGGGATCGAACAGGCCGCCAACGCCATCATGACAACCGACACCTTCCCCAAAGGCGCCTGCGCCGAGGTCCAGATTGACGGCAAAACCATCAAAATCGCGGGCATCGCCAAGGGCTCCGGCATGATCGCACCGGATATGGCCACGATGCTGGTCTATATCTTCACCGACGCACAGGCCGACCGCGCCACACTTCAAACCCTTCTCTCAGGTCTGACCGATGTGACCTTCAACTGCATCACCGTTGACAGCGATACCTCGACCTCCGACACCCTGCTGCTGGCCGCCACCGGCGCGTCCGGCGTCTCGGTTGATGGCAACGCCGCCTTCGCCGACGCCTTGCACGGCGTTATGCTCGACCTCGCGCATCAGGTCATTCGTGACGGCGAAGGCGCCACCAAGTTCGTCGAGATCGCCATCACCGGCGCCGCCACCGATGCTGACGCCAAAACCCACGCCATGGCCATCGCCAATTCGCCGCTGGTCAAGACCGCCATCGCCGGCGAGGACCCCAACTGGGGCCGTATCGTCATGGCCATCGGCAAATCCGGCGCCGCCGCTGATCGTGACCTTCTGTCGATCCGCTTCGGCGATGTTCTGGTCGCCGAAAACGGCTGGGTCTCGCCCGGATACGACGAAGCCCAAGCCGCCGCGCATATGAAAGGCCAACACCTGAACATCAGCGTTGACCTTGGTCTTGGCAGCGGAAAATCCACGGTCTGGACCTGCGATCTGACCCACGGCTATATCGACATCAACGCCGATTACCGTTCGTGACCTACAACCGGAAGGTGCGCCCATGAAAACCGTCCTCGTCTCGGCCGTCGCCCTGATTGACGCAGATGGGCGCATCCTTCTGGCCCAACGCCCCGAAGGCAAATCCATGGCGGGCCTGTGGGAATTTCCCGGCGGCAAGGTTGAACCCGGCGAAACACCCGAGCAGGCCCTGATCCGCGAATTGCAAGAGGAATTGGCCATTGATACCTGGTCCAGCTGCCTTGCCCCGCTCACCTTCGCGTCGCACAGCTATCCCGATTTTCACCTGTTGATGCCGCTGTTCGCCTGCCGCAAATGGCAGGGCATTCCCGTCGCGCAAGAGGGTCAGACCCTGAAATGGGTCCACGCGCGCGACCTCAGATCCTATCCAATGCCCCCCGCCGACGTGCCTTTGATTCCCGTTTTGCGCGATTGGCTCTGAACGCCTGCGCAAATTTTCAGCAAAGCCGACGTTTTTTCTATCCTTTCGGCTAAGGGCGCACAAAATAATTTTCTCATTCGTATATTTTGGCAATATTGTGTCATTTTTTTGTATGTTTTGTTTACCGCGATGGTCTATCTTGGTTCTACGTCAAATCGTTGGGGAGGACTTGACATGTTGAGAACCATAGTTATCGGAAGCTGCGTTTCCGTTCAGGGCACATTCGTTCGCGGACTGCCGGATGGGAAAATTCTTGTTCGCGTTGGCGAGCGTGAGTTTGCAGGTCAGCCGGTGCCGACGCGCGCCGCCTGAAACACTCTATCGAACAGATAGAAAAACGGGGCAGTCACTCGCTGCCCCGTTTTCTTTGGAAAACGCCCAAACTCAAATTCGTAACCAGATACTTCAACGTGGCGCCGCTTGCAGGTGACGCCCGGCAGTGCCCGCATGCGCGCTCCCATATTCTCAGCTAACTTGGCCGTCTGCAGGCCTGTGCTGCTCTCGAAAAACCAAAACGCCCGCGCCACAGAATGGCGCGGGCGTTTTGTATACGTCCCGAAGCAGTAAGGCCCGCTTAGTCCAGCTTGCGCACGACTTCTTCGCGCTCGAAAATCTCGATGACATCGGCAGGGCGGATATCGTCGTAATTCTCGAAGGCCATACCGCATTCCTGACCCGAAGTGACTTCCTTCACCTCGTCCTTGAAGCGCTTCAGTGTCTTCAGCGTGCCTTCGTGGATCACCACATCGTCACGCAGCAGGCGAACACCAGCCGACCGGCGGGCAACACCCTCGGTCACGATACAACCAGCAACCTTGCCGATACCCGTAACCTTGAAGACTTCCTTGATCGTGGCATAACCGATGAACTTCTCACGGATCTCGTTGCTCAGCAGACCGCTGGCCGCCGCTTTCACGTCATCCACAAGGTCATAGATCACCGAATAATACCGGATCTCCACACCCTTCTGGTTGGCCGTGTTCCGCGCGCTGGCGTTGGCCCGCACGTTGAAGCCCATGATCGGTGCGCCGCTGGCCTCGGCCAGACCCACATCGGTTTCGGTGATTGCACCAACACCCGAATGCAGAACCCGCACACGCACTTCGTCGTTGCCGATTTTGTCCATCGCCTGAACGATCGCCTCGGCAGAACCCTGAACATCGGCCTTCACAAGGATCGGCAGTTCGTCCACGGTTTCATCCGCCTTGGCCTTGGCCATCAGCTGCTCCAGCGTGGTCGCCGCACCGGCAGCCGCACGTTTTTCCTTGGACATATCCGCACGGTAATCCGCGATCTCACGCGCCTGTGCTTCGGTCTCGACCACGTTCAGAACATCGCCCGCTTCAGGCGTGCCGTTCAGGCCCAGAACTTCGACAGGAACCGACGGACCGGCCTCTTTCACCCGATCACCCTTGTCGTCGATCAGCGCGCGAACCTTGCCCCACTGCTCACCCACAACAAAGATATCACCTTGGCGCAGCGTACCTTTCTGCACCAGAACCGTGGCAACCGGACCGCGACCCACATCCAGCTGCGCCTCGATCACAGCGCCTTCGGCATTGCGATCAGGGTTGGCTTTCAGCTCCAGAATCTCCGCCTGCAGCGCGATGGCTTCCAGCAGTTGATCCAGGCCCTTGCCGGTCTTGGCCGAAACTTCAACGTCCTGCACGTCGCCGGACATCTCCTCGACCACCACTTCGTGCTGAAGCAGATCCGTGCGCACTTTTGTCGGGTTCGCCTCGGGCTTGTCGACCTTGTTGATCGCCACAATCATCGGCACGTTGGCCGCTTTGGCGTGGTGGATCGCTTCGATCGTCTGCGGCATCACAGCGTCATCCGCCGCAACCACCAGAACCACGATATCGGTCACATGCGCGCCGCGGGCCCGCATCGACGTAAACGCCGCGTGGCCGGGTGTATCCAGGAACGTCAGCAACGCGCCATTGTCGGCTTTCACCTGATAGGCACCGATGTGCTGCGTGATCCCACCAGCTTCGCCCGCAACCACCTTGGCATGGCGGATCGCATCCAGAAGCGAGGTCTTACCATGGTCAACGTGACCCATGATCGTGATCACTGGCGGACGCGGCAGCAGCTCTTCCGGCTTATCTTCGATATGCTGGATCACATCTTCCACATCGGCGTCCGACACGCGAACCACCTTGTGGCCGAATTCCTCGATGATCAGCTCGGCGGTATCGGCATCAATCGTCTCGTTCTGCGTGACCATCATGCCGCTCTGCATCAGCGCCTTCACAACGGCCCCAACACGTTCCGCCATCCGGTTTGCCAGCTCAGACACAACAATGGTCGGCGGCAACTGAACATCACGGACCACCTTTTCGCGATCCATCGCTCCGCCCATCGCCTTCTGACGCGCACGCTCCTGCTTGCGCTTCATCGCGGCCATGGATTTCTGACGACCACCTTCGCCGCCCGAAAGCGCCTGATTCAGCGTCAGCTTGCCAACACGACGACCATCGTCAACGCGTCCCTTGCCACGACGATCCTGCGCCTCGGCCTCGCGCTCTTTTTTGCGCGGCTGAGTCGACGACGGCGCGCCACCCGAAGGTGCCGGACGGGCGCGCGGCGCGGCAGTGCCTTCTGCAGGTGCAGCAGCCTGTGTGGCGGCATCTACAGCAGCACGCTTGGCCGCATCTTCCAGGTCTTTAGCCTTGCGGGCCTCTTCCTCGGCCTTGGCGGCCAGGGCGGCAACGCGCTCGCGCTCTTCGCGCTCCTTGGCTTCCATTTCCTCGCGGCGGCGCTTGCGATCTTCTTCGCGGGCCTTTTCGTCGGCGATACGCGCTGCGGCTTCGTCAGCCTCACGGGCTTTCGCCGCCTGAAGGGCGCGCAAACGGCGCTCCATCTCTGCGTCGGAAATCCCGGCAGGGCGCTTGGACGGATCGCCCAGCGCGGGGTTAGACATCATGCCGGTCTTGCCTGCACCAGGCTTGGGAACCACAACGCGCTTGCGCTTGGTTTCCACCACGACGTTCTTGGTGCGGCCATGGCTGAAGCTCTGCTTCACATTGCCCGCACGGGGGCCTCCACCGTGGACACCCAAAGTCTTTTTACCGTCGTTATCGCTCATCTGGCTTTTTTATCCTTTCCGGCGCTCGTTTCGCCGTCCGAAACGCGCAGACCCTTAAGTCTTGCGGCCTCATTTACAACACGTTCGGTCAAACCGCCAGCGCCTAGCGCCACGTGAATTACAGTTTGTCGCCCAAACGCCATTCCCAGCTCATCCGCCGTAAGCCATCCGATGAAGGATCCGAAATGCGGCGTGCTGAGTTTTGACTTGCCCCGACCCGAACCATCAATGGCCTGAATCAGCACTTCAGCCTGTTCTTTGGACAACCAGTCCTTGACCTTTTCATACCCGGCGACGGCCAAACCGCCCTTGCGGGCAAGGCTGATCAGATCGACCACGCGGCGTACCATCATCTGCTCGACCACGTCAGGCAGATTGTCCGGCACCGTCACCGGCTGCTTTGCGGCGCGGGCAAACAAACCTTTGCTCGACGCCCGCTCCAATGCCTTGCGGTCCGCAGCCACCCAGATACCGCGCCCGGGCAGCTTTTCCATCAGATCAGGCACGATCTGCCCGTCCGGACCGACCACAAAGCGGATCAGCCCATACTTGGGCTGAACTTCGCCAGTGGCGATGCACTTGCGCTCTGAACCGTCTTCCCGGTCCTTGGTTTTTCCGCCGCGCGTCATCCGCCGAACCCCCCGAAGCCTGCGATCAGGCCTCGGCTTCCTCTTCAACGCCTTCGGCTTCTTCAGCCTCCAGCTCGGTCGGATCAACCCAACCCAACAGCACGCGGGCCGTCATGATTAGGGTCTGCGCTTCGTCCAGCGCCATGTCAAACTTCTCCAGCAGACCCTCATCCTTGACCCGCTCACCATCGACCGTGGTCCAGCCGCCGGCCAGTTCCCAGTCGGCACAGGTCGCGAAATCTTCCAGCGTCTTCACACCATCTTCGGCCAGCGCCTCGATCATCTGCGGGGTCAGCCCCTCGAAATTCACCAGACTGTCTTCAACGCCCAACTCGCGTGCATGTTCCAGCGCGACCTTGGCCTGTGTTTCCAGATGTTCGCGGGCACGTGTCTGCAACTCGCCTGCTGTGCCTTCATCCACACCGTCGATGACCAGCAGCTCTTCCAGCTCGACATAGGCGACTTCTTCAAGGTTGGTGAACCCTTCGGAAACCAGCAGCTGAGCAAAGAACTCATCCAGATCCAGCGCGTCCATGAACAGCTTGGTACGCTCTTCGAATTCCTTCTGACGGCGCGCCGATTCGTCGGACTCGGTCATGATATCAATGTCCAGTCCGGTCAGCTGCGACGCCAGACGCACGTTCTGACCACGGCGACCAATCGCCAGGCTCAGCTGCTCATCGGGCACCACAACTTCGATCCGCTCGGCGTCCTCATCCAGAACCACCTTGCTCACCTCGGCGGGCTGCAATGCGTTCACTAGGAAGGTCGGCACATCTTCGTTCCACGGGATGATGTCGATCTTTTCACCCTGCAATTCGTTCACAACCGCCTGAACCCGGCTGCCGCGCATACCCACACACGCCCCGACCGGGTCGATCGAGTTGTCATAAGACACGACAGCGATCTTCGCGCGCGATCCCGGATCACGGGCCACCGCCTTGATCTCGATGATCCCGTCATAGATCTCGGGAACTTCCATCTTGAACAGCTCGGCCATGAACTGCGGATCGGTGCGGCTCAGGAAAATCTGCGGCCCGCGGGCCTCGCGGCGCACATCCTTGATATAGCACCGCACACGGTCGTTCGGGCGATAGCTTTCGCGCCCGATCTTCTCGTTGCGGCGCAGGATCGCCTCGCCACGGCCCACGTCAACGATGACGTTGCCATATTCTTCACGCTTGACCACGCCGTTGATGATCGTGCCGGCACGATCCTTGAATTCTTCGTACTGACGGTCACGCTCGGCTTCGCGCACCTTCTGCAAGATCACCTGCTTGGCAGACTGCGCCGCAATCCGGCCCATCTCGACCGGGGGCACTTCCTCGACATAGGTGTCGCCAACCTTGGGCTCGGCCATATACTGCTTGGCCTGCTGAACGGTAAGCTCCGACTGGTAGTTCTCCAGCTCTTCGTCCTCAACGACAGTCCGCACGCGGGTAAACGTCGCCTTGCCGGTCTTGCGGTCGATATGAACGCGAATGTCCATCTCCGAGCCGTAGCGGCTCTTGGCAGCCCGTGCCAGCGACTCTTCCATCGCCTCGACCACCAAACCGGGGTCGATCATCTTTTCGCGGGCAACGGCCTCGGCGGTTTGCAGCAGTTCCAGCTGATTTGCGGAAGTGATGGCCATGGTCTCAGTCCTCCTGGGAACCGTCGTCGGTTTCGATTTCGTCAAAATTGTCGTCGTTCAGCGTGCCCGCTTCCTTGCGTTGCCGCAGCATCTCGCGGATCAGCTCGTCAGTCAGCACCAGCTTGGCATCGGTCAGCCAGTCAAACTCCAGCCCGACCGTACCCTCTTCGATATTGATCAGCACCTCGGTGCCTTCAACCCCGGCCAGCTCGCCTTTGAAGCGGCGGCGCCCGTCAATCAGATCAGCGGTTTCGATCTTGGCCTCATAGCCCTCGAAGGTCTCGAAATCCTTCAGCCGTGTCAGCGGCCGGTCGATACCGGGGCTGGAGACCTCCAGAATATACTGATCCAGGATCGGATCTTCAACATCCAGAATGGCGCTGACTTCGGTGCTGATCCGCGCACATTCGTCCACCTCGATCCCGCCCTCGGGGCGCTCGGCCATAATCTGCAACGTATGGGTCTTGCCGCCCATCAGGCGCACACGGACAAGTTCAAACCCCATGTCCTCAATGACAGGGGTGATGATCTCGGCCAGACGGCGATCAATCGCGGCTTTGGCTATCAGGTCGTTGGTCATCATCTTCCAGACACAAAAAAACGGGCGCGCGGCCCGTCGATCTTTCCCGGTGGTGCGTCAGAGGTCCGACACGCCGCTGTTGGAAGCCATATACGCCCTCGGGTCCGAGTCTGCAAGGGCCATCTGCCCAGCGCGGTTGCCGCAGTCATTTCCGCCCGTTGCCACAAAGGTTAACGCCGCCCCGGCTGCCCGGCCGTGCACGGGGGGCGCACACCCGGTGCACAGGTTGTGACAGGGCAAAATCGCCCCATCCCGCCACGTCTTAGGCCAACGACCGCTCCTCGGCGATCCGGTCCATCACCCGCACCAATTCGGCGCTGATACCGGGTTCCGACAGCGCGTGCCCGGCATTGCGGATCATCTGCAAATCCACGTTTGGCCAGCGTTCCGCCAGCTTCCACGCCGACACAGGCGGGCAGATCATGTCATATCGCCCCTGCACGATCACACCGGGGATATGCGCGATTTTCTCCATATGATCAAGGATTTGGCCGTCACGCTCCAGAAATGCCCCGTGGGTAAAATAGTGGTTTTCCAGCCGTGAAAATGCTCGCGCATATTCGCCTGGGCTGTCGCCCCCTGCGCCGTTCGACTGCACGGACGCCAGCGCATTTTCCCACTCGGCCCAAGCCTTGCCGTATTTGGTTTCCACCGCCAAATCGCCTGAAAACAAACGCTTATGATAGGCCGCGATCAAATCCCCGTGCTCGTCCTCCGGGATCAGGTCGACAAACCGCGCCCAGGTCTCTGGCCAGAATTTCCCGGCCCCGCCGCCATAAAACCAATCCAGCTCGGATTGCGTTGCCAGAAATACCCCGCGCAGGATCAGCCCGCTGACCGCCTCGGGATGCGCCTGCGCATAGATCAGCGCCAGCGTCGCCCCCCAGCTGCCGCCGAACACGATCCAGTCCTCGATCTCAAGCGTCGCGCGGATCAGTTCGATATCGTTAACCAAATGCCACGTAGTATTGGCTTCAACACCGGCATGAGGCCGCGACCGTCCGCACCCGCGCTGATCGAACAAGACGATCCGATAAACTTCCGGGTCGAAATATCGCCGCATCGCCGGGCTGCATCCGCCGCCCGGCCCGCCATGAAACACAACCACGGGCAGCCCATTCGGATTGCCTGATTGCTCAAGATATATCTTGTGCCCATCGCCAACATCCAGCATCCGCTGATCGAACGGGTCGATCGGCGGGTGCAAATAGTGGACTGCGCGCTTTTGGCCTGAGAATTTGTCCATGACTGTCCTATATACAGGGTTACGTCAAAAAGAGCACATGGAGAGCAGAATGCAAGCCGCTCAGACCACAGTTGATCCAGCGGAAGTCGCCAAATTCGAGGCGATGGCCGCCGAATGGTGGGATCCAAAGGGAAAATTCAAGCCGCTGCACATGCTCAACCCCTGCAGGTTGGACTATATCACACGCCAGATCGCCGGGGAATATGACCGCGACCTGACCGCCCAGAAACCGTTCAAGGGTCTGAGGTTGCTCGATATTGGCTGTGGCGGCGGGCTTTTGTCCGAACCGATGGCCCGGCTTGGTGCCACCGTGGTCGGCGCCGATGCCGCCGAAGGCAACCTGCCCGTCGCCCGGATCCACGCCGAACAGTCTGGTTTGGAAATCGATTATCGCCACACCACGGCCGAGGCGCTAGCCGCCGCAGGTGAACAATTTGACGTCGTTCTGAACATGGAGGTGGTCGAACATGTGGCCGATCCGCAGGCCTATCTGACCGCCTGCCAGCAGCTTCTGAAACCCGGCGGGCTGCACATCTGCTCAACCATCAACCGCAATTCCAAAAGCTTTGCCGTGGCCATCGTTGGCGCCGAATTCATAATGCGCTGGCTGCCAAAGGGAACGCATGAATGGCATAAATTCATCACCCCAGACGAACTGTTCGCCCTGATCCGCGGTGCCGGGCTGGACCCGGTGGATCGCAAGGGATTCGTGTTCAACCCGATCAGCTGGCAATGGTCGCTCTCAGATCGTGACCTAAGCGTGAACTATGTCACCGCCAGCCTGAAACGCGGCTGACCCGGCTCAGTTCTCATCCTCAAGCCGGATCCGCAATTCGCGCAGAATCGGTAGGGCGGCGCGCACTTTTTCGTCGCCCATTTCGCTCACCAGATCCGAAATCATCGGAGAGATCGCCGCCAGCGCCGCATCCCGTGCCTGCCGCCCTGCGGGGCTGATCGCCACCATCTTGCGGCGCGCGTCATCCCAATCGGGCCGGATATGCACATAGCCTGCCCATTCCAGCTTGGATAACGTGTTGGTCATCGCCCCGCGCGTGACATGAAAACTCTTCGCCAATTGCGCCGGGCTACGCTCCACCGACGCGCGCGCCAGATGGTTCAGCACCGAAAAATGCGAGATCTCCATCCCACGCGGCAACACCCGTGTCAGCCGGTTGCGCACCAACTGATCCGCGATCAGCAATTCGCTGAACAGCGCAATGGCAAGGGAATTACTGGCGTCATTCATCAGGGGGCGTCAAACTCTCGGTCGTGGGTCAGCGAAGGCACGCGGCCCCGCGCTTGTGTCACAGCCGACGGATCAAGATCAACAAAGCTGACCCCCGGCTCGGTGCCCGCGTCGACCAGAACCTCGCCCCATGGCGCCACGGCCAGACTGTGGCCATGCGTGCTGCGCTTATGTCCGGTGCTGCTGGCATGGCGACCGGTCTGCGCCGGAGCAAGCACATAACACCCTGTTTCGATGGCGCGCGCCCGCAACAACGGCTCCCAATGCGCCGCACCGGTGACCGGCGAAAATGCCGCCGGAACCGTCAGGATCTGCGCCCCGGCCTTGGCCAACGCCCGGTGCAAATACGGAAAGCGGATGTCATAGCATACGGTCATACCCACTCCGCCAAAGGGCGTCTGCACGCAAACAGCACGCGTTCCGGGCCGATAGCCCGCTGATTCGCGATAGGTTTCGGTCTCGGATACCTGCACGTCAAACATGTGGATCTTGTCGTACCAGCCCGCAATCTGACCATCCGGCGCAATCAGGAACGACCGGTTGGCAAACCGCCCATCCGCATCATCGGTCTTAAGTCCAAGCGAGCCGATCAGCAGCCAAAGGCCCAGCTCTTTCGCATCCGAGCGCAGCGCCGCAAGGGTCTGGTCCTGCTCCTGCGGGCGCAGCACCTCGTTCTGCCGCGTGCGGCTGCTGGACAGGCAATTGGTCACTTCGGGGGTCAGAACAAACCCCGCGCCACCCTCGGCCGCCTGACGGACAAATCCGCGCGTGACCGGCAGGTTTACCTCGGGATCATCCGAAACGTTCAACTGAACCAGTGCTGCGCGCATCCTCTTCACCCCGCCAGAAGCGCGTCGAGCTTGCCCGCGCGATCAAGTGCATACAGCTCATCGCAGCCACCTACATGCGTGTCACCGATAAAAATCTGCGGCACGGTCCGCCCGCCATTGGCGCGCTGGATCATCTCGGGCTTGCGGGTCGGGTCGGCCATGACGTCGATCTCGGAAAAGCTCACGCCTTTCTGGGTCAACAGCCGCTTGGCCGAATGGCAAAAGCCGCAAAACGGCGAGGTATAGATTTCAACAGGCTGCATATCCGGTTCCCAATTTGTCAGAAGCTTGTCTGAAATTTAGGGCCCCTTGGCAACACGCGCCAGTGCCAGAACCGAAACTTCACTTGCATTCGCCGCCAAACAGGCGTCACCACAGGCGGAAAACGTGGCTCCAGTGGTCATCACATCATCAATCAACAGCACATGACGGCCCGCAATCGAACCGCTGCGGCGTGGATGCGGCATGATGCTTTCCTGAAGCGCGGCGAACCGCTGTTCCAGCCCCTGCCCCTTGAGCGTTGTCGTCCGTCGATGGCGGACCAGCAGATCCGGGCAGTATTCCAGCCCCGCCAGGCGCGCAAAGGCATGCGCCAGCAGCGCCGCCTGATTGAAGCGGCGTTTGATCATCCGGGTCCAGTGCAGCGGAACCGGCGCCACCAACATATCCGCCGCTAAGATCGGGCCGGCCGCGTTCAGCATCCAGCGCGCCGCCGGATGGGCGATGTCGTGCCTGTCGCCGTGTTTCAGCGCCAACGTAAGCTTGCGACCGTTGCCATCATACATCAGCGCCGCGCGCCCTCGCTGCCAGGGACGCGGTAACGCCATGCAATCGTCGCACAGTTCCACCTCGCCATCCGACTCGCCCGGAAGCGGCGTGCCGCACACATCACAGGTCAGCCCGCCGATAAACGGCGTGTCGCGCCAGCAAGGGCCACACAGCCCGAACTCGCTGTCCACCATATCACCGCAACACAAACACCGCGGCGGATAAACAAGACGCAAGGCTGTTTGAAGTTTCAGCGCGCCCACACTAGTTTCACCTCCATGACACACGCCCCCAGACTGACCGACCGCAAGGCCCTGCTTCGCAATCGCGCCCGCGCCGCGCGCAACCCAGCGCTGTTCCTGCATGAAACCGCCGCCGAAGAGCTTCAGGATCGGCTCTCGATGGTTAACAGGACGTTTACAACGCCCGCGATTGTTGGGGGTTTTTCCGATTTCTGGCAAACCGCCCTGCCTGACGCGCACTGCGTCGACGACACAGACGTGTTGGATCTGGAGGAGGGCGCGCATGATCTGGTGGTTCATGCCCTGTCGCTGCACTGGGCCAATGACCCGGTTGGGCAACTGATCCAGTGCCGCCGCGCGCTCAGGCCCGATGGGCTGTTTTTGGGCGTCGCCATGGGTGGTCAAACTTTGGCAGAGCTGCGCGCCGCACTGGCCGAGGCCGAGACGGAAGTAACCGGCGGCCTGTCGCCGCGCGTGGTTCCGATGGGCGAAATCCGCGACCTTGGTGCTTTGCTGCAACGGGCGGGGCTGGCGCTGCCGGTGGCCGACAGCCTGCCCCTGACCGTCAGCTATCAAACCCCGCTGCACCTGATGCACGATCTGCGCGCCATGGGCGAGACCAATGCGCTGGACGCTCGCCTGCGACGCCCCACACGCGCCTCGGTGTTGCGCCGTGCGGCTGAAATTTATCAAACCGCCCATTCCGACACCCAGGGCCGTATCCCCGCAAGTTTCGAGCTGATCTTTCTGACCGGCTGGGCCCCGGATGAAAGCCAACAAAAACCCTTGCGCCCTGGTTCGGCTGTTTCACGGCTGGCGGATGCGCTTGGGGCACAGGAAAACATCTTGCCGGATTGACGAACGCCACACGACCTTTATTTCGAACCGTAATATCCACTCAGACAGAAGAGACCCCGATGCTGGACGCGACCCCCAAAGCCACCTGCCCCGCTCACGCACCGGCGGACCACCCGAAAATTCCGGCTGAAAAGGTCGGTATTCTTCTTGCCAACCTCGGCACGCCGGACAATTACGATTACTGGTCAATGCGCCGTTATCTGAACGAATTTCTGTCGGATCGCCGCGTAATTGATTACCCCCGGTGGAAATGGCAGCCGCTGCTTCAGTTAATTATCCTGACAAAACGCCCCTTCAGCAGTGGCAAAGCCTATAAGTCTATCTGGAACGAGGAGCAGGGCGAAAGCCCGCTGATGACGATCACCAAGGATCAGACCCGCGCCTTGTCAGCCGAGATGCAGACACGGTTTGGCGATCAGGTGATGGTTGATTTCTGCATGCGCTATGGCAACCCTTCGACCGACTCCAAGGTCAGGGCGATGGTTGAAGCGGGATGCACCAAAATCCTGTTTTTCCCTCTGTACCCGCAATACGCCGGTGCGACCTCGGCCACCGCGAATGATCAGTTTTTCCGTGCCCTAATGAAGGAGACGCGCCAGCCCGCCGCGCGCACAGTGCCCGAATATTTCCAGCACCCCGCCTATATCGAGGCTTTGGCGCAGTCGGTCGAACGTGGCTATGCCGACATTCAGGATCGTCCGGATCTGTTGATTGTATCCTATCACGGGATGCCACAGCGGTATCTGATGGAGGGCGATCCCTATCATTGCCAATGCCAGAAAACCACGCGTCTGCTGAAAGAGCGGCTGGGCTGGGCGGATACCGAAATCGCGACAACGTTCCAGTCAGTCTTTGGACCCGAGGAATGGCTGAAGCCCTATACCGTCAAGGAAGTTGCGCGGTTGGCCAGCGAAGAAGGCAAGAAAAAGATCGCGGTCATCGCCCCGGCCTTTTCCGCCGATTGCATCGAAACGCTGGAAGAGATCAACGAAGAGATTCGCGAAAGCTTTGAGCACGCGGGCGGCGAGCAGTTCACGTATATCCCATGCCTGAACGACGATCCGGCACATATCCACGCCCTGAGCGAAGTGATCACCGAGAACCTGAAAGGTTGGCTGGGCTGATCTTTTCAGGCTACGAACAAAGAAAAAGGCGGTGGATTACCACCGCCTTTTCCCTTTTTAGATGCTGCAACTACTTAGTTGGATGCAACTGCGGCAACGACTGCCAGCAGTACCAGCGGAACAAGAACACCACCAGCAGACGAGCTGGAAGCTTCTTCAACGATAACCGGAGCTTCGATAACGGGCTCAGCCATGGAACCGGCAAAAGCGGTCGAAGCAGCGGCAGTCAGAGCAGCAGCGAGAACGAATTTTTTCATAGTAGTACACTCCAGATATTCGCCTGACGTTTATGCCATAACGGCACGCCAGGCACCCAAGACTTACCTCGTAACTCTGTCTAAACAACAATGAGGTACAATTGCAAATGCAAGTTAGCTCCCGCTTTGCTCGGCTCGACACGATGTCGTCAAATTAGCAACACTTGCGTGCCTACATTGGTCAGCGAAAACAACTCGGCAATATGTTCATTGTAAAGACCGATACATCCGTTCGAGGATCGCCGCCCGATCTTGCGTGTGTCATGAGTGCCGTGAATACGGTAATAGGTCCAGCCCAGATACAACGCGTGGGTGCCCAGTGGATTGTCCGGGCCTGCAGGAACAAAGTCGGGCCACTCAGGGTTGCGCAGCTTCATCGACGGGGTCGGACGCCATTCGGGGCCTTCGACCTTGCGCACGACATCGGTGCGACCACGGCGGGTTAGGTCATCCGTCAGCGGCACGCTGGAGGGGTAGAGTTTATAGACCGATTCGTCCTCGGACCAGTAATGCAAGGCACGAGAATCGATATCGACAAGAATCGCCCCTCCCTCAAGCGAGGTGAAATAGGGCCGCCAGTTCAACGACCTGAAGCTGGAAATATTGCGGCGCACCTTCTGCGACAAATCCCGTTCGACTTCGACGGTATGAGCACCATCAAGATCCTGCGCCAGCGTCGGCGTGCCCAGCAATGCGGTCGCACCCACCAGAAAATGCCGTCGGCTCAGGTCCGTAAGCGGTTTAAAAGTCATATCAGCCTCCAAAATCCGCTGCACTCGCGGTATTGGTGCATATTATTGCGCGAAAGCCGCAGTCGCAAATCAAACTGCTGCCAATTCGCAAACTCACGCCGATGTGGGTTTGAAACACAACGCTGCGCGGGATAGAGCAGTAGAACAAAATTGGGTGATGAAATATGCTTCGTCTTACTGGTCTTCTCCTTGTCTCTGCGCTTGCCTTATCGGCCTGCTCCGAATCGACAACCACAATTGGCGCCGACGGCAAACCGCTGCCGCGCCTTTATCGGATCAGCAACGCGAACGCGCCTAAGGTTCAGTTCCGGATGCTGGATTCAGTTAACGCGCTGCGACAGGCATCAGGCGCAGGCCCTGTTCAACTGGACGCACAACTGAATGCCGCCGCCGCCACCCATTCACGCGATATGTCGGTACAAAACCGGCCGTGGCATTTTGGCTCTGATGGTTCATCGCCTTTGGATCGGGTGCGCCGTGTCGGGTATATTGGCCAGATGCTGGGTGAAAACATCTCGGAAACCTATGAGACCGAGATTGAAACTCTTGGGGCGTGGATGGAAGACGATGGCACGCGCCGCGTCATTCTGGACAAAGACGCGGTGAATATGGGCTTTTCGTGGTTCCAGGAATCGAACGGTAAAATCTGGTGGACTCTGATTATGGGCAGCTAAGCCCATATCTTTACGGATAGATCGAAATCGGAGTTCCGTCACGGACCATGGCATAGATCTCTTCGATTTCCCGGTTCGACACCGCGATACAACCAGCCGTCCAGTCGCGCCCGCCCTTGCGGTTTTTCCGGGGGCGGCCGTGAATAAAGATATCACCGCCGGGTCGCTGGCCCACAGCCAGCGCGCGCGCGCGATCCTCTGTGTTGGGGTAAGAAATGCCGATGGACAGGTGAAATTCGCTGTTCGGATTGCGCCGGTCAATACGGTACTGACCCTCAGGTGTTTTACCGTCGCCCTCAACACTCTTGTGCCCGCTTGGGGCAAAGCCCAACCCGATATCATAGCTTTTCAGTGCAGATTCATTGCTCAGCAGGTGCATCTTGCGATCCTGCTTGAAGACAACAACCCGCGTCACCTCGGGGCCGGAGTAGCGTTGGAATTTCGACGCACAGCCCGCAAGCCCCAATAGCATCACACCGATCATCACCGCTCTGAAAATACGCATCACACCTGCCCGTATCCGTTTTTGGCATAATATCCGATTTTTGCGCACAGGTGTAGAGCCTCACCTTCACTCACACCTAAGTGAGCGAAAATCGCGCCACCAATTCAATATGGCTGGACCAACGAAACTGATCCACGACCTGCACCCAGCTCAAAGAATACCCAGCGTCGACCAAAATCTTGGCATCACGCGCAAATGTAACCGGGTTGCATGAGACAAAAGCAATCACTGGCACAGTTGAGGCGGCCAGTTCGCGCACTTGCGCCTCAGCCCCCGCGCGGGGTGGGTCGATCACAACCGCATCCATTTTGCGCAACTCGTCAGGCATCAAGGGACGGCGAAACAGATCGCGCCCCTCATGCGTGACTTTCTTAAGCCCAACGGCCCGACGCCAGCCCAGATCCAGCGCCGCAATCATGTCTTTGTCGCCTTCAACCGCATGTACCTCGGCCCGCTCGGCCAGAGGCAAGGCAAAGGTGCCGCAACCGGCAAACAAATCGGCGATATGATTTGCACCGGCCACGATCTCTCGGATCGCGCCCAGCAATGCCGCCTCTCCATCCGGCGTGGCCTGAAGAAAAGCGCCCGGTGGCGGAACAACCGCTGCTCGGCCAAAATGCTGTGCGGGCGGCTCGCGCTGACCGACAACCTCATCGTCCCATGACAGGCGCGCCAGCTTGCTGGCCTCGACCTCTGCTGACAGATCGATCCGCAGTTGCCCATCCAAAGGCTTGCCTCCGGTCACCGCCAGATCCAGCCCAACGGTGGAAAGTGTGGCCAAAACGCTCAGCTCACCCTTGCGGCTTCCACCGATCACAGCCAACCGCTCAGCAACCGGGATCGCCGCCAAAAGATCGGGATGCAGAAGCTGACAATCGGGGATTTGCACAATCACATCCGATGCGCGGGCGTGAAATCCGGCCATCGCGCCTTTCTTGGTGCGTCGCACCGACAGGCTGGCACGACGGCGGGTTTTGGGGGCAGAGGTCAGAACCGGACGGAGCGACGCCTCGATGCCCTGCGCAGCCAGCGCATGGCGGACAATGTCCACCTTCCAGTCAGCCACAAACGCATCTGACCCATGCTGAACCTGACAACCGCCGCAGCTTTTGTAGTGCCGACAAGGTGCCGCGACGCGCTGATCTGACGGGGTAATAATGCGAATATCTGTCAGGCGTGTGCCATCCAGCGTACCGGTAACAACCTCGCCCGGCAGGGTCAGTGGCGCAAAAACCGGGCCTTCGGCAATGCCGTCGCCCTGATGCCCCAGACGTGTGATTGTATACTGTTCCATGCGCCCAGATACCGCGCTGCGGCCCGTGCCGAAAGCCCTATTCTGCGACGTCGCCCATTCCGATGAACCCGCCCGACTGCTTATCCCAGTATCGTGCATACAGTCCGCTCGCCGCCAAAAGCTGCTCATGCGTGCCCTGCTCGACAATGCGGCCCTGATCCAGAACGATGATCCTGTCCATTTGCGACAGGGTGGACAGCCGGTGCGCGATCGCCAGAACCGTCTTGCCCTGCATGACCCGCTCCAGCGCGTGCTGGATGGCCGATTCCACCTCGCTGTCCAGCGCGCTTGTCGCCTCGTCCAACACCAGAATAGGAGCATCTTTCAGGATGGCGCGCGCCAGCGCAATCCGCTGCCGTTGCCCACCTGACAGCTTGACACCGCGTTCGCCCAGATGTGCTTCGTACCCTTTGCGCCCCATGTGGTCGCGTAGAGTGAGAATAAAATCATGCGCCTCGGCTTTTTTCGCCGCAGCGAACATCTCAGCCTCGGTGGCATCCGGGCGCCCATACAGGATATTGTCGCGGGCCGAGCGGTTGAACATCGCGGTTTCCTGCGTGACCATCCCAATCTGCCGCCGAAGGCTTTCCTGCGAGACGGCGCGCAAATCCACCCCATCAATCGACAATGCACCCTCTTCGGGATCATAAAGCCGCAGAAGCAGGGCCACCAAAGTCGATTTCCCCGCCCCTGACGCCCCGACGATTCCCAGCTTTTCGCCCGGCGCGATACTTAGCGTAATGTCGCTGACGCCACCAACCGCCCGGCCATAGGCAAAGCTGGTATGATCAAACAGGATCGCCCCCTGCGGCACCTTCAGGTCTTTCGCATCGGGGGCATTTTCAAGCCGGACACGCGGCGTCAAACTGTGCATCCCGTCCTCGATCTCGCCAACGCTGGCGTAAATCCCCATCAGAGCAAAGCTGACCCAACCGGTCATCTGCGCGATACGGATAGAAACCGACCCCGCCGCAACGATATCGCCGGTGCTGGCTTGTCCGTTCGACCAAAACCACAGCGTGCAGCCGATCAAAAGCACCGGAAGCAGCCCCGCCAACGTCATCAGTGCCAAGCGGAACACCGCCGCCAGCCGACCAAAGTCCAACGCCTTATCCCGGAACCTGCCCATCGCGGCCAAAGCCGCACGATCCTCGTGGTCGGCATGTGCAAAAAGTTTGACCGTTTTGATGTTGGTAATCGTATCCACCACCTGCCCCGACACCATCGCGCGCGCGCCGGCACGGCCTGCCGCACGCACCCGGACCCGCGGCAGGAACCAACGGATCAGCAGGAAATACCCGCCGAGCCAGACCAAAAATATCAGGGCCACCCGACCATCAATTGCCAGCAGCAGGGCCACCGCCCCGAACAAAGAGGCAAGCGCAAATGCCACGACGTTGATACTTTCAACCGCAACCTCGGTAATCGCGCTGGCCGCCTGCATCTGTTTCTGTGCGATCCTACCCGCAAAATCGTTGTCAAAGAATTCAACCGATTGGCCCAATGTCCAACGATGCAGGCGGGACAGAACCAAGGGGTTGATATTTGGCCCCACAATCACCGAATTCGCAGCCGAGGACAGACCAAAGATCAATGGACGCGCGATCAAGAAAAACAACGCACCCCCGATGAGCAAACTCAAATTTCCGCCAACGAAATACGCCGTAGGGTCGCTATCTGCGACGCTGTCAACGATCAGCCCCATAAGCAGCGCAGTTCCCGCCTCAAGACCGCCCGCAAGACATGACAGAAACGCCGCCAAACTCAGCGCGCGCCAGGAATCCGCCAGCGCCCACCGGATGAAAGCCAATAGGGTCTGTGGCGGGGGGCCGTTGGCATGGCCGAAAGGATCAATCAGGGATTCAAATTTCATGCGGTTCTGTCTACTCTTCTGCTTGGGAAGAGATAGCACCCGCCCCCCAAGAGCAAGGGGTCAGTCGCCGGAAAGTAATTGCTTTCGTGTCAGTGCAAAGCCGGAATTGATCCAAGCCCCCTCAAGCTGCTTGAGCCGCACACCCAGTTCGGGCCCCTGAAGTGCGGGCATCAAATCTGCGGCACGTACAGGGAATACAGCGGTCGATCCGCGTTGGGCCGCCTCGATATCTGCAGGCGAAATCAGCATCTCAAACATCGCGGCCCGCAGCACGACAATGCTTCGCGCCAAGTCAAAGCCATGCTTATAGCCAAGCTCGGCCGCAGCCTGCCCCGAACCGATGCCGGCAGACAAAACCCCCAATGCCTTTTCCCGCGCGTTGGATAAACGCAGCCTTTGCGCGACGTCCTGCCCACCCAGGCAGGCCAACCGCCGCACAGTGTCAGGCGCGATACCGTTTTCGGATTCCAGATGTACCAACACGGAAAGCGCACGATCGTCACAGCCGGGCAGCAGCATTCCCAACACTCCGGCAGCGCGCATAGCGGCGACGGCGGGGGCAGGATCGGGGGCAGCCAACAGCTTACACATTTCAGCGCCGATCCGCTCTTTCGACAGGCCGGAAAGCCCATCAAGGTTTCCCGCAATCGCAGCCAAGCCTTCGGCATCCAGACCGCCCGCCGGATCGCCGTACCAAGCGTGAAAACGGAAAAACCGCAGGATGCGCAGATAGTCCTCGCGAATACGTTGCACGGGGTCTTCAATGAACCGCACATACCGCGCGTGGAGGTCCGACAGCCCCCCCAGCGGGTCCAGCACCATCCCAGAAGGATCAGCATATAGCGCATTCATAGTGAAATCACGTCGGCGCGCGTCATCCTCAATCCGGTCGGAATACGCGACGACTGCTCGTCGTCCATCAGTTTCGACATCGCGCCGAAACGTCGTGATTTCGTGCGGAATATGCCCCGATACCACCGTGATGGTGCCGTGATCGATGCCGGTGGGCACCGCACGCAAACCGGCCTTCTCTGCCACCGTCATCACCGTTTCGGGTTTGGCATCGGTTGCGATATCTATGTCGCTGACCGGCGCACCAATGAGGGCATTGCGAACACAGCCACCCACGAAATAGGCCTGAAACCCGGCGTCGGTCAGGACCGAGCAAACCTTTTGCGTTTCCTTGCAAGTGATCCAGTCCGCCGTGATCCGCATTATCCCGCCATTCGATCCGCCAACCCGCGCAAAATCCGCGCCGTCGCGCCCCAGATATAGTAGGGGCCGTAAGGCACGACGAAATAGTGCCGCCTTTGCCCACGCCATTGGCGCGACTGAACAAGATAATTTGCTGGGTCCGCCAAATGGGTCAACGGCACCTCAAAGACTTCTTCAACCTCACCGGGTTCAGACACCGGGCGGAACGCCGGATCGACCCGAGCCAGAACTGGTGTCATCGTAAAGCTGGTGACGGTTTCATGGCACGGAAACGTGCCTAGAACCTGCGTCATGTCAGGATGCAAGCCGACCTCTTCATGCGCCTCGCGCAACGCGGTCGCAATTACATCCGAGTCGCCTTCGTCTTGTTTACCGCCGGGGAATGCAATCTGCCCCGGATGGTGCCGAAGCGCTGAGGACCGCTTGGTAAGGATCACCTGCACGCCGCCTGCCCGCTCGACAAACCCGATCAGGACCCCGGCGGGGCGCAGGCTGCGCCCCTCGGGTAGGATCACATCGGGGTTTAGGTCAAAATCAGAAGATGACGAACTGACCCTCCCCAACGCGGTAATCACACCGCTCAGCGGATCAGGCACTATCACCCCGGTCCCCACTCGCTTCAAACCCGACTGTAGCCGGGTCCAGATCGTAATGCGCACTGCAAAACTGACAATCTGCGGTGACACGCCCCTCTTCGGTGGTCATCGTACTGATGTCGCGGGCGGAGTAAATCGACAGGCTTTCACGCACGCGCTCTTCGGAACAGGTGCACCCAAACCGAACGGGCTGGGCATCAAAAACGCGCGGTGCTTCTTCGTGGAAGAGCCGCACCAGAAGATCGGTAGGAGCAACCCTTGGCCCGATCATTTCCAGCTCGTCCACTGTATCCAACAGAATATTGACCCGCGACCAGTTTTCAGCCTCATCCCCGTCAACAAGATCGCGGGCATGAATCAGCCCCGCGTCGCCAGTTGCCTCGTTGCCCTTGGCAAACGGAGAAGCCTTGGGCATGTGCTGCAACATCACACCGCCGGCGCGCCAATATTCGGGCACACCACGCTCGCGCGATTTGCCAAAGCTGAGTTCGAACCGAGTCGGCAACTGCTCGGACTGGGCGAAATACGCTTCCGCGCAGGCCCCCAACGAGCCGCCCGCTAGCGGGGTAATCCCTTGATAGGGCGTTGTGCCCTGACCCTGATCGATCAAGACAGCAAAATATCCTTCCCCCATTTGATCAAACGGCACTCCGTCGGTCAAACGATCGGCGTCAAAGCTGGCATATGCTCGAATGCGCGCTGGCTCACCTTCGGCTTGGGGGCCATAATAATCGGTGGCAATCATTCGTACCGGACCGTTTGATTGCACCTGAAGCGACAACTTCCAGCGCAGCTTGATCGTTTGCCCGATCAAAGCCGTGAGGAGAGCCATTTCAGCCACCAATGCCTCAACCTGCGGCGGATAGTCGTGCTGCTTGAGAATGCCGTCCAATACGCCGTCAAGCCGCGCGACGCGCCCGCGCGTGTCAGAGTTGTCCAGTTGGAACGGCAATACGGTGTCGTCCCAAGCGAGTTTTGTTCCAAGGGTCATGGGGTTTCCTTATGCGCCATGTTTTGGCATACCGCGTCAATATAGGCGGGGCAAGGCACACTCCAAGGGCATAGGTTCAGATGATCCGACGATTTGGGACACCCCCGGAAAACGGGCGCAGCTATCGGCTAAGGCCGGGTGCCTATGCAATCCTTGCTTTGGACGGGCAAGTGTTGCTCACCCACCAATCCAGCCCAGCCCCGGAATTTCAATTGCCCGGCGGTGGGATAGACCCTGGTGAATCTTCTGCTGCAGCACTTCACCGCGAGGTGTTTGAAGAAACCGGTTGGTCGATTGCACGCGCCCGGCGACTGGGTGCATTCAGGCGTTTCACATATATGCCTGAATACGATCTTTGGGCAGAAAAGCTCTGCTCCATCTATATGGCCCGCCCAGTGCGCCAACTTGGCAGCCCATCCGAAGCAGGCCATCAGGCGGTCTGGTTGCCACTGGAGGCGGCTGTTGTCGCCCTAGACAATCCGGGTGATCAGCATTTTTTATCCCGCCTGCTCTGACGGGCCGCGAAATTCCAGCAGAATCGCCGAGATATCATCCGGGAAATCTTCGTGCCCTGCATGATCGGCCAAACGCCAGACCAGTGCCTCAAGCATCGCGGATCCTTTGATTTCCTTCAGGTCGCTCAATATGGTCATCAGCCCTTCATCATCCAGCATTTCGCCACAAACATCGGGACACTCAGTCACACCGTCTGACTGAATAACTAACCTGTCACCTGGCTCGAGGGTCAGCTCGGATTGATCAAACTGGGCTGCCTCAAACAGGCCGACGGGCATCCCGCCCACGCCCGCCATGAAGGTCGACCCGTCGGCGCGCTGCACCACAGGATGCGGATGCCCAGCCTGCACCATAACCACGCGCCCGGTGCTCAGGTCGACATCTGCAAGCAACAGAGTAAAATAGTGCTCAGTTTCCATTTCCTCCAGTACAATCCGGTTCAACCTTCCGACAACATCCGAAGGTGGCAAAGCTTGATAACTTCCATCCTCCTGTATACGCAGTGCAATGTTGTGATCGGGAGCAGCTGATGACAGATACCCCGCCAGCCGGGCCGTCATCAGCGCCGAACTGATCCCATGACCCGACACATCAATCGCAAACAGCCCGATACGTGTCGCGCTTATCGGAAAAAATCCAACCAGGTCACCACCAACATGGCCGCTGGACCGCAAAAGCAACGACACCTGAGCCGCGCCAAAATCGCGATGCTGCTCGCGGATGAGAGATTGCTGCAGCTTCTTCGCCTCGATCAAATCACTATCCAAGGCGTCGTAAAGGGTCTGCAACTGTTCCAACGTTGTACCGATCAGCTTGTTCTTTTCGGTCAGCTCCCGCTCCATTTGAAGAATACGTTCACCGGCATTGATCCGGGCTCGCAACTCGGCGCCGTTGACTGGTTTAGTCAGAAAATCATCAGCCCCGCAATCCAGCCCTTTGGCGACAGCCTCCTTCTCGCTTTTGGAGGTAAGGAGGATGAAATACCCATAACTTTCGCGCGGCATCTGTCGAAATGTCTGACAAAATTCCAACCCATCCATCCCAGGCATCATCCAATCACTGAGCACCAGATCGGGTGGGTTTTCGGCGCATTTTTCCAACGCATCCTCGCCAGACTCCGCCTCGGTGACGACATAGCCCCAGCGCACAAGTGACGCTGACAGGATCCGCCTTTGCAAACGACTGTCGTCCACAATCAGAACATGCCGAATCGCCATGCTGTCCTGTTCTTCCTGTGATGTTTCGGGGTGCGGTGCAGACAAAGAATGCTCCTGAAATTCGAGGGCCGTGCAAACGCACATACTGGCGAAGGTCTAGCGAAGCGCCTTTAACAACACGTAAAACATCAAATCCAATTGATTTTCTGCTGATCATTCAGGGGTTGTTAAGGTCCACAACTCAGACTTGCCATGTTGCCACAGGCAGGAGCTGACGATGATAGACTGGAGTAGAGTGGAGGAGTTGCGCACCGAAATTGGTGTCGACGATTTTGATGAAGTGGTCGAGTTGTTCTTGGATGAAGTTCACTGCGTCGTTGAGCGCCTACGCGGTACGTTCGAACCTGACACCTTGGAAAGTGATTTACACTTTCTCAAAGGAAGCGCGCTGAACCTAGGATTCAGCAGCTTTTCAGAGCTATGTCACGCGGGCGAAAGGCGGGCGGCCAACGGACATCGCGATTCAATCGACTTGCCCGAAATTCTGGCCTGCTTCGATCAATCGAAACAAGTTTTCACAAACGAGTTGCCCAACAAGTTCGCGGCCTAGATCAGGAATTCCGACAGGGTTTCATCGCCGGTAATGTCGCGATAAACAAAGCCCGCTTGAGCCAGACGGTCAAACAGCGCAGTAAAATTTGCCGCCTCGCGGGTTTCAATCCCGATCAGAACCGAACCGAAATTCCGTGCAGACTTCTTGAGATATTCAAACCGGGCAATATCGTCTTCGGGTCCGAGGATGTTGAGGAACTCTTTCAGCGCACCGGGCCGCTGTGGCAACCGGAGGATGAAATATTTTTTGACACCAGAGTAGCGTAGCGCCCGCTCTTTCACTTCTGGAAGGCGCTCGAAATCAAAGTTCCCGCCAGATGTCAGGCACACGACAGTTTTTCCGCGAATAGCCTCGGCCACATCGGTCAACGCATCAATCGCGAGCGCGCCAGCTGGCTCCAGAACGATACCCTCGACATTGAGCATCTCGATGATCGTCGTGCAAATCCGGTCTTCGGGGGCAAGTACCACATCAGCAACAGACACATCCTTCAAGCGCTCGAACGTCTTGCGGCCAATACAGGCCACGGCCGCGCCATCGACAAAGGTGTTAATCTTATCCAGCGTCACCGGTTTCCCGGCCTTTAGCGCGGCTTGCAGGCTCGCGCCACCCAGCGGTTCGACAAACGTATAACGAACATCGCGGCCAAGATAGCTCCGCACACCAGCAGACAGGCCACCGCCGCCCACGGGCAGCAAAATATGGTCGGGCTCTCTGCCCAATTGCCTGGCAATTTCCACCGCAACGGTGGCTTGCCCCTCGATCACGTCGTTGTCATCGAAAGGCGATAGGAAATGCGCCCCTTCGCTTGCACAAAATTGCTGCGCGGAGGCAAGAGTGTCGTCAAAATAATCGCCCGTTAGACGAATCTCGATGTTGTCTCCGCCGAATATCCGGGTTTTCACAATCTTCTGCTGCGGTGTTGTCACCGGCATGAAGATTACGCCTTTTACCCCAAAATGGCGGCACATGAAGGCCACGCCCTGCGCATGGTTGCCAGCGCTTGCGCAAACAAACAACGCCTTATCTGGATCTTCCGCCAGAACCTTGCGCATCGCATTCAGCGCACCACGAATCTTATAGGATCGCACCGGCGACAAATCTTCTCGCTTCAGCCAGATGTCGGCCTGAAACCGTTCAGAGAGATGTGCGTTGCGCTGCAACGGTGTTTCAGGGAAAACCTCACGCATGGCGTGCTCGGCTATCCGGGCGTTGGCTTGAAACTGTGTCATCGGGATTGTGTGGCGCAGCTTGGCCGCCTGTGCAAGCCCCTGCGCTTGCCTCGGGGCAGAAAACCCGATAAGCGCCGAAATATGTCCGAAACAAGGGGAAAATGATGTCCGCGCCCAAGAAAGTCGTGCTGGCCTATTCTGGCGGCCTCGATACGTCGATCATCTTGAAATGGCTTCAGACCGAATACGGTTGTGAAGTTGTGACTTTCACCGCCGATCTGGGCCAGGGCGAAGAGCTGGAACCTGCGCGCCAAAAGGCTGAACTCTTGGGGATCAAGCCCGAGAACATCTTTATTGAAGATGTCCGCGAAGAGTTCGTGCGCGATTTCGTGTTCCCGATGTTCCGCGCCAATGCGCTGTATGAGGGGCTGTATCTGCTGGGCACCTCAATCGCGCGACCGCTGATTTCCAAGCGTCTGATCGAGATCGCCGCCGAAACCGGGGCCGATGCAGTGGCCCACGGTGCGACCGGCAAAGGTAACGATCAGGTACGGTTCGAGCTGAGCGCCTATGCGCTGAACCCTGATATCAAGGTCATCGCACCGTGGCGCGAGTGGGATCTGTCCAGCCGCACCAAGCTGTTGGAGTTTGCAGAGCAGAACCAGATCCCTATCGCCAAAGATAAACGTGGCGAGGCGCCGTTCTCAGTTGATGCAAACCTGCTGCACACATCGTCCGAAGGCAAGGTTCTGGAAGATCCCGCGCAGGAAGCGCCTGATTATGTCTATCAGCGCACGGTTCACCCCGAGGATGCGCCGAACACACCAGAATATGTTGAGATCGGGTTTGAAAAGGGCGACGCCGTCAGCATCAATGGCGAGGCGCTGAGCCCAGCCACAGTTCTGACCAAGCTGAACGAACTGGGCGGCAAGCATGGTATTGGCCGTCTTGATCTGGTCGAAGGCCGGTTCGTCGGGATGAAATCTCGCGGGATCTATGAAACGCCCGGCGGTACCATCCTGCTTGAGGCACACCGCGGGATCGAACAGATCACGATGGATCGCGGCGCTGGTCACCTGAAGGATCAGCTGATGCCGCAATACGCCGAACTGATCTATAACGGTTTTTGGTACAGCCCTGAGCGTGAGATGTTGCAGGCTCTGATTGACAAGAGCCAGGAGCACGTCACCGGCACCGTCCGGCTGAAGCTGTATAAGGGTCTGGCGCGCACGGTTGGCCGCTGGTCCGATCACAGCCTGTATTCCGAAGCGCATGTGACATTCGAAGATGATGCCGGCGCGTATGATCAGAAGGATGCAGCGGGCTTTATCCAGCTGAACGCGCTGCGGCTGAAGCTGATTGCCGCACGCAATCGCCGCTTGAGCAAATAAGAGCCAAACCCTACGAAACTCAGCCCACCACGCGCCTGTCGCGTGGTGGGCTTCACAGCTTTAGCGCGGCCAAACGCTCGTAATGCGGCAAGGCGCGCGCAGCCAAATCTGCCGCAGCACCCGAAAGTTTTGGCAAGTCGCCCTCTGCTGCGGCGAAGCTGGTTGAACGGTGGACCGCCCCGTACCAATGCGCGGCCCAAACGCCGTCATCAGGATGCCCACCTTCGGGCCAATGCAGCATAGCAGGGTCAAACGGCAAGCTGATCGCATCACACAATTTTTTCAGCATGGCCTCAGGTTCGCGGCGAATTTCACCACTGTCAATTATGATCGGCGTTTGACCCAACTCGACAACATGATCGAATAACTCTGTTTGTTGGGCAAAGCCGATATCTTCAAGCGTGGGATAGTCATACTTTTTCGCAAAGCTGGCGACAACGCGGGCTGGGTGGCGGATCAGGAATACATTCACGACGTCAGCCATCCAGCCGCGCGGAATGCTTGGGATCATGTGCTGCGTCATGTGTTTCTGATAGTAATGCGCCCTGCCCTTCGGCACCGGACCACGCAAGACGCCTCCAACCTCCGCAGCATCGCGTGATTGCGAAGCGAGTATCTGCCCGCGCATCGGGTGGTCAAGTCCAGTCTTACCCAGATAGGCGGCATAGAACGGCTCGTCGACCACCGCAAAATCTGCACGTGCGCCGAAGGCGTACATCATGGCCGTCGAAAGATTGCGCGGCCCAGACCACATAGCGATACGCATCAGGCCGTTTCCCGCTGGATCAGAGCCCTATAAAGCTCGCGCAACCGGAGCGTAACTGGCCCCATTTCCCCGCTGCCGATCTGACGTCCATCGATTTCGGAGACTGGCGTTTGTGCGCCGAACGTGCCGGTCAGAAACGCCTCATCGGCGCCATAGGTATCTACGAGCGAGAAGTTGCGCTGGAACACCGGAATGGCATTCTCCCGGCACAGATCAATCACCTTCTGCCGGGTGATCCCGTTCATGCAGTAATCGCCTGTGCTGGTCCAAACCTCTCCCTTGCGGACGATGAAAAAATTGCAGGCGTTGGTCGTATTCACGAATCCATGTACGTCCAGCATCAACGCTTCATCAGCACCCGCTTTTTCAGCGGCGATACATGCCAGAATACAGTTCAGCTTGGAGTGCGAGTTCAGTTTTGGATCCTGTGTCATCGGCAGGCCACGCAGATGCGGGACCGTGGCAAGCCGAATGGGGCGCGGGATTTTCGGCTGCGAATGCTCCATGATGATCGTGACGGTTGGACCAGATTTCGAAAGGGATGGGTGCTGAAACGGGCGGGATTTCACGCCCCGCGTCACCATCAGGCGTGCATGCGCATCCGTCGTCATTCCGTTGGCCTTTTGAGTGTCCGTCAACGCCTGGATCACGGCGTCACGGGTCATGTCAATATCAAGATCAATCGCTTTTGCCGCCTCGAATAACCGATCGATGTGTTCAGTGAGAAAAGCCCATTTTCCGTTATAGAGCCGCAAACCTTCCCAGACGCCATCGCCCAGCATGAAGCCACTATCATAAACCGAAACGACCGCCTGCGCCTTGGGCACGATCTTGCCGTTCAGGTAGATTAGAATAGCTTCGTTGCGGGCGTCTTCCTCGGCTTGGTGTGTGGTCAGTTGATCTGTCATCGGGGGCTCCTGTTTGCACAAAGGCTAGGCCTCTTGCTTGGGATTGAAAATCCCCGTCGAACCCTGTGGGGCTGCTCACATCACGTCACCCTTATGTGACATCTGATTGCAGAGCTTGGCACAGCCTATTCCGGTGGGGCATCCTTGCGACATGGAGGACGTACCATGTTGAAGCTCGGAAATCTCAAACCCCTACTCCTGACGGTTGCCATTCTAATTGGTCTGGCCGTGCAAGGCAGTCGCGCTCACGCCGCTGGCGTCGAGGTGCTAACAGTAGCAGGCGGGTGTTTTTGGTGCGTCGAGGCCGACTTTGAGAAGGTCAAAGGCGTACGTGAGGCAATTTCTGGCTATACGGGCGGAAAGTCAACGAACCCCACATACAAGCAGGTATCTAGAGGTGGAACCGGCCACTATGAAGCCGTTCAAATTCGCTTCGACCCGGAGATTGTTTCGCGTGAAGCTTTGCTTGACATGTTCTTCCGGTCCGTTGACCCTACGGATGCCGACGGGCAGTTCTGCGACCGTGGCGACAGCTACCGCACTGCCATTTTTGTGTCTAACCCTGCAGAAAGGGCCCTTTCCGAAGCGGCAACGGCCGAGGCCCAAACAGCATTGGGGCAAAAAATTGTGACCCCGATCCTCACTGCAGGAAAGTTCTACAAGGCCGAATCCTATCATCAGGATTATTATAAAGGCAGCAATATTGTGCTAACCCGGTTTGGCCCGGTGACACAATCAAAGGCCTATAAGAAATACCGCGCCGCCTGTGGTCGCGATAAGCGCGTAAAGCAACTTTGGAGCAAAGCTGCGCCGTTTACTGGGGGCTAACCCAGATCTAGGACCTCTTTAAGGTCTGGTATTACATCGGCCGTCCCGTACCGTGTGACCATCAGTGCGGCGGCCTTGGCTGCCAGACGAATAGCGTCTGGCATCGTCATACCCCGATCAAGCGCCGCTAGAACATAGCCCGTAAAAGTATCGCCTGCGCCCGTCGTATCCACCGCAGTCACCGGAACGGCGGGAAAGTGTTGCGGCACCCAACCGGCAGACCTGTCATAGAGCGCGCACCCGTCTGCGCCAAGGGTCACGATGACGGTGTCGACCCCCATATCAGCAGACGGCATTAAGCCTGTCGCAAGGTGAAGCTGCGCCATCTCGATCTTGTTGAGAATCAGAATATCAAGAAACGGCAGAACAGCACCAACGCTTTCGGTTGAAAACGGCGCGGCAGCATAAGCGATCCGAAGGCCCATTTTCGACCCTGTTTCAGCGGCAAAGGCCTGCTGACTGGTTTCATTCTGCATCAACAGGATATCACCCTGCTCTGCCTCTGTTAGCGCAAGGCCGACGGCATTTTGAGAGATGTTCATATTCGCACCAGGAAACAGGACAATCGCATTTTCCCCCCGTGAATCTAGCGTGATGATCGCGTGCCCCGTTGCAGTGTCGACGGTTTGAATCCGCCTGGTATCGACGCCATATTCCGTCAGCCGCTCCACGGCCCAGGCTCCGTCAGACCCGACAGCGCCAATATGGGCAACATGCGCAGCTGCGCGGGCGGCCGCGACAGACATGTTTGCGCCCTTGCCACCTAAACCTCGTGTCAAATCGGTTGCGGCAATCGTTTCACCGGGGCCCGGCAGATGCGGGACCCGATAGAAGTAATCTGCGTTGATCGACCCAAGATTCCAGATTGCCATCGCAGGTTCCTTTTCAGATCATCCGACCTTACACGCTGCCAGAACAGCCATATTTAGAATATCATTGGCGGTCGAGCTGGACGAGCAGATCTGAATTGATGCGTCAACGCCCGACAGGATCGGACCGATCACCGTGGCCCCTGCCATTTCCTGCATCAGTTTGACCGAAATCGACGCTGAATGCCGCGCTGGAACCACAAGAATATTGGCCGGGCCGGTCAGACGCTGAAAAGGATAGGAAGCTTGCGCTTTGATATTCAATGCTACATCGACCGTCATTTCACCTTCAAACTCGAAATCCACGCCGCGCTTTTCCAGAACTTTTGGCGCGAGGTGCATTTTCTCGGCGCGCTCTGAAACCGGATAGCCGAATGTCGAAAAACTGACGAAAGCGACACGGGGCTCAAGCCCCAGATGGCGTGCGACTGCCGCAGAGCGTTCGGCGATATTGGCCAGATCCTCTTCGTTCGGCCACTCATGCACCAACGTGTCAGCAATCAGCACGATCCGCCCTTTGTGCAGAATCGCGGTCACCCCAGCTGCCCCGCGCTTCGCATCGGCATCAAATACATGATTGATCAGTTCCAGCACATGCGCGGATTTGCGCGTGGCCCCAGTGATCAAGCCGTCACCATGCCCATGCGCCAACATTAGAGCGGAAAATACGTGGCGATCTCGTGCGGCAAGCCGGTGGATATCGTGCCTATCATATCCCTTGCGCTGAAGCCGCGCATAGAGAAAATCCTTGTAGACATTCAGGTGCCGGGAATTGGCCGCATTGACCACCTCCAGTTCGCGCACAGCGTCCCCCATACCTGCGGCTTCCAGCTTCTCTTTCACATCGCTTTCGCGCCCGACAACCAGAGCCTTACCCAGCCCGGAACGCTGATATTGCACGGCAGCGCGCAAGACGCGGGGATCGTCCCCTTCGGCGAAAATCATCCGTGCCTGCGCAGCACGGGCGCGGGCGTGAATACCGCGCATAATGCTTGCTGTCGGATCCATCCGTGATTTCAGGTTCAGCTCATAGGCTTCCATATCAATGATCGGACGGCGCGCGGCACCTGTGTTCATACCTGCACGCGCAACGGCAGGCGGGATACGATGGATCAGACGCGGGTCAAACGGCGTTGGGATGATATAGTCGCGCCCAAACGACAGATTCCGCCCATAGGCCATTGCAACCTCGTCCGGCACGTCTTCGCGCGCCAGCTCTGCCAGAGCTTCTGCGCAGGCGATCTTCATCTCATCGTTGATAGCGCGCGCGTGAATATCCAGTGCACCGCGAAAAAGATACGGAAAGCCCAGAACGTTATTCACCTGGTTCGGATAATCTGATCGCCCCGTAGCCACAATCGCGTCGGCGCGGACGGCGTGTGCCTCTTCCGGCGTGATTTCAGGATCGGGGTTGGCCATGGCGAAAATCACCGGATTGTCGGCCATCGACAGCACCATATCTGGCGTAACAGCACCCTTTACCGAAACGCCCAGAAACACATCGGCATCGACCATCGCCTCTTCCAAGGTGCGCTTATCAGTTCGCGCGGCATGGGCGGATTTCCACTGGTTCATCCCCTCGGTCCGACCCTGATAGATCACACCTTTAGTATCACACATAATGCAATTGTCGTGCTTGGCGCCCATCGTCTTGATCAATTCAAGGCAGGCAATCCCAGCAGCCCCAGCACCGTTCAGAACGATGCGGCAATCCTCGATTTTCTTGCCCGAAATATGCAGAGCGTTAATCAAGCCGGCAGCACAAATCACAGCTGTTCCGTGCTGGTCATCGTGGAAGACGGGGATATCCATCTCTTCTTTCAAGCGCTGCTCGATGATGAAACACTCGGGCGCTTTAATATCTTCAAGATTAATACCACCAAAGGTCGGGCCCATCAGTTTGACCGCGTTGATGATCTGCTCGGGGTCTTCTGTGTCCAACTCGATGTCGATGCTGTTGACATCGGCGAACCGTTTAAACAGAACAGCCTTGCCCTCCATCACCGGTTTTGAGGCCAGAGCGCCCAGATTGCCCAGACCCAAAACGGCGGTCCCGTTCGAAATCACTGCAACCAGATTGCCCTTGTTTGTATAATCGTAAGCAGTTTCCGGGTTTTCCGCGATCGCTTCGCAAGGCACGGCAACGCCGGGCGAATAGGCCAATGACAGATCACGCTGTGTGGTCATTGGGACTGTGGCAGTGATTTCAAACTTGCCCGGGGTGGGCTCAAGGTGAAATGCAAGCGCCTCTTCCGGCGTAACTCTGTTCTTGGTCATATTGATCGGGCCTGTAACTAAGGGGGCTTGTGCCTCATACAGTGCTATTGCGCTCGCCTCAACAGAAACACGTTTTTCGCCTTTTACAGCCGGGTGGGGGTTTGTAAGGTTCGCCGAACTTAACTGGGGGATGAACGTGACCACCACAAGCGCTGCCATGACGCCAATGATGGCGCAGTTTCTGGACATCAAAGCCGCGCACAAAAATGCGCTGCTATTTTACCGGATGGGTGACTTCTATGAAATGTTCTTCGATGATGCCGTTGCGGCGGCGGAAGCGCTGGACATTGCCCTGACCAAACGCGGCAAACATCTGGGGCAGGATATTCCTATGTGTGGCGTTCCCGTGCACTCCGCCGAAGGATACCTGCTGTCGCTGATCCGCAAAGGATTTCGCGTTGCCGTATGCGAGCAGATGGAAAACCCGGCCGAAGCCAAAAAGCGCGGCTCGAAGTCGGTGGTGCACCGCGAAGTTGTTCGTCTGGTCACACCAGGCACCTTGACCGAAGAAGCGTTGCTGGAGGCGCGGCGGCACAATTTCCTGTGCGCCTACGCTTTGGTCCGGGATGAGGCCGCCTTGGCATGGGCCGATATTTCCACCGGCGAATTTCATGTCATGCCGCTTCCGCCCATTCGGCTTGGTCCAGAACTGGCGCGGCTGATGCCTTCTGAAGTGATCGTTCCTGAGGGCAGTGAGCAAGAACTGGCAGAAACAGTGACTGAATCCGGTGCCGCACTGACACCACTGGGCCGCGCGGCGTTCGACAGTACCGGATCTGAAAGACGGCTTTGCGACTTGTTCGAAGTCAGTTCGCTAGATGCCTTTGGACAATTTTCACGCCCCGAAATATCGGCCATGGGCGCGATCGTTGAATATCTGGAGATTACGCAAAAAGGCAGGCTTCCGCTTTTGCGCACGCCCCAACGCGAGGCGCAATCACGTGTGATGCAAATTGATGCCGCCACGCGCCGTAATCTGGAGCTGACCCACGCCCTGAACGGTGGGCGTTCAGGGTCGCTGCTGTCAGCCATTGACCGAACCGTGACCGCAGCAGGAGCGCGCCTGCTAGAGCGTCGCCTTTCCAGCCCTTCCCGAGTGTTGGAGGTGGTGCAGGCGCGTTTGGATTCAGTAGAGTTTGCAGTGCAAAAGACACGCATCACCGATCTGCTTCGTGACGACCTGCGCAAGGTGCCGGACCTTGACCGCGCGATGTCACGGCTTGGGCTTGACCGGGGCGGCCCGCGCGATCTTGCTTCCATTCGAAACGGGTTGGAACAAACGCTGCAAATCGCTGCGCGGCTGGATCAAGCCGCCCTGCCCGCTCTTCTGGTGCACGCGACCAAAAGCCTTGTTGGGCACGACGTGCTTCTGGATTTGCTGGATCAGGCGCTTATCGCCGAACCGCCATTGCTAAGCCGCGACGGCGGTTTTATCGCGCCCGGCTATGATGAAGAGCTGGATGAAATGCGGCAACTGCGCGACGAGGGGCGTGGTGTGATCGCTCAGATGCAGCAAGAGTACGCGACACAGACAGGCATTTCCACGCTCAAGATCAAGCACAACAATGTCTTGGGCTATTTTGTCGAGGTGACCTCGACCCACGCAGACAAAATGCTGTCTGCGCCGCTATCCGAGACGTTCAAGCACCGGCAAACCACCGCCAATCAGGTTCGCTTCACGACCGTCCCCCTTTCAGAGATGGAAACAAAGATCCTCAACGCCGGCGGGCGAGCTGTTGAAATCGAAAAGCGGCTCTATGAAAGCCTGAAAGCTGCCATTCTGGACCAAGCTGATCAAATTGGGGCAGCGGCGCGCGGCCTTGCGGAGATTGATCTTGCGACCGCCCTGTCCGACTTGGCGCGGGCCGAAAGCTGGACGCGGCCCACTGTGGATAGCAGTCGCAAGCTGGATATCCGGGGCGGGCGCCATCCGGTTGTGGAACTGGCGTTACGCAAGCAAGGAGGCGGACCATTCATCGCAAACGACTGCTCTCTGGCGGACGGATCTGATGGGGCAGATATTTGGCTGCTAACCGGCCCGAACATGGCTGGTAAATCAACCTTTTTGCGGCAGAACGCGCTGATTGCCCTACTGGCGCAGATGGGAAGCTATGTGCCCGCACGCAAGGCGGATATCGGGATGGTCAGTCAACTGTTCAGCCGCGTCGGTGCTTCAGATGATCTGGCGCGCGGGCGCTCGACCTTCATGGTCGAGATGGTTGAAACAGCAGCCATCCTCAATCAATCCGATGATCATGCTTTGGTAATTCTGGATGAAATCGGGCGCGGCACAGCAACCTATGACGGGCTTTCCATTGCCTGGGCCACGCTGGAGCATTTGCACGATGTTAACCGTTGCCGCGCACTGTTTGCGACCCACTACCATGAGCTTACCAGCCTCGCCGGCAAGTTGCCCGGCGTGGAAAATGCCACCGTCGCAGTGAAGGAGTTCGATGGCGACGTGATATTCTTGCATGAAGTGCGCAAGGGGGCCGCCGACAGGTCATACGGCGTGCAGGTAGCCAAGTTGGCCGGGCTGCCCGACGCGGTCGTTGCACGTGCGCGCGTAGTTCTGGAGGCGCTGGAAAAAGGTGAACGAGAGGGTGCAAAGAAGGCGACCCTGATCGACGATCTTCCATTGTTTTCGGCGGTTCCCGCATCGCCCGCTCCGAACCCGAAAACGAGCAAGGTCGAGGAGCGCTTGGCGCAGATCCTCCCGGACGAGTTGTCGCCGCGGGAGGCCCTGCAATTATTGTACGAGCTGAAAGATACGGCTCAATCGTAACCGTACTTAGCCTGCCGGAGTGGACGACACCCCGACCTGTGCAGGGCGCAGCAAACGGTCGTGCAGCATGAAGCCTTCGGTCGAAACCTGAATGATATCACCAGCAACTGTATTCGGTACGGGAGCGTCAAACATCGCCTGATGGTGCAGCGGGTCGAACTTGTCACCCACCTGTGGCGCGATCAACGTGATCCCGTGCTTCTTGAATACGTTCAAAAGCTCTCGCATCGTCAATTCTACGCCTTCCAGCAGAGAACCAAAGGCCTCACGCTGCTCGTCTGTTGCGGCTTCCAATGCACGCTTCATATTGTCGTACACCGGCAACATGTCACGCGCCAGCTTTGACCCACCGTAATTTTCCGCCTCGCGCCGGTCCTTTTCGGACCGCTTGCGTGCATTCTCTGCGTCAGCGAGCGCGCGAACAAATTTGTCTTTGTACTCATCACGCTCTGCGCGTAGCGCATCAAGCTCCAGCTCTTCGTCTGAAAACTCGGTCATGTCCTCGGCATAGGTCTCTGCCTCGGCGGCTTCGATATCGTCGAGAAAGTCGTCATTTTTGGCCATTGCCACAATCCACCTCTAGCTCCGGTCAGACATCAGTTTGCCAACCAGTTGCGCCGTGTAATCCACAATCGGCACAATTCGTCCATAGTTCAGGCGCGTGGGCCCGATGACCCCAACCGCACCGATAATCTTACGATCAGCGTTCATATATGGAGAGACCACCAAAGAGGAACCCGAAAGTGAGAAAAGTTTGTTCTCGGAACCAATAAAAATGCGCACACCGTCGCCCTGTTCGGTCAGATCCAGAAAATCGGCGATGTCCCGCTTTCGTTCAAGATCATCAAACAGGGTTCTTATCCGCTCAAGGTCCTCTTCCCCGCCCTCTGCCTGAAGCAAATTTGATCGGCCTCGCACGATCAACCTTTCGTGGCGCTCGCCTTCATCCTCCCAGACAGCCATGCCGCTTTCCACCAGATCGCGGGCCAACCCGTCAATCTCTTGCCGACGCACAAGTATCTCGTGCCGAATAGCGGTACTGAGATCAGATAGCGTTTTGCCCTCGATCAGAGAGTTTAGGAAATTGGCCGCCTCGCGCATAGACGAGGGGGTTTGCCCGGCAGGAGGTGTGAACAGCCGGTTTTCAACGTTGCCATCCGCAAATACCAAGACAACAAGCGCCCTGTCTTGCGCGAGCGAAACAAATTCAACATGCTTGATCGGTGCTTCGCGCTTGGGCGCCAAAACCAAAGACGCACCGCGCGTGACGCCAGAGAGAGCCGTGCTGACCCGATCCAAGAGCCCACCAACATGATGCGCATTTGCGTTGAGCGTTTCATCAATTTTTTGCCGATCCTGGACGTCAAGATCGCGAACCTCCAGCAGACCATCTACAAACATGCGCAGGCCCATTTGCGTGGGTACGCGCCCGGCAGAAATGTGCGGGCTTCCCAGAAGCCCCATATGTTCCAAGTCCTGCATGACATTTCTGATTGTCGCGGCGCTGACTTGTTCGTTCATGGACCGTGTAAGCGTACGCGACCCCACTGGGTCTCCGCTTGCAAGATAGCTTTCGACCACGCGCCGGAAAACCTCGCGCGAGCGGTCGTTCATCTCTTCCAGAATGTTCGCGCCTTCTTTCATAATCATCATCCCATCCAGTGGGCCATTAAAGAGGATGAGCCGCAAAGGTCAATCGGGCTTGCACATAGGCCCGTAGGGCCTGTATCTCCACCGGCAAAGCAAAAGGGGATCACCATGCGGCCGTCCGGAAGAAATCTAAGTGAAATGCGCGCAGTTTCAATCGAAACCGGCGTGACGAAACACGCGGAAGGCTCTTGCATGATCCGCATGGGCGACACCCATGTTCTTTGTACTGCCACGATCGAGGATCGCGTACCACCGTTTATCAAGGGCTCTGGGCTGGGATGGGTTACGGCCGAATACGGAATGCTGCCCCGATCCACGACAAGCCGGATGCGCCGCGAAGCTGACATGGGGAAGCAAGGCGGAAGAACTGTTGAAATTCAACGTCTTATCGGAAGGTCTCTGCGCGCGGGCGTTGATCGGGTCGCGTTGGGCGAGCGCCAAATCACGGTGGACTGTGACGTGATACAGGCCGATGGCGGCACGCGTTGCGCGTCGATTACCGGCGGTTGGGTCGCGCTGCGTCTTGCCGTGGACAAGCTGATGAAAACTGGGCAGGTTACAACTGATCCGCTGATCGAGCCCGTCGCAGCGGTAAGCTGCGGTATCTATGCAGGTCAGCCGGTGCTTGATCTGGACTATCCCGAGGACAGCGAGGCCGGGGTTGACGGAAACTTCATTATGCTGGCGAGCCACCGCCTGATAGAAGTGCAGATGTCGGCCGAGGGCGCAACGTATTCCCGCGACCAAATGAACCAGCTTCTGGATCTGGCAGAAAAGGGTGTGGGCGAATTGGTAGCGGCGCAAAGGACAGCAGTCGATGCGTAAATTCACGGGCGATAAGCTGATTCTGGCGAGTCACAACGCTGGAAAGCTGCGTGAAATTTCTGAACTGCTTGCGCCCTTTGGCATCACCATCTCTTCTGCCGCCGAGCATGGGCTGGAAGAGCCGGACGAGACTGAAGACACCTTCGCGGGGAATGCCCGTCTTAAGGCGCATTTCGCGGCCCAAGCCACAGGGCTGCCAGCGTTGTCAGACGACAGCGGTATCACGGTTGAAGCTCTGGACGGAGCACCCGGTGTCTATACTGCGGATTGGGCAGAAACACCAAACGGCCGCGACTTTCCTATGGCAATGGAAAAAGTTTGGACTCTGCTGGAAGCGAAGCGAGCCCTCCTTCCCCGGAACGCGGCCTTTCACTGCACCCTTTGTCTGGCTTGGCCAGATGGGCATGATGAAGTTTTCGAAGGTCGTGTAGACGGGCAAGTCGTCTGGCCTATGCGTGGGCAGAACGGGTTCGGGTTTGATCCCGTCTTTTTGCCAAATGGAGAGGTCGAAACCTTTGGCGAAATGGATCCCGCACGCAAGCATCGCATGAGTCATAGAACAGACGCCTTTACTAAGCTCGTTCAGGGTTGCTTTGGCTGAGGATTGGGAACAAGGAGGCTTTGGCCTTTATATCCATTGGCCTTTTTGTCAGGCCAAATGCCCCTACTGCGACTTCAACAGCCATGTGGCTCGCGAGGTCGATCAAAGGCGCTGGCTCAAAGCCTATATTTCTGAAATTGACAGATATGCGGCTTTGGTGCCGCATCGTGTCCTGACCTCGGTCTTCTTTGGCGGCGGAACGCCCAGCCTGATGAACCCTGACGTTGTGCATGGCGTTCTGGATCGTATTCGCCATCACTGGCCCGTCGCCAATAGTTTAGAGGTCACATTAGAAGCCAACCCGGGATCGGTCGACGCCGGTCGGTTTCGAGGGTATGCCGACGCCGGCGTTAATCGCGTGTCCATGGGCATTCAGGCTCTAAACAACGCCGATTTACGCCGTTTGGGCCGTATTCACACCGTCGAAGAAGCCCGCGCGGCGTTTGATATCGCACGTTCTCAGTTCGAGCGTGTCAGCTTTGACCTCATCTATGCTCGTCAGGACCAAACTCTGGACGCGTGGAAAGACGAACTGAAACAGGCGCTCTCCATGGCGATTGATCACCTTTCCCTTTACCAATTGACGATCGAGAGCGGTACCGCATTTGGGGACAGGTATGATCGCGGTCTTCTGCGCGGCCTCCCCGAAGACGACATTTCAGCTGACATGTATATTGCCACGCAAGACATCTGCGGCACCGTCGGCATGGAAGCCTATGAGGTCTCTAACCACGCCAAACCAGGCGCGGAGTCGCGACACAACAATATATACTGGCGCTATGGCGATTATCTTGGCATCGGCCCAGGTGCTCATGGCCGCATGACGCTCAATGGACAGCGCCATGCGACCGAGGCATGGTCGAACCCCAACAAATGGCTGGAGCGGGTCGAGCAAGGAAACGGGGAAAAGTTACTCCAACGTATAGAGTTGCGCGATCAAGCCAGCGAGTTCCTGATGATGGGGCTCCGACTTTCTTCCGGGATTGATATCCATCGCTACGAAGCCTTGTCCGGAAGCCCCTTGAATCCCACCAACGTGAGCTATCTTGAGGATCTTGGGATGCTTCAATCTCGAAGCGGCATGGTTTGCGTCACACCCTCTGGGCGCATGGTCTTAAATGCTGTTCTAAAAGAACTATTGGCGGATTGAGATGAGACTGATCTGGGGTATTTTAGGGCTAGTTAGTGTCGGATTTGGCTTGGTCGGAGTATTTCTTCCGTTGCTACCCACAGTCCCCTTCATGCTACTCGCGGCATTTTGCTTTGCGAGATCAAGCGAACGGATGCATGCATGGCTGATCACTCATCCGGTGTTCGGGCCGTCGATCCTAGATTGGCAAGAACGAGGTGCAATTCAACCAAAAGCAAAGAAAATTGCGACCGTATCCATCGTATTTGTCTTCGCAATATCTTTGATCATGGGACTCAAGCCCATGATCTTGATAATTCAGGCTGTGACTCTCGCTTCCGTGCTAGTGTTTATCTGGAGCCGCCCTAGCGCATAGCCGACAGCATTCGACACAACTCATCCAGCTCATCAAGAGATCCATAAGAAACAGTCACTTTTCCCGATTCTTGACCGGGATCGTGATCAATTGAGATCTTCATTCCAAGCGCGGCCGAAAGATCACCCTCCAGCGCACGCGTATCAGCGTCTTTATTCACCTGTGGCTTAGGGGCATTCCGCGGCATGCTTTCGTCGTCAAAAATATTACTCACGGGTTTCTTGGCGAGCTTTTCAGTATCCCTCACAGACAAGCCTGAATGAATGACCTTTTTTGCCAGCGTGACGGGATCATCCGACGTAATCAATGCACGCGCATGGCCGGCGGTTAGTTTCCCGTCGCGCACGTATTCCTGAACCTCATCTGGCAACTGAAGCAGGCGCACCAAATTCGCAATATAGCTGCGACTTTTTCCCAGAACATCAGACAGCTTTTCCTGAGTGTGGCCAAACTTTTCCATCAGCTGCTTATATCCAAGCGCCTCTTCCACTGCGTTCAGATCCGAACGCTGAACGTTTTCGATGATGGCGATTTCAAGAACTTCGGTATCATTAAAGTCCCGTACAATCACCGGAATCGTATGCTGCATCGCCATTTGCGCGGCACGCCAGCGTCGTTCCCCTGCTACAATCTCGTAAATTTCAGCATTTCCCGGCTTTTGCCTGACGATCAGTGGCTGAATAATCCCCTTTTCTCTGATCGAGGCCGCAAGCTCCTCCATTTGGTCCTGGGTGAACGTACGACGAGGCTGATCGGGATTCGGCTGCACCCTCTCGATCGGAACCATAAGGTCTGCGCGGCGTGCCTGCGTTGACTCCGGTGCGGCCTGCGGGGAAACGTCCGCCATCAACGCAGAAAGTCCGCGACCCAAGCCTCGGGTTTTTTGAATCTTATCGGTCATATTTTCTCCTGCGTCACGCTACCGCGCGAATATTTTTCGACAGCAATTCCTGCGCGAGCTGCAAATACGCCCGAGCACCCTTGGAGTTTGGATCATAATCCAAAACCGAAACCGCATAGGATGGTGCTTCGCTGACGCGCACATTGCGCGGAATCACGGTGTCAAACACCAATTCACCAAGGTTGCTGCGCGCGTCAGCTTCCACCTGTTGCGAAAGATTATTCCGAGCATCATACATTGTCAGAACAACTCCTTCAATCCGAAGCGCCTTGTTCGCGGTTTGCCTCACCTCGCGAATTGTCAGCATTAGTTGTGACAAGCCCTCAAGCGCGAAAAACTCTGACTGAAGCGGAACGAGGACAGAATGCGCAGCCACCATTGCGTTAACCGTCAGTAGGTTGAGCGAAGGAGGACAATCGATCAGAATAAAATCGTAAGCGTAGCTGTCCATCGCGTGCTGCCGAAGCGCATCATACAACAGGAAGCTTCTCTTCTCATTTGAAATCAACTCGATATCCGCCGAGCTTAAATCTACCGTAGCAGGAACAATGCTCAGACCTTCTGTTTTCGTGGGCTGAATGACGCGACCAAGATCGATGTCCTCCAGAAGAAGTTCGTATGTCGTGAACTCTCGGTCTTCGGTTTCGATCCCGAGGCCTGTGGAAGCATTCCCTTGTGGATCGAGGTCAATAATCAGCACCCGGCAGCCCTTAGAGGCCAAAGCGGCACCCAAATTTATCGTAGTGGTCGTTTTCCCAACGCCGCCTTTTTGATTTGCAACTGCGATAATTTTGGGGCTGGGCGGGCGAGTTGGATCAGACATTTCGGATATTCCATACCTTTAGAACAACGGCACCAGAGTCTGTTTTACTAGTATTACGCTCCACCTCAAATGACCATGACGTCTGCGCATCATGAAGCTCTTTTTCCCAGCTTTCGCCCTTTAGAAATAGAGCTGTGCCTGTAGATTTTAGGTGACGCGCCGCGAAGCCCACCAAGGTCGTCAAGTCGGCAAGCGCCCTGGCTGAAACAACGTCAACATTTAGGGGTTCCAGCGCCTCAATTCTTGCGTCAAGAACCTGCACCGCTATTCCAGTCTCGCGCGCCACGGTGCGTAAAAATGCCGCTTTTCGTTGGTCGCTTTCTACCAGTGTAACAGCCAATTCGGGCGTCTTTTCAGCGGCAAGAATTGCGACAACAAGCCCCGGAAATCCCCCTCCACTTCCAAAATCTGCCCATGAGCCTGCGCCCTCGTGTATCTCACGGAAAATTTGCGCGGAATCCAAAAAGTGTCGGCCCCAAATATCCGCAATCGTGGATTTTCCGACAAGGTTAATTTTTGGGTTCCATTTCTCCAACACTGCAGCATAGATATTTAGCCGCACTATTGTTTCACGTGAAACATCCTGCCCAAGCAAAATCACGCAATCTTCTCTCTTTTTGCCTGCCGCAGCTTCGCCAGAAGCAGCGTTAGAGCGGCTGGTGTCATTCCTTCGACACGGCCTGCCTGCCCCAAGTTTTCCGGCCTCGCGCGCCCCAACTTCACTTTGAGCTCATTCGACAGCCCATCTATCGCATCGAAATCGAATGTTGGCAGGATTTTATGCTGCTCATCCCGCTTTACCGCATCCACATCACGCTGCTGGCGCTCGATATAGTTTGCGTAAAGCGCATCCTTTGCAAGCTGGTCTCTGGCTTCGTCATCGATATCAGATAGCCCAAGATCCAATTTCAGCAAAGTCTCAAAGCCAACGTCAGGGAAAGCCAGAATTTGAAACGGCGAGCGGCGAGCACCGTCCTGCTTAACCGCTAAACCAGCATCAGCCAACTGACGAGACGAATAAGTCGTGCTTTGTAAACGTGACTTTCCCGCCTCAAGTCGCTCCATCTTATCTCTAAACTGGGCACGCCGGGTCTCGCCAACACACCCCAACTCCAACCCCTTTGGGGTGAGTCTCTGATCAGCGTTATCCGCACGGAGCGAGAGCCGAAATTCCGCGCGCGAGGTAAACATTCGATATGGCTCAGTAACCCCACGAGTCACTAGGTCGTCCAACATCACACCAATATAGCTGTCTGCGCGGCTAAAAGTTATTGTATCTCTTTTCAACGACTCCGCAGCCGCGCTCAAGCCGGCGACCAAGCCCTGGGCAGCAGCCTCTTCATATCCCGTGGTCCCGTTGATTTGCCCAGCTAGGAATAAGCCAGAAACAGACTTCACGGCCAAGCGCGTATCAAGCGCCCGCGGATCGACAAAGTCATATTCTATCGCATATCCTGGCTGCATGATTTCTGCCTTTTCAAGTCCGAATATAGAACGCACATACTCGCACTGGACATCTTCAGGCAAAGACGTAGAGATCCCATTTGGATAGACCGTATAATCATCAAGACCTTCGGGTTCCAAAAAAACCTGATGGGAAGCTTTGTCTGCAAATCGAACGACCTTATCCTCGATCGATGGACAATAACGTGGACCTACCCCTTCAATATGTCCGCCGTACATTGCCGAACGGCTTAGGTTCCGTTGGATAATTTCGTGCGTGTGCTCGTTGGTATGGGTAATTCCGCACGAAACCTGACGAACAAACGGCGCGCGGGAAAGGAACGAAAACATCACTGGGTCGTTATCCCCCGGTTGCGTTTCAAGCTTGTCCCAGTCAATCGTTCGCCCATCAAGGCGCGGTGGTGTCCCTGTCTTCAATCGTCCGAGAGGCAAGCCAAAGGCATCTATGCGCTCGGCCAGTTTGACTGAAGGGCGATCCCCCATACGCCCTCCGGGGCGTTGTTTGCTTCCAATATGGATCACACCACGTAGAAAAGTTCCGGTTGTAAGCACTACAGAAGCTGCCGAAACTTCACTCCCATCAGCCAGTACCACCCCGGAAACGCGTGTGCTTTCGATCAGAAAGTCTACGACCTCGCCTTCCAAAATTGTCAGTTTTTCCTGACTTTCGGTTACTGCAAGCATAGCTTCGCGGTAGAGTCTACGATCTGACTGCGTTCTAGGCCCTTGCACCGCGGGGCCCTTTCTTCGATTCAGCAACCGAAATTGAATACCCGAAACGTCAGCTACGCGGCCCATCACGCCATCCATCGCGTCAATCTCGCGCACCAGATGGCCTTTTCCCAACCCGCCGATGGCGGGGTTGCACGACATCACGCCAATACCAAGCTTTGTTAACGTTATAAGTGCGGTGCGAGCGCCCATGCGTGCAGAAGCGTGCGCGGCCTCTGCACCCGCGTGACCGCCACCAACAACGACTACATCGAAGTCGAATTGTTTCACGTGAAACACTCCTCACTTTCCAACACAAAAGCTGGAAAAAATCTCATCTAACAGGTTTTCCACATCGACACGACCAACAAGAGAATCAAGTGCTCGTATGGCAGTTCGAAGCTCTTCCGCTGCGATATCTGTCATATCTTCCTCCATTGACACCAAGCCGAGAGAGTTATTCATTGCTTCGACCGCACGAACCATTGCCAGCCGGTGACGTTCACGGGTAGCAACACCGATTGAAGCAGCACGCAACGATAAACGACACGAGATTTTTTCTATCAGATTCGCGATGCCTTCGCCACTAAGCCCTGAGATCGCGCCATCTTTATTTAACAACAGATCCGCTTTAGCTCGAAGAATAATATCATCTGGCTGAGGTTCAAAATCTGGGCGCTCACCCCCTTCGACCAAAAACACTCTTAGATCCGCCTGAGCAGCTCTTTGCCTCGCCCGTGCGATCCCGATCTCTTCTACCTTGTCTCGCGTATCGCGCAACCCGGCGGTATCAAGCAAAGTTACCGGTAGCCCTGCGAGATCCATACGAACCTCGATCACGTCACGCGTGGTTCCGGCGTATTCCGAGGTTATTGCAGCTTCTCGTCCAGATAGAGCGTTCAACAAGGTAGATTTACCTACATTTGGTGCCCCAACAATTGCGACCTCAAATCCCTCTCGAACGCGTTCGGCTGATTTTACGCCCTCGATTTCCGAAATCAATGCGGCCAATGTGCCATTGAGAAGACTTTTTACTTCCGGCGATACATCAACCGGCACGTCCTCATCTACGAAGTCTATCGTCGCTTCCAACAACGCTGCAGCACGTATCAAATCTCGTCGCCAAATTTCTGCGCGCTTGCCAAGATCTCCGGACAAAACACGAAGGGCCTGCCGACGCTGAGCTTCGGTTTCGGCATCGATAAGATCAGCAAGCCCTTCAACCTGCGCCAAATCCAAACGCCCGTTTTCTAGCGCACGTCGGGTAAATTCGCCTGGTTCTGCTGTACGTAGCCCTTCCATGTCTCCAAGTGTTTTTAACACTGAGGCAACGACTGCGATGCTACCATGTAACTGAAATTCGACTACGAGCTCTCCGGTGAAGCTTGATTTGTCGGGGAATGCCAATACCAACGCTTCATCGAGACGAACGCCCTGGGGATCTTTTAGAACACGCAAACCAGCGACTCTGCTCTGGGGCAAAGATCCTGCCAGCTCGCGCCCAGCCGCATGCGCTAAAGGACCGGAAACGCGGATCACCGCGACACCAGCCTTACCATGCGATGTGGCAAGGGAAAATATCGTATCCATTTATTTTATCCTGTTGAATTACAACAGAAATTACCCATTCATCGAGTCGAAGAACTCGCTGTTTGTCTTGGTTTGCTTCAGCTTGGAGATCAGGAATTCAATCGCGTCAGTTGTTCCCATCGGATTAAGAATACGACGCAAAACGAAGGTTTTTTGCAGGTCCTTTGGATCGACCAGCAGCTCTTCTTTTCGGGTTCCGGACTTAAGAATGTCCATCGCCGGGAAGACACGTTTATCCGCAACCTTACGATCTAGAATGATCTCGGAGTTGCCAGTGCCTTTGAATTCTTCGAAGATCACCTCATCCATCCGGCTGCCTGTGTCGATCAGAGCGGTGGCGATGATAGTCAACGAACCGCCCTCTTCGATATTTCGCGCTGCACCAAAAAAGCGCTTCGGTCGCTGCAGCGCATTAGCATCCACGCCACCTGTCAGCACTTTACCCGACGACGGCACAACAGTGTTGAACGCGCGCCCCAAGCGTGTGATCGAATCCAGAAGAATAACAACGTCGCGTTTGTGCTCGACCAAACGCTTCGCCTTTTCAATAACCATTTCCGACACAGCAACATGGCGCGTTGCAGGCTCATCGAAGGTCGAGGATACAACCTCTCCTTTCACCGAACGCTGCATATCGGTCACTTCTTCAGGCCGCTCATCGATGAGCAGAACAATCAGATAGATCTCAGGGTGGTTCACCTCGATGGACCGGGCGATATTCTGCAACAGAACTGTTTTACCGGTCCGCGGCGGAGCCACGATCAACGACCGCTGGCCTTTACCGATGGGTGCAACCAAATCAATGATCCGTGCAGAGCGGTCTTTGATCGTGGGGTCTTCGATCTCCATCTTAAGCCGCTCGTCAGGGTAAAGCGGCGTGAGGTTATCGAAGGCGATCTTGTGACGTGCCTTCTCAGGATCTTCGAAGTTGATACTCTCTACCCTTGTCAGGGCGAAATAGCGCTCTTCTCCCTCAGGTGACTTAATTACGCCTTCAATCGTGTCACCGGTCCGCAACGCGTGCTGGCGGATCATCTCTGGTGAAACATAAATATCGTCTGGGCCGGGAAGATAGTTTGCCGAAGGCGATCGTAAAAATCCAAACCCGTCCTGAAGAACCTCAAGAACACCATCGCCACCAACGATCCAATCCTCATCCGCCATTTCGCGCAGAATCTGAAACATCATCTCGCCCTTACGCATGGTAGAGGCGTTTTCGATCTCAAGCTCTTCAGCCATAGAAAGAAGGTCTTTGGGGCTTTTTGCCTTAAGCTCGGACAGATTGAGGCGTTCTTCGGTCATCGGAATATCCTAGATCAGCCGACAAGCGGCATGCGATCATTTTTGTCATGGAAAATAGTCCCCCGAACGGGGGCTTGACCCGCGATATATGCTCCCCCGCAGTGTGAGTCAATTCCGATCAGAATTTCACCACAACGGACAGAACAATCAACACCATCAGCACGGTCGGGACTTCGTTCATCATTCGGTATTGCCGCCCGGTGAAACGGTTCTGCCCAGTGCTGAAATCCTTGCGCCGACGGCCCAGCCATTCATGGCACCAAGTCATACCGAGAATTCCAACCAGTTTGGTGTATGGCCAGACCGAGGACCAATCCACTATTCCTGGCGTTAACACTAAGGTCAGGCCAAATATCCAGGTGGTAATCATGGCCGGCGTCATAATTACCTTAAAAAGCTTCTCTTCCATAACCTGATAGGTCACGTCCAACTGATCGCCTGCGAACGATTTCTCGGTATGGTAGACAAAAAGCCGAGGCAAATAGAACATCCCTGCCATCCATGAAATCACGGCCATGATATGGATGGATTTCGTCCATGGATACAAGGTGGCTAGGATATCGCCCATGAGTTCTCTCATTCTCGTGTTCAGTCTTACTTAATAATAATTAAAGAAAAGAGAAAGGATGATGATGATTTAGGTAGGTCAAAAACCGGGGATTACCTATTTTTCCTGTGGCTTACCAACAGACAACTTCGAATGTTGATAACTTTTTTATTTTGGCTGTATTGTCCGTGTCAAAACCTAAATTTGTATTTAGTATCAAAATTCTAGCATCCTGGACGACGGTTAAGAGAATGGGGATAAATCGTGAAGAAGTCCGGAAAAACAGCATTTTCGCACGTACAGAGAGTTATCCTTACCCCAAGGGTATAACTGGAGAGCTATCGACCCGGAAAGTGGCGAAAAACTGTGCCTTGCAATGATGGCGTTAAATATCCAGTAATCATCCCTAACGTACAGTTTCCACTATCCACTGGATTATCCACATGCCGCAACGTCTGGTCCTTGCCTCTGGCTCTGAAATCCGTCAGCGGCTGCTGCGGAATGCGAATGTCCAGTTTGATGTAGAGGTCGCGCGCGTAGATGAAGATATGCTGCGCCGTTCCCTATGTTCTGAAGGTGCAAAGCCGCGCGATGTTGCAGATGCGCTGGCCGAAATAAAGGCGTTGAAAATCAGCGAAAAAAACCCGGGTGCGTTGGTGATCGGCTGTGATCAGGTGCTGGATTTTGATGGCAAGATAATGTCAAAACCGCAAACAGTCGACGAAGCGCATGCCCAACTGACCGCGTTGCGGGGTCAGCGCCACAGTCTTTTGTCCGCAGCTGTGATCTGCGAGGATGGGCAGCCCATATGGCGTCATGTCGGACATGTGCGCCTGAGGATGCGGGAATTTTCCGATGATTACCTCTCGGGCTATCTTGATCGGAACTGGCCTGAGATACGGCATTGTGTTGGAGCTTACAAATTGGAAGAAGAAGGCGTCAGGTTGTTTTCTCGGGTCGAAGGCGACTATTTTACAGTACTGGGCCTGCCCCTATTCGAACTCCTATCCTATTTGACGCTACGCGGAGAGCTGCAAACATGACACAGCAACATATCCCACTCGCTGGCGTGATCGGATCGCCTATCGCGCATTCTAAGTCTCCACAACTGCATGGATATTGGCTGAAAACTCATGGTATCGCGGGTCACTATATCCCGATGGAGGTCGCGCCCGAGGATCTTGAAACCGTTTTGCGGACCCTGCCCAAAATGGGGTTTGTCGGGGTGAATATCACGGTCCCGCATAAAGTCGCTGTTTTGGATATTGCCGATCTGGTGACAGATCGCGCAACGCTGATCGGGGCTGCAAATACGCTGATTTTCCGCCAGGATGGAAAAATCCACGCGGATAACACTGATGGGTACGGGTTCATCGAAAACCTCAAGCAGAATGCGCCCAACTGGGACCCAACCGCTGGCCCTGCTGCGGTTATGGGGGCGGGTGGCGCCGCGCGCGCGGTTGTCGCCTCGTTGCTTGATGTGGGTGTGCCAGAAATCTTGTTGTCCAATCGGACGCGTATCCGGGCCGAGGTTTTGCAACAGGATTTTGGTGCGCGGGTGAGAGTCGTAGATTGGGTGAAAGTCGGCAATATGCTGGAAGAGGCGGTCACGGTTGTGAATACCACTTCGCTTGGGATGATCGGAAAGCCTGAATTGCGCGTGCCGCTTGATGGCTTGCAAAAAGGCGCTTTAGTCACTGATCTTGTATATGCCCCGCTTCAGACCCGCTTGTTGCGCGAAGCTGAGGAAATGGGCTGCGTCACGGTCGACGGATTGGGAATGCTGATCTATCAGGCGGTTCCCGCTTTCGAGCGCTGGTTTGGTCACCGACCTGACGTTGACGCCAATACGCGCGCGGCCGTTCTACGATGACGTTTAAGCTTGGGCTGACCGGCTCCATTGGGATGGGAAAATCGACAACTGCCAAGCTTCTGGCCGAGGCAGGCTGCGAGATCTGGGACGCAGACGCAGCTGTACATCGTCTCTATTCCACCGGGGGACGCGCAGTTGCCCCGATGCAGGCAGCATTTCCGCAAGCGGTCGAAAACGGTCAGGTCTCGCGTGAGCGTCTGAAGAATATCATCAGCGCGGATCCGACAGCCCTCAAAACTATTGAGGCGATAGTGCATCCCCTTCTCGCTCAGGATCGCATTGATTTCGTTGCAAACGCGACGGCCGATATCCTTGTATTCGATGTGCCGCTGATGTTTGAAACCGGAGGTGACAAACGCATGGATGCCGTGATAGTCGTCTCTGTTCCGGCGGAAACTCAGAGAAAACGGGTCATGGAGCGTGGTACGATGACCACTGAGCAGTTTGAAACCATCCGGTCCAAGCAGATGCCAGATGCCGAGAAGCGCAAACGTGCCGATTACGTCCTGGTCACCGATACGTTCGAGCACGCCCAGGCCCAGGTGAAAGACATATTGGCGGATATTCGCGGGAAGATGACCCATGCGTGAGATCGTACTGGACACCGAAACCACCGGGTTCGAGCCGGATCAGGGCGACCGGATCGTCGAGATCGGCTGCGTCGAGTTGTTCAATCACATGCCGACAGGGCGCACTTTTCATGAATACATCAATCCCGAACGCGCAATGCCGAAATCCGCGTTCGAGGTTCACGGTTTGGGTGATGATTTCCTTCGTGACAAACCGGTATTCGCAAAAGTCGGGCAAAAGTTTCTCGATTTTATCGGCGATGCCAAGCTGGTGATCCACAACGCGGCCTTCGATATGAAGTTCCTGAATGCCGAGTTGAAGTGGATGAAGCTTCGTCAGCTACCGTGGGAGCAGGCAATCGATACGCTGGCCATCGCCCGCAGAAAATTTCCTGGGTCCCCTGCTTCGCTTGATGCGCTATGCCGCAGGTTTGGGATCAATAACGCATCGCGTACGCTGCACGGGGCGTTACTCGATTCCGAAATTCTGGCAGAGGTGTATCTGGAACTGATTGGTGGAAGGCAACCTGATTTTGCCTTGTCCGCCGCCAGCAGCACTCCCAGCACGCCCACGACACTTAAGGATGACTGGCGGCCAATGCCCCGGCCAACCCCGCTTCCCTCACGCCTGAGCGAAAAAGAAGCTGCCGCCCACACGGCCTTTGTCGAGGCGATGGGCGACGGCGCGCTTTGGAAAAAGCTGTCTTAGGAAACCGGAGTGGCCGGTTGTTCGCTGGTCTGACGGCGTGCCAGCTCGGCGCGGTACAGCTGCATGAAGTCGATATTATCAAGGTTCAGTGCCGGGAAGCCACCATCACGGGTGATGTCGCTAACGATACGGCGTAGGAACGGGAACAACATGCGCGGGCACTCAATCAGCAAGAAGGGGTGCATCTGATCTTCTGGCACACCTTCAACGTGGAATAGACCCACATATTCCAGTTCCAGAAGGAACAGCTTGGTCGCGCCATCTTTTGAGCTGGAATCAACAACAAGTTTGATCGTCACTTCGTACTGATGTTCTGCTGCGCGCTTTTTCGCGTCCAGATTGACCTGAACTTTCACGTCCGGCTGGACTTCGCCCTGAGCGCCCTTCTGTGCCAGAATATTCTCGAAAGACATATCCCGGATAAATTGGTTCAGAACGTTCATCTTGATCGCAGTACCCTGCGGCTGCGCAGCACCATTTTCAGCCATTTTACTCTCCTAGGAATGTGTGTTGGACGAATCTCTAGCAGGACACAGCGCGCCCCTCAATGCTTGGTCCAGCCAGATGGGCGGTGAGTGGGTTTTTTCACAGGATCTACCTCGAAAAACTCACCATCAATCACTTCGGGATCAGCGGACGGACGAAAATCCCGCCCGCCCATGCTGAAGGTCTGCACCCTTACACGTTTGCGAAAATATTGGAAAACCGCAGTTCTGATACCTGGCACCAAAAGCGCAAACCCGAGAGCATCGGTGAAAAAACCAGGCGTGAGCAATAAAACGCCTGAAACAAGAACCATTGCGCCATGCGCCAACGGCTCGGTCGGATCGCTTAACTGCGAAAATGAACGTTGTAGATTCCCCATCGCCTGTCGGCCCTGTGCGCGCACCAACCAAGTGCCAAGAATGGCGGTCAAAACAACAATTCCCAAAGTGGGCCAAGTGCCAATCACCCCGCCAACCTGAATGAACAAAGCGATCTCGATGATCGGAACGGCAACAAATGCCAGAAACAGCCACATATCTATGTCCTCCAGTAGCCTGCATGCGGTGGACTTGACCGCCAGTAGCACCTACATAAGGTCAAGTAATGGGGGTTTCCATGGCCCCACTGTTCAAGAGGATTTCATGAACTCGCCCATTTTGCAGCTTTTGGTGCTAGCCGGCATCGCGGTTTTCCTGATTTTACGTTTGAAAAGCGTTCTGGGAACGCGTGATGGTTTCGAAAAACCCTCCGCCCCCAAGATCGCAGAAAAACCTCTCCGGCGTGCCAATCTTGAAGTTATCGAAGGCGGTCAGGATCGCGATATCACCGATCATGCGCCCGAAGGAAGCGAAACAGCCCGCGTGCTTGGCGCGATCAAACGGATCGAGCCAAGTTTCAATGTGGCTGAGTTTCTACAAGGCGCGCGCGGCGCCTATGAGATGATCTTGATGGGATTTGAGCGCGGAGATCTCGCCGAGATCAAGCCTTTCCTTGATCAAGACGTCTATGAAAGCTTTGCCGAGGTCGTCGAAGCACGGCAGGCACAGGGCCTGCATATTGATGCTGAATTTGTCGGTGTGCGCGAAATGGCGCTGGATAACGCTGAACTGAGCGCTGGCAACACGGCCGAGATTTCGGTGCGCTTTGTTGGTGAAATGACCTCTGTTGTGCGCAACCGCGCTGGAGATGTTGTCGAAGGCAAACCGAACGAGATCAAACGCCAGAAAGACGTCTGGACCTTCGCCCGCACGTTGGGCACCGACGATCCCAACTGGCAGTTGGTCGCCACGGGCGAATGATCCGGGCGCTGGCGGTAGCGCTGGCAGGCTTATTAATGACTGGATCAGCCAATTCTGCGGAGCCCACCTATCAAATCTTTGATTTCAAGGATTTGATAGGATGGGAAGCCGACGACCATGATGCTGCGCTACGTGTTTTTCTGAACACGTGCCCAGATCTGGAAGATCCCGATTGGGCGTCACTTTGCGCTGTGGCGCAAAATATCAGCAGCGCAAAGGCCTTTTTTGAGCTATTCTTCCGGCCGGTCCTCATTCAAGATGGGACTAAGCCCCTATTTACCGGCTATTTCGAACCAGAGCTTGACGGCGATACAGCGCCATCAGACCGCTTTCGTTTTCCCGTTTACAGGATACCGAGCGAAGCGCGGGAAAATTCGGTTTGGCTATCCCGACGCGAGATTGAAACCTCTGATACATTGCGCGGCCGTGGTTTGGAGATTGCTTGGGTGGATGACCCGGTCGAGCTGTTCTTTCTACAGATACAGGGGTCTGGGCGGATAAAACTGCCCAGCGGCCGCCACATCCGGGTCGGATATGCCGGTGCCAATGGTCATCCCTACCGTTCGATCGGTGTCGAATTGATACGGCGTGGCATATACAAACCACATCAGGTTTCGGCACAGGTCATAAAGTCCTGGGTACGCCGCAACCCGGTGGATGGGGCGGAGTTGCTGCGGCACAATCCATCGTATGTCTTTTTCCGAACGGTCAATCAGGTGCCCGCTGACGAAGGGCCGCTTGGGGCGATGAACCGTTCTGTCACGGAAGGGCGCAGTATCGCGGTTGATCCCGCATTTACGCCATTGGGCGCTCCGGTTTGGGTCGAAAAGGCAGGAAAACTGCCGATGAACCGTCTGATGATTGCTCAAGATACTGGATCAGCCATCAAAGGGGCGCAGCGCGCCGACATATTTCTTGGAACCGGTGATACCGCCGGTCGAGTGGCGGGCAAGCTGCGCGATTCAGGAAAGATGTTGGTGCTTCTTCCGATTCAGCGCGCCTTTGCCTTGCTACCGGAGGGGGGCGAATGACACGCCGTCGTCTGCACCCAGACGAGGTTGAGCTTTGGCGGCAGGTCGCGGAAACAGCGGACCGCTTGCATCCAGAACATCAGAGATTTGAAGCGCCTAAACCAAATCCAAAACCTCATAAAACACCGCGCGCGCGCCTGCCTGACTTCACGGTCGGCCAGATGTCGAAGCCAGCCGGTGTGCAAAATGATCTGATGCCGGGTTTGTCCGAACGCCTTTCCAAGGCGCCGGTAAGGATGGATCATAAGGCTTTTGGAAAAATGAAGCGCGGAAAACTTGTTCCTGAAGCGCGGATCGATCTGCATGGCATGACCCTTGATCGTGCCCATCCGGCGTTGACCGGGTTTATCCTGCGCGCGCATTCCAGCGGTAAACGGTTGGTTCTGGTTATTACTGGCAAGGGAAAAACCAAAGAGGATGATGGCCCCATTCCGATCCGTCGCGGAGTATTGAAGCACAACGTTCCGCAGTGGCTAATGATGCCGCCGCTTTCCGCAGTGGTCTTGCAGGTAAGTGAGGCACACCTGAGCCACGGCGGCACGGGCGCGTACTACGTTTACCTCCGGCGCCGCGGGTAGCGTGCCGCCGGTACGCAGGCAGCACAGCCCTTAATTGATCAGAAGAAGCGGCGACAAGATCAGCTGCGTTGCGTTCTTCGCGGTAATGACTGTACCGGGCAACAAGCCCGATTTACCGGCTTGGTCGGATTGGAACGTGTCGCTAAGAGCGCCACTGTCACTGAGAAGCGAGATCAGAAGTGGCGAGGTGCCCACGGTGAAGTGGCGAGTTCCGCCCTCTTGAGCAGAAAATTCGCTGACATCGACCAGCATCACCGGAAGTTCCTCGAGTACGCTTGCATCGGTCAGTGCGCCCAGTCGCTGCCCATCGCCATTGATCCGGCCCGAAAGCTGCAGGGCGCGGTCTCGCGAAGAGACAAAGATTGCAAAGGGTTGTGGCAGATGCCGCATGCGGTGCGCCTGCGTCTTGAACACCTCAACATCAAGGTCGGGCGAGATCAACACCACACCGCCCAGTACCCGGTCGGACCAGCCTGGGGTCGCGATTTCGATCTGTCGCAGGGTCTCCATCACCAGCATCGTGCCCAGCGAGTGGCCGACCAGAACGATCCGACGCGGGCCGGCGGCGGCGACCTCTTTGAGCATATGCTCCAAGCCGTCACGGGCGAAAAGCACGCTGTCGCGATCATATGTATAGGCAAGCGGATTGGCCATGCTCGGCCAGGAATAATGCACTGCAAGACCGGGAAGATCGAAGTCGTGCTTGATCTGCGCGGTACGGAACAGCCCGTCAAGGAAGCTATTATTATAGCCATGTACGTAGATGAACACATCCCGCTCATTCGCAGATTGTGCTTTGAGCGCGGTAGAAATGGCGCGACGGAAAGCACCGTCATCACCATAGTTTTGGCGTCCGGTCACCGTGAACTCACGCGAGGGATCTGCCCGCCGGTGGTTTACGCGGATCTTGCCGTCGACATGGTTTGGTGGAATCGCGACATCTACGGCGGCAAAGCTGAGGGTTTCGCTGCGCTCGGGGCCAAACCAACCTTCGTCAGTAGGCGCGCGCAGGCTGGCCACATAAGTGCGCACAACGGTGCCCAACTCTGCCGCTTCGGGCACAACGATGACCCTTGCGCGGTCGGCGCAGGCGGTGAGTAGAAAAAGAGCAGCGAATAACACACCTGCTGATCGCACCAGAGATCCTCCGCAACACAGTCACGGCGGGAATACAGGTCAATGCGGCGCTGTGCTAGAGCACATATCGGCTGAGGTCGGATGATTTCAGCAATTCGCCAAGGTTTGCGTCAACAAAGTCACGGTCGACAGTCACCTGCTGGCCGGAACGGTCGGGCGCGTTGAAAGACAGCTCTTCGAACACCCGCTCCATAACAGTATAGAGACGCCGGGCACCGATGTTTTCGACTGACTGATTCACGTCTGCCGCGATCTTTGCCAGCGCCGCGATGCCATCGGGGGCGAAGTTTACGATCACCTCTTCGGTTGCCATCAGCGCGGTATATTGCAGCGTCAGCGCATTGTCGGTTTCCGTCAGGATGCGTACAAAATCATCCTCGGTCAACGCGCGCAGTTCCACCCGGATTGGCAGACGCCCCTGCAGTTCCGGCAGCAAGTCCGAGGGCTTTGCGATATGAAATGCCCCGGAGGCGATGAACAGGATATGGTCGGTTTTCACCGGCCCGTATTTCGTGGAAACCGTGGTGCCTTCGATCAACGGAAGCAAGTCACGCTGCACACCTTCGCGGGACACATCGCCGCCACGCGCCTCTGCTCGGGCGCAAACCTTGTCAATTTCATCAAGAAAAACAATGCCGTTCTGTTCGACCGCTTCAACTGCGGCGCGACTAACGGTTTCGTCGTCCAAAAGCTTGTCTGCCTCTTCGCCGATCAGAACTTCATAGCTTTCCGCAACGGTCATCTTGCGCCGCACAGTGCGCCCGCCGAAGGCTTTGCCGAAAATGTCACCCAAGTTCATCATGCCCATCTGGCCGCCGGGCTGACCGGGAATGTCCATCATCGGCATCGGGTTGGAGCTGTCGGCCAAGTCCAGCTCGATCACGGTGTCGTCCAGTTCGCCGGTTTTGAGCTTCTTGCGAAACAGGTCGCGTGTGCCTTCGCGCGCATCTTCGCCGGCAATGGCCGTGATCACGCGTTCTTCGGCAGCCCGCTGAGCGTTGGCTTTTACCTCGTCGCGCATGGTGTCGCGGACCATGGCAATGGCGCTGTCAATCAGATCGCGGATGATCTGTTCGACATCACGACCGACATACCCGACCTCGGTAAATTTGGTGGCCTCAACTTTGATGAAAGGCGCGCGGGCAAGCTTCGCCAAACGGCGGCTGATTTCGGTTTTGCCAACACCGGTCGGTCCGATCATCAGAATGTTTTTGGGATATACCTCGTCGCGCAGATCGTCCGACAACTGCTTGCGGCGCCAGCGGTTACGCAGGGCGACAGCAACGGCGCGTTTGGCGTCGGCCTGTCCGATGATAAAGCGGTCAAGTTCGCTGACGATTTCGCGGGGGGTCAGATCGGTCATTTGCTGATGCTTTCCACGGTCAGGTTGCCATTGGTATAGACGCAGATATCGGCGGCAATCGCCATTGCTTTGCGGGCGATCTGTTCGGCGCTCAATTCGCTGTCCATCAGTGCGCGCGCTGCAGCCAGAGCGTAGTTGCCGCCCGAGCCGATCGCCGTCACGTCATGTTCGGGCTCCAGAACATCCCCTGCCCCGGTGATGACAAAAATATCGGTGCCATCGCTGACGATCAGCATGGCTTCAAGCTTTTGCAGGTATTTATCGGTGCGCCAGTCTTTGGCCAGCTCAACACTGGCGCGGGCCAGTTGACCTGGCGTGGCTTCAAGTTTGGTTTCCAGACGTTCAAGCAGGGTAAATGCATCGGCAGTCGATCCGGCAAACCCTGCGACGATCGCGTGCCCGCCGGGGGTCAGGCGGCGCACCTTGCGTGCAGTGCCCTTGATCACAGTCTGCCCAAGCGACACTTGCCCGTCGCCTGCGATCACAACCTGACCGTCTTTTTTGACGCCAATAATTGTCGTGCCGTGCCAACCGGGAAACTGATCTTCTGCCATACGCGCTCTCCTGTCATTGCTGGCTTATATGGAACCTGCGGGCGGGGCGCACAAGGGTTGGCCTTGTTTGCGCGGCGGTCGGTTGCTAGCGTATCCGTCATGAGTGACGACAGAATATTGCGCATTTTCCTTGAACCGAGCCTGAAATACCGTGCTGAGGCCGGGGACCACAATTTTATAAACAAGATCGCCGACGTGGCTCGTCTGTCCGGGCTTGCTGTCGAATTCTGCGGAAACAGTCTTAGCGAGCGCACAACGGAGCACGAGGGGTATTCGCTGTACCATATGAGCGACCCAACAGGCCCGCGCTCCTTGACGTTTCGGCGCGCGTATCACTATCCGTTTTGGCAAATTGAAAGCGGCGCAAAACGGTGGGAGTGGCGATCGGCAAAAACACCCTTTGATGACGAAGCAGTGAACCCCGACGAGGCGCGACGTTTCTATAAATTTTGGCAAAAGCGATTGTTTGGCGATGCGTTGGGACAGATCAGCCATGATGGTCTGGTCTATGTTCCGCTTCAGGGCCGCCTGAGCGAGCGACGATCTTTTCAGACCTGCTCACCCATGGAAATGCTGGCTGCGGTGTTACAGCATGATCCTGTCCGTCGCGTGTTCGCCACGCTTCACCCCAACGAGGTCTACTCCGCCTCGGAACTGGCTGGGCTTGACGCGCTTTGCGCACGGTTTCCACGACTAAGTTTGCAAACCGGCGGAATGGAAGAAATGTTGGCGCGCTGCGACTACGTCGTGACACAGAACTCCAGCGCGGCCTTCAACGGGTATTTCTTCGGTAAACCCTGCATCCTGTTTGCGCGGGTTGATTTCCATCATATCGCCGCCAACGTGTTTGACTTGGGCCGCGACGAGGCGTTTCGTGCCATGTCCGCTCCCCTGCCCGATTTTGCAGCCTATCTGTGGTGGTTTTGGCAAGAGATGTCGATCAATGCGGGTCGGCCTGAAGCCGAACACAAAATCCATGCCGCGCTGCGCCGCGGTGGTTGGCCAATATAAAAAACCCCGGAGCGAAGGCCGGGGTTTTCCAAATCATTCAGCAGCGAAGGATCAGATCGACTCTTTGATCCAGCTTTGAAGCGCCGCTTTGGGCGCGGCGCCGGCGCGGTTTGACACAACCTGACCGTCTTTGAAGATGAACAGCGCGGGAATGCCGCGTACGCCCATTGCCGCGGCGGCGTTGGGGTTGCTGTCAACGTCCACTTTGGCAATCTTGACTTTGCCTTCAAATTCTATCGCCAATTCTTCCAGCGACGGACCGATCTGTTTGCATGGACCGCACCATTCGGCCCAGAAATCCACCACAACGGGGATGTCTGAATTTTTCACTTCGGCGTCGAAGGTATCGTCGGTGACGGCAACGGTGGCCATTGGCTTTCTCCTGAAAGATGGGTTTGGAAGAAACCTATGGGTCGATCCGGTCAGCGTCAAGACAGGCTAGTGGCTTCCAGTGCCGCAGTCACAAGATCGTGCGGCAGGTCCATAAGTGTCGCGGTTCGGGTCCACAGGATCGCGGTCTTGATCTCCCGACCGGGATAAATCTGTGCCAGCGCATGGACATAAGCCCCCATCTGCCGCAGCAAACCATCAGGACACAGCGTGGCTGAAGAAGGCACAATCGCATTGGATTTGAAATCTACCGCCAGAACCGATTTCTCTGAAATCAGCAGCCGATCGATTACACCGTGTACACGGCGACCACCCAAGCCAGAGATATTGGCCGAAACCGGAACTTCGGCCAGCGCTGAAGGATCGAAAAGATGAGCCAACACAGGGTTTGAAAGAACCTGTATCGATTCGGACAAAAGAGATGGGAGATCGGCGCCCTCGAAAGGGTCAGCCTCGGCCTGCAACAGACGTTGTGCCAGATCCGGCCAATCCTGTTTTGGTGCGGTGGGTAGATACTCCAACAGAGTATGGATCAGCCGCCCCCTCAGCTTCGCCGCGTCTTCGTCCAGCCCGGCCTCACCCGGCAAGGCCTTGGCACCGCCCAGGTCAGAGGGGCTAAGCGTTGCGACAGCAGGCTCTGGAAGACGTGCGGGGCACGTTGCGAAATCCGGAAGGACTGGGTCTGGCAATTCGTGCATATCCGTGGCGGCACGCACTGGCCCGGACCAATCGCCATGGCTGATCCGCAATCCCGGACCGAAAGGAAACTCCGTGATCTCTGCCCCCAATCGCTGCATTGCCGAGCCTATTTTGTCGTGCCAGCTTTGTCCGTCGCTGCCCAATTCGCCCGCAGCAGCCACAATCAGCCATTTTTCCGCACGGGTCATGGCGACATATAGCAGCCGATCACGCTCAGCCTCTTGCGCTGCAATCATCTCATCCCGCGCCTGCCGCAACAGGTCCGGCATCTGACCGCTTGCTGTTTTCCACAGCACCGTGCCTTGGTGCGTCAGGATTTCATCCCGAACCTGCACCGTCCGTTTCCCTGTGTCGGGCAGTATCACGACCGGCGCCTCAAGGCCCTTGGCGCCATGCACTGTCATCACTCGGATCCGGTCGCCCGCGCTGTCCATTTGACGTTTGATTTCAAGATCGTCCGTTTCCATCCACTGCAAAAACCCGGTCAGACTGGGAATGGCGCTACGCTCATATGAAAGGGCCTGCGCCAGAAACGCGTCGATCCCATCTTCAGCCTCGCTTCCCAACCGCGCCAGCAATTTTCGGCGGCCATCGTGGCGGGTCAAGATGCGTTCGATCAGATCGAAGGGGCGCAGAAAATCCGTGTTTCGGCGCAGATCATCCAGCACCGCCATGACACTAGGAAACTCTTCACGACGACGGCGCAGGGTTTCCCACAAATGAATTTCGATGCGCCCATGTGCCAGATTAAACAACTGTTGCTCGTTCCAGCCGAACAGTGGGGACTTTAGCGCAACTGCCAACGACAAACTGTCTTCGGGTGTCGCAAGAAATGACATCAGTGCCGCAAGGTCTCGCACGGCCAGTTCAGCACCAACCTTCAGCCGGTCAGCCCCCGCAATCGCCAGCCCCTGTTCTTTGCACGCGCGGATGATTTCCGAAAACAAGGCGGACCGGCGTTGCACAAGTATCAGCACATCTCCGGGGGTCATCGGTCGCATTTCATACCGGCCAGTGTTGCCCTGTTCAGCTGGAACAGGCTCTTTCCGGTCGATCATCGCCTTTATCTGCTGCGCGATCCGGTCAGCAAGAAGAACAGCGTGATGCTTTTGCCCAAGACGATCAATTGGGGAATCCCATTCGTCTTCATCTTTTTCGTTGTCGGCCTCGATCACGGGCCACAGATCAACGCGACCGGGCATATCGCTTTTGAATGTGCGATGCTCGGATCCATCATGAAAACCCGATGCGCTGCGCCCGCGAAATGTTTCATCCACGAGATCAAGGATCGCATGGGATGACCGGAAAGAATATTGCAGCTCCAGTGATGCGAGAGGCCGATCGGTATGCCCAAGTCGCTCGTCGAACTCGGCCTGCATCCGGTCAAATTCGCGCGGGTCCGCGCCCTGAAATGAGTAGATCGACTGCTTCTTGTCGCCCACCACAAATATCGTGCGTGCGACATCTGATCTGGCACCAGAGCCGCTTGTGAACTCCTGCGCCAGAAGTTCGATGACCTTCCATTGTGCAGGACTGGTATCTTGTGCTTCGTCCACAAGAATATGGTCGATCCCGCCGTCCAGACGGTACAAAACCCACGCGGCCACCGCAGGGTCGGTCAACAGGTCCCGCGCCTTTAGGATCAGGTCGTCAAAATCTAACCAACCGCGCAGCTGTTTGCTCTGCTCATAGGCGGGCAGGAAAATGCGGGCAAAATCATGCAGGGCAGCGGTCTTTTGTGCCGCAGCAAGCGCCAGTCGCGTGTTGCGAGCGCTTTCAACCCGCAGCATCCAGGCCTCAACCTTGGGCAAAAGCGTGCCCATGGATTGTTGTGTTTTCTTTGTGGGAAATGACCCTATCTTGGCGCCATACGGTGATTTCGCTTTCTCGCCATATAGAAATACGGCTTCGAGATCGCTCAGCGCCTGATGATCAAGCTTTGCGATCTGCCGCAGCTTGTCTGCTGCCTTTACGTCGTTGGCGGTGCCTCCCTCAAGCGCGCGGATCAGGTTGCTCAGCAGATCCTGTTCGTCTCCTAAAAAGACCTGAGCGCGCAGGGCTCCCTCGTCAAAATCTTCTGGCAGATCAAATAATGTCAAGCACCCGGCCCGATCCAGCGGCTCGGCCAATTGCGCGCGCCGGTTGACCAATGCGGCAGTCAAACTCTCGAAATCTTCGCCAGTGAAATACCATGCAGCGCGCTCAACGACTTGGCGATCCGGGCCATCGGCCATCTCTTGCACGATTTCGGCCCGTAGCAACGCCGCGGCTCGATCTTCCATTTCTGAAAACTGCGGGCTAACGCGGGCCTCAAGCGGGAATCGCCGAAGCAAAGACGAGCAAAACGAGTGGATCGTCTGGATTTTCAGCCCGCCGGGTGTTTCGATCGCACGAGCAAATAAGGTGCGCGCATTTCGCAAATCATCTTCGCTGATGCCGCCGGGAACGCCCAGTTCCAATAGCTGCTCGCGCAGCTTGGCGTTCTCCAGCATGGCCCATTCACCCAGCCGCTTGAACAACCGGTTCTGCATCTCACTCGCTGCGGCCTTGGTATAGGTCAGGCAAAGAATATGCTGTGGCTGCACCTTTTCCAGCAGCAGCCGGGCGACACGATCTGTCAGAACGCGGGTTTTACCGGAACCGGCATTAGCAGAAAGCCAGGTCGAGCTGTCGGGGCGTGCGGCTTGAACCTGCCGCTCGGTTGCCTCATTGCGCATCAGCTCAACTCCTCGGGTGTCGGGTCGGTGGTGATGTCCCATTCCCCAAAGCGCGACAGCTGATCGTAGTCAGAAATATCCGTATCACGAAATAGCGCCCGGCGCGCAGTATAGCCCTGTTCTGGGGTGAAATAGGCCCCGATCAGCTTTTCAAATCGCGTCCAAATGCGGTCTGCGGATTCCTCCTCAAGCGGCGCCAGAACTTCTTTTACGCCGCCCCCCAGCCCAATGAATACGGCACGCGCTACCTCGGCCGGACCGATCGCGCGGAACCCGCCTTGCTCTAACATCGCGGCCTCAAGCAAAAGCTGAACGTCGAACTTGATCTGCTGCGGCTGGGTCGGTGGCGCGCCGGTTTTGTAGTCATAGATGTGCGCCCGCCCGGTTTGGTCCATATCAATCCGGTCCGCCCTGCCGACCAACGTGAAATTCAAGCCATCAAGTGAAAGCTCGGCCCTTTCCTCAAAATAGGTCGGTGTGGCCAACAAACGGCGACTGTGTTCGGACGCAACAAACGGCTCTGCGATCCTCGCGATCCGTGCGGCCCATAAGGCGCGCGCATCTGACCATGGCACGTTTTCGGTCAACACGGCGTCTGACAAGGCAAGTAGCCGCTCAGACGTAAGCGCGCTTGTATCTGTTAGTGTATCACGAATGAACCGCTCCAATATTGCGTGGGTCACGATCCCGCGCAATAATGCGTCCGGCGCGCTCATTAAAGGATCCAGCGGGCGCAGACGTAAGACGTGGCGGGCATAGATCGCGTATGGATCGCGTATCAACCGCTTGATTTCGGTCACCGACAATTTGCTTGGCCGCGCACCTACTGGCGGGCGCGGAGAGGGGCGCGGCGCGGCGGGGGTTTGCCCGGGCTCTTCCAGCTTGCGCGCCATGGCCAGCCAATGCTGTCCGCGCCGCTTCGCCGCGCCTAACGCATCCGGGCCGCCCTGATCTGGCAGACCGCTCAGCAAATTGGTCATTCGGTTCAGCCAGCGTGAGGCGACTGTTTCAGCATCGTCCGACCGAACCGAGCGCGTCAGCCACACCTCGCGTGCGCCAATTGCCTGCTGGAAATCATGCGCTGACAGGCCGATGCGGCGCTCGGGGAGCAACAGGCCCGCATCAAAGCGCATCCGACGGTTCAGCCACGGATCGGGCGCTGGCATTTCGGGCCAGCTGCCTTCATTCAATCCACCAAGGATCACCAGATCAGCGCCCTGAACGCGCGCCTCGAGTGTACCCCAGATCAGTATCCCGGGATGCGGGGTGTCGGGGTTGCGTACCTCAGCTCGTGACAGAATCGCGCCGAACAGGTCCGCATAGTCTCTGGCCGACATTTGTCCGCCATACTCGGCCTCGCGTTGCAGTTCCTGTACGGTTTCCTGCGCCTTGCGACCAGCATCTTCCTTCCAAAGCTCAGAGGTTTCGGCATGTTTGCCGCCTCGTGCTATCATCTCGGCCAGATCGAGATGTGCGGAAAGCCGCACAGCCAGACGCTCGGGCTCGGATGTATCCTTGCCGACGAAACATCTGACGATCCATTCCGCCCATCCCACGGCATACTCGTGTTTGTGCGCCGCACCCCATGCCAGCAGCGTCTCAGCATCTGGAAAAGGCACGCCTTTGCGCCGGATAAACAGCTCCAGCTCGCGGGTCAGCAACAGATGCGGCCCACGATCAGAACCGGAATGGGTCAAGGGGTGCATCAGCAGGGTCAGTAACGCCTCGGCCGTCAGTTTCTGGTGAAACAGAGCCGAAATATGGCGCAAAAACCGCCCCGGTGGCGACAATTGCAACGGTGTGCCGGCGCTATCGTCGGGCACGATGTTCCACCGATCCAGAGCAGAGGAAACCTGCCGCGTCAGCATCCGATCCGGGGTGATCAATGCCGCTGTCTGGCCTTCCTCGGCGGCTTGCCGCAACCGCAGCGCAATCGCCAGCGCCTCGTCTCGTTTCGACGGTGCTTCGATCATCGTCACGTCCTTCATGGCGCTTGGAAGATCATGCAGGTGCGGCCCGTCAGACAGCCATTGATCGGTCACTGGCGCTGGCCGCAATGCCAGCGACACCAGCCGGTTGCGCGCCGGGTTTGGCGGCGGGGTTTCGCCCCAGCGCCGCACGTCGCTCGGCTCTATGCCAAGCTCGACCATCAGCTTCCGAAATCTGTATTGGGGATGGTCTTCGGCGGTCAAAGCCTCGTCCAGATCCTTCCACGCGGCATGTGGCATATCAAAGTCATAGCCCGGCAGAATGATCGCACCTTGAGGCAGGCTGGCTACGGCCTTCATCAGCAACATCGTTGTGCCGCGAGACCCGGTCGAGCCGGCGACGATCACAGGCTCACTTGGTGGCTCGAGCTGCCATTGTGCGCATAGCGATTCGATCACCCGGCGCTGTCGGGTCTCGCCATCGGGGGCCTCTTCAGTTTCGCCAAAATAGTGCTGGACGATGCCCAGAAAGCTGAGCGCGCGCTTCCAGTGTCCAGATTCATCCGAGACGTCAAGCTGTCGCAACACGTCGGGTGCCACGCCTTCGCTGTGCAATTCGCTCATCAGCTCGGCAAGGCTGTCGGCCAGATCATAAAGCGAAGCGCGTGGCGCAAGATCTGGCTGACTGTCCAACAGAGTCGAAGCCAGCTGTGCGATTTCAAGCCGCCGTCGCAAAGGGGGGGCAGCCGACGGGATGGCGGCCGACAGGATATCAGGCGCGGGGCCGGTCACCAGTTCCACCTGTGGCAACAACAGCGCGGGCCCTGCATCAAACAGGTCGCGAATGCGCCGCGCCATGCGCCGAGTATTCACCAGAAACCGAACCCGCGCCAGCGCATCAGGGGGCATACCGGTTTGCGCCAGCATCAATCCTTGCACCAGCACGGCGGGAAAATCCGCTCCTGCGGGAACACCAAAGACGCGTGGCTTGCCCGACGGTTCAAACACCTGTGTATCCGATCATTTTCTCGGCCAGCGCGATGCCTTCGGGGCGGCCAACATCGCACCAGTTCCCCGGATAGCTTAGCCCGAAAAGCCGCCCTTCATCCAGCATCCGGTTCCAAAGCAAGTTCAGCGAAAACGTGGTGTCTTTAATCTTGCTCAACTCATCGGTTTTGAGGATCTGAACCCCACCATATACTTGACCCGGGCCGCGGGTCAGCCTGCCGTGCGGGTCAGACAGGAAATCTCCGGTTCCGGCGTGGCCGACAGCGTTTTCGCGCGGAATACAAATCAGCAGCGCGTCCATCACCTCGGGATTCCAGGCATCCTCCAGCAGGCGTAGCGGATTGGGTCCCAACCAAACGGCATCGGTATTCATGGTAAATACCGGCCCGGTCCCCAGCTTCGGCAACGCGGCGCGTAGGCCGCCGCCGGTTTCAAGAATTTCAGGCTCTTCGAGGGACAGGTCAACGTTGCGCCCTGCTAGATGGTTGATTAGCGCCTTGGGCTTATAGTGCAAATTCACAACTGCCCGCGCCGGCGCATAGTCATCGACCAGACCGAGCGCGTGATCAATCAGCGGCTTGCCCGCAACCGGGATCATCGGCTTGGGCTGCTCGGCGGTCAGCGCGCCCATCCGAGTGCCGAACCCGGCGGCGAACAGCATTACAGCGTCGGGACGGTGGCGCATTGGTCTTTGAGCCTTTGCAACAGTTCCGGCGTGGGCGCGGGAAGGGTTTCATGAATTTTGCTTGCCACGGGTGACAGAGCGGGATGTTCCAGATCACGCATCAAATGCGCCCAGACGCGGGGGATCAGATCAACATAATGCGGCTTTCCATAGTGCAGCGACAGCCGGGCGAAAACGCCGAGGATACGCAGATTTCGCTGCGCCCCCAACACGGCATAGGCGGCGCCGAAGCGTGTGGCATCCATGCCGTCAGCGCGCACATATCGGGCGATCATCGCGGCTTCGATCGCGGCAGGAACATCACGGCGGGCATCTTGCAGCATCGACACCAGATCATAGGCGGGATGGCCGGTCATGGCATCTTGAAAGTCCAGCAGTCCGACACGAGCCACGCCAATCCGTTCGGGTAACCAGAGCAGGTTTTCGGCGTGGTAGTCGCGCTGAATCAAGACAGATTGGTCAGGGGCATGCTGTGTCAGAACCGGCAAAAAGGCAGTGCGAAAACGAGCCTCAGAAATGTCATCCGCACCGTTGGTACCACGCAGATACCATCGCCAGGCGAGCGCCGCCATATCCGCCATGATCTCGGGCGTATATGGCTTCAGCCCAACAGGGGGGGCAGCGCGATGAAGCTGTAAAAGCACATCGGTCGCGGCCTCGTACAAAGGGGTTTCCAACGAAGGCTCTTGCGGGATCACGCGGGCGAAAAGGTCATCCCCCAGGTCTTCCAGCAGCAAAAACCCGTGTTCGGCATCCTCGGCTAGGATCCGAGGTGCGCTAAGCCCAAGGTCACCCAGATAGCACGCAATTTTAACAAACGGCCGTATATCCTCGCCCTTCTCGGGGGGGGCATCCATCAGAACGGCGGTCTCGCCGTTTGCGGCATTCCGCAACCTTTCATAGCGACGGTTCGAAGCATCGCCAGCCAGCGGTTCGCGCGGCACACCGGCCCAAAGAGTCGTGTCGAGAAACGCATTGGCCAAGGTGGTGCGGTTGGTCATGTGGCAATGTCTTTCAGCTTGTCCGCCCATTTCGGATGGGACCAGGATGCAGTCAGGCGGCGCGTATCGTCGGCGCCCGGTTCGAGTGTCAGGTGCAGAGCATCTGACGGTGTCAGTTCGGCCAAGCGGTCTGGCCATTCGATCAGGCAAACGGCGTTGGCAAAGGCGTCTTGCAATCCCAGTTCCGCAGCCTCGTCCAGACCACTAAGCCGATAAAGGTCTGCGTGCCAGACCTCAAAGCCGGGGCCGTCATAAATCTGCACCAAGGTGAAAGTCGGGGATGGAACATCCTCGGGCGTGGGCAACAAGGATTGAATCAGCGCACGAGCAAAATGGGTTTTACCGGCGCCGATCCCGCCTTCAAGCAGGATAACGTCGCCTGCGGCCAGTTTTGGCGCAAGAGAAACCCCCAGCGCGCTGGTGGCGTCGGGCGAAGGCAGATCAAGAATGACAGGGCTGTTCGGCATGGTGCGAGATTACCCGGATGCGCGCGCCCTGCAAGCAGCTTCAGGCGGTTTCGACCTGCGCAACCTTGCCTGTTGCCTCGGCCGCCGGGCTGAACATGACCATGGTGGCCCCGGCGTTGATTGGCACAAACCGACAGTTCAATGGGCGACCATCGTTCAGGGTGATCGAAGCGCCCCATTCATTTCGGTCGCAAAAATCGACGACGAAGTCGCGCACATCTGCCCAGATTGACGTGTTCTGACATTTTTCTTGCCAATGACGGGATGCGTCGCGCACAGAAACCTCTGCAAAACAGCTGTCGGGGTCGATCCCCCAAAGCGTGCGATAGGCGAGATTGGAAAAGGTCAGCTGACCACCTGAGGAAAAGACCGCAATGGCGGCGTCCAGATGATCGAGTACGGACTGACCCAGTTCCAATTCCGAGCGGAACCGGCGGGTCAGGGAAATTTCGGCGCTGATATCTTCGAACAGAAAGGCAATTGCCCCGTCTGGATGCGGGCGGCCGCTCACCCGGTAGGTCAACCCAGATGGCAGGCTCCAGGTTTCGTAGTATCGCCCATCGGCGGCGGCCACGACCAGATCGGTGATCTCATCCCGCCACGAATGATAGTTCTTCGGCTCAGGCATCATCCGATTGTCACGCAACCGATCAAAGAAGCTCAATAAGTTGGGTCGCGCGCTGAGGAAATCTGCTGACAAGCCGGTCAGGTCAATCAGCGCCGGGTTGAACAGGGCAAGCTGTCTTTTGCGATCAAAAATTGCCAGTCCGATGGACAATTGTGCGAAAGTCTTGGTCAGGGTCTGAACAAAGTTGCGCTGCGCGATTTCGGCCTGAACGACAGCATTTACATCAGTGGCATAGTGCATCTTGTGGTCGCCTGTTTGCACGGTGCAAACGTCGAACCAAAGGTTTTCATTGTCCTCTTGCACAACCAGGGTCATGCGGCTGCGAGCGGTCGCGGGCGGTTTGAAGTCTGGCAAGTCAAACAGACGGGGCAAGCCGGTCTTGGCGGCACCGCTGCCGCAAACGCCGGTCAGGTTTTCATAAGCCGTATTGGCCCACGAGATCGCGCCGCCGTCATCGGATTGCCAGATAGGATAAGGCGCACCCTGCACGGCGCTGCGCAGGGTTTCAAGCTGTGCTTGTTGCAGGCGCTGGCGGTGAAGGTCTGCTGCCGTATCGGTATTATCACTATCGTCATCCAACAGTGTCACCCGTGTCAGGCCTTTGACGTTTTCCAACACGACTTTTGAGCGCGGCCCAAGGTCAGCAGAGGCCAGTGTCAGGCTGGTTTGATCCTGAGGCAGAGGCTCATTCTCGGGAAATTCCGGAAACCGGGGCGCAAGACACATACGCAGGCGCAGCCAGTCTGAGGCGGTCTCGTCATGGTTATCCTGTATCAGACGATGCGCGGATTCGGTGGCGTTGATCAGCTCAGAGCCATCAAACAGAAAACTTGCGGCACCTTGTTCCCCAAGTGGTGCGGCGGCTTTGCCAGAGCCTGTCCAGACAAGACCCAAGACCGCAAGGCCGGCCGTTATGCCCGATACTGCACAAACAAGAATAACCGATGATAAATCGAGCATACCGCTCTCCAAACAACGCCCGCGTAGGTTGTGGGGAAGTCGTTAACAAATGGTAAACAGAACGGCGTTATCAGATCTCCAAAGGTCGATTTTTCCCAATAGGAACAGCATTTTCCCCGCCTTTTGCGTCGATCTTGCTGCGGGGCCAAGTTACCTCGACAACGGCACCGCATTTTTCGGGCTGAGCTGTCCGGGAAAGATGGGGGTCGCGGCCATTGGCGAAGCTCAGCTCGGCGCCGGATCTTTCAAGCAGGGTTTTGGCGATGAACAGGCCAAGGCCCATACCTTCGTATTCGGGCCGGGTGGCGCTGTCACTGGCAGAGCGTCGGCGGCGCATGAAGGGATCGCCGATCCGACCGATCAGGTGGGGCGGGTAACCTTTCCCGTCGTCCATGATGCGCACCCAAACGGTATCGTCGTTCCAATCCGCTTCGACCCACACATTGGCGTCGGCAAAATCCACTCCATTCTGGATCAGATTGCGCAGGCCGTGAATGATCTCGGGTCTGCGCAGGATCGAAGGCTGCGAAGCGGGTGTATTGTGGCCGGAAATCTCTTGAAAGTGAATTGTTTTGCCGCGGCCGGTGTGTGGCTCGGCGGCTTCAAGCAAAACCGCGGTGAGCGGGGCTTGGCGCATGTGCAAGTCATCTTTGCCGATCTGGCCCATCGAATGCAGAATGTCGCGGCAGCGGTCGGCCTGTTCACGGATAAGGCGGGCATCTTCCTGTAGCTCGGGCCGACCTTCCAGATCTTCGATCAGTTCGCCGCTGGCCAGTTTGATCGTTGCCAGGGGTGTGCCCAGCTCGTGCGCTGCGGCGGCTACGACGCCGCCGATATCGGTTAGCTTCTGTTCGCGCGACAAGGCCATATAGGTGGCCTGAAGCGCGTCGGACATTGCGTGCATTTCCACTGTGACGCGGCGTGAATAGATACCCATAAACACGATGGCGATCACGATGGCGATCCAGTTGCCGAATACAAAAGTATCCGGAATGCGCATGACAAAGCCCTCTTCCGTGCGCAGGGGCAGGTGAAATTCGGCCAGTAGTGTGACAACCAGAATGGCGGTGATACCCATGAACACGGTCGAGCGCAGGCTCAGAGCCGAGGCCGATACCGTCACCGGGCCAAGGATCAGGATCGAAAACGGATTGTGCAGCCCGCCGGTCAGATACAACAGCAGCGCGAGCTGAAGCAGATCAAACAGCACCATCAGCAGGTTTTCGTTCTCTGTCAGGCGTTTGCTTTCGGGAAAGATGAACACCGCGACCAGGTTGCCCACAACCGATACGCTGATCACCAGCAGGCACAGGCTAAGTTCAAGCTGGAGGTTGAACAGCTCTTGCGCGACAAAAATTGCGCTCAGCTGACCAATGATGGCGCCCCAGCGCAAGAAGGTGATTGTGCGCAGCTTGATCCAGTTGCCGCGCTGTGCGCCTTTGAGCATTCCGAAGCTGGTGTCTGTCATCTGCGCTGCTTCGCCCCGTTGAAGTTCTGGTTCCAATGTTAAATATGCACTGTAACTTGATTAATAACCACCCGATCCCAGGAAGGCAGTCTTATGAACCGCACCGTTATCGCAACCGTTTCTGCATTGGCTATTGCGGCCCTTCTGGGGGCGACCTGGTATCTGACCAGAAGCAGCGGAACGCAGGACAAATACGCCGCGTGCCGCAGCAGCGCCGTGGCCGGCGGGGCCGCCATTGGCGGGCCGTTCACATTGGTGGATGAAACCGGCAAAACGGTTACCGACAAGGATGTGATTGATCAGCCGTCGCTGGTGTATTTCGGGTATACGTTCTGCCCGGATGTCTGCCCGCTGGACAATGCCCGCAACGCCGAGGCGATCGAGATTTTGGAAAGCCGTGGCACGATCGTGAAGCCGGTGTTCATCTCGATCGACCCGGATCGGGATACGCCCGAACTGCTGGCGGATTTCACCGATTATCTGCATCCGCGCATGGTTGGGCTGACCGGCACACCAGAGCAGGTCAAGGTGGCAAGCCAAGCCTATCGCACCTATTACAAGAAACACGAGCCGGAGGCAGGCGACGAGGACTATTACCTGGTTGACCACTCGACCTTCAGCTATCTGGTGTTTCCAGACGAAGGGTTCATCGAGTTCTTCCGCCGCGACATCACCCCGGAACAGATGGCTGATAAAGTTCAATGTTTCATGGATGCGCGCTAGCCTAGGGGAAAATTTGACGCAGGACGATCTGCGCTATAGAAGCGTGGGAAACTCATAGCGTCGCCCGTAGGAGAAATTGCATGGCTGAGCGTCAACAGGAGATCGGTGAGGACAAATCGCTTTTGCTTCTGGATGACGATGAGCCGTTTCTGAAGCGGTTGGCAAAGGCGATGGAAAAACGCGGTTTTGAAGTGGAAACTGCGGGATCTGTGGCGGCGGGCAAGGCCATCGCGACCGCGCGTCCGCCGGCTTTTGCTGTGTGTGATCTGCGGCTGGAGGATGGCAACGGCTTGGACGTGGTCGAGGTTCTGCGCGAAAAGCGGCCTGATTGCCGGATTGTGGTTCTGACGGGATACGGCGCGATTGCAACGGCTGTGGCGGCGGTCAAGATCGGGGCCACGGATTATCTGTCGAAACCTGCGGATGCCACCGATATCACCAATGCTTTGCTGGCCAATGGCGACGATCTGCCGCCGCCGCCCGAGAACCCGATGAGCGCGGATCGGGTGCGGTGGGAGCATATCCAACGGGTGTATGAATTGTGCGACCGCAACGTGTCGGAAACGGCGCGGCGGCTGAACATGCACCGGCGTACGCTTCAGCGGATATTGGCGAAGCGTTCGCCGCGCTAAGATTCGGGAAAAATCCGGAAAAATGCGGGGGTGATTATTGTGCACCGCCCGTGCACCCCCTGTGCACCGCAGGGGTGCTGCGAGCCGTGTTAACCTTTGCGAGGCTTGTTGGGGTGGGACGCCTCCGGCGGGAGTATTTTTTCAGAAAGAAGCCGGGGTCAGAGGGTGAAGCGTTTGCGTACCCTGTCGACGCGGAGGCCATTTGCGAGCTGAACGCCGGTTTCGGTTTTGTAATCTTCAAAACCGCGACTTTGGTAATAGGCGAGCCCGCCGGTATTGTCGGCGCGGATGGTGGCGTTGATCCAGTCATAGCCGAGGTTGCGGGCGGCCTGTGCGGTGGCGCGAAACAGCGCGGAGCCGGTGCCGAGGCCGGTTTTCCCGATACCGACGAAGGTGGCGATGTCGGCGGCCTGCGGCGGGAGTTTGGCGTGAGGCGCGATCCACTGAAACCCCAGAAGGGTGCCGCTGTCGTCTTCGGCGATGTGCCAGGCCGAGAGATCGGGGGCACGGGCGATCCAGTCCAGAATATCGGTGCGGGTGACCGGAGTGGTCAGCGCCGTGGTGCCGCCTTGGGCAATGATCGCGTTTAGCAGCTCGGCCATGGCGGCGGCATCGAGGGCACCGGCGGCGCGGATATGGATCATGGCATTTGTTCCAGCAGGGCGTGGTGACGGGCGGTGAAATCATTGCGCGCCTCGACCGGAGGGCGCAGGCGGATCGAGAGGTCGGCGATCAGGGACGGGGTGGGCCTGCCGAAAAGTTTGCCGGCCTCGGTGATGGAGAAGCCTGCGATCTGAGTGGCCTCCATCCAGGCGCTGATCTTGTCGGCGGCTTTGATTTGTTTCTTGATGGCGACGGGCAGCGCGGCGGGCAGGCCGAAGCGGATATGGATGGCAGCGGTCAGTCGGTCATCAAGTGCGCCATAAGAGGGCCCGACGGCAGATTTGACCGGGCTGATCATGTCACCGATCACGTATTCGGGCGCGTCGTGCAGCAGGGCGGCGAGGCACCATTTGACCGGGGCGGCGGGGTTGAGCCGGGCAAAGAGGGTTTCGACCAGAAGCGAGTGTTCGGCGACGGAATAGGCGTAGTCGCCCAGCGTTTGCCCGTTCCAGCGCGCAACGAAGGCGAGGCCGTGGGCGATGTCCTCGATCTCGATATCCATCGGGGTTGGGTCCAGCAGGTCGAGCCTGCGACCCGAGAGCATACGTTGCCAGGCGCGGGGTTGTTTGGGCATCGGGTGATCCTGTCGTGTCGTATGCGTCTTGCCTAAGCGGTTGGGGCGGTCGTGTAAATCATCGGGTTGCGGGCGAGTGGAACCAACGGGCGTTGGCGGCGTTGGGTTTGCAGGAGGCGATGATGAGACAGCTTTTTGCAGGATCACTTTTGATGTTGGCCAGTGTGGCGCAGGTGGGGCATGCCGAACAGGTTTGCGACAGCCGCGATGTGTTGGCGGCATCCTTGATCGATTGGTACGGCGAAACCTTGCAGGTCGAAGTGGCGGGTCCGGCGGGGCGGGTGGAAATCTGGGCCTCGGACCAGACCGGCACGTGGAGCCGGGTACGCGTTGACACGGCGCGCGGTGTGGCCTGTGTGATCGAAACCGGGGACGGTTGGGATGGTCAGCCCGCTGGCGGAGTGCCCTATGCTGGTCTGGAGCGCGCTGAAATGAGCCAGGTTCTGGTCAGGTAACAGCCCATCGGCGCGGATTGGCGGATTGTGCCGAAGGCTTGGGAATGGTAGATGCGCGTGACCTTTCCAGGAGCTGAGACTGTGAGCAACGATTACATCATCAAGGATATCGCGCTGGCCGCATATGGCCGCAAAGAGCTGGATATTGCCGAGACGGAAATGCCGGGGCTGATGGCCTTGCGGGCCGAATATGGCGAGGCGCAGCCGCTGAAGGGCGCGCGGATTGCCGGGTCTTTGCATATGACGATCCAGACGGCGGTTTTGATTGAAACGCTGGTGGCGCTGGGCGCGGATGTGCGCTGGGCCTCGTGCAACATTTTCTCGACGCAGGATCACGCGGCGGCAGCGATTGCCGAGGGCGGCACACCGGTGTTCGCGATCAAGGGCGAGACGCTTGAGGAATACTGGGACTACGCGGACAAGATTTTCCAGTTCGCCGAGGGCACCTGCAACATGATCCTGGACGATGGCGGCGACGCCACGATGTATGTGCTGATGGGCGCGCGGGTCGAGGAGGGCGAGCACGATCTGATCGCCGTGCCGACATCCGAGGAAGAGGAATACCTGTTTGCCCAGATCCGCAAGCGGATGGCGGAAACGCCCGGTTGGTTCGTCAAGCAGCGCCATGCCATTCAGGGCGTGTCGGAAGAGACCACCACCGGCGTGCACCGTCTGTACAAGATGATGGAAAAGGGGCATCTGCCGTTCCCGGCGATCAACGTGAACGACAGCGTCACCAAGTCGAAGTTCGACAACAAGTATGGCTGCAAGGAATCGCTGGTTGATGGCATTCGTCGCGCCACCGATACCATGATGGCCGGCAAGGTCGCGGTTGTTTGCGGCTATGGCGATGTTGGCAAAGGCTCGGCCGCGTCACTGCGCGGCGCGGGTGCGCGCGTGAAGGTGACGGAAGTTGATCCGATCTGCGCGCTTCAGGCGGCGATGGACGGGTTCGAGGTTGTCGTGTTGGAAGATGTCGTGACCTCGGCCGATATTTTCATCACCACCACCGGCAACAAGGACGTGATCCGCATCGAGCATCTGCGCGAGATGAAGGACATGGCGATTGTTGGCAACATTGGCCACTTCGACAACGAAATTCAGGTGGCCGCGCTGAAGAACCACAAGTGGACCAACATCAAGGATCAGGTGGACATGATCGAGATGCCTTCGGGCGCGCGCATCATTCTGCTGTCGGAAGGCCGGTTGCTGAACCTTGGCAATGCTACCGGGCACCCGAGTTTCGTGATGTCGGCGTCGTTCACCAATCAGGTGCTGGCGCAGATTGAGCTGTGGACCAAGGGCGACGAGTATAGCAACGAAGTGTATATTCTGCCCAAGCATCTAGACGAGAAGGTGGCGCGGCTGCATCTGGACCGGATCGGCGTGAAGCTGAGCAAACTTTCGCCCGAGCAGGCCGAGTATATCGGCGTGACGCCGGAAGGCCCGTTCAAGCCGGAACACTATCGGTATTGATCCGATTATGATCGTCAGGAAGCCGCCCCGTTGAGGGCGGCTTTTTGCTGTCTGATCTAGGGGGAAAAGCCGTGGAAATTTTTCCTTTGTTACATTCAATTTCGGCGATAACCTTTGGTTGCGCCTGAAAGGGACAGTGGACCAAAACAAAAAAGCCAGAGTGGCGGGAGATTTCTGATGGGAAAACGGGACGATCTGATTGCGCAATATGCGGATGATCTGCGGAACAAGTGCGGCATGGAGCCTGACATGGCGTTGCTGACCAAGGTCACGATCGGTTGCGGGCCTGCGATCTATAACGCAGATGCGTCGACCGTGGCAGGTTCGCAGCCCGCCGAGCTTGAGACAGTCAAGAATAATTTCCTGATCAAGAAGCTGGGTCTGGAAGATGGGCCGGCGCTGATGGAGGCGATCAATTCGGTGATCGAGACCTATGGCAAGTCCGAGCGTAACAAGTACCGCGCTGTTTTCTATTACCTGCTGACCAAGCATTTTGGCAAAGAAGCCGTTTACGGCTAAGCGTTTGTTTGTGGTTCGAGTGCTGCGCCCGTCAATTTTGGCGGGCGTTTTTCATTTGAACGAGATTTGATGTACTTGATGTTTGGACCTGTGGCCAACAGCGGTTACAAAGATGAAGTACCGAGTCAGGACGGCCGGAACCCTAATCTGAGTTTCACGTGTGGTGTGTAGGGAGCACGTGGGGAAGCGGAGGGTTCGGCTTTGCCGGTCCCTCCGCCTATTTTTACCTCATCGACGTACTATTCGTTCGACAGGTTGAGGCGTGGCCCGGTTGGCGAGCGGCCTTCGATCCAGCGATCGAGCAAGGCGCGGGCGGCCTTGTCGTCGCGGCTTTCGATGATGCGCCGCAGGTCTTTCATCACATTGGCCATTTCAAGCTCGGACAGGTGGGATTCCTGTGCGCGCATGATCTTTGGATGCGGCGTTGTGATCATATCGGGGCTTATCAGCAGTTCTTCGTGCAGTTTTTCGCCGGGGCGCAGGCCGGAATAGGTGATCTCGATATCGCCGTTTGGGGTGTCCTGGTCTCTAACACTCAGCCCGGCGCCTTCGATCATGCGGCGGGCGACGTCGCGGATGGCAACGGGCGCACCCATATCGAGCACCAAAACATCGCCACCCTGCGCGATTGAGCCGGCCAGAAGCACCAGGCGCACGGCTTCGGGGATGGTCATGAAGTAGCGTGTGACCTCGGGGTGGGTGACGGTCACGGGGCCGCCGCGGGCGATCTGGTCCTGAAACAGCGGCACGACCGACCCGCTGGAGCCAAGCACGTTTCCGAACCGCACCATCGAAAACACGGTGTTGGGCGAGCGGGTGGCGAGATCCTGAACGATCAGTTCGGCCAGACGTTTGGAGCAGCCCATGGCGCTGGTCGGGCGCACGGCCTTGTCAGAGGAGATCAGGGTGAAGCGGGCGACGCCGGCGCGCTTGGCCTCATCCGCAAGAATACGGGTGCCAATGACGTTGTTGCGCAGGCCTTCGACCATGTTGCACTCGACCATCGGCACATGCTTGTAGGCGGCGGCGTGAAGCACGACGTCGATCTTGTACTGCTTGAGGATGTGGCGCATCAGCGAGCGTTCGCCGATGGAGCCAAGCACCGGCACGATGGGGACGGGGCTGCGCAGATCGGACAGCTCTTTATCGATGGCATAGAGCGCCAGTTCGCTGTGATCCAGCAGGACAAGGCTTTGCGGGTTGCAGGTCAGAAGCTGTCGGCAGATTTCCGACCCGATAGAGCCGCCGGCGCCGGTGACCAGAATGCGACGCCCGTGATAGGTATCGCTGACGCCGGGCAGCTCTTTTTCAAGGCGGTTGCGGCCAAGAAGGCTGGCCATCTGCATCTGCGGCACGGACCGCGCGGTGTCGCCGATTTCGATCAGGTCGGCGAAGGAGGGAAGGGACAGGACCTCGCAGCCCATTTCGCGCAGGCTGCGGGCGATGCGGGCCTGCACCGGTTGGCTGACCGAGGGCATGGCAATCACCACCCGGTCGATGCGTTTCTGAACGATCAGGTCGGGTACCTGTACCGGGGCATAGACGGTCAGACCGGACAAGGTCAGGCTTTGCAAGGTTGGGTTGTCATCGACAAAGCAGACCGGTTCAACGGCGTCGTCGGTGGCGAGGGCGGCGGCGAGCTGTTGCCCGGTCTGGCCGGCGCCGTAAATCAGCACCCGTTTGCGCGTCTTGCCATGACGATAGACTGCGAGGACGATATCGCGCAGCACCTGCCGCGAGCCGACGGAGAGGATCAGAAAGCTGGAGGAGAACAGAACGCACCCGGCAGGGGTAATCTGCGACTCCGGCAGGATCGCCATCACCGCCCCGATCAAGCCAAGGGCCATCGCCACGGCGGCAGTCTGACCCGCGCTGCGCATCTGATACGCGTTCAGCCGTACGCGGTGCAGCCCGGTCACCACGATCATGGCGACACCCAGCGGCACGAGGATCAGCAGGTGGATACCAATCAGCGACAACAGTCGGGCATTGGGCCAGATGCCGAGAACCAGCGCCTGAGAGACCGTGAAGGTCAACGCAATCCAAAACGCATCCATTGCGAGAAAAATCAGGCTCTTTTGCTTGCGTGTGAAGGCGATCGCGCGTGCATATAGGGCATTTAGCAGGGCGTTTTTCAGTTCGTAATTCACTGTCGGTCCTATATATTTCCAGGGACGCTCCGGAATAATCCAGCCTTATCAAGTAATACTCTATGTCGGCAAAGTACCGTCGCGCCGGGCCGAGATTCGAGCAAGAGCGCGCTTACCGTAGGGTTGGCGTGTTGCGGGAACGCTTATCTATTGCACCAATCCTGAAATGTATGCCGCAAAATTGGGCAGAAAAGACGCGCATTTGAGACTGATATAGGCGGAAGATTTGCCCAGACGGCGCAAGAGGCACTGCCCGCAGGCAAAAATGCCAAGCTGGACTAACGCTTGTGGCGGGCTTAGACAGGGTGAACCTTTGATCTGCTACCGGGCCCAGCAAAAATGACACGATCTCTTTTCGGCACTGACGGTGTTCGCGGCAGGACCAATACCTATCCTATGACGGCCGAGCTGGTGATGCGGTTGGGCGCGGCGGCGGGGCGTTATTTCCGGCGCGATCAGCAGGAACATCGCGTGGTGATCGGCAAGGACACGCGGTTGTCCGGCTATATGATCGAAAATGCGCTGACGGCGGGGTTTACTTCGACCGGGATGAACGTGCTGTTACTTGGGCCGATCCCGACGCCGGCAGTTGGGTTTCTGACCCATTCAATGCGTGCGGATGTGGGGGTGATGATTTCAGCCAGCCACAATCCGGCCTATGACAATGGTATCAAGTTTTTCGGGCCAGACGGGTTCAAACTGTCGGATGAGGCCGAAACCGAAATTGAGGCGATCCTGAGCAAGGGCGTCACTTTGGCGGCACCCGAGAATATTGGCCGAGCAAGGCGGATTGACGACGCCATGGGCCGCTATGTTGAATATGTAAAGACGACCTTTCCCAACAAGCTGCGGTTGGATGGGCTGCGGGTGGTGCTGGATTGCGCCAATGGCGCGGCGTACCGCGCAGCGCCGAATGTGCTGTGGGAACTGGGCGCCGAGGTGATCCCGGTTGGGGTCAGTCCGAATGGGCACAACATCAACTCGGATTGCGGATCGACCAGCCCCGAGGCTGCTGCGCGCAAGGTGCGCGAGACGCGGGCCAATCTGGGGATCTGTCTGGATGGCGATGCGGATCGGGTGATCATTCTGGACGAAACCGGCGCCGTGGCCGATGGCGATCAGATCATGGGGTTGATTGCGTCGAACTGGGCCCGTGAGGGGCGGTTGGCGGGCAATGCTCTGGTCGCGACGGTGATGTCGAACCTGGGGCTGGAGCGGTTTTTGAACAGCCAGAATATCGGGTTGGAGCGCACCGCCGTGGGCGACCGATATGTTGTGGAAAAGATGCGGGCCGAGGGATTCAACCTGGGCGGAGAGCAGTCGGGCCATATCGTGATGACCGATTATGCCACCACCGGCGACGGGTTGATCGGGGCGCTACAGTTCATGCGCTCAATGGTGGAAACCGGCAAAAGCGCCAGCCAGCTGACGCAGGTCTTTGACCCGGTGCCACAGATCCTGCGCAACGTGCATTTCGCCCCCGGCAAAGCGCCGCTGGCAACAGATTGCGTGCAGGCCGCCATCGCCGAGGGCGAAAAGCGGCTGGGCGCGGGCGGGCGGTTGTTGATCCGCAAGTCAGGGACCGAGCCGTTGATCCGCGTGATGGGCGAAGCCGAGGATCAGGCGCTGTTGGACGCGGTAATCACCTCGATCTGCGATGCGGTCAGCTCGGTCAGTTGACCCTAGAACAGGGTCAAAACCAGCCCGATAATGGCACTGCCGATCGTGGTATAGCCGCCGTCGATCAGGATCAGCTTTAGGGGACGCATGCCGAAGGCATAGCAGGTCGTCAGCCAGGGCGTGGCCAAAAACAAACCGATACCAAGCCCCGCGACAAAGCCCGCGCCGGGGGTGCTGACACCGCTGAGCACCAGGACGTGCCGCATCATGCCCGCGACCAGAACGGCGGCACAAAAGGCGACGATATAGGGGATTGGGTTCGTTCCGTTTTTGGGGCGACCGGCCTCGTTCGTTTCGATCCCGGCAGCCTGCATCCATGGCTTGGAAAGCGCCATATACCACAGCGCCCCGAACGCATAAGAAGCCACGGCGGCGGCCAGAACGGACATGTATTGCATTGTATTTCCCCCAATATTGCGCGGGCAGGATGGCGCAGTTGGGGCGATCTTCCTATAGCGAAACGCCCGCGGCGGCGCAGATTATCTGCCATTCGTCGTCCGTGACCGGTTGCACGGACAGGCGGGAATTGCGGACCAGCACCATTTCGGACAGGCGCGGATCGGCTTTGATGTCATCCAGCGTGACGGGGGTTTTGACGGGGATCAGAGCCTTGATATCGACACACTCCCAGCGCGGATCGTCGGTTGTGCTGTCGGGGTGGGCGGGGGCGCACACCTCGACCAGACCGACGATGGCGCGCTGCTTCTGCGAGTGGTAGAAAAAGCCGCGATCGCCGACGGCCATTTCGCGCATGAAATTGCGGGCCTGATAGTTGCGCACGCCGTTCCATTCCTCGCCCGCGTCGCCCTTGGCCATCTGGTCGTCCCAGCTCCAGGTTTCGGGTTCGGATTTGAACAGCCAGTAGCGCATCAGCCGATGACCTTTTTCCATTCGATCAGTTCAACATTGGCAAACAGACCGGCCTTTGCATAGGGGTCATTTGCGGCCCAGCTTTCGGCACCGGCCATATCGGCGACATCCAGGATCACCAGCGAGCCGATCATTTGCCCGGCGGCATCCAGCAGGGGGCCGGCTTGGGCCACAACGCCGGTCGCGTCGATATAGGCCAGGTGATCCGCACGGTTGGCTTTGCGGGTCTCAAGCGCGTCGGGTTTATCGCGGGCAATCAGGGCAATCAGCATTCATTCCTCCTTGAGGGGTCGGGACAGCAACATATCCATGGCTTGCCGCAGCTTGAGCGTTCCGTCAAGCAAGGCGACGACGGCGGCGGTGATTGGCATGTCGATCTTCATGGTCCGGGCGCGGGTCAGAACGGCATGGGCGGTGGCGGCGCCTTCGACGGTGATCGTGGGGTCAAAGGTGGCATTGCGGCCCAAAGATTGCCCAAAACGGTAGTTTCGGGACTGTTCCGAGGTGCAGGTCAGGGTCAGGTCGCCAAAGCCGGACAGGCCCGCCAGCGTTTCGGGCTGCGCGCCAAGCGCCAGCGCCATACGCTGCATTTCGGCATAGCCGCGGGTCATCAGCGCGGCGCGGGCGCTTTCGCCCAGACCGGCGCCCATGACGGCCCCGGCGGCGATGGCGATGACGTTTTTCAATGCGCCGCCAAGTTCGGCCCCGGTGGTATCTGTGGTGCGATAAATCCGCAGGTTGGGCGTTGTTAGAGCCTTTTGCAGGGATTTTCCGACCTCTGCTTCGGCGCAGGCGAGGGTCAGTGCGGTGGGCAGGCCCTGCGCGATGTCGCGGGCAAAGCTGGGGCCGGTCAGAATGGCAGGAATGCTGTCGGGGACAAGATCGGACAGGATGGCGATAGGGCCGAGGCCGCTGGAAAGTTCAACGCCTTTGCAGCAGGCGACAAGCGTGCGACCGGAAAGGGCTGCGCGGTGCGCGATCAGCATGTCGCGCAGTTTTTGCATCGGGACCGAGACCAGAACCGGGGTTTCGGGTGGAATAGAGCCTATGTCAGCGGTGATTTGCAGGCTATCGGGCAGAGGAATGCCGGGCAGGCGCAGGGCGTTTTCGCGGCTTTGTTGCATCAGCCGCGCCTGTTCGGGATCGCGCGCCCACAGCAGCACCGGTGTGCCGGTGCTGGCGAGCGAGATGGCAAGAGCAGTGCCGAATGCGCCGGAGCCTGCGACCGTGATCATGCTTTCGCGCCTTTCTTGCCCGAGCCAAGCAGGGCCGGGCTGGTTTTATCCAAGGGCCAGCGTGGGCGGGCGGCGAGGGTCATGTCATCCTGCCCGCCTGCGCGAAACCGTTCAAGTCCGGCATAGGCGATCATCGCGGCATTATCCGTGCACAGCGCCAGAGGTGGGGCGGTGAAGGTGACGCTGTTTTCGGCGCAAACAGACTCTAACATAGCGCGAATGGCGGTGTTTGCCGCGACCCCGCCGGCGACGGCAATGGTGGGCGTCGCGGGGTGTTCGAACAGGTAGAGCGCCAGCGCGCGGCGGGTTTTTTCGGCCAGAACGTCGGCCACGGCGGCCTGAAATCCGGCGCACATATCGGCGCGATCCTGCGGTGTCAGCCCGCCTTTTTCGGCGATCACCTGATCGCGGGTGCGCAGCAGGGCAGTTTTCAGCCCGGAAAAGGACATATCGCATCCGGGCCGATCCAGCAGGGGACGGGGAAAGGCAAAGCGTTTGGGGTTGCCGTTCAATGCCTCGGCCTGAACGGCGGGGCCGCCGGGCTGTGGCAGGCCAAGCAGGCGGGCGGTTTTATCGAAGGCTTCGCCGGGGGCGTCGTCGATGGTGCCGCCGAGGCGGGTGAAATCCTCGGGGCCGCGCACGATCAGGAACTGGCAATGACCGCCGGACACCAGCAGCATCAGATAGGGGTAGGCGGTCTGATCGGTCAGGCGCGGGGTAAGCGCGTGGCCCGCCAGGTGGTTGACGCCGATCAGTGGCTTTCCGGTGCCTGCGGCGATGCCCTTGGCGCACATCACGCCGGACAGCACTCCGCCAATCAGGCCGGGCCCGGCGGTGACGGCGATGGCGTCGATGTCGGACAGGGTCATCTGAGCCTCGGTCAGGGCCTGCCGAACGCAGATATCGAGCTTTTCGGCATGGGCGCGGGCGGCGATTTCGGGCACGACGCCGCCAAAGGGGCTGTGCAGTGCGGTTTGCCCCAGCACGACGGAGGACAGGATTTGCGCCGGGGCGCCGGACGCCTGACGCACGATCGCGGCGGCGGTATCATCGCAGCTGCTTTCCAGTCCGAGTATGGTCAGGGTCTTGGTCATGGTCCTGCCCGTTGCAACACAAGTAGGGGGCAGGTAACACCGGTTGCATGTTCAAACAATCCCGGCGCGTGAAATGGCTGTGACGATCTTGCTGACCCGGCCCGAGGAAGACGCCGCCCGTTTCGCCGAAGCGGTGCGGGCGCGGTTGGGTGCGGGAGTGCGGATCATACTGTCGCCGGTGATGAGGATTGTTCAGGGTGGTGATGTGCCGGATGCGGAGCGGCTGATCTTTACCTCGCGCCATGCGGTCACGGCGGCGGGGCCAGGCCGGGGGCGGCGGTGCTATGCGGTGGGCGAGGCCACCGGGCGTGCGGCGCAGGCGGCGGGATTCGATGTGATTTCGGCAGGCGGCGACGCCGAGGCGTTGATCCGGCGGATTTTGGCCGATGGCGAAGTGGGGCCGTTGCTGCACCTGCGCGGCGAGCACGCGCTGGGTGAAATTGCCGGGCGGCTGACGGCGGCGGGATGCGAAACACACGAGGCGGTGGTGTATCGTCAGGTCGAAACGCCACTGTCCGAGCAGGCGAAAATGGCATTGAAGGGGGAAAACCCAGTTATAGTGCCCCTTTTTTCGCCGCGCAGCGCACGGTTGTTTGGCGCCGGGCATCTGGGGCACGCGCCGGTTCTGGTGGCCGCGATGAGTGAACAGGTGGCGGGCGCGCTGGCTGGCGTGCCGCTGGCGGGGCTGGAGGTGGCCCGTACGCCGGATGCAGAGGCGATGCTGGATGCGGTAGAGAGACTGATGGCCGCAGCCACCCGGCTTGAGGGTTAACCGCGCGCAACGTAAGCTAATTTCATCGCCGAATTGGTTCTGAACAGGATTCGAAAGGATTGTTACAGGTGTCTGACTCGAAAAAACCCACGGAAAACCCCGAGGTAAAGCCCGAAGATATTGCGGATGCTGTAATCGTCGAAGAGTCGGATGAGGCGGCGGAGACGCCTGAGGAACCCGAAACCGAAGCGCCGGTTGAGCTGACGGAGCCTGAAGATACGGCGGACGAGGTCCATGATGCAGAGCCAGCGCCGGAACCGGAACAGCCCAAGCCGACCCCTGCGCCGACACCTGTGGTTGTTCGGCGTGTTGGGTTCGTGCCGACGCTTCTGGGCGGCGTGGCGGCGGCGGCGATCGGGTTTGGGGTGGCGCAATATGTGCTGCCTGACGGATGGTTTGGCGCAGGCAACGACGAGTTGAAGGCCGAGTTGACAGCGGCGATGCAGGCGCAGGCCGAGGCCGACGATCAGCGGCTGGCCGCGTTGGAGGCCCGACCGGACCTGTCGGCACGGATTGAAGCGGGCGAACAGGCGCAGACCGATCTGGTGGGGCGTCTGGACGGTTTGGCGGCAAGCGTGGATGAATTGAGCGCCCGGTTTACGGAACTGGAGATGCGGCCAATTGCGGAGGGGGCCTCGGCCTCGGCTGTGGCGGCGTATGAGCGCGAGTTGAAGGCGGTTCAGGATGCAATGGCAAAGCAGCGCGCCGAGATCGAGGCGATGGCGCAGCAAGCCGCCGAACAGGAGGCAAACGCCGAGATGACCGCGCATCAGGCGATGCTGCGTTCGGCTGTGTCGCGGATACAGGTGGCGCTGGATACCGGTGCGGGCTTTGCCGAGCCTTTGGGGGATTTGCTGGCCTCGGGGGTGGACGTGCCAGCGGCGTTGAAGGATGTGGCCAACGAAGGCGTGCGGTCGATGCCGCAATTGCAGGCCAGTTTCCCGCAAGCCGCCCGTGCGGCGCTGTCGGCCGCGCGCAAGGCCGAAGGCGGTTCGGGAGATATCGGGTCGTTCCTGCGCAATCAGCTGGGCGTGCGATCATTGGCCCCCAAAGAGGGCAACGATCCCGACGCGATCCTGTCGCGAGCCGAGGCGGCGCTGGCCGAAGGGCGGTTGACCGATACGATGGCCGAGCTGGAGGCGCTGTCCGAAGAGGGGCGTGTTGAGCTGACCGGCTGGATGGCGCAAGCCACCTCGCGGGCGCAGGCGGTGGTCGCCGCAGAGGCGTTGGGCCTGCAAGTGATGTCGAACTGAAGGGGAAACGGGAATGCTTTGGTCACTGATAAAGATTGTCGTTTTCGTTGCCTTGGTTGCAGCGGCGGCGCTTGGCGCGGCTTATCTGTTGGAAATGGAAGGCGGGGTTCGGATCGCCTTTGGCGGGATCGAGGTCAACCTGACGCCGCTGAATGCGGTAATTGGGCTGCTGGTGATGCTGGTGGCCTTGTGGCTGTTGCTTAAGCTGGCGTCGTTGGCGGTGGCACTGCTGAAGTTCCTGAATGGCGATGAAACGGCTTTGTCGCGCTATTTCGATCGCAACCGCGAGCGCAAAGGGTTTCAGGCGCTGTCGGAGGGGATGATGGCGCTGGCCTCGGGAGAGGCGCGGCTGGCGATGGCCAAGGCCAGCAAGGCCGAGAAATACCTGGGCAAGCCTGAGCTGACCAATCTGCTGACGGCGCAGGCTGCGGAAATGGCCGGGGACCGCAAAAAGGCCGAAGAAGTGTATAAACGGCTGCTGACCGATGACCGCACGCGGTTTGTCGGCGTGCGCGGGATCATGAAGCAGAAGCTGGCGGATGGCGACACGGGAACCGCGCTGAAGCTGGCGGAAAAGGCGATTGCGCTGAAGCCCAAGCATGAGGAAACGCAGGACGTTCTGTTGAAGTTGCAGGCGCAGGCCAAGGATTGGTCCGGCGCACGCAACACGCTGAGCATGAAGTTGAAATACGGCATGCTGCCGCGCGACGTGCACAAGCGGCGCGATGCGGTTCTGGCGCTGTCAGAGGCCAAGGGCGTGCTGGACGAGGGCAAAAGCATAGAGGCGCGGGAAGAGGCGATCGAGGCCAATCGCCTGTCGCCCGACCTGATCCCTGCCGCGGTTTTTGCGGCGGCGGGATATGTCGAGAAGGGCAAGTTGCGGCATGCGGCAAGTCTGCTGAAAAAGGCCTGGGATGCCCAGCCGCACCCCGATTTGGCCGCGGCCTTTGCGGCGATCGTGCCGGATGAGACCCCGCAGGAGCGTTTGAAGCGGTTTCAGCCGTTGTTGAAGATCCACCCGGATCACCGCGAGACCCGGCTGTTGCTGGCCGAGCTGAACATCGCCGCCGAAGATTTCCCCGCCGCGCGCCGCGCCTTGGGGGAGCTGATCGAAAGCGACCCGGACTCGCGGGCGCTGACGATTATGGCGGCGGTCGAGCGTGGCGAAGGCGGATCGGATGCCGTGGTCAAGGGTTGGCTTGCCCGCGCGCTGAATGCGCCGCGCGGCCCGCAATGGGTCTGTCAGAACTGCCACAATATCCACCGGGAGTGGGTGCCGGTCTGCGAAAATTGCCAGTCGTTCGATACGCTGAGCTGGCAAGCGCCGCCCGAAGCCCAAGCGACAACGACCACAGGCGTGGCGATGCTGCCGCTGATCGTCGGTGCTGTCGAGGACAAGTCTGCCGGGTCCGAACCGGAGGAGCCTGTTGTCGATGAGCCCGAGGTGATTGACGCCGAGATCGTTGACGAGCTTTCGGAAGATCAAGGCGAGGTGGAAGAGGCCAAGCCGGAAAAATAGATCTTTTCCAGCGCAAAGCGGGGTGCTATAGCCCCGCTTCATCAAGGCCGCTGTAGCTCAGATGGTAGAGCACGTCATTCGTAATGATGGGGTCGGGGGTTCGAGTCCCTTCAGCGGCACCACTTGATTTTTTCAGACCTCCAATGACATCCGCGCCTTGTTTGACGGGCGGGTGGATGGCCAAGTGCCTGACCTTCGGGTCGGGCTGTCTGTGTTTGCTTCGCGGTTTCTGTGCCTTGCTGCCGCAGATTGCGCTGCGTTGGTGCGAGGGTCAGCAAATTTCGCAAATCCCCTTGCATAAAATCAAATATTAATTAGAAAAGCGTGAGGGTTGAGGTGCCGCGGGGTGCTTTGTGCGATGATGGTTGTAAAACGCGGATCAATAATGGGCCACAGAAGCGGCTGCGCATTGCAGTTGTAGCGGAGTAAAATTCCGCCAGTTTGTGTCCTTCGTTTAGT
>NZ_FOEP01000023.1 GCF_900110775.1 Thalassovita taeanensis | reverse complement strand
GCGCAGCTTGAACCAGATCATTGAATGGCGCGGCAAACCCCAAACCATTCGGGTCGATAATGGCCCGGAATATGTCAGTGGAAAGCTGATGGAATGGGCCGAAAAACAAGGAGTTCAGCTTGAATACATCCAACCAGGCAAACCACAGCAGAACGCCTAAATCGAACGTTACAATCGCACTGTTCGCGGGGAATGGCTCAGCCAATACATTTTTGAAACCATCGAGGAGGTGCAGGATCAAGCAACCGAATGGCTCTGGACTTATAACAACGAGCGACCCAACATGGGCATCGGCGGCGTGACACCCGCTATGAAACTGAAAACAGCCGCGTGAATTCTACGGCTGGACCCCATTAAAAATGGGGGGATTACCCTGGGATCGAACCGCTTTCGGGGATCGAGCAACGTGCGCACGGAGCCACCTAAAGCATTGATGGGGCTAGTCTTCCTGCTCAATGAGCGCTGATAACCGTGTAACGAAATAAGCGTTCACGAGTTCGATTGCCTCGTGGACAGGAAATTGGAAATACTCGTCGAGATCGTCACCGGAGATCGCGAGTGGCGGCGGTAACGACAGAAGGCCGTAGTAGAAGATGACGTGCGCATTGCTCGTCTCCGAGAAGAGCCCAATCCCGCGACCATAATCGGTAAGAAGCATCTGGGTACTTCTGGGCGCTCGCCCGCGATGACCGTGCCTGAAACGGGCCAGAACCGCCCGGTGTGGCCTTCACCTACGCGCCGGGGCGATCGGGGAAATATGCATCCGAGATATTGCAGGGATTTGAAGGCACCCTGCAAGTGGATGGCTATGCCGCGTATAACCGCGTGCTTGACCTGCGCGACAGTGCACCGATCCAACTGGCGTATTGCTGGGCGCATGCGCGTCGCAAGCTCTATGAGCTGACCCACAACAATGTGGCCCCTATCGCCGAGGAAGGGCTCAATCCTCTTGCGCCTCACTTCCCGGTGCAGGGTTTGAGCTTTCTGGCCAAAAAATCGTTGGCGACAGCCAACTCCCCAATCTTGGCGTGAAGGTCTTTGACCTGCTCTTCGTCAACTTCTGGTGCCTTCCGCCCGCCACGCTCAAATACGCTGGACGCGCCCTCAAGCAGAGCCCGCTTCCATTGATGGATCATCGTGGGATGCGCACCAAACCGGCTCGCCAACTCGCTGACAGTCTCTTCACCTTTCAGCGCTTCCAAGGCCACCTTGGCCTTAAACATCTGGGTGATGTTGTTTCCGTTTCGACATCGTCGATCTCCTTCGTGTTGAAGATCAACAGACTACAAATCGTAGCTTGCGTCAGTGTCCGATTTTCGGGGGGAGCTCAATTTTCACCCCGTCCGGTCCTGTTTCGAGCATGCCGGAGTTTGCGCCTGGGGCCTTTGGCTTGGGAACCGCACATGGTATGTATTTCGGCCTTTTGGATTGTCGTTGACAGGTTCCGGATACCCCAAATCGTTATTTTTACCTACGGTGCATATGGGCGGAGGAGTTTTACGCTGCGGTTTGCGCCGACGTAAGCCAAGCTCAGGACGCGCTCTTTGCAAAGTCAGGTTCCATAGCATGTCACCACGGGAGTGAACGGCCCAAAACTGCCGTTTGTCATAGCAATCGGCGCTGCGGTGCATCTTCCCCGGTGCGGATATAAGCGAGCCACATCTGACAAAAATGGACACCACCAAGCAGCTCAAGTCCGCCTTTGCGGCGGGCAACCATGAATTACGCAGCACTCTTCCATTTTACGGGGGTAACGTAAACGATGCTATCATCAACACTGACCATCACATCGCCGTCCTGAATGTTGACTTGGAGCTTCATCGCACGGTTTGCCAGTTTTGCCAGTGCGCCTGTGTCGGTCTCGGAAAAATTTATCACCTGAAGATTATCAAAACGGGTGGTGCTGTTTTTGATCTTGTCCCACCATATCTCGGCCGCCCTGCCGCCGTAAGGATAGACAATTACCTGGTCGGCTTTGCCACAGGATTGACGCATCAACTTCTCGCTGGGAAGCCCCAAGGCCACCCACACATCAAGCTCGCCGCTCAGGCTTTTTTGCCAAATATCCGGCTCGTCATCCGTTGAAAGGCCTTTCGCCATTTCCAAATGCTCATGGGCATTTAGCGCAAAGGCTACAATGCGCACCATCAACCGTTCATCCGTCTCAGAGGGATGTTTGGCAACGGTCAGTTTATGGGTCTCATAGTAGTGGCGATCCATGTCGGAGACCGAAAGCTCAACTTTATAGATGGTTGATTTTTGCGCCATGATTTGTCCCAAAACGTCAAAGATTGGGATGTCTACTGCGTCTGATGACCATGTGAAAGCGGATAAAAAAGCCACGAGTAAAGGCGATCGAAGTGGTTTTGGGACAGCCGATCTGGTGGCACACGCTTATCCAGCGTTGTGACCACGTCTTCTCCCTTGTAACTGAACCTTGCGTCAAGCACTGGCACAGCAGATGGCGACCATGGGAGAAAGGGGGGTAAAAGGGCGGCACCCGCGCACACGCTACGCTGCAGGCATGGCCGCCAGGCCTCTGATCTGCATAGGCAAGTACCTTGGTGACCGGGTTTTCGACAGAATTTCTTGATGGTCTGATCAAGTCAGGAGACCCCACAAGTGCAAATTTGAAGGGAACGCTGCCGCGCTCACGTCGCGCCACTGCTCAGGCGAACTCAGGTGCCGCGCGACGGTGCTGATGGGGCATCGAGCCAGTGCGCCTGCAATATGGCGGGGAGAACTAGCGTCGCAAAATTAGAGCGCTGATCAGGATTGAGAATACCGTCCAACTTCTCCTCTATCGCGAGATGGGCAAGCCCATGCACAGTGGACCAGGCCGCAAGGATTGGCGCTATTCCATCACGCCGTGGTCGGGTTCGATCGTGATCCCATACACCCGTGCCGCCGCTTGGGCGAAGCGCGACAAGGCTTGACCGCTGACAGCAACGTATTCGGCGTTAGTCCGATCAACCAGATTGCGCCGAAACATCAATTTGAACAGTTCCGGTTCGTCCAGCGCGAAACGGATATACGCCGCGGTATGCGCGCGGAGCATGCCCTGCGGAGGACCCGGCACTGGCTTTAAGTTGGCCAGTTGGGCATCAAGCATCCGATAGCCGTGTACCGCAACTTGCGTCAGTAATCCCTTGGCGCTGCCGAAATGATGGGCAGGTGGCATGGCGGACACGCCGACACGACGGGCAACGGTGCGCAGAGAAAAACGATCCAGTCCTTCCCCGCGAAGGAATCGGATGGTCTCTTCAATCAGCACCTCACGAAGTTGCCCGTGATGATAGGGCCGCTCTGACGTCTCGGGGCGCTTGTCCATGTTCTTGCGAACGCTCTCTTGCAACCGACTTTACGCCATGTGCATTTCACTGCAAACACTATCAATGCGGCGTGTGAACTGCGCCTCTGGCACCGAGCTGAGCGTGTCGGACATATTGACCTGCTGGGGATGCAGCGAGGCTGCTAATTCACTTTTGGACACAAGTCGTTCGTAAAACCTGCTCGAGTTTTGTTGCGTGTTTGACATGCCCTCAGAAGCCGCTGTTCTCTCACGGTTCTGGGGACTGCCTTTAGGCGCCATCTGCATAGATGTCTGGGATGCCTCGTGCCGGAGCCGCAACATGTGGGTGAAGGTCGGGTGGAAGCGCTGTGCACTAGAGCACGCCGCTGCGCATTTTTGGGAATAGGAAGGCAGCTATCGAGCGACAGCTTTGGTAACATCGTTGGCTTGCGTAGAGAGTTCAGAAATTATTCGCCTGGTTTGGATTGCTGATTTCGTGCGTTCGCTATGCCGCCATTTACCATTGGTTGAGCCGCAGGGCGCACCACCGCCTGCGCCATCTGCCCGCGCCGCGTTTTTGGTTGCGACGGATTTGATGCGGGCTTGTTCCGCCGGGCTATGGGGAGAGCGTTTCGATCAGCAAAGGTTAACGGCGGCGCAGGAGGTGAAACCGGGGGTGATTGGTGTGCACCGGCTGTGCACCGCACGTGCACCGGGCGCGCAGCCCCCGCGGCGGGGTGCGAAGTGTTAACGGGCCTCCGGCGGGGATATTTGGGAAATGTGAATGGGGGCCGACCCGGACGCCAGAGGCGGTTCGGGAGCGGCAGGGGCTTGGCGGTGGGGGGGGGGGCGGCGTTAGACGCCGAGCCGGTCGCGCAGGGCAAACCAAGTCATCGCCAGCGTTAGCAGCGGGGAGCGGAACGCGGGGCCGCCGGGAAACGCAGGTGTGGGCAGGGCGGCCATGGCATCGAAGCCTTGGGTTTGACCGCTGATCGCCTGTGCCATCAGTTGGCCCGCATGGGTGGCGGTGCCGACGCCGTGGCCGGAGTAACCCGAGGCCGACAGGATATTGGGGGCGACGCGTGCGAGGAACGGCAGGCGTTTCATGGTGATGGCCAGCGTGCCGCCCCAAGCGTAGTCGATCTTGACGTCGCGCAGGTGCGGGAAAATCTGGCTCATCGGTTTGCGCACGGTGGCGGCGATGTCGGCGGGGAAGCGGTAGCCATAGCTTTCGCCGCCGCCAAACAGCAGGCGGTTGTCATGGCTGAGGCGGAAGTAGTTCACCACGAATTTGCTGTCGGCCACGGCGATGTCGCGGGTCAGGACGCGTTTGGCATCCTCGCCCAGCGGTTCGGTGGCGACGACGAAGTTGTTGATGGGCATGACGCGGGCGGCGACCTTGCGGTTCAGCGCGCCGAGGTAGCCGTTACAGGCGAGGACCACGTGGTCGGCCGCGATCTGGCCCTGATCGGTGCGGATCGTGGTTTGTGTCCCGGTCGAGATGTCGTGGGCGTGGGTATTTTCAAAGATCCGCACACCCGCCTTTTGCGCCGCCTGCGCCAGACCCAGCGCGAAGTTCAGCGGGTGCAGATGTGCAGCCCCCATATCGAGCAGGCCGCCTTTGTAGGCGGGGGAGGGGCAGATGGCGTGGCACTCGTCGGGGGAGAGGGCGGTGATCTGATCGTAGCCGTAATTGCGCTGCATGTGCTGGGCGTAGTCATGCAGGTGGTGGGTATCGGCTGCGGTAAAGCCGGTCCAGGCGACGCCGGGTTTCAGGTGGCAGTCGATCTGGTGGTCGTGGATCAGGGTTTTGACCAGGGTTTTGGCCTCTTCGCCCAGCTGCCACAGGTGGCGGGCATCGTCGGGCCCGACCATCTTTTCCAGCGCCTGTTGGTCCTGTCGCTGGCCGCTGCCGAGTTGGCCGCCGTTGCGCCCGGAAGCGCCGAAGCCGACGCGGTGCGCCTCGATCAGGACGACATCCAGCCCGGATTGGGCCAGGTGCAGCGCGGCGGACAGGCCGGTATAGCCCGCGCCCACGACGCAGACATCGGCGCGGGCGCTGCCGCGCAGTTGCGGGAAGGGCGGCAGGGTGTTGGCGGTGGCCGCGTACCAGCTGTCGGGATAGCTGCCCTGTTTGTCGTTGGAATAGAGCAGGTTCATACGTTCAACAGCAGGTGTTCGCGTTCCCACGGCGAGATGACTTGCAGGAACTCTTCGTATTCGGTGCGTTTGACGATCGAGTAGACGCGGGCGAAGTCGGGGCCGAGGACGTCGTGCATGTCGGTGGCCTGTTCGAACAGATCGAGCGCGTCGCCCATGACGCGGGGGATATCGCCTTCGCCTTCATAGGCGTCGCCTTTGAATTGCTTCTCGGGGCGGAGTTCCTGCATCATGCCGAGGTAACCGCAGGCAAGCGATGCGGCGATGCCGAGGTAGGGGTTGCAATCCATCCCCGCCAGCCGGTTTTCGACCCGGCGCGAGTTCGGGCCGGACAGTGGCACGCGGATGCCGGTGGTGCGGTTGTCGCGGCCCCATTCGAGGTTGATCGGGGCGGCGTGGTCGCGCACGTAGCGGCGATAGCTGTTCACGTAGGGCGCCAGCACGGCGATGACCGAGGGCAGGTGTTTCTGCATCCCGCCAATGAAGTGGAAGAAGGCATCGGTTTCGCCGCCCTGCGGGCCGGTGAAGATGTTCTGCCCGGTTTCGCGGTCGAGCACCGAGTGGTGGATGTGCATGGCGCTGCCGGGCTCTTCGGCGATGGGTTTGGCCATGAAGGTGGCGAAGCAATCGTGGCGCAGCGCGGCCTCGCGGATCAGGCGTTTGAAGTAGAAGACTTCATCGGCCAATTTGACGGGGTCGCCGTGCAGCAGGTTGATTTCCAGCTGGCCTGCGCCGCCTTCCTGGGTGATGCCGTCGATCTCGAAGCCTTGCGCCTCGGCGAAATCATAGATGTCGTCGATGACGGGGCCGAATTCATCGACAGCGGTCATGGAATAGGCCTGACGCGCGGCGGCGGGGCGGCCGGAGCGGCCCATCATCGGTTCGATCTTCTTGGCGGGGTCGATGTTGCGGGCGACGAGGTAGAATTCCATCTCGGGGGCCACAACGGGTTCCCAGCCCTGTTTGTGATAGAGGTCGACCACGCGTTTGAGCACGTTGCGGGGGGCGTATTCGATCGGCTTGCCCTTGCGGTCATAGGAGTCGTGGATGACCTGAAGCGTCCAGTCGCCGGTCCAGGGGGCGGCGGTGGCGGTGGCCATGTCGGGGCGCAGGATCATGTCACGCTCGATAAAGCCTTCGGCGCCTGCGGCCTCGCCCCAGTCACCGGTGATGGTCTGGTAGAAGATCGAATCGGGCAGGTGAAAGTATTCCTGCCGCATGAATTTCGACGCAGGCACGGCCTTGCCGCGGGCAATGCCGGGCAGGTCGGCGACGATGCATTCGACCTCGTCCAAACGGCGGTTTTCAAGATAGGCCTGCGCGGCTTCGGGAAGCTGTTCGGTGAAATCACTCATGACTTTTGTCCTTTGAGGAAGGCGGCCATCCAGTCGGCCATGGCGCGGTCATCCAATGGCGCGTCCAGTTTGGCGGCGGCGTCGGCGATCTGTTCGGGCGACAGCACGCCGGGGGCGCGGTGGGTGATCAGCCCCTCCAGCATACGGGCGGCAAATTCGGGATGCGGCTGCACGGTGAAAATGTGGTCGCCGTAGAGCAGCGCGGCGTTTTCGCAAAACGCATTCGTGGCCACCACGCGGGCGCTTGGCGGGACTTGCGTGACCTGATCCTGATGCCAGGCGTTCAGCACCATGGGCTTGCCTTCGAAATCATAGGTTTGCGGCCCGGCGGCCCAGCCTTTTGCGAATTTCTCGACCTTGCCACCAAGGGCTTGGGCGATGATCTGATGGCCAAAGCAGACGCCGATCATCGGCAGGCCGATGGCCTGAACATCGCGGATGAACTGTTCCAGCGGCGGAATCCACGTGTGATCTTCATAAACGCCGTGTTTGGAGCCGGTGATCAACCAGCCGTCGGCGGCGTCGGGGCCGGAGGGGAATTGCCCATCGACCACGCTGTAGGTTTCAAATTCAAAGCCATGCCCATCAAGAAGACGGACGAACATGTCGGCGTAATCGCCCAGCTCGGCTTTGACCTCGTCGGGGGAATGGCCGGTTTGCAGGATGCCGATTTTCATGGATCACCAAGTGTTGGATATTTGGATGCTAATGCGGCCCCGAAGGGTCGGCAAGGGGGCTTGAAGGGGGGCGCAGGCACCCGGCGAAGGTGCAGCCGCGCCCCCAACAATTATACGGTATCGAGATAGATATCGACCTGCTCTTGCTGGGTCAGTTCAGCCATATAGTGCAGCTCTTGCCGTTTGGTCAGCACGAAGTTGCGGATCAGCTCGGGGGCGAAGATGCGTTTCATCATCTCGCTGGTGTCAAACGCGTCGATCGCTTCGGCCCATGTACCGGGGATTTGCGGCAGGTCCAGCGCATAGGCGTTACCGGTGATCGGCTCGGGCGGTTCGACCCCGTCTTCGATACCGGTCAGGGCGGCGCCAAGGATGGCGGTCAGCATGATATAGGGGTTCACATCGCCACCCGCGACGCGGTGTTCGATCCGGCGGGCCTTGTGGCTGCCCGAGGGGATGCGCACGGCAGCGGTGCGGTTTTCATAGCCCCAGCAGATGCCGGTGGGCGCGTGGGCGCCCGGCACCATGCGGTCATAGCTGTTGGCGTGCGGGGCAAAGACCAGCGCGCTGTCGGACATGGCGCGCAGGCAGCCGCCGACCGCATGGCGCAGGTCATCGGTGCCGCGCGGGCCGCCGTCATCGAAGATGTTTTCGCCGTCGGCATCCAGCACCGAGAAGTGCGTGTGCAGGCCGGAGCCGGAATAATCCTCGTAGGGTTTGGCCATGAACGAGGCGGCGAAGCCGTGTTTGCGCGCCATGCCTTTGACCAGGATCTTGAACAGCCAGGCGTCATCGGCGGCGCGCATGGCGTCGTCACAATGCATCAGGTTGATTTCGAACTGGCCCAGGCCTGCCTCGGAAATCGCGGTATCGGCGGGGATGTCCATTTCTTCACAGGCGTCATAGAGGTCGGTGAAGAAGCTGTCGAAGGCATCCAGCGCGCGGATCGACAGGGTTTCAGCAGCTTTGCGGCGTTTGCCAGAGCGCGGGCTGATCGGGATTTGCAGGTTGCGGCCCGAATCGTCGATCAGGAAGAACTCCATTTCCATCGCCACAACAGGCGTGAGGCCGCGCGCCTTGTAGCGGTTGACCACCGCGCGCAGGGCCTGACGCGGGTCGCCATCGTAGGGGCGGCCATCTTCGCGGAACATCCAGATCGGCAGCAGCGCCGAGGGGGACGACAGCCACGGCATCGGCATGAAGCCGCGCTCGGTCGGTTTGAGGACGCCGTCGGCATCGCCGCTGTCAAAGACCAGCGGGCTGTCATCAATATCTTCGCCCCAGATGTCGAGGTTGAGGACCGAGAGCGGGAAGCGGGTTCCATCCTCGACCACCTTATCGGCAAATCGGGTGGGCACGCGTTTGCCGCGTGGTTGTCCGTTGAGATCGGCGGCAGCGACACGGATCGTGCGCACCTCGGGGTGTTTTCTGAGCCAGTTCTTCATCATTTCACCAGATGGAACCGGGCCCGGTCTTGGCACGCGCGAGGCCCCCGAAGTGGGGTGCGCGGGTCAGGTCCATGCCCTTGGTCCTTGAATAAATTTATGATCAAATTCCGTTGTTCAGGTTGTAGCGGCCAGACGTGTAGATTTAGCGCGGTCTGGGATCACCCGAAGAATTTGATCAAATATGTGATACTACCGGACCAGATTGAGACGCAAGCGAATTTTGCGGCGCTGTTCCTGAGGCAGGTGGCGGTTGAGGCGTTTGTTGATCAGCCCGAAGGTACCCACGATCACCAGCGTCAGGGCAATAAAATAACCCGCAAGGATGGGGTAGGGGATGAACGGGTTGAAGGTTTTGTCGGCGAAATAGCTGGCGTAATACAGCGCGTCACCTTTTTGCCGCCATGCGGGAAAGCCTGAAAAATAGACAAGTGTGGTGGCGTGGAACAGGAAGATCGCCTCGTTGGTATAGGCGGGCCAGGCCAGCCGCAGCATGGTGGGCCAGGTGATTTTGCGGAACTTGTGCCAGCCCGAGAAGCCGTAGGCATCGGCGGCCTCGAGGTCGCCCTTGGGGATCGAGCGCAGGGCGCCGTAGAAAATCTCGCCGGTGTAGGCGGCGGTGTTGAGAAACAGCACCAGAAGCGCCCCGGCCCAGGCCTTGGTCAGCCAGCTGGTGGCGACGGTGAAGCCGAGCACCTCGACCCCGGCGCGGGGCAGCAGGACGAAGGTTTCGTAGGCCAGAAAGAACTGGATGAACAGCGGAGAGCCGCGGAAGATGAAGATGAACCATTCCGCCGGTTTGCGGATCAGCCAGGTCTGGCTGCCTTTGCCAACGGCGATGGCGGTGGCCAGAAAGAACCCGGTGGCCAGCGCGAAGAGGCCGAAATAGATGTTCCAGATCATGCCCGAGCCGATCAGGGTGAACTGTTCGCACAGGGTGAAATCGGATTTGGGCAGCAGCCGTTCGCCGATGCCGACCGACCGCAGGCCGTAGTCCTGAATTGTTTGCAAGCAGCTCATGCGGTGCGCCTTTGCGCTTCGCCGGCCATTGTGGCTTGTCCGTGCGACAGGCGGCGGGTGAGGCGCGTCAGCACCAGTTCGGACAGTTTGGTCAGGCTGAGGTAGAACGCCAGCAGGCCGATGAAATACCACAACCGCCAGTCGGGGTGCGGATAGGCATAGGCCGAGGTTTTCGAGCCGCCAAGTTCGCGCGCCCAATACACGATGTCTTCGACCCCGAGCAGGAACAGCAGCGGCGTGGCCTTGATCAGGATCATCCACAGGTTCGACAGGCCGGGCAGGGCGAAGACCCACATTTGCGGCACGAGGATGCGCCAGAAGGCTTGGCGGCGCGACATGCCGTAAGCCTCGGCGGTTTCCATCTGACTGCGCGGCACGGCCTGCATCGCGCCATAGATGACATTGGCGGCGAAGGCACCAAAGACGACGGCAAAGGCCAGCACCGCAAGGGAGAAGCCATAGGCCTCGTGCATCCATTGCGGCGAGGAGGACAGCGGCAGTTTGGCCTGCGCGCAGACGACAAAATCATTGCCCTGACGCACGGGCGTGTCCCAGTCAGGGCATTTCACCTTGTGGCGCAGGTATTCAAAGCCCTGATCCAGCGCGAAAGGCACAAACAGGAAAAACGCGATGTCGGGAATGCCCCGCACCATCGAGGTATAGGCTTTGCCAAGCCAGCGCAGCGGCAGGAGGTGGCTGCGGGCGGCCATGGCGCCGCCGAAGCCGAACAAAAGCGCGGTGGGGGCCGTGATCAGCATCAGCGCGATCACCACAAGGAAGGAGCCATAGAACAGCATATGCTTGCCTGTGGTCAGGTAGCACAAAAGCCATGACAGGCCTTCAAGGCTGGCGGGATCGGCGCAGGAATTGAACATGATATGATGGGGGCAAGGCCCGGTTCCGTTGCCGGGTCCGGGCCTTGCCTTTTGTCCTTAGTAGGTTGCGGCGTCTGCGCCGAACCATTTGAGGATCATGGTGTTCAGTGTGCCATCGGCCTTCATCGAGGTGATGGCCGTGTCAAACTTGGCTTTCAGCTCGGTGTCGGATTCGCGCAGGCCCAGACCAACGCCGCCGCCCAGCTGCACGTCAGCGTCGAGCATGACCAGTTCACCGCCGGATTCGGCTGCGATCGGGGCCAGGAAGTCTTTGTCGGCGAACACGGCGTCGGCTTCGCCGTTGCGAACCGCGGCGACGGTTTCATCGGGGGTGGCGAATTCCAGCAGGGTGGCGCCGGTTTCAGCAACATAGCCCGCCTGAATGGTCGCGGTTTGCGCCGCGATCACGCCCGTGATGTCGGCATCAGCCGACAGGCCAACATAGGCCGAGGAGGCGGGCGGGATGTAGTTTTGAGTGAAATCAATAACTTCTTCACGCTCGTCGGTGATGCTCATGCCGGCGATGATGGTGTCATAGTTGCCCGAAACGAGGTTGGGGATGATGCTGTCCCACTCGTTGGTGACCCATTCGCAGGTCAGCTCGGCACGTTTGCACAGCTCGTCGCCGAGTTCGCGCTCGAAGCCGTCAACTTCGCCGTTGTCGTTGATGAAGTTATACGGAGGGTAGGCGCCCTCGGTGCCCATGCGGACGGTGGTGGCGTGGCTTCCGGCCAGCGCCATGCCGGCGGTCAGGGCCAGAGCGGCAGTGCTGAGGATCAGTTTTTTCATTGGAGGCTCCCATAGTTGTGAGGTTGGTTTTTTCAGTCGGTCCCGGCTCTTCAGGCGGAGACGGTTGCCGACAGAAACTGTTGAAGACGTTCGGTTTTGGGCGCGCCGAACAGCTGCGCCGGTGCGCCTTGTTCTTCGATGCGGCCCTGATGCAGGAACACGACGTGGTCCGACACATCGGCGGCAAGGCGCATGTCATGCGTCACGATCAGCATGGTGCGGCCTTCGGTGGCGAGGTCCTTGATGACTTTGACGACTTCCTGTTCCAGTTCGGGGTCGAGCGCCGAGGTGGGTTCGTCGAACAGCAGCGCCTGCGGTTCCATGCACAGCGCGCGCGCGATGGCGGCGCGTTGTTGCTGGCCGCCCGAAAGCTGCGCCGGGTAGGCATCGCATTTGTCGCCGATCCCGACCTTGTCGAGATAGCGGCGGGCGGCGGTTTCAACCTCGGTCCGGTCGCGGCCCAGCACAGTGATGGGGGCCTCGGACACGTTTTGCAGGATGGTCATATGGGCCCACAGGTTGAACTGTTGGAACACCATCGACAGGTTGGTGCGGATGCGTAGCACCTGTTTGGGGTCCGCCGGGTGGCGGCCCGCGCCGGTGCCTTTCCATTTGACGGGTTCGCCTTTGAACAGGACTTCGCCCTGTTGGCTGTCTTCCAGCAGGTTGGCGCAGCGCAGCAGGGTGGATTTGCCCGAGCCGGACGAGCCGATGAGCGACACGACATCGCCCCGGCGGGCCATGATATCAACGCCCTTGAGAACTTCGAGCGGCCCGTAAGCCTTGTGAAGCCCGCGAATCTCGATGACTGGATCTTGTTCGGACACGTCCACCCTGTCTTTTTGTTTTCGGTTTTTTCCGACAATGGGCGGAAAAGCAGATCCGATGCAACTTTCAAAACGGCATGTTTGGGCGGGAAACGTCCGGGTTGACTTTAGGTTACCGCCATTTTGTCACAAGTTTGTCGTCCGTTCAGACCGGCGGAGGCGGTGGCGGCAGCGCCAGATAGGCGCTGGCGGGGATCGCCACAAGCCCGGTCAGGTGCAGCGTTTCGCGGTCCTGCGGCGACAGGGCTGCGATGGCGGCGGCGGTGGCGGCAAACAGCGAGCCGGTGTCGCGGCCGGGTGCGGTGATATAGGGCAGGCCGGGGGTGGGCGCGGTCGTGGTCAGCACCCGCAGGTCGTTTGCGACGGTATCGTTCTGGCACAGCAGCGCCCAGGTGACGCTGTCGATGGCGGCGATATCGGCCCGGCCTTCGGCGACGGCCAGCGCCGAGGCGCGGTGGGCGCCGGTGCGCAGCGTGTGGGCGAAGCTGATGTTGGCGGTGGCGGCGGCAGCCATCGGGGCGGCCCAGCCGGATTGCGAGTCGGGGCCGTTGTAGGCGATGGTTTTTTCCGCAAAATCAGCGAGTTGTGTGGCGGGGTCGGCGCGGCGGACCACGAGGCTGCTGTGGTAGTATCCGGGGGCGCAGCCGGGCAGGCCGTAATCCGGCGTGCCGATCAGCGCAACGCGGTCCCGCAGGGAGGTGCGAAACGGCAGGCCACAGGTTTGGGCGAACAGCAGGTCGGGGTCGGTCCAGATCTCGTGGAAATCGCGGTCGCGGGTCAGGGCCGTGGGGCCATCGCCAATTTGGTCACGGATGGCGGCCCACAGCCGATCGTTTGCTGCTGCGGTTTCGGGGCGGTCATACATTCCGAGGGCGGCGATCATGCGGATTTGTCCACGCGCTGCCGTGCCAAGGCGCTGTCACGGTCATTGATGCCCAGCAGGTTCGAGACCATGCGCAGCAGTGCATCTTCGTGCTGTTCGCGCACGCCATCGGCCAGAACCACCTGCCAAAGGGCTTCGATCACGCTGAGCCGGTCCTCGTAGGCAACGGCGTCTTTGATGGCGCGGGTGAAGCGGACGGTATCGGGTGCCTCTGATTCCAGCACCTCCGCCTGTTCCCTGAGCATTTTGCAATCTTCAGGCGGCAGGCCATAGCGCGCGGCGGTGATGCGGTCGATTCTGTCGACCTCGGACCGGTCATAGCTGCCGTCGGCGCGCGCAACACGCACCAGCAGGGCGGTCAGGGCCAGACGGGCATTGTCGTTGGTCAGTGGGGCGGGGGCCGGTTCAATCAGCCGTTTGAGAAAATCTGCGAACATGAGGAGGATATAGGCCGGAATGTGGGCGCCGCCAATGCGAGAGTTATATCTGCTCTGCGGCGTGGGTGCGGGCGGCCATATTGTCGGCCTCGGACAGGCCAAGCGCGTGCTGGATGCGGGTCACGGCGACCAGCTCTTCCGAGGTTTGTTCGCCATCGGCGAGAATCACCTGCCACATTGCTTCGAGGGCGCCAAAGCGGTCTTCGAAATCCACGCCTTCGCGGATCAGCGCGGCAAATACATCGGTGTGCGGCGCGCGGGCTTCGAGCTTTTCGCACAGGGCGCGCATCTTGGCGGCGGCAACCGGGTTCAGCCCGTGCATCTGCGCCAGCAACCGGTCGATGCGCTGGATTTCCTTGACGTGATAGCGGTGGTCCGATTTCGCGACCCGCACCAATAGAGCCCCAAGGGCCAGCTTGGCGTCGGGTTCAGGCAGGTCGGGTTCCGAGCGATGGCCCGTCAGGTTGCGAAACAGGTGTGAAAACATGCACCTAGCTTAGAACGCGGGGCGCAGATCGCATAAAGAATTCTGCGGAGCGGCATAAGAATGCGGCCTCAACTGTGACCGCAAGGAAACAGGCCCTAGCCGTCGTAGCCGCGCACGATCACCAGATCGCCGGTCGAAACGGGGTCGCGCAGGGCTTTGGCTTGCTGATAGGCGGGCGAATCATAGCAGGCGACGGCGGCCTCGTAGGTGGGAAATTCGATCACCACGGTGCGGCTGCGGGTCTGGCCCTCGCGCTGCTGCTGATCGCCACCGCGCACGAGGAAGCGGGCGCCAAATTCGGCGAAGGGCGCGGCGTTGGCTTGCTTATAGGTTTCGTAAACGGCGGGGTCGGTGACATCCACGTGGGCCACCCAATAGGCTTTGGTCATTGTTGTTCCTCCGGTATCAATCGGCGGCAGTGTAAAGCGCGCGGGCCGGTTGGCAATGGCAGGGATTCGACGGGTTTTCGCGTTAGGGGCGATTGCCCTGATGGCGACACAATTCTTCCGCAAATTTTCCGCCTTGGCTGAGGATATTCGGGATGAACAGGAAATCAACGCGCAGGAGGCCGTCATGAATCGGCTGACAACAGATGACTGGAACGGAGCGTCGGCGTCCGAAGTGGTGCCGGAGTTCGCCGCCGTGCAAAAGGCGGCCTTGGCGTTCGACTGGAATACCGGCGATATGCGTGTGCTGGGGCGATTGATGTCGAAGCTGGGCCTGGATCTGGCGACGGCGGTGCAGGTGTTTCTGAACGGTCGTCCGCGCGAGCTGAACTATCTTCGCAAGGACGAGGTGGCGCTGGAGGACAGCGCGCGCAGTGCCATGCTGGATTGTCTGCACAAGAAGATCTGTTGCGGGTTTTACCTGCCGGACCCGAATGTCGGTCTGGCGCCGGTGCGCGCCGAGGCCGGACGATGGATCGCGGCGCAGAAGGACGACCGGGCCAAGGGGCGGGTCGGGCGTTGGGTCTTTGACGAGCGCAAGTTCGAGGCGATTTCCGACGATGGCCCGCGCCAGATTATAATGCCGCAGCAGGGCAAACGCCGCCCGATGTTGCTGCGGCTGCTGATGGAGCCGCCCTGGGCGTGATTTCACCCGACGGACAGAATGCAAAAAGGGCAGCCCGGTGGCTGCCCTTTGCGTTTGGTATCGTGCCGGATCAGACCAGTCGCGAAGTTTCCACCGCGGCGCGGACGAAATCGGCGAACAGGGGATGCGGCAGGAACGGTTTGGATTTCAGTTCGGGGTGGAACTGCACGCCGATGAACCACGGGTGATCCTGCCACTCGACGATTTCAGGCAGGCGCCCGTCGGGGGACATGCCCGAGAAGGCCAGCCCGCAGGTTTCCAGCTTGGAGCGGTATTTGGTGTCGACCTCGTAGCGGTGACGGTGGCGTTCCTCGATCGAGGTGCAACCATAGATCTCGGCGACTTTCGAGCCAGCGGTCAGGGTCGCGTTATAGGCACCAAGGCGCATGGTGCCGCCCTTGTCGTCATCGGATTTGCGTTCGATCTTGTGGTTGCCCTGCACCCATTCCTTGAGGTGATAGACAACCGGTTCGAAGCGTTTCTTGCCTGCTTCGTGGTCGAATTCTTCGGAGCCTGCGGTTGCGACGCCGGCGACGTTGCGGGCGGCCTCGATCACGGCCATTTGCATGCCCAGACAGATGCCCAGATAGGGGATCTTGCGGGTGCGGGCGAATTCGGCGGTTTTGATCTTGCCTTCGGTGCCGCGCTCGCCAAAGCCGCCGGGGACGAGGATGGCGTGGAAGCCTTGCAGGTAGGGGGCGGGGTCTTCGGTGTCGAACCGCTCGGAGTCGACCCATTCGACGTTGACCTTGACGCGGTTGGCCATGCCGCCGTGGGTCAGGGCCTCGCGGATGGATTTATAGGCGTCTTCGAGTTGGACATACTTCCCGACGATGGCAATGTTGACCTCGCCATCGGTGTTGTGGATGCGGTCGACGACATCCTCCCAGACTGTGAGGTCGGGACGCGGGGCGGGCGAGATGCTGAAGGCATCCAGCACGGCCTGATCCATGCCTTCGCGGTGATAGGCCAGCGGCGCCTCGTAGATGGATTTGAGGTCGTAGGCGGCGATCACTGCGTCTTTGTGGACGTTGCAGAACAGGCCGATCTTTTCGCGCTCTTTGTCCGGGATTGGTTGTTCGGAGCGGCAGACCAGAATGTCGGGGGCGATGCCGATCGAGCGCAGTTCCTTGACGGAGTGCTGGGTCGGTTTGGTTTTCAGCTCGCCGGAGGCGGCGAGGTAGGGCAGCAGGGTCAGGTGCATGAAGATACACTGGCCGCGCGGCTTGTCCTGTGAAAATTGGCGGATCGCTTCGAAGAAGGGCAGGCCTTCGATGTCGCCCACGGTGCCGCCGATTTCGCACAGCATGAAATCGACCTCATCCTCGCCGATCGAGATGAAGTCTTTGATCTCGTTGGTGACGTGGGGGATCACCTGAATGGTCTTGCCGAGGTAGTCGCCGCGGCGCTCTTTCTCCAACACGTTGGAGTAGATCCGACCGGACGAGACTGAATCGGTTTTGCGGGCGGCCACGCCGGTGAAGCGCTCATAGTGGCCCAGATCGAGGTCGGTTTCGGCGCCGTCGTCGGTGACGAACACCTCGCCGTGTTCAAACGGTGACATCGTGCCGGGATCGACGTTCAGGTAGGGGTCGAGCTTGCGCAAGCGGACCGAAAAGCCGCGCGCCTGAAGCAGGGCGCCGAGGGCCGCCGAAGCCAGACCTTTGCCCAAAGAAGACACCACGCCGCCGGTGATGAAGATAAAACGTGCCATGATTGGGCTTCCCCCGTGATTTCCGCCAGACGGTTTCGACCGCCAAAACTTGAGCCCTCACGGTTCGTAAAAACCGCAGCACCACGGGACTCGAGCCTTACAGGATTCGCAACAAATAAGCAAGATGACCGCAAGATGCTGTTGCGGTCATTCACTGTGTATCAAATGGTTGTGGTCAGTCCGCGCGCGGGGTCAGCGGCCCGGTGTCCCCGGCGGCGGGAGGCAGCAGGCTGCCGCCTTCGGTCGGGGTTTCGGGTGCGGTGACTTCGGGAACCGGGGTCGGAGCGCCGATGCGATCCAGAACCGAGCTGCCTGCTGATTTTTCAGCGGCGATGATGGTCAGCGCGATCGAGGTGCAGATGAAGGCGATTGCCAGCACCCAGGTTACTTTGCCCATTGCCGTGCCAGGAGCGCGACCTGCCATGGCGCCATTGCCGCCACCGCTGCTGCCCATGCCAAGACCACCGCCTTCGGAGCGTTGCAGCAGCACCGCGCCAATCAGCGAAAGTGCCAGAAGAAGATGGATGATGAGAACGACGTTTTCCATGAAAGCGGCCTGCCTGAGCTGTCTGTCCGCGCCTATGTATGCAAAACCCCCGCCGCCCGCAACCCGCCTTTGCGGCAATGTGGCGGCGGGGCGTGCGGGGGCTGTTTCAGTCCCAGCTCAGGCGGATGTCATGGGCGAAGCGTTTGTCGCGCGGCAGGGTGTCGGCGGTGGCGTCGTCGATGCGTTCGTGGACGTTGTGCGGCGGGGTGACGGTGGCATCGCGGCCATAGACGAAGCTTTGCTGGCTGACGATCACGCGGTAGGCCTTGTTGAGCTGCAACGCGCGTTCGCGGCTGGGGGTGATCAGGTCATAGACGGTTTTGCCCGCCATGGCGGCGTGATTCACTGTGCCATCGGGGTTGAACCAGCGCGCCAGAATTTCGGTATTCGAGCGGAATTCATCGCCGCCGCCGACGCGGGTGAAGTAGGTCTCGATCTCGCCCATGGCCTCGCCCAGGTTGGGCAGATCGCGCATGGTGGTGTAGTCGATATAGCCCCAGCCCTGCGCGCCGCGCTGCTTGCGCGGGAAGGCCCATGTTTGATCGAGGTTGGCGCCGAGGGTGCTGTGACAGCCACGGCAGAAGAACTGTTCTTCGTTGGTTTGAGGGCGCAGGGCGCCGTCGGCGTCCTCGATGAAGCCCAGCAGGGTCCAACCGAATCCGGTATCCATGCCGCGATCGCCAAGGTCGATGTAGCGGGGCAGGTTTTCGTCGATCTTTTCCTGAATCTCGTTGCCATAGCGCGAAGCCAGTTCCGGCAGCGACAGGGCGCGGGTCTTGATCATATAGCGCAGCTCTTTCATCCGGCGGGCGGTGGTGATCTTGTCGCCGTCGATGCCGACATAGCGCACCGAGTGCAGGAATTCGGTGCCCAGCGGATAGAGCATGCGGTGCAGCGGCACCTCGGAGGCGGCCCCAAGATAGGTGGCGCGGCGGGTGATCGTGGTGGCGGTGCCAAGTTTGCCGTCGCCGTCGATATCGTCGTTCAGGGCGGTTTCGTCGACGGCGGGCAGGGTGACGCTGTCGAGATCCTGAAAGCTGAGTTCGAGCAGCGCCAGATTGGCGGTGTAGGCATCGCGCGAGGGGCTGCCATCGGGCAGGGTGCGGAAGGCGGCGGGCAGGCGGATCAGCACATCGTCGGTCGAGCCGTTGGTGGGCCAGAAGGTGGAGGGCTGTGGTTTATAGTTGAACGCGACCCAGCCCGAGCCATCGCGGGCGTGGCCCCGCGCATCAAAGGCGGTGGTGCCATCGGCATAGCCCGCGAGGTCGGGTTTCCAGCCGGTCCAGCCGTTGGCGTTCAGCCGGTCGGCGAGGGGCGAATAGTTGTCATGATCAATATAGGCGAGGATGTCGCGATCGCTGATCGCGGCGACCTGATCGGTGCGGTCAAGGAACAGGTTGCGGTGGTGGTTGGTCAGCCCGGCCTCGGAAAACTCATAGGCTTGTTGCAGCGATCCGTCCTGCATGAAGCTGGGTCGGGTCGGGTCATCGTTGTTCTGGTGGCAGACATAGCAGGGATTATAGCGGCCTTCGATGGCGGTATAGCACTGCGGCGGCACCGGGGCCTCGGGGTTATAGATGCGTCCGGCGACGGCAAGTTCGCCCGAAGTGGGGCGTGCGGTCATGATCTGCTGTGTGGTCATGACAGAGATATCGGATGCGGCGGCCAAAGCGACGGTGCCGATCAACGCAAGCAGCGCGGCGGGAAAAGCGGTGAGGTTCATCCGGTGTCTCCTTGAAGTAGAGGGAGGAAAGGGCAGCACCGGGGCTGCCCTTTCCGGTCGCATAAGAACGGGGGGCGATTACATCGCCGGGGCTTTCCACAGCCACATGGCGTTATTTTCGTGGTTGCCGGTGTCTTCGCCGATCAGCACGTTGCCGTTGTTCAGAACCACGAGGTTGTCGGGGTTCGAGATCCCGTCTGTCGCGCAGGCGTTGGCCTGATTGTTCTTGTCATATGTGCCACCGGCAACAACCGGGACCATCATGTGGGTGTTGAAGTTGGCATCCAGTTTCATCTGGTAGACAACGCCACATTTGTTTTCGGTCAGTTGCAGGTCGCCTTCGCTGTCGGACATGCCTTTGGCCACTTCGGACATCGCCATATACATGAAGGGCACCGAGCCATCCTTGGCGGCGGCCTGATTGATGGTCACGCCTTCCATCTTGCGGAATTCGGCGGTTGCACCCTTGGCTTTGGCGGCGGCGCGGCTTTCGAGGAAGGCCACGCGGTTGTCCGCAGCCTCGCCCCGTGCCCATGCGGTGACGTCGGCGGCCGAGATGTAGCTGGTTTCACCGGCTTTGAAGTCGGCCTGGGTGATCCCGTCATAGCTGCGGACCCAGGTGGCGATTTCGTTGTTGCTGCCGTGGGCCAGTTCGATCCAGCTGATTTGCAGCGGGGTGGTGGCGCTGTCGCTGCCCGGCTCGCCCTGCTGGATGATCTTGGCGGCAAACAGGGTTCCGGCGCTCAGGTCGCCTGCGGTGTCGGCGATGAACTTGTAGAACACCACATCGGTGCCGTCATCCGACAGGTAGACGGTTTTCTGGTCCGGCATCACGATCGCGTTTTCGTGGCTGTAGCGGCCCAGAGCCATCATCTTGACCGGGGTGGCGCTGGCGGCGGGATCGGTGATCTCGACGATATAGCCGTAGTCATAGGGGTTGGGGTAGGTGCCGTTGTAGGCTTCCAGCGCCTCGGGGCCGTCGATGTACTTGTAGTCGGGGTTGTTCCAGTCGGCGGTGTCGTCGAAATACAGCTCTTCCGAGGACAGCGGCGTGTTCCACGGGCTGAGCGAACCGAAGCAGTTCACCCAGGTGCCACGGACGGCCGAGAAGTCCAGCATCTTGGCGTCTTTGCTGTCGGGGGACCATTTGCCGTTGGCGGCGCGCATCAGGCGCACACGGCTCATGCCGCCGGGGCGGTCTTCCCAGTTGGTGAAGAGATAGCCCTGACCGGCGCCGGTTCTGACGAAGGCGTTGAAATCGGGATCGTTGGAGACCTTGATACGGCCGCCTTTACCCTGAATCGCGCCGATGGTGTCGAAATCACCTTCCTGCACGAGGATCTGGTAGGTGCCCATCGAGGTTTTCACCACCTGCTTGTCGGCATCCGTTGTGGGCAGTGGCGATTCTGCGGCGGAGAAGTCGGCGTTGGCGATCACGCCGACGGTGGCCTTGGAGAAGGCGCCGGGCAGATCATCCGAGGGGTGCTGAACGTTGAAGAACAGATCGTCGCCTTCCAGAAACATGCCAGTGATCTCGCCACCCAAGGGAACGGTGGCTACGCGGGTGATGTCACCTGCGATGGCTGTTGTGGTTAGGCAGGTCGATGCGGCCAATACGGAAACAAGCGACTTGAAGGTCATGGTATATCCTCTCTGGTGGGAGTGTGCACCGAAGTGCGCCCCTGTGAGTAGAGTGGACATGTGACAGGCTTATTACATTCGCGAATCTTTATTCGTCGAGATCGTCCACATCGGCCTGACCCGACAACATGCGGCGGATCAGGCTCCAGCTGAGGCCGATGCCCAGAACCACGGAAAGCGCAAACAGGCCCAGCCACACGTTCACGTCCTGATTCTCAAGGCTCAGCAGACCGTAATCATAGAGCACCCACAGCAGCGCTGCGACGATCGCCAGCACCAGAAACATGCCAAAGGCCCCGATCGAGCGGACGGTGGCACGCAGATAGATGATATAGCCGACGCTGAGCAGCAGCCCCAGAAGCACCGCCATCGGGGTTTCCTGCGCATAGTTCACGCTGAGCCATTTGGCATAGTTCCATTCTGTCGGGTTGAAGGTGGCGGTCAGCAAGAAAAACGCCACGAACCAACGCAGAATGAACCCCATGTGAAAATCTCCGAAACTTGAATGCGGGCTATGGATCGCGCAAAGCGGGCGCTGTGTCCAGAGCCGCGGCGAATTTCCGGTTTCGCTACTGCCAAGCTGCATATATACGGGCGCGGGTTTGATCCGCATATGAAAGAGGACCAGCAATGGCAAATGTCGTCGTCGTCGGCGCCCAGTGGGGTGATGAGGGAAAAGGCAAGATCGTGGATTGGCTGTCAGAGCGCGCCGATGTGATCGCGCGCTTCCAGGGCGGTCATAACGCCGGTCACACACTGGTGATTGACGGCAAGGTTTATAAGCTGTCGTTGCTGCCCAGCGGGATCGTGCGCGGTGGCAAGTTGTCGGTGATCGGCAATGGTGTGGTTCTGGACCCCTGGCATCTGGTCAAGGAGATCGCGATTCTGCGCGAGCAGGGCGTCGAGATCACGCCCGAGACGCTGATGGTCGCCGAGAACACGCCGCTGATTCTGCCGATTCACGGCGAGTTGGACCGCGCCCGCGAAAGCGGCAATGCGGTGGCCAAGATCGGCACCACCGGGCGGGGCATTGGCCCGGCCTATGAAGATAAAGTCGGACGGCGCGCCATTCGCGTGGCTGATCTGGCCGATCGGGCGACGCTTGAGACCCGCGTTGATCGCGCGCTGGCGCATCATGATGCGCTGCGCCGTGGGCTTGGCTTGCCGGAAGTTGACCGTGACGCGCTGATTGCGCAGTTGCTGGAGATCGCGCCGAGCGTGCTGGAATATGCCGCCCCCGTCTGGAAAGTGCTGAACGAGAAGCGCAAGGCGGGCAAGCGGATCCTGTTCGAGGGCGCGCAGGGCAGCCTGCTGGACATTGATTTCGGCACCTATCCGTTTGTGACCTCGTCGAATGTGATCGCCGGGCAGGCGGCCACCGGCACCGGGATCGGGCCGGGCGCGATTGATTTCGTGCTGGGGATCGTCAAGGCCTATACCACGCGCGTTGGCGAAGGTCCGTTCACGGCCGAGCTGAATGATGCGGATGGTCAGCGGCTGGGCGAGCGCGGGCATGAGTTTGGCACCGTCACCGGCCGCAAGCGGCGCTGTGGGTGGTTTGATGCGGTTCTGGTGCGTCAGACCTGTGCGACCTCGGGCGTGAACGGCATTGCCTTTACCAAGCTGGATGTTCTGGACGGGTTCGAGACGCTGAAGATCTGTGTTGGCTATGAGCTGGACGGGGTGGCGTTGGATTATCTGCCGACTGCGGCCGATCAGCAGGCGCGGTGCACGCCAGTGTATGAAGAGCTGCCGGGGTGGTCCGAATCGACCGAAGGCGCGCGCAGCTGGGCCGAGCTGCCGGCCAATGCGATCAAATATGTGCGCCGGGTCGAAGAGTTGATCCAGTGCCCGGTGGCGTTGCTGTCGACCAGCCCTGAGCGCGACGACACGATCCTTGTCACCGATCCGTTTGCCGACTGATGGCGCTGAGTTATAAATCCCGCCGTCGCTGGACGCTGATCATCCTGCTGGTTGGTCTGCCGCTGTATGTTGTGGCGGCGGTGACAGTGGTGAACCTGATGAACCGTCCGCCGATGTGGGCCGAGCTGCTGATTTACGTGGCGCTGGGCGTGGTTTGGGCGGTGCCGTTCAAGTTTGTGTTCCGGGGTGTGGGACAGGCTGACCCCGACGCGGACGACCGCTAGGCTTGTACGGTGATGCCGCTGGGGCGGTGTCATCGGGGTTTGGTGCATCGCTTTATGGCTATGGCGCGCTGACCACCAAAAAACCGGACCCGACATTGTCGCCCGATGACCGAGAGGTTATCGGGCGACGATGCGTTTTGGCGCTTGGAAACTGATGTGGGCAGGCCCCGGCAGCGGTGCTTTCTTTTCTGCGGATGTCATTCTAGGCTTGGGATGTGGCGCAGAGGAGAGGGCGCGGCGGTGCGAGTGAAACGGGGGGCGGTAATGGGTCGGTATTACGTCGGTATTGCATCGGTATTGCTGAGCCTGTGCGGCGCGGTGCTGTGTGCGCCCCCGGTCCGCGCGCAGGAGGCGCCGGAATACGTTCTTGATCTGGACACAGGCGGGCACCGGGCGGCGGTGCGGGCGCTGGCGGTCAGTGGCGATGGCTCGGTCATCGTCTCGGCCGGGGATGACAAGGTGGTGCGGGTCTGGGACTGGCAGGCCGGGCAGATGCGCGGGATGTTGCGCGGGCAGATCGGGCCGGGCAGCGAGGGGGTGATCAACGCGCTGGCGCTGTCGGGCGATGGTCAGGCGGTGGCGGTCGCCGGGTATTTTGGCGCGCATCAGGCGGCGGCGCCACCGTTCGGCGATGTGCGGCTGTTCGATTTACGCTCGGGTCGGGTGCGGCGGGTGCTGCGCGGGCATGACTATGTGGTCGATACGCTGGCCTATGATGCGGGGCGCGATGAGCTGGCGGTGGCCGGGCAGGGCGGTGTGGTGCTGCGCTGGACTGCGCCGTTTGGCCAGGGGGAGCCGGAGGCGCTGACCCCGCTGGACACGCAGGCGCGGCGGGTCAGCCATGTGGCCTATGGGCTGGGCGGGGCGCGGTTGATCGCGACGACTTTTGATTACGGGCTGCGGCTGTGGGATCTGGACAGCGGGGCCGAGGTGGCGGTCGAGGGGGCCGAGGCGCTGTGGGACACGGCGCTGATTGCGCTGGCGGTCAGCGCGGATGGCAGCCGGTTTGCGATCGCGGGCGAGGATGGCCGGGTGGAAGTGCGCGCGGCAAGCGATGGCGCGGTGATCGCGGCGTTGCCGGTGCAGCCGTTCCGGCCCGATGCTTTGGCGTTTGTCGGCGCGGCTTTGGTGGTGAGCTGCGGCTATCGCTGCGGGGCTGTGCATCGCTCGGCGGTGTGGGATGTGGCGGCGGGCACAGTGGTGGCGCGGTACGGCGGGCATGACAGCGGGGTGCATGTGGCGGCGGCGCTGCCGGGCGGCGAGATCGTGGCCACGGCGGGCGGGCTGGCGAATGAGATCCATCTGTGGCGGGCGGCATCAGGTGCGGCGGTGCGGCAGCTGGCGGGCGTGGGGCGGCCCGTGATGGCGGTGGGGCTGAGTGCATCGGCGGACCGGGTGGCGTGGGGGCTTGAGGACCCGTGCCCCGAGCTGCCGGTTTGCCCGATGGTTCTGGGCGTGTTGCAGCGCAGTCTTGAGCTGCCGACGCAGGCGCGGAGTTTCGAGCATCCGCGTGAGGGTGCGGGCGGCGCGGGGATGCTGCGGGCGGTTCTGGGCACCGATGCGGTGGCGGTCAAGGCCGCGCCCTTGCCCGGTGGCGGGTTCGACGCGGCGGTGCTGTCGGTCAGCGGGGCCGGTGGGGCGTTCGAGCTGCGCAAAAGCGGGACGGACGGGTATTATCACAGTTCCTATACGTTGGTGCCGGACCGCGACGAGGTGATCTCGGGCGGGGGGAACGGGGTGGTGCTGGCGCATGGGCTAGTGGATGGCGGGGTGCTGGGCGAGTTTGTCGGTCACACCGGCGATGTGCTGGCGCTGGCGGCGGGCAAGGCGCGGCTGCTGACGGCAAGTGCGGATCAGACGCTGAAGCTGTGGGATATGGACAGTCGGCGGTTGATTGTCAGCATGTTCTTTGCGGGCGAGGATTGGATCATCTGGACGCCGCAGGGGTATTTTCATTCCTCGCCCAACGGCGACCGGTTGGTAGGCTGGCATGTCAATCAGGGGCCGGACCGCGAGGCGCGGTTCATCCGGGCGCGGCAGTTGCGGCAGCATCTGCACAGCCCCGAGATCGTGCGGCGGGCTCTGATCGGTGGCGATCCGGCGGCGGCGGCGATTGATCTGCGCGGAACGGATAACGAGCTGGAGGCGCTGCTGACCCGCCAGCCGCCGGAGTTTGAGCTGCGGCTGGCCGAGGAGTTCGCGGCGCCGGACGGCTTTGCCACGATCGAGGTGACGGGCAGCACGCTGGAGGAGGTGGAAAGCTGGGGCTATTCGGTTCTGGTGAACGACCGGCGGGTGCCGCCTTTGCGGGTGGGCGATGTCAGCGGCGCGGGGCGGTTGCTGTATCAGGTACCGGTCGAGGACGGGCGCAATGACATCACGGTCAGTGGCGAGAACGATTTCGGCTATGTGACCGAGCGCAGTGCGATGGCCTTGGTCAAGGCGCGCAAGGTGCCGAAGGCGGGGGTGCTGCGGGTGGCGGTGATCGGGATCAACGCCTATCCGAAGTTACCAGAGGCCTGCAACGGGCGGGCCTGTGATCTGGCGTTTCCGGTGGCGGATGCGGTGGCGTTTCTGAGCGTGGTGGCCGAGCGCACGGCGCCGCTGTTCGAGCGGATGGAGAGCTTGGTGATGGTGAACCGCGCCGCGCTGGAGGCGCAGCCGTTGCGGCACGCAGCCTTGGCGGCGCTGGTGGACCCGGCGCAGATCATCGAGCCGGAGAGCGACGAGATCGAGGAGCGGCTGGAGGAGTTTCTGCTGGCGGCAGGGGCGGAGGATACCACGATCATATTTGTGGCCGGGCACGGGATGAATTTGGACGAGGATTATTATCTGATCCCGTCCGACGGGCAGAAGCGCGGCGAGAAGTGGCGCAAATCCTCGCTTGTGGATTGGGAGTTCGTGCAGGAGCAGATCAACGATGCCATCGGGCGGCGGATTTTGGTGCTGGACACCTGTCATGCGGCGAATGCGTTCAATGCGCGGTTGGAGAAAGAGGCGGCGGATGCGCGGGTGGTGGTGTTCTCGGCGACGGCGGCAAACAACACGGCGGCCGAGCGCAAGGATCTGGGGCACGGTATTTTCACCTATGCGATGCTGGAGGGGCTGCGGGGGCGGGCCGATACCTCGGGCGATGGGGTGCGGTTGCTGGGGTTGGCGGATTATGTGTACCGTGAGGTGCTGCGGCTGAGCGATCGGCGGCAGGAGCCGGTGTATCACATCTCGCAGACCGCGAATTTCCTGTTGGCGCGGCCATGATCCGGGGGCTGTGCGCGGCGCTGGCGGTTGTCTGGGCCGGGGTGGCGGCGGCGGCGTGCCCGCAGGGCGATGCGGCGTTTGCGGCATTTTACCCGGATGCGGCCTTGTTCCGGCAGGGGTTGGCGCTGGGCGAGGGCGCCGCCCCGGCTGAGGGGCCGGTGACGGGTGTGATCGTGCCGCATCATCTGGAGATGCCCGAGCTGATCGCGGGCGGGTTGCGGATGGCGGCGGGGCGGCAACCTGACCGGATCGTGATCCTGTTCCCCGATCATTTCTTTCGGCTGAAGGCGCCGTTTGGCACCACGCAGCGCGGGTTTGATACCGTGCTGGGCCCGGTGCCGACGGATGCTGCGGCGGCGGGGAGGTTGGCGCAGTCGCCGCTGGTCGAAGAGACCTGTCTGTTTGATCGCGAGCACGGGGTACGGGCGGTGCTGCCGTTTGTGGCGCAGATCTTTCCGGGGGTGGAGGTGGTGCCGGTGGCGGTGGCGATCAGCTCGGACCGGCGCGAGTGGGACGCGATGGCTGATCTGCTGGCGCCGCTGTTGGGGCCGGACAGCCTGTTGATACAGGCGACGGATTTCTCGCACTACCTGCCGCATCACGAGGCGCGGCTGCGCGATCAGCAGGTGCTGAACCTGCTGGCGGCGGGCGACGTCGGTGCGGTGGCGGGGTTGGTGCAGCCGGATCATGTGGATTCGGTGGGGGCGATGTATCTGACGATGGTGTTGCAGCAGCGGCTGTTCGGGGCGGTGCCGGTGGTGGTGGCCAACCGCAACCTGCAAGAGCTGTATGGCCGCTTTATTGCCGAGACGACCAGCTATGTTGTGGCGGTTTTTGCGCCGCCCGGCACGGTGGCCGATCCTTTGGCCGATCCTTTGGCCGATCCGGCAGGGCCGGGCAGTCATATATATATGTTGGCGGGCGATCTGTTTCTGGGCCGCGGTCTGCCGCGGTTGCTGAGCGATGAGGTGGTGGCGGACCGGGTGGCGCAGGCGGCGCGGCGCGCGACGCGGGGTCTGCCGCTGATTGCCAATCTGGAAGGGGTGTTGCTGCCGGATATGCCCAACAATCTGCCCGAGCTGGTGCTGGGCATGCCCGGCGATATGCTGCGCGACTGGGCGGGGCGGCTGAACCTGCGGGCGGTGGGGCTGGCGAATAATCACGTGAATGACATCGGGGCCTCGGGGGTGGCGGAAACCCATGCGGCGCTGACGGCGGCGGGGATTGCGCGGTTCGGGCAGGGCGAGGCTTTGGCGTTGCCGGGGGTGACGCTGGTGGGGCTGAGCGATCTGGATGGTGCGGCCCGCCCGCCGGTGGACCGGCTGACGCCAGAGGTTCTGGATCGGGTGGTGCAGCGCGATGCGCAGGTGCCGGTGGTGGCGTTCGTGCATTGGGGGCGCGAATTCGTGACCACGCCCGGCGCGCGCGAGCGGCAACTGGAGGATGCGCTGCGGCAGCGCGGGGTGGCGGCGATTGTCGGCGCGCATCCACATGCGGCAAGTGCGGGCGTGCGGGTTTTGGCCGGGGGGGATGTGGCGGTGGTGTATTCGCTGGGGAACTTTCTGTTCGACCAACTGCCGCCTGACAGCTCGGGGGCATTGGTCGAGTTGCGCAGTTTTGCGCAGGGCACGGTGTTCGTGCGTCAGCTGCCGTTGCCACACTTATATGCGATCGCACGTGGGGGCCTGCAGCGCGAATAATTGTTGTCGGAAGGCCCGAAGCGCGGTTAGCCTTATCTGATTGAACCAGATATTGTTGAGGGTATGTTATGGAGCGCACGCTGCGACAGGGGATTTTGATCGGGGCTTTGGCGGCAATGGTGGCTTTGCCATTGCAGGCACAGGTGCTGGAGCAGGCACAGGTTTTGCAAACCGGGGCGCCAAGCGCGCGATTGCAGGTCATCTTCAATCCCGAAACGCGCGAGGTCAGCCGCCGCATGGTGCGGCTGTTCGGTCCACACCCCGAGATGACGCTGGATTTTCACTGGCAGCCCGCCACCGGCAACTGGCCCGGTGTGACGCCCGAGGGGCTGGCGGATGGCGCGGGTGTGGTCAGCTGGCGGCTGCCGGGCGCGGCCAGCTATGACCCCAAGAACTGGCACCATCGGTATGAGGGTGCGTTGCGCGCAGGGCGGTTCGATGGCGCGGGTGTGCTGCGCTATCGCGATGGCAGCCGGTACGAGGGCGTGTGGGCTGCGGGCCTGCTGCAGGGCGCGGGCACGTTCCGCGACGCCGAAGGCAACGTATATGAGGGGGCGTTTGTGGCGGGCCGTGCCGAGGGGCAGGGCATTCTGCGGTCGCGCGAGGGCTGGATATATGAGGGCGGCTTTGTGGCCGGGCTGCGCGATGGCGCGGGCCGGATGACCGAGCCGGGCGGCCTGCGCTATGACGTGGTGATGCAGCGGGGCACGGAAGTGTCGAGCACCCGGCCGCTGGCCTTCGTTGACGAAACGCTGGCCGGGGTGCTTCCGGCGCAATCGGGCGGCGGGGCCGCGGGGCGGACGCGGCTGAGCGCGGTGATCGACCAGCGGATCACGCAGGAGCAGTCGATACAATATGAGCAGTATGTCGATAGCGGCACGATGCTGATCTATCCGCAGGACCCGGAGTTGCAGAAAATCTGGAACGGCAAGAACGACGACGCGCGGCTTTTCATGTTCCAAGAGTTCACGGATACCGATTGGGACGATACCGGCGCGTTTGTGCAGCTGGATCTGGCGACCGAGGATGGATCGCGGGTGCGGCTGTCCTCGTTGGATCTGGCGGTGGAGGCGAGTGTTCCGCATCTGCTGCCCGCGCTGCATGTGGATACGCATATGGGGTGTGTCGGGTTCCGCCCCAGTTTCGATTTCCGCAACTTCGGCTGGGGCAGCGTGGAAAACGCCACCGCCCGTGTGCGGTTTCTCAATCCCGATACCTATGATTATGAGGCCCCCGAGGGCGACCGCGCGGCGACGCGTTGGTTCGATCTGCCGGTGGGCACCTTCGATCAGGGCGTGGATGTCGACCTGCGCGGGCTTCTGGCCGGGGCAGGGGTGGATGTGGCCGCTTTGGAAAAGGCGCGGTTTTCGTGCAGCAGTGCCAGTGAGATCGAGCAGTGCGGCCAGGATGCTGTGCGGTCGCTGCTGCGCATGGGCGCGCTACAGGGGTTCGTGGCGGCCAGTTACGGCACGATCACGACCGAGTTGCAGGGCGAGCTGAGTTATACTTGGACCGATGCGGCGGGGCTGTCGCGCGCCGCGGTGCAGCCGTTCGGCACCCCTATCAGTCTGGCGGTGATCGAAGTGCGCGGTGGATTGGCGGAATGTGGGGCGGGCGGGGCCTGGTCGGCGGAGGCGCCGCAATACACCGATGTCGAGCTGCACCCTGCCGGGGAGCAGTACCGGGTGAACATCCCGGTGCGCGGCAACCCCAACATCAGCCGCCTTCTGGCCGGGGTGAAGCTGCACTCGGCGCGATCCGCAATGCATGTGATGCGGGCCGAAGCGCAGTTCAGCGATGGCAGCATTCGCAAGTCACCTTTGATGAAGCTGTTCTTCCTGCGCCCGCGCATTCCGACCTTCGTCAGCCAGACCGCGCCCGAGTCGTGTTATCTGGGCCCCGAAGTGCTGGGATCGTGCTGATCGGGGCGAAGGGCAGGCCGAAGGGGGTGAAAATCGGGTGATTCACCCGGTGATTCACCCCCAACCGGCATGATTTTCAGGGTTTTCCGTCCGTGTGTGATGTTCTTGCTGAAAAATACACCTGCGTAAGCGATTGTTTTTATGCAGTTTTTTCGAATTTCGGACTAAATGTTCAAGAAATATGACGGAATTTGAAAAAAAGGGTTGCGGGTATGGGCTACTGGGCTTAGAACCCCCTTCACCGGCGGCGCTGAGGCGCACAACGGGACGCCAGACGGGGCGGACGGAAGCGGAGACGCGGAGGTTCAAACGGTCTGAACGGTAAGAAAATTTTGAGGTTGATGAGGCGGGTCGCGCTAAGTAGTTTTAGCGCTTCCGGTTGATTTTGTCTCTGGGTCTTTGGCCCGCGCTCTTTGAAATTGCTAATATCTGAAGAGATATGTGGGCGGTTTGGTTCAGTTCGATGGATCAACGTCTGTATATCGCGCTAGTAGGGGCAACCCGATGATCTAGTGTCAGCTTCACTGTTTGAACGGCTTTCGGTTTCTGATGAAACCTG
>NZ_FOEP01000024.1 GCF_900110775.1 Thalassovita taeanensis | reverse complement strand
TTCAAGGTCAGCGAGCGGACTGTGCGGCGGGCTTAAATTTTATTGAAGGTGGAAGAAAATTACCGATGAAACAGATGCGGGACTATGCTGACGAACGGCACAAGGGGTGGTGTATCCACTGCAACGCTGTCTTGGGAAGCGTCGAGAGCAATCTCGACCATGTGCCCTCTAAAACCATACTTGACCGCCCCTTTCCGAATGATCTTCCGACAGTCCGCATATGCAAGTCCTGCAACACTTCGTTCTCGAATGACGAGGAGTATTTTACAGCATTCCTGGGATCGGTTCTCGCAGGCAGCGCAGACCCGGACCAACAGGTTGTTGCGCGATCCGAGAAGATACTTAGGAGCAACTATCGCCTTCAGGATGAAATCGATTCCCAACTTCAGATCGTGAAGGACGCAGAAGGAAACGATCAGATCACCTTTGTCCCAGACATGGCGAAGATTCAGAATGTCGTTGTAAAGAATGCTCGAGGCCATGTCCTGTTCGAGCATGGGCAGCCAGCGGAAGGTGAACCTGCGCGCGTAGCGATCCAGCCGATCCCTACCCTGTCCCCGGATATACTGGCCAACTTTGAAACTATCGACTACGGGGCCGGATGGCCTGAGGTAGGCAGCCGCTTGATGCAGCGGCTTGTTACCGGTGACGATATGAGACCGGATGGCTGGGTTGTGGTTCAGCCGAATGTCTACCGCTTCGCGGTTATGGACCAAGGCCAATTCGTCGTCCGCACAGTGATCCGCGAGTATCTTGCTACCGAGGTGGCGTGGGATCGCATTTGAGGAAGAATGCCGTGACAGATTTACCCAACATAACCTCAATTGCGCAGGATATTGGTAAGCTTACAAGAGCCCGCCTGTTCAAGCCAAGCGTTCTCTCTTACTAGTTTGATAAAGCCCACTGAGATCGTTGTGCTTAACCCGAAACTGGCTTCGCCGCTTAGTCACTGGAGCAGGCGTGTCTGCTTTCTCCATCTTGATCCCAGGATCATAATACACCGCGCCTGAGGCCAGCGCCTGCAACAGAAGCAGGACATCCGTTCCTTCACAAAGCTCGACTCGTGAACCGTAGCAGTATTCCGGCGGCGGCGCGCGCATCAGGGATGGCACATAGACAGCCTTGGCATGTTTCCGGTTCCAGTGACCAATTACGCCTTTGAAGCCCCACGAGGCAGCAACCACGTCTTCCCGGTCGATCAGCGCGATCTGCCCCTCCACATCTGTGATCTTGCCCTTATCAGGGTCGAACCCCTCCAGGACCAGTTTCAGACCCGTATCATTGTGGAAATCCCGGCCACTGGCATAGACGCCGCCGAAGTTTATCCGGCCTTCCTTGCCCGACTTGTCGGGATAGCCATAACGGCGCAGAAAAGCCTCAACTCCTTCATCCCGATACACCCCGCCGGTCGGTTCCGGCGTCATCAGCGTGACCGGGCTTTTCGCGAGATACTTCACGAAATCCCGCACGCCGTACTGTTTGACCTCCCAGCCCAGATAGTCCGGTTCAGCATACCCGTTGGGCGAGATACCAAGTTCCGCCTCCAGGGTGTATCCGCCGCCATTCCGCGCGTTATAGGGGGCAGCCAAGCCGTTCTTGCCCATCTTCTGTGAAGGCACCCAGCCTTTGGCGTGGATGCGGCGTAGGGCATCAAGCAGCATCTGGCGGGAGCTTGCGCCCTTCTGCCGAAGCGATTGCAGATCAAGGAAGACCCCTGAGGCTTCCAGCGTGTCCACTTTATCAGCCAAAGTCGCCGCTTCCGGTGTCTCTCTGCCGACAACATGGCCGATAACCCGCCCATCCTGGCAAACGCCGAAGAACAGCACCCGCCCTTCATCGCGTGACCGCATGAGCGGTGCTGGCGCGCGCGCCGCGCCGCGCAGAAAGCCGGACATGCGCACTTCAGGGTATTTGGGGTAGAGGATCAACTGAGCATCCGGCGCGGGTGCTATGCCCTGTTCGTCCATCCACCAGAAATCCACCGGCGCTTTTGCACGATCCCGCACAGACCCTGCGACCTGACTACCGTCCTCTTCGATCTCGCCATGCGGGATGATGTTCAGCGCACCGAATCCGCCGCCGAGATAAACCTGGTTCTTGGAGTTGTCATTCGGAGCCAGTTGCTTGGCGTAGAAACGCGTGGCTCCATGAGCTGCCATCTGATCGAGAATGCGAACAACAGGGTCAGTCAATCCATTGGCCTTCAACACAAAACTGCTTTGTGTCAGAGGACAGCCAGAGGGAAAGGGAGTCAATAACTTCAGGCAAAGGCCGCTTGCCGCGCCCTTTGAGGGCACATTCCCAAACGATGCCCACTCTCCAGCCCACGTCGAGAAGGTGGCCAACAGCCTCGGCATCACGGCGGGCGTTGCCATTGATTTTCTCGCGCCAGAAGCCCTGCCGGGTTTGCGGCCAGCGGAACAATGGGCAGTCATGCCGGTGCCAGAAACAGCCATGCACGAAGATCACGGCGTGATGCTTTGGCAGTACGATGTCAGGTCTGCCGGGAAGGCCCCTGCCCTGTAACCTGTAGCGAAACCCTTTGGCGTGCAGCGCGCGCCGGATCATCAACTCCGGCTTTGTATCCTTCCCCCGGATCGCCGCCATGTTACGGCGGCGCGCGTCAGCAGAATGAACGTCAGCCAACCTTTTGCAGCCGGGGCTGATCCATCAGTTTCAGGACGTGAGGCTGCATCAGCCGGGCGACTTCCGCAAAGACCGGCACGGCTACGGAGTTGCCAAACTGCTTGTACGCCTGAGTATCCGAAACCGGAATCCTGAAACTGTCATCAAATCCCATCAGCCTTGCACATTCACGAGGTGTCAGGCGGCGTGGGTTCCTGCCTTCACCGCGGCTGACAAGGATTTCCGAGCCGTCCTTATAGTAGCGTGCCGACAGCGTCCTTGCGATGCTGTCGCCATCAACGAGGCCAAACCCAAACCCGTTGCCTTTGGCCCGGTGCTTGGCAGCGTAGTCCTGCAGGTACGCCCAGAGCTTGTCTGTGAGCGTGTACTTGTCGCTGACCTTTGCATCAGGACCAACCGTGTAATGCCCTTCTGGGGCCTCAGCCCCGTTCTCCGGGTGCAGAATATCCCGCATCCCCCTGCCCTGCCGTCCGGGCAGATTCAGTTCTCCAAAGCTGAAGTCCGTGGCTTCCCGGAAGCCGACCATAACGATCCGTTCCCGGTGCTGTGGCACGAAGTTGGCCGCGTCGATGATCTGGGTATGCAGCGTGTACCCCAGCTCCTCGGTCAGAGCGCGCCGGATCACCTCAAATGTCCGGCCCTTATCATGGCTTTTCAGATTCTTGACGTTCTCCAGCATGAAGGCCGCCGGGCGGTGGTGCATCAGGATGCGCAGCACGTCGAAAAACAATGTACCCTGGGTTTCATCGAGGAAGCCGTGCGCACGTCCAAGCGCGTTCTTCTTGGATACACCAGCGATTGAGAACGGCTGGCACGGGAAACCGGCCACAAGAACATCGTGATCCGGGATATCCTCTGGGTCTACCTCGCGGATATCTCCCGCGATTGGGCGATTGTCCGGGAAGTTGGCGTGATAGGTCTGCTGGGCGAAACGGTCCCATTCCGATGTGAAGACACAACGGCCCCCTGCCCCTTCCATGGCTCTTCGCAAGCCACCGATCCCCGCAAAGAGATCGATGAAAGAGAATGATGCGTTGTTGTCATGGCGTTGCCTTGAACGCACTTCCATCCGAAGCAGCTTCATTACAGCTTCGCGCGGCACTTCCTCACCCCGCTTCCAGCGGTAGAGGTGGCCTTCGGAATATCCCAGAGCTTTGGCGGCTTCAGGCATCGACCATCCGCTCTGCGTCAGCAGCATCTCAAATTCTGTCATGTCAGGTCAGTTCCGCTCTGTCTTTATCTGGGAATTTTTCTGACACTCTGGCGTTAAGATTCCCTAAAAGCAAGAACATTTAGGGAAAATGTGAGCGGAGTACGGCTAGCCACGATAGGCAGACCACATCCGCTCTATGAGTTGCCCCTGTGTGATCCCAAGCGCTTCAGCCTCAGAAGCTATTGCTTCACCAACTTCCGGCAGCACTTTGGGATGTAACTGATACGTGCGTGGACTTGGTTTGCGGCCCGGCTTCTTCCTTGGGGTTCGATCCAGAAAGCCTCTCGCTTCGCCAACTTCATCTACGCGTCGGACTTCTTCAACGGTCGTATCTTTCGGGCGCGCCTTGAGTCCTGCAAGTCTATTTGAGCCGCTCATAAACAGCCTCCGTGAATGCCTGAGCGTTCGCCAACGCCTTATCTACCTTGCCGCCTGTGACCATCTCAGGGTCATTCATCATCGCTGTCAGATCGCCCCCATAGGCAAACAGCTCCGAGAACGCTGCGCGCGCAACCAAAGATGGTTCGATCACGTCGATCCCTGCCCCGTTGAGCTGTGCTTCCAACTCCTTATGGACGCGGCTTTTGACCGCTGCGCTGGTCTTGGTCAGCACCACAGCGTGCCGGATTGACCGCCCAAGCGCTTCTTCCTCCTCACGGACCAACGCCAGCGCCTCGGAGCCGATCTCTGCGTCGAGCGCTGTCGGCTGCATCGGGACGATCACCAGGTCCGCCTGTGAGATGGCGCGGCTTACGAGTTGGGACGCAACACCTTCCAAGTCCACAATGACGATCTTGCCGTCACCGTCTGCGCTCCGGATGGTCGGAACGATCTCTGAACGACCAACATCGCTCTTCAGGGTCACACCAGAAGGTGCGCCATGAGATGCCCACCGGGTAAGAGACTTGTTCGGGTCACAGTCAAGCACCGTGACATCCGCGCCCATGCGGGCGAACTCAGACGCCAGAAGAACGGCGCATGTCGATTTTCCAACCCCACCTTTGGGGCTTGCCATAACGATGACGGGCATTGCTCGATCCTGCCACTTTGTTGTTACCAGATTTATATCCCATACCGGAATTAAATCCAACACCGGAAATTATTCTGTTACCGGATTTATTTCCATTACCGGTTTTTTAATCTCAGGGCCTGCCTCGCTTCTCAAACCACTTCCGGCAGAACCCAATGAAAGCTCGATCTGCATTGCGGGGCGGCTCAACACACCAGTCGCGCCACTCACGCTCCAAGAACCGAACGTCCCAACCGGGCGCTGCATGGCGCGCTTCTTCGTAGGTGTCAGACTGCAGCGGTGGAATTCTGCCTTCGACAAGCCGGGCAGGGGACATCGTGCCGCGATTGGTGAACACCACCATGTCGGCTTCATCTTCAAAGGTAACGTGGTAATCCGGCAAATGGTCATGCTCTGCGAGTTGCCGGATCATCTGCCGAAAGCGCTTCTGTGGGCTTTGCGACCCGGTCTTAAGCAGCAACTTTGCCAGCGTGATGCGCCAGGTTTTCTGCTGCCCGCAATGCTTCCGGGCGATCTCGTACACCCGTCTTTCAATCGGCTTGCGCAGGCGGAAGTAGTCCCGGTGGAGGGTCAGTACCTCTTCGTTCCGGATTGCGTTGAAAACCCAGTCTGACAGCTTCACTTCACACCATAAGAGACGCCCGTCCAAACCGTGCTTTCGGCGGATTGAGGACGCGTCGATCAGTCCAAAGCCATCGACTTGCTCTTCATCGCCAGTGACAATGTTTGTCCTGATCCGCGTCCCTTCGAGGCGATCAAGGGCATCGAGCAGAGACTGGTATTCCCGGCCACTTGTACCCCGGTTGGTGAAGATCAGCAGCTCTCTGGAGTTAATCCGGACACGGGGCGAAACGGCTTCTCCCGCCTTCAGCTTTGCCATGATCTGACTGATACAGTAGATCAGAATGTCCTTGTCGTAGATCGTCGCCAGCCCCTTCACGCTTGGCGTGATCTGAAGCCACTTATCGCCATTCTCATAGCGCTTGATCGTCGTCTCAGGCTTCTTTGAGAGGGAATAAAACGGATGCTCCATGTGTTGCATCACGTCCTTCAGGACAGCGTCAGCCACATCACAAATGAACAGATCATGCTGCGGATGGCGATCCGGCAGGAGCGGGGCGAGAGTATTCGTGTTATCAGTTACCATGAGTCGACATTCGTGGTTTTAGTTACCGTAGTCAAGATTCGTGTTATCAGTTACCAAAAGCAGGATTTCAGTTACCGAGATTCGTGTTATCAGTTACCCGCATTTGGAGAATTCCATTATTTTTCAAAACTCTACGCCAATTCTGAAGATGCGTAACACAGATTCTAACACATATATAACACCCAGCTTCTCAGGCAGGACTTACTATCGTCAGCACATCACGGCTCACCGCTGATAGAACACACACGCATCGACGCCTGTGGTTGTCCTAGTCCAGGAGGCACCAAGCACAGCACATGTGGACGCGTTGCTGGCTAAGAAACGAGGAAGCGTCACCGTCAGGACAAGAGCAAGAACGACGGCACTAAGGCCGAACCATGGAAGACGGCCCTTGAAGCGATCCAGCTTCTGTTCCCGTTCCCAAAGCTGGCGCATGGTGTCCGACTTGGCATCCTCTGCTTTCCTGAGAACTTCCTGAGTGTGGTTGGACGCCCGCAGCAGATCACCGGCCATCTGGCCAACGCGGGTCAGGGTGTCGCCGATCCTGCTGTCGATGGTCGCGCCGACAATCTCGCCATAGTGTTCCGGGTCCGTCTGTTTTTGGGCCGCGAAGGCAGCAGAGCGGGCTTCCGTCGCCGTCTTGTTCACGCGGTCGAGTACGCGCGTCTGATCATCCACCCGATCCGAAATGCTAGCGACCGCCGTGGCGAGGAGATCAAGCGTCTCGCGCAGATCATCATCTGAAAGCGGAGCGGGGGAGGCGGAGGTATCAGACATGGCGGATTTCTTTCGGGTTATCGGGCGTCGGGCGTGAACAGCCCGGCAAATTCAGGATCAGCGTAGTAGCGCAGCTTTTGCGCGACGGCGGTGGCCTGCCCCTGGACGCGCAGGAGCTGAAGTTCAGGCTGGAGCTGCATGATTTCGTCCGGGGTCAGGAGATCACGGCCCGTGACTTGTATGCCGGTCGTGGGCATGTCACCCGGTTTGCGGCTTTCGGTCTGATAGCCAATGGTTTCCTGTCCCATTGTCTGGCTCAGCCATTTCGCCGTGTCGTAATCGTTCACCCCGAATACCTGTTGCACCCCGGCATTGGCCACGAAGGTCGCGGCGCGTTGTCCGTAGAGATCGCGAAGCTGGCTCATGTCCTGCAGGATCGGCCAAAGCTGAAGGCCATAGCCTGCCATCAGCCCCATGGCGCGCTCCACAGCCTCCAGACGGCCCAGGGCGGCGAATTCATCGAGAAGGAAGAGGGCAGGGGCCTTGAGACGCTCAGAGCGGCCCTCTGATGCGCCCTGAGGCCGTTCCGCGTCCCGTGCAATGTCCTGGAGAGCCTGGGAGACCAGCAGGCGCAGCCAGCGGCTGTAGGCGTCGAGACGGTTGGGCGGCAGAACGAGGAAGACAGAGGTGATCCGGTGACGGAGATCGGAGAAGGTGAAATCCGAACGGGCCATGCATTTCGCGATCCGGGGACTGTCCAGAAAATGGGTGTGGCGCTGCGCGTTCGACAGGACCGAAGCGGCTTCCCGTTCTGCCTTGCCGACGAAGCGGTTTGCGGCGCGGGAAATCAGCCCGTCCGCTGCCTCGCTCTCCTGCATCAGCTCCAGCAGCGCCTTCAGCCGATCCGGGGGCAAGGTGAGATATTCCCGGACGGACCCGAGGTTGCGCCGCTCCGGCTCTTCATGGGCCGCACAGAACATGATCAGCCCGCCGATCAGCGCCTTGGCCTCCTCGTTCCAATGGGCATCTCCGGTCTGGTGCGCCGGATCGACCACCAGCGCATCCGCCAGAGAGGCGGCATCTTCGCTCAGATCGGGGCTGTCTGCCGATAGACGGTCGAGCGGGTTGTAGGCGGAAGAGGACCGTCCTGAGACCTCGAAGGGATCGAGGACATGGACGGTGCCGAACCGTTCCCGTGCCGCTCCGGCGATCCGGGCATTCTCGCCCTTGGGGTCGATGACAAGCACGGAGCGGTCCGCCGCCAGCAGGTTCGGGATCACCGTACCAACGCCTTTGCCCGCCCGCGTGGGAGCGAGGGTCAGAAGATGGGCTGGGCCGTCATAGGACAGGAGCTTGCCGGTGCGCGGGTTGCGCCCGATCAGAAGACCCTTCGCCTGCTCCAGAGCCTTCAGCTCCCGCTTGCCCGCGAAACGCGCTGAGCCGTGGCTAGCCCCGACGAGGTTCCCGAAGAAGGTTTCGGCCCCGGACATCTGGAACCACATCGCCACACCGACCACGGCACCGATGACCATGCAGGGGATCAGCACCAGCCAGTTGGCGAGGCTTTCCCCAGGAGCCTGGTCGAAGAAGGCGAAGACGAGCGGGGTCGCGACCACCGCACCAACGGCTGCGCCGATCAGCAGGAAGACGAGAGTCCCCCCGACCAGGATCGGGGTAACGATCAGAACCTGGATGAACCGGAAGAGCCGCCAGAAGGCCAGGCTGAGGGCGCGCATCATGTCGCGTCACTCTGGCCAGTGTCAGGAGACGGGGAGGGGGTGTCCCACTCAGCAAAGGCCTTGCGGTCCTGTTCACGGGAGAGGTTGCGGATCAGCCGGTCGAGCATCGCGGCGGCACTCGTATCCCGTTCCGCCAGGTCCATGAGCGCCCCGCCCAGGATCACCTTGCGGCGTGTTTCCAGCTTGCGCTGTCTGGTGGCTTCCCTGTTCTTCAGAGCCTGCAGGCGGGCCTTGGCCTGGGCATAGCGTTTCTCGGCGCGTTCAAGCTCAGTCTCGGCCAATTCGGGAATCCACTTCAAAGAGGGCAGGTGTAAAGGTTAGGCTTGCCACGACCAGCGATAGCGCTTACCCGTAGTCCTGTAAAGGACAAGGGCGCACTTATGCAAACTCTCCACCTACGGTTCCGAGATTTGCGTGCGATCTCCTTGAGGCGGGGCCTCAGCCGATGGCGAACTCCGTCCGACGCGATGCGCGCCGGAATGAAAGGCCCTCCCGGCCTCTCAAACTCTCCAGGGCCAACTTTGGCAGTTGGATCGCGTCCCGCAATGTCGCGCCAGCGTCTCGCCCGATGCCCCACGGCGGGGGCCGGTCTGCCGCTGGCGTCTCCCTTGCGGGAGGTTCGTGTCGTCGGACCTGACGGTGCCGACACGAACCGGGTTTGCCCCCGGCAAACCGCCATTGATCTGCCCCCATATCCCGCCCCCGATGAGGCTGGGGATCTGGGGGCAGATCAATGGCAAGCCCGCGCCTCAGAGGTGCGTCGCACCCCTTCAGCCAGGCTGTCTTTTCCACTCGTATCGCGTAGAGGCAGGGCGCGATCCAGCGGGGAAAAGACGGCTGACCCTGTGGCCCATGTTGGGGCATGGGCTTGGGTCAGCAGCGGCGCGCGTCGGTATCGTCTGCATCACAGGGCGGGGTAGTCGGCATGGCCAGCTACCACCTCTCCGTGAAGACGATCAAACGCAGCGCCGGGCGCTCTGCCACGGCAGCAGCGGCCTACCGTGTCGGGGAGCGCATCGAGTGCCAGCGCGAAGGCCGCGTCCACGATTACACCCGCAAGCAGGGGATCGAGGAGACCTTTATCCTGGCACCGAAGGACGCCCCGGACTGGGCCACGGACCGGTCCCGCCTCTGGAACGAAGTCGAGGCCAGAGAGACCCGCCGCAACTCCGTCACCGCCCGCGAGTGGGAGTTGGCCCTGCCGTCCGAGATCAGCGCAGAGGACCGCTCGCAGATTACCCGTGTCTTCGCCCAGGAGCTGGTCAGCCGCTACGGCGTGGCCGTCGATGTGGCGATCCACGCCCCGCACCGCGAGGGCGATCAGCGGAACCACCATGCCCACGTCCTGACCTCTACCCGCAAGCTGGAAGCCGGGGGCTTTACGACCAAGACGCGCGTTCTCGATTCCGCCAAGACCGGCGGCGTCGAGATCGAGCAGATGCGCGGCCTCTGGGCCGAGTTGCAGAACCGTGCCTTGGAGCGGGCAGGGGAGGTCGAGCGCGTCGATCACCGGTCGCTGGAAGCGCAGCGCGAAGCGGCGCTGGAGCGAGGCGATCAACTCTCCGCCGAGGAACTGGACCGCGATCCGGAGCTGAAGCTGGGGCCAGCCGCCAATTCCATGGAACGCCGGGCCAAGGCGATGGCCGAGCGTCAGGGGCGGGAATATAAACCCGTCACCGAGCGCGGCGCTGTCGTCCATGCCGCCCGCCAGGCCCGCGCCGCATTCCGCGAAATGCGCGCGCGGCTGGAGTTGGCGCGCGAGACCTATGGCATCGAGCGTGAGGCCGGGCAGGGCCGTGTCGCTGCTGGTCTGGCGGCGCTCAGGGCCGCAACCGCGAAAGACCGCGACCGAAACCCGGATGACTTCCGGGAGCGGCTGGCGCGCGTCGTGGGCCGGTCGCGGGATCAGGACGACACGCCGAAGCCGGAGGGCCGCAATTATGCGCGGGAGCGGCTGAAAGAGATCATGGAGAAGGACGCCGGGCGCGACGGTCAGGCGGCGGTTCACAAGCTGGATGGTCATAGTGAGTATGACATGGGCGAGGGCACAGGGCGCGAGGCCCGCAAGCCGTCCGTCAACGAGCGCCTGAAGGGCGTGCTGAACAAGCCGCGCGAAAAGCTGGAAATCGAGGACGAACGCGAACAGGAGCGCGGCGACGACGAGAACGAAAACACGCGGGACAGGGATCGTGGCGAAGGTCACAGCCTGTGACGCAACCCGGTGAAACGACAGAGGAGACAGACCGGATGTATGAAGTATTCAACGTGGGCAAGACGATCTTGCTGGACGGAAAGCCGTTATCGCTTGTGACGCCCGCAGGTGTCGAAGGCTGGATCGAGAAGGGCATCCCGCACAGCTACCGATACGACCGGGTGCGCGATCCGCTCGATGGCCGGATGAAGTACCGCTGTCTCTATGAGAAGGACGGCGCGGATGTGCCGTTTGTCCTGGTCAACGATCCGGACAGTGGGGATGGGAGGGTGATCCTGTTCGATCAAAAACCGGATGCACCGGTCGAGTGAAGCAAGCCAGAGATCGCTGCTTTCGCGTCTGGCTATCGAGGTTCGAACAGGACATCCGCTTCAACCTCCAGGGCATGAGCAATCTTCTCAATCGTGTCGATGGTCACAGAAAATCGCGCGTTCTCGATCTTGCCGACATAGGCACGGCTGAGGCCAGCCTGTCTCGCCAGGTCTTCCTGACTCAGGCCAATGCTCTTGCGGCGATCAATGATGTTCTTTGCTACGCGTTCCCGGAGGTTCATCTGGTGGTTTTACCCTGCCGACAGCCATCGGCTCCACGCGATATATGCGACATTCGTTGAAAGTCGGTCCTGTGATCCCGGCAGTATGCCGGTCTCGCTTTGAGCGATAGACAGTGCAGGGGATCGACGGGCTGAAGCCCGCTCACCCCAACCCTGACAGTTTCCAATCCTGTTGATCCGCCTGCCATCCCGGCAGGTCCGAGAAAACCGGCAAGCGCCGCCGTTGGCGTCGGTTCCGGTCGAGAATTCCGGTTCCTCCCACGCGCGAGGCGCGCGGTTCCCTCCCAAATTCACGCCCTCCACCCGGTTGTCACGGCCCCGCCGGGCCGCAGGACGGGCTTTGCCCTTACCTGCTCTGCCGTCCGGAATGCATGGGCATTCCAGACAACAGAGAAGGAAGGCCCGCCCATCGGCGGAAAGGGTAAGAGACCCGGCCCGCGTCACTCGAAGGAGGGTCACAAATGACCGCAGAGAAGTTTGACGTTTATTCCCATGTCACCAACCAGATCATCGCGCAGATTGAGGCGGGAACACCGCCCTGGCGTAAACCGTGGACTGGCTGCGGAGGAGGGGTCAGCTTGCCGGAACGGTTCAACGGCGAGGCCTATCGGGGCATCAACGTCCTGATGCTTTGGGCGACAGCGATGGCCAAGGACTACAGTTCAGCCCGATGGATGACGTTCAATCAGGCCAAGCAGCTTGGGGGCCATGTTCGAAAGGGCGAGAAATCCGCCACGGTCGTGAAATACGGCACCGTCGAGCGCGAGGACGAAAACGGCGAGGAACGCCAGATTACCTATGCCAAGGCCTACCGCGTGTTCAACGCTGACCAGATCGAGGGTTTGCCTTCTGAATTCTACATCCTGCCCGATCCGCCGCGCGATCTTGGCACCGTGGCCGACCCCGAGCTGGAGGCGTTCTTTGCCGCGACCGGCGCGCAGATCGACGTGACCGAGGAGCCGCGCGCCTATTACAACATCAAGACCGACCGTATCCACATGCCGCCGATTGGCACGTTTTATCGGGCGGCAGGGTATTTTGGCACCTTGGCCCATGAGACAATCCACTGGACCGGCGCGACAAAGCGGCTGGACCGTTTGGGCCGGTTCAATGACCGCAAGGCCTACGCGTTCGAGGAGCTGGTCGCGGAGATTGGCAACTGCATGCTTTGCGCGCAGATCGGGGTGGAGCCGGAGTTCGACCAGAGCGCGGCCTATGTCGAAGGATGGCTTGAGGCGATGAAGGAAGACAACCGCGCGATTTTCCGCGCCGCGTCAGAGGCGCAGAAGGCCGTGGATTACATCATGGACCGCACCGCGCAGGCCGACAGGATGGCCGCCGAGTAACAGCTCGCCCCGCTGCAATGATCTAGGCCCCCGTCAGCAGGCGGGGGTCTCTTGTGTTCTGGCGATATCCTGGGCGTGGGCGGTTTCAGGGTGACCTGTCGGCGGGTAGCCGTGTGGCCACTCGCCGACAGGCCCGGCGCTTCGCGCAGACGGGCATGGAATGCCCGGAAGAGATGCACTTCGCTTTTTGGCAGGGAGTCGAGCTGCTACCCATATTTCGAATAGCGATGAGCAAAAAATATTACGAGTAAACAAGCGATACGTGCGAAGAGGCGTCAAACAAGTGGAGAGCAAGAGCATGTCAATTTACGCACTATGGAACAACAAGGGGGGAGTCGGGAAAAGCTATCTCTCGTTTCAGGTCGCAAGCGAGTACGCACGTACACACCCCCAACAGAAAGTTTTGGTCGTGGACCTGTGCCCGCAAGCGAACTCCTCCAGTATGTTGCTGGGGGGGATGGAGCGCGGTGAGGACGCTATTGAAGCGTTGTCTGCGAACCGCCCGGCCCAAACTATTTCAGGATACGTGGCTGAGCGCATAGTCAGCCCCTACATGACACCGCACAGCGGCGCGAATTTCCTGACGCAGGTAAGCCAACACAACCATTTTGTGAGTGATAACCTGTACCTGGTGTGTGGCGACGAAGAACTAGAGATGCAATCTTCGCAGGTTCGTCTGGCCTGCACTGCAGGTCCTGCGGACGCATGGCGTATTGTTCATACTTGGATCAGTGACTTAATTGAGGACGTTCGTCGCTCTTGGGGACAAGAGCGGATTACTGTGTTTATCGACTGCAATCCCAGTTTCACAATTTACACGGAAATGGCGATGAGCGCGGCAGACCGGTTAATTATCCCGTTTTCTGCAGATGGATCATCCAAGCGTGCTGTGAAATCGGTGCTGTCCCTCGTTTATGGTATTCAGCGCCGCCCTGGACAGGTGCAATCGGAATTCTACAGAAATTCCATGCAGTACCGGATGTCCCTGCCTTTGATCTACAGCTACGTGGGCAACCGCCTCACCCAAATGAACAACAGTTCTGCAAGCGCCTTTAGGAATGTTGTTAATGAGATCTTCGACGAAGTCTTTTCGGTCTGGCAAAATCAACCGCAACTGTTCTGCCCACACCCAAGCGGCACTCCTGCCCCGACCAGCAAGCGAGGTTTCAAGCAGATGTTCGAAGAGCAGATCAACGATGCGAACACTGCATCGGTCGTGTCTGGCGCGATGGGTATCCCGATCAACCGGCTGACTGCAGGTCAGAAGAGCTTTGCAGGCCGATCGGTCATGGTCAACCAGTCGCAGTTGGATAAGCAGCAACCAAACATCGCCGGGTTTGTCCAAGAAATCGAATAGCTTTTGCGCCGAGGGCTTGGATATCATGCGTCATAGACAAGCCCTCGGGTAATCCTTAAGGCCATAAACGGTCGTTTTTGGCCACATGCCGCATCCTAGGGGTCTGTTGCCGGAGGGGGCAGAATAGTACGCTAAGGCGGTTTGATCATCTTTTGGGCCATCTGTATTCGCCAGTGAGCAGGATGTGGGCCCATCCGAGGGGTGAGATATGCGCCAGAAGGTCTGGTGTGCAATACAATCCATCGCGGCGGCGGCCATTGACTGCCTGCCCGAGGTGCTTGGTGTTCCAGTAAATGATGATCGCGGCGAGCAGATTCAGTCCGGCCATTCGGAAGTGTTGTCCCTCGGTTGTTCTATCGCGAATTTCACCTTGGCGGCCAATGCGTAGGGCGTTCTTGAGGGCGTGATGTGCTTCGCCCTTGTTCAGACCTATTTGCGCGCGACGTTGCATGTCGACGTCCAGCAGCCAGTCGATGATAAACAGTGTCCGTTCAACCCGTCCGATTTCACGTAGCGCGACGGCCAACTCATGCTGCCGGGGATATGCAGCGAATTTCCTTAAGAGTTGGCTTGGGGACATCGCGCCCGCCACCATTGTGGCCGTGCTGCGCAGGATATCTGACCAATTTGAGCTGATAACGGGTTCCCTAACCTTGCCGCCGATCAACCCCTTCAATTCTTTCGGGCAGGATGCTGGATCGAAGAGGTAGAGGCGTTTGGATGGCAGGTCCCGGATACGGGGGATGAACTGAAAGCCCAAAAGGGCGGTGACGGCAAAGACGTGGTCGGTGAAGCCGCCCGTGTCGGCATACTGTTCGCGGATTTTCTGGCCTGCGTCTGTCATTAACAGGCCGTCCAGGATGTAAGGGGCCTCGTTCACCGTGGCCGGGATGGTCTGGGTGGCGAAGGGGCCGAACTGGTCGGAGACATGGGTATAGGCTTTCAAACCGGGTTCATGGCCGTATTTGGCGTTGATCAGGTTGATCGCTTCGCCCTGGCGCGTGGTGGGGAAGAACTGCCCATCACTGGACGCGCTGGTGCCACCGCCCCAGAACTGGGCCATTGGCAAGGCGGATTGGCCTTCGATCACCATGGCCAGTGCGCGCGCCATCGCCTCGCTTTCAACATGCCACCGCGACAAGCGCGACAGTTGGAAATAGTCGTGGGTGTGCGTGGCCCCGGCCATTTTGGAGAGGCCAAGGTTAAGCCCTTCAGCCAGCAATACATTCAGCATGCCGACCCTGTCCTTGCATGGGACGCCAGTGCGCAGATGGGTGAAGGCCTCGGTAAAGCCGATCTCGTCATCCACTTCGAGCAGCAGGTCGGTGATCCTGATCTCTGGCAGGCGTTTGTAAAGGTCGAGCACCAAGGCGTCGGCCTCTTCGGGAACATCGGCAGTCAAGCGATCGATCTTGAGCACGCCATCTTCGATGGAGCCTCCCGGAATGGCACCGGCCCTGGCGGCGCGGGCCAATCGCTGTAAGCCGTCAGCCAAACGAGATTTACGATCTGCCAGCCATATTTCCGGCTCATATGGCATGGCCATTCTTGGCGTTACCCTGGCAACTTCGGCCGGAACCAGCGTGTCCTTGAGGTCGCCATACCTGCGGGAATGGGCAAGCCAGATGTCGCCGGCTCTGAATGCATCGCGCAAGTGGCACAGGACCGCCACCTCCCAGAGGCGGTGCCCATCATCTTTATTGAGGTGTCGATGCCATTTCGAGGTCCGGCGCAGAAAGGTCAGCGGGCGGTCGCCTGTGGTTTCCGTTCCCGCGACGATGCTGGCAGCTTCCAACAACGGTTCGGCAACCTGAGCGGCCTGAATATCAAGCGCCCGCAGCATGCGCGGCGCATAACGTCGGAAGCGATGATACCCGTGAACAACATGTGCCAGCGGATCGGCAGCCAATGTGTCGGTGAGTTGGGCAGCGGTGGCGACAAGCCCCCTGAGCGACAACCAGCCGCCTGCGTTTTGAACGGCATCGATGAGGGAGGCCTGATCTTCATGTGCCTCCAGCAGCGCTGATCCATAATTAGAGAAGCCCTGCAAGGTGTCTTTCAACGCGGCCTTGGCATCATCTGCACGGGCATCGCATGCGCGTTTCGCCTCACGCCACGTCCTTCCAACAATACGGTCATGGGTCTCGACCACTGCATCGGCAATGGCGCTGTGCCATTCCAAAGCACAGACCGCGAGGATGGCAAGGCGACGATCACCTGAAATATCCCGTAGATCACCGGCGAAATATCGTTCCCCTTGCCGTCGGAGGCGCGCGATACGGTGGGGTGGCACACCGGCAAGGATAGATCTTTCCACGGGCATGCCCTGCAAGAATTCCAGCCGATCAAGTAGGCGGTTCATGTCGGCTGAGTTCTGCCCCACCTCAAACTGGCGCAGCCAGACGAAGCGGGTGACGGAGCTGTCTACGGTTTCCGTCAACAGGGCATCAAGTCGGCTTTGTGTCTCATCATCCAGTCGGTCAGCAACCCGCGTGTCAAGCCGTCGCTCGGCAGCAACGAGTGCGTCCGCGCAGAGGCGTTCAATAACCGTAATCCCAGGCAGAATGGTCTGGGTTGCCCGACATTGCTCTACAAAACGCCGTGCCAAATCCTCGTTCGACCGAGCGGTTTCGGCTTCGTTCTCAAGCCAGGCCTTCAGATCGCGCGATCCTCGGCCAGTGAACATCTTGTATCCGTAAATCTCACGCAGAGTGGCCAAGTGTTCGCGGCGCGTTTCGTCCCGTGTCGCATATTCCACCAGATCATCAGGCTTCAGTCCGAGTTGCGCAGCCAAAAATCGTGACAAGGCCGCAGAAATAACCTCGCCTGGCGCGAGCAACCGACCAGGGTATCGCAATGCGCAAAGCTGAAGGGCGAAGCCGAAACGATTATGGGGACGACGACGGGCGCGAATGATTTCCAAATCATCATCTGCCAGCGTGTAGTGACGCAGCATCGCCGTTTCGTCGGTCGGCAGATCAAGCAGCGCTTCCCGCTGGCGGTCAGTGAGCATTTTCCTGCGGGGCATGTGGTTCCTTCCAAGATCAAAGCGGCTGTCCGTAAGAGGTTCCTTCACCGGACATGTATTGCAAAGGTTGGCAGGGTCAGAGAAACCACACCTCAGAATATCTCGTATAGGTGGTACGATTTGATTCGCATATGCCGCCCCTTAATCGTACTTTAAAGCTATGACTGTGACCAAAATTGGCTATGCCCGCTGCTCGACTGACAAACAGGACCTGACCGCACAACGGCAGGCCCTATGCGCCTTGGGCGTATCAGAGGATCTCATTTATACTGACCACGGGCTGACGGGCACCAACCGCGCCCGCCCCGGTCTCGACCAAGCACTAGCTGCCGTCCGGGAAGGTGACGTGCTGGTCGTGCCAAAATTGGATCGCCTTGCCCGGTCCGTCCCCGATGCACGTGCGATCGCAGATCAGTTAGAGAAAAAAGGCGTCAAGCTCGCGTTGGGGATTTCCATCTACGACCCAACGGACCCAATGGGTAAAATGTTCTTCAACATTCTGGCCACATTTGCTGAGTTTGAAGCCGACCTCATCCGGTTGCGGACCAAGGAGGGCATGGCTATCGCACGGGCAAAGGGCAAACTCCGGGGGAAACAGCCGAAACTCTCTGAAAAGCAACAAAAAGAACTCGCACGCATGCATGCCACCGGTGACTATTCCATCAGTGACCTGGCAGAGGTCTTTGCGGTCTCAAGGCCAACGATCTACAGAACTTTGCACCGCACAGGAGCCAAAATGTAAGCGTTCGCAGGCAGGCACGGGATGCTTAGTTTGACGGCACAAAATTCCATGGCAGTAGGTCGTCGATGCAGCTTTGGGGATGGCCGTTGGCGATCGCCGTCAGCGTTGCTGTGAGGTAGGCGAAGGGCTCGATGCCGTTGATCTTACAGGTCTCAATTAGCGAGGCGATGCGCCCCCACGCTATGCCACCTTCGTCATGGCCGGCGAACAGGGCATTCTTGCGATTGAGGGTGATGGGCCGGATTAGGTTCTCGACGCGATTGTTGTCGATCTCGACACGCCCATCGGTCAGGAAGGTTTGCAAACCTTCCCAGTGGTTATGGATGTAGTTCAGCTTTTCGCCCAGCCGGGACTTGGAAGAGATTTTGCGGCGTTGCGCTTGGAGCCAGTCGCCGAAGGCCGCCACCAGAGGTGCGCTGCGGGCTTTTCGCGCCGACAAGCGCTGGCCGGGGGCGGTCCCGCGGATATCAGCCTCGACGGCATAGATTTCGGCAATGCGACGCAAGCCTTCGGCAGCAATGTCAGAACCATCACGGTCGAAGACCTCCTTCAGCTTGCGCCGTGCATGGGCCCAACAATGCGCCACAAGAACAGGGGCTCCACCCTTGCGCGAGGATTTCGTTAGCCGGTTGTAGCCGGTGTAGCCATCGATCTGCAGGATCCCATTGAAACCGGTCAGGAAGGTTTCGGCATTCTCGCCCGCACGACCCGGAGCGTAAAAGTAAACCACACCGGGCGGGGCATCGCCGCCCCAAGGGCGGTCATCGCGAGCTAGGGCCCAGAGATACCCTGTTTTTGTTCTGCCTCGCCCCGGGTCCAGCACCGGGGCGGTGGTTTCGTCCATAAACAGTTTGCCGGATCGCTTCAGATGCTGTGCCAGCCGGTCCACCACTGGCTTCAGATGGAACGCAGCCTTGCCAACCCAATCAGCCAGCACTGCGCGATGCAGATCAAGGCCAGCCCGCGCTAAGATCTGGCTCTGGCGATATAATGGCAGGTGGTCCGCGTATTTGCTCACCAACACATGCGCGAGCGTCGCCTCGGTCGGTAGGCCGCCCATGATCAGGCGGGCAGGCGCAGGTGCTTGTGTCACCCCATCGGTGCAGCTTCGGCAAGCGTATTTCGGGCGCACGGTGACGATCACGCGCAACTGGGCAGGCACAATGTCCAGCCGCTCCGTGCGGTCTTCGCCGATCTTGTGCATGACACCGCAGCCACAAGGGCAGATCAAGCTGTCGGGTTCGATGACTTTCTCAATGCGCGGCAGCGCTGCGGGAAGATTGCCAATGGTGCGTCTGGGAGCAGGTTTGGTTGCCGCATCACTCTTCTTGGCCGCCCGTTGCTCTTTCTCCGCCTCGACCTCGGCCTGCGCGATGGACAAATCCTCGAACGCCAGCTGCCGCTCATCCTCAGACAGTTTTTCCGAACGTTTGCCATGCAGAGCATGGTTCAGTTCGGCGATCAAATGCTCTTGCCGCCGGGCGATATCCTTGAGCGCCGTCACCTCATCCATCAATGCCAAAACCGCTGCGCGTTGCGCGGCGGGGATGGCGGAAATATCAAGTGTGGATGCGTTTGGCATGGGCTAATTCTATCAAAATAAGCCTGCAAAAAGAACGCAAAAACAGACGGCTGATTCATTCTGCCGCATCTGGTGGACGGGTTTCTAAAGCCTTCACCTTGCGCCAGTCCAGACCGGCAAATAGCGCCTCGAATTGGGCATGGTTCAACGCCATCATCCCGTCCTTGATCGCCGGCCAGCTAAAGGTCGTGTCCTCCAGTCGCTTATAGGCCATGACCAGGCCAGACCCGTCCCAATACAAAAGCTTCAACCGATCCGCGCGGCGAGAGCGAAACACAAAAACCGTGCCCGTGAACGGGTCCTTACGCAGAACTGAAGACACAATCGCTGCCAAGCCATCATGACCTTTCCTGAAGTCTACAGGCTGCGTCGAGACCAGGACCCGAACCCGATTGGACGGGAACATCATGGCCGCCCGCCGATCGCGCGCACGATTTCCGCAATTCGGGCAGCCTTTGTGCCGCTTTCAAGCCGGATAGTTACCTGGCCGACGGCAATCTCGATAGGCACAGCACTCATACCGTCAGATTTGGCACCTCGCTCTGGGACCGCAGGCACAGCAGCAGCACCGGCGCCATCCGAAAGCACGACCGATGCAAAACAAAAGCCGTTCTCTTCCGCTGCGGGCAAAACCAACCTCCCGTTGCGCGCCCGACTACGCCATTCCGAAAGATGGTTCGCCCGAAGCCCATACCGCGCAGCAACCGCATTCACCGTCGCCCCGGTCTTCAAGCTCTCTGCCACAATCCGTGCCTTGATCTCGTCCGGCCAGCGCCGTTGACCATTGCCCCGAATATCTACGCCATAGTCTCTGAGAAACTCCTCCGTAGTCGCCATCGCGAAACTCCCGCATAATCTACATCAAATGCGGGATCGCAGGTCGAACGATCGTGTGGAAGGTGGCGGCTAGGTAACGCTTACGCCAAAATCAGCCCTTAGCGTACTATTCTGCCCCCTCCGGCATCAGACCCCTCCTACCCGAGATCAATGACTTGGCCGTGCCAAAAACGCCTAGCAAAACCCTTGATGTTTTGGCAGGTTTTTGGCAGTTCAGGCTGGTCAAATCTGGCCCACATCCAACGTGGACAGGTTAGCGCATGGAACCTGCTAGTTTGATAGGAGTGTCCTGACCCGCGCTTTGATATTCTCGAAAGTCGTGTTCAGGTGGTTTTTAGCCACATTCGTGAGGCGACCCGTGTGGCCTACAGCGTTTCGGACAGGCTTGAATCCGATTGCGTCGCCCCAAAGGGACTGCGTGTTTGTCGACTTGCTGCCCTCTGCTGTGAATGCCAGTGCGTCCATATCCAAGTAGCTCAGATCGAGAGAAGTTTGCCGGATCGGGAAGCTGATATTTGCTGCCTGCTTGGTTTTCTCCTCTCGCTCTTTGAATTTGACGATCTCTTTCTGGATACCGTCGATCGGGCTGAGGTTTTTATGACCAATGTACTTGCGGACCAAATTTTCCGACAAAAAACAGTCCACATATGCAGAAGTGTTGAACTCGGCATCCGCCTGCATCTCGGTCAGCCATTCCTCGACAATATCCTTTGTCGGCGCGTCGTCATTAGGTTGAAAGTCTTTCTTCGCCTCTGACACCAGTGCCTGCGCCTTCCTGTCACGCTTGGATTTCCGCGTGTTGTCGTCGTCGCCTTCGTCTTTGACTTCGAGGCGAAACTTGTCCCACTCATCAATGATCTTTGTGAGCAAATCCCGCTTGAGATAATCCATCAGACTGCGGAATTTCTCATCGTCTTCCACGATACCTTCCCGGCTGCTGGTAAAGGGATCGGTGCCTTCGCGATCGAGGGTGTCAAAGTGGATTTGCCCGTAGATATAGCTTTCCACAATCCGTTGGGACGGGATGTGCCGTATGATGTTCTTCTCGCGGAGTCTTCCGTTCACAAACAGGTCGATTGTGGCGCGCTCGTCGGTTCCGGTGATTTTGAGGTTGGCCGGTTTCTTTACCGATGCGACAAACCCCTTGATATCCAACGGTGTCGTCACTTCCGACGCGGGCAGTTCGAGGGTGTTCAATCCATCAATGTAGGCGTCGGTGTAGCCGTTGACGCTCCATAGAAACTGGGTCGCGTCGGACAACGGCTTCAGGTCGTCAACAGTGACGGGATCGCCGCTGACATGGATCGTAAACTCTTCGTCCAGCAACGAGAATTTGAAGCTCAGGGCAAGAAGCTTCTTTATGTAAGCGTCGGAGTTCTTGAGCTGGTCGTTCGTGCCTTCGAAGTAGATTATCGTGCCCTTTTCGTGGCCTTCACGCAGTTCGCTGATGAGCGAGAAGTCCAGTTGTTCCAGCGGATACTCTTCGGTGCTTCTGTCACCCAGAATTGCGCCGTCTAGGCCCGCATTGTCGATAACACCGCCCACGTAGTCTGTGCTGCCTGTTTTGGAGAACACGGAAACGCGCTTTGCGCATGAAAGCAGTGCCAGTTTGCCTATACCTTTGGCACCGATATAGGGCCGTCCGGTGGAGGACTTGCTGCCACCCGCCTTGCGCTTGGAATACCCGATCTTCAGGAATTTGCCCTGAAAGTCTCCGCTGTCCATGCCGTCGCCATCGTCCTTTATCGAAAATGACGAATTTTCCCGGTCAATCTCGATCCAGACGTTCTTGGCGTTGGCGTCCCAAGAGTTTGAAATTGCCTCGCCAAGAACCGTGACGAAGTTCCTGTAAAGGTTTCGCCCGAGATGGTTCAGAACACTCAGTGAAATCTCGAAGCGGTAGGGATCAGGTGATTTCTCTGCTGCCAAACTCGTTCTCCTCAATCACTGAACCGATACATCTGCCGATCGCCTGCGCTAGCCCGACCGGAACGGCGTTGCCGATCCACCTGCCGACTTCAGACATGTTCGGAATTTCGCCATCGGGCAAAAATGAATAATGGGGCGGAAAGGACTGCAAGAGCGCCGCTTCCCTCAAGGTAATGGCCCTGTCCTGTTCAGGATGACCAAATCTACCGTTGCCATACCCATAGCATTGGGTTGTCATCGTTGGAGACGGCGCATCCCAGACCATCCGCGCATACACTCCCGAGTATGTTTTCCCGGACGATCGCTGATGACATTTTGCCCTCAGTTCGTAGGGCCAGTCCCGCCATGTTCCGCCCGGTTTTGATGCGCGGATGCGGCGTAGATTGGTCTCGGACAGGGACGCTGAGATGTGCAGAGGATCGTTCTCTGCTCTTGTTCCCGCCGAGACAGGCGGCAGGTTTGCAATCGCATCCTTCACCGTCAGGGGTGTTTGATGTGTTGGCGAGAGCTGGGGCGGATTCGCGGCCTTAGAGGCAACCACAACGAGGCGTCGTCGTTTCTGCGGCACGCCGAACAGCTCACATTTCGCGACCTGCCAACTCACATGGTATCCGGCATTCTGAAGGGTCTGGCTGAAGTTCGAGAACACGGCCCCGGCCTTGTATTTCAGAAGTGCGGGGACATTTTCCATTGTGATGAAGTCTGGCGAAACCTTCACGGCAAGTCGCGCGAAGCTGTCAACCAAATCCCATCTCGGGTCTTCGTCATAGCGTTGCTTATAGGTTGAGAAGGGTTGGCATGGAGCGCAACCTGCCAGCACGGACGGACGCTCGCCCGAGAAGTGAGCCAGGATTTCTTCCGGCTGCAACAGCGCAACATCCCTCGTATGGAAAGTCGCCTCATTGTTGGTTTCGAATGCGTGTTTGCAGCGTCTGTCGGTATCGTAGCCTGCCCTGATATCGAAACCGGCCCGCATGAGGCCGTGACTCAGAGAACCGACGCCACAGAACAGATCAACAACTTCACCCAACGGCTCTGGCTCTGGCCTATCTTCCAATCTTTTTCGGCTCCACGCGCCACCTGTCGGGGCTTTGGTTGGTCTCTAGGTTCTGGACAAAACTATACGTTTCTGGCCATGTCGCAAGATGATTATCGGATATGCCCGCGTCAGCACGGAGGACCAGAGCCTCGATGCCCAGACGGACGCCCTGACGGCGGCCGGAGCAAACAAGCTGTTTGCCGACCGGATCAGTGGATCGAAGCGTGAGAGACCCGAGCTGGACAGAATGTTAGAGCAACTCCGCGACGGGGATATCGTAACCGTTACCAAGTACGACCGCCTCGCCCGGTCGCTGAAGGACCTTCTAGAGATTGTTGAGACGATACGCGGACGCGGCGCCGGCTTCCGGTCCCTTGCTGAGGACATCGACACGACGACGCCGGCAGGTCGTCTTGTGTTCCACGTCTTCGCATCCATTGCACAGTTCGAGCGCGAACGGATCTCCGAACGGACCAAGGAAGGTTTGGCGTCCGCGCGCAAACGTGGCCGCATTGGGGGCAGGCCCCCTGCCCTTTCACCTGCTCAGAAGGAAGAGGTGCGCCGCATGAGGGACGATGAACACCGTGCTGTCCCAGAGATTGCGCGGCTTTTCAAGGTCAGCGAGCGGACTGTGCGGCGGGCTTAAATTTTATTGAAGGTGGAAGAAAATTACCGATGAAACAGATGCGGGACTATGCTGACGAA
>NZ_FOEP01000026.1 GCF_900110775.1 Thalassovita taeanensis | reverse complement strand
GGGGGGCGTGGTCGCCTGATTGGTCGCACCAAGGGCGGCATGAACACAAAGCTGCACGCCATCTGCGACAGCCACGGCCGCCCGCTGAACCTGTTCGTCACGGCTGGTCAGGTCAGTGATTATATTGGCGCACGGGCGTTGGTCGGCAGTCTGCCGCAGGTCGATTGGCTACTCGGTGACCGCGGATATGACGCCGACTGGTTCAGAGAAGCGTTGCAAGACAAGGGGATACGCCCTTGCATACCGGGCCGAAAGCAACGCAAGACAACAATCAAATACGACAAACGTCGATACAAGCGCCGCAATCGGATCGAGATCATGTTTGGCAGGCTGAAAGATTGGCGGCGTGTGGCAACCCGCTATGACCGATGCCCGAAGGTCTTCCTATCAGCCATCGCCCTTGCTGCACTCGTCATTTATTGGCTATGAGTCCTGACCCTAGCACTATCTGACGGCTATCGAGCAGGTTGGCAAAGAGAGCAAAACTAGCGAGGTATAAAGCCAACATTGATAAGAATTTGTTAAATAAAGGCGAATTTAACATACCCCTCCCAACCAAATCAGATTGACCTTTGTAAAACGCAAGAGTAGCAATGCATCCCCTCTGCCCTCAAGTCTGATTTGGCCAGACTATTCACGTTGACCAGAACCGGGAGCCGGATCACCCTCGTACAACACTGCAAACAATTCACGCAATGTAATGGAGGGGCATTTGATGCGAGAAATATGCCATCGTTTGAGCCAAGGAATTTTCTTACTCAACCATCCGGTAGCTTGTGCAACATGATAGGCGTCACTTCCTAATTCACTCGGAATGAACCTTCTTGGAAGTTTCCCGGAAACTGGTCTCATTGAATTTATAATTTCGAAAAAATCCTCAAAATCATCACCCGCAATACCTAAATCCTGCACCAATCTGAAATCAAGCAAAGTAGAACGATCCGTGGAAATGGGTTCGACGCCATAACGTCGGAGCGCTTCGCAAAAAAAATCTTCCTTGGATTCATCGGCGTCTCTGTTCATTATAAACACTTTCGGAATCTGTAAACATCGTGAGCCACAAAGAAGAGACCGACATAAGGAACCCATCTCGCAATTTTACGCCCCAACTTTCTATACGGTTTGCCAAGTTCCCGGCTCCATACGCTCGTTCTATGACCTGACTTACCACCGCCGGCCACTCCACCAGTTTTCCCGCCGACAAAAGCGCCTGTTGCTCCGGAAATACCACCGAGTGCAGAGTATTTATTACCTGGCAGGAAACCGTCCCCCTCACAGCTGCACTTTTCCTCAAGCCGGTCGACGGCATAGTCCACAAGCAAGCCAAGACCAAAACCTATAAGAATTTGAATAAACTCCCCCCTCGGATCAACATACTTCCCCGGGTTCTGGAGCGCATACCCATAGACGGATGCCCCATCGATCAGCCCCAGAGGATCGGCCTGGATATAGCGCCCGGTGGTCGGATCATAATGACCGTGTTGCATGAATCAAGCGTTGGACGCAGTGGCCCCTTTCCCCTTCAATTCAGATCACACGCTCATAGTCCGCGCGACCGAGGTCGGTTATGCGGTTCAGGGCTTTGACGGCGATCCGGGTTTCGGTGGTCTGGCTCTCTATTTTTCGGCTTCTCAGCTCCGGACCGATGACGTCCTTGTACCTTCCGATCTGTGCTTCAGCACGTGACCTCTGACCATAGTGGGTCACCTTCTGCCATGCCATTCGGCCGTGCTTTTCGATCATCTGGATATGGGCATTGCGGACCGCGCAATTCCCGGGAACGGCATTCTTTGGCGGCGGGATGATCAGCTCGACATCCGAACCGAAGGCTTTCCGGATGGTTTGGGAGGTCGGCGTACCGTCATAGGCCCCGTCGCCGATGAAACGGTGCACCGGGCCCGCCACCTCGGCCAGCAGATCAGGCAGCGCACCGGGATCGCTGACATGTTCGGTCGTCAGGCTGGATGTAACGATCTGGCCGCTCTCGACGTCGAGGCCGATATGCAGCTTGCGCCATGTTTTACGAGCCTTCGGAAGCCCGTGTTTCTCCGCCATCCAGTCCCGGCCACCGTGAACCCGCAGCCCCGTGCTGTCCACAACCAGCGTGAACGGACCGTCTGTCGCTCGCCCGCGCGATGTGATCTTCAACGACTGTGCACGGCGGCAGAGCGTAGAGAAATCCGGCACGGCGAGATCGACCTGCATAAGCCGCAGCAGGCTGCGCACGAAACCTTGTGTTTGCCGAAGCGGCAGGCCAAAGACGACGTGCAAGGTCAGACAGATCTCGATCGCCAGGTCAGAATAGCGCCGCTGACCGCCCCGTTTCCCTGACTTTGAGGCGCTCCACCCGGATACCGCATCCTCGCTGAACCAGACCGTCACGTCGCCCCGCCGGCGCAAAGCTTCGTTGTATTCTCTCCAGTTCGCGACACGGTACTTTGCCTTCTCAAACCTGTCCCGCCGCCGCGCATTATATTTGAAGGGCATCCTGCTATCCTGTCGTCAAATCGACAAGCCAAATACGACCGTCAAACGATCCGTGCAACACGGTCCATCTGCACCGATTTGATGCGCCGTACCGTCGGCCAATTGCAGGGCGGCGATGGTCATCCGATTTTCGGTGAGTGTCCCGGTCTTATCGGTGCACAGCACGCTTGCCGACCCCAGAGTTTCGATGGCCGAGGCGCGGCGGGTCAGTACCCGCGCCTTGGAAATGCGCCAGGCCCCCATAGCCATAAAGACCGCCAGGACCATCGGAAACTCTTCGGGCAGCATCGCCATGCCAACCGCAATCCCCGCCAGCACGGCATCGAGCCAGCCACCGCGCAAGAACCCATAAAGTGCAACGACAATTGCGCTGATGCCGATGCCTATCCCGGCCGTGGCAATCACCAGGCGCCGCATCTGGCTTTGCAAATGCGGTGTCTCAGGTTCGATCTGGCTCAGACTTTTGCCGATCTTCCCAATCTCACTTTCAGCACCAATGGCTGTGACTTCGGCCAGCGCCGATCCGCGCACGATCAGGGTCCCGGAAAACACCTGCGGCAGATCGTGGCCGCCTGGCCGCACATCGGCCTCAACCACTCCGACCTTCTTGCGCACCGCCTCAGCCTCGCCCGTGAGCAGGGACTCATCCGCTGACAGATCTGTGGACTCGATCAACATGGCATCGGCGGGCACCCGGTCGCCTTCGGACAGTACGATCAGGTCACCGCGCACCACCTCACGCCCCGCGATACGCAGGCGGGCGCCATCCCGGATCACCAGCGCGCGCGGGCTGGACAGATCGCGCAGCGCCTCAAGCACCCGACCGGTGCGCGCCTCCTGCACCGCCGTGATGCCGATGGACATACAGGCGAATGCCAAAAGAATGAGCGCTTCGGCCTTGCTTCCGAGCAAAAGATAGACCACGCCCCCCACCAAAAGCAGCACCAGCATCGGCTCTTTCAGAACGTCCAATACGATGCGAAAGGGAGACCTTCGCTTTGTCGTCGCCAATTCATTGGGCCCGTCAGCGGCTAACCGCGTCTGGGCTTCGGCTGCCGTCAAGCCAGTGTGGACCGATTTCGGTGTGGGCGTCATCGTGTTCATAGCTATGATCCATCATGCGCCGATTCTGGCGTTGCCGCGAAAGTGGTACAAACGGCCTGCAGAAACCCTGATCTCAATCAGCACCACGTGTAGGTTCCGGAAGAGTCAGAGTCGCGGATCGAGCTACCCGACGAAGGGTTTTGGTATGAGTGTGAGGTCACGGGTTCAGGCGAACTTCAAATGAACCAAATAGACCCAACCGCCAAACGCAGGGCGACATAAGGCGATTTTGGGTTGCACTCATAGTGCACACGACCCCATATCAAGATATTGAAAATAATAGTTAATCATCCAAATCTACCACTGGTCAATTTGCTAAGCCACCACTCGCCACATACGGAACCGCCCTTGCCCTGTCACTTCGCGGATCAGGCCCCGTTCCTCCATCCAGGCCAGGTTGCGCTGGACGGCAGCGCGACTAGCCCCCGTCAGGACTTCGGCCATCGGGGCGGAGACCAGAGGCCATTCCGTCAGTGCGCGGCGCACGGCAGGCGGTACTTTCCCCGACAGCGGGGTCATTATGGCTTCCGCCCGCGCCGACCAGGCGTCGATATCGTCCAGGTGGCGCATTGCAGTGAGGAGAGCGTTCTCCATTCCGTCGAGCCAGCGAACCAGCCGCTCGGCAGGCATGCCACCGGCGCGCAAGCCCCCTGCCCCGCCCATGGCGAGCGGCGCAAAGACTGCCCCCTTTCCCTCGCCGACCACGATGCGTGCCGCGGTGACCGCCGCTTCCATCCGGTCGCCCAGTTGGCCAAGGCCTGCGAGGCTCCAGAGGTGAAAGCCCATGCAGGCGCGAGTGATCGAATGCAGGTCTGCGCTTTGCGCTATCAACTCGAGCCAACCTCCGGCACGATCCGCGAAGGGCTCGGCTTCATCCGCCATGTTTTCGGGGTCGCGGCGGTCTAAGAAGGCGGACAAGTCCACCTCTGGGCCGGGACCGCCTGTCAGACGACGCACCGCCCACCCGACACGCGCAAGCGCTGCAGTGTCGTCCTGCATGCCGGACAGGCGCATGGAGATCCAGAGCGCCAGCCGATCTGGACCAATCCGGTCGCCCACAAACCAGCTGAGGTCTGCCGCCTCGATAAGCGCCAGTCTGTGCCGCCATCCTTCCGGGCCGCGCTTCAGCCGGTCGTCCAGCGCGCCGACCCGACCAGCCACACGGGCGAGACGGGCGGCATTGCCCGCCTCAGCGCGTCGCCAATCGTCGAGGACTGCGGTTTCACGCGGCTCTGTCCTTGGGCCGGGCGGCAGATAATCCGGCTCCTCTTCCATCGGGCCGGGCAGGAACCACATGTCGCATTTTCTTCACCATTTCAGCACATGATTATTACGTGATTTCTGGATGATACGGGGTAAGCACACATCATTTTTCAGCTTAAGGCTTCAATTTTGGCTACGTATTTCAGCAAGTGGCCGCCCTGTTGGCGCATGACCCAGCCGGTCTCGGAAGTTTCATATCGATGACGTCCGGCGAAGCGCATGCCTCGGATGAAGCGTGGGCCAAGGCGACGCGTACCGCGCGCGAGTTGGACCGGATTCTTGACGGAGCGGCGCCGGTGCGTGAGGCCGTGATGCGCGCGGCATCCGAGCTGCGGCTCTCGACACGCCAAGTCTACAACTATCTGGCGCGGTATCGGGAAGAGCGCAGGGTATCGTCCCTTCTGCCGCGAAGGAGTGGAACAAGACAACCAAGGATCAACCCCGCAGTCGAGAACATCATCGCGGTGACCCTGCGGGAGATGTGGTTGCGCCCGGAGCAGCCGGACCTTGCACCGATCGTTGAAGAGATCCGCACCCGCTGCGCAGAGGAAGGGCACACTCCACCCGCCTATGTCACTGTCGCCCGGCGGATCCCCATCCTGTTCGCCCCGGAAGAAATTGCCCGCCGCCGCCTGTCGGATGGTAAACACCTGCACCGGCTGAAGCCGCGACCGGGCTACATCCGGGCTAACCACGCGCTCGACGTTGTCCAGATCGATCACACGCCGGCAGACATCCAATTTGTTGAGGTGATTGATGACCACGGTGTCTTCGTTGGTCGTCCCTATCTGACCATCGCTGCAGATGTGGCCACGAGCGCGATCATCGGCTTCTGCCTGACCCTCGAGCGGCCGTCACGACTGTCTGTCGCGCTTTGTCTGGCGCACGCGATGTGCTGCAAGATTGACTGGCTGGCAGAACGCGGTATCGATCATGCTTGGCCGATGCACGGTCGCCCGAAGCAAATCGTCGTCGATTCCGCCAAGGAGTTCCAGAGCAGCACCTTCAGCAGAGGATGCGCGGACTATGGCATCGCCATACGCATGCGGAACAAGGGCACCGTGCATCGGGGCGGAGTCGTGGAACGCCTGCTTGGGAAAGTGAACACCGCGCTACGCGCCTTGCCCGGCAAGACGGGGCGTTCCATCGCGGATCGGGGCGACTATGCCTCGGAAGCGCGGGCACGGCTCAGCTTCGCGGATCTTGAACGCTGCATCGCGCTCGCGATCATCGACCACAACCTGAGCCAGAATGCGCGCAGGCTGACCGTTCCGGCGAAAGAGTGGGAAGATCGGTTCCAGCCGAAGGACCGGCCTATCGATGCGCCTGTCGATGTGCTGCTGAATTTCCTGCCACGCAAGACGCGGAAAATTTCACCTCAGGGCTTCAGTCTCTTCGCCATCGACTATTTCGAGCCCTGGCTTGGCCCGCTGGTTGCGCGTCGTGACCGGCTGGAGCCGCTCGATCTGTGCTATGATCCTCGCGACATCAGCCATGTCTACGTCAAGGATCCGGATACGCAGGCCTGGCGGCCGGTCAGGCGACGGGACGGACTGGCCGAGCCGATCACGCTTTGGCAGCACCAGGCGGATCGACAGCAGCGGCGTGAAATCCAGCGGCGCCCTGTGCAGGAGGCATCAGCCATCCGACGCGAAATCGCCGCAACTGTTGCCGCCGCCAAAACCCCCAAAAGCCGTTTGAAGGAGATGACCCGCGCCCGGCATGCCACCGAGGCAAAGAAGCCTTATGCCGACTTCGCTACGCCTTCCGCCTCGGCCCAGGCAAAGCTCGACCCGGATCGTCCGCGGCGGGTCTTCCCAATCGAGGATTGGTAAGGTGCCGGACCACCTCATGTCGGCCACCGTCCCACTCTTGCAGGCCGATGACGCAGTGCGGATCGCCCATGTGCGCGCGCCGCGCTGGATCAGCCATCCGGCGGCCGGCGCGGCGCATGACGCGATGCGACTGCTGCTTGAGCGACCGCCATCCCTGCGCCCACGCGGTTTGCTGCTTGCCGGTCCCTACCATAACGGCAAGACCATGATCGCCGAACGCTTCGCCGTCGAACATCTGCGTGTTGCCGAGCAGCAAAAGGTGTGGGTGATTCAGACCCGGGAAGGTGCAGGGCTGTCGCATTTCTATGCCAGCATCCTGTCCGGATTGCGCGCGCCACAAGCCGCTGGCTGGCGCAGCCTGGCCCGCGCCGGCGATCAGGTCGATCATCTTCTGGAGCGCCTGAAGCCGCGCCTTTTGATCTTCGACGAGTTCCACAGCGCGTTGCGCGGGCGGCGCGAGGATGTGAAGGCCATCTTCTCGTTCTTGCGGCGGATCGCACGAGTGCATGACATCTCACCCGTCCTTGTCGGCGAAATCGCGATCTACGATGCGGTGCATGACACGGACGAAATGGGCTCACGCTTCGATACGATCCCCATTCCACGCTGGGCGTATGACGAGGATTTCGCGACACTTCTGGACAGCCTTGAGGTAAGTCTGCCGCTAGCCAATGCCTCCGATCTGTCGCGCGAACCCTTGGCAAAGATCATCCACGATCTGTCAGAGGGGCTGATCGGCGAGGTTATCGAGATAGTCACCAGGGCGGCAGTTGCGGCAATCTCGCGCGGTGAGGACCGGATCACGGGCGCAACCCTGTCGGACCTTGGCTATGTGCCTCTCTCGAGGCGCCGCAATTCCGCTTTGCGTCACGAGATGACATGAGGTTTGGGCCGACCGGGATCTCCGTGACGCCTGCAGAGCGGTATGAAGGCGCGGCGGGAAACCGTTGGCCCATGAGCATTATGCCCGCACCAGGTGAACTTCTGTCGAGCTGGCTGCACCGCCTCGCTTACGCAAACGGCATACCTCCGCACTATTTTGGTGCGCTTCTCGGAGCGCCAGGTCAGAACTGGTCGGCACGTCTTGATCGAGCGATGCCAGATCGCATTCTGCAGTTTCTGGGAGAACATACCCACATACCCTTGGAAGACATCGCGGCTCTGACCATTGCTCCTGACCCCTTGGCCCGGTTGCGTTTGCCCCTGCGGGCATCGCCTCAGCAGAGTTGCGCACCAAAGACGCAGGCGACCTGGCTGCAATTCTGCCCGGCCTGTCTGGCGGAAGACGAAACGCCCTATTTTCGCCGAGGCTGGAGCCTGGCGACACGCGTTTCTTGCTTTCACCACGGTTGTCGGCTTCGGGACAGGTGCCCATCTTGCGGGGGCGGATTGGCTCCGTTCAGCCAGAAGCGTCTTGTGCCGCATCAGATCTGCGCCCGGTGCGGCGCGGCCCTCTGCAAACGCACCCGTCCTGCCACCAATGGGGTTCGGCGTCTTGAGCGTCTGATCGACGATCTGCTTCGTCTGCAGGCAGCAGGGCATAGAATGGCAGAAGGACGATCACTGCCGGACCTTCTTGGATCGGCTTGCTTTCAATTTGGTAAACAGAGTGTATCCATCGTGCGCCTCCCCCATCGGGATCGCTATCAGCTATTTCAGAAATTGGCGGAAGGGCGGTCGACGCCGTTCGAAAAGAGAAGAAGTTCCGCGATTATCTATTGGAAACGCGTCGTTCAGGCTGCGCCAGCTTGGAGCGGACTGGTCACATCTTTCAGCGATGCCGTCCTGCCTCGGCCCAAAGCTGGGCCTTGCTCTACCACCGCTGGCCCGCATTTGGCGGATCTCGTTCAGGCGGCCGCGCGGCTCGATCAGCAGCGGCAAGCGCTGTAAAAATTCCCGGTGAGTTTCAGGCGCGCGCGGCCAGCCCGGCATCATTCAGCTGTTCAGCGTCTGGCAGGTCGCGCAAGCTCTCCAGCCCGAAAGCTGCGAGGAACGCGTCTGTGGTCACGAAGGTATAGGGGGCACCACGACGCGGCGCGCGCGGCCCAGTTCCAATCAGACCCTGCGCATGCAGCCTTCCGATCAGGTCCCGGCTGATCTCTTTGCCAAAGATGTCTTTGAGCCCATCGCGGGTGATCGGCTGGTGGTAGGCGATGGCCGCCAAAATCGCGACGTCGAACTCGTTCAGGTCCAGCAACTGGTCTCCGACATCCGCTGCGGCGCGGATCGCAGGCGCGTAAACAGGCCGCGTCCGGAACATCCACCCCCCTGCGACCATGGCAATCTCGAACGCCCGCCCTTCCAGATCAGCGGCAAGGTCTTCCAACAGCAGATCAACCGAAGTCCCCTGCCCCACTATGCGCGCCAGATCCTCGCGCGGTACAGGCGAGGCAGAGGCAAACAGCACCGCCTCGATCCGGCGCATCCATTCCCGCCAGCGCAACTCCGGTGGCAGGTCGAGCAACTCGCGATCAAGCTCAGCTTCTGGTCGATCCTTCGACTTCCTTTCTGGTCGCATGTCCGAACCGCGAAACCGGTTCCCACTTTCGCTGTCCATGCTCATGGCTACACCCCGTAGAGCCGGAATGTGTCGCGCCCGGTTAGCTCACGGACCGCGCCGAGATCGACAAGCCGGTCACAGAGCCGCCGCGCCGCGCGGTCCGGCAAAGGCAGGGCACTGGGCGCCACGGCGTCCTGCGTCAGGAATATTTTCACCGCCGCCCCTGCCTCCTTGGCCCGAAGCTTTGGTGCAACTCCTTTCAAAAGCGAAGCCCGACGCGCGAGATCGACAGCCAGACGCGCGGCCTCGACCGCGGATGCGGTCACTGCGCGATGACAGGCTAGGCGCAAATCGTCACCCCGCTTGCGCAGGTCTGTGCGTTTCAAACCCGCGGCCAGCAGCGGCACGACATGATCCCAACCAAGCGCCTGGGCGAGGGCGGCGTCCGCGAGGATCAACGCCGGGACTTCGGCACGGGGTGCCTCCGTCAGGACAGCATCCAGCACCACCGCGGTACGGGTCAGCGGTGCCCCATTTCCCGCATCCAGCCACGTGGCGATCTGGCAAGACTCGATGGTCGGTAAAGCTCGGCTCAAAGCCTTGACCGACACCGACCGTTCCACCGCGCGACGCCAGGCAAGGTAGGTTTCCCCCGCGGGACCAGGTAGATCGCCAGGGCGCAGAAGATGAATCGCGTCGCGCAGCTCTGGGGCTCTTTCCGGCCGACCAGAAAACCCGGCACATGCCTCTGCGGCGTGCAGGGCCAGCCGGTCCCGCAACAATGCTTGGGGGACATCGTCTCGTGCAAACACATGATACAGGTGAGTAAGCGCTGCACCTGACAAAAACGCCACATCTTCAAGGGTTTCAACCCGTGTGGCGATAACCCAGGCTGGCATCCGGGGTATCGTTTCAGGGTCGCTGGTGCGGATGTCGCGAGCAAACGTCATGCCGGGACGCTATCCCAAGACGGCGCTTTCTGCCAGCAAATAGCGTAGAAACCGCCTCACACTATCTCTTGCTCTAATGTCCAATAATCTTGCATTATCGGACATCGATGGAATACGCTCGTCATCATGCCGATGTCGTTTTTGTTTCATGTGTCGGATGGCCGGTGTTGATGAGATTCAAGCACTTCCCTGAAAAACGAACCGGGGTTCATGAGATTCCGTACCGGTATTTATGAGACTGGATGAGTCGGAGTTTGTGAGACTGGCGTTGTCTCGCGGCTTTTTCTGCAGACTGCCGTGCTCTCTCGTCGCGCTCAGCGCGCCAGAACCGGGCCGAGATGCTTCGCCTCAACGAAAGAGGCCATGCGTCAATCGCCTGCCGGACCCGTCCCTGCGCCTCCGCATCGCTCATGAGCATGACTGAGATCGCCCATTTGACCGGATCCTCAATGATCCGCCCGGCGCCGACCGCCAGCGCGAAACACTGCAAGAGCGAGCCCTGCGCCAGGGCGTGGAGACCGGGACGCACTGGCTTGGCAAGCACTGGCGCCACCTGATCGTATTCGGGAACTACGACCGTGAGCGCCTGTCGGATGATCGGCGTGGTCAAAAAATCATGATAGTCCCGGCGGTCTTTCAAAGACATTCGTGGCTGCTCGCAAACGTTCGGCGGCGAGGCCCGGCGATGTCGCACCGTCAGAAGCTGAAGCACTTCGGGCGCTTCCAGGTCGCCCTGCCCCGCGCTGCGCGCCCAGGCATCGAGATGCGCGGCACCGACCTCGGCATGCCCTTCAAGTTTCTTGAAGCAATCCGTACCGAACCGATCGGACAGGGTCTCGCCGGTGGCGCCCCGAAACTCCACACCATGCACCGGGCAGCGAAATCGCCACGGCAGGGCTGTGGATTTGCGTTGCGGCTCTTCGGGACAGTACGGGCAGTAATACCGGCTCTTCCGCGCGATCATCAAACGCGCCTGTGGCCCGAACTCCCGGAATGTCATGGCCTGCACTGCTTCGGGCGAAAGGCCGATCCGAGCCGCGATCAGAGCCCCCTGCCCTTCCGAGAGACGCCATTCCAGGTCGAACACGTCGTGCCCCTTCAGGCCAAGCGTGGCGACGAATTCCGAAACCGTCATGGCGTAGAACGGGGCCATACGCGCGATCCAGGAGGACAGCCGCTCGTCAGCCTCTGGGGCGTATACGACCGGCAGGCGCCCGCACATCGTCACACCGGCTCTCCCAGGACCGCCTGCAACCGGTCGCCGCCCAGAATATCGCGCGAGAGGATGCGTTCCTCGCCACTTTCGATGGCGGCGATCGCCAGCTGCGACAAGATCGAAAAGATGCCCGAGGTGATGCCGCCAGTCACCTTGATCATCCGCGTGAGTGCCTTCTCGTCGATCTGGCTTTGGCGCCGAAGCGGCAGCGTGCGCGTGAGCGTGCTCATCAGCCCGTTCAGATCCTCGCCCTCGCGCCAAGGCGGCAACGCGAAGGCCTCGAAACGGCGCACCAGCTGATCATCGGTGCGCAGCGCGTTGCGAGCCTGCGCTGTACCAACACAGACCAGCGGGATGCGCAGCTCGTTGCCCAGAAAGCGCAGCATGTTCAGGAATCGTGCCTGTTCGCGGATCGTCCCCGCCTGCAGGCTGTGAATCTCGTCGATGACCAGCATCCCCGGACGCAATTCGGCGAGCAGACGCAAGGCCAGGCTTTCCAGCACAGACAGTGTCGCCCGAGGCGGCTCCGGGGCACCGATCGCCGCCAGGATCCGGCGGTAGAAGCGCGATTCATCAGGCCCAGACACCATCTGCACGGCGACAACCGGCATATGTAGCCGTCCGCTGGTCTCGTCGAAGCTCGATGCGTGATCGCGGGTGAACTTCTCGATGATCATCGTCTTGCCCATGCCGCTGTCACCGACAATGAGCAGGTTCGGCATGCGGGCGCGCTCGGGAAACGACATCAGCGTTTCCAGCTTCTCCAAGGCAGCCTCGGCCCTGGGATAGGAGACCCAGCGGTCGGCGCGAATCCGGTGAATGCGCTCCTCGGCGCTGAGCGCCGCGATCTTGCCGGCTCCTGGATAGAGATGCGGGAACTCAGTCATCGTCGTACCACTCCTCGACCTTGAAGCCGGGATGGCTAAGGAACGGGCTCCCCTCCCCTTCCGGCGCAGGCAGGGCATCTCGCGCGGCGGCATCCGGTGTCACATCGATCATCGGCAGAGGGGCCAGATGCGCCCGCCGCGCCTGGTGGCGCCGTATCGCCTTAGTTTGCCGCTCGGCACTGTCGACGAGGTCGCGCTGCGCCTCGATCGTCCTGAAAATCAGTTCCTCATCTACCGACCGGCGCCCGGCCTCGCGCAAAGCGCGTCGCGCTGCGCGGTGCTCCCAGAGCGTGACCGCAGGTCGGGTCAGATCCGCCGGCCGGGCTTCGATGATCCCGTTCTCTGTCAGCACGAAGATGCGCGAAAGATCACGCGGGTCGTATTTGAGCGTGAACTTGCGGCTTTCCCGGCCCATCAGCCAGCGCAACTCGTCCGCCCAGTAGCGGATGTGGAAGAGATGCAGGCCGTCGCGCTGCAAAACTCGCTGCTCGGAGGGCAGGAAATCGACCAGGAACTGCCTGAGATCGGCCGGGATTTGGATCCGGACCTCGTTCGTCCGCGCCGCCCAAGCCGCTGCAGGTGTCGTTTCCAGCGCGCTGTGGACCCGCGCATGGTAGGAGCCGGTGATCTCGAGAGCGAGCCAAGTTTCCAGCTCTCTGAGCGTCATCACCGCCTCGGCTTCCGCGTCGAGATCACCGCGCTCGAAAATATTCGAGAAATGCGAGCCCGGCAGCAGGTGAATCGCGCCCATCATCGTGCCGATCAGGCGCTCGATATGGCCGCCATAGCGCGGCGTTCCCGGTGGTCGGTGCCGCAGGTCGATCTGATATTCGGAACAGGCCCGCTCAAAGGCGCGCGCGTGGAACTCCGCGCCATTGTCCACGTAAATCGCGATCGGGATACCCTGCGCAGCCCAATCCGTGCTGATACCTCGCGCAGTGAGCCAATGCGATTTGTCCATCACCGCATGGGTCAGACACAGAGCAACAGCCAGAAGCGATGGCGGCTCCAGCGACAGATGAAACCCCAAAACCATGCGGGTGTTCACATCGATTGCCACAGTCAGCGTCGGACGACCGAGCGGGCAACGCGTCACCGGGTCGACCACTGTCACATCGGCCTTGGTGTGGTCGATCTGGACGATATCGAGAGGGCTGTCTGCAGTAAGGCCTCCCGGCGTGGCCAGATGGCGTCGCTCAGCCTTGTCCTTGCCTTCACGTCGGGCCATCAGGTTTGCCTGATCGTGCCCCTCCAGCCAGCGGCCCAAACGCCGGATCGAGGGTGGTGCCAACCCTTGCGCCTGACAATCGGCAGCGATCTCCCGCCAGAACCGTGTCCTGGTGGGCTTGCGGCGGGTGGCATAAAACTCCCTGAAATGGCGGGAGACAATCTCGTCCACCGCCGGGTTCAGGGGCTGCATGCCCGGTTTGGGCCCCCGGGTATCCCGTAGCAGTGCACTGGTCCGCCCGTCTTCGCGGAACTGCTTCACCAGACGAAAGAGCGTGGATCGGCTGACATTCAACTGGCGCATGGCCCAGTCGACATTGCCCTGAGTGAGCTGGACCGGCAGCTCCGCGATCACTTGCGCGCGGCGCTCGGCCTCTTCCCAATCCTTGTCAGCTGGAAAATTATCGGACATAACTTACTCAGTGCATGGATGCCGGATAGTCTCACCAATGGTGACTCAAATCGGCGTCCAGTATCACATACCCTGAATCAGTCTCAGAAATGCGACACAGGTAAGTCATTGAAAACAAATGGATCGCAGTCTCAAAAACTCCGGCAGACCGACA
>NZ_FOEP01000029.1 GCF_900110775.1 Thalassovita taeanensis | reverse complement strand
CGCCAATGCCGGTGTGGCCGGGGTCGAGGAAGCCTTTATCATCTATCGCCCCACGGGTCAGATCATGTGGGCGCTGGTCGATGGCGCCGCACAGGCCGAGCTCAACCTGCTTATTGCCGGTGTTGAGTACGACCTGCTGGCTTGATAAAAGCGGCGGCTGCTTTGGACCTTTCGCATGCGAAAGGTCCAAAGCAGGCTCTATTCCAGCAGATCAGCGGCGGGATTTCTGGCTGGATCGACATCATCGTAATAGCGCGCAGCCTGTGCCATGGATCGGTGCAGCGATAACCGCATGGCGGCCTGTATCGGTGCCCCGTCCAGCGCGGCCTGCGTCAGAAACCCTGAACGCAGACCGTGCGGCGTGGCATAGTTGGCCGGGAATCCGGCCAGTTGCAGGCGGTGTTTGACGATCTGGTAAACCGCATCCGGCGAGAGGGGCCGGGTGAGCGGACGGTCCGATTTGCTGATCGGGCGGAACAGGGGGCCATCGGTGATTTTGGTGGCATCCAGCCACGCCACCACCGCCCGCGCGGCGCGACCTTTCAGCACCAGTCTGGGGGTGCTGCCTTTGGCGGTGGTTTTTGTTTCGACCATGTTGATCCAGACAAACCCTTGATCGTCGAAATCACGCAGGTCCAGATCCTTGACGCGCAGGCCGGTCAGTTCCGCCCTGCGCCGTCCGCCCGAGGCCCAACCCAGCATCAAAATCGCCCGATCCCGCATTCCGCGCAGCCCCGGTTCGCAGGTGTCCAGCATCGCTGTCAGGATGTCGCGGGTGATCGGGTTGGCTGATTTGGGCGCATGGGGGCGGGCATTGGCGCGGCGGGCTTTGGCACGGGCCTGGCGGATCTGCGGGGCGTCGAACGGGGAGTTCAGCGCTTTCATCCGGTGAAACGCCCGCCATGACGCAATGCGCCGGTCCAGTGTTGCGGGGGCCGGGCAGGTCAATTCGCAGCGCAGCCCCGCAGCGATCAAGGCCTGCGCTGTTTCTTGGGCCGGGTCATGAGCGGCGCAATCGGTCAGGTCGCGGCTGTGGTCCAGCACGAACAGCAGCGCTGTTTCTTCGGGTTCGGGCCATATCAGATCGCTGTTCAACCGGGCCTGTTTCCATGCGGTGATATAGATCAGGTCGCGTTCATAGGCGCGCAGTGTATTGGCTGGCGTGCCACGCAGATACAGGTCGGTCAGGGCCTGACTGTCATGTTCTGATAGGGCAGGGGGTGTGTGGAGGGTCGACAGCGTTTTCATGCGGGTGACTTTGCCGGGCACGAGAGGAATTTTCAAGACACATGATAACTGTAACTTATCATGCTTAATAAAGAGATACGAACAGTGGCGTAGTTGTTTTCAAAATAGGCTAATTATGAAACTATAAGTACGAAGCTGTTTATATAGAGCGATAAATGATGCCTCTCAAAGGCCCCTATGACCCCGATCCGACTTCGGAAGAGGATCTGTGGTTTCTGCCCGGCCCGGTCGAGGCGGGGACCTCTGATCCTTGGGCCCCGCCGTTGCCAATGGCCGGGGCAGCAAGGCTGCCGCGTGTTGCGGACTGGATGCGGGGGCAGGGCGATCTGGCGGCGGATCTGGCGCAGGCGGCGATGGCTTTTGGGGCGCTTGACGCGCGGGCGCGGCAGATGGGGCGCGGATTGGTGCAGCGCTTGGTCCTGACCGAGGTGGCGGACCTCAGTTGGCATTTGGGAGAGCGGATTAGCGCGGATCGCCTGGCCTTGTATTTATCGGGGCGGCTGGCGGGCACCGGGGATGCGGCCCGCGCGCTGTATGGGGCCAGCTGGGCTGTGCGGAGGTTGCGAAATGGCGGCAACCCTTTGGAGGATCTGGGGGCATTTCTGGGGCGCGGTTCTGGGGCCAAAATAGGCTCTGATATTGAGGGATTTGGCTGGATGTTGGCCCCGCAGGGCGAAGAGTTTCAAGCGCTGGCCGGGGCGTGGGCGCAGCGCCTGTCACAGGCCGGCGCGCTGCATCCGTTCGTGCAGGCGGCGTTTGGATGGATGCTGTGGAGCATGTTGGAGCTGTCAGGCGACGCGCCGGGGATCGAGGCTGCTGTGAGCGCCGCCTGCCTGGCCGCACGGGCCGGGCGCGGGGGGCTGGGGTTTGTGCCGCTGGCGATGGGCGGCGGTATGGCGCTGCGCCAATCGGGCGAGGCACCGGTGCGGTTGGCGGCGTGGCTGAGCGATGTTGAACGGGCCTGCCTGCGGGGGCTGATGCTGGCCGATCAACTGGCGGGCTGGCAGCAGCGCGCGCTGCGGCAGACAGCGCATCTGTCGGGGCGCACGCCGCCGCTGCTGATTGATGTGTTGCTGGGCTGGCCCATGGTGCCGTCGTCCTTGGCCGAGCGTGAAACAGGTGCAAGCCGGGCTACGGTTTTGCGCAACCTTGAACGTTTCGAGGATCTGGGCCTGATCCGTGAGCGCACCGGGCAGGGGCGGTATCGCTTCTGGGAGGTGGCGCTGTGACCGGCTGATAAAGGCACTTTGCCGGATCTGTTCCGCGCGCCATTCTTTGAGGTCTTGATCAAGGCCCAAGCGGATATCACCCAAGCGGCATGGGCGTGAAATACAACCTGCGGATCTGGCCCGTCATATGCATTGGTTGAATATTTGGCCCAAAACCAAGCTATTGGTCTTGGTCACGTGATTTTTTTCTGCAATGTTGGCCCCAATATTGCGGAGCTCGGGCACCGGCCCTGATTATGGTCCAGTATATTCTATCTTTTGTAAAACCACCGGAGAACTCTTGAAATGCTGATTACTTATAGTGGCCCCTACAGTGACTTTTTCACAAAGGCCTTTTTTGATGATTTCGGCGATGTCGACATCGATGTGGTCAGCGCATCTTCGACGGAAATCGTTCTGGAAAACCTCACCACCGGCGCCCTGACCACGCTGACCGGAACAGGATTCTCGCTCAGCCCCAGCGCTTCTCCTCTCAGTGGCACGATCACTGGCATGTCTTTCGAGAAAAGCGGCAGTATCGTGGCCACAATGGCCAATTTCAGCTGGGGTCTGGTGGCCTTTGACAATTCCCTGACCGAAGACGGAGTCATGGATTTGGCCTCGCTGTTGTCAGCGCAGCCGATCACCATCGATGCGAGTGGTGCCTCGACCTATTTCGACATGGAAGAATGGGCCGAGGCCTCTCCCTTGATTACCAGCGACATGACCATCACGGGCACGCCTTTTAATGACCAACTGATTGGCGGGGCGGGCAATGATACGATCAACCCCGGGGCCAATTACGGCAATGACCAGCTGTATGGCACGGCTGGAAATGACGCCTATGATTTTATCAATGCCGATGATTCCAGCTACTATGAGATCAACTATGCCATGCTGAGCGCGGGCATCACGGTGAATATCGACGGCGCGGCGGAAACCGGATCGGTTTCGGGCGCGGATGGCACCGATACGTTCCTGAACCTGGGCAATGCTCTGACCGCCGGGGACGGCGGGTTCAGTGTGATCGGCACGACCCACGATGACGTGTTCAATGTCACCGCGGCCCCCGGCACCTGGATCGTCTATGGCGGCGGTGCGGGGAATGACACCTTTAACCTGACCGTCGATGAAAGCACCCGCCTGTTCTACAACTGGGATGGGGAGGACGGCCCTGATCAGGGGCTGGTGATGAACTTGGCCACAGGGGTCGTGTCGAATGATGGCCTGGGCTATTCCGATCAGGTCAATGTGTTGGGGGGGGCGGGGCGGCTTGAGATCCGCGCCACCGACTTTAATGATAGCATCATCGGCAGCGACCGCCGCGAAAGCTTTATTCTGGAACAGGGCAATGACACGCTGGATGGCGGCGGCGGTGTGGACCGCGTGCGCTATGACCGGTCGGGGGTTGATGCTGTCGTCGTGGACTTGGCCGCAGGCACCGCAACGGGCACATGGGATGGCAATGGCTTTACCCACCTGCTGAGCAATATTGAATACGTGCGCGGCTCGTATTTCGATGACGCGCTGCTTGGCAGCGACGGTGAGGATACGTTGGAAGGCCGCGTCGGCAATGATACGTTGAGCGGTCGCGACGGCGATGATCGCCTGTATGGCGAAGGCGGCAATGACAATCTGTCTGGCGGGTTGGGTCAGGACCGTCTGTATGGCGGTGATGGCAATGACACGCTGATCGGCAATGAGGGCGACGATGTGCTGATCGGCGGCGAATCAGAAGCTGATTTGCGCGACGTGATATATGGCGGCGATGGTAATGACAGCATCGACGGCGGCTATGGCAACGACGAGCTGCGTGGCGACAACGGGGACGACACGGTTTCGGGCGGCTTTGGCACTGATACGGTGATCGGCGCGGACGGCAATGATGTGCTGACCGGTGAGGCATGGAGCGACATGCTTTATGGTGGGGCCGGGAATGACTTCCTGAATGGGGGCTTCGGCTATGATCGGATGAATGGCGGAACGGGGGCCGACCGGTTCTTCCATCTGGGCATCGCCGATCACGGGTCGGACTGGATTCAAGACTATACGGCCGCTGATGGCGACGTTCTGGTCTTTGGTCAGGGCAGTGCCACGGGCGATCAGTTTCAGGTGAACTTTACCGAGACCGCCAATGCCGGTGTGGCCGGGGTCGAGGAAGCCTTTATCATCTATCGCCCCACGGGTCAGATCATGTGGGCGCT
>NZ_FOEP01000030.1 GCF_900110775.1 Thalassovita taeanensis | reverse complement strand
CACAGGCCCAGAAATCCATTCAGGATCTGACCAAAGAACGCGACACGCTGCGCCAGGGCCTGTCTAAAGCCACCGAAGACGGGAAAGTCGCGCATGAAACCGCGCGGGCGGCAGAAGCCGCACAGCAAACGCTGGTGACAGAAAACGGCCTGCTGCGCGACAATATCGCAGCCTTTCTGGCGGCGACCGAAAAACTCTCAACCCGCCAGAAAACCCTCTCAACACAGCTCCAATCCATGGCCGATCTGGAAGCGGCCCTATCTAAAACTGCTGGGGATTTGCTGCAATCCAATCGCGTCGTGAAAGAGCAGGCCGATCATCTTGCTCAGATGGAGGCGCAGTTGCAACAGGCCGCCGCACAAACCGTTCAGGCGCGCGCAGCCCTGCACACCATGAAAGACCAGCAGCAAGGCCTGAAACAGCAATATCAGAACCTGCAACTGGAGCAGAAAGACCTGCAACAACAATATCGAAACCTGCATCTGGAGCATCACCAGCTAATGCAAGACGCCACGGCACTGTCTGACACCCTGACCGAGGTTTTCGCCTCGAGTTCGTGGAAAATCACCCGCCCAATCCGATCCGTGATTACACGGCTGCGCTCATCCTGAGTGCAGCCCTCACTCCTTGCGCAACAGAGCCACCCCGTTCCAAGCTGTGTACGCCTACTTCCAAGAAGTTCTTCGATCCGCTACGATATTTCGTAAGCGTTTCCTGCCGACCACCTTCCGTCTGTCATCATGATGGGTTCATTGGACCCTGTTGATTGTTGGACTGGATTTTCTCCATGGAGACTACATTGGAGGTTCTCCCGGTTGGTGGCCGGGGACGTCGGAAGCGGAAATGGCCGGATGAGCTGAAAGCACGGATCGTGGCAGAGACGCTGGTGCCGGGCAGCACCGTGAATGCTGTAGCGCGACGGCATGGTGTGCCTGCGAACCATCTGTCCTCATGGCGCACGCTGGCGCGGACCGGACGGCTGGTGCTCCCTGCGCCGGAAGATCCTGTTGAGTTTGCGTCTCTGATCGTTGGACCAGTTGACGTTGCCCCGCTTGGTAAAACTGGTGCGGAGGATCGACCGGAGATTGTCATCGGCGCAGTCGTGATCCGGCTGGAAGCCGGGGCCTCGGCGGAACGGATTGTATCGGTCGTGCGTGGCCTGGAAGCCAACCCATGATGTTCCCTTCAAACCGCGTGCGGGTTCTGGTCTCAACGCAGCCTGTGGACTTCAGGAAAGGTCATGACGGTCTGGCGGCGATCGTGTCATCGGTGCTGCGCAAGGATCCGTTCACCGGCACGGTGTTTGTGTTCCGGTCGCGCCGTGCCGATCGGCTGAAGCTTCTGTATTGGGACGGTACAGGATTGGTGATGGCCTACAAGCGGTTGGAAGATACGACGTTCATCTGGCCTGCGATCAAGGACGGGGTGATGGCGCTGAACCACGCCCAATTCGAGGCCCTGTTTGCCGGTCTGGACTGGCGTAAAGTCAAGGCGCTGGAGGCGCGCCCACCGGTTGCGGCAGAATGAATCAACCGCCGTCTTTTGCGTGTTTTTACTGTGGTTTTATCGTAGTCTCAGGGCATGATTAAGACGCCTGCCATTGACCTTTCCACTATCCCTGCCGCGCAGCGTGCCGTGGTTGCGACCTTGATGGAAACGATCGCTGCACTTCAGGATATCACCCAACGCCAACAGCACCTGATTGCTGAACTGAACCATGCCCTGCATGGCAAACGGTCGGAAAAGCTGAGCGAGGATGAGCGGCAACTGGCGTTTGAGAATCTGTCCATCGCACTGGCCGAGCTCGAGGTGCAGAAGGAGCATTTGGCCGCCAAGGCAGGTGACAAGACGACAACCAAGCCTGCGCCAAAGCGCACCATCGGCAATCTCCCGGCTGCACTGCCGCGCATCGAAGAGGTTATCGAGCCCGACAGCCTGATCTGTCCTTGTGGCTGCGGTGTCATGCACAAGATCGGCGAAGATCGCAGCGAGCGGCTGGACATCGTGCCGGCCCAGTTGCGTGTGATTGTCACCGTCCGCCCCAAATATGCCTGCCGGACTTGCACCGACGGCGTGATCCAAGCTCCCGCACCATCGCACCTGATCATGGGCGGCCTGCCGACCGAGGCCAGCATCGCCCATGTGCTGGTCAGCAAATACGCGGATCATCTGCCATTGTATCGTCAGAGCCAGATTCTGGCGCGGGCTGGCCTTGAACTGCATCGCGCCGTGCTGGCGGATTGGGTCGGCAAGGCAGCGTTCCATCTCAAGCCCGTCGTCGACCGGCTGGCCGACCATCTGAAACGATCCGACAAGCTGTTCATGGACGAAACCACCGCCCCGGTGCTGGATCCGGGGCGGGGCAAAACCAAGACAGGTTATCTCTGGGCACTGGCCCGCGATGACCGGCCATGGGGCGGCGAGGACCCACCCGGTGTGGTCTACTTTTATGCCCCGGGCCGGGCGGGCGAGAATGCCGAAACATTCCTGACAGGCTTTGACGGGATCCTGCAGATCGACGGATACCAGGGCTACAACCGGCTGACCAAACCGACCCGCAAGGGCGGTGCCCCCATTCGGGTGGCCCATTGCTGGGCACACGCGCGCCGCAAGCTGAAGGAAGTCTTTGACCGCGATGGATCACAGATCGCCGCCGGAGGCTTGCGCCGCATCGCCGAAATCTATGCCGTCGAAGCCGATATCCGTGGCGTCTCGCCCAGCCAGCGCCTGTCTGCCCGCCAGACCCGCAGTGCTCCACTGGTCGCGGCCTTCGGCGAATGGCTGCAAGCACAACGCCGCAAGATCTCTGCCAAATCCCGGCTGGCCGAAAAGCTGACTTACATTCATAACCACTGGGACGGGCTGCAGACATTCCTGACCGATGGGCGCGTCGAGATTGACAACAACCGCGTCGAAAACCTGATCCGCCCGATCACGCTCAATCGCAAGAATGCCCTCTTCGCCGGGCATGACGAGGGCGGTATCGCCTGGGGCCGCATCGCATCGCTGATCGAAACCTGCAAGATCAACGGCGTCGAGCCCTTCGCCTATCTAAAGGCAACCCTCACAGCGATCGCCAATGGCCACCCACAAAGCGGCATCGACGACCTGCTCCCGTGGAACTTCAAGCCGTCAAGCTAAGATGACCGTGCTGTCCTGGGAACGCTTACGATATTTCACTCTTTTTCACAACTCGTAGGACAAACGATCGCACAGGGCTTTATAGCCCAGACTTTCGGCCCGTTCCGTTTCCAGTTCGGCGGGCACCTGTCGGCGCGGACGGGAAGAAATCCTCACCCCTGCACGTCCACTGTCTCCGGTTAGCCGGATAACCTGAAGAATATCCAATGCCATCGGATTAAAGGGTAGATTCAGAATTTCGCTCATCTGAGCCAGAACCTGTTCGGGATCAGCAACAAAATCCTCATATTTCACCACCGGCAGGCCACCATAGCGGTCCAGGAACGACAGATACCTCTGACTATATTCCTCCAGTGTGGCAGGAGAAAAAAGGATCCATCCGTTTAATCGTAGTGACAAAAAAGAATCCAGCGGATGGCGAACTGTCACCAAGGAATGTACCGGAAATGCATTGCACAGAATTTCGTAGAGGGTTGGCCGCTCATCCGGATCCCGTTCGGTGCAAAACTGGGAATGGGTGTGATCGCGCAGCAATAAATACAACCCTCTACGCCCCAGATACTCCAACGAAACTCGCACCCCGGCGTTGAACACCTCTGCCAGCAACGTCTCATCAACTTCACGCGCCGCGTGCCGCAGCCCAAGGATTAGATCTGTCGGTGCAAAAGTTGGCGGTGGCGACTTCTCTGACGAAACCTGCATTTGGCTCAAAGGATCGACCTCACTCAGCGTCACGATATTCGGTAACGCCGACAAGCTTTTCGAGATCAGCGTTCCCCCGGAACAGGCAAAATGATGGATGCTGCGCACACACAGCGGCGCTTCGGGCGTTTCGCACAGCGCTTGGCACTGCTCCAACAGGCTTGGCAGCCGCTCTATAGGTAAATCATCCCCCACAGCCTGCCGGTAGTTCCCCAGCAGCGCCAGACTTTGTTCCAATTCTTCCGCGAGCTCCTGTAACGCACGCTCATCTGTCATTGGGACGCCCCTTTGCGAGGGCTGGTTTTAGTGGATTTGGCCACCTTTTTCTTACGTTTCACCGTCTCCTTTTGTTTTCCTGGCTTCGGTTTTGACAGTGGTATGGAGGGCGCGATTTCAGAGGGGAGGTGCAGATGGCGTAGCTGTTCTGCCGCTTGCGCCAACCGAGGCGTCAGTTTGCGCAACAGATCATCTTGCTGACGGCGCTGCAGTTCACTTTGTTCGTAGCGCTGCCGCAAATCATCTAGATCCACCTTGTACATCGCCAGCATGCGCATCTGAAGCGCATAATCCGCATGGGTCTGTTCTGCTTTCGCCTGCGCCTCTTCAAGCGCTTTGCCCGCAGCCGCAGTCGCCGCTTTCTGGTCCGCAAGCGCCTTGTCTCGCGCGGCAATCCCCTGACCGCGCTC
>NZ_FOEP01000034.1 GCF_900110775.1 Thalassovita taeanensis | reverse complement strand
TGTCAATCGCAGAGTAAAAAGGTGCCAGATCGCGGCGTAAAACTGGTCCACTGAGTTATCGTTTGTCGTGCGCTTTGGCGCGAGTGCTTGTCATATAGCTAACGCGTGCCAAAGCGCATGTTGGCCCTTGGACCAATATTGTTCTGATCTGGATTGGGCTTTAATTATTGTTGTTTGTTGCGGCTGTGTTTGAGCCTGTAGCTTTCGCCGTTCATCTCGAGAATGTGGACGTGATGGGTCAAGCGATCCAGCAGTGCGCCTGTCAGCCGCTCGGAGCCAAAGACCTCGGTCCACTCCTCGAAGGGCAGGTTCGAGGTAATGATGATGGACCCGCGTTCGTAGCATTGGGATATGATCTCGAAGAGTAGCTCGGCACCAGATTTGCTGAGAGGCACGAAGCCCAGTTCATCAATGATCAACAGGTTCTGGCTGGTCAGTTGATTTTGAAGGCGCTGCAATCTCCGCTCATCTTGAGCCTCAATCAGATCGTGCACCAATGCCGCTGCCGTCGTGAAGCGAACCTTCAGTCCCCTCTGACACGCAGCCAACCCCAGTCCCAAAGCGATATGTGTTTTGCCAGTGCCTGACGGTCCTAAGGCGATGATGTTTTCCCTGCGATCAACGTAATCGCATCGTGCTAGATCCATCGTCAGCGGCTTGTTCAAGCTGGGGATGATTTTGAAGTCAAAGCTATCCAAGCTTTTGGTGCTGGGGAACTTCGCCGCTTTGATCCGACGCTCAATCATCCGCCGTTCGCGGTCGATCAATTCCATCTCACACAGGCGGGCCAGATACTGGATGTGATCTTTGTTCTCAGCAGCACAAAGCTGCGCCTGTTTGGCATACTCGCCTTGGAACGTTGGCAGTCGCAGTTGTTTAAGATGGTGCCGCAACAGGATCTGAGGGGCTTCGGTCATGCCGCAGTCCTCCCCATCAAACTCATGTAACTGGATGGGCGTGTTGTGCCTACATTGGCCTTGGGCAAGTAGGGATAGAAGTCCAAGTCCAAACGCGGCGGCCGCTTCTCAACCCGACACAGCACAAGGTGTTTTACGGCGTCGTAGGCAATGGCCCCCATATCAATGGCTTGATTGATTGCGCCTTGCACAACGCTCATCTCGAACGTCTCCAAAAGGCGCAAGACCTGGACGTATTCTCGCTTTCCTGGCTTGCCCATTCTGGCCTCAAGCAGCCGGTGCAGCGTGGCGAAGACATCCGGAAGGTCCCAACCCTGCAAAGGGGCAGCCTGATCCAAAGCCCCCACCTTTTGTTCGAGCAGGGGCAAAAAGTGCAGTGGATCAAAGATCATATCCGCTGATGCGTAGGATCGTTTATGCCGTGCAATAATCTCGTTGCCACATCCAATGATGACCTCATGCACAAACCCACGCACGTGAACATCATGGTGGGCATAAGCCACCGGCACCGAGTAATCAGTGCTGCGATAGCGCACCATCGAGATCGACGTGGCCCGCGTGCTGACGTGATCGCAGGCTTCATATTCTGCGACGGGCAATCCCATTAGAGCATCCAAATCCGATACCAGGCGTGCGCCTATAGTTTGGGTGTGGCCGCGCAATGTATCACTTTGTCGTTCCAAACACTTCTGCTCCAGGTGCGCGTTCAAATCATCAAAGCTGTCGTAGCGCGGCGCGGGCACCATAAAGTTGCGACGTGTGTAACCTACCATGCCTTCGACATTGCCTTTGTCGTTTCCTCGCGCAGGCCGCCCGAACCTGTCATCAAACAAGTAATGCGATTGCAATTCCGTAAACCGACGGGTCCGGACGCGCGTTCTGTCCCCCAGAATACGCGCCACAGCGATCTTGGTATTGTCGTAAAGAATGGACTGGGGAATGCCGCCAAAGAAGGCAAAGGCCGAGACGTGGCCATCACAGAATGCTTCCGTTGTCTCTGCTGGATAACCCTTCACAAACACCGCATCAGAATGCGGCAAGCTCATCACAAAGAAGTGGACTTTGCGCTCCACCCCGCCGATGACGCCGAGGGTCTCGCCAAAATCAACCTGTGCGTGGCCTGGCCGATGCGACAACGGCACAAACACTTCTTTGGTGCGCCGCTTTTGCTCACGCACGTAATACGTCACCGTCGTGAGGCTGCCTGCATACCCATGCTCATCACGCAGTCGTTCAAAAATGCGCTTCGACGTGTGACGCTGTTTTTTGATCAAGGCTTTGTCGGAGCGCAGTATCTCGTCGATGACACCAACGTAATTATCAAGCGTTGGCCGGCGCGGCGGTTCTGAACGCTGATATCCGGGCGGCAGCTCATGGCGCAGCATCTTCGCGATCGTCTTGCGATCCTTATTGAAATAACGCGCCGCTTCTCGAGCTGACATGCCGTCCTTCAAGCAGGCACGGCGCACACGATTATAAATATCCACAGAATACATCTCCCGCCCTCCGACTAAACGAAGGACACAAACTGGCGGAATTTTACTCCGCTACAACTGCAATGCGCAGCCGCTTCTGTGGCCCATTATTGATCCGCGTTTTACA
>NZ_FOEP01000033.1 GCF_900110775.1 Thalassovita taeanensis | reverse complement strand
TCGTTCCTCCCACAGGACCCCGAGCCCGCGCCCGTGCCCTGAATTATACCTCAGGTTCCTCAGTTCTGCGGGCGCGCCGATGGCCATCACGACCACCGGCGCGCACGCAAATCAGCCCTTGCGCGCGGCCCCCTGCATCGCCGTCCAGACCCGGGCAGGCGACACCGGCATATCGATATCGGTCACGTCATACCCACCGCGCTGCAACGCGTCGATCACCGCATTGACCACCGCAGGCGGGCTGCCGATCGCACCTGCTTCGCCACACCCCTTCACCCCCAGCGGGTTATGGGTGCACGGTGTCTGGCACGAATGATCCACCGCGAACATTGGCAGATCGCTGGCGCGCGGCATCGCGTAATCCATGAACGACCCGGTCAGCAACTGGCCGTTCTCGTCATAAACGCACTCCTCCAGCAGCGCCTGACCGATCCCCTGCGCCAACCCGCCATGAACCTGACCTTCGACGATCATCGGGTTGATGACGTTGCCAAAATCATCAGCGGCGGTGAAGCCCAAAATCTCGACTTTGCCGGTGTCTGGGTCGACCTCCAGCTCGCAGAAATACGCGCCCGAGGGGTATGTAAAGTTCGACGGATCGTAAAATGCCGTCTCCTCCAGCCCCGGTTCGATCTCTTCCAGCGGATAATTGTGCGGCACATAGGCCGCTAGGGTAACATCGCCCCAAGCCACCGATTTATCCGTGCCCGCAACGCTGAACTGACCGTCCTTCAGCTCGATATCCGCCTCTGACGCCTCCATCAGATGCGCCGCGATCTTCTTGGCCTTGTTGATGATCTTCTCGGTCGCGCGCACCATCGCCGACCCGCCCACCGCGATCGAGCGCGAGCCATAGGTGCCCATGCCCATCGGCGTCTTCGCCGTGTCGCCATGCACAATGTCGATCTGGCTGGCATCAATGCCGATCATCTCGGCCATCACCTGGGCAAAGGTCGTCTCGTGGCCCTGCCCGTGCGAATGCGAGCCGGTCATCACCGAAATCGACCCGGTGGCGTTGACCCGAACAGTGGCGGATTCGTACAGGCCCGCACGCGCGCCCAACTGCCCCACCAGGTTCGACGGCGCGATGCCGCAAGCCTCGATATAATGCGCAATGCCAAAGCCGCGCAGCTTGCCGCGCGCCTTGCTTTCAGCCACCCGCGCACCGAGCCCCGCATAATCCGTCATCTCCAGCGCCTTATCCAGCGTGGCCTGATAGTTGCCGGTATCATAAGTCACCGCGACGGGCGTGTCATAGGGGAACTGATCGGGCTGGATGAAGTTCAGCCGTCGCAACTCGGCCGGATCCATCCCGACCTCGCGCGCCGCCTTGTCGATCACCCGCTCCAGCTGATACGTTGCTTCGGGGCGGCCCGCACCGCGATAAGCATCGACCGGCACCGTATTGGTGAACACCGCCTTGACGTTCACATAGACCAGCGGCGTGGTATAGTTCCCCGCCATCAACGTACCATGCAGCCAGGTCGGAACCGACGGCGCAAAGGTGCTCAGATACGCGCCCATATTGGCATAGGTGTCGGTGCGCACGGCGGTGAACTTGTTGTTCTCGTCCATCGCCAGCTCGATCTTGGTCACATGATCGCGGCCATGCGCGTCCGACATGAAGGCCTCTGACCGGCTCGAAGTCCACTTGACCGGACGGTTCAACACCTTGGCGGCCCAGGTCACAAACGCCTCTTCGGCATAGTGAAAAATCTTGGCGCCAAATCCGCCGCCCACATCGGGTGCCACAACCCGCAGCTTGTGTTCCGGGATCGACAGCACGAACGCCCCCATCAGCAACCGGATCACATGCGGGTTCTGGCTGGTGGTATACAGCGTGTGCTCGTCGTTGGCGCGGCTGTAGTCGCCCACCGCCACCCGCGGCTCCATCGGGTTTGCCACCAACCGGTTGTTGCGCAGCTCCAGCGTGGTCACGTGATGCGCCGCCTTGATCGCCGCATCCACCGCCTCGCGGTTTTCTTCAACAAACCCCCAGTCATAGCACAGGTTCGAGGTCAGATCGTCGTGCACCTTGGTGGCGCCCGGCAGCACCGCCGCCTTCACATCCAGCACCGGCTCCAGCTCTTCGATCTCAAGCTCGACCGCCTCGGCGGCATCTCGTGCCTGCTCCAGCGTCTCTGCCACGATCACTGCGATCGGATCGCCGACATGGCGCACCTTGCCCTCGGCCAAGATCGGGTGCTTGGGTTCCTGCATCGGCTGCCCGAACCGGTCAGTAATCAACCACCCGCACGGAACGCCCCCCGCTGCGGCAAAATCCGCCGAGGTGAAGACCTTCAGCACGCCGTCCATCGCCTCGGCGGCCGCCACATCCAGCCGCTCGATCCGCCCATGCGCCACATCCGAGCGCAGGAAATAGGCATAGGCCTGCCCGCGCAGATTGATATCGTCGGTGTAATTCCCCACCCCGGTCAGAAACCGGACGTCCTCGCGCCGCTTGCTGCTTGCGCCAATTCCATCGTCCTTCGGCATGTCATGTCCTCCCTGATCAGGCCCCGCCGCCCCGGCTCTGTCGCCCGGCAACCCGCCTGCTGAAAATTATCTGTGCCGCGCCCCTCCTCGGGCACAGCGCTTATTCTGCCGCGATCGGAACCGCCTGCCCGCTTGCTGCCATGATCGCGCGCACGATGTTGTGATACCCGGTGCAGCGGCAGATATTGCCCTCAAGGTGGTCGCGCACCT
>NZ_FOEP01000037.1 GCF_900110775.1 Thalassovita taeanensis | reverse complement strand
TGACCTGAGCCCCTAAAACTCCTCCAAATTTGTGTAGAGTCCGCCCAACAAAAGGACGGACAAATGAAGGCACGATTTACGGATGAACAGATCATTGCGATGATCAAGGAACAGGAATCTGGTGAGAAGACCGCAGACGTGTGTCGGCGTCACGGGATCAGCTCAGCGACGTTCTATAAATACAAATCGAAGTATAGTGGCATGGAACCATCGGATGCGAAGCGGTTGCGGGCATTAGAAGATGAGAACGGCAAGCTGAAGAAGCTTTTGGCAGAACAGATGTTGGACAACGCGATGTTGCGAGACATCAATTCAAAAAAGTGGTGACGCCCGTTGGAAAGCGGAAAGCTGTGAAGCATCTGATGGAGCAACATCAGGTCAGTCAGCGGCGGGCGTGTGATGTGCTGCATGTCGATCGGTCTACGGTCCGGTATCTGTCGCGCCGAGGTGATGATGCCGAACTACGGGATGCCATCAAACGCGTATCACGTGAACGGCGACGGTTTGGTTGTCGGCGTGTCCATGTGATGATCGCGCGGGAAGGCTTTGCTGTAAACCACAAGAAGGTGAGGCGTATCTATACCGAAGAGAAGCTTCAGGTGCGCCGCAGGGGTGGCAGAAAGCGTGCTTTGGGCACCAGGAAGCCGATGGTGTTACCTGATGGTCCGAACCAGCGCTGGTCGCTGGACTTTGTATCTGATGCGCTGACAGACGGACGTCGCTTCCGCATTCTGGCCGTCGTGGATGATTACAGCCGAGAGAACCTGGTACTGGTCGCAGATACATCGCTTTCAGGGCACCGTGTGGTGCGAGAACTGGATCGCATCATAGCTGAGCGCGGTGCCCCGATGACAATAGTTTCGGACAATGGGACCGAGCTCACCAGCATGGCGATCCTCAAATGGGTTCAAGATACAGGCATCGATTGGCATTACATTGCACCCGGAAAACCTCAACAAAACGGCTTCATCGAAAGCTTCAACGGCAAGCTACGTGATGAATGCCTCAATGAAACGCTGTTCGGCACATTGGCCGAGGCTCGCAAAACGCTCGAAGAATGGCAGGAGGACTACAACTGGCGCAGACCCCATTCAGCCTTAGGCAACCTGACGCCAATGGAATTTTTGCAGAGAAAGGCGATGGACAAGATGGCGGCCTAACGACAAAGATTTAACCCTAAGGACTCCGCGCAGAGCTGGGGGAAGCTTGGGGCTCAGGTCA